>NZ_JAGGDJ010000101.1 GCF_017652985.1 Paenibacillus artemisiicola
AAGGCGGGCGTCATAACTACTAGGCTCTTGGTTTTTTTTCTCTTTTTCTCTCCTCTCTTTTCTACTACTTCTCTCTTATTATTTTAAACAGAAATAAATATACAAAATAATTTAATAACTAGAGTTTAAATATATGTTCTTCCAATCTTGTTTATCGTATTCATAGCTACAATGTTCGTATTGTTGAAGTAAAGTAATGTAATGAAATAATTGTTCATAGTTATAATAATGTTAATTATAATATGTAAATTATTGTTATTTTATGTGTCGCTCGGCCGCGTCCGGGCGGAACGGATCGTGTACGGCGCGGACGGGCTCGCGGACGGCGGCGAGATGCGCGTCCGGCTCACGCTCACGCTGAGCCGCATGCTGCCGTTTACGTGGGTGTGCCTCGAGGAGGAGATCGTCCGGGCGGCGGATGCCGGGGAGCCGGCGGGCGCGAAGGCCGCGATGGCCGACGCGAAGGTCGTGAAGGGCGCAGCGAGAGACGCGAAAGCCGTGAAAAACGAGCAGGACGCGAAGGACAGGAAAGATTCAACGGTCGTGCAAGCGTCGGACGACGCAAAGGATCCGAAGGGACCGGCGAATGCGAGCGGCAGTCAAAGAACGGAACGAGGGAAGCAGCCGGCTAAGCGGGGCGTTCAAGTCGTGCGCGCGCTGCTGCCCGGCTTTAACCGGCGCCTGGTGCTGGAGTACACGGTCGAAGGGCTGCAGCGCGGCGAGCTGGCGTTTAACCGCGTCGCGCTGACCTGCGGCGACATGCTGGGACTGACGGTCCGCACCGTGCGGGTCGACTGCCCTGGCCGCGCGGTCGTCAAGCCGGCGCCGCCGGCCGGCGAACGGCTCGGCCCGCTGCCGGGCTTCGAGCCGGAGCAGGCCCGGCAGGGCCTGCAGCCGGTGTCCGCGTTCGGCGGGCAGATGGCGGCCGCCGCTTCCCGGCTCCGCCGGGACGGCGCCGGGCCGGAGCTGCGCGCCTACGCGCCGGGCGATTCGCTGCGGCGCGTCGACTGGCGCGCGATGGCGCGCGGGCTCGGCATGCAGACGCGGATGAGCGAGGCCGAAGAGGCGGGCGCGATCATCGTGCTGCTGGACGCGTCGGCGTCCGCCTACGGCAAGGCGCGCCGGCTGTTCGACGCGAACGCGGGGCGCGCCGCGGCGATCCTGCGGGAAGCAGCGCGCGAAGGGAAGCGCGTCAAAGTGCTGACCAATGCCGCCCCGGACGGCGTCATCCACGACGGCGGCAGCGGCGCCGACGCGCTGCGCGAGGCCGAGACGCGTCTAGCCGGGCTGCGGCTTGGCGACGCCGCGAAGCCGATGTCGCAGCGGCTGTCCGACATCGTCGCCGGGGCGCCGCGCGGCGCCTCCGTCATCTGCCTGACGGCGGGACGGACGGGGAATGCCGAGGCGATCGCCAGGCAGTCGGGCGACCCGGGCAATATTTCGTACGGCGCGAAGCTCGCCGGCGTGCGCGGCATCCGGCTGCTCCTGCTGCTCTCGGTGCACGAGGCGGGAGGAGAAGCCGCCGAGCGGAGCTGGCAGGAGCGGCTGCGGGGAACGGGCTGCGGCGTGAAGGCGCTGCCCGTGCCGGCGAGCTACGCGAACGCGTCGCCGCGGCTGGCCGAGGCGGCGGCGAGCGCCGGGAAGGAAGGAGGCGGCATGCATGCCGAACCCGCGAACGGGTAGTCAGGGAGGCGGCGGAAGCGGGTTGACGCCTCCGGCCGCGAATCCTCCGTCCAAGCGGCAGGAGGAACGGGAGGGGCTGCATTTTTTTCGGCACGCCTCCCGCAGGCTGATCACCAGCCTGCTGCTGTACGGGCTGATCGTCGAATGGCTGCTGCCGCTGGAGCAGCTGAAGTCGTATACGGAGCTGTACCAGATCAGCCCGCTGCTCTTCGCGGTCGGCCTGTATTTGGCGGTCGGCTTGTTCGTGCCGCCGACGTGGGCGGCGCTGGCGCTGAACGGCCTCGTTACGGTCGGCGCGGTGCTCGTCCTGTTCGAGCCGCACTACGGCTCCATCGGCGGATCGGTGTCCGGCTTCGTCCGCGCCGTCCGGTCGGACGCGCTGCATGTGCTGCGGGCGGACTTCATGCTGAGCGGCGAACTTCGCACGCTGCTGCTCATCGGCGGCCTCGGCATGATGGCGATCGCCGTGCAGTCGCTCATGTGGCTGCGGCAGTGGGGCCTCGGCTTGACGGCGCTGACGGCGGTGTATTTGCTGCTGCTGTACGGCTTCCTCGGCTTGGACGTGTTTCCGGGCCTGCTGCGGGCGTGCGCGGAAGGATTGGTGCTGAGCGCGCTCGTCACGGTGCCGCGAATCGAGCGGCTCGCAGGGGTGCCGGACGTGTTCGCCGGGGCCGCCGGCGGAAGCGGCGGCGGTCTTGGCGCAGCCGGCAAGGGGCGCGGCGCCAAGCCCGGGCAAGGCCTGCTCGCCGGCTGGACCATCGGCTGGTGGAGCGGCGCGGCCTGGCTGGCCGTGCTCATCATGGCGGCGAGCATCGGCGCGGCCTGGAGCTGGTCGAGCGGCACGACCGCGAAGCAGGCGCCTTGGGCGGCGGACGCCGTCCGCTGGAGCGAAGCCCGCTTGGACGAGGCGGAAGACGGGCATGCGCCGGAATCGACGGCCGCGGCGGAGGCGATGGCCGAGACCGGGCTTGGCGGCGGCGCGGGACGAACGGGCTACGGCTTCGACGACACCCGGCTCGGCGGCCCGCTCTCCTCGGACGATACGGTGCTCTTCACGGTGACGGCGGCGGAAGCGGGGTATCTGCGCGGCGACAGCAAAGCCGCGTACACCGGGAAAGGCTGGGAGCAGGACGGGCACGACTGGCAGAAGCTGAACGTCGCCGAAGCCGACGATGACGGCGCGTCCGGCGTTATCGTGCAAACCGTGACGCCCGCCAAGCCGACCGTCGGTTATCCGCTGTTCACCGGCGGCGCCGATTCGGCGGTGACGGCGCTGAAGCTGCAGCTCGCGCCGAAAGGCGCGGCCGGCAAATATTGGCGGGACGCCGACACGGGAGCGCTCTACCCGGGCGGCGACGAGGACCGGGTCGCGCAATACACGATCGTGACGAAGCTGCCGAATGAGGTCGACGTGCGCAGCGTCGGAACCGAGGGGAGCGGGAGCGAGGGCGCGGGGGCGGCGGATGCGTCCGCGCCGGACGGCGCGCCGTCGCTGACGGCCGAAGCGGAGCGCGCCTACACGCAGCTGCCCGATGGACTGCCCGCGCGGATCGGCGGGCTCGCGGGGCAGATTATCAAGGACGCCGGCAATCCTTCCGGGCGTTATGAACAGGCGCAGGCCATCGCGGACTACTTGCGCGCGAATTATACGTATACGCTGACGGATACGGAAGCGCCGGAGGCGGGGGCGGACTTCGTCGACGATTTCCTGTTCCGGCAGAAGGAAGGGTACTGCGTCCACTTCGCGTCCGCGATGGCGGTGCTGCTGCGGACGCAGGGTATTCCGGCGCGGTACGTGAAAGGCTTCGCGCCGGGCGAGCCCGCGGCGGAAGCGGCGGAGGGCGGCGGCGCGGCCGGCCGGTATGCCGTGCGCGCGAGCGACGCGCATGCGTGGGTGGAAGTGTGGTTCCCGGGCGCCGGCTGGGTGCCGTTCGAGCCGACGCCGGGCTTCGCGCCGCCGGAGGACGGCGCGGCCGGCGAAGCCGATGCGGCGTCTTCGGCGCCGGACGCCGCCGCATC
>NZ_JAGGDJ010000102.1 GCF_017652985.1 Paenibacillus artemisiicola
CCCCCCCCCCCCCCCCCCCCCCCCCCCCCCCCCCCCCCCCCCCCCCCCCCCCCCCCCCCCCCCCCCCCCCCCCCCCCCCCCCCCCCCCCCCCCCCCGCCGCCCCCCCCCCCCCCCCCCCCCCCCCCCCCCCCCCCCCCCCCCCCCCCTATTTGCAAGCAGAAGACGGGATACGAGTAGAAGTGGAGACTGGAATTCAGACAAGTGCACTTCCGAACTGGACCGCTGAGGGAGCGGCTGCGGGACGCGTTCGGCGAGGAGGCGCGGCTGCTGTTCGCGGCGGAGCGCATCGCCGCCCCGTACATCGCGCGCCGAACGGTCCGCGACGCCGGCGGGGAAGCTTCCGTGCCGGGCTGGACGCCGCTGATCGCGCGGCTCGCGGAGCGCGCGCTGGCGCTGGGGCTGCCGCGGCTCGCGGGCCGGCTCCGGCAGGCGGCGCCGGCGCTCGAGGACCGCTGGGCGCCGGCGCTGTACCGCCACGGCTACGCGCAAGCGGCGGCGGCCCGGCTGCTGCGGACGATGGAGACGCGGCCGCTGCGGGCGGAAGAGAGCTTCGCGCTCGGCGAGATCCTGGTGCTGAAGGGATTGTACGGCGAAGCGACGGCGCTGTTCGAGAACGCGCTGGCGGACGAAGGCATGGCGCCGCGCGCCCGGCTCGGGGCGGCGTTCTGCGCGCTGGCGATGGCCCGCGAGGCGCTGCTGCCTTGGGCGGAGACCGCGACGCCCGCATACGGCGGCGGCTGGCCGCTGGCGGATCTCGAGCAATTGCAGCAGGCGATCGTCCGCACGGAGGCGGCGGGATGGCGGACCCCGTGGACGGCCGCGCAAAGGAGGCGCATGAACGATGGCGAAGACGAAGCTGATCACGCTCTGCATGATCGTCAAAAATGAAATCCGCGACCTGCCGCGCTGTCTCCGGAGCGTCAAGGGCGTCGTCGACCAGATCGTCGTCGTGGACACCGGCTCCGACGACGGCACGGTCGAGGCCGCCCGCAAATTCGGGGCGTCGGTGGTGCGCAGCGCGTGGACGGGGGATTTTGCCGCGGCCCGCAATCAAGGGCTCGTCCACGCCGAGGGCGAGTGGATCCTGTTTCTCGACGCCGACGAGGAGCTGGACGCCGGCACCCGGGAGCAATTGCGGGAATTGGCGCAGCACCGGGAGATCGCGGGCTTCTTCCTGAACGTGTGGAACTACGCGGGGGAAGGGAGCGACGGCGCGACGATCAACCCCGTCCTGCGCATGTTCCGCAACGACCGGCGGTACCGGTTCGAGGGCCGGATCCACGAGCAGATCGCCGGGCCGATCGTGCGCCATACGCCGGACGCGCGGTTCCACCTGAGCGACGTCATCATCCACCACTACGGCTACCGGCGCGAAGCCGTGGCGGCCAAGGACAAGGTGAACCGCAACCGGACGCTGCTGGAGCAGGCCATCCGCGAGGAGCCGGATAACCGGTTCAACCGGTATAACCTCGGCGTGGAATATTTTCGCGCGGGCGAGGCCGATGCGGCGCTCGAAGCGTTCCGGCGGGCGCGGGAGGGCCTCGATCACGCGGCCGTCAGCTACGCGCATCTGCTGGTGAAGCACGAAACGAGCTGCCTGCAGGTGCTCCGCCGGTGGCCGGAGGCGCTGCGGAACGCGGAGGAAGGGCTGGCGTGGTACCCGGATTACCCGGATCTGTGGCATGCCAAAGGGGTCGCGCTGGCTTCGCTCGGCCGCCGGAGGCAAGCCGCCGAGGCGTTCGCCGCCGCGATCGCGGTCGGCCGGGCGCCGGCGCATTACCATACGGAGGACGGAATGGGGACCTACCAGACGGCGTACTGGCTCGGCCTGATGCACGAGGCGGAGCTGGACTTCGACGCGGCGGCCCATTGGTACGCGGAGGCGGTGCGCCATCGGGGCAGCTTGCTCGCGCCGTTATATCGGCTGTGTCGGATGATGCGCGCGGCGGCGACGCAGGAGCGGCTGGCCGCGTTCATCGGGGCGCGATTCTCGCTGGCGTCGCCGGAGGCGTCCGGGAAGCTGGCCGGCATTCTGCTCGACTGCGGCTGTTACGACGCGCTCGGGACGTGGCTGGAAGAAAGGCTGGCGGCCGCGGAGGACGGGGAACGGGAGGCGCTGCGGCCGTGGCTCGCGCTGGCGCGGGCATGCGCGCGTTTGAACGGGGATGAAACGGAGGCCGCGGTTGCGGCTGGCGCCGCGGCGCATCGGGAGGAACGCGCCGATGGCGCCCCGGGAGCGATTGCGGGTGACGGCGCGCCGGACGCTGCCGAAGCGGCAACCGGGCCGGAGGATGCCGGATCGGCGCATGCGGCGATATCGGGAGGCACCGCTTCGGTCGAGCCGGCTCCGGCGGCGGACGAGAGCCGCGGGGGGGCGCGACGGCTGGCCGCGCTGCGGGCGGCGGCGGCTTGGCTGGAAGCGGCGGAAGCGCGCCCGTATCCGGCGGCGGCCCGGGAATGGCTGCCTTTGCTGCTGGCCGGACGCGGTCCGGAGCCCGCGGCAGCGAAGGATCGGGTGCGCGGCATCGTCGGCGCGATGCTGGACGGCCGCCCGGCCGCTGCCGGCGAAGCCGCGGCGGAGGCGGCGCGCGCGGACGTCCGGCTCGGGGCGAAGGCCTTATTCGCGCTGGCGGACCGGCACTTGGCGGAGGCGCAGCGTACCGCCGGATGGGCGCAGGCCGTGCGGGCGATCCGCTTGGCGCTGCCGGCCGCCGGACGGGAGTGAGCGCGGATGGCGCGGGACGGGCGCGAGCTTAGAGCATCCGGCACATCCGACGCGTCCGGCGCATCCGGCGCATGCGGGCTGCCGCTGCCGGTGTCGCTGTGCCTGATCGCGCGGAACGAGCGCCGCTTCCTGGCGGACTGCCTGCGTTCGGCGGCGCCGTACGTCGCGGAGACGATTCTCGTCGATACCGGTTCGACGGACGGGACGGCCGCGATCGGCGCGTCGTTCGGGGCGCGCGTGATCCACGAAGCGTGGGCGGACGATTTCGCCGCGGCCCGGAACCGGTCGCTGGCCGCCGCGTCGCAGCCGTGGATTCTCGTGCTGGACGCGGACGAACGGCTGGCCGTCGGCGATCCGGCGGCGTGGATGCGTTTGCTGGAAGACGAGGCGAAAGGCGGCTACTTCGTCCAGGTGATCAGCCGGGTCGGGAGCGGGGCGCGGGCCGGCACGGTCACGGACGCGGTGTGCCGCCTGTTCCGCAACGACGCGCGGGTGCGCTTCCGCGGGCTGGTGCACGAGGAGGCGGCTTCGTCCGTGTACGACGCCTACGGCGGCGAGGCGATCGGCGACGCGGCGGGCCTGTCGATCCTGCACGAGGGCTACCGGGACGACGTCATTGCGGAGCGGGACAAATTCGCCCGCAACCGCCGTCTTCTGGCGCGGGCGCTGGCCGCCGCCCCGGACGACCCGGCGCTGCGGTACGCCGCGGGGACGGAGCTGTTCGCGGCGGGGGATTACGCGGGCGCGCTGCGGTGGCTCGAGCCGCTCGCCGGTCTGGCGCGCGACCCCGGCTACGGCTCGGACGCCATGCTGAAGCTCGTGCACGCGTGCCGCGCCGCCGGACGGCCCGCGGATGCGGCGCGGCACGCGGCCGACGGCGCGAAGCGGTACCCGGACTTCGCGGATCTGCACGACGCGCGCGCC
>NZ_JAGGDJ010000103.1 GCF_017652985.1 Paenibacillus artemisiicola
TTCAATGGCAGCCAAAAGTATGGCTGCCTTTCTCAACTAAGCGCTTGCCCCGAAGATCGATACCATATGGGTTTTTGGGGTGATTCGCGCTGCAAGGTTCCCCTATTGTATCCAACACGTCCAAGGTAGTACTGGATATCGAGGAGGGATTTGCGTGAAGAGAGTCGGTGTCGTGCTGCTTATGGCTGCCGTAGCACTTACGGGCTGCTGGGAGCAGAAAACGAAGACCTTTCAAGGCGCGGTCGAGCGCGTGGAGAACGGTCGAATATCCGTCAATTGCTCAGATGAAATGAACCGGGGTAAGCGTGGTGCGATCGAGGATATCGGGTACGTATGCGGAATCGAAACTACGCCACAGACCGTTTATCGAGATGAAGACGGCAGCATACTGAGGGCAAACGACTTCAAAACGGGTGAAATAATCAAGGTCATTCTGACTAAAGCTGCTGATTTCCATGCCTCCAAGCCGGGCAAACGGTATGCCGATACCTTGATTCTTCTGCATCAAGACGCCGTAACACGCGAAGATATTCTTCGCGCCTTGAGGGAGAATGGCCTGAATCTGACGGCGTATGACGACCCGGATGAGATCTCGCTGATAGATGCCGAAGCTCAGACGTTTATTCTGGAAGACGGCGGCGAGCTTGTGCTCTATGGGTTTCCTTCCATGCAGGCGCAGGAGAAAGGATGGGGGAGGCTTATGCATGAGTGGGAGTCAAGGGGACATAGAGGAGGAACGAACTTCAATCTTCAACGTTTCTTGTTGATCCTCTATGCCGGCCAAACGGCGGCCGACTCGACGTTTGGAACAATTCAGCAGGTCATGCATGATCTGGCGAAATATTGAGCCAAGCGACTGCTACGGGACACAATAGTTCAACCATGACACGACGGTAGCCGACATCAGAACGATCGGCTGCCGTCACTGCGCTATTCTAGCTAATAGCTTGTCAATATTTAAAACTTAATGGATAAAGTCCATGATGCTATACTATTGAAGGAGCACGCCAAATAACCATCCTTTGGAGGATGGGAAGGTTTTCCTCAGAAGGTTAGCGTTTCTTGTTAGCTCAGGCGAAATGCTTCTTTATTGGTTAGAATTGCGAAAATCCAGTGGATTAATTTATTCACGCAAGCAATAACAGCCACTTTAAACGGTTTACCTTCGGCACGCTTCTTATCGTAAAAGGTGCGGAGTTTCTGGTTACGCGAGCTGCGCAGACCGCAGCGTACGGCCAGATATAAGGTTGTTCGCAACCTTCTTGAACCGCGTTTGGTTATCGTGTTTCGAGTTGCTGTAAACTTACCGGAAGAGAAAACACTTGGATCAACGCCGGCAAATGCAACGAGCTTTTTTGCGTGTTCAAATCGATCGATTTCTCCGACCTCAGCCAGGATTGTTGCAGCAATTCTGGTGCCAATGCCGGGTATCGATTGGATCAAATCATACTCAACTAATTCTGCAGCCAGAGCATCTATCGACTGTTCGAGTTTGGCTAGATGCTCTTGGTACTGTAGAAGCAGATTAATGAGCAGTTCCAAAGTGATGAGATGGCTTGAAAAAGCTGTTTCTCTGAAAGGGTTTCGCTCCGCAGCAGCTATTAGTTTGAGCGAACGTTCACGCGCCCAAGCGGAATTTGTCCGTCCAGTAAGAGATTGTATCCTCGCTGTGATGTCATCCAGAGACTTGGTCAGCACTGAGGAAGAGGTAGGGTGAAGAACCAGAAAACGAAGGGATACCTTCGAATACAGGTCTCCAAAAACACCGCGATATTCCGGAAAGACCTGATCAAGAACCGACTGGAACTGCCTTGCACATACATATCTGTTAAAGCATCATGCTGCCTTGTCAGATATCGCAAATTCATCAAGAATTGCCCCCGTTTTTTGTACGGCTCCAACTCTTCTTTGTAAAACAATTCCCCAAGTTAGTATGCGTCAGCACTATCCGTTTTCACCTTGCGTAAATTCGTTTTTCTTGCTTGATGTGAAATCAGAGGATTAATGACGATATACAAGTATTGATGCTCATCTAGAAATTGAATAATAGGGCTATGATAGTGCCCAGTTGCTTCTAACACGACTGCCGGACGTAGTCCAGTAAAGAATTCTAGATCCTGCACATAGTTTAGAAAAGACGCCAATCCCTCGAGGTTATGCTCAAATCGAAAGATTTTTCCGTGCGAGACGCCTCGATTCGTGAATGCTTGGGCATGACTTTCTCCCTTAGAAACATCCAGTCCAATGACAGGATTCATTTAACCACTCCTTTTAAATATTGGCCGGTAGCCCCTAACCTTTTTGTCGTCCACATCATCGCATGTGATTCGGGGTCTTGCCCCAACTAGCCTAATCATGGTTTAACAAGTAGGGGGGATGAACGGAATAGCTCTCGGGATCCGAGTCCCACGGGCAGGAACGTTCGATCCCCGGCTACGGCAATCTTACGACCACACAAAAAAGAGTTCGACCAGTAAGTTCTGGTGACCTCATAATACGAACGGGCAGGATAGCTTAATGAAGTATCGTGGTATTAGAATGGTGATAACATGGATATAGGGAGTTAACTTTATGAACAACTATGGTGAACTTTGGCGTGACCTTATTGTAGATGGTAGTGTCAAATTATTTTGGAACAAGGACATTTTCGTCAAATATCATCAGCAAATTGCACTTGAGGGATTTGAAATATATAGTTTTGATTGCTCGTCTTGGGATAACACAAATTTTCATAATGAGTTATCAAGTACGCTTCGGTTCCCTGATTACTATGGTCAAAACTTAGATGCTTTTAACGACTGTTTATCGGAGATGGAGCCAAGAGAGAAAGGTTTTGTTTTGGCATTTGAAAACTATGATGCTTTTGCTGAAAAACAGCCTGAAATCGCATATCATATATTAGATATCATTCAAACAAGTGCTTGGAGATTTTTGATACAAAACAAAATTCTCATGGCGTTTGTCCAATCAAACGATGCTAAGTTAAATTTCCCACCATTAGGTGGAATGACGGCTGATTGGAACAATGAAGAATGGCTCGATAAAAATCGTGGCTTATAATTCTTTAAACTAACGGGAAACGTTAGTTCAATAGCAAACTGCAGGTACTTGATTCAAATCTCTGGGTCATTAGGAGGTTGATGATGAAGAGGCTACAGATTGACTTTAATGAGCCTGATCCATTTCGCTACAGAATTACTGAAGATGAAATCCTTTTTTTTAATATCAAATTAGGCGAAGTAATTACGTTTTATACGGAGAATTTAGAAGTGAGAGCACTCGTAGAGTTAGATGCTGAAGAAAAGCAGTGGTTCGGAAAACATATTGAAGAAATCCGAACCGTATCAAGTGATATTGAAGAGGCCCGAGAAGATGGCTTTAATAATGGGCATTATTTTGGTATTTGGACAACGAAGGATAACATTGTTAGAAAGATGATCCAACTCAATCAATCAGAAGATTTAATTCATCTTGTTACTGGAGTAAGTTTAGAGAGAATTCGGTCTCTACGCT
>NZ_JAGGDJ010000104.1 GCF_017652985.1 Paenibacillus artemisiicola
TGCCCTCAAACGGAGCAGCTTAGCCCCTCTCATGTAATTCTTGAAACTCCTATTGATTCATGCATATGAAATTCTGCGAATGAGCGAGCATTCGCGAGAAAACCTTTATTCTCTGAGGGAGCTTAAGGTCTTTGCTTCGAATCATTCAATTATGACAAATGATCAAAACCATATTTAACCTTCATCCGTTGATATAACCTAAAGCCTTGATTCTGATCGATGATTTCTTTCATCACCTCTCTCCATTCCGTTTCAATCCATTTTGGTTTCTTATCTTTCATTGCTGATTCATCAAATTTTTTACTGATAAAAAACAAATCAGCTTTAACGACTTCAAGTTCTTTTACGATACTTTCTCTTGATTCAACATCAAGCTTACGTTTATTGGCTAGGATATCATCAGATAAATCAGCTCTGATGTACCAAAATAGATCTCTATAAAAGTTATACATTAGATCAGATGATGCTCCGTAATGATTAAAGTCGCGATCAAGCAGAATAAATGATTCTTCTGCAGTTTTTATTGAAGTCTCCAAATTCCCCAGTGTATACAAGACATGATCTTTGCTTGCATTCTCATTTAGGCTCTTAATGACATAATCGATATTTCCGATCGATTGCGTATTTCCACCAGAGAATCCATGATTCAATTTCAAATGATAGCTGTCCGCTAAGGTACTTTTATACTTGTTGAGCTGCACTTGATAAATGAAAATAACCGCAATGAACACCAGTAAAGTCATAATCATAAGTGTTACAACCATTCTTTTCGAGACGTTCACTTTTACCTTCATCGTTATGTTCTATCTCCTATATGTTAATCTAAGAAACGCATGATGATATTGAACTAAAGTACCCATTAGTTTAACGTTTTTTGATTAGCCCATAATTAAATATCAAAGTTCCAATGATTAAGAAAATTAAAACAAAAATATTATCGGTAAATTCGGGGTATTCTACGATATTTATATTAGTAGTTGAATCGTGTGATGCGAAACCAGCCACCATTAAAGAGTTAGAAATATTAGCAATACATCTTTCAAGAGTGAATATAAATCCACTAAAAATCATCTTGTAAAAGTGATTAGACACTTCTCCAGCTCCTATATATCAAATTTGTCCTTATTGGCATTAGGGACGTCAGATGGCAGCGCTCTAGAAAGAAAAAATCGCTTTATCCCACTAAATATAACAAGTAGCCCAATAACAATTGCAATCGTCCGTACAATAAATTCAGCAACCAGTAAATTCCCGATGACATGCGTAATATCATACCAGTGTCCAGTTACAATCACGGGTGATAGCGCGATGAATACGCCAATGACAAGACTGCAAACTAGAATAGCAAATTTATTTGAATTCATGAATAATGCCCTCCTGAACAATATAAGTTTCCTGTCGTTATTACGCTTCCACTACTTGGAAGCTGCGTTAAAACTGCCCGTCAACGTAACGAAAAATGGAGCAGTTGCCGCCGGCAAACTGCTCCACGATGCGTTGAACTAACGTGCCCGATAGCTTAATGATTACAACCGATCGGGCAGACCATGTAGATACATATTTATGCAGTCATTATTATTTTTTAAAGCTTCGATGGTCTTCATATTCGGAGATTTAAATATGGTCAAGTAATCAACCTCGTCATATTCTTCTCGGACCGGAAATGCAAGTTTTTCTTCAACGAGTGAGAACTCTGCAAGAATCCCAGGCTTATTACCTCGTGCATCCAAACGAATCCACATTTTCAATTCCTGTATAAAAACAGCGTTTAAAGCATGAATACAATAGCCCGTATCTGGAGTGTCTCCGATCGTAAGTCGTTGATAACAAAAGCCAGATGGTATGCCTGCTTTTCGTAATATCGCACACAAGAGGTTCGCTTTTGCATAGCAGATGCCTTCTTTATGAATCAATGTTTCCGATGCGGAACAAGTAATTCTGGAACTCTGAATATCCCAGGAGTGGTCAATATGATCTCTAACATATTCATACGACTGTTTAATAAAATCCATTTGGTCTTGTGATGATGTTGCCAATTTGGAAGTTAATTCAGCAATCAGCGGGTGATCATGATTGACCTCAGCTGTCACGGTCAAATAATCGTTAACAATTTGCGATTCGCAGACCAGATTCATTAAACCACCACCTTCAAACCATGATTTGCATGGCAATTTCATCGCAATTATTATATTTTGAACAATGTAGACAATCTTTCCATATTTTTTGTGAGAGCGTTTCTTTATTAATCTTCACAAAACCACACTTTTCAAAAAAGCCATCCTGATAGGTTAATGCGATGACACGGGGAATCCCAAGTATGGTTGCTTCTTTTACAAGGGCATCGACTAACGCTCGCCCAATACCTTTTAGGGCCATTCCCGGTAACACGACCAAGGATCTTATTTCTGCTAAATCGCGATCGAGAATATGCAAACTTGCGACTCCCATAATTCTCTTTACATCATCAACGGCCACATAAAAGCATTGCAAGTGTTCGTAAATAGATTGACGTGTACGATGCAAAAGTTGTCCTTGCACCGCATACATATCAATCAACTCATAGACTGACTCAGTGTCCACTATCAAGGCTCTTCTAATATGCACAAGCTATCCCCCAAATATTTTGATGGTATAATTATGCATTAAAGTGGAATTATATTCAATCTATTTATGCCACTATCCTGCCCGTTAGCGCAACGACTGCAGCCGATCGATCTGAAGCCGGCTGCAGTCGTATTGTTATTGAGCTATCGTATCCCGTTCGTTTAATGAACCCTGAATGAAGCCGGAAGCGTGAAATACGTGTTTTACGAAATGCCGCTCATTTTCGATTACTTCATTTTCAAGTATCCCCCACTCATCTCAAAAGGAATATCCTCTTTCCCTTGTTCTACTAATCCATTCAATTCAACTTGTGGATGATTAAAATCTAATGATTTTGAATTTCCAAACACCCCTTTTATCTGTGCTAAAATAGTATATGTAATTTTCTCTTTTGTTCTTATATTTATCGGTTTACTAATGTCCGCTTTTCCTTCGATTTTAAAAGGATTACCTGTGAAACCACCGTTACCCACGATAACAGGATAGTACAAATAAAAATTCAGATATTTAATCTCCAATTTACCTGTATTCTCTACTTCGAACGAATAAGTTCTGTACTGGTCATTGATCAACTGATTTATTAAACTAATTTTTATATCCTTATCATCAAAGTGATAATCCTCTGTAGAAGAACAACCAGTTAACAAGGAACTGAGCAAAACCAAAAAGATAAAAATGAAACGCCTCATTGGATCTTGTCTCCTTATAAGTTCGGGGGCCGGCTACCGTCGTATCATGATTAAGCTATTGTCTCCCGTTAGTTGAACGTTGAATAACAAAATTCATGCCGAAATAAATTTTTTTAATGACGCACGGTAAACTAGATATGCAGGTACATTAAACAGTGAAAATGCAACCATCCACATAGGATGAAGTTTG
>NZ_JAGGDJ010000105.1 GCF_017652985.1 Paenibacillus artemisiicola
CGCCAACGGGCGCGGCGCCGATGCCGGAGCGCCCGGCGCCGCGCCCGTTGGCGGCGGCGAGCCGGACGCGGAGACGGCGGCGGCCCGCGCCGCGCATCCGCTCGGCTACGCGCCCCGGCCGGTCGTCATCGTCGAGAGCGCGATGACGAAGGCGATCGCGGTCCGGGTGACGATGCCGGACCTGAGCCGGCCCCCGCGCACGCGCGACGGCGTCTGGCAGCCGCTCGTCGAGCGGCTCATGGCGCTCATGGAAGGCGCGCGGTCCGCGCTGCTGTTCGTGAACAGCCGCCGGCTGTGCGAGCGGCTCGTGCTGCGGCTGAACGAACATGCCGGCCATGAGCTGGCGCGCGCCCACCACGGCAGCCTGGCGCGGGAGCGCCGGCTCGAGGTCGAGCGGATGCTGAAGACCGGCGAGCTGCGCTGCCTCGTCGCGACCTCCTCGCTCGAGCTCGGGATCGACGTGGGCCACGTCGACCTCGTCCTCCAGGTCGACTCGCCCAAGGCCGCCGCCGCGGGCATCCAGCGCATCGGCCGCGCCGGCCATGCCGTCGGCGACGTCAGCCGCGGCTATATCGTGGCGCGCCAGCGCGGCGAGCTGCCGGAAGCCGCGGTGCTGTGCCGCAGTATCGCGCGCCGGGAGATCGAGGCGATCGTCCTGCCGCGGGAGCCGCTCGACGTGCTGTCGCAGCACGCGGTATCCGTCGTCGCCGCCGCGGACGTGACCGTGGACGCGCTGCATGGCCTCGTCGCGAGCAGCGAATGCTACCGCGGCTTCCCGCGCGAACGGCTCGAGGCGGCGCTGAAGGTGCTGTCCGGCTTTTACCCGTTCGCCCGCCCGCTCATCGACTGGGACCGGGATACGGACACGCTGCGCAAGCGGGCGAACACCGCCATGGCGTCCGTCACCGGCGCGGGCACGATCCCGTCGAGCTCCGCCTACCCCGTCCACCATGCGGACAGCCGCGTCCATCTCGGCGAGCTGGACGAAGAATACATCGCGGAGAGCCGCGCCGGCGACGTGTTCCAGCTGGGCACGAGCTCGTGGATGATCAGCCGCATCGAGAACGACCGCGTCTACGTGCAGGAGGCGCCCAACCGCTTCAGCGAGATCCCGTTCTGGAAAGCGGAAGCGAGCAGCCGGAGCGTCGAGGTCGGCGTGCGGCTCGGCGAATTTCTGGACCAGCTCGCGGGCCGGCTGCGGCTGAACGACGATGCCGAACCCGCCCCGGAGGAAACGCGCGCGCTCGAAGAGGCGGCGATCGCCTGGCTGGACGCCGACTACGGGCTCGACCATTACGCGGCCTCCGAGCTGATCGAGCTCGTCAGGGCGCAGCAGCGGGCGCTCGGGCTGCCGACCGCGCGGCGGATCATCGTCGAATATTACCGCGATCTGATGCAGCAGACGCGCGTCGTCATCCATAGCCCGTTCGGGCGCCGCCTGAACCGGACGTGGCTGCTGGCGATCCAGCGGCATTTCGGGCGGCTGCTCCCCTATTCGATGTACGGCAACGCCAAGGACAACGGCATTGAGCTCGTCGTGCCGGACTGGGACGCGTCCTGGCTGCAGACGCTGCGGCAGCTGACGGCCGGCGGCGTAGAAACGCTGCTGACCGAAGCGATCGCGGGCTCCCCCCTGCTCGCCGTGGCGTTCCGCCGGATCGCGGAGACGTCGCTGCTGCTGTCGCGCAGCTTCACGCGCACGCCGATGTGGCAGAAGCGGCTGCGCAGCGAGGAGCTGCTGAAGCAGGCGCTGCCGTACGCGGAGCATTTTCCCTATCTCGCGGAAGCGATGCGGGAGTGCCTGCACGACTATCTGGACGCGGAGGGATTGAAAACGCTGCTGGAAGCCGCGGCCGACGGCCGCATCGAGGTGGTCGCGAAGGAAACGCGGGCGCCGTCGCCGTTCGCCGCGCAGTTCATCGCCGAATACGCCAACGCGATGCTCTACGAGGGCGACGGCCTGAGCGAGGCGACGCAGCTCCAGCTGCTCGGCGTCAGCAAGGCGCTCGCCGGGCAGCTGTTCGGCGAGGAGGCGGTGCGGCGGGCGGTCGATCCCGCCGTCGCCCGAGAGGAGGCCGCGCGCCTGGAGGCGGGGCCGATCGCGCCCGCGAACGCGGAGGAGCTGTTCACGCTGCTCAAGCGGCGGGGCGATCAGTCCGCCGAAGAGCTGGCCGCCGCGGCCGGGCGGGACGCGGGCGCCTGGCTGGAGGCGCTGGCGGCGGCCGGGCGCGCGGCCGCGATCGATTTCGGCGGCGAGCGGCGCTGGATCTGCGCCGAGGAACGCGAGCTCTACGACGCGTTCCCGCGGAGCGAAGCCGCGATCGCGTTCGTCGCGGGACGGTTCGCGGACAACCGGCTGTCGTTCACCGAGGCCGAGCTGCGGGAACGGTATCCGCGGCTCGGCGCCGCGGACGCCGCGCGCGTCGCGGAGACCTTGGTCGCGCTGGAGCGGACCGAGCACGCGCCGTTCGCGGACGAGGACGAACGGATCTGGACGGGCCGCGGCGTGGCGAAGCGGCTCGTCCGGCTGACGCTGGAGCAAGCGCGCAAGCAGGCCGAGGCCGTCGATCCCGTGGATTGGATGGCCTACATGTCGCAGCTCCAGCACGCGCTCTCCGGCACGCAGCTGAGCGGGATCGACGGGCTGCGCGCGGTCATCGAACGGCTGCAGGGCTTCTTCCTGCCCGCCTCGCACTGGGAGTCGCTCGTCTTCCCCGCCCGCGTGGCCGGCTACCGCAAGGAAGACCTCGACCTGCTCTGCGCTTCGGGCGAGGTTCTCTGGCTCGGGCGCAAGGGCGAGACCGAGAAGGAAGGCCGCATCGCCTTCTTCCTCGCGGACGCCCGGCCGCTCTACGCGCCGGTGCTGCGGGCGGACGCCCGGGCGCGGGCGCAGGCCGGCCCCGAGTCGCCGGAGTCGAAGCATCCGCGGCTGCTCGGGCTGCTTCGGACGGGCGGCGCCAGCTTCCTGACCAAGCTGAGCCGCGACTACGGCAAGCCGCCGTCCGAGCTGCTCGCCGACCTGCTCGACCTCGTCTGGGAAGGCGCGGTCTCGAACGACCAGTTCGCGCCGCTGCGGCTGCAGCTCGCGACCAAGGGAAAGCAGCTCGCCCGCACGGGCTCCGGCCTCGGGCGCTGGTACTGGACCGGCTCCCTCGCGGACGCCGAGGACGGCGAATCCGGCGACGGCGGGCCAGCTT
>NZ_JAGGDJ010000106.1 GCF_017652985.1 Paenibacillus artemisiicola
GTCCCAGTGTGGCCGATCACCCTCTCAGGTCGGCTATGCATCGTCGCCTTGGTGAGCCGTTACCTCGCCAACTAGCTAATGCACCGCAGGCCCATCTGCAAGTGACAGCTTGCACCGTCTTTCCCAGTCTCCCCATGCGAGGAAACTGCGTATCCGGTATTAGCATTCGTTTCCGAATGTTATCCCGGTCTTGCAGGCAGGTTGCCTACGTGTTACTCACCCGTCCGCCGCTAAGCTATCCCCGAAGGAATAACTCCGCTCGACTTGCATGTATTAGGCACGCCGCCAGCGTTCGTCCTGAGCCAGGATCAAACTCTCCATAAAAGTGGCCGAAGCCATTGTATAGAATAAGCTTGTTAGCTCATTACTTGCTAGCTTGTACGAAACGGCCAGGCCGTTCGTTTAAAGCATTGTTGGATTCTGACGTGATCCATATGTTCAGTTTTCAAAGAACTTGTTCGTCGCGCCCGCTTCTCGCGGCCACAAGACGATATGTTACCAGCTTTCTCATCGTTCGTCAACATCTTTTTTACTTTCTTGTCGAAAGCACTGATTCGTTGCTGCCGTCCGCCTCAAAAGCGACAAGAAGTAATTTACCACATCCCCGATGCGATTACAACTTGTAAAAAATGACAAGAACCGCGCGCGATGCTTGAAGGTTCGCGTGCGGTTCCCGCCTTGAATTAATCGCCCAGCAAACGAAGCAGTTCTTGCTCGTCTTCGATGACCACAACGCCTAGATCGCGCGCTTTGGTCAGCTTGCTTCCGGCGCTCTCGCCCGCGATGACGAAGTCGGTCTTCTTCGAGACGCTGCCGCTGATCTTGGCGCCCAGCGCTTCGAGCTTCTTCGCCGCTTCGTCGCGCGTCATGGCGGACAAGGTGCCCGTCAGCACGACGGTCTTGCCGCTGAACACGCTGTCGGTCCGCGCCGGCGCCGCTTGCTCGCCTTGCGCTTTAACCCCGAGCGCCAGCATCCGGTCGAGACTTTCCGATACGACGGGGTCCCGGAAATAAGTATAGATGCTCTCGGCCACGATGCCGCCGACGTCGGGCAAGCCTACCAGCTCCTCGATCTCCGCGGCGCGGACGCCGGCCAGGCTGCCGAAATGGTCCGCGAGCATTTTCGTCGTCGCCTTGCCCGTGTTCGGGATGCCGAGCGCGAACAGGAACGCGGCCAAATCGCGGTCCTTGGACTTCTCCAGCGCCTCGAGCAGCTTGCGGGCCTTGCGGTCGCCGAAGCGGTCGAGCCCGATCAAGTCATCGTACGTCAGCTCGTACAGATCCGCCGGATCGCGCACCTCGCATTCATCGAACAGCTGCTCCGCCGTCATGATGCTGAAGGATTCGATATCCATCGCGTCGCGCGAGGAGAAGTGCGTGATGCGGCCGACCGTCTGCGGCCGGCAGCCCCGCTTGTTGCCGCAGAACAGGTGCGCCCCCCGAAGCTCGAGCGGAGTGCCGCAGGACGGGCACGTCGTCGGCGCGACGATTTCCCCGCCCGGCTCGTCGTCCGCTTTGCCCAATATCTCCGGAATGACGTCGTTGGAACGGCGAATGAAGACATGCGTCCCGAGCGCGAACTTGAGATTCTTGCGTTCGATGTCGCCGATGTTGTTGAGCGTGCAGTTTTGGACCGTCACGCCGGCGAGATCGACGGGCTCCACCCGCGCCACCGGCGTGATTTTGCCCGTGCGGCCGACCTCCCACGAGACGGATTCCAGCACCGTCGTCGTCTCCTCGGCCTCGAACTTGTAGGCGACCGCCCAGCGCGGGAATTTGTCGGTGTAGCCCAGCGTCTCGCGCGTGCGCATATCCGTCAGCTTCACGACGGCGCCGTCGATCAGGAAGTCATGTTCGCGGCGGCCTTCGGCTACCCGCTCCAGCTCCGCCTGCACCTCTTCGATCGTCGAACAGTAGGTCGTGTACGCGTTGATCTTAAAGCGGTTATCCTTTAGAAACCGAATCATCTCTTGATGGGTCTCGAACGAGAGGCCCTGCGCGTAGCCGACATTATAGAAGAACGCGTTCAGCTTCCGTTCCGCGGTGATTCGCGGGTTCTGGTTGCGCAGCGCGCCGGCGGCGGCGTTGCGCGCGTTCTTGAGCGGCTCCGCCGCCGTCCGGTTGTAGGCCTCCAGCACCGACAGGTTCATGATGCCTTCGCCCTGCACCTCGATCAGACCGGCATACGGGATGACGAGCGGGATGGAACGGATCGTCTTGACCTGCGCCAGAATGCCTTCTCCGACGACTCCGTTGCCGCGCGTGGACGCCTGCACGAGCTTGCCGCCGTCATAGGTCAGGTTCAGCGTGAGGCCGTCGAACTTCAGCTCGACGACATAGCTCGGTTCGGGCAGCGGCTCCGCTTCCGGATTCTTGGCGTTGTAATCCGCGATCGCTTTGCGCACGCGCGCGTTCCAGGCAATCAGATCCTCGGCGTCCTGCGCCTTGTCGAGGCTCCATAACCGAGACAGGTGGCGGTGAGGCTCGAAGCCTTTCAATATCTCGCCGCCCACGCGCTGCGTCGGCGAATCCGGGTCCACCGTGCCGGTAAGCTGCTCCAGCTGGACGAGCTCATCGTAGAGCGCGTCGTATTCCTTGTCGCTGATCGTCGGCCGATCGAGCGTGTAATAACTATGGTTGTGGAGCGCGAGCTGATCGACCAGCTCGCGCATGCGCGCCAGCTTTGCCGGATCGGCGTTTTGTCCCGGGTCCATCGCGATCGTCATTGACGTCCTCCCTCTCATCCTCGATACTGCTTCGTGATCGGCGCGAAGCTGGCCAGCAGCTTCTTCAGTCCCACCGGAGCCGGGAACGCGATCTGAAGCTCCTTGTCGCTCCCCGTCCCGCGGACGGACACGACCGTGCCGATGCCCCATTTGCCATGGGACACCTTGTCGCCCGCGGCAAAATCGCCGGCGGCCGCGCCTCCCGCTCCGCCGCCGGCCGCGCCCCGCGCGGCG
>NZ_JAGGDJ010000107.1 GCF_017652985.1 Paenibacillus artemisiicola
GACCGTTTGCTTTTTAAACTCTTCGTTGTACCGTTGCCGTTGTTCCCCCACCGTGGGACACCTCGCTTTCGTTAAGTTGATTATCTTGTTTTTCTTAACGATGTGTCCACTTTTTATTCTAGTTGCACAGATGCAGCTATTGTGCTCGCAAGTCGCTGAAATGCAGGCTGCGGGACCAAATAGCGGAACGTGTGGCCGCTCGTTTGGCGAAATAGGCGGATTGGCCGAAATAGCGGAACGTGTGTCCGGACGGAGGCGCCGCCCAAGTATGACGAAGCTGCCGGGTGTCCATGCAGATGCCTCGCTCGTCCCGTGCGAGCCGTTCGAGCGCCGTTGCGCACCGCAAGCTGCCCTGAATCCCGCGCTCGAACCCAGCCCCTCGCATGCGTAAAGCGCAGCTATATCGTCATGCCGGCGCGTATTACGTAGCTCCGTCTTGTCGCTGCCGATCCGGAGTCCCTGCGCCATGACTTCCCGTCCGCGCGGCCCCGAGCCCGCGCCGCCTAATTCTCGCGTCCCGGCTCAATCATGAAGCCGCGCGTCCTCGCGGAACCGGCCCGGCGGCACGTTCATCAGGTCGCTGAACGTCCGCGTGAAATAATGCACGGAGCCGAAGCCCGTCGCTTCCGCGATCTCCTTGATCGAGCGGTCGGTGTACCGCAGCAGCTCGGCCGCCCGGCGGATCCGCTGCTTGCGCACGTACAGCGTGTACGATTCGTGCACGCCGGAGGCGAACAGCCGCGACAGATGCCGGGGCGAAATGCTGACCTGCGCCGCGACCTTCTCGAGCGAGAGATCCTCGTCGCTCAGGTTGTCGGTGATGAACAGCTTCGCCTGCTTCAGCAGGGCGGAGGCGCTGCGGCGCGGCGCGGTCCGTTCCGGCTGGGCCGGCTTCGCGAAGACGGAGGGCAGCGACTGCAGCAGGGACGCGGCGAGCGGCGTCAGCACCGATTCCGGCAGCGACGCGCGCTCGCCGGAACGGCGGAGCAGGGCGCGCCACAGCTGGGCGGCGGCCAGCTCGTCGCCGTCCTGGACGACGACCGTCTCCGCCGCGGCCAGCGCCTGGAACGCCGACCTTGCCGATTCCGAGCTTTCGCTCTCTTCGAGCTCGAAGGCGACGAACAGGATCGCGAGCTCCGGTTCGCATTCGATATAGTGCGTGATGCCCGGCCGGGAGCAGAACAGCGTCCCCTTGGACAGCGGGTACAGCGTGCCGTCGTCGAGGTACGTGCCTCGCCCCCCGAGCACGTAGCAGATCTCGAAGAACGAATGCTTGTGCAGGAAGTTGGACATGAGATGCTCGCTCACGCCCCAGTAGTGGACGGTGAACACGGCGTCGTCCGTGCGGGGCCGCAGCGCGAACTGATTCAGCCAGATATCGGTTTCGTTCCATAAGTACATCGCAAGCGCGCATCCTTTCGCCTAAAATATTGTCCTCAAAAGACAAAAACATGGCTTCTCCCGCTAAAGATCGAAAAGCCTTGAATTCGCTACAATAAAGCCATAGGAAAGCGATTTCGATCTCAGGAGGCTATGAGGATGATTAAACCACAAGACGTCGATTTTTACAATGAAGAGGGTTACCTGCTCGTCAAGGGCGTATTCAATCAACAGGAAGTCGAGGAGATGCGGCGCGCCGTCGGCAGCATCATCGATCGCGCGGCGAAAGCGAACCGCGACCACAACGCGCAGTGGCAGGGCGATTTTCTCCCGCCGGAAGAGCTGAAGAAGCTCGTGCTGAAAGGCTTCCACGACGTGCATTACCATGACGCTTCGTTCCTGCGCGCGCTCGTTCATCCGAACATGACGGCCGTGCTGTCGCAGCTGATCGGGCCGAACGTGCAGCTGCACCACTCCAAGATGCTCGTGAAGCCGCCGGAAAACGGCGCCGCGTTCCCGATGCACCAGGACTACCCGTACTTCCCGCACGAGAAGAACACGATGCTGGCGGCGAGCGTGCACCTGGACGACGCGAACATCGAGAACGGCTGCCTGCACGTCATTCCGGGCTCGCACAAGCAAGGACCGCTGTCGCATGTCGGCCGCCATTACTTGAACGCGAAGGAATATCCGGTATCCGAAGGCTTGCCGTGCATCGCGGAAGCGGGCGACGTGCTGTTCTTCAACTACCTGACGATTCACGGCTCCCCGCAGAACCGCAGCGAGCGGAACCGCCGCAACGTGCTGTTCCAATACCGCAGCGCGACGGATTTCCCGATGACCAAGGAACACTTCGACTGGGGCATGGGCTTGATGGTATGCGGCGAGAACCCGCATTTCGACAAGGCGCATCCCGAATATACCATCGTGTAATACGCAGCTTCCGCAGCGCGCAAGAACCGGCAGGGACGACCGTTCCCCGCCGGTTTTTTTGCGTGCCGTCATGCCGCCGGCCGTCCGTTCGCGAACGCGCTCTTCACACGGATTTCATGTAGCTTTGCTAATGTGAATGGCGATAGACGATACATGAAAGAGGTGGAAGCCCACGTTATGGAACGCTCAAGCCTAAAATTAATGGCGGCCGCGATGCTGATCTCGGTCATGCTGTCGGGATGCGGCGCCAAGGACGATTCGCAATCCGGGGGTGCCGGGCAGGCGGCGAACGGGGCGGACGCGGGACAAGCCGCGGCGCAAGGCGCGGACGGCGGCGCGAACGGTTCGCAGCAGCCGGACCGGACGGCCGATTATTTCGCCAAGGTGGTCAGCGTGTCCGGCGACGCGATCGTCGTACAGAAGTCGACGACGTCGCCGGCCGACATGCCGTCGTTCGGCGGCGGCCGGGGCGGCCAGCGTCCGCAAGGGGGCGACGGCGCCCAGGTCCAAGGCGGTCAAGGCGGCGGCCAGCGCGGCAATTGGCAGGGCGGCGGCAAGGCGAACGG
>NZ_JAGGDJ010000108.1 GCF_017652985.1 Paenibacillus artemisiicola
CCCGCATGCCCTCAAACGGAGCAGCTTAGCCCCTCTCATGTAATTCTTGAAACTCCTATTGATTCATGCATATGAAATTCTGCGAATGAGCGAGCATTCGCGAGAAAACCTTTATTCTCTGAGGGAGCTTAAGCAATTATTTGTTCAAAGATAAAAGCTTACACAATGAATTGATATGCTCAAACTCTTCGATCATCCCATTAAGACATCCGGATTATAGGTATGGAACAATTGACTTTATCCAGTATGCCGCAGGCAATAAGATTATTTGTGCCAATAAAGTTCCACAAAATCTTGAAAACATCAATGCACCAAAGACTCTGTTAATTGAAGCTAATTTCGCCTCTTTGCGAAGTACTTTATCTGTCAGTAATGCCACATGTGGATCAATCAACAAAGTCAACATGATTGTTGCCAATCCGTTTATTAAACCGGATGCTTGAGAGGCTCCTGTACTGAAGTTTCCAGGCAAATAAGAAGCATATAACGCAGCTAAGACACCTACCGTATAGATTGCCGTCACACAACAGTTCATAAGCATAAATCGTTTTGGCATCCCGTTGTCCCGAAGCCTTCTAGCCATTTCCCATTTCGGCATTCGTAAGTAATAAAAGAAGTTTAAGAGCAGGTTAGATCTGAATAATTTCTTTGCCATTCTTGGAATCGAACCAGCCTGTTCTAAATGAGAAACCATACGACTAGAGAGTGCCACAAATGAAGGAAATAATGCTATTGCTAAAAGTGTACCGATTGAAGCCGCCATCAGAATTATTCGGAAATAGTCAATTAAGTGTATTCCGGAATGTTTTTTGGCAAGGTCCACTATTTTTCCAGTCATTGTACCCTGTGCAATATTGGACGTTCTTGAAACAAGTACAATCATTCCCGTCAACGAGAGAGCTATAGCTAATTTCCCTGTTCGAATACCAGCCATTCTTACAGCATAGGAAAGTGTCTCCGCTGCGTGAATAATCAATGTAAGTGATGAAATTAATATGATTCTTTCGATCATTAAGTTACCTCCAATTTGAACCTCCTCAGTATAATAATAAAGTTGATCATTTCCAAAAAGTGAAACTTATTGAAACCTTTGTTCATATTTAAAATTAGAACTATACTGCCCGTCCCTCGGTTTTTAGGGTTTATCTCACATATACTCACTCATTCGCAGGATTTCATCACCTTGAAATAGATATGGAGGTGGAGAAAGCTATGATGCCGTTAGCCCAGTAACTGGGTATGCGGGAACAAAGGAATTCAGCCATTCCTTTCTGCCTAACTCTACTGCACGCAAACTCCACAAGTGCCCTGGTGTTTACCATCCCATGGCTCGACGGGTCTAGGCCCTCACATTCCATCGTCAAACTTATCCAAGGTGTGGAGACCGATTGCGTTTAGCGGACGGGTCTGAGCCCTTTTCGGGCAGTAACTCGGTTCTCCGTGCTTTCTTTTTCAAAATCCCGCGAATGAGTCAATATACGTGATCGATCAATGCCCTATGCTGCTTGTGAAACGAGATGGCTGGCCTTTTCGGGAGAGAATGTTTCTACACGCTGGACCATACCGATCAAAATTCGCGCTACTTTACCCACGAGTTTAAAGACAGACTGTTGCTTTTGTGCTTTACTTGAACATTGTGTCGATGTAATTCTTGAAAGACCGGATTAATTCCAATGAGCTGGATTGTCGCTAAATACAGATATTTTCTTAAACTGGAGTCCCCTCGTTTGGAGACAACGATCTGACCTTTCCTCTTCCCCGATGTGCTTTCAGCCAAATTCAGACCGGCTTTGCGCAGTAACTGACGTCCATGTGCGTACTGCCTAATGTCACCTACACCTGCTAAGGGCGCAGGGAATTCCTTCAGAGTAGCCATTGAACGTTTAACGGTCCAATCCTTAAATACCGAACTGTACTCAGGAAATCGGATATCTAGCCACCGAATAATGCGATTTTGTAACCGGACGCTATTAGCAACCCAAAACTCCCGATCGCTCATCAGTGTTCTCATGCGTTGAAATACTTGAGTCTGTTTCGTATGTTCATAGTAGTAGCCTCGGCTTACTACATCTGCAATGACAAGCGCATCTTTTGGGTCACTCTTCGATTGGCAGTTGTCACGGTTTTCTTTATTGCGTTTTGTCGTTGCTGGATTAACTAAGACCACTTGCAATCCTTTATGTGTAAGCCAGTTGGCTAGGTTCCACCAATAGTGGCCTGTCGGCTCCATGCCTATGATTACCTGGCCTAAACGGTGCTTTTGCTGAATACCTTCCATCCACCGCTGCAGCTTTTCAAACCCCTCAATGGTATTGCTGAATGAAAGATGCCGATTCGTCAGTACAATCCCACGATAATTTGTAGCCTGTGCCACATGAGTTTCCTTTGCCATGTCGATCCCTACAATGAGATGCAAGGTAGTAATTCGTTCGATACGTTGATTTTGTACTTCTGATTGTTTAAACTTCATGATAGGAGCGCCTCCTTGATGTGTTGTGGAAACCCATCATACCGAGGCGCTCCTTTTTTGGCAAAGGTGATTTCTTAGCCTTAACAGGAATGTTTAGCACAAAGAGGACGGCAGCCGATCGTTCTGCCGGCTGCCATCGTGTCATAATTGCGCTATCATGTCCCGTTAGCGTAGAGACCGAATTCTCTCTAAACTTACTCCAGTAACAAGATGAATTAAATCTTCTGATTGATTGAGTTGGATCATCTTTCTAACAATGTTATCCTTCGTTGTCCAAATACCAAAATAATGCCC
>NZ_JAGGDJ010000109.1 GCF_017652985.1 Paenibacillus artemisiicola
GTCCGCGGAAGCCCTCCGCGCGCGCGCCGCGGCGCTGCTGCTCGAGACGCACGAGCGCGGCGGCCGGCCCGGCGCGGCGCTTGCCCTGCTCCCTCCGCCGCGCACGGCGAAGGAGCGGCTGCGGCGGGAGGTGCTCGCGGGGCGCGCGCATGCCGCCGAAGGCCGGCGGGGCGAAGCGGTACGCGCGTTCCTGCGCGCCGCCATGACCGGTCCCGAGCCGCTGCAGCACGTCGCGGAGCTCGCTTCCGTCCGCGCGAAGGCGCGCCGCATGGCGGAGGGGGTGTACGCATGAGCGGGACGATCGCGCCGCGCAAGGCAAGCGGCAACAAGCTGACCGCCATGATGCAGGTCCGCAACGAGGCCGGCCGCTATCTCGAAGCGGCGCTCGCGGACCTGTCGGAGGTCGTGGACGAGATCGTGATCGTGGACGACGCCAGCGAGGACGGGACGCCGGACATTTGCCGCTCGTTCCCGAAGGTGGTCCGGCTCGTCCGACTGTCGGAGCCGCTGTTCGGCCGCGAAGGGCTGCTGCGGCAGCTGCTCTGGCAGGAGGCCGTCAAGACGGAGCCGGACTGGCTGCTGTCGATCGATGCGGACGAATTTTTCGAACGGAAGGCGAAGACGGCCATACGGGCGCTCATCGACCAGGACCGGTACGACTGGATCGCGTTCCGGATGTATGACTTCTGGGGCTCGCTGGCGTACTACCGGGACGACGAGCTGTGGCAGCTGCACAAGCGGCATACGATGATGCTCGTCCGCTACATGCCGCTCTACGCCTACGCGTACCCCGACTGGGACCACCACGTGCCGCGGCTGCCGCTCGCCTGCTCCGCCCTGCCGGGCTTCCAATCCGAGCTGCGGGTGAAGCACTACGGCTGGGCCGGCGACGAAGCCGCGCGGCGGGCCAAGTACGAGCGCTACATGCGGCTCGACCCCGAAGGCAAATGGGGCAGCCTGGCGCAGTACGCGTCGATTTTGGATCCCAATCCGCGGCTTGTCCGCTGGCGGGAGGAAGAGGAGGCGCGCGCGTGAGAACGGTGACGATACTGACGCACAGCTACTTGAATGCCTACGCGGAGCACGACGCCCTCTCGCGCCCCTTCGGCGGCGGGCTGGAACGGTACATGCACGAGCTGTGCGCGGCGGTGCGGGCGAGCGGCTGGCAGGCCGTCGTGCACCAGCTCTCCTACTACCGGGCGTTCGACACGGTCTACGAGGGCACCCGCGTGCGGGGCTATCCGTACGACCTGAACGACATCGCCGGCGCGTTCGACCGGATGGCCGCGGACGCCGAGGGGCTGATCGTCTACGCCAGCTGCATTTGGCATCCGATCGCCTACCGGCCCGGCAGCATCGGCATCTGCCACGGCATTAACTGGGATTGGCCCGAATTCGGCGGCAACGTCAAAGCCGGCGTCGCCGACATGATCCAGCTCGCCCTGAACGGGCTCGACCGGCTGGTGTCGGTGGACTCCCACTTCCAGACGTACTGCCGCGCCGTCTGCACGTTCGACGACCCGGAGAAACTCGTGCTGCTGCCGAACGCGGTGGATACGGCATGGTTCGCCGGGGCGGACGAGGGGACGGCAGCCGCGGCGGGGACAGAGGCGGATGGCGATGCGACGGATGCGGGCGATACGGAGGCGGGCGTTACGGGTGCGGGCGATACGGGTGCGGGTGATACGGGTGCGGGCGATACGGGTGCGGGCGATACGAGTGCGGGCGGTACGGGTGCGGGCGATACGGGTGCGGGTGATACGGGTGCGGGCGATACGGGTGCGGGCGATACGGGTGCGGGCGATACGAGTGCGGGTGATACGGGTGCGGGCGATACGAGTGCGGACGATACGAGTGCGGGTGATACGAGTGCGGGCGATACGAGTGCGGGCGATACGAGTGCGGGCGATACGAGCGCGGACAATAGGAGTGAAAAGACTGGTGGCGGCATTACCGCCGAGCGCTTAAATGCGGTCTCCGGCGGCGATCCGGATGCGGAGGCTTCGGCCGGACCGCCGGACGAGAAGCTGCGTTTGCTGTTCCCGCGGCGGCTCAGCTACGAGCGCGGCATCGTGCCGATGATGCTCCTGGCGGACCTGCTGCTGGCGGAGTTCCCCGAGCTCACGGTGGAATTCGCCGGCGAGCTGGTGGAACAGACGCCGGTCGCGGTCGCTTTTCGCGAGTGGCTGGCGACGCATCCCGAGCAGGCGCGCGTCGAGCAGCGCACCTACGCGTTCGAGGAGGTGCGGGATGCGTACCTCGCGGCCGACGTCGTCGTCATTCCGACCGTTTATTCCGAGGGCACCTCGCTGTCTTGCCTGGAGGCGATGAGCTGCGGCCGGGCGGTCGTCGCCACGAACGTCGGCGGCTTGAACGATCTCGTCACGGACGGCTACAACGGCCGGCTCGTACCGCCGACGGTCGACGCGCTCGCCGCCGCCGTCCGCGAGCTGCTCGCGGACCCCGCGCTGCGGGGGGCGTACGGCGCGGACGCCCGCCGGACGGCGCAGGCGTTCGACTTGCGGCGCTGGCAGCGGCGCTGGCGCGAGCTGCTGGAGACGCAGTTCGCGCGGATCGGCCGGTGAGCGCGACGGCGCGTTGACACGGGCGCTCGGCAGAAGCGCGTTCGCGTTGGCGGCACGACAATAACGGCCCGGATGGGGATGCGGCGCGGCAAGCACGCGCGCCGCATTCATCCGGGCGGAAAGACGGCCGTGCCGAGCATCAGCGGCAGGGCCGTTTCGCTGTAGAGCGCGGGCAG
>NZ_JAGGDJ010000010.1 GCF_017652985.1 Paenibacillus artemisiicola
ATCGCGGCGCGCCTTGCGCGGCCCGGGCCGCGGGATGCGGCGGCCGGCCGTCCCGCGAGCGCGCCCCGCAGCCGCTTCGAGGCGAGCAGCGCGATGCCGAGCGGCAGCAGCGCGGCCCAGTCGGCGGCGAACCAGAGATCCCTCGGAGACAGCAGCGCGTGGATGCTGGCGCCGAGCTCGCCGACCTGGCCGGCCTGCAGCAGAACGGGAATCGTGATGAGGTCTTGGAAGTAGCGGAAATAGAGCAGGTCGGCGTAGACGAGCGCCGTCAGCAGGACGTCGAGCGCGATGAGCGCGAGCAGCCGGCCGCGTCGCGGCAGCCAAAGCGTCCAGAACGCCAGCAGCGCCAGCGTGCCGACGGCGACCAGCCGGTCATCCGCGTTCATCGCCATGTACGGGACGTGCACAAGGCGGTCGAACAGCGCCAGCTTGAACAGCATGACGAGCACGAAGAGCGGCAGGCCAAGGCTCGGCAGCGCCGTAACCATGCGAAACGGCGCCCGCAGACGGCGCCGTTTCAAGGTGAGATCCGGTAAGGTCATGGGAAAGGATCCTTTCGGTCGCGCGTTCGCGGATTTACGAAAACGCAATAATCTTCCCCCATTATAATCGCGCTCGGCATCGGAAACAAAGCCGAGGCCGGCGTCAAGCCTTGTCGCGCGGCGGCAATGGCCCGAAGAACTGGTAATACGTGCATTCGATCCGCCCGTTGAACAGCTTGCGGCGCTTGTCCGCCTTGCGTCCGATCGTTTCCTCGAACGTGCGCGACTGGGTCAGGGCGAACGTCGACCAGGTCGGCAGGTAGAGCATGCTGAGCCCGAGCTGCCGGACGGCCTTCTCCGCGTCGTTCTCGTCGCCGAGGCGGGAGCCGTACGGCGGGTTCGTCACGATGCAGCCGTAGTCGCCGTCCGGCTTGATCCGCGACACCGGCATTTGCGTCAGCTTGATGTCGTTCGCGAAGCCGGCCTTCTTCACGGCCGCGGCCGCCACGTCGAGCGCGGCCGGGTCGATGTCCGAGCCCGCGATCTGCAGCGGGATGTCGTCCCGGACGGCGTCGAACGCTTCCTCCCGCGCCCGCTCCCACAGCTCGTCCGGCACGAGCGGCCAGCCTTCGCTGTTGAACGTCCGCCGCAGCCCCGGCGCGATGTTCCACCCGATCATCGCCGCTTCGATCGGTATCGTGCCCGAGCCGCAGAACGGATCGTAGAGCGGACGCTCGGGCCGCCACCGGCTCAGCAGCACCATGGCCGCCGCCATCGTTTCCTTAAGCGGCGCTTCCGTGACGAGCTTGCGGTAACCGCGCTTGTGCAGCCCCGGGCCGGTCGTGTCGAGCGTGATCATGGCGACGTCGTTCAGCAGCCAGACCTCGATGACGAACCGCGCGCCGTCCTCCGCGAACCACTCCGTGCCGTAGACGGTCTTCATTTTCTCGACGACGGCTTTCTTGACGATGCTCTGGCAGGCCGGCACGCTGCTCAGCTGCGATTTGTGCGAGCGTCCCTCCACGGGAAACTCCCCGTTCTCCGGAATCCAGGCCGGCCAATCGATCGCTTTCGCCCCTTCGAACAATTCCTCGAACGTCGCGGCCGGGTATTCCGCCATCTTGATCAGCACGCGGTCCGACGTCCGCAGCCATAGATTGGCCCGGCAGATGTCCGCCGGCCCTCCTTTGAAAACGACCCGGCCGTTCTCGACCTTCTGGTCGGTGTAGCCAAGCTCCGTCAATTCGCGCGAAACGACCGCCTCGAGTCCCATCGGGGCCGTGGCGATCAGCTGCAGGTTATCCATATGTCCGTATCCTCCGTCTTGCTTTTGCTTGTTTTCGATCCTCGAAAATCTTACAATCAAGTATAGGACATCATGGCATTTAAATACAATCGCGAACCCGGGATACGGCGAGAGGAGAGATGGAAATGTCGACGGAACAAGAAGCGGCGGAACGGTACGTGGACGGTCTGCTGGGCGAGGACGCCGATCTGGCGCGCGTGCACAAGGCCATCGAAGCGCAGGGGATGCCCCAAATTTCGATCGCGTCCGGCTACGGCCGGCTGCTGACGATGCTCGTCGCGATGTCGGGGGCGGAGAACGTGCTCGAGATCGGCGCGCTCGGCGGCTACAGCGGCATCTGCTTGGCGCGGGGACTGCGGGAGGGCGGCAAGCTGACGTCGCTCGAGCTCGTGCAGGGCTACGCGGACACCGCCCGGGCCAATCTCGAGGCGGCCGGCCTCGGCGGCCGCGCGGAATACATCGTCGGGGACGCCAAGGCGAGCCTCGCGGAGCTGGAGAAGACAGGGCGCAAGTTCGACTTCTTCTTCATCGACGCGGACAAGGAGAGCTATCCGGAGTACCTGGAATGGGCGATCAAGCTCGGTAATCCGGGCGCCGTCATCACGGGCGACAACGCGCTGCTGCACGGCCGCACGGCCGATCCGGAGAAGAACGGGCCTTCGGTGCTCGCGATGCGCGGCTTCAACGAGACGATGGTCCGCGACGAGCGGCTGACGGGCACGCTGCTGCCGGCGTACGACGGCCTCGCGATCGCCCGGATCAAGTAGCTGCGCGGCGGCCGGACGAGAGACGGCGCAACGGAATAAGCGCGCCAGCACGACAAAGAGTGCCGGATCTTCCCGAGGGAAGGCCCGGCACTCTTTGCGATGCTTGGGCGCCGGCGCATGCCGCGCGCCGCTCCGGCTAGGCCTCGCGCGAGGCTGGCCGCTTCGCCACCAGCGTCTTGCGGACCCAGGCGGCGTTGATCAGAAACAGGACGGCGGAGATCAGGAATACGCCGCCGATGCCCGTCCAGCCGGAGATGACCCCGCCGACGATCGGGCCGATCATGTTGCCGAGCGAAAGCATGCTGCTGTTCAGGCTGAAGGCGCGGCCTTCCATGCCGTCCGGCGTAAAGCGGCGCACCAGCGCGTTGACGGACGGGATGAGCCCGCCGAGGAAGCAGCCCTGCAGCAGCCGGAAGAGCAGCAGCTGCCAGACCGTGGCCGCGAACGCCTGCGGGACGAACATGGCGGCGGCGCCGACGAGCGAGATGCCGAGCACCTTCGCTTGGCCGATCCGGTCGCTCAGCCGCCCGAGGAGCGGCGCGGCGACCATGTTCGTGATGCCGGCGGCGGAGCTGACGAAGCCCGCCCAGAAGGCGAGGTTGACGTCCGTGCCGTGCAGACGCTGGACGTACAGCGGCATGAGCGGGTTCGGGCCGATCATCGCGAACTGCAGCAGGAACGTCACGGCGAACAGCGCCGAGAGCTGGGGCACGCCGCTCAGCTGCTTGAAGCCGGCGATGATGGACACGGCCGGCTTCGCGGCCGCTTGGGCGCGGTCGAACCGCTCCTTCACGACGAAGTAGGCGAGCGTCGAGGCGGCGAACAGCGAGATGCCGGTCAGGTAGAAGATCGGCCGGTAGCCGACCGCGTCCGCGAGCAGCCCGCCGAGGAACGGGCCGAGAATCGTCCCCGCGATGCCGCCGGACTGCAGCGTCCCCATGGCGAAGCCCATTTTCTCCTTGGGCGTGTTGATGGAGACGAGCGAGACGGCCGCCGGGTTAAACCCGGAGATCGTCCCGTTCACCATCCGGAGCAGGAGCAGATGCCACGGCGACGTGGCGAAGCCCATCAGCGCCATGACGATCGCCATGCCGAAGCCCGAGCGGAGCAGCATCATTTTCCGGCCGTACTTGTCCGACAGCTTGCCCCACAGCGGCTGGAAGAGGAAGGCGGTGACGAAGTTTCCCGCGAAAATGATGCCGGCCCACGTCGCGATCTCGTGCTCGTCGGTCATGCCGATCCGGGGGCTTTGCAGATAGAGCGACATGAACGGCATGATCATCGTCATGCCGCCCATGACCAGAAACTGTCCGATCCACAGGACGGCAAGGTTTTTCTTCCATTGTTCCATTGCGTTCTCCTTCATTTGCGGCCGTTATCGCTTCCGAAGCTATAAGGCAAGTATACCACAGCGGGGAGAAAGTCCAAGAACGGCGCGGCCCAAACCTGACATTGTCATACGATTGTCATCGTTCCCATGAGCGGGACGGTTGTTACGGCCTGGCAAAAAGGGCATAATGGAAACGTAGGGAAAACGATAGAAATGGGGAACTTCAATGGGCTACAACGACTTATTCATCCGGGCTTGCCGGGGCGAACACGTCGATCGCTTACCCGTTTGGTATATGCGGCAAGCGGGACGGTACGATCCCGACTACCGTAAAATAAAAGAACGTTACTCGCTGCTCGAAATCTGCAAGCAGCCCGAACTCGCCGCGGAAGTGACGATGATGCCGGTCAAGAAGCTGGGCGTCGACGCGGCGATTCTTTATTCCGACATCATGAATCCCGTCGCCTCCATCGGCATCGATTTCGACATCGTCGCGAACGTCGGGCCGGTGATCCACAATCCGATCCGGACGGCGGACGACATCGCGCGGCTGAAGCCGATCGACGTCGAAGGCGACCTCTCCCACGTGCTGGAGACGATCCGCATCCTGGTCCGCGAGCTGGAGGTGCCGCTCATCACGTTCGCCGGCGCGCCGTTCACGATCGCGAGCTACCTGATCGAAGGCCGTCCGTCCAAGTCGTACATCAAGACGAAGACGATGATGTATGCCGAGCCGGAGCTGTGGTTCTCGCTGATGGACAAGCTCGGCGACATGGCCATCGCGTATTTGCGCGCGCACATGGCGGCGGGCGGCAAGGCGCTCCAGCTGTTCGACAGCTGGGTCGGGGCGCTGGCGCCGCGCGACTTCGCGACGTACGTGCTGCCGACGATCGAGCGGATCTTCCGCGAGCTGTCCGACCTGCCGCAGCCGAAGATTTATTTCCCGGGCGTGGCCTCCGGCGAGCTGCTGGCGACGCTCGGCGACGTGCGGGCCGACATCGTGGGGCTGGACTGGCGCGTGCCGGTGGCGGAAGGCCGCCGCCGGCTGGGCGGCGCGTTCGGGGTGCAGGGCAACCTCGACCCGTACGTGCTGACGGCGCCGATGGACGTCATCCGCGAGCAAGCGAAGACGATCATCGACGAAGGCGTCCAGGCGCCGAAATTCGTCTTCAACCTCGGCCACGGGCTGTTCCCCGAGGCGCCGCTCGACAAGCTGCGCGAGCTGACGGACTACGTCCACGCGTATTCCGAGGAAGCGATCGCGGCGCTCGGCGCGAAACCGAAGGAGGTCGCCCGTCATGGCTGATCCGAAAATCGGCGTGCTCGTCATGTCGTACGGCACGCCGGAGAGCATGGACGGCATCGCGGAGTACTATACGCATATCCGCCGCGGCCACGCGCCGACGCCGGAGCAGCTCGCGGAGCTGACGGCGCGCTACGAGGCGGTCGTCGGCGGGGTCTTCCCGCTGCGGGAGAACACGAACCGCCAGGCCGACGGGCTGCAGGCGGCGCTCGACGCAGCGGCGCCGGGCCGGTACGCCGTGTACCAAGGGCTCAAGCACGCGCGCCCGTACATCGAGGACGGCGTCGCGGCGATGGCCGAGAACGGCGTGAAGCAGGCGGTCGGCATCGTGCTGGCCCCGCATTTCTCCACGATGAGCGTCGGCAGCTACATGCAGCGCGCGCGGGAGGAAGCGGAAGCGAAGGGGATCGCGTTCGAGGCCGTCGAGAGCTACCACCTGCATCCGAAGCTGATCGAGGCGCTCGTGAAGCGCGTGAAGGATGCTTACGCGGAGCTGGAGGCGAAGACGGGCGGCGAAGGGCCGCTTAAGGTGCTGTTCAGCGCACACAGCCTGCCGGCGCGCATCCGCGAGATCGGCGATCCGTACGAGGAGCAGCTGCTGGCCACGTCGGCCAGCGTCGCGGAAGGCGCGGGCACGCCGGATTGGGCGTTCACGTGGCAGAGCGCGGGGCGGACGCGCGAGCCGTGGCTCGGCCCGGACATCCTCGAGACGCTGAAGGAAACGGCGGAGGCCGGGTACAAGGGCGTGCTGTCGGCGCCGATCGGCTTCGTCTCGGAGCATCTCGAGGTGCTGTACGACCTCGACATCGAGGCGCGGGCGGAAGCGAAGGCGCTCGGCATTCGGCTCGTCCGCATCGACATGCTGGGCACGGACCCGCTCTACATGGAGACGCTGGCGGACTGCGTCGAACAGGCGAGCCGGGGCGCGTTTATCTAGCGCGCCGGCGCGGGCGGGACGCGGATTTACATGGACAGAGGAGATGACTCGCACATGCGGAGCAACGGTAAGCTGGATCGATTCGTCGTCATCGGCGGCGGGATCAGCGGACTCACCTCCGCTTTTTATTTGAAGAAGGAAGCGGAGCTGCGAGGACGCGAGGCGCATATTACGGTCGTGGACCCGTCGGAGAGGATCGGCGGCAAAATCAATACCCTGCGGAAGGAAGGCTTCGTGATCGAGAAGGGCCCGGATTCCTTCCTGGCGCGGAAAACGCCGATCATCGACTTGGCCTTCGACCTGGGCATCGGGAACGAGCTGACGGGGACGAATCCGGCCGCGAAAAAAACGTACATCGTGCATCGCGGGAAACTGCATCCGATGCCGCCGGGGCTCGTGCTCGGCGTGCCGACGGAAATCATGCCGTTCGCCAAGACGGGGCTGCTGTCCTGGGGCGGCAAGGCGCGGGCGATGCTCGATTTCGTCCTTCCGGCGAGCAAGGCGGAGGGCGACGAATCGCTCGGTTCGTTCCTGAGCCGGCGCGTCGGCCCGGAAGTGATGGAGCGGATCGCGGAGCCGCTGCTGGCCGGGATCTACGCCGGCGACTTGAACAAGCTGAGCCTGCAGGCGACGTTCCCGCAATTCCGGGAAGCGGAGCGGCGGCACGGCAGCCTCATCCGGGGAACGCGGGCGAACCGCGGCAAGGGAACGGCGGCGCCGGCCGCGCCGGGCCGGCTGCCGAAGCGGGCGCAGGGCAGCATGTTCCTGACGTTCCAGAACGGCCTCGCGACGATGCTGGAGGCGCTGACGGAGGCGCTCGCCGGCTGCGACAGCCGATTCGGCTGCAAAGCCGTCGCCTTCCGGAAGAACGAGCCCGGGGAAGCGGACGGCCCGGAGGCGGCGCCGTACGACGTGCTGCTGAGCAACGGCGAGATCCTGCCGGCGGACGGCGTCGTCATCACGGCGCCGGCGTTCGACGCGGCCGATCTGCTGGAGCCGCACCTGCCGGTGGACGCGCTGCGGAGCATTGATTACGTGTCGGTCGCCAACGTCGTCATGGCGTTCGACAAGGCGGCGATCGGCATCGATTTCGACGGCTCCGGGTTTCTCGTGCCGCGCTCGGAAGGCATGACGATCACGGCGTGTACGTGGACGTCGGCCAAGTGGCTGCACAGCAGCCCGTCCGACAAGGTGCTGCTGCGCTGCTACGTCGGCCGCGCGGGCGACGAGGAGGTCGTCGACCTGCCCGACGGCGCGCTGACGGACGCGGTGCGCCGCGACATCAAGAGCGTGCTCGGCATCACGGCGGAGCCGCTGTTCACGGAGATCACGCGGCTGCATCGCTCCATGCCGCAGTACCCCGTGGGGCATCTCGAGGCGACGGCGCGGCTGCGGGCGCAATTGCGCGCGGAAATGCCGGGCGTCTGGATCGCGGGCGCGGCGTTCGAAGGCGTCGGCCTGCCGGACTGCATCCGGCAGGGCAAGGACGCGGCCGCGATCGTATACGACGCGGTCGAGGGGTAATCAAACGAAAAGGACGAAGCGGCTTGAAGCCGCTTCGTCCTTTTTGTTGCGCGCCGCTCCGGTTTCAGTCGATCGGCGGGCCGACCACGCCTTCGCGCTCCGCTTGCTTGCGGTGCGCGATGCGGCTGCTGGCGGACGCGGCGATCGCGCCGACGATGTCGTCCAGGAACGTATGGCACGCCGCGTCGTGCTTGTCGTTCAGCTTCTTCAGGATGCCGGGCTTCAACTTGTCGACGTAGCCGAAGTTCGTGAAGCCGATGCTGCCGTACACGTTGACGATGGACAGCGCGAGCACTTCGTCGCAGCCGTAGAGCCCTTCGTCGTTCTCGATCATTTCTTGCAGCGGGGACAGCAGCTTGCCTTCTTCGGCCAGCAGGTCGAGTTGAATGCCGGTCAGCACGGCGTTTTGCACCTCGCGCTTGGTGAGCACGGCCTCGACGTACTGCTCGCATTCCCGCTGCGTCAAATCCGGGTAGTAGTCTTTCTGCAGAAACAGGACGAGCTCGGCGATTTGCGGCGTCGTCACGCCGCGCTTCGTGAGCCATTCCTTCGTGGCTTCGGCGATCTTGGCGCTGTTCAATGAATACGTTTCGGATTTGGTCATTGGCGGTACACCCCTTGTCTCATTTTCGTGGACAAAACTGGTCTAATCGGTCGGGAGGGCTCGTATACATAGTACTACAAAGCAGGACTTGTACCAAAAGGGCGTCATGTCCGCAGGTTCGAAGCCGTAACGGCTATGTATCCAAAATGGGGAGGAAATGTTCATGACTCATTATCGCCTGTTTCGCCGGGCAGCGCTCGCCGGAGCTTTGGCTCTGCCCATCTTGACGACCGGCTGCGGCCTGTTCTCTCAGCCCGCCAGCGAATCCATCGATCCGCCGCAAAACGGCACGCAAAACGTCAGCGCGAACGTCGATCCGGGCTCGGAAACCGCCGCGCAGGGCGACCAATCGCAGATGACGCTGTACTTAAGCGACCGCAACGGGCTGCTCGCCCCGGTCACGGTCATGGCGGCGCTCGGCCAGGACGAGAAGCCCGGCCAGAAAGCGCTCGAAATGATGGTGGAGGGCAGCGCGTACGCGAGCGAACTCCCGGACGGCTTCAACGCGGTGCTTCCGAAAGGGACGGCCATCAAGCAGCTCAACCTGATTCCCGACCAGAAGCTTGCCGTCGTCGACTTCTCGAAGGAATTCGGCGACTATACCGCCACGGAAGAACGGAAGATCGTCGAGGCCGTCACGTGGACGCTGACAAGCCTGCCGGACGTGCAAAACGTGAAAATTTGGATGGAAGGCAAGGAGCTGGCGGAAATGCCGCAGGACGGCATGCCGATCGACGAGCCGCTGACGCGGGCCGTCGGCATCAACCTCGAAGCCGCGGACGGCGTCGACTACAGCACCTCGGCGCCCGTGACGATTTATTTCTCCGCGCTCTCGCCGGACAACGAACCTTATTATGTGCCGGTCACGCGGCTCGTAAACCGCAGCAACAACCGCGCCAAGACGGCGATCGAGCAGCTGATCAGCGGGCCGATCGGCAACCTGCCGCTTCGGGCGGTCGTGACGCCGGACGTCGTGGTCAAGAACGTGTCCAAGGCGAAGGACGTCGTGACGGTCGAGCTGCAGGACGACAGCTTCCAGCCGGGCACGCAGGAACCGGCCGAAATGCTGCAGGCCGTCATTCTCTCCCTGACCGAGAACACCGGCCTGTCCAAGGTGCAGATCAAACTGAACGGCAAATCCGACTTCGTCGACACCATGAACCAATCCTACAGCGAGCCGGTCAGCCGTCCCGAGCACGTCAATGCCTTCAAATCGTAATCGTCAAGCCCGGCGGATGCCGGGCAAGCGACCGGGTCCGCCCTTCGGGGCGGATTTTTTTTTGCCGCTCGGGGAGGCGATAGATGTTTTTCCCAATCGCATTTGGTAAAATAGTCTGGACCCATCGACAGGAGGATTACGATTATGAGATTGGACGGACGGCAGGCGGACGAGCTTCGCCCGGTCACGATTACGCTGCAACCCAACAAATACGCGGAAGGCTCCGTGCTCATCGAGTTCGGCGATACGAAGGTGCTGTGCACCGCCTCGATCGAAGAACGGGTGCCGCCATTCATGAAAGGGCAGGGCAAAGGCTGGATCACGGCGGAATACGCGATGCTGCCGCGCGCGACGCAGGTGCGCAACCAGCGGGAATCCGCGAAAGGCAAGCTGACGGGCCGCACGATGGAAATCCAGCGGCTGATCGGCCGCGCGCTCCGCTCGGTCGTCGACCTGCACGCGCTCGGCGAACGCACGGTCACGCTGGACTGCGACGTGCTCCAGGCGGACGGCGGCACGCGGACGACGTCGATCACCGGCGCGTTCGTCGCGCTCGCGCTCGCGGTGGACAAGCTGAATAAGAACCATGCTTTCGCCAAATACCCGATTACGGACTACCTGGCTTCGGTCAGCGTCGGCGTCCTCGGGGGGCGTACGCTGCTCGACCTGAATTACGAGGAAGATTCCAAGGCGAAGGTCGACATGAACGTCGTCATGACCGGCGCCCGCAAGTTCGTCGAGGTGCAGGGCACGGGCGAGGAGTCGCCGTTCTCGCGCGAGGAGCTGGACGCCTTGCTCGCCTCCGCGGAAGCCGGAATCGCCGGCTTGATCGCGAAGCAGCGCGATGCGCTCGGCGAAGCGGGCAGGCGCATCGGGACGCTCAGCGTATGAAGCGGGGCGGTACGGTCGTCGTCGCGACGAAGAACGCCGGGAAGGTGCGGGAATTCGCGCATGCCTTCGGCAAACTGGGCATGAACGTCGTCAGCATGTTCGATTATCCCGGCCTGCCGGACGTCGTCGAGGACGGCGCCACGTTCGCGGAGAACGCGCGCAAGAAGGCGCGGGAGGTGGCGGAAGCGCTGAACCTGCCGGTGATGGCGGACGACTCCGGGCTGGAGGTGCGCGCGCTCGGCGGCGAGCCGGGCGTCTATTCGGCCCGGTATTCCGGCGAAGGCGCGACGGACGCCCGCAACAACGAGAAGCTGCTGCGGGAGCTGGAACGCGTCACGGACGGCGGCGCCGCGGCGGAGGGGCTGCCGGACGGCGCGAAGCTGCTGAGCGAGGCGCGGTTCGTGTGCGCGCTGGCGCTGTACGATCCGGAGTCCGGCGCGTTCACGGAAAGCGAGGGCGAGGTGCCGGGCTGGATCATGGACGAGCCGAAGGGCGGCGGCGGATTCGGCTACGACCCGCTGTTCTGGGTGACCGCCGAAGGAAAAGGCATGGCGGAGATGTCCATAGAGGAGAAGCAGGCGATCAGCCACCGCGGGCGCGCGCTGGCGTCGCTGCTGCGGAGGCTGGGCGCGGAATAACGCGTTGAGGAAACAAGCAATCGGCCGGACGGCAAGCAACATGCAGCAAGCAGGTATCAAGCAAGTATTTCGCAAGATCGTTCTCAAGCAAAACCCCCGTTCGCACGGAAGCGCTCGCGAGTCAAACTCGCGCTTCTCGGCGACGGGGGCTTTTTTGTCAGACCTATTGCATTTCATTACCGGATGACGACCTTATAGTCGCGCAGCCACATATCCATTTGGAGCAGGTAGGCGAACAGCTGCGGGCCGGACATCAGCTGGCCGAACCACGGCAGATTGGAGCTGGCCGATTCGGATTCCGCGAGCTGGCGGATTTTTTTGACGTTGATGAGCGGCAGCAGCGGGGAGTTGCTTTCGTTAATGACGTCGAGCAGCCGCGTGCGCACGGCGTTCAGGTAGTTCGGGTTGTGCGTCTTCGGGTACGGGCTCTTCTTGCGGTACAGCACGTCGTGCGGCAGCACGCCTTCGAGCCCTTTGCGAAGAATGCCTTTCTCCCGGTCGCCGGCCGTCTTGATTTCCCACGGAATGTTGAAGACGTACTCGACGAGGCGATGGTCGCAGAACGGCACGCGCACCTCGAGACCGACCGCCATGCTCATCCGGTCCTTGCGGTCGAGCAGCGTCGGCATGAACCGGGTGATGTTGAGGTACGACATTTGCCGCATTTTCCGCGTCTGCGCGTCTTCGCCCGGGAGATGCGGCACCTCCGCGACGGCGTCGAGGTAACGGTCGCCGATGTATTCGAGCGGCCGGATCCAGGCCGCTACGTCCTGCGAGAGCAGTTCCGCCCGCATGCCCGCGGCAAGCGACCAGGGGAACGTGCCGGCGTTCAGCGCGTCCTCGCGGTGGAACCACGGGTAGCCGCCGAAGATTTCGTCGGCCGCTTCGCCGGAGATCGCCACGGTCGCTTCCTTCTTGATTTCCCGGCAGAAGAGCAGGAGCGAGGAATCCACGTCGGCCATGCCGGGCATATCCCGCGCCGTCATCGCTTCGTGCAGCGCGCCGACGAGCTCCGGCGTATCGACCACCGTCGCGTGGTGAATCGTGCCGAGATGCGAGGTCATCCGCTGGATCCACGGCGCGTCGGCATTCGGCTGGAACGCGTGGGATTTGAAATGCTTGTCGTTGTCGACGTAATCGACCGAGAACGTGTGGACCGTGCCTTGCCCCGTCTCCTTATAATAATTGACCGCGAGCGTCGTGAGCGCGCTGGAGTCGAGCCCGCCCGACAGCAGCGTGCAGAGCGGCACGTCGGACACGAGCTGACGCTCGACGGTGTCCTTCAGCAGATCGCCGACGGTCCGCGCGGTCTGCTCGACGTTCTCGGCGTGCGGCCGGCTTTGCAGCTTCCAATAATGCGAGACATGCAGACCCGCCCGGTTCACCGTCGCGCATTGGCCCGGCAGCAGCTCCGAGATGTCGCGGTAGACGCCGACGCCGGGCGTGCGCGCGGGGCCGTTGATGAAGATTTCCGCCAAGCCCTCCGGTCCGACCTCCGGCTTGACCTCGGGATGCGCGAGCAGCGCCTTCGGCTCCGAGCCGAAAATAAACCGGCCGAGCTGGCGGGCGAAGAAGAACGGCTTGACGCCGAGCCGGTCGCGGGCGATGAACAGCTGCTCCTCCCGGGCGTCCCACAGCGCGAAGGCGAAGATGCCGTTGAACCGTTCGACGCAGGACGGTCCCCATTCCATATAAGCGACCAGCAGCACCTCGGTGTCGCAGGTCGTCGTAAAGCGCCGGCCGCGGCCCTCGAGCTCCCGTTTCAGCTCGGGCGCGTTATAGAGCTCCCCGTTATAGACGAGGACATACGTATCGTCGTCGGACGTGCGAACCATCGGCTGCGCTCCGTTCGCGGGATCGATGACGGATAGCCTGCGATGGCCGAGCGCGCAATGCGGCGAGATCCAGGTACCGGAGGCGTCCGGGCCGCGGTTCGCCAGCGTTCCGGTCATTTTCTCCAGGATGATGGATTGTTTCGTCAGGTCGGCGGTCCAATCGATCCAGCCCGTGAATCCACACATGGTTCTCATTCCTTTCTTGCTGCAGGGTTAAAAACAGCGATACTAGCATGGTTATGCCCTGCGCATGGATAAAATGTCTGTCCCCCGGGGGATGCTAGAACGATATGAAGGAGGGAGTAGTCCATCATGGCCAATGAGCATGAAGCATCCTATTACGACCGCAGACCCTATTACGTCTCCGTCCAGGCCGGGTCGGTCGTGGAAGATCCGACGGTCACCGGCTACGAGCTGGCGATCACCGCGAACGAAGAAGAATTGAACCGGCTGCAGGAGCTGCTCGAGGAATACGCGTCGATGGACGAGGCGCAGGCGTCCGTGTACGCGCTCAGCCCGTTCCGTTCCGCGTCCGACAAGCAGATCAACGCGGGCACCGACGGCCTGCTCGAGGACATCTACCGGCTGCTCTACGAGCTCGGCACCGACGAAACGAAGCGCCACGTCGCGACGATGGGGCTTTTTCCCGAAGGGAGCTTGCAATGATCGTGACGGAAGCGCATGTGAAGGGGGCCTCGGACAGGGACGGCTTGCACTGCGCGGAGGTGGAGGTGCAGACGAGCGATGCCCCCAATCCCGATCTGCTGGCGTATTTCGGCCGTTCGCGGGACAACGACTACGACATGGTCACGGTCGTACGGAACGACGCCCGTCCGGACGCCGACTGGTACGACAACAGCCTGCACCAGGCATACGCCGACGTCACGGACGAGCTGTTCGATACGCCGACGATGAAGACGGATTGGGGCGAACGGGAATCGTTCAAGGAGCAAGTGCTGTCGTATCCCGGCGTGCGCGCCGACATCCGGCGGCTGATGGACTGGTCCTGAAGAGGCGGTCTGACGGGGCGGTCCGGGGAGCAGGTTGACGGAAACGAGTTCGCGCGGGCGGGAAGCGGCGCGAGCCGTTTCTTTTTTTTGAATGTTCAATTTATTTCCGGCGGTTCCGTGCTACAATCTGAGCAAGCTGGCGGGGATGCTTGCGGCTTGAGGCGAAGGAGGCGAAGGTTGTCCATGGGAACGACTGTATTGCGCGATGCGACGATCGTCACGATGAACGACAGGGACGAGATTCTTACCGGCGATGTCATGTTCGAGGACGATAAGCTGGTGGCCGTCGGCGGACCGCTCCCGGCGCACGACCCGGCGGCGACGACCGTCGTGGAGGCGAAAGGCAAGCTGCTGCTGCCCGGGTTCGTCCAGACGCATATCCACCTTTGCCAGACGCTCTTTCGCGGACAAGCCGACGACATGGCGCTCATGGATTGGCTCCGGACGCGAATCTGGCCGCTCGAAGCGGCCCACGACGAGGAGTCGGTCTATTTTTCCGCGATGCTCGGCATCGGCGAGCTGCTGCGCGGCGGGACGACGACGATTCTGGACATGGAAACCGTCAGCCATACGGACTTCGCGTTCCAGGCGATGGCGGCGGGAGGCATACGGGCGATTTCCGGCAAAGTCATGATGGACGCGGGCGGCGACGTGCCGAAGGGGCTGCGGGAGGACACGGACCGCTCGATCGCCGAGAGCACCGCGCTGCTCGAGAAATGGCACGGCTTCGACAACGGCCGGCTGAAGTACGCGTATTGTCCGCGGTTCGTCGTCTCGTGCACGGAGCGGCTGCTGAAGGAGGTGCGGGACCTCTCGGCTTGGCATAACGTGCTCGTGCATACGCACGCCGCGGAGAACCGGGAGGAGATCGAGCTCGTCCGCAGCCAGCGGGGGATGCGCAATATCGCGTATCTGGACCATATCGGCCTGACGTCGCCGCGGCTGGTTCTGGCCCACTGCGTCTGGCTGGACGACGAGGAACGGGAGATTCTGCGGAAGACGGGGACGCGCATGACCCATTGCCCGGGCTCGAATCTGAAGCTGGCGTCGGGCGTGGCGCTCGTGCCGGAGCTGCTGGAGCAGGGCATCGAGATGGGCATCGGCGCCGACGGCGCGCCGTGCAACAATACGCTCGACATGTTCCAGGAGATGCGGCTGACCGCGATGCTGCACAAGGTGCGCCTCGGGCCGGAGGCGATGAAGGCGCGGCAGGTGCTGCGCCTGGCGACGATCGGCGGGGCGCGGACGCTCGGGCTGGATCATCTGATCGGCAGCATCGAGACGGGGAAGAAGGCGGATCTGGTGCTGCTCGATCTGGAGGATTTTCACACGTTCCCGTCCTACGGCGCCGATCCGTATTCCCGGATCGTCTACGCGGCGTCGCGGGGCAGCGTCTCGTACGTCTGGGTCGACGGCAAGCTGGTCGTGGAGCGGGGCAAGGTGAAGACGGTCGACAAGCGCAGCGTGCTGCGCGAAGCCGACCGGTCCATCGCCAGGCTGCTCAAGCGCATCTGAACGCCCAAAAGCCGGGGACGTCCGCGCATGCCGCAAGGCATGGGGCGTTCCCGGCTTTTCCGGTGCCGGCCGCGGTCAGCCGTTGACGATTTCGCCGCCGTTCACGTGAATGACTTGGCCGCTCACGTAGGACGAGTCGCCGCTCGCCAGGTACACGTAAGCCGGCGCCAGCTCTTCCGGCTGGCCGGCGCGCTTCATGGGGGTATCGGCGCCGAACTTGGCCACCTGCTGCTCGTCGAACGTCGACGGGATGAGCGGCGTCCAGATCGGCCCCGGCGCCACGGCGTTGACCCGGATGCCCTGCGCGGCGAGGTTCATCGCCAGCGAACGCGTGAACGCGACGATGGCGCCCTTGGTGGACGAGTAATCGAGCAGCGTCGGGCTGCCGTGATACGCCGTGATCGACGCCGTGTTGACGATGGCCGAGCCGGCCTTCAGATGCGGCATGGCGGCCTGCGTGATATAGAACATGCCGAAGATGTTTGTTTTGAACGTCCGCTCCAGCTGCTGCGGGGTAATCTGTTCGATTTTATCCTTCGGGTGCTGTTCCGCGGCGTTATTGACGACGATGTCGAGCCCGCCGAGCTTGTCGGCGGCTTTCTCGATCGCGTCCTTGCAGAACTCCGGATCGCCGACGTCGCCCGCGATCGTCACGCATTTGCGTCCCAGATCTTCGATCAGGCCTTTCACTTCGCCGGCGTCGTCGTTCTCGTCCAAGTACACGATCGCGACGTCCGCGCCTTCCTTGGCGAACATGAGCGCGACGGCACGGCCGATGCCGCTGTCGCCGCCGGTGATGACCGCCGCTTTGCCGGCCAGCTTGCCGGCGGGCTTGTACCCTTCGGCCTGGAACCGGGGGAGCGGATTCATGTCGCTTTCCAGGCCGGGCTGCCGGTTCTGGTGCTGCGGCGGAAACGACGTCGGACGGTTGGCGGATTGTTGCGTCATACTGAGATCACTCCTTCGGAAAAATAGCATGCTTGCATGATTGGACTCATGCGGTATTCCTTTATAGTGCGGCGATCCCTATTTATTTAAACGCGCCCGTCCGGATTGCTAACGCGATTACGAAAAAAATCCCGGCCCGCGGCATGCGGCACGATGAACGAGCTCGTTATTTTTTCGGGCAATAACCGTAACTCCCCCGGTTGCTGCCCGCAGCGTCTGCCGCGGTGCTCGGAAGCGGAATCCATTTTTTGATGAAACGGGGCCGAGGATTCTCTTTTTTGTGATACAATTTGTATCTAAAGTTGCGCAAGAAAGAGGTGGCTTGTCATCAAGGACATGCATTCCGCGGGGACGCATTCGAATCTAGCGGACGAGTTGCGTTCATTAAAGGCCGATCTGAAGGTTCTTGATCTTCAATTCAAAGAACTATGGCGACGTTGACCGCGCTCGAGAAGAAAGTTGTCCGAATCCATACGTGTTAGGCCGCCGCGGCTAATAATCGACTTCCGGCCCGCGAGCAAATCGCGCAGCCGGCGAGCTCTGAAGGAATGACAAAAACGCCTCGATCCTAATGTGTCAAAGGATTGAGGCGTTGCGATTTAATTCAGACGCATAGATAACGAAATGGCGTCCCAGGAGGGATTCGAACCCCCGACAACACGCTTAGAAGGCGTGTGCTCTATCCAACTGAGCTACTGGGACACGTAGGAAATATATCATAGCATGGGAACCATCGTTTTGCAACAGGAAAATGTTTATTCTCCGCCCGGACCGGGTTGCGGACGCGACTCTACTAAAATATCGCCCGCCGGGGTTTCAAAAAAAACGGCTTCGGCCAAAATGGAAATGAGCGGCAGGGAATGTTATAATCGAGCTCTACCCGAACATCAGGCCGGCCGGAAGCGCGGCATACAAGGCGGTGATTCTATTACGACGTCCAATTCTACCCCCGATGAAAATAGAGAGAACGTGTATTTGTTTCCGAACATGCTCGACCAATACCAAAATCAGCTGACCCGGCTGCTGGAATCGGAGCAGTACGGCGAAGCCAAGGAGCTTCTGCGGTTCCTGCTGCATTGCCAGGGCGAGGAGAAACGGCATTACGACGAGTGGAGCAACCTGCTCAACTGGCTCGACGTCGCCTTTCCCGGGTACGAAGGCAAAGGAAACGGCAATCCATCCTACATAGAAGACGAAGAAAACGAAGATACCATACGCGAGCAAGCTTTAAGCCCGAACGATTACGACGAGGATTACGTGCAGCAGGTGCTCTACGTCATGAAGCACCATCCCGTCGCGGACCAGCAGCTGCTCGCCCTCGAACGCGCGGCGTACTTGACGCATCCCGGCGTGGACGAAGAGATCTTGACCTGGCTGACGGGCACCGAGCTGCATCCGGAGCTGCAATTCAAGGCACTGCAATGCTTGAAGAAGCGCGGCGTGACCGGCACCGTCGGCTTGGAGCGGATGGGCGAATTCGCGGAGCTGGAGATCGAAGAGACGCCGCTTTCCTTGGACGAGTTTCCTCCGGTGGCGGTCCGGGTCGCCGAGCGCGTGGAGTCCGTGACCGAAGTCGTCGAAGCGTCGATGCCCCATTTCGCCCGCGAGCTGTGGAAGGAATGCCTGCAGTGCATCTACGGCACCACGGCGTACGAAAGGCTGCGCGGCGACGACGACGAGACGGTCGACTGTTTTGCCGCGGCGCTGCATCAGGTACTGGAATTGTCGCTCTACGGACGGGCCGACGACGACGACATCCGGGAAACCTACGGCATCACGGACGCGCTTCGCTTTCGTTACGAGCAGGCGTGCCGGACCCTTCGCCAGACGGTCCAGCTGCGGCTGGAGGAAGGCGGGGACAAGTCTTGAAATCCCGCTTGATGTAGAGTATAATAGAATGGTTTATTACGGGTAAGATCTGACGCAGAAGCGTTATTTAATTTGGAGGGGAAAGCATAACATGACAGCAACTTGGGAAAAGATAGACAAGAATCTCGTCTCGATCAACGTCGAGGTCGAGGCGGGGCAAGTTAACGAAGCGATCGACAAAGCATTCAAAAAGGTCGTTCAAAAAGTGAACGTTCCCGGCTTCCGCAAAGGCAAAGTGCCGCGCGGCATTTTCGAAGCGCGTTTCGGCATCGAGAGCCTGTACCAAGACGCGATCGACATCCTGCTTCCGGATTCCTACTCGGCGGCCGTGAAAGAGACGGGCATCTTCCCTGTCGACCGTCCGGAAATCGACGTGCAGCAGTTCGCCAAAGGCGAAACGTTCAAGTACACCGCCAAAGTAACCGTCAAGCCCGAAGTCGAGCTCGGCGAATACAAAGGCCTGGAAGTGCCTGCGGCCGAAGCGGAAGTCACGGACGAAGAAGTCGCGGCGGAGCTTAACCGCCTGCAGCAGCGCCATGCCGAGCTGACCGTCCTCGAAGAGGGCGCGGCCGAGAACGGCGACATCGCGGTCATCGATTTCGACGGCTACGTGGACGGCGAAGCGTTCGAAGGCGGCAAGAGCGAGCGCCACTCCCTGGAGCTGGGCTCCGGTTCGTTCATCCCGGGCTTCGAAGAGCAGGTCGTCGGCATGCAGACGGGCGACTTCAAGGACATCGAAGTCACGTTCCCGGAGACTTACCACGCCGAGAACCTCGCGGGCAAGCTTGCGGTCTTCAAAGTGAAAGTGCACGAGATCAAGCGCAAAAACCTGCCGGCCCTGGACGACGAGTTCGCGAAGGACGTCAGCGAGTTCGATACGCTTGACGAGTACAAGGCCGACCTGAAGACGAAGCTGGCCGAGCGCAAAACGAAAGAAAACGAATCCGCGCGCGAAGCGGCCGTCGTGGACAAAGCGGCAGCCGGTGCAACCGTCGAAATTCCGGAAGCGATGATCGAATCCGAGACGACGTTCATGCTGCGCGACTTCGAGAACCGCCTGCGCATGCAGGGCATGAACCTGGAGCTGTACTACCAGTTCTCCGGCCAAGACGAAGCGGCTCTTCGCGGCCAAATGCGCGGCGACGCCGAGAAGCGCGTCCTGAACAACCTGGTGCTGGAGCAAATCGCGAAGAACGAAGGCATCGCGGCGAACGACGAGGATCTGAACGAAGAGCTCGAGAACCTGTCGAAGCAGTACAACCGCCCGGCAGCCGAGCTGCGCGAGATCTTCGAAGCCAACGGCAACCTCGACAACATCAAGGAAGACCTCGTGCTTCGCAAAACGATCAAGTTCCTGCTGGACAACAGCAAGACGGAAACGGTCGTTGCCTAATCGGCATTACAACTGAACCTCAATATCAGGATAAGGCACGTTCATACGTGCCTTATTTTATCCTCAGCGCGGCTTTTCGGCGCGCGCGGGAACAGTCACGTACATATGTATTTGCCCGTATCGTATAATGTAGTATTCAGAAAAATGACATTGCATTCGGAACATGTTAGAATAAGAAGTGCTTTACAAGTCGATAACGAAAGAAGGTTGGTCGCATGAATCTGGTACCTATGGTCGTTGAGCAAACGAATCGGGGAGAGCGTTCTTACGATATTTACTCCCGTCTTTTGAAGGATCGGATAATTTTTCTGGGTAGTGCGATCGACGACGACGTAGCCAATGCCGTCATCGCGCAGCTGCTGTTCCTCGCGGCTGACGATCCGGAGAAGGACATTCATCTGTACATTAACTCACCGGGCGGTTCCGTAACTGCGGGAATGGGTATTTACGATACGATGCAGTTTATTAAGCCGGATGTGTCGACGATTTGCGTCGGGCTCGCCGCCAGCATGGGCTCGCTCCTGCTCACGGCCGGCGCCAAAGGCAAGCGGTTCGCGCTGCCGAACAGCGAAGTCATGATTCATCAGCCGCTTGGCGGGGTGCGCGGTCAAGCTTCCGATATCGCCATCCACGCGGACTGGATCTTGAAGACGAAGAAGAAGCTGAACCAGATCTTGGCGGACCGTACGGGCCAGCCGTACGAACGTATCGACCGCGATACGGATCGCGACAATTTCATGAGCGCCGAAGATGCCTTGCAATACGGCCTGATCGATAAAGTCGTTACGTCCCTGTAAGCTTCTCCATACAGTCGAACCAACAAGAAGGGGTGAAATCCATGTTTAAATTCAACGACGAAAAAGGCCAATTGAAATGCTCGTTCTGCGGCAAGTCGCAGGATCAAGTGCGCAAGCTCGTGGCCGGACCGGGCGTTTATATATGCGATGAATGCATCGAACTGTGCACCGAAATCGTCGAGGAAGAGCTCGGCCATGAGGAAGAGCTCGATCTGAAGGACATTCCGAAGCCGCGCGACATCCGCAACATTTTGGATTCGTACGTCATCGGCCAGGAGCAGGCGAAAAAATCGCTCTCCGTCGCGGTGTATAACCATTACAAGCGCGTGAATTCGCAGAACAAGCTGGAAGACGTCGAGCTTCAGAAGAGCAACATTTTGCTCGTCGGCCCGACGGGCTCCGGCAAGACGCTGCTCGCGCAGACGATGGCGAAGATCCTGAACGTTCCGTTCGCGATCGCGGACGCCACCTCGCTTACCGAAGCGGGCTACGTGGGCGAGGACGTCGAGAACATCCTGCTGAAGCTCATCCAAGCAGCCGACTACGACGTAGAGAAAGCCGAACGCGGCATTATCTACATCGACGAAATCGATAAAGTGGCGCGCAAATCGGAGAACCCTTCGATTACGCGCGACGTGTCGGGCGAAGGCGTGCAGCAGGCGCTGCTCAAGATCCTCGAAGGCACGGTCGCATCCGTTCCGCCGCAAGGCGGGCGCAAGCATCCGCATCAAGAATTCATCCAGATCGACACGACGAACATCCTGTTCATTTGCGGCGGGGCGTTCGACGGTTTGGAGCAGCTGATCAAACGCCGGATCGGCAAAAAAGTGATCGGGTTCAACGCGTCCGGCGACGGACAGAAGGACCTGAAAGCAGGCGAATACCTGTCGATGGTACTGCCGGAGGACTTGCTGAAATTCGGGCTCATCCCGGAATTCGTCGGCCGTCTACCGGTCATCTCGACGCTGGAGCCGCTTGACGAAGGCGCGCTTGTCCGCATTCTCTCCGAGCCGAAAAACGCGCTCGTGAAGCAGTATCAGAAGCTGCTCGAGATGGACAACGTGAAGCTGGAGTTCGAGATGGGCGCGCTCGAGGCGATCGCCAAGGAAGCGATCAAGCGCAATACCGGCGCCCGCGGACTTCGCGCGATCATCGAGGGCTTGATGCTCGACGTGATGTACGAAGTGCCGTCGCGCGACGACGTCAGCAACTGCCTGATCACGGAGAAGGTCGTGCAGGACCGGATCATGCCGGAGCTGGTGTCCAAGAAGGGCAAGAAGAAGGAAGAAAGCGCCTGATCCACTAAATAACACTTCAAACGTTTCCACCTCTGCCTGCCGCTGTTTTTGCGCGGTTTGCAGGGGTGGAACTTTGACGTTCATGGGAGAGGTTACCACTATGTATTTGCGCAAGGATACGGTTCCGGTCAAAGTCGGTCCGCTGACGATCGGCGGCAGCGACGAGGTCATCATCCAGAGCATGTGCACGACGAAGACGGCGGACGTCGAAGCGACCGTCGCCGAGATTTTGCGTCTTGAGGAAGCCGGCTGCCAAATCGTCCGCGTTACCGTCAACAACAAGGAAGCGGCCGAAGCGATCAAGGAAATCAAGAAACGGATTCATATCCCGCTCGTCGCGGACATTCATTTCGATTACCGGCTGGCGCTGGCCGCCATCGAGAACGGCGTCGACAAGGTGCGGATCAACCCGGGCAATATCGGCCGCCGCGAGAAAGTCGAAGCGGTCGTCAAGGCGTGCAAGGAAAGGAACATTCCGATCCGGATCGGCGTCAACGCCGGCTCGCTGGAGAATCACCTGCTCGAGAAGTACGGCTACCCGACGCCCGAAGCGATGGTCGAGAGCGCGCTCTTCCATATCGGCATCCTGGAGGAGCTGGATTTCCACGACATCATCGTCTCGCTGAAAGCGTCCGACGTGCCGATGGCCATCGCGGCTTACCGCATGGCGGCCGAACAAATCCGTTATCCGCTGCATCTGGGGATTACGGAAGCGGGGACGCTGCATTCCGGCACGATCAAGAGCTCCGCGGGCATCGGCGCGCTGCTTGCCATGGGGATCGGCAATACGGTGCGCATCAGCCTGAGCGCCGACCCGGTCGAGGAAGTGAAGGTTGCGCGCGAACTGCTGAAGACGTTCGGTCTGATCACGAACGCCGCGACGCTCGTGTCCTGCCCGACCTGCGGGCGCCTCGACATCGACCTCTTCTCGATCGCCAACGAAGTCGAGGACTACATCAGCAAGATTAAAGTGCCGATCAAAGTATCGGTGCTGGGCTGCGCGGTTAACGGTCCGGGCGAAGCGCGCGAAGCCGACATCGGCATCGCGGGCGCGCGCGGCGAAGGCATGCTCTTCCGGTACGGGGAAATGATCCGGAAGGTGCCGGAATCCGAGATGCTGGCCGAGCTGAAGAAGGAAATCGACGAAATCGTCCGCGTCTTCGAAGCGACGGGCGAAATCCCCGGCCGCAAGCATCATCCGGGAGCGCAAGTAGGCGTCTAACCATCAAACTTTAGTGCAATAGCGCGATTATTCCATCCGGCCGGGGGCAATACTGAACAGTATACGCCCTGTAGAGGCCGGATTTTTTTAGGTACGGGAAGAACGGCAGAGCTGTCCTTTCTGTAACGGGAGGAGTAAACGCATATGAGTTTAAGTGTGGTTCTGATGTTCATTCAAGTGTTTTTCGCGATCGTGATCGGCTTGTATTTCTGGAACTTGCTGCGCAATCAGAAGACGAATCGGACGGCGGTCGACCGGGAGTCGCGCAAGGAGATGGATAAGCTGCGCAAGCTGCGCTCCGTGTCGCTGACGAAGCCGTTGTCGGAGAAGACGCGCCCGCAGACGATCAACGACATCGTCGGCCAACGGGACGGCCTGCGCGCGCTGAAGGCCGCGCTGTGCAGCGCCAATCCGCAGCATGTCATCATATACGGACCTCCGGGCGTCGGCAAGACGGCCGCGGCGCGCGTCGTTCTGGAGGAAGCGAAGAAGAATCCGTCCTCCCCGTTTTTGGCGGACGCCAAGTTTACCGAGATCGACGCGACGACCGCCCGATTCGACGAGCGCGGCATCGCGGATCCGTTGATCGGCTCCGTGCACGACCCGATTTACCAAGGCGCCGGCGCGATGGGCGTGGCGGGCATTCCGCAGCCGAAGCCGGGCGCCGTGACGAAAGCGCACGGAGGCATGCTGTTTATCGATGAAATCGGCGAATTGCATCCGATCCAGATGAATAAATTGTTAAAAGTACTGGAAGACCGCAAGGTGTATTTGGAGAGCGCGTACTACAATTCGGAAGACACGAACATTCCGATGTACATTCACGATATTTTTCAGAACGGGCTGCCCGCGGATTTCCGGCTGGTCGGCGCCACGACGCGTTCGCCGCAAGAGCTGCCGCCGGCGCTTCGTTCCCGCTGCATGGAGATTTATTTCCGTCCGCTCCTGCCGGACGAAATTTCGGAAATCGCGGTCAACGCGCTCAAGAAGATCGGCCTGCCGCCGTCGCAGGAGGCGGTCGACGTCGTGACGCGCTACGCGACGAACGGCCGCGAAGCGGTCAACGTCATCCAGCTCGCCGCCGGCTTGGCGCTGTCGGAGAAGCGGGATTCGATCACGGCGGCGGACGTGGAATGGGTCGTCAACAGCAGCCAAATCCCGCCGCGTCCGGACCGGAAAGTGCCGGCTTCGCCGCAGGTCGGTTTCGTGAACGGCCTTGCGGTGTATGGTCCTAATATGGGCACTTTGCTGGAAATCGAGGTCAGCGCGATCGCGGCGCGTCCCGGCAAAGGCGTCTATACCATCACGGGGGTCGTGGACGAGGAGGAGCTCGGAGGCGGCAGCAGCCGGACGCTCCGGCGCAAAAGCATGGCGAAGGGCTCGATCGAGAACGTGCTGACCGTGCTGCGGCGGATGGGCATGAAGCCGGAAAACTACGACCTGCATATCAACTTCCCGGGCGGCACGCCGATCGACGGACCTTCCGCGGGCATCGCGATGGCAACGGCGATCGCCTCCGCGATCAAAGGCGAGCCGATCACCAACAAGCTGGCCATGACCGGCGAGATGGGCATCCACGGCAACGTGAAGCCGGTCGGCGGCGTGCTGGCGAAGGTAGAGGCGGCTTTCCAGGCGGGCGCCGACACCGTTATCATTCCGCGGGAGAACTGGCAGGCGATTTTCGCGGATCTTCAGGGCGTCCGGGTCATCCCGGTCGACCATGTCGAAGAGGTATTCCGTCATGTGTTCGGGGCGGAATACATGGAGACGCCGGCATCGGCGCCGGTCCAATCCGCCGACGTGTTCATCGCGACGGGGCTGCCTTATTTGCAGGCGGATTCCGTAGAGTGATAAAATGGAGAAAGGCTTCAAGATTGAAGCCCGAGGTTTTCGGTCACGATAGGGTGAACGCGAATCGTCAACGACGGAGGTGCTGGAATGGGACCTGCTAAATGGAAAGGTCGTCGATTGCCCCTGCTTCCCTTAAGGGGGCTTCTTGTATATCCTAGCATGGTGCTGCATTTGGACGTAGGCCGGGAGAAATCCGTGCGCGCGCTCGACCGGGCCATGCTGGACGATCATATGATCCTGCTTTGTTCCCAATCGGAAGTGAACATCGAAGAACCTTCCCAAGAGGACATTTACCGCGTAGGCACGGTGGCGAGAGTGCGCCAGATGCTGAAGCTGCCGAACGGCACGATCCGGGTTCTGGTGGAGGGGGTCGTGCGCGCCGAAATCGTCGACTATTTGCCGAACGACGATTTCTATGAAGTCACGATCCGCGAGCTGCCGGAGTCGGAGTCGACGGACCCCGAGATCGACGCGCTCATGCGCACGGTGCTGACTCAGTTCGAGCACTATATCAACCTGTCCAAGAAAGTGACGCCCGAGACGCTGGCCGCGGTATCGGACATCGACGAGCCCGGCCGGCTCGCGGACGTCATTTCGAGCCATCTGTCGCTCAAGATCAAAGACAAGCAGGACATTCTGGAGACCGTCGACGTGCGCGAACGGCTGGAACGGCTGCTGGATATTTTGAACAACGAGCGCGAGGTGCTGGAGCTGGAGCGCAAAATCAGCCAGCGCGTCAAGAAGCAGATGGAGAAGACCCAGAAGGAATACTATCTCCGCGAACAAATGAAAGCCATCCAGAAGGAACTCGGGGAGAAAGAAGGACGAGCCGGAGAAGTCGAAGAGCTCCGTACCCAAATGGCCGAATCCGGCATTCCGGAGAAGGTCCGGGAGAAGGTCGAGAAGGAAATCGACCGGCTGGAAAAAATGCCGTCCACGTCGGCCGAAGGCGGCGTCATCCGCAATTATATCGATTGGTTACTTACCCTTCCTTGGAGCAAGCAGACCGAGGACGACCTGGACGTGAACAAAGCCGAGGAGATTCTGAACGAGGATCATTACGGTCTCGAGAAGCCGAAGGAGCGCGTGCTGGAATATTTGGCGGTCCAGCAGCTGGTCAAGAAGCTGAAAGGCCCGATCCTGTGCCTCGTCGGCCCTCCGGGCGTCGGCAAGACGTCCATGGCGCGGTCGATCGCGAAGTCGCTCGGCCGGCAGTTCGTCCGCATCTCGCTCGGCGGCGTGCGCGATGAAGCGGAAATCCGCGGCCACCGCCGCACGTACGTCGGCGCGATGCCGGGCCGCATCATCCAAGGCATGAAGACGGCGGGTTCGCTCAATCCGGTCTTCCTGCTGGACGAAATCGACAAGATGGCGATGGATTTCCGCGGCGATCCGGCTTCCGCGCTGCTCGAGGTGCTGGATCCGGAGCAGAACAACACGTTCAGCGACCACTTCATCGAAGTGCCGTTCGACCTGTCCAAGGTCATGTTCGTCACGACCGCGAACGCCATCCACAACATTCCGCGTCCGCTGCTCGACCGGATGGAGGTGCTCTACATTCCGGGCTACACCGAGCTGGAGAAGCTGCAAATCGCCTCCCGCTACCTGCTGCCGAAGCAGAAGAAGGAGCACGGGCTCGAGGAGGACCAGATGCGGATGGGAGACGCCAGCCTGCTGCAGGTCATCCGCGAGTATACCCGCGAAGCGGGCGTCCGCAACCTGGAGCAGCAGATCGCGGCGATTTGCCGGAAGGCGGCGAGAGCGATCGTATCCGAGGGCGGCGGAGAGCCGATCGACGTCGATTCCGCGAAGGTGAAGGAATGGCTCGGGCCCGCGAAGTTCCGTTACGGCACGGCGGAGATCGAGAATCAGGTCGGCGCGGTAACCGGCCTTGCGTGGACGGAAGTCGGCGGCGACACGCTGATCATCGAAGTGACCGTGCTGCCGGGCAGCGGCAAGCTCACCCTCACGGGCAAGCTGGGAGACGTCATGAAGGAATCGGCGCAGGCCGCCTTCAGCTACACGCGCTCCCGCGCGAACGAGCTCGGCATCGATCCGCAGTTCCACGAGAAGAACGACATACACATCCATATTCCGGAAGGCGCCATTCCGAAGGACGGACCGTCCGCGGGCATCACGATGGCGACGGCGCTCATCTCGGCGCTCACGAACCGCTACGTGAACAAGGAAGTGGCGATGACCGGCGAGATCACGCTGCGCGGCCGCGTCCTGCCAATCGGCGGCCTGAAGGAGAAATCCCTCGCCGCGCACCGCGCGGGCATCAAGAAGGTGCTGCTGCCGAAGGACAACGAGCGCGATCTCCGCGACATTCCGGACAGCATCAAAGCCGACATGGAATTCGTGCCGGTCGGGACGATGGACGAAGTGCTGTCCCATGCCTTGACCGGCCAGGAAGCGCCGGCGCCGGTCGAGACGCATTAGCAAGCAAGAGAAAGCAGGTTATTCATTCGTGAAAATATCGAACGTGGAATTCGTCATCAGCGCTGTAAGGCCGAATCAATACCCCGACGACGCCTTGCCGGAGTTCGCTCTGGCAGGGCGCTCCAATGTCGGCAAGTCGTCGCTTATCAACCGCATGATCAACCGCAAGGGCTTGGCGCGCACGAGCTCGCAGCCGGGCAAGACCCAACAGCTGAATTACTATCGCGTCAACGACCGCGTGTATTTGGTCGATTTTCCCGGCTACGGTTATGCCAAGGTGTCCAAGGTGCAGCGTCAGCAGTTCGGCGAGATGATCGAGACGTACTTAAGCGAGCGGGAGCCGCTCAAGATGGTGCTGCACATCATCGATATCCGGCACGCGCCGTCGAAGGACGACGTCCTGATGTACGATTGGCTGAAGCATTACGGCATCCCGGTTTGCGTCGTCACGACGAAGGCGGACAAGATTCCGAAGAGCCAGTGGCCGAAGCACGTCAAGATCGTCAAGGAGGCGCTCGGCTTCCGTCCGACGGACCGCCACGTGCTGTTCTCGTCCGAGACGGGACTCGGCCGCGACGAGCTGTGGGCCGTCATGGAAGGGATGATCGCGGAAAGCGAGGAAGAAGCGGCAGAAACCGAAGAAGTTTCGATCGAATAGCGAGGATTACGCATAAAAGCGCGGACTCATTGTAAAATCTCCTTCATTTTTCTGAAATATGCGAGAATATCGCGGCTGGGCGGCAGGAATAAAAGACCTCGATCGGTTATAATATACCTAAGTAGTGGATTTACAAATGCGTTACTTTAAAGAATTGAGGAGATTTTTATGGCTCAGCGGATAGCCACCGAGTATGTGAGTGCTTCTCTGCAATTAACGGCTGAAGAGATGGCGGGATTTGTCCGGTTTTTCGAAGACCAGCATGTCAAGCATCAAGTGCGGGTATTGGATAACGGCAATCACGAGATGGTTCTCGAGGACGACGCAGGACGAGAAGAGGTCCGCTTAACTTTCGAGCGTCAGCAAGACCGGTTTGTCAGCTTGCTTTCCTGCCGCATCATGCATCCCAAATTGACGAATGCCATGCGCAAGGCCGTAGCGGCGTTCCGTGGCGATGCGATCGTCAACCGCATTTATCCGACCTATACGATGACCTATCACTACGTGCAAGGCAATGTTCGCAAAATTGTTGAACACAAAAACAATGAAGCGAGAGTGATTTTTGAGTTCAAGGACACGATCGGCCAGCTGGAAGCGGCGTTTCGGGTCATGGACATCGAACATGAAATCCAAGTTGTGCAAGGCGCGATCGACCAGCTGTTGGATCTGCGCAATCAATGCAGCGATCGTGCGCAAATCGCCCTTATCGACGAGCGTTTGACTTCTTATACCAGGCAGCTGTTCATGATGGAAGCGTGAACGGCGAGCCTGAAGCACACCGGAAAAGCCGCAGCGATTGCGGCTTTTTTTGTGCTTTCGGGCGGGTTGGACGAACACAGAATCGAAGCGCGCGACATACGTTTATAATTGGAGTTCGCGCCACGTCCATCGTTCGGTTTTCGCCCAAAAAAAACTGTTGCATTTCTCGGCGATAGATGGTATTTTTATTTTCGTTGCAATGAACTATTAGGAACCAGGATTCACTCAGGACATGGTAATGTTGCGAGAGGAAAGTCCCTCGGGCAGTGAATGACGTAGGTCCTAGCGGATGAAATTACAAAACATTTTATTCCTAGGAAGGGGGAACCGAAAGATGGAATACTCAACTTTCGGAAGACACGTTGCGGTTGATACTTGGGGTGTAGATTTTGACCTGCTGAACAACTCGGAGTTTTTACAAGCCCAAATGGTAGAGGCGGCCGAAGCATGCGGCGCTACCGTATTGTCCGTGCAAGCCAAACAATTTGAACCACAAGGCGCAACGGTGCTCGTACTGCTGTCTGAAAGTCATCTTTCCATTCACACGTATCCTGAGAGAGGGTTCGCCGCTCTTGACTGTTATACCTGTGGAGAAACGGTTGATCCGCAGCTCGCGATCGACTACATGATGTCCGTGTTGAAGCCGAAAGTCACGCATGCGAAGAAGCTGGTTCGCGGCATGGGCGAACTTCAAGTCATGGAAGCCGACATGAAGCAAGCGGAGCTTGTGTAACGTTAATAATGATGAAAAAACGCAAGGCTGCGGATGCGCTCCGCAGCCTTTTTGTATGCCGTGAAAACGGCTGACGCTATTTCAAACAATTTTCATAATTGCAGGGGTACGGCTTGTCGAACTGTGCTATACTAAGTGATGGAAATCAAGAAAGAAGGGCAGGTGAACGCACATGCACATTATCGTAGTCGGACTTAATTATCGGACGGCTCCAGTCGAGGTGAGGGAACGGTTTACGTTCGCGGAACGGGACCTGCCCGAAGCTTTGAAACAACTGCAGCAGACCAAGAGCATCATGGAATGTGTCATCGTCGCGACCTGTAACCGTACGGAACTATACGCCGTCGTAGATCGTCCGCATCTGTGCGGCCACTATATTCGCAGCTTCATGGAGAAATGGTTCGGCACGCCGAGACAGCAGTTCACCTCGGATTTATATATGTACGAAGACGAACGCGCGATCGAGCATCTGTTCCGCGTAACCTGCGGGTTGGATTCCATGGTCATCGGAGAGACGCAAATTCTGGGCCAAGTGAAGAGCGCCTTCCTGCTGGCGCAGGAACAGAAGACGACGGGAACCCTGTTTAATTCGATCTTCAAGCAAGCGGTGACGCTGGCGAAGAAGGCGCACTCGGACACGGCGATCGGGGAAGCGGCCGTCTCGGTCAGCTACGCGGCGGTCGAGCTCGGCAAGCGGATCTTCGGGCAGTTCGGTGGCAAGACGGTCATGATCGTCGGCGCGGGCAAGATGAGCGAGCTGACGGCCAAGCATCTGTACGCCAGCGGCGCGCAGCGCGTCTTCGTCGTGAACCGCACATACGACCGCGCGGTTCAGCTCGCGGACAAGTTCAACGGCACGCCGCTGAACATGCAGGATGCCGTGGCGCGTCTGCACGAGGCGGACATTGTCATCAGCTCGACGGGCTCCGAAGGTTTCGTGCTGAAACGCGAGCAGGTCGAGTTGGCGATGCGCAGACGGAAGTCGCGCCCGCTGTTCATGATCGACATCGCGGTTCCGCGGGACTTGGATCCCGCCATCGCCGCCGTCGAGAACGTCTTCCTGTACGATATCGACGACCTGGAAGGGATCGTCGAGAGCAACCTGGAGCAGCGCCGTCAGGAAGCCGCGAAGATCGAAACGCTGATCGCGGCCGAGATCGAGGCGTTTCGCCAATGGTACAAGACGCTCGGCGTCGCGCCGCTCATTCAGGCGCTGCAGACGAAAGCGTCGGCGATCCACGCCGAAACGATGGACAGCCTCGCGAACAAGCTTCCGGATCTTAGCGACCGCGAGCTCAAAATCATTCAAAAGCTGACGAAGAGCATCGTAAACCAAATGATGCACGATCCGATCCTGCGCATCAAGGAAATGGCCGGCGAGAAGCAGGCCGATCAAGCGATGGACATGTTCGTGAAATTATTCGCGCTCGAAGAGGAAGTCGAGCAGGCCGAGCGCAAGGTCGAGACCGCGAAAGCGTCCGTCCGTACGGAAGCGGCGCAAGCCAAAGAATCCATGGCCAAGCTGGGCGCGGGTCCGGTACCGGCATTTTGACCTCATTCAGCCTGGCGGTTTGCGGAGGCGGCTATGGTTACACATAATTGGTTCTATGATGGTATACTTTATGTTTACGCCCTGAGCCTCCTGTTTTACTTCTCGGATTTCGTCGATCGAAACCGGCAAGCGAAACAAGCGGGAACAGGGCTGCTTATTTTCGTCTGGGTGCTGCAGACGGGATTTCTCGTCTATCGCATCATATCTCATCTGGATATGACGCTCTTGACGCTGTTTGAATATTTGCTGATTTTTTCATGGCTGCTCGTCACGGTATCGCTCGCGATGAGCCGGTTTTTCCGAATGGAATTCATCGTCTTCTTCGTTAACGTCATCGGGTTCGCGGTCCTTACGCTGAATTTGTTCCGGATCGGGTCGGGGACTTCGCTGGCCCGGTGGGAGCTGGCCCACGACATGCTGATCGTGCATATCGTCCTGATGATTCTCGCGTATACGGCGTTCACGTTCAGCGCGATCTTCTCCGGCATGTACCTGTTTCTCTTCGCCCGGCTGAAAGGCAAACAGTGGACCAAGCGGATGCAGCGGCTGCCCAGCCTGGATGTGGCGGACCGGTTTATGTTCCGCGTGTCTTTGATCGGGACTCCGCTTCTGATGCTCTCGCTGTCGATCGCGGTGACGTCCATCCTGGTCGAAGGGCGGTACGGTCTGCTCCTCGACTGGAAGGTGCTGACGTCCTTCATCGCGCTCGGCCTGTATATCTGGAACGTGATGAAGCATCAATGGTTCGACGGGACGGGCTGGAAGTTCGCGCGCTTCAATCTGATTAGCTACGCGGTGCTGCTCCTGAACGTATTCATGAATCAAGCGTCGAATTTTCACGGCTGGTCGTAGTTCGGCCGCGCCGGCGATAATGCGGGGGAGGCGACGGCGATGGCGGCGTATTATCCGATGATGATGGATCTGACCGGCCGGCGATGCGTCGTGGTCGGCGGCGGTCCCGTGGCCGAACGGAAAACGCTCGGCCTGCTGGATGGCGGCGCCGGCGAACTGATCGTGGTGGCACCCCGGGTGACGGCCAAGCTCGAGGAGCTGGCCGTTTCCGGGTCTATTGCGCTGGAACGAAGGGAATATATGGAGAGTGACGCGGACGGCGCGTTTCTGCTTTTCGCGGCCACGGACGACCGGCTGCTGAACGGCCGGGTCGCGGCCGACGCGGCGCGCCTCGGCGCGCTCGTCAATACGGCGGATGCCGGCGGCGAAGGAGACTTCGCGACCCCGGCGGCTGTTCGCCGGGGCGAGCTGGTGATTGCCGTGACGACGGGCGGCGCGAGCCCCGTGCTCGCGGCGCTGCTGAGGCGCCGGCTTGCCGGGCAGTACGGGCCGGCGTTCGAAGCGAGCGTCGGCCGCCTGCACGAGCTGCGTCTGCTGGCGCAAACCGGAATCGCGGACGCGGGGCTGCGGTCGGCCGTGCTGCGGCTCGCGGCGGAACAAACGATGCGCGAGGCGGAAAGCCTTCCCGCGGACGGGGAAGCGAACGCCGGGGAAACGATCGAACAATGGATGAGCAGGCTGCGGGATGCGGCCGAGAGGGGACGGTAGGACAATGACATATATCGTAGACGGACGCCGGGTAATCGTCGTCGGCACGCGGCAAAGCGCGCTCGCGCTGACCCAAACCGGGCAAGTCATCGACCAATTGAAAGCGCTGTGCGCGGAGCACGGGCTGCCGTACGCGTTTGAAATCCGTAAAATCGTAACGAAGGGCGACCGGATCCTCGACGTGACGCTATCCAAGGTAGGCGGCAAAGGGCTGTTCGTCAAGGAAATCGAGCAAGCGCTGTTCGACGGCGAGATTGATCTGGCCGTACATAGCATGAAGGACATGCCGTACGAGCTGCCGGAAGGGTTGGTGAACGGCGCGGTGCCGAAGCGCGTCGATCCGCGCGACTGCCTGATCACCGGCGGCGGCGCGGCCTTCGAAGAGCTGCCGGCGGGCGCGAAGGTCGGCACGAGCAGCCTGCGGCGCTCCAGCCAGCTACTGCATGCGCGGCCCGATTTGGTCATCGAGTCCGTTCGCGGCAATATCGACTCCCGCATCAAGAAGCTCGAGACGGAAGGCTTCGACGCCATCGTGCTGGCCGCGGCCGGCATGCAGCGGATGGGCTGGGAAGGCAAAATTTCGTCCTTCCTGTCCGAGGAGCTGTGCGTGCCGGCCGTCGGCCAAGGCGCGCTCGGCATCGAGTGCCGCGAGGACGACGCCGACGTGCGCGCGCTGCTGGCGCTGCTGAACGACGAAGAGACGGCCTTGACCGTCGCCGCGGAGCGCAGCTTCCTCGGGGAGTTGAACGGCGGCTGCCAAATTCCGATCGGCGCGCATGCCAAGTTGGTTCGGTCCGGCGGCGAGGGCGCGCCGGTGCTTGAGCTGACGGGCATCGTCGGCTCGCCGGACGGCAGCGTGCTGCTGAAGGAGACGGTTCGCGGGGAAGATCCCGCCGCGCTCGGCGTGGAAGCCGCGAATCGATTGAAAGCCAAAGGAGCAGACCGCATACTGGCGGACGTGAGGGGATGATCGATTTGCTGACGGGGAAAGGCAAAGGAAAGGTCTACCTGGTGGGAGCGGGTCCCGGCGACCCGAAGCTGATTACGGTTCGAGGCTTGGAATGCATCAAGTCGTGCGATGTGATCGTGTATGATCGGCTCGCGAGTCCGCGGCTGCTTCGCCATCTGAAGCCGGGCGCGGAGAAGGTGTACGTGGGCAAGCTGCCCGACCGCCATACGATGAAGCAGGAGGACATCAACCGGCTGCTCGTCGATCTGGCGTTGGAAGGCAAAGTCGTCACCCGCCTGAAGGGCGGCGATCCGACGATTTTCGGCCGCGTCGGCGAGGAAGCGGAGCTGCTTCGGAAGCATGACGTCGAGTTCGAGATCGTGCCGGGCATCACCTCCGCGATCGCCGTGCCGGCATACGCGGGCATTCCGGTCACGCACCGCGATTTGGCCTCGTCCGTGTCGATCGTGACGGGACACGAAAGTCCAGACAAGCTCGACCATTCCATCCATTGGGACAAGGTGACGCACGCCACCGGCACGCTCGTCTTCCTAATGGGCGTCGCCAAGGTCGGGTACATCGCCGAGCAGCTGATCAAGCACGGCAAGCCGGCCGATACGCCCGTCGCGCTCGTCCGCTGGGGCACGCGCGTCGAACAGCGGACCGTGACCGGGACCCTCGAGACGATCGAGGCGGTCGTGAAGGCGGCGGATTTCAAGCCGCCGGCAGTCATCGTCGTCGGCGACGTCGTGCTGCAGCGCGAGAAGTTGAACTGGTACGAGCGCAAGCCGTTGTTCGGCACGCGCGTGCTCGTGACGCGGGCGCGCGCGCAGAGCAGCGAGCTGAGCGACCGCATCGAGGAGCTCGGGGGCGAACCGTGCGAATTTCCCGTCATCGAGACGAGACGGCCGGCGGATCCTTCGGCGGTCGCCGCGGTCGAAGCCGCGCTCGGCGAGGCCGAGCAGTACGACTGGCTCATGTTTACGAGTGTGAACGGCGTCGACTACTTCTTCGACTGGCTGAAGTCGCTGTCGATCGACATCAGGCGGTTTCACCGCGCGCGCGTCGCGGCGGTCGGGCCGAAGACGGCGGAGGCGCTCGAGCGGCGCGGCCTGCTCGTCGACGCGCTGCCGGTGAAGTTCCAGGCCGACGACCTGCTCGCCAGCCTGGAGGAGCGGCTGCGGCCGGGACAGCGCGTGCTGCTCCCGCGCGGCGATCTGGCCCGCGAGGTGCTGCCCCGCGAGCTGAGAGCCAAAGGCCTGCACCCCGTCGAAATCGACGTTTACGAGACGATCATCGCGCAGGACCAGGACGAGGAAGCGCTGGAGCACCTGCGCAGCGGCAACGTGCACGTCGTGACGTTTGCCAGCTCCTCCACGGTGACGAACCTGCTGGAAGTGCTGCGGCGGATGGGCGTAGAACGGCCGTTGGAGCTGCTGAAGGGCGTCGACATCGCCTGCATCGGCCCGGTCACGGCCCAAACCGCGGCCGAGGCCGGATTAACCGTTACGATACAACCCGAAGACGCGACGATCGACGGGCTCATCGCGGCCATCGCGGAGTCCCGCCTCGCGCGCGCTACGATATAGGAGGCGTTTGAACCATGGCATTTCCGATTACCAGACATCGCCGGCTGCGAAGAACCGCGGCCATGCGCAGCATCGTCCGCGAGACGCGTCTCAGCGTCGACGATTTCATCTATCCGCTCTTCGTGACCCACGGCGAGAACGTGAAAACCGAGATTTCCTCGATGCCCGGCGTGTATCAGCTCTCGATCGATCTGCTGAAGGCCGAAATCGACGCCGTCGCGGCGTCCGGCATCCAAGCGGTGCTGCTGTTCGGCTTGCCGGCCACCAAGGACGCGATCGGCACGTCGGCGTTCGAAGACGACGGCATCGTGCAGCAGGCGACGCGCGCGATCAAAGAATGGGCGCCGAACCTGCTCGTCGTCGCGGACACGTGCTTGTGCGAATTCACGGATCACGGCCACTGCGGCATGATCCATCATGATCCCCGCACCGGCAACGCCGAGGTCGACAACGACGCTTCGCTCGAGCTGCTCGTCAAGACGGCGGTATCGCAAGCGAAAGCGGGCGCGGACATCATCGCGCCGTCGAACATGATGGACGGCTTCGTCGGCGCGATCCGCGAAGGACTGGACGCGGCGGGCTTCGAGATGGTGCCGATCATGTCCTACTCCGTGAAGTACGCGTCGGCGTACTACGGACCATTCCGCGAAGCCGCGCAATCCGCGCCGCAATTCGGCGACCGCAAGTCGTACCAGATGGATCCCGCGAACGTCCGCGAGGCGCTGCGCGAAGCGGAATCCGACGTGCTCGAAGGGGCGGACATGCTGATGGTCAAGCCGGCGCTGGCGTACATGGACGTCATCCGCCTAATGAAGGAGCAGTACGACCTGCCGCTCGTGGCGTATAACGTCAGCGCGGAGTATTCGATGGTCAAAGCGGCGGCGGCGAACGGCTGGATCGACGAACGCGCGATCGTGCTGGAGACGCTGACGGGCATGAAGCGCGCCGGCGCGGATCTGATTATTACCTACCATGCGCTCGACGCCGCACGCTGGCTGAAGGGCGAATAGGCCGGCTAGCGGCGGAACGGCCGCCAGGCAGCCGACAATTTTCGAGACAGGCAGGTGTCTATCATGATTGATAAAAACCGCAAACGGTCCGACGAACGGTCCAAGGCCGCGTTCGCGCAAGCCAAGACGGTCATCCCGGGCGGCGTCAATTCCCCGGTCCGTGCGTTCAAATCCGTCGGCCTCACGCCCGTTTACATGGAGCGCGGGGAAGGGTACCGGGTGTTTGACATCGACGGCAACAGCTATATCGACTACGTGGGATCCTGGGGGCCGCTCATTATGGGCCATGCCCACCCGGCGGTCATCGAAGCGGTGAAGGCGACGGCGGAGAAAGGAACGAGCTTCGGCGCGCCGACGGAATTGGAGACGCGCATGGCGGAGCTCGTCTGCGAGCGCGTGCCGTCCGTCGAGGTGGTGCGGATGGTCAACTCCGGCACGGAAGCGACCATGAGCGCGCTGCGGCTTGCGCGCGGCTATACGAAGCGCAGCAAGATTTTGAAATTCGAAGGTTCGTACCACGGCCATGCCGACAGCCTGCTGATCAAGGCAGGCTCCGGCGTCGCGACGCTGGGGCTGCCGGACAGCCCGGGCGTGCCGGAGAGCGTCGCTTCCCATACGGTCACGGTGCCGTATAACGACCTGGAGTCCGTCAAGTTCGCGTTCGAGCGGTTCGGCGAGGAGATCGCCTGCGTCATCGTCGAGCCCGTTGCCGGGAACATGGGCGTCGTGCCGCCGCTGCCGGGCTTTCTGGAGGGGCTGCGCGACGTGACGACGCAGTACGGCAGCCTGCTCATCTTCGACGAAGTCATGACCGGCTTCCGCGTGCATTATCATTGCGCGCAAGGCTTGTACGGCATTACGCCGGACCTGACCTGCCTCGGCAAAGTCATCGGCGGCGGCCTGCCCGTCGGCGCGTACGGCGGCAAGCGCGAAATCATGGAAATGATGGCGCCGAGCGGTCCGATCTACCAGGCGGGCACGCTGTCCGGCAACCCGCTCGCGATGGCGGCCGGCTACACGACGCTCAGCCTGCTGACGCCGGAGACGTACGAACGGCTGGAGCGGATGGCCGTCCGCCTGCAGCTGGGCTTCGAGGCGAACGCCGAGCGGCACGGCGTCGCGAGCACGATCAACCGCGTCGGTTCGATGGTGTGCCCGTTCTTCACGGAGACGCACGTCATCAACTACGAGACGGCTAAAACCGCCGATTTGGAACGGTTCAAGGCGTATTTCGGCGCCATGCTCGATCTGGGCGTGAGCATCGCGCCGTCGCAGTTCGAAGGCATGTTCGTCTCGGGCGTCCACGACGAAGCGGCGATCGACGCGACGATCGAGGCGCACGACGAAGCGCTTCGCAGGCTGTAACGAATTCGAGCATCAGACAAGATCGCATAACCGAACTTAACGGGAGAAGGAGCGTGACCGATTTTGGATCACCCCGCACTGCCTTACGAACGGAACGGAGAATGGCTGGCGCTGTCCGCGGCGCGGCTATCCGCGTTCGCGAAAGCCGCAGGCGGCGCCGTTTCTCCGATCGAAGCCGGGAGCCATCCGCATCATGTGCGGCAATGGCTGCTGGCTCTTGGTTTATTTCCGGAGAAATGGCTCGGCCGCTTGTTCTCCGTCGGCGGCATCCGCATGGACGGCGACCGCATCCTGCTGCGGGCGTTCTTGCCCGGCGACCCGGCGCGGGACGCCGCATTTCGCTTGGCGCAGGAGGCGCCGTCGGATGCCGCGGCTGCTCCGGCTTCGGACGCGGCTCGCGCGCTGTATGCCGACGATTGGTGCCTCGTCATGGACAAGCCCGCCGGCATGCCGGTGCACGCGTCCGCGCCGGGTCAGCGGGGCACGCTCGACGAAGCGGCCGTCCGCGCGGGATGGACGTCCGGCGAGCTGCAGCCGGCGAAGCATATTCACCGGCTGGACGACGACACGGCCGGCCCGGTGCTGTACGCGCGCAACGAGCTGGCGCAGCTGCGGCTGGACGCGGCGATGCGCGGCAAGGCGATCGGCCGGCAGTACGCCGCCATCGTGCACGGCGTGCCGAAGCGCCGGAGCGGCACCGTGGACGCGCCGATCGGCAAGGACCGCCACCAGCCGTCCAGGCGCCGCGTCGCGCCCGGCGGCGACCAGGCGGTCACGCATTACGAGACGCTGGAAGTCTACAGGGACGCCGCGCTCGTCCGGTTGTGGCTGGAGACGGGCCGGACGCATCAAATCCGCGTCCATATGAGCCATCTCGGCCACCCGCTCGTCGGCGACGCGCTGTACGGCGGACGCGACGCCAAGCTGCGGCATCAGGCGCTGCGCGGCGAAGAGCTCCGCTTCGCGCATCCGTGGAGCGGCGAAGCCGTCGCGCTGACGTCTCCGGAGCCGCCGTGGTTCGCCGAAGCGCGTCGCCGATTGGCTTCCCTGTGAAAATCGTAGTCATGCCTGCCCACCTCCGGCCATATAGATAAATAGGCAAGAACCATTCGAAATATAAGCAAAGCGTAAGGAAACTTAGGCTTTCTTGTATTTGCAGTGCAGAAAGCTGCAGCCTAGCTTGTGTAGGAGGGGAAAGGAGGACGACTAGCGTGCCAAGCCAGTCAAACGGTTTGCGATTCGATATTTACGAACGGGTACATCTGCCCGACGAAGTGGCGGCGATCGACGAGCTGGACGAAATCGAGCTCGTGCCCCGCATCGGCATCGTGCAGCAAGAGGAGCAGGTATTGCTGAAGGGGCATTTGCTGCTGACGGGGGTGTACCGGTCGGAGGAACAGCCGCTGTCGGAACAATCGCTGGAGCACTGGATCCCGGTCGAAATCACGCTGCCGTTGAACCGCATTCACCGTCTGGACGACATCTCCGTCGAAATCGATAATTTCGACGTGGACGTGTTGTCCACGCGGACGCTCAACATTACGGGCGTGCTGTCGTTGTTCGGCATCGAAATCGAGCAGTCGAACCCGCAGGGGGAATGGCAGCGGGAAGAGCCGTACACGGTCGTGCACAGCCGCGAGGAAGATGAAATTCCGTTTACGTCGTCGCCGTTCTTCGCGCAGCAGCCGCAGTTTTGGCAGCCGGAGCAGCGGCGCGAAGCGGCGGAGGACGAGGCGCTTCGTTACGCGTCGTTCCAGTCCGAGGCGGAGGAAGCCCGGGAAGCGCTGGCGCGCGCGGCGATCGCGAGGGAGCAGGAGCTGCTCGAGGCCGCTCGCCTAGAAGAAGCCCGTCAGGAAGAAGCCCGTCAGGAAGAAGCCCGTCAGGAAGAAGCACGCCAGGAAGAAGCGCGCCAAGAGGCGGCCCGTCAGGAGGCCGCGCAGCTTGAAGCGGCTCGCGAGGAGACTGCCCGTCAGGAGGAAGCGCGTCAGGAGGCGGCCCGCCGGGAGGCCGAGCAGTTCGAAGCCGTCCGCCGGGAAGCCGCGCTGCGGGAAGCCGCCCGCCAAGAGGCGGAACGTCAGGAAGCCGCCCAAGAAGCCGAACGCGCCGAAGCATTCCGGCCGGAGGAGGCGGAGGTACCGGCCGAAGCCGCCGCGCCTCCGTCATGGCAGTCGCCTTCGGTTGCGGACGCGTCCGCCCCGGCGGAAGAGCCGGCCGTCCTCGTTCAAGCAGAAGCCGAACCGGCGATTCGCCAGCCTGCCCCGCCGGCCGCGTCGGATCCGTTCGGAGAAGTGTCCGTGCCGGAGGCCGAGGCGGAGCCGAAGCCGCTGCGCGTCGCGTTCTCCGGCAAGCCCGCGGAGGAGGAGGCGGCCCAGCAGGGCGCCGGCAACGTCAGCTTCCGGTCGCTGCTGCAGTCCAGCCGGCGCGAGCAGGAGGCGAAGGCGGCCGCGGAACAGCACGCGGAGCGCGAAGCCGAGCAAAGCCGCAAATCCTCGGGCGACGAGATCGAGTGGAAGAACCTGTTCTTCGGCCGTCCGAACGACGATAACGCGTTCCGCAAGGTGCGCATCTGCATCGTCCAGCGCGAGGAGACGCTCGACGTCATCGCCGGACGGTACCAGCTGCAGCCCCGGGAGCTGGCCCTGTACAATCGGCTGAGCGACCAGAGCGTCAGCGAAGGGCAAGTCCTGTATATTCCATAACCGCGCATTCGCGCGAAGCCCGCCGGGAAAGCCTCCAAGAGGTTTTCCCGGCGGGCTTTTTGGCGTATAGGGCACCGTCTCCAACTTCTTCCAGTAATTGGGCCGGGGGATTGCCCGGGCGGGATTGACGTTTTCCAAGAAAAACGTGTATGATAGAAAAAATAGGGCAATAATTGAGATAAATGAAACGACATGGATGGGGAAGAGTGGCAGAAAGTCCTTCAGAGAGCGGAACCGCTTGCGCTGCGAGGTTCCGCAGGAACGAGACTGCGACGGGTCGCCCCGGAGTCGCCGGAACGAAGCGAAGCGATTCGTCTAGTTGCGGCCGGCCGCAGCCGTTATCTGCAACGAGTTGTCGAACCGGCGCCTGGCGCCGCTTCGGAACAAAGGTGGTACCGCGGAAGCCAAAACCTTTCGTCCTTTGCTATAAGGGCGGAAGGTTTATTTTTTTGTCTCATGGATGGGCGATCGCGACCGGCGGCGCGGCACGCGCCGAACCCGGACGAGGACATAACGATGGAGGTAGGATTTGACATGTCGCAAAAATTGACGATGACCGAAATGCCGACGACCTATGACCCGAAGGCCGCGGAAACCAAATGGTATCCGTACTGGATGGATGGCAAGTATTTTGAAGCGGGCAAACGCCCGGACGCGAAGCCGTACACGATCGTGATTCCGCCGCCGAACGTCACCGGCATGCTGCACATCGGGCACGCGCTCGATTTCACGCTGCAGGATATTTTGATCCGCACCAAGCGGATGCAGGGCTACGACGCGCTCTGGCTGCCGGGCGCGGACCATGCCGGCATCGCCACGCAGACGAAGGTCGAGCAGAAGCTGCGCGAGGAAGGGCAGTCGCGCTACGACCTGGGCCGCGAGAAGTTTCTCGAGAAGGTTTGGGAGTGGAAGGACAGCTACGCCGCGACGATTCACGAGCAATGGGCGAAGATGGGCTTCTCTCTCGACTATTCGCGCGAGCGCTTCACGCTCGACGAAGGCCTCTCCCGCGCCGTTCGCGAAGTGTTCGTCCGGCTTTACGAGAAGGGCCTGATCTACCGCGGCAAAAAAATCATCAACTGGGATCCGGCGGCCCGCACGGCGCTCTCGGACATCGAAGTCGAGCATAAAGAAGTGAACGGCCATCTGTACCACCTGCAGTACCCGCTGAAGAACGGGTCCGGCCATATCACCGTCGCGACGACGCGGCCGGAGACGATGCTCGGCGATACGGCGGTCGCGGTCCATCCCGAAGACGAGCGCTACAAGCATCTGATCGGCGAGCTGATCGTGCTGCCGGTCATCGGCCGCGAAATTCCGATCATCGCCGACGAGTACGTCGAGAAGGAGTTCGGCTCCGGCGCGGTCAAAATCACCCCGGCGCACGACCCGAACGACTTCGAGGTCGGCCTGCGCCATCAACTGCCGCAAATCGTCGTCATGGACGAAAGCGGCACGATGAACGCGGAAGCCGGCCCGTACAACGGCCTCGACCGCGCGGAATGCCGCAAGCGGATCGTTGCCGACCTGCAGGCGAGCGGCGTCTGCGTCAAGATCGAAGACCACGTGCACCAGGTCGGCCACAGCGAGCGCAGCGGCGCCGTCGTCGAGCCGTACCTGTCGACGCAATGGTTCGTCGACATGAAGCCGCTGGCCGAAGCGGCGATCGAAGCGCAGCGCGGCGGCAAGGGCGTCAACTTCGTGCCGGAGCGGTTCGAACGCACGTATTTGCAGTGGATCGAGAACGTCCGCGACTGGTGCATCTCCCGTCAGCTCTGGTGGGGCCACCGCATCCCGGCCTGGTACTGCGACGCCTGCGGCGCGATGCACGTCGCCCTCGAGGATCAGTCGGCCTGCTCCGCGTGCGGCAGCGAAGCGCTCCGCCAGGACGAGGACGTGCTCGACACGTGGTTCAGCTCGGCGCTGTGGCCGTTCTCCACGCTCGGCTGGCCGGATCAGACGGATGACCTGAAACGGTTCTACCCGACGGACGTGCTCGTGACGGGCTACGACATCATTTATTTCTGGGTCGCGCGGATGATCTTCACGGCGCTCGAGTTCACGGGCGAAATTCCGTTCAAGGACGTCCTCATGCACGGCCTCGTCCGCGACGAGAACGGGAAGAAAATGTCCAAATCGCTTGGCAACGGCGTCGATCCGCTCGAGGTCATCGAGAAATACGGCGCCGACGCGATGCGGTACATGATTTCGACGAGCAGCACGCCGGGCCTTGACCTGCGCTTCCGGTGGGAGCGGGTCGAGCAGGCGCGCAATTTCGCCAACAAGATTTGGAACGCGTCGCGCTTCGCGCTCATGAACCTGGAAGGCATCTCGGCGGCGGACATCGACATCGACGTAAAGCTCGGCTCGGCCGACCGCTGGATTCTGCACCGCCTGAACGCGACGGTCGCCGACGCGACCCGCCTGATCGACGCCTACGATTTCGGCGAGACGGGCCGCGTGCTGTACAACTTCATCTGGGATGACCTGTGCGACTGGTACATCGAATTCGCGAAGCTGAGCCTGTACGGCCAAGACGCGGAAGCGAAGCGCGCGACGCAATCCGTGCTCGCCTACGTGCTTGACCGCACTCAGCGGCTCATTCATCCGTTCATGCCGTTCATCAGCGAAGAAATTTGGCAGCATCTGCCGCACGAAGGCGAGACGATCGCGCTCGCGCCGTGGCCGACGTACGATGCCGCGCTCGAGGCGCCGGACGCCGTCGCCGAAATGGAGCTGCTCATGGACCTGATCCGCGTCGTGCGCAACATCCGCGCCGAAGTGAACGTGCCGATGAGCAAGAAGATCGAGCTGCAGATCAAGCCGTCGAGCCCGGCGGAAGCGGGCATCCTCACCCGCAACGAAGAATTCGTCGTCCGTTTCTGCGGCACGTCCAAGCTGGAGATCAGCCTCGAGCTGGCGGCGCCCGACAAGGCGATGACGGCGATCGTGACGGGAGCGGAGCTGTATTTGCCGCTGGCCGGCCTCATCGACATCGAGCAGGAGATCCTCCGGCTGGAGAAGGAAATCCAGCACCTGGACGGCGAAGTGTCGCGCGTCGAGAAGAAGCTCGCGAACGCCGGCTTCGTGGCGAAGGCTCCGGCGAAAGTCATCGAGGAAGAAAAGGCGAAAATGGCCGACTATGCCGATAAGCGCGACAAAGTGAAGGCGCGCATCGCGGAATTGAGAGGTTGATCGACATGAGCGAACATCAAGACGCACGCACGGCGGGAACGCTCGCAACCTACGAGGAAGCGCGGCAGTGGATCGAAGGGCTGGTGCCGTTCGGCATCCGCCCCGGTCTAGAACGGATCGAGAAACTGATGGAACTGACGGGCCATCCCGAGCGCCGGCTGAAGTTCATTCACGTGGCCGGCACGAACGGCAAAGGCTCCGTCTGCGCCTACCTGACGAGCGTCCTGCTCCGCTGCGGCTATGACGTGGGGACGTTCACCTCCCCATATATCACGAAGTTTACGAATCGTTTTCAATATAACGGCGCCGACATTCCGGAAGAGACGCTGCTCGCCCTCGCGAACCGGCTGAAGCCGCTTGTCGAGGAGATCGCGGAGACGGAGCTCGGGTCGCCGTCGATGTTCGAGGTGGCGACCGCGCTCGCGATTCTGTACTACGGCACCGTAGCGTACCCGGACTTCGTCGTCTGGGAGACGGGACTCGGCGGCCGGCTGGACGTGACGAACGTCGTAACCCCGCTCGTCTCGGTCATCACGAACGTCGGCCATGATCACATGGACATCCTCGGCGACTCGCTGGAGGCGATCGCGCGCGAGAAGGCCGGCATCATCAAGGCGGGCGTGCCGGTCGTCAGCGCCGTCGACCAGCCGGGTCCCGCGGCCGTCGTCCGCGAAACCGCCAAAGCGAAAAACAGCACGCTCTATCTACTCGGGGAGCAATTTCGCGAGACGGCGTCGCAGGTCGGCGAGAACGCGCAGACGTTCCGCTTCGATGGCCTGTTCCGATCCATTGACGAGCTGACCGTCACGCTGAACGGCGCGCACCAGCGGACGAACGCGGCCGTCGCCGTCATGACGCTGGAAGTCATGCGCCAATACTATGCGCTGATCCTGGAAGACGAGGATTTGAGGGAAGGGCTTCGCGCCGCCGCTTGGCCCGGGCGGCTGGAGATGATCGGCGATTCGCCGCGCGTGCTCGTCGACGGCGCCCACAATCCCGAAGGCGCGCAGGTGCTGGCGGCGGCGCTGCGGGACACGTACGCGTACGAGCGTCTTCACATGATGATCGGGATGCTCGCGAATAAGAATCATCGCGATACTCTGCGGCATATACTACCTCTAGTGAATACGCTTGTCGTGACAGAAGCGGATTTTCGCAAGGCGCTGCCGGCCGCCGACCTTGCCGCGCTGGTCCGGGAGCTTCGCGACGAGGCGGGCTATGCCTTCGAGCTTATCGTGGAGCCGGACTGGAGAGCGGCGCTGGAACGGCTGAAATCGGTCGCCGGCCAAGGCGATCTGGCCGTCGTGACGGGCACGCTCTATTTGATTGCCGACGTCCGCTCCCAATTGCTCTATAATCAGGATTCTGAAAAAGGGTGGTGAACCGTCTTTGAATACAGCAGAACACGTTCATTTCATCGGAATTGGCGGTTACGGCATGAGCGCGATCGCGCGGGTCATGCTGGAGATGGGCTACAAGGTGAGCGGCTCCGACGTTGCGAGACAAGAGCTGACGGAGAAGCTTGCAGCCAAAGGGGCGCGGATTTTCATCGGCCATGAGCCGGGGCATGTCGCGGGAGCCGATCTCGTCGTCTATTCGACGGCGCTGTCCCGGGACAATGTGGAGCGCAAAGCGGCGGAGGAGCAAAACATCCCGATTCTGCACCGCGCCCAAATGCTGGCCAGACTGATGAACAACGGCAAAGGCGTCGCGGTAGCGGGCGCGCACGGCAAAACGACGACCTCGTCGATGATCGCGCTCGTCATGGAAACCTGCAAACAGGATCCGACGTTCATCATCGGCGGCGAAATCGTCAATGTCGGCACGAACGCCAAGGCCGGCAAAGGCGAGTACGTCGTCGCCGAAGCGGACGAGAGCGACGGCTCGTTCCTGCAGTATCATCCGACGATCGCCATCGTCACGAACATCGAGCCGGACCATCTCGAGAACTATGACGGCGATTTCAACAAGCTGAAGGCGGCGTACGTCCAGTTTCTGAACCAGGTGAAGTCCGGGGGCAGCGCCATCGTCTGCGCGGACGACGAGAACGTCCAGGCGATGCTGCCGGAGCTCGTGGCAGGACCGCTCGGGGAGAAGGGCGTGCTGACGTACGGCATCGACCGGGACGCCGTGTACCGGGCCGCGAACATCGAGCTCGGCGACCGTAAGGTCGCGTTCGACATGACGAAGCAGGGGCAGCCGCTGGGCCGGATCGAACTTTCCGTGCCGGGCCGCCACAACGTGTATAACGCCATGGCGACCGTCATTACGTGTCTGGAAGCGGGCATACCGTTCTCGGCCATCGCGGAGGCGATCGTCGATTTCCGCGGCGCGAAGCGGCGGTTCCAAGTGCTGGGCGAAATCAACGATATCCTCGTCATCGACGACTATGCCCACCATCCGACCGAGATTCAAGCGACGATCAGCGCGGCCAAGTCGACGGGCAAACGGATCGTCGCCGTCTTTCAGCCGCAGCGTTATACGCGGACGTTCTTCCTGCTCGAGCAGTTCAGCCGCGCGTTCGCCGAGGCGGACGAGGTACTGATTACCGACATCTACTCGCCGGCCGGCGAGCAGCAGATCGAAGGCGTCAATTCCAAGCGGCTCGTGGAGCTGATCATCAAGAACAGCAACGCGAATACGCGCTATTATCCGACGAAGGAAGAAGTGCTAAGCGTGCTGACCGAACGGGTGAAGCCGGGCGATCTCGTCATTACGATGGGCGCGGGCGACATTTGGAAGGTGGCCGATTCGCTGGCGAAGACGCTGCGCGGCAAAGCTTAGCTAGCCCAGGCTCGCAAGAGGCTTGTCACGAACATACGACGCACAAATAGAAAGCCGCTCCTCGATATCGACGCCGGGGGCGGCTTTCCTTCGTTCCGGGGGAACGGCGTGGTTGTGAAGATGAATCGGCTTCGCGGCGATTCCCGTAATCGCGGGTCAGTTCCGAAACGAAAACAAGCCCTCTCGCTTCCGATCGAAAGCGAGAGGGCCGTACGATTCGCATAGGCTTGCCATCGGAGCCGAGAGGCTCGCGATCGCTTGCGGAAGCGGAAAGCCGGCGCGGGGGTTCGCCGCCCGGTTCCGGATCCTCGATAGACGCAGCCGGTTCCGCCCGGCCCTCCTATTCGCCGTCCGGCTGCTTGGGCTTGCTTTGAAGTTCCTGCAGGTAGTCGTCGAGCTGGTCGAAGCGGTCCTCCCAGACGCGCCGGAACGATCCGAGCCAGGCGTCCAGCTCCTGCAGCGGACGGGTTTCCAGCATGTAGATCCGCCGGTTGGCGGCAGGCTGGACGCCGACGAGTCCCGCATCGTGCAGCACGCGCAGATGCTTCGAGACTTGAGGCTGCTGAAGATGGAGCTTCTCGGCGATATCGCCGACCGGAAGCGGGCCGTCGCGCAGCAGCTCGACGATGTGTAGCCGATTGGGCTCGGCAAGCGCGCTTAACGTTGCGTTCATGCTATTAATATACCCCAAAGGGAATATGCCTGTAAAGGAATATGCTGGAAACGATTCGCGGAAGGCTCGTCATAATTCTCTCAACGTTCTCATAGACTTGTACTAGAGTACGCGGACAAGGAGAGATTGCCATGAGCACGAAAGGACGCATTACCTATCGTTTCGACCAGCAGACGGGAGCCCGCGTGGAGCCGGCCCAACCGAAAAAAACGCGCGCATCGGAGAACGATGCCGCTTCCTATTTCCAAGAAGAGCTGACGTTCGCCGCCGACGTCGGCGCCTGGGACAGCCCGTTCCAGGACGATGCCGGCGCGCTCGAGCGGCTCATCCGCGAAGCCGACGGCCAATTCGCCGGCCGGCAGCCGCAGGGCCGCGCGGGGCATGCGGCATCGTCTTCGCCGCGGAACCAGCCGCAGCCGATCGACGCCGCTCCGCGCATGCACGACGCCGAGCTGCCGCCGCACGCGCCGCAGCCGATGCCGGAGCTGGCCGCCTTCGCGCCGGACGATGCGTTCGGGCGGCAGGACGCGATTCTGCTCGGCGACGAGGACGAGCCGCGGGAGCGGGCTGACAAGCCGCTTGCGGTCTATGCGAAGCGCGGACCTGCTCCGGTGATCGATCTGTATCCGCTGATCGAGATCGACGAAGACGTCTACGCCGGCCGGCAAGGCAAGGGAAAAGGCGCCGCCGCGTATCCGCTCGGCTCGGGCAGGCGGCCGTCCCAAGGCCCGTCCTGGTTCAAGGTGTTCGCTTCGGTCGCGGGCGCGATCGCCACGGGCGCGCTGTTCGGCTATTTCGTGCTGACGCTGTTCACGAGCGGCGGGGGAACCGATGCCGGGGGGACGAACGGCGGCTCCGTTCCGGCCGTCAGCGGCGACGTAACCGGCGGCGGCAAAGGCGCGTCGGATACGGCGAACGCCGGGAAGGCGCCGGCGGCGGATGCCGGCAGCGCGAAGGACGGCGGCAAGGCGGCCGGCGGCGCGTCGAATGCCGGGTCCGCGGCGACCGTAAAGGTCGACGTGCCCGCGGAATCGTATTTCATGCTGCAGTACGGCGTCTTCAGCAATAAGGACGGGCTCGATGCGGCCGCGGCGGAGCTCCGTGCGAAAGGGCTCGCCGCCGCCTCGCTGACGTCGAAAGACGATTTCCGCATATACGTCGGCATGTCGACGGACCGGAGCGAAGCGGATCTGCTCGGTCAGACGCTGGCCGGGATGGACGTGTACGTGAAGCAGGTCGATTTGCCCGCTTTGTCGGCGATTCCGTATGGAGGCAAGGCGGCGGACGCGCAGACGTTCTTCCAGGATACGGCTGAGCTGCTCGCCAAGCTGGACGCCATGACCGTCGCCGGGCTGAGCGGCCAGCCGTCCCCGGGAGGAGATTGGGTGGCGCTGCACCAGCAGTGGACGGAGTCCGCGTCGCGCGTGGAGGCCGGCATGGCGGCCGGCAAGGACAAGGACGCGCTGCACAAGCTCGTGCAAGCCGTCAATACGGCGGCCGTCGCCGCGGGCGAATACGGCAAGAAGCCGTCCGAGGCGTACCTGTGGTCGATGCAGACGGCGCTCATGAACGCGGTCTTCATCCAGAAAGCCTGGTTTGAATCGATCGGATCATTGTAAAGCGTTCCCGGGACGCGTATAATAAAACGTACGTGTCAAAAAATGGCGAGGGACGTTGGAAGATGAAGAAAAATTTCTGGGTATTGCTGCTGTTCATCGTAATCGGCCTGCTGGCCGGGGCGCTCATCGCGCGTTCGCTGGCCACGGTTCCCGGACTTTCGTTTCTGACGAAAACCTATCCGATCGTTTGGTCGCCCTCCGCGGACCTGCTCGTGCTCAGCTACGATTTCACGCTGCGGATCCATGTCAGTCTGCTGAGCATCGCCGGCCTCGCGTTCGCCATTTGGCTGTACCGTAAACTATAGGCAGCCGCATGCAGGCCAAAGGAGCTTTGCCTTTATGGAACGATCCTCTACCAAGCCAACCGAACATTTGCGCCAGCTGGTGCTGGCTTCGTCTTCTCCCCGCCGGCGGGAATTGGTCGCTTCACTCGGCCTTTCCTTGCCGGTTCTCATTTTGTCCAGCGACGCGGACGAGAGCACGCCGTCCGATTGGACGCCGCCGCGCATCGTCGAGCAGCTCGGCCTGCGCAAGGCGCGGGCGACCGCCGCGATGCTCGCGCCCGAGGACGCCGCGTCCTCGCTGGTCGTCGGCGCCGACACGGTCGTCGTCCTGGACGGCGAGGTGCTGGGCAAGCCCCGGGACCGCGCGGACGCGATCGGCATGCTGAGCCGGCTGCAGGGGCGCGCGCACGCCGTGTATACCGGCGTCGCGTGCGTCGACGCGCGCACCGGCCGGGAGCGGATCGCGCACCGCCGGACGGAAGTCGTCATGAAGCCGCTGGACGCCGGACTGATCGAACGTTACGTCGATTCCGGCGAACCGATGGACAAGGCGGGCAGCTACGGCATTCAAGGCCGGGCCGCCGTGCTGGTCGAGCGGATCGACGGCGATTATTTCAACGTGGTCGGCCTGCCGCTCTCGCTGCTGGCGGACATGCTGTCCGAATTCGGCATCCGCGTCATTTAAGTTAACCGCTTACGCACCCATTCAGAAAGCAGGGAACATCCATGGAAGCCGAACAGCCTTACGTGCTTCGCGGCATCCCCAACGAAGACCGACCTAGAGAACGCCTGATGACCGTCGGGGCCGACGCGCTCAGCCATGCGGAATTGCTCGCGATTCTGCTGCGCACCGGAACGAACAACGAATCCGCCGTCCTTCTCGCGACGCGGATCCTTCACCAATGCGGCAGCCTGCGGGGGCTCGTGGACATGAGCGTCGCCGAGCTGACCCGGATCCGCGGGATCGGTCCCGCGAAGGCGGCGCAGCTCCGCGCGGGCATCGAGCTCGGACGCCGCATCGCCCGGAGCCGGCAGGGAGATCTGCCGACGATCCGAAAGCCCGCGGACGCCGCGAATCTTATGATGGAAGAGCTCCGCTATTTGAAGCAGGAGCATTTCGTCTGTCTATACCTCAATACGAAAAATCAAGTCATCCTGACCGAAACCTTATCCGTCGGCACCCTCAACGCGACGCTCGTCCACCCTCGCGAAGTGTTTCGCGCAGCCATCAAGTGCAGCAGCTCCTCGCTGATCTGCCTGCACAATCACCCCAGCGGCGATCCCACGCCGAGCCCCGAAGACATCGCCCTTACCAGACGCCTGGCCGAAGCCGGCGAGCTCGTCGGCATCGACGTGCTCGATCATTTGGTAATAGGTGACAATCGCTTTATCAGTTTGAAGGAGCAAGGCCACCTGTAATATAATAAGAAGGATTGTCTTACGATAGAAAGGAAGATACAGCTTATGTTTGGTGGTTTTTCGAAAGATCTCGGAATCGATTTGGGTACGGCTAACACGCTCGTCTATGTCAAAGGAAAAGGAATTGTCGTTAGAGAACCGTCCGTGGTCGCTCTGCGTACCGATACGAAAAAAATCGAAGCCGTCGGCGAGCACGCCAAAAAAATGATCGGGCGCACGCCGGGCAACATCCGCGCGATCCGTCCGATGAAGGACGGCGTCATCGCCGACTTCGACACGACATCCACGATGATCAAGTACTTCATTCGCCAGGCGCAGAAGAGCCGCTCGCTGTTCCCGCGCCATCCGAACGTGATGGTCTGCGTGCCGTCGGGCATTACGGCCGTCGAACAACGCGCCGTCAAGGACGCGACGGTCCAAGCGGGCGCGCGCGAAGCGTTCACGATCGAGGAGCCGTTCGCGGCGGCGATCGGCGCGGACCTGCCGGTATGGGAACCGACGGGCAGCATGGTCGTCGACATCGGCGGCGGCACGACGGAAGTGGCCGTCATCTCGCTCGGCGGCATCGTGACGAGCCGCTCCATCCGGATCGCCGGCGACGAGATGGACGAAGCGATCATGCAGTACATCAAGCGGATGTACAACCTCATGATCGGCGAACGGACGTCGGAACAGCTGAAGATGGAAATCGGTTCCGCGCTTGCCCTGGAGCAGCAGGAGACGATCGAAATCCGCGGCCGCGACCTGGTGACGGGCCTGCCGAAAACGCTGCCGATTTCGTCCGACGAGATTTGCGAGGCGCTCGGCGACACGGTCAACGCGATCGTGGACGCCGTCAAGATCACCCTCGAGAAGTGCCCGCCGGAGCTGTCGGCCGACATCATGGACCGCGGCATCGTCCTCACGGGCGGCGGCGCGCTGCTCAAGAACCTGGACAAGCTGCTCGCGCGGGAAACGGGCATGCCGGTCATCGTGGCGGAGAACCCGCTCGATTGCGTGGCGATCGGAACCGGCAGAGCGCTCGACAACATCGATCTGTTCAAAACGCGCGGAGGCCCGGTATCCCGTTCCAAGAAGTAATCCGGTAATGGCAGTCGGGGAAAACGGATGAGCGAAATGGGCGGGTGAAACGAAATTGTTCAATTGGATGCGCAACAAACGGATGTTTGTGCTCATGATCGTTTTTATTATATTCGTCGCCGTGATGGGCTTCTCCATCGGCGACCGGAAGAAGCTGACCTGGCCGGAGAATTTCGCGCTCGACACGTCGGGCTTCTTCCAGCAATGGCTGTACCGGCCGGCCGGCTACGTGTCGGACCTGGTGCACGACCTTACCCATCTGCGGGAGGTTTACAAGGAAAACGAGCAGCTGCGCATCGCTGCCGCCGCCTACGCGCGGGATAGCATCAAGTATAACTTCATGGAAGCGGAATTGAAGCAGCTTCAGGACGATCTGAGCTTCACGGAGAACCAGAAGAAGCTGAACAACTACAAGTACCTCATCGCGCAAGTGGTGGCCGTGAACAACGATCCGTACGACGAGACGATCCGCATCAATCTCGGCTCCAAGGACGGCATCAAGCCGAACATGGTCGTCGTGACGAACAAAGGCCTGGTCGGCTTGACCACCCGGGTCGATCCGTTCTTCTCGTCCGTCATGCCGATAACGAAGCTGAACGTCAACTCCACCGACACGAAGCAGATCGCCGCCACGGTGCTGGGCAAGGAGAACGATTCGTTCGGCATCGTCGACAACTACGACAGCGAGACCGGCAAGCTGTCGATGTCCAAGATTTCCGAGCACGATCCGCTGAAGAAGGGCGACACGGTCATTACGTCCGGCAAGGGCAACGTGTTTCCGCGCGGCGTCGTCATCGGCACGGTCGACAGCAGCCAGGTCGGCGATTTCGGCTTGACCTACACGGCGACGATCACGCCCGCCGCCGACTTCGATCACTTGACGGAAGTATTCGTCGTCCAGACGCCCGATCTGGGAGACGAGACGCCATGAGCCTGCAGCGCATTATCGGGGTCATGCTGCTGTTCTTTCTGACGGAAGGCACGCTCTTCTACTGGCTCGTGCCGGATGATATGGTGGGACGCATCGTGCCGCATTTTACGCTGGCGTTCGTGCTGTTCGCCGCCCTTTACCGGGGCCGGCATTCCGCGCTGCTGCTCGGCCTGGCGTTCGGCCTGCTGCAGGATTTGGCGTTCTACGGCCGGATCCTCGGCGTCCATTCCTTCGCGATGGGACTCGTCGGTTATATGACCGGCCTGCTCATGGAGCGCAAGCGCAGCACGCTGCTGATGGCGCTGTCGATGATCGGGCTGTCCACTCTCGTCTACGATACGGTCGTCTACTTCGTCTACAAGGTGTTCCGCTTGACGGACCAAACGTATGAATGGGCGCTGTCGCAGCACATCATTCCGAGCCTGTTCCTGCAGCTGCTGTTCGCGCTCGCGCTGTACGTGCCGGCCAGGCGGTGGTTCGAAGGCAGCCTGAGGCCCAAGACGGAAGAAGACGAAGATTGACGCGCCCGCGAGCAGGAATACGCGCCCAAGGGCAAGAATCGTATAGAGAGAGGGGTGGGGCGAGCGTGACCGAGAAGCAGCATATTACCATAAAAGGCGTCAAGGAAGGACTGATCTTCCTTCTCGACGACAATTGCGAATTTTCCGACTTGATGAACGAGCTGCAGTACAAATTGGAAAAGTCGCATCAACAGCTGCTGACAGGTCCCATCGTTCACGTGCAGGTGAAGCTCGGCACCCGTCAGGTCAACGAAGACGAGAAGGAACGGATCAAGACCGCCATCCGTCAGCAGGGCAACCTGCTCGTGCAGTCGATCGAGAGCGAAGTCCGTCCGGAGCCGAAGCCCGAGGACGGCAACAACGTGAAGCTGCTGGCGGCCATCGTCCGCAGCGGGCAGACCGTCGAGCACGACGGGAACCTGCTGCTCATGGGGGACGTCAATCCCGGGGGCACGGTTCTGTGCACCGGCGATATCTACGTGCTGGGCGCTCTTCGCGGGCTTGCCCATGCCGGGTACAAGGGACGCAAGGACACCGTCATCGCGGCCTCCTTGCTGAAGCCGACGCAGCTGCGCATCGACGACGTGATCAGCCGTCCGCCGGACGAGTGGATCACGGGGGACGCGATGATGGAGTATGCGTTCTTGAGCGAAGGCGTCATGAAAATCGATAAAATCGCGCAGCTGCAGCGCCTGCGGAAGCTGCCGGTCGTGTTTAGAGCTTGAGCGGGGGAGTGTGAAAGTCATGGGGGAAGCGATTGTAGTCACGTCGGGCAAGGGCGGAGTCGGCAAGACGACGACTTCGGCCAATATCGGAACGGCGCTCGCTTTGCTTGGCAAAAAGGTTTGCATGGTCGATACCGACATCGGCCTGCGCAATTTGGACGTGGTCATGGGCCTCGAGAACCGCATCATCTACGATTTGATCGACGTCGCCGAAGGCCGCTGCAGGCTGAACCAGGCTTTGGTGAAGGACAAGCGTTTCGAGGAGCTGTACATGCTGCCGGCCGCCCAAACGAAAGACAAAAGCGACATCACGCCCGAACAGGTCAAGGACATCGTGCTCGAGCTGAAGAAGGAATACGACTATGTCATCATCGACTGTCCGGCCGGCATCGAACAGGGCTTCCGCAACGCGATCGCCGGCGCCGACCGCGCGATTATCGTGACGACGCCGGAGAACGCGGCCGTCCGCGACGCCGACCGCGTCATCGGTCTGCTGGAGCAGTCGCAGGTGCCCGCGCGGCTCGTCATCAACCGGATCCGGGCCAATATGGTCCGTTCGGGGGAAATGCTGGACATCGACGAGATTTGCCAGGTGCTCGCCATCGATCTGCTCGGCATCGTCCCGGACGACGAGAAGGTCATCAAGGCGGCGAACGCCGGCGAGCCGACCGTCATGGATCCTTCGTCCCGCGCAGCCATCGCTTACCGCAACATCGCGAGACGGATGCTCGGCGACATGGTGCCGCTCATGCCGCTCGAAGAGAAGGCGGGCGTCATGAAGCGATTCCGCAAGTTTCTTGGAATAGGATGATTCGGAAGTGCTGAATAAACTGAAAAAAATCGACGTGAGCATGATCCTCATCCTGCTGGCGTTTACGGTCGTCAGCACGCTGCTCGTGCACAGCGCGACCTACGGCAACCCGGATTACGCCAATTACGACGTGCGTACCGTCATTTTCTACGTGCTCGGCTTTTTCGTGGCGCTGGTCGCGGCTCTTTTCGATTACCGGCTGTACTTGAAGGCCTGGTACGTGCTGTACGGGTTCGGTTTGATTATGCTGGTCGTCGTCTATTTGACGGCGCCCGAAATCAACGGCGCGAAGAGTTGGTTCCAGCTGCCGGGCGGTCTGCAGTTCCAGCCGGCCGAGATGGTGAAGATCATTCTGATCATCACCGTCGCGTACCTGATGGGCAGGCGGCAGGGCGACCCGCTGCGCGTGCGTCAGGATTTGTTCGTCGTCGCGGCGTTCTCGTTCGTGCCGTTCGCGCTCGTCATGATCCAGCCCGACTTGGGCAATGCCATCATTTATTTGGTCATCGTGCTCGGCATGCTGTGGATCGGCAACGTTCGGTACACGCACGTGCTGCTCGGTTTGACGATCGTCGTCGGCAGCCTCATGGTCTTCATGTTCCTGTTCAATACGTATAACCAGCAAATTCACGATTACGCGGAAAGCCATCATAAGCTGCACTGGTACGAACGGATCAACGGCTTCATCAACCCGGAGACGGCTTCCGAGAAGGAAGTGTATCAGGCCCAGAAGGCCAAGATCGCGATCGGCTCGGGCGGCTTGACCGGGGACGGGTACATGAAGGGCGAGTCCAAAAACCGCAAGTTCATTCCGTATCCGTACTCCGACGCCATCTTCGTCGTCATCGGCGAAGAATTCGGGTTCCAGGGAGCGGCCGTCGTGCTGATGCTCTACTTCCTGCTGATCTACAGGATGATCATCATCGCCTTCCAGTGTTACGACTTGCGGGGATCGTTCATCATCATCGGCATCGTGTCGATGTACGTCTTCCAAGTCTTCCAGAACATCGGCATGATGATCGGGCTGATGCCGATCACCGGCATTACGCTGCCGTTCATCAGCTACGGCGGCACGTCGCTGCTGCTCAACATGCTGTGCATCGGCATTGTCTTCAGCGTGAAGATGCATCAGGAGAAATACGAACTGGCCACTTGACCGTCCGGCATCGCCGGGCGGTTTTTCTCATTGTCGCGGAAAGGACGAATACAAGCATTCGCAATAGGGTTCGAAGGAGGAACGACCATGTTCGCGCATTACGTAGGCATCGATTATTCCGGCAAAGGGCTGCCCTCGCAGCGGCATACCGCGATCCAAATCTTCGAGTCGGACGCGGCCGGCCTGCCGGTCCGGGCAATGGGCCGGAGCAGCTGGTCCCGGGCAGGCGCGTTCCGCTACTTGGCGGATCGGCTGCAGGAGCAGCGCGGCGGCGGGCGGGGGGCGATGATCGTCGGGATCGACCACGGCCTGTCGTTCCCGCTGTCGTACTTTCGGGAAGCGACGGCGGTCAAGCCCGCATTCGGCACCTGGTGGGATTTCATGCGGCATTTCCACGCGCTGTGGGGCGCGGCGAAAGAACGGCCGGTCTCGTCCGTCGCCGCGCCGACGCTGCCGTACGGCCATCCGGCGGAGCTGCGGCTGACCGAGAAATTCACGTCCTCGGCCAAGAGCGTGCTGAATCTCGATCCGAGGCTCATCTCGGTCGCGTTCTCGACGCATGCCGGCCTCCCGTGGCTCTACGAGCTTCGCCGGGACTACGCCGACGTGCTGCACGTCTGGCCGTTCGACGGGCTGCTGCCGGAAGCGGGCAAGAGCGTCGTCGCCGAGGCGTATCCGTCGCTCTTCTACAACCGGTACGCGTATCCGGCGGAGCTCGCGAAGCGGGACGAGCGCGACGCGTACGCGGTGTCCTGCTGGCTGCGCGAGCAAGACGCCGCCGGCACGCTGCCGCTCTATCTCGCGCTGCAGACGCTGACGCCTATGACGCGGGAGAAGATCGTGCCCCTGGAAGGCTGGATTCTCGGCGTTCTGTAGCGGACGATCCCCTTCGGTCAACTCATAACCCGTCCCGGCCGCTCATATACTGGAATGAACAAGCCGTATAGGTGGAGGGATCGGTTATGAGTACCCGCAACAGCATTCGCGACCGCCGGCAGGAACGCATCCGCCGGATTATGCAAGACAACGCCGAACGCGCCGGACAGACCGCGCACCGGCAGGCGGAGCCGCGGCCGGGGCGCGGGCCGCGGCCGGACGCGCCTTTCGCGCTGCCGGCGGGGACGTCGCGGCAGGAGAATGGCGCCGGGCTGCCGGACAGGCTGCCGGCTTTGCCCGCGCGGCAGCGGGACGAGCAAGATCCGGAGCGGATGTGGAAAGCCAATCCGAATCCGTGGGAGACCGCCGGCTGGAACATCGCCCCCTTGCCGAGCAAAGACGTCAAGGCCGCCAAGCACGGCGGCCCGCCGCCGGAGCGTCCGGGCGGCTATCGGTTCATCGTTCGGGGGCTTTTCATTCAGTCGGCCATCGCCGCGGCGCTATTCGCGATCGTGTTCGTGATGTTCAAATCGGATTTGCCCGTTGCCAAAAAAGGCCAGGAAGCCGTCACGTCCGCCTTAACCGAAAACATGGATTACTCCGCCGCTTCGTCCTTGTACCGCAAATGGTTCGCCGGGGCGCCTTCGTTCATCCCGATCTTCGGGGACGGCAAGGACGAGGAATCCCGGCTCGCGGAAGGCGCCGTGGAGCTGCCGATCGTGTCGCCGCTGCCCGCCGGCACGCTCGTGCGTTCGTTCGCGGAGACGCTGAGCGGCGTCGATATCGCGGGCAGCCCGGAACAGACGGTGCTGGCGGCCGAGACGGGCCGCGTCATCCTCGTCTCGAAGGACGCGGACGGCGGCGATACCGTCGTCGTGCAGCACGCCAAAGAGCGCGTGACGGTGTACAGCCATTTGAGCGGCGTCATCGTGGTGGCCAACGACTGGGTCGAAGCCGGCAAGACGCTCGGCAAGCTGCAGGCGTCGAAGGAGGAAGGCGGACAGAGCTTGCTCTACTTCGCCGTAAAGGAGAAAGGCCGATACGTCGATCCCGCGGACGTCGTTCCGATTGATTAAGCTTGGCGGCATCCGGTGGTCCGTTCATCCGCTCTTCGTGCTGGTCATGCTCGCTTCCGTCGTTACGGGTTATTTCGCCGAGCTCCTGACGCTGTTCGCCATCGTGCTCGTTCACGAGCTCGGCCATGTCTTCGCGGCGAGGGGGTTCGGCTGGACGGTGCGCGAGGTGAAGCTGCTGCCCTTCGGCGGGGTGGCGGAGGTCGAGGACGGGAGCGGGCTGCCGGCCAGGGAGGAGGCGCTGGTGGCGATCGCCGGCCCTCTTCAGAACGCGTGGATGGCGGGCGCCGCCTGGCTGCTCGGGCATACCGGCGCGTGGGATCCGGCCTGGGCGGCTTACGTGTACGAAGCCAACCTCATGATCGGGCTGTTCAATCTGCTTCCGATCCTGCCGCTCGACGGCGGGAAGCTCATGCTGGCGGGTCTCAGCCGCACGCTGACGTTTCACGCCACGCTCGTCTGGGGTACAAGAATCAGTCTTCTCTTCAGCGCGCTGATGGTCGCGAGCGCGATCGTGCCCGCCGTGACGAGCGGCAACGCGATCCATCTGCATCTCAACCTGATCGCCGTCGGCGTCTTCCTGCTGATGAGCAATTGGACGACCCGCCGCAACATCCCGTTCCTCTTTCTCCGCTTCCTGACGAACCGCGCGTCTGCCGCGTCCAAATCGGTGACCCGCGGGACGTGGGCGTTTCCGATCATCGTGCCGAAGGGCTATACGGTGCTCGCCGCGCTGCGGCTGTTCAAACGGGACAGCTACCATTTGATCGTCGTGATGGAGGAGCAGGGGGACGTGCTGGGCGTGCTGCCGGAGCAGCGGCTCGTGAGCGGATTTCTATCGGACGGAAAAGCGGACCGTGCAGTCTTGGAGCTTTTCATGTAAAATAGGTATCCGTGGAGACCGACCGAGGCAGGAGGTCATGGAATGAAAAAAATGCTCGTACACGGTCAGAAAGACATGCTGCAAATCGCCATCGTCGACGATCATGCCCTGCAAGAATATTATATGGAAAAAACCGAAAACGCCGGCCAGCTCGTCGGCAGCATCTATAAGGCGCGCGTCGTGAACGTGCTGCCCGGCATGCAGGCGGCCTTCGTCGATATCGGACTGCCGAAGAACGCGTTTCTGTACATCGACGACGTGCTGCATCCGCACCTGGAGCGCCAGCCGAAGGAGAAGCCGCAGATCAACCGGCTGCTCCAGCCCGGCCAGGAGCTGCTCGTGCAGGTAATGAAGGAACCGCTCGGCGGCAAAGGGGCGCGGGTCACCACGCATTTCTCCCTGCCGGGCCGGTTCCTCGTCTATATGCCGATTGCCGATTACATAGGCGTCTCGAAGAAAGTAAGCACGGAATCGGAACGTTCCCGCATGCGCGCGATCGGGGAGCGGATCCGTATGCCCGGAGAAGGCGTCATCATGCGGACGGCCGCCGAAGGCGAAAGCGTGGAGTCGCTGGAGGAAGACGTGCGGTTTCTGCGCGAGCTCTGGCAGGAGATCCGCAACCGCGGCGAATCGGCTTCGGCGCCGATGCTGCTGCATCGCGACGCCGATCTCGTGCACCGGCTGGTCCGGGATCTGCTGACCGCCGAGATCGATCAGATCTGGATCGACGACGGCGCCGTCTTCCGCAAGACGAAGTCCATGATGAAGCGGCTGGCGCCTGCCATGCTCCCGAGGCTGCGGTTGTTCGAGCCCGTGATCGGCGGCGCTTCGCTCTTTCAGCAGGCGCATATTCACGAGCAAATGCAGGAGGCGTGCCAGCGCCGCTACCGGCTCAAGTCGGGAGGCGACCTCGTCTGGGACGCGACCGAGGCGCTAACCGTCATCGACGTCAACACGGGACGCTTCGTCGGCACCTCCGACCTGGAGGATACGGTATTCCGGACGAACTTGGAGGCGGCCGAGCAGATCGCGCGGCTGCTCCGGCTCCGCGACGTCGGCGGCATCATCATCGTGGATTTCATCGACATGGAGCAGGAGCTGCACCGGGAACAGGTCATGGGGCTGCTCGAACGCTGCGTCCGTTCCGACCGGACCAAGTGCCAGGTCGTCGGCTGGACAAGGCTCGGCCTGCTCGAGATGACGCGCAAGAAGGTGCGCGAGCAGAAGGCGCCGCCGGCGAAGGAAGCGACGGGTAGCAAGGAGTAGCAAGGAGTAGCTGGAGCTAGAAGAAGTAAGGAACAGCGAGAAGCATCAAGGAGCAGCAAGAGATAGCGGGGTACTTAGGCAGCGGAAAGCTTCTTGGCAAGCCGCGGCCGCGCGGCCGGGCAAATACCTGATTTATGCGTTGCTATCGGGCATGATATGTGTTATTATGTTATGGTGTCTGCGATTGAGATAGGCGAATTGCAAACGCGTTTACCGCACAGAACGGGTTATGAAGCTCGCGCGAGCTCCGCTTACGCGGCACCTGAATCAGGCGAGTCTTCGATATAAGGAGGTGCAACACATGTTTGCAATCATTGAAACGGGCGGAAAGCAATACAAAGTACAAGAGGGCGACGTACTGTACATCGAGAAACTGGATGCCGCAGAGGGCACGAGCGTCACGTTCGACCGCGTATTGGCTGTTTCCAAAGGCGAAGAGCTCGTTACGGGCACGCCGGTCGTATCCGGCGCTACGGTAACGGCAACCGTCGAGAAGCACGGCAGAGGCCAAAAAATCGTCGTTTACAAATATAAAGCGAAGAAAAACTACCGCCGTAAGCAAGGTCACCGTCAACCGTACTCCAAAGTAACGATTGGCAAGATCGAAGCGTAAGAGGCAACGCTATGATTACGGTCACCATTGCGCGGCAGTCCGCCGCCGATCGACGGATCGTATCGTTCGCGATAGAGGGACATGCCAAGTTCGCCAATCCGGGCAAAGACATCGTTTGCGCCGGCGTGTCGGCCGTATCGGTCGGCACGGTGAACGCGATCGAAGCGCTGGCGGGCGTCGAGCTCCCGGCTTCGATGAAGAGCGGCTGGCTCCGATCCGAAATCCCCGCCGGAGCGGATGCGGATTCCGACGCGAAGACGCAGCTGCTTCTGGAGGGCATGATCGTGATGCTCGAATCCATCGCGGCCTCGTACGGCAAGTTTGTCGTCATTCATCAACAATTTCGTCAATGAAGGAGGGAACATCCATGTTGAAACTGAATCTTCAGCTCTTCGCTTCGAAGAAAGGCGTAGGTTCGACGAAGAACGGACGCGATAGCCAATCGAAACGTCTCGGCGCAAAACGCGCCGACGGCCAGACGGTAACGGCGGGAAGCATTCTTGTTCGTCAACGCGGAACGAAAGTTCATCCGGGCAACAACGTCGGCATCGGCAAAGACGATACGCTCTTCGCGAAAGTGGAAGGCGTCGTGAAATACGAACGTTGGGGACGCGATCGCAAGAAAGTCAGCGTTTACCCGGTTGCAGCGGCAGCGGTCGCTGCGGCGGAATAAGAAACACTCCCCGGTCTGCTCGCAGGCCGGGGTTTTCTTTTTTTTGCCGGAGAGTCGGCGCCGCTAAATCGGCGACAGCCGCCCTAGCCTTGTGCTATACTGTTAAGGTTAGGAAAGAATAGGAAAGTAGGCTCGGTCGTCATGAATCGCATCCGATATTACGCGGCCGCTTCCGTTATCCTGCCGGCGGCTGCGGTTCTGGTTTGGCCTATGCATCGATGGCTTATAGCAATTTTTCTGGCGTGGACGGCGTGCGCGTGGGTATTGTGGAACCGCTCTCTCGCGGCGGAGCAGGCCGGACGGCGCAAGGATGCGGAACGCGCGATGCAGCGGGCCGCGATCGCGACGCTGAATCACCACCGGCATGATTGGATGAACGACCTGCAAATCGTCTACGGCTATATTCGGATGGGCAAGACGGATAAGACGATCCAGTGCGTGGAACAGATAAGGGAACGGATGCAGACGGAAAGCAAAATCGCCAAACTCGGGGTCCCCGCGTTGGTGCTGTTTTTGCAATCGTTCCGCACGACGACCAACGCGATGGTTATTGACATGGACATCGACGGAGAAGTGAACCTGGCCGAACTGTTCCCGAACGGCGAACGGGCGGCGCATGCGATCATAGAACTGATTCGGGCATACCGCGAAGCGGCGGCGTCGAACGGCGGGGAACCGGCCAAGCTGCTGGTGGATTTGTCCGCGGAGGAAGACAAGCTCATGCTGTCGTTCTACTTCGACGGCGAGCTGGCTTCCGGCGAGACATGGAAGAAGAATTGCGAGCTGGCGCTTAAGGGCACCCCGCTGGAGCCGACGGAATGGGATCCGGCAAAAGGGACGCTCATGCTTGAGGCGCAGCTTGGGAAGTAAACGGAGGAAGCAAAGACATGTTTGTCGATAAGGCGAAAATATTCGTTAAAGGCGGCGACGGCGGGAACGGCATCGTCTCGTACCGCCGGGAAAAATACGTGCCGCAGGGCGGGCCGGCCGGCGGCGACGGCGGCAAGGGCGGCGACGTCATCTTCCGCGTGGACAGCGGCCTCAGGACGCTGATGGATTTCCGCTACCAGAAGCATTTCAAGGGCGAGCGGGGCGAGCGCGGCAAAGTGAAGACGATGCACGGGTCGAACGCGGAGGACATGGTCGTCCGGATTCCGCCGGGAACGGTCATCCTCGACGACGATTCCGGCGAAATTCTCGCGGACATGACGACGCACGGCTCGGAAGTCGTCGTAGCCCGCGGCGGACGCGGCGGACGCGGCAACACGCGGTTCGCGACGGCGAGCAACCCGGCGCCGGATTTCGCGGAGAACGGCGAGGAAGGCGAAGAGCGCTGGATCATTCTGGAGCTGAAGGTCATGGCGGACGTCGGGCTCGTCGGGTTTCCGAGCGTGGGCAAGTCGACGCTGCTGTCGATCGTGTCGGCGGCGCAGCCGAAAATCGGCGCTTATCACTTCACGACGATCTCGCCGAATCTCGGCGTGGTCGACGTCGGCGACGGACGCAGCTTCGTTATGGCGGACCTGCCGGGGCTGATCGAAGGCGCGCACGAAGGCGTCGGACTCGGGCACGACTTCCTGCGCCACGTCGAGCGGACGCGGATCATCCTGCACGTGCTGGACATGTCGGGCTCAGAGGGGCGCGATCCGTACCAGGATTGGGTGACGATCAACCAGGAGCTGGAGCTGTACAACGCCGCGCTCGCGACGCGGCCGCAGATCATCGTCGCGAACAAGATGGACATGCCGGAAGCGGAGGAGCAGCTCGCGCTGTTCCGCGAACAGCTGGCGGCGCGCGGCGACGAGACCGAGCACCGGATCGTGGCGATGTCTTCGCTGACGAAGCAGGGCGTGCAGGAGCTGCTTTACAAAGCGGCCGACCTGCTCGAGACCGTGCCGGAGACCCGTCAGATCGAGGAAGTGCGGGACGTGGCCGAACGCAAGGTGTTCCGGCTGGACCAGGAAGAAGACCGCTCCTTCAAGGTCGGCAAGGAGAACGAAGGTTTCTACGTGGAGAGCCCGTACATCGAGAAGTTCATGAAGCGCGTCAACCTGAACAATTCGTACGACGCGATCATGCGGTTCGCGCGGACGCTGCGGATGATGGGCGTCGACGCGGCGCTGCGCAAGATCGGCGCGAAAGACGGCGATATCGTTCGCATCGGGGATTATTCGTTCGAATTTTTCGAGGGAAGCGACTTCTATTACCACGATTAGCATCCCGGAGCCCGGCTGCCGGAGCCCCGTCTGCCCTGTTGCAGGCGCGGCTCGCGGCGGCTTTTTTCGTTTGGGCGGCGGGCGCGAGGGGACGGCAAGGAAATGTCTATTGCCGCGGCTTCGTTTATTGGTTATAATGTCCTCTATGGAAGAACAGATGTCTTTGATGGGAGGACGGCCAGTGGAGGAACGATATTACGTCGTTCGCGAGGATATGCTGCCGGAAGCGATCGTGAAGACCATCCAGGTCAAAGAAATGCTTCGCCGGGGCGAAGCCGCCACCGTTCACGAAGCCGCCGAACGGGTCGGCCTCAGCCGCAGCGCCTTCTATAAGTACAAGGACGGCGTCTACGCGCAGAACCAGCTCGCGCGCGAGACGATCGTCACGATATCGATGGATTTGGATCATCGTTCGGGCGTCCTCTCCAAAGTGCTCGGCCTCGTGGCCGGCTCCGAAGGAAACGTGCTGACGATCCATCAAACGATCCCGCTTCAGGGACTGGCAAACGTCGTCATTTCCGTTGATACCTCGCTCATGCGCGGCGCGCTGTTCGATTTTTTGGAGGCGCTCCGCAGGCAGGACGGCGTCCGCAAGGCGTCCATCATCGGCCAAGGATAGATTTTAACGTTGGAGGGTAAACGGAATGAAACCGATTAAAGTAGGATTGCTCGGACTCGGCACCGTGGGAACGGGCGTCGTGCGCATCGTGGAAGGCCATCAGACGGACCTGCAAAGCCAGGTCGGCTCCCCGATCGTCATCGAGAAGGTGCTCGTGCAAAATAAAAGCAAGGCCAGATCCATCAGCATCGATCCCGCGAAATTGACCGAGGACGCATGGGACGTCATTCATCATCCCGACATCGACGTCATCGTCGAAGTCATGGGCGGGATCGAAACGACCCGGACGTACATTCTCGAAGCGCTGGCCCGCGGCAAGCACGTCGTGACGGCGAACAAGGACCTGATGGCGCTGCACGGACCGGAGATTCTCGCCGCCGCGCAGGAGAACCGCTGCGACGTGCTCTACGAAGCGAGCGTGGCCGGGGGCATCCCGATCATCCGCACGCTGATCGAAGGCTTCTCCTCCGACCGGATCACGAAGATCATGGGCATCGTGAACGGGACGACGAACTATATTTTGACGAAGATGAGCCAGGAAGGCGCGGCCTATGCCGACGTGCTGAAGGAGGCCCAGGACCTCGGCTACGCCGAAGCGGATCCGACCTCCGACGTGGAAGGCTTGGACGCGGCGCGCAAAATGACGATCCTGGCGACGCTCGGCTTCCGCGCGAACGTGGCGCTCGAGGACGTCGACGTCAAGGGGATTTCGGCGATCAGCCGCGAGGATATCCTGTACGCGAAGCGCCTCGGCTACGAAGTGAAGCTGCTCGGCATCGCGGAGCGCCAGGACGATTACATCAGCGTCGGCGTGCAGCCGACGATGGTGAAGACGTCGCATCCGATCGCGTCCGTTAACGGCGTGTACAACGCGGTGTACGTCTATGGCGAGGCCGTGGGCGAGACGATGTTTTACGGCCCGGGCGCCGGCGAGCTGCCGACGGCCACGTCCGTCGTGGCGGACCTGGTGGCGGTCGTGAAGAATCTCAAGCTCGGCGTGAACGGCAAGCAGGAATTGCTTGCCTATAAAGAAAAGAAGCTCAAAACCGACGAGCAGATCGCCTCGAAATACTTCATTCTGCTGCACGTCGCCGACCGCGCCGGGGTGCTCGCCCAGATCACGCAGGCGTTCGCGGAGCACGAGGTCAGCCTGGAATCCGTGGTGCAGCAGCCGAACCCGAACATTCCGGAGGCGGAAATCATCATCATTACGCACGACGCGAGCAAAGCGGCCGCAAACCGCGTGCTGAATTCGTTCGAACGGATGGACGTCGTGAAGACCGTCAAGAGCGTGTACCGCGTGGAAGGCTAACAAGCCGCTCTCGCTTGCGGCGAGACGGCGACGGGCAAGCAATACAATACGCAGCGGATGAACAGACCTGACAGGGCAGCAAAGGTTAAGGACGCCATCCGTCAATTATGGAGGGTGCGGTAGGATGAGAAACGGCCAGGTATTGGTGAAGGTTCCGGCCAGCACGGCGAATCTCGGCCCGGGCTTCGACACGCTTGGCATGGCCTTGTCGTTGTATTCGTGGATCGAGATGGAACCTGTCGAAGGCAACACCGTCGTCGAACTGTACGGCGACGATTTGGGCGGCATACCGACGGACAAGACGAATTTGATCTACAAGGTCGCGCAAATGGTTTTCGCCGAAGCCGGCGTCGACATGCCGGAGCTGCGCATCGCGATGTACAGCGACATCCCGCTGACGCGCGGGCTCGGCAGCAGCGCCACGGCGATCGTCGGCGCGCTCGTGGCGGCGAACGCGTTGTCCGGCGGCAAGCTGGGCGAGGACGAGCTGTTCCAGATCGCTTCGCGGCTGGAAGGCCATCCGGACAACGTCGGCGCTTCCCTCTTCGGGGGCATCGTCGTATCCTCCTGGGACGGCGAACGCGCCGAGAAGGTCCGCCTTGAGCCGCATGCCGACCTGGAGGTGCTGGTCGCGATTCCGGCGTTCCAGCTGCAGACGGAGAAGGCGCGGCACGCGCTGCCCGCGAAGCTGGACCTGAAGGACGCGGTCTACAACGTCGCGAACAGCTCGCTGCTCGTCGCGGCGTTCGCGAGCGGCCGGCTGGACCTCATTCCGTTCGCCATGCGGGACAAGCTGCATCAGCCGTACCGCGCGCCGCTCGTGCCCGGCATGTCGGTCATCCTGGAGCGGGCGACCGAGCACGGCGCGCTCGGGGCCGCCTTGAGCGGAGCGGGTCCGACGCTGCTCGCGCTCGTCGACCGCAAGAGCGCGCGGAAGGCGGAGCTCGAAGCGTTCCTGCTCGATACGCTGCGCGCGCACGGCATCGAGGCGGAGACGAAGTGGCTGACGCCGGACAAGCGCGGTCCCGAGCTGACCGCGGGAGCGGCCGGCAACCAAGGTTCCTTCATGGAACGGATCAAAGGAGAAGTCAACGCATGATAAGCGCATCGTGTTTGACCAAAGGATCGACGTCGGACGAAGCCGCTCGGCTGATGCTGAACGGCCTCGGCGTCGAAATCCGGTACGAGTACCACCGCATGATCGCGGACGTCTTCCTGTCCACGGCGGAAGGCCGGACGGATTATGCCGTCATTCCGATCGAGAACACGATCGACGGCTCCGTCAGCCTGCATACCGACTGGCTCGTGGACGAGGTGAACCTGCCGATCCAGGCCGAATGGGTGTATCCCTCCATTCAGAACCTGATCGGGGCTTCCGCGGAATTGACCGAGACGGACGGCAGCCTGGCGTACGGGCGCATCGTGAAGGTCATGAGCCATCCGGTGGCCATGGCGCAGTGCACCCAATATTTGAAGCGGCATCTGCCGCATGCCGAGCTGGAGCATGTCGGAAGCACGTCGGAGGCGGTCCGCATCGTCCGCGACAATCCGGGACGCGGCTGGACGGCGATCGGCCAAGTGTCCGCCGCGGCCGACAACGGCCTCGACGTGCTGGAATCGGCGGTGACCGACCACGACAACAATTACACCCGGTTCCTGCTGGTCGGCCCGAAGCCGTTCGCGCTGCGGACGTCGGAGAAGCATAAGACGACCATCCTGGTGACGCTGCCGGAAGACTACCCGGGCGCGCTGCATCAGGTGTTGTCCGCCTTCTCGTGGCGCCGCATCAACCTGTCCCGCATCGAATCGCGGCCGACGAAGAAGAAGCTCGGCAATTATTATTTTCTGATCGACATCGAAATGTCGACCGACACGGTGCTGCTGCCGTCCGCCATCGCCGAAATCGAAGCGATCGGATGCCAAGTGCGCGTGCTCGGCAGCTACCCTAGCTTTTCGTTCGAAGCTTTGCGGCCGTAACGACGAACCTATTCCGGAGGTGCAGGTACCATCATGGCGGAACAAGTGATTTATCTCAACGGGAACTACGTAAGCAAAGAGGATGCCAAGGTTTCGGTGTTCGATCACGGATTTCTCTACGGCGACGGCATTTTCGAAGGGATCCGGATTTACAACGGCAACATCTTTAAATGTAAGGAGCATCTCGACCGGCTGTACGATTCCGCGAAATCGATCATGCTGGACATTCCGCTCTCCTACGGGGAGATGGAAGCGGCGCTCGTCGAGACGATCCGCCGCAACGAGCTGCGCGACGGCTACATCCGGCTCGTCGTTTCGCGCGGTCCCGGGAACCTGGGCCTGGATCCGACGCGCTGTCCGGCGGCTTGGGTCATCATCATCGTCGAGCAGCTGGCGATCTACCCCGAGGAAGCGTACCGCGACGGCCTCGTATCCGTATCGGTCTCGCAGCGCCGCAACCTGCCGGAAGCCCTCAATCCGAAGATCAAATCGCTGAATTACTTGAACAACATTTTGGTGAAAATCCAGGCGAACCTGGCCGGCGTGGGCGAAGCGATCATGCTGAACGCCCAGGGCTACGTCGCGGAGGGCTCCAGCGACAATATCTTCATCGTCAAGCGCGGGGTCGTCTACACGCCGCCTTGCTACGTCGGGGCCTTGGAAGGCATTACCCGCGCGACCATCATCGAGCTGTGCGCGAAGCTGGGCTATTCGCTGAAGGAGGAGCCGTTCACGCTCCACGACGTCTACGTGGCGGACGAGGTGTTCTTCACGGGCACGGCGGCGGAAGTCATCGCGGTGCGCGAAGTGGACGGCCGGACGATCGGCGAAGGGAAGGCGGGCCCGGTCACGTCGCGGCTGCTGGCGGAGTTCCGCAAGACGGTCGAGCTCGACGGCGTGAAGGTCTACGAATAAGCGTCCCGATCGGATTGAATCGAAGCTTTTCCAAGGGCGTCCGCCCGCGGGAAGCTTCATTTTTTTTTTGCGAACATGGGTGACACTCGCCCACCTCCTGCATAGGATGTAGGGATTGATAACGGGCGTTTGCCACGTCTGCCCCAGACGTAAAAACGTGACAGGAGGTTTTTGGCGGGTGAAAATTCATATTGTGAAAAAAGGCGATACGCTGTACTTGATCGCGCAAAAGTACGACGTGTCGCTGGAAGAGATTTTAAAGCTTAACCCTTCGATTACGAATCCGGACGAAATCGACGTCGGCATGAAGATCAAAGTGCCGGCGACGACGGGCGGCGATATGGACATCATGCACCAGCACGTCGTGCAGCAGGGCGATACGCTGTGGAAGCTGTCCAAAGCATGGGGCGTGCCGCTCGGCGATATGATCAAGGCGAATCCGCAGCTGAAGAACCCGAACGTGCTGCTGACGGGCGAAGTCGTCAACATCCCGAAGCCGGGCATGTCCGGAACCATGCCGGAGACGCACGAGATGCATCACGGCCACAAATCGGGAACGGGCCACCATCCGCTCCATCCGTCCTCCGTCATGCAAGGCGTGCAAGGGCTAATGGGCAAAATCCCGACCGGTAAAATTCCGACGGGCAAAAAATCGACCGGTCAAAAGCCGAGCACGGCGCCCGTGCCGACGCCGATGCCGGAACCGACGCCCGCGCCGATGCCGATACCTACGGAAATTCCGGTCGTAGAGAAAAAATATCCGACGTATCCGACCTACGAACATAACGTCGACTTGTTCAAGCAGTACGGCATTCCCGCGACTGAAGTCATGTCGCTGCACGACCTGCCGGCAGCTCCGGTACACAGCGGCTACGGCTACAGCCAGCCGACGGCGGTGTCGCCGGAGATGACGGGCGGCTACATGCCGACGGCGGTGTCGCCGGCCATGACGGGCGGCTACATGCCGACGGCGGTATCGCCGGCCATGACGGGCGGCTACATGCCGACGGCGGTATCGCCGGCCATGACGGGCGGCTACGGCATGCCGACGGCGGTGTCGCCGGCCATGACGGGCGGCTACGGCATGCCGACGGCAGTATCGCCGGCCATGACGGGCGGCTACGGCATGCCGACGGCAGTATCGCCGGCTATGACGGGCGGCTACATGCCGACGGCGGTGTCGCCGGCTATGACAGGCGGCTACGGCATGCCGACGGCAGTATCGCCGGCCATGACTGGCGGCTACATGCCGACGGCGGTATCGCCGGCGTCGACGGGCGGCTATATGCCGACGGCGGTATCGCCGGCGTCGACGGGCGATTATAGCATGCCGACGGCGGTGAGCCCGGCGGAAACGTCGCCGCAATCCAGCCTGCCTTGGGGAGCGCCGAGCTACGGTTGGGGATCGCCGATGGTCAGCCCGGCCAGCACGCAGGACTACGGCATGCCGTCGATGGTATCGCCGGAGAGCACGGGCCCCATGGGCGGCTACGGCATGCCGTCGATGGTATCGCCGGAGAGCACGGGCCCGATGGGCGGCTACGGCATGCCGTCGATGGTATCGCCGGAGAGCATGGGTCCGATGGGCGGATACGGCATGCCGTCGATGGTCTCGCCGGAGAGCATGGGTCCGATGGGCGGATACGGCATGCCGTCGATGGTCTCGCCGGAGAGCATGGGTCCGATGGGCGGTTACGGAATGCCGTCGATGGTATCGCCGGAGAGTACGGGTCCGATGGGCGGCTACGGCTTCAATCCGTCGGTCGTCTCGCCGGCAAGCATGGGTCCGATGGGCGGTTACGGCTACTACAATCCGTCCATGGTGTCGCCTGCCGGCACGGCGCCGTACAGCTACGGCTACATGGGAGGCGGTCAAGTGTCGCCCGTCAGCACGAGCGGCAACAATAAACCGTGCAACTGCGGCTCGCGGGACGAAGACGAATTCGAAGCGCCGGAAGAGCCCTTCGAATCCGTGAACGCCAAAGTCAGCAAGGCGCCGGCGAGGAAGCCGGCCAAAAAGGCCGTCGTCCGCCAGAAAAACAGCATGAAGCCGAAGCGCCGCGACAGCTTGCCTTGGATCAACCGCTAAGCCCGAAGGAACGCGCCCCGTCCGCATCGATGGCCGATGCGACGGGGTTTTTCTTATGCGCCGGGCGCGCATGCATATTTCGCCAATGCATAAGCCAAACTAACAAAAAAGGCAAATGGGGGGAACCCATATGATGACATTCAACGTGTGGCGCAAAGTCAAAGAGAAGCTAAGGCGCGGCCGACGGCCCATGTGGCAGCTGGCCTGCTTCTGGCTAGCGGTCGGCCTGTTCGCGCTCCCCGGCCCGCAGGCCGGTTCGGCGGCCGCGGAGCCGGGCGCTCCCGCGGCGGCGGCCGAGCCGGACGACGGCAGCCGGAGCGTCATCGGGGCGCTGTCCGACATGCGGGCGACGGTCACGGTCAAGCTTCACCGGGTCTACATTTGCGGCGAAGAATCGGAAACGATCGGCAGCCTGAGCTCCGCAGACGCGCTGCGCATGATGAAGCAACACCCGGAGTGGACGGCGATGGTGGACGAGCAGGGCGCCGTCGTGATGGAGCAGCGGATCGACGATCTATCGGATGCGTGCAAGCGCAGCGCTTATTTCGGATTGGACAAGCTGGGCCGCTTGTCGCTGTTCGACGGCGAGCCAAAGAAGGAGAAGGTGATGCGCACCTTCTTCCAGCTGGACGTCAATTACATGGAGAGCAGCCTGCCGCGCGAGCGGATCGACGAGCTGGTCAATGGCATCCGCGTGACGGACAAGGACGACTTCAACAGCGTCCTGTCGACCTTCAGCGATTATGCGGTGGAGCGCACCGAGAAAGTCATGAAGCGCACGTTTTAACGCCGTTTCCGGCGTCATACGCGAACATCGAAGGACGGTCGCCCCGGGCGGCCGTCCTTTCGCTTTGCCCGCCGCGGCGGGCGGGACAAAACGCGTGTTCTCATTCGACCCATCATTTGATATAATGGGAGGAAGCCATTATTAGCTATTGCGTCAATTATATCGGGTGGCTCGGGGAGAGAAGAAGCTTTGCGGGTGCTAGGCATTGATCCGGGAATCGCCATCGTGGGCTTCGGATTCATCGACAAAATCGGGAGCAAGCTCGTTCCCGTGCAATACGGCTGCATCACGACGGAAGCGAAGACGCCGCAAGAAGAGCGCCTGAAACAGGTGTACGAGTCCGCTTGCGCGCTCATGGACCGCTACAAGCCGGACACCGTCGCGGTGGAGAAGCTGTTCTTCAACCGCAACGTCACGACGGCGTTTTCGGTCGGCCAGGCGAGGGGCGTCATTATTTTGGCGGCGGCGCAGCGCGGTCTTCCGGTGGCGGAATATACGCCGCTGCAGGTGAAGCAGGCCATAGTGGGCTACGGCAAAGCGGAGAAGCGGCAGGTGCAGGAGATGGTGCGGATGTTTCTGAAGCTGAGCGCCATTCCGAAGCCGGACGACGTCGCGGACGCGCTGGCGGTAGCCATTTGCCATGCCCATTCGGCGGTTCTGGTCAACAAAATCAACGAGGTGAACCGCTCATGATCGATTACGTCAAAGGGCGGGTCGTCCATCTGGACACGGAATTCGTGGTGGTGGACGTGCGGGATATCGGCTATCAAATTTTCGCGCCGAATCCGTACGCGTTCGCGAAGAGCGACGAGCCCGTCACGATTTATACGCATCATCACGTCCGCGAGGACGCGACGCTGCTGTTCGGTTTCGCGACCCGCGACGAGCAAGCGATGTTCCGCAAGCTGCTGGACGTGTCCGGCATCGGTCCCCGCGTGGCGCTCGGCATCCTGACGGGCGGGAAGCCGGAAACGATCGCGGCGGCGATCCAGCAGGAGAACCTGACGTTCTTGACGAAGCTGCCGGGCATCGGACGGAAGACCGCGCAGCGCATGGTGTTGGACTTGAAAGACAAGCTGGACGCGATTCCGGGCGGCTTTAGCTTCGCGGCGGCGGGCGTCGCGTTCGAAGACCCCGGGACCGGCGCGGCGGAGGCGCAGGGCGGTAAGAATTGGCGCGAGGCGCGCGAAGCGCTGATGACGCTGGGCTACACGGCGGCGGAGCTCGACCGCGCCTGGCAGGCGATGCAGTCGTCGGCCGCGCCGGACGAATCGGTCGACGCGCTGATGAAGCGGGCGCTGCAGCAATTGTTTAAAGGCTAGGAGGAGGGGCGAGGCGAATGGACGAGAGGATAATTTCCGCCAACCTCATGATGGACGACCAGGCGGTGGAGCTTAGTTTGCGTCCCCGCTACTTGTCCGAATATATCGGTCAGTCCCAAGTAAAGGAAAATTTGAAAGTATTCATCGAGGCGGCGAAGTTCCGCAAGGAGGCGCTCGACCACGTGCTGCTGTACGGCCCGCCGGGCCTCGGCAAAACGACGCTGTCGAACATCATCGCGAACGAGCTCGGCGTCAATCTGCGCACCACGAGCGGACCCGCGATCGAACGGCCGGGCGACCTGGCCGCCCTGCTGACGAACCTGCAGGAAGGCGACGTGCTGTTCATCGACGAGATTCACCGGCTCCACCGCTCGGTGGAAGAAGTGCTGTACCCGGCGATGGAGGACTTCGCCCTCGACATCATGATCGGCAAGGGGCCGAGCGCCCGCTCCGTGCGGCTGGAGCTGCCGCCGTTCACGCTGATCGGCGCGACGACGCGCGCGGGCCTCTTGTCCGCGCCGCTGCGCGACCGCTTCGGCGTCGTCAGCCGGCTGGAGTTCTATACGACCGACGAGCTGGCGTACATCGTGTCGCGCGCGTCGGAAATTCTCGGCGTAAGCGTCATCGGCGAGGCGGCCCAGGAGATCGCGATGCGCGCCCGCGGAACGCCGCGGATCGCGAACCGGCTGCTGAAGCGGGTGCGCGATTTCGCCCAGGTTCGGGGCGACGGCATCGTCACGCACGAGCTGGCGCGCACCGCGATGGGACTCATTCAAGTGGATCCGCTCGGGCTCGACAGCATCGACCACAAGATGCTGCGGGCGATGATCTCGATCTATCGGGGCGGCCCCGTCGGGCTCGACACGATCGCGGCGACGATCGGCGAAGAGGGCCAGACGATCGAGGACGTCTACGAGCCGTATTTGATGCAGATCGGCTTCCTGCAGCGGACGCCGCGCGGCCGGATGGCGACGCCGCTCGCGTACCGCCATTTGGGCTTGCCGGTCCCTGAGGAGGCCGCCGCGTCCGGCGACGCGGCGGAAGCGGAGGAAGAAGGAGGCGGCTTCGTCTAATGGGCTCTAGAAGGAAACAAGCTGAAGAGGAGAGGCGGGAGAAGCTGATCGTCCTCTACGACGGAACGTGCAATTTGTGCTTGGCCAGCGTCCGCCGTTTGAAGGAGCTTCAGTCGACCGCGATTTTGCGGTTCATTCCGGTCCAATCGCTCGAGGACACGTACGAAACGATTCCCGAGCTTTCAGCTGTAACCGAAGATCAGCTTCTGACGAAAATGCATGTCGTGGAAATGGACGGCACCGTGCATGCCGGGGCGGCCGGCGTCGTTCGCATCCTGCGGACGGTGCGCGGCTGGAGATGGCTCGCGCCGCTGTACCGGGTGCCGGGACTGCGCGGCGTGGCCGATTTGCTTTACCGGATCATCGCGGGCAGGCGCTACGAATGGTTCGGCAGGTCCGACGAGAGCTGCCATGAAGGCGTCTGCGCGCTGCCCAAGCGGGATTAAGCCATTAGGAGGACAAGAAAGCCGATGAGAGGCGAACACGTGCAACTCGACGGGAGGCGGAGAACGAAGCGGCGGCCGGCGGCGATGCCGCGGGCGAAGCGGACGCTGGCGGCCATCGCGGCCGGCGCGATCGCGCTGTCCGTATGGACCTCCCACCCGTCCCAAGGCGCCGCCGTACCGGCGCTGGATACGATCCGAGTCGGCATTTTTCTTAATACGAGCAAATACAGCCTCAGCACGGCCGCGGCGACGTTCGGCTCGGCCGGCGCGCTGGCGGTCGGCGTGCGGACCCCGTCCGACATCGTTCCGCTGTTTCAGACGGGCGCCGGCGAATCCGTCCGGATCACGCTGGACGATTACAAGCCGCTGCTGCTGGAAACGACGGATTTCATGAAGGCGCTGAACGTCATGAAACGGCTGAAGGCGCTCGGCGCGTCCGGCTTCATGACGGCGGCGGCCGGGTCCGGCGGCAAGCTGTACCGCATCCTGGAGGGCTCCTACGCGACGGCCGCGCTGGCCGGCGCCGCGGGCGACAAGTGGATGAAGGACGGGACGATCGCCGGTTACGCCGGCACGTCCAAGAAAGCCGGCTTGACGGGTCCGCTGCATCTGGACACGGGCGCGAAGTACGCGTCCCAGAGCGAAGCGGCCGCCGCCGCGCAGAAGCTGAACGACGCCGGCGTAGACGCCTATGCGGCGCTGAAGCAGACGGGAACCGCCGCCGGCTTCTATACCGTATTGGTCGGCGCCGCGGCGGACCAGACCGCCTTGGCCGCGGTCAAAGCATTGGCGCAGCAAGCAGGCGGGGGAGGAACGCTGAGCCCGACGGACGCCAAGTCGTCGTACTTTCTCATCCGCGACGACTACACGACGGCGGATTCGGCCTCGAAGCCGGCCGTGCCGCTGATCGCCGTGCCGGCTACCGGCGCCAAGCTGTGGCTGGACTCGGCGTCGGCGGGCGGCATAAAGCTGACGGAGCGGTATAACCGCAGCTATCGCGGGTCGTTCGAAGTCAGCGGCCAAAGCGGCAAGCTGGCCGTCATCAACGAGCTGCCGTTCGAGCAGTACATCTATTCCGTCGTCGGCGGCGAGATGCCGGCGTCCTGGCCGGCGGAAGCGCTCAAGGCCCAAGCGATCGCGGCGCGTACATACGCCCTGTACCAGGGCTTCGGCTTTCAAATCGCCCACGTCGTGGATACGACGCTCAGCCAGGCTTACGGCGGCATCGGCGCGGAGAAGCCGACGACGATCGCCGCGGTCGACGCGACGCAAGGCGAAGTGGCGACGTACGAGGGCAACGTGATCAATACCGTATTCTCGTCCAGCGCGGGCGGCTTCACGGCGGACGCGCAGGAGATCTGGGGCAGCAGCGTCGATTATTTGAAGAGCGTCGAAAGCCCGGACGCCTCCTCGGAGAAAGGCTTGTACAAATGGTACCGCGTCGTGTTGCCGAACAGCCTCGTCGGGTATATCCGCGAGGATCTGCTCGAGGACACGGGCCAGGAATCCGCGGGCGGACAAGCCGTGCTGCGCGTGAAGACCGACGGGACGAAGGTCCGTCCGATTCCGCTCGTGCAGGACAACGTGGCGGTCGTGGACACGGTGAACCGCGGCACGCTCGTCGTGCAGCTGGAGAAGGTGACCCAATCCAACGAAATGTCGTGGGTGCGCGGCACGTATTCCGCGGCCGAGCTGCTCAAGCTGACGCAAGGCAAGCTGAGCAAGCCGATCAGCGGCCCGATCCGGACGCTGGAAATCGGCAAGGAGGGCCCGTCCGGACGCCCGACCGAAATCTTGGCCAACGGACAAGCCGTCTCCGTCAAGACGCCGGACGCGTTCCGTTCCGCCTTCGGAAGCTTGCCGAGCACCCTGTTCACGATCGACGAAACCGCGCGGATGACGATCGCCGGCGCCGGCGGAGCCACGCGCGAACGCCCCGCGGACAGCGGTGCGCTCTATACGGTCGGCGCCGACGGTCAGACGCAGGAGCTCAAAGCCGCCAACTTCTTCATCCTGAACGGCGACGGCACGGTCCGGGCCGCGACGAAGGACCCTTCGTTCCGGTTCGTCGGTTCCGGCAACGGCCACGGCGTCGGGCTTTCGCAGTACGGCGCGCGCGGATTGGCAGAACTTGGGTATGACTACAAATATATTATGCAATACTACTATAAAGACTCGAAGATCGTGAAGGAATGACAAGAACCCCATGAATGTAAACGAATTTGATTTTGACCTGCCGGAGCGCTTGATCGCGCAAACGCCGCTGGCCGACCGCACGTCGTCCCGGCTGCTGACGCTGAACAAGGCGACCGGCGACATCGGGCACGAGCGCTTCACCAAGCTGGCCGAGCTGTTGAACCCCGGCGATACGCTGATCTTGAACGATACCCGCGTCATGCCGGCCCGGCTGCTCGGCGTCAAAGCCGACACCGGCGCGAAGGTCGAGCTGCTTCTTCTGAAGCAGCTGGAAGGCGACCGCTGGGAGACGCTGGCAAAGCCCGGCAAGCGGCTGAGAGCCGGCGTTAAGCTGAACTTCGGAGATGACGGCGAGGGCCGGCCGCTGCTGGAAGCCGAAATCGTGGCGGAAGGCGAACAGGGCGCGCGCGTCGTGGAATTCCGGTACGAAGGGATTTTCAACGAGCTGCTGGACCGGCTAGGGGAGATGCCGCTGCCGCCGTATATCAAGGAACGGCTGGACGACCGCGAACGTTACCAGACGGTATACGCGAAGCATGAAGGCTCCGCCGCCGCGCCGACCGCCGGCCTGCATTTCACGAAGGAATTCCTGGACGAGCTGGCGCGCAAAGGCGTGCGGATCGGCTATATCACGCTGCACGTCGGGCTCGGCACGTTCCGGCCGATGTCGGTCGATACGGTCGAGGAGCATACGATGCATGCCGAATATTACGAGCTGAGCGAAGAGACGGCGGCGCTGCTGCGCGAAGCGAAGGCCGGCGGCGGGCGAATCGTCGCGGTCGGCACGACTTCGGCCAGAACGCTTGAAACCGTTGCGGCACGTTATGCGTATGAAGAGTTACGGGCTTGCAGCGGCTGGACCGACATCTTCATTTTCCCGGGGTACGCATTCAAGCTCGTGGACGCGCTGTTGACGAATTTCCACCTGCCGAAGTCGACGCTCGTGATGCTCGTCAGCGCCTTGGCCGGACGTTCGGCGATCATGCGGGCGTACAAGGAAGCCGTCGACCGGGAGTACCGGTTCTTCAGCTTCGGCGACGCCATGTTTATTTACTAGCAATTGCGGAAAGAGGCAGAAGCATAGTGGCAATTACTTACGAATTATTGAAAACCTGCAAGCAAACGGGCGCGCGGCTCGGCCGCGTGCATACGCCGCACGGCGTCATCGAGACGCCGACGTTCATGCCGGTCGGCACGCAGGCGACCGTCAAGACGGTCAGCCCGGAAGAGCTGAAGACGCTCGACGCTCAAATTATCCTCAGCAACACGTACCACCTGTTCGTCCGGCCCGGCCACGAGATCGTCCGCAAGGCCGGCGGACTCCACAAGTTCATGAACTGGGACCGCCCGATATTGACGGACAGCGGCGGCTTCCAAGTGTTCAGCTTGAGCGAGATGCGCAAGATCAAGGAAGAAGGCGTGGAATTCCGCAACCATCTGAACGGTGATAAAATGTTCATCTCGCCGGAGAAAGCGATGGAGATCCAAAACGCGCTCGGTCCCGACATCATGATGGCATTTGACGAATGCGCGCCTTATCCGGCCGAATACGACTACGTCAAGCAATCGATGGAACGGACGACCCGTTGGGCCGAGCGCTGCCTGGCGGCCCATGCGCGCCCGCACGACCAGGCGTTGTTCGCGATCGTGCAGGGCGGCATGTACGAGGATCTGCGCCGCCAAAGCGCGACCGAATTGACTTCCCTGGATTTTCCGGGGTATGCTATTGGGGGCCTCAGCGTAGGCGAACCGAAGGATCTGATGTATCGGATGCTGGAATGTACGGTTCCGCTGCTGCCGGCCAACAAGCCCCGCTACTTGATGGGCGTCGGCTCGCCGGACGCGCTGCTGGACGGCGCGATTCGCGGCGTGGACATGTTCGACTGCGTCCTGCCGACCCGGATCGCGCGCAACGGCACGACGATGACCAGCTCCGGCCGGCTCGTGATCCGCAACGCCAAGTTCGCGGAAGACTTCGGTCCGCTCGATCCCGAATGCAGCTGCTACACGTGCACGAATTACTCGCGCGCCTATCTTCGCCACCTCATCAAGGCGGACGAAACGTTCGGCATTCGCCTGACGACGATTCATAACCTGCACTTCCTGCTGGAGCTCATGCGGGGCGTTCGCCAAGCGATCATGGACGACCGGCTGCTCGATTTCCGGAACGCGTTTTTTGACAAATACGGCTTGAACGAGAACGACAAAGGATTTTAACGAAAGGGGTGAAATGAAATGTCAGGAGCTGCATCCTTAATTCCGTTCATTCTGATGTTCGCGGTGTTCTACTTCCTGCTGATTCGTCCGCAGCAGCGCAAGTCGAAGCAGCGGAACCTCATGCTCGGCGGAATCAAAAAAGGCGATAAAATCGTCACGATCGGCGGCATGCACGGCACGATCCTGGAGCTGACCGACGATACGGTCGTGCTTCGCGTGAACGATGCCACGAAGATTACCTTCGATCGCAGCGCGATCAACACGGTCGTCTCCTCGAGCGCGGCCATGACCGCGGCGCCGGCGACGGCACCGGCGACGGCACCGGCCATGGTGAAGGAAGAGAAGCCGGAAGATATCAAAGGCTAATACGAAGGAACGAAGCGGCGCCCGCGAGCGCCGCTTTTATTATTGCCCGCCGATCCCGGCCGGAGGCTCATAGTTTCCAGCAAGCGGGCAAATACTATAGCGACGATAACGGGATCGAGGTGTGAAGCAAACCATGTACCTATGGGTGGAAATCATCCTGCGCACGCTGTCCGCGGTCGTCTTCCTGCTGCTGCTGACGAAGGTGCTCGGCAAGCGGCAGGTGACGGAGCTGTCCGTCTTCGAATACATTACCGGCATTACGATCGGTAACCTCGCGGGCTACGTGTCTTTGGAAGCGGAAAATACGTGGTATCTGGGCATGATTTCGCTGGCGGTGTGGGCAGCCGTGTCGCTCGCCATCGAATTGTTGCAAATGAAGAGCAAAAAGGCGCGCGATTGGATCGACGGCCAGCCGACGGTGCTGATCCAGAACGGCAAAATCCTGGAGGGCAACCTGAAAAAAGAACGCGTAACGACGGACGAGCTAATGGAAAGCCTGCGGCGGAAGGACGTGTTCAAGCCGGCCGACGTCGAGTTCGCCGTCATGGAAGTGAGCGGCGCCATTAACGTCATGCTGAAGGCGGAGAATCAGCCGGTTACGCCGAAGACGCTCGGCCTTCGGGTGCAGCCGGAGCATGAGCCGCAGGTCGTCGTCATGGACGGCAAGATCCTGCCGGATCCGCTTCGGTCTTCCGGCTATAACGAGGTTTGGCTGAAAAAGGAATTAAAGAAGTCGGACGTCAAGATCGAGGACGTCTTCCTGGCGCAAATCGACGACAACGGCTCGCTGTACTTCGATCTCTTCGACGACAAGGCGAAGCTGCCGAAGAACCCGAACGGCCAAGCCGGACTGCTCGCGGCGCTCAAGAAATGCGAAGCCGACATGGAGATGTACGGCTTGCTGTCGGGGGACGACAAGGAGAAAGTGCAGTACGCGGCTTGCGCGAAGCAGCTGCAGAAGCTTATCGACGACGTGCGGCCGCTGATTTATCAATGACCGCGAACGACAAAAGACCGCTGCCAGAGGCCGAAGCCCCGCCGCAGCGGTCTTTTGTCGTAAAGGGAAATGCGTTGAAACGGTCGGGATCATGCATCTGCCGCTTACTTGGCGTCCTCCCGCAGGTAGCTGACCGGCGAAGGCGGAACGACCGTCCCCCGGCGTCCGCGCAGCGACCATGTCGCCTTGCTGAGCCGGATGCCCATGAACGAAGCGAAGGTCGCGAGCGCGAGGCCCCCGCACATGTCGATGAGCCAATGGATGCCGAGGTAGAAGATCGCGAAGATGATGACCGCGGCGCTAATGCCGCAAAACCATGCCCAGCGCTTAATCCCGGACTTCGCGGCCAAAATCGCCAACGTCACGGATATCGACGTGTGCAGGCTAGGGAAGCAGTTGTTCAAGCCCGACAAGGCGCGATATTGGTGCTCGAAGTTCGGGAACACCTGCAGCATCAGGAAGCTGACGTTCGGATCGTGGTACCAAACTTCGCTGACCGGGAAGAACAGGTAGAACGGAATCGCGACCGCGTAGTTGATCATGATCGCGTAGCAGGTTGCGTAGAACATCCTTTTATTCGGGCTTCGCAAGGTATAGATGCCGACGGATGCGATCAGCAGCGCCTGAAAGACGACGACGTACATGAACGCAAGGAACGGCGTCAGCCAGTCGTGCTGGAACGTATGCTGGAAGTTCGCGACGAAGCTGCCTTCGATCGATTGAAAAAAGCCAGCGAAATCATGCGTGTTCGACATGCCCTTTTCGATGCGAAGTTCGAACTTATTGCAGAACAGGATCAGAATCAAAAGCACGAAATGCGCGTTATATTTACGGTTGAACAGGTTCTCTTTCAGGAACAATCCGGCGACTTTAAACGGATTGGCCGCGGCCCCGTACCAGATAAGAACGACGACGGTCAGCGCCGTGTAAATGGCGACAGTCGTCATATTATTGAACAAAGTCATGATTCTAATAATCCCCCTAAGACGTTGCGTCGTTACGATCCGATTTAGTATAACACATTCCGCGGGGATGATTACAATCGCGAAATGCGCGGGCTCGGGCCGCAACCGGGGCGCGCGGCGGTCAGGAACGCTTCGTGTTGACGCCGATCATGCCGCCGAAAGAGCCGCACAGGAGCGTTTCGAGCATCATCGTCAACGTTTTGCCGCTGAAGCCGGTATTGCTGGCCAGAAAGCCGATCAGCAAAATAAGGATGCCGTAGACCAAGCCCAGCACGCCGCCGTAATACCAACCCCGCTGCCTGGAACGCCGGCCCGAGACGAATCCGCCGGCCAAGGCGGAGCAGCCGTGCACGAACAGGCTATACGTCGGCAGCTCGCTCTCCTGCATGCTGCCCCAACGCAGCATCATCGAGAGCAGCAATGCCCCGGCGGCCAGCCATATGGCCGCATACAGGATGCCGGAAAGCAGCGGCGAGGACATGTGCACTTTCGGAACGTTTTTCATCGCGGTTATCGGTTTCATCCGAGATCTCCCTCCATCTTCGCTTCTTGTCCAATTACTACAACATATGGCCAAGCCGGGTGGAATAGTACAGGTGAAAACGCCGTTTCGGGGCAGGCCGCGGCGCGAACGGATTCCATAATTTCGAATCGGCCCCTTCGTATGTCGGGATGACCATCCGGTGACAATAGTTGTACCTTACGCTGGGAGGGCGGTCCTTATGGAATACTGGAGTCTGTTGTTCCGTACGCTTCTCATTTATTTGGTCGTGTTCGTCATCATGCGGCTGATGGGAAAGCGGGAAATCGGCAAGCTGTCGGTGTTCGATCTGGTCATCTCCGTCATGATCGCGGAAATCGCCGTTTTCGTGATCGAGGATACGAAGCGTCCCATCATGGACGGGATATTTCCCATGGCCATCCTGCTCGTGGTCCAAATCGGAATAGCGCTGGTCTCTCTTAAGTTCCGCCGCATGCGAACCTTGATCGACGGCGAACCGACGATCATCGTCGAGCGGGGCAAGCTGAATCGCGAGGCGATGCGCAAACAGCGTTACAATTTGGACGACCTGCTGCTGCAGTTCCGCGAGAATAAGACGAACATCGCCGACGTCGAATTCGCGATTCTCGAATCCACAGGCAAGCTGTCCATCATTCAGAAGGACAAAGCGACCGACCCGTCATCGGCCGGGGAGGAAGAGACGGGGAACCGGGAAGAGCCGCTGCCCAAGACGTTTCCGCGCAACTATCGGTTCGAGAATTTGCCCGTGCCGTTGATCATGGACGGCGAAATTCAGAAGCGTAACCTGGAAATGCTCGAGAAAGACCGCTTCTGGCTCAACAATCAGCTCCGGCAGCGCGGCATCGTCGACGCGAAGCAAGTGTTCCTGTGCACGATCGACCACCGGGGGAAACTGTTCGTCGATTTGAAGCACAGGGGCAAACCGACCCCATAGACGAATCGCAGCAAAGCCGCAACGCAGCCGAACCCGGCAGCGAGAACCGCATGTCCGTCCCGATTCCGATACAAGCGAAAGCACCGGCAAGCGAGCCGGTGCTTTCGTCATGACCGGAACCAGCGTCCGATGAGCGGCAGCCTCGCGGCGTCGGACCGGTCGATGATGCGCAGCGCGACCATCAGGACGAGGTAGACGACGACGCCGGCGGCGCAGGCGGCGACGAGGTTCAGCCATAGGGCCGGCAGCGTCCGGAGGTTCATGACCCACAGCGCCGCGGCGCCCATGATCAGCATCGCCGCCCCCACCTTCAGGAAGTCGAGCCACTTCATGCGGAAGCCGACGAACCGCACCACGCTGATCCAGTGGAGCACCGTGACGAGCACGATGTTGATGTTGATCGCGATCAATGCGCCATAGATGCCGAGCTCCGGCATCGAAGCGAGCTTCAAGATGAGCACGAGCTTCACGACGGCGCCGATGAACGTGTTCGTAAGCGCGGTCGTCGGCTTATCCAGCGCCTGCAGCGCAGCCTGCAGCGGCGCCTGCAAATAGATGAACAATCCGACCGGGGCGATCCACTTGAGCATGGGGGCGATTTCGGCGTGATTGTACAGCACGCGGCAGATGGGCTCGGCGAAGAGGAGCATGACGACGATGAAGGGGGCGCCGGTCACGAGCGCGAGGCGCATCGATTGGTGCAGCCGGATATGGATCGTCTTCTTGTCGCCCTTCGCCGCGGCTTCCGACAGCGACGGCACGAGGGAGACGGCAAGGGAATAGGTGAGCGCGGTCGGCAGGAGCAGGATCGGGATGATCATGCCCTGCAGCGCGCCGTATTGCGCCGTCGCGGCGCCCGTGGCGATGCCGGCCATCAGAAGCGCGCGGGCAGTGAAGATGGATTCCAGCAGGTACGAGAACGAACCGATCATGCGGCTGGCCGTCACCGGAACGGATAGGCTGACGAGGCGGCGCATGACGGGGATGCGTTCCGCGGACGCCGGTCCCCCGTAAGCGGGCTTGCGAACGTCCGGCGGGGATGCCTGCTCGTCCGGGAGCGAGGAAGCCGGAGCCGCCGTCTTCCTTCTCCGCTCGCGGGCGTAATGGAGCAGCAGCACGGCGAAGCCGGCCACCTCGCCCGCGACGACGCCGAGCATCGCGCCAGCCGCGCCCCAAGCGAGGCCGAGCGGCAGGAGCCACTTCGCGAACAAGAGCGCGAATATGATGCGGATGACCGTTTCCATCGTTTGCGAGAGCGCGGTCGGAATCATGTTCTGCTTGCCCTGGAAGTAGCCGCGGTAGACGGAAGAGACGCCGATGATCAGCAGCAGCGGACTCATCATCCGGAACGTCTGGAACACGCGCGGGTCGGTCATCAGATGGGTCGTAATCCACGGCGTCAGCCAGACGAACAGCGCGGTCAGCGCGGCCGCGAGCATCAGCGTAAGCGCCATGGCCGAGCGGAAGATCTGCTTGACGCGCCGGGCGTCGCCTTGGGATTCCGCTTCGGCGATCCATTTGGCGACCGCGAGCGGGATGCCGCCCGTGATCAGCGTCAGCAGCACGATCAGAAACGGATAGCCGAGCTGGTAGATGCCTACGCCTTCGGGACCGATAATGCGGGGCAGCGCGATTCGCGGCACGAAGGCGAGGATCCGGTTAACGATGCCGGCGGCAAGCAGAATCAAGGCGCCCTTAATGAACGTTTGCTTGGTCAATGCGTTCCTCTCCCTCTACCGTGAACATGTCCTATCTCCATGCTTATGCGCGGCATGTCCGCTTCCATGCAGTCAATTTTTGGCGTGCGGACGTTTTTGCAGGAATGTCGGAAGGGGACGGCGAATGAGTAGAGCAAACAGCAGGCAAGGAGGTCGTGGAATGGAGACGGATGACAGGCCGATGACGGAGGAAGAGTGGGTCGCGACCATCGAATACTTGTGCAACAGCAAGGCGGAGGAATTTCACCTGTTCGGATACGAGCACGTGACCGGCGAAGAGATTTGGCTCTGCGTCAGCGAGAAGTACGGGAAGACGGGGCAGCCGGCCAAACACCAGGTGGTCAACGACATATTATCGTTAAAAGTGACGAAGTTCATGAACTTTATGACGCTCAGCGCGTTTAAAGGAACCCATTTTTAACGGATGGGCTCTTTTTTTTGACTCGTTTTTAAGCCATCGTTATAATAGGACTATTGAGCAGAGCACTTAAGGGGGATTTGTAGGAATCATGAATCGTCGACTGTTAGCGTTTATCCTCATCGTCGCCGTATCGCTCGGCGTCGTCGGAGGCTTGTCCAAGTGGGTGGTGGACGACGTCAAACTTGGACTGGACCTGAAGGGAGGCTTCGAAATCCTGTACGAAGCCGAGCCGATCGAAGCCGGAGGCAAGGTGACGAAGGAATCCCTGACGGAAACGGCCAAGAGCCTCGAAGCTCGCGCCAACGCCACGGGCGTGGCCGAGCCGGAAGTCACGACGGAGGGGACGAACCGCATCCGGGTCAAGATCGCCGGCGTGACGGACGAAGCCAAAGTGCGGGACATCCTGAAGAAGCCCGCCGAATTGACGTTCCGCAGCGCGCGCGGATGCGCCGCCGACAAGGGCTACTGCAAAATCGAGCTGCGCGGCAGCGATTTCAAGCAGAACGGCGCCGACGTTCGCCAGACCCAGCTGAACGAATACGAGATTACGATCAAGATGAAGAGCGCCAGCAAATTCGCCGAGATTACCCGCGAAGTGGCCAAGCTCAGCACGAACGGCACGAACCAGCTGGCCATCTACCTGGACGATAAAATGCTGTCGGCGCCTAACGTGTCGAGCGAAATCAACAGCACCGACGCCTCGATCACGGGTACTTTCACCCGCGAGGAAGCGTACGATCTCAAGAACACGATCAACCTTGGCGCCCTGCCGCTGAAGCTGACCGAGAAATACACGCAAAGCGTCGGCGCGACGCTCGGCAAGCAATCGTTGGACGAAACCATGGAGGCCGGCATCATCGCCACGATCGTCATTCTGTTGTTCATGATGATCTTCTACCGGCTGCCCGGCGTCATCGCGAGCATCTCCATCATCGTGTATATCTGGCTGCTGCTGCTCGGCTTCAATCTCATTCACGCCACGCTGACGCTGCCGGGCATCGCCGCGTTCATTCTCGGCATCGGCATCGCGGTCGACGCCAATATCATCATGGCGGAACGGATTCGCGAAGAGCTTCGCAGCGGCAAGAGCATCATGTCGTCGCAGAAGGCCGGATCCCGCCACTCCTTCCGCACGATCATCGACTCGCACGTCACGACGGCCATCGCCGCGCTCGTGCTGTTCTTTATCGGCGTCGGCTCCGTCAAGGGCTTCGCCGTGATCCTGCTGCTCAGCATCGTCATGAGCATTATCACGAACGTGTTCTTCTCGCGCCTGCTCCTCACACTTCTCGTCCGCAGCGGTGTGGTCAAGAAGAAAACCAATTTCGGTGTGAAGGAGAGTGAAGTACGTGCATTATAAGGCATTCGACAACGTCGACGAGAAGAAATTCAGCTTCGTGAAGACATCCCGTTACTTCTTTATGCTTTCGATCGTGATTACGATCGTCGGCATCCTGACCCTCGGAATATTCGGCTTGAATTACGGCGTCGATTTCAAGGCGGGGTCCAGCGTCGATATTACGTTCAAGAAGGACGTCAGCAGCCAGAAGGCCGCGTTCGAGCAGTACTTGAAAGACAACGATTTCGGCTCGCCGGGCATGACGTTCGGCGCGAAGCGCGTCACGCTCCGTTTCGACGACGTCCTGTCGGACACGAAGGAGAAGGCGCTCAAAGCGGGCATCGCCGATAAATTCGACAAAGACGCGTCCATGGAAGTCAACACGGTCGACGTCGAAATTGCCAAGGAGCTTCAAGGCAACGCGATCAAGGCCGTGCTGATCGCCAGCATCGGCATCGTGATTTACGTCAGCATCCGGTTCGAATGGCGATTCGCCGTGGCGGCGATCGTAGCCCTGCTGCACGACGCTTTCATCGTCATCAGCTTGTTTTCGATTTTCAGGCTGGAGGTCAATCTGCCGTTCATCGTAGCGGTATTGACGATCATCGGTTATTCCATTAACGATACCATCGTTATCTTCGACCGGATCCGCGAGAATCTCCGGTTCGCGAAGCTGAAGTCGGTAACGGACATCGCCAAAATCGTCAACGACAGCATTTGGCAGACGATGTCCCGTTCCATCAACACCGTCATGACGGTATTGTTCGCGACGATCTGCCTGCTCATCTTCGGCAGCGAATCGATCCGGCTGTTCTCTCTCGCGATTCTGTTCGGTCTCATCAGCGGCGCGTACTCGTCCATCTTCATCGCGAGCCCGCTGTGGCTGCTGCTGAAGAGCAAACAAAAACCGAAGGCGAATGTCAAGTCTTCGGCCGCATCGTAGTAAGATAGGGAGTACAACGCTATAACAGGAGGCATCCATGACAGCGAACCATCGTTACGCCAGAGCGGAGTCTGCAGCATGGACCGGGCTTATCGGCAATGTCTGTATCGCAGCGGTTAAAGGCGGCGTCGGCGTCATGACGGGCAGCAAGTCGCTGCTCGCCGATGCCTGCCGTTCGGCCTCCGACGCGGCCGCCTCGTTCGTCTCGCTGACCGGCATCCGCCGGTGCCGGCAGCTGGGCTCGCCGTACGCGCCCGTTCCGGCGGCCCGGGGCCGCTCGGAAGCCGCGACGGGCGTGCTGGCGTCCATCCTGCTGATGATCGCCGGACTCGAGATCGGCATCGCCGCGATCAAGTCGATCGCGGACGGCGTGGACGACAGTCCGGGCTGGCCGGCGGCCGCGGTCGTGCTGGCTGCTTTCATCCTGAAGGAAGCGGGCTTCTCGACCAAGGAACGCGGCGCGGATTTTTACGCGTCGCTCGCCGCCCTCGTCGGAACCGGCGGATCGATGCTCGGCAGGCCGCTCCATCTGCACTTGCTCTATTACTTGGATCCCGCGGCGTCGCTCATCATCGTCGTCATCGTCTTCACGAGCGGGTATCGGGTCGCATCGGCGTCCGTGATGCGGAGCCGGTACCTGGAAGTGGAGCCGGCGGATCTCTCGGAGCTGAAAGCCGTTGTCCTGCGCATGGAAGGCGTCATCAGCGTCGAGCTGCTGCGCGCGAGAGAGCACGGTCATTACGCCGTCGCGGAAGTCGTCATCAGCGTGAACCCGCGCATCTCGGTGCTGGAAGGCAACGAGATCGCCAAGCGGGTCAGAGAATTTATCATGAAACGGTTCAATCACATGACGGAGGTTACGGTCCACGTAGAACCTTACGATCCCGGTTATCCGTATAAAAGCAATCATGAGTCCAATCCGGAACACGTGACAACGCTACTGCAATAGCAGCAGCGTTCATTTTTTTGAGAAGAGAGGTGAGGGGTGCCTTGCTGCAATCGAAAACACGCTGGCGCCTCGCTTCGCTGGACGTCGAGGGCGAAGCCCGCGCGGCCGCCCTGGCGCGCGCCTTGTCGCTCCCGCCGCTGGTCGCGCGCCTGCTCGTCCAGCGCGGCTACGACCGCATCGAAGACGCCCGGCGCTTTTTGACCGGGGGCCTCGAGTGCCTGCACGATCCTTTCCTGCTGAAAGGGATGAAGGAAGCCGCGGACCGGATCGCGCTTGCCCGCGAACGCGGCGAGCGCGTCCGGATCTACGGCGATTACGACGCGGACGGCGTGTCGTCGACGACCTTGATGACGTACTTGTTCAAGCGGCTGGCGCTTGACTTCGACCACTACATACCGCATCGCACGCGAGAAGGCTACGGGTTGAACAAAACGGCGCTCGACGCGGCGGCGGCGGCCGGCGTCACGCTGATCGTCACCGTCGACACGGGCATCAGCGCAGTCGAGGAAATCGCGCACGCGGCCGTACTCGGCATCGACGTCGTCGTGACCGACCACCATGAGCCGCCGCAGGAGCTGCCTGCCGCTTTCGCGATCGTCAATCCGAAGCAGGAGGACTGCGGCTATCCGTTCAAGGGACTGGCAGGCGTCGGCGTCGCGTTCAAGCTGGCGACGGCGCTCCTCGGGGAGCCGCCGGTCGAATGGACCGACGTCGTGGCGCTCGGAACGATCGCGGACCTCATGCCGCTCACGGACGAGAACCGCGTGCTCGTGCGGCTGGGGCTGGAGCGGCTGCGCGCGACGGACAAGCCCGGCTTCCGGGCGCTCGCCGACGTGTGCGGCATCGAGCTGCCGTCGCTGCTGGCGACGCATATCGCCTTCGGCATGGCGCCGCGCATTAACGCCGCCGGCCGCCTCGACCACGCGAACGCGGCGGTGGAGCTGCTGACGGCCGCCGACGAGGAAGCCGCGACGGCCGGCGCGTTCCGGCTCGACGGGCTGAACAAGGAGCGCCAGGGGATTGTCGAGGATATCCTGCGGGAAGCCGATGAGCAGTGGACGGCGAAATGCGAAGCGGCGGACGCGGCCGGAACGCGACGGCCGTCCGTGATCGTCGTCGCCGGCGAAGGCTGGAATGCCGGCGTCGTCGGCATCGTCGCTTCCAAGCTGATCGAACGCCATTACAAGCCGACGATCGTCCTCGGCATCGACCCGGAGACCGGCAAGTGCAAGGGCTCGGCCCGCTCGATCGAGGGCTACGACCTGCACGCGGCGCTGACGGCGTGCGAGGAATGGCTCGACCATTACGGCGGGCACCAGGCGGCCGCCGGCATGACGCTGCACCGCGACAAGCTTGCGCCGTTCGAGGAGCGGCTGTCCCGTCTCGCGGACGAATGGCTGACGGAGGACGATTGGATTCCGAAGCTGACGATCGACCTGGCTTGCAAGATGGAGGACGCCACCATGAAGGTGCGCGAGCAGCTCGCCAAACTGGAGCCGTTCGGCGCCGGGAACGGCGCGCCGAAGCTCTTGCTCACCGGCGTGACGCTCGCCGAGCGCAAGACGATGGGCAAGGAGAAGAATCACCTGAAGCTGGCGCTCGCCGGCCAAGGCAAGCTGCTGGACGCCGTCGGCTTCGGCTGCGGCCATCTGGCGGAGCGCCTGTCAAACGGCGCGGCCGTCGAGGTCGTCGGCGAGCTGGCCGTGAACGAGTGGAACGGCCAGCGGAAAGCCCAGTTCATGCTGAGCGATCTGCGCGTGCCGCATATCCAGCTGTTCGACCTCCGAAGCGAGCCCGACTGCGAGTCGTTTCGGACGGCGGAGCGGCTGCTCGCCTCGGACGTCATGCAGCAAAGCCAAGGCGTCCTGCTCGTGCCGAACGAGACGTGGCTCGAAGCCGCGGAAGCGCCGGGCCGGCTCCGGCTGCCGGAACGTTTCGGCCTCCTGACGTACGATGCCCTCGCCGGGCAGCGCGTGCCGTGCCGGCAACTGGCGGTCTTCGGCAAGCCGCCGTCGGCCGAGAAGCTGGCCGCGGCGATCGCCGCGTGCCGGGACTTGGAGTCCGTGCATCTGCTGTACGCCGCGGATCCGGAGTCGGGCGAGTTTCCGACGCGGGAGCAGTTCGGACAGCTCTATCAGCTGCTGCGGCGCGAATGCCCGCTGCCGGAAGCCGGCGCCGCCGCGGCCCTGGCCGCCAAGCTCCGTCGGTCGGCCGATAGCGTAACGCTCATGCTGGACGTCTTCAAGGAACTGCGGTTCGTCGAAGAGGCGGATGGCGGCCTGGCGCTGAGCGCGGTCACGGGCAAGAAGGAGCTGTCCCTGTCGCGGCATTACCGCGACGGCCAGCGGAACGCGGAATCGAACGCGATTCTCGCGCTGCCGGTCAAGCAGCTGACGGATTGGCTGACGGTGCAAGCGGGCCTCATTCACGATCAAACAACCGAACAAGAAAACGAAGGAGTAGGTACTTCATGAACTATAAAGAGCATATTCGCGTCATCCCCGATTTCCCGCAGCCGGGCATCCGGTTCAAGGACATTACGACGCTGACGAACAACGGCGCCGTGTACGCGTCGGCGATCAACGACATTCGCCAAGCGATACAGGACAAGCAGATCGACCTGATCGCGGGACCGGAAGCGCGGGGCTTCATCATCGGCGCGCCGCTCGCCGTGTCCATGGGCCTCGGCTTCGTGCCGATCCGCAAGAGCGGCAAGCTGCCCGGCGAAGTCGTCGAGGCGAACTACGACCTAGAGTACGGCAAGGATAAGCTGACGATCCACAAGGACGCGATCAAGCCCGGCCAGAAGGTGCTGATCGCCGACGACCTGCTCGCGACGGGCGGCACGATCGCCACGACGATCAACCTGATCCGCCAGCTCGGCGGCGAAGTGGTCGGGGCGGCGTTCCTCATCGAGCTAGGCTATCTGGACGGCCGCAGCAAGCTGGACGGCATCGATATTTTCTCGCTCGTCACCTACTAGAAGATAGCTTCAACCGGCGCCGGACACGGGAGCGAACGCTACCGTCGTCCGGCGTTCTGCAATCGCGGAGTTGACGGAAAGGCTTGAAAACAGGCATAATAGTAGGAAAAACTCGGGCCGAACGGTCACGCTGGACCTGGCAGGATTTTCATTGATTTGGAAAGCAGGCGGCGCCAATCGGACGCGCGCTTTTCCGGAAAGGGACATTCATGGGCATAGAGCAGCTACTTGATAAAGCATCCACCTATTTGAAGGAACAAGATTTGAACCGGATCAAAGAAGCTTACGAATTCGCCGATCAGGCCCATCACGGGCAGGTGCGCAAATCGGGAGAGCCGTACATCCTTCATCCGGTCGCCGTCGCGGAAATCCTCGTCAATATGCAGATGGACGTATTGTCGATCATCGCGGCGCTCCTTCATGACGTGGTTGAGGATACGACCGTCCCGCTGGAAGAAGTCCGGTCCCGGTTCGGCGAAGCATGCGCGGCCGTCGTGGACGGACTGACCAAGCTGGAGAAGATCCAATTCCGCTCCAAGGAGGAGCAGCAGAACGAGAATTACCGCAAAATGTTCGTGGCTATGGCCCAGGACATGCGCGTCATCTTGATCAAGCTGGCGGACCGGCTGCACAACATGCGGACGTTGAAGTATCAATCCGAGGAGGCGCAGCGGCGGATCGCGTACGAGACGCTGGAGATCTTTTGCCCCATCGCGCACCGGCTCGGCATTTCGGCGATCAAGTGGGAGATGGAGGACATCGCCCTTCGGTATTTGAATCCGCAGCAGTATTACCGGATCGCCAATCTCATGAAGAAGAAACGCGCGGAGCGCGAACAATATATCGACGACGTCATCGGCCGCATTCGCGAGAAGCTCGAGGACATGGGCATCGACGGCGACATATCGGGACGGCCGAAGCATATTTACAGCATCTACAAGAAGATGACCGCGCGCAGCAAGCAGTTCAACGAAATCTACGACCTGCTCGCGATCCGCATCATCGTCGACAATATCAAAGACTGCTACGCGACGCTCGGCATCATCCATACGCTCTGGAAGCCGATGCCGGGGCGCTTCAAGGATTACATCGCCATGCCGAAGGCGAATATGTACCAGTCGCTGCACACGACCGTCATCGGGCCGACCGGCGAGCCGACGGAAGTGCAGATCCGCACGTGGGAGATGCACCGCACGTCCGAATTCGGCATCGCGGCCCACTGGGCGTACAAGGAAGGCGGCGTCGTGCCGGGCGGTTCGTTCGAGGACAAGATGACGTTGTTCCGCGAAATCATCGAGCTGCAGCACGAAGCAAGCGACGCGTCGGAATTCGTCGAGTCGCTGAAGATGGATTTCTTCTCCGATCTCGTCTTCGTGTTCACGCCGAAGGGCGAGGTGTTCGAGCTTCCCGCCGGCGCGGTGCCGCTCGATTTCGCGTACCGCGTCCATACGGAGGTCGGCAACCGGACGATCGGGTCCAAGGTGAACGGCCGAATCGTGCCGCTCGATTACAAGCTGAAGACGGGCGACATCGTCGAGATTCTCACGTCGAAGCATTCGTACGGACCGAGCCAGGACTGGATCAAGATCGCGCAGTCGTCGCACGCGCGCAGCAAGATCAAGCAATGGTTCAAGAAGGAGCGCCGCGAGGAGAACGTTATCAAAGGCCGCGACGCCATCGAGCGCGAGCTGAAGCGGCTCGGTCTGGAGCCGTCCAGCTTCATGTCCGACGCGCAGCTGCAGGAGGCGGCGTATAAATTCACGTTCAACGACATCGACGACATGCTGTCGGCCGTCGGGTTCGGCGGCATCACCGCCGCCCAGATCTGCACGAAGCTGACGGAGAAGATGCGCAAGGAAGCCGAAGAAGCGAACCAGATCGAGCTCACGAACGAGATGAAGGAAATGAAGTCGTCGCCCGCGATGCGCAAGACGCGTCCGACGCACGGCGTGTCCGTCAAAGGCGTGGACAATCTGCTCGTTCGTTTCGCCCGCTGCTGCAATCCGGTTCCGGGGGACGCGATCGTCGGCTATATCACGCGGGGCCGCGGCGTGTCGGTGCATCGCGCGGACTGTACGAACCTGACGACGAGCGTCGACGGGGAAGAGGCGGCGCGCATGATCGAAGTGGAATGGGAAGACTCGGTCGAGGCGAATTACAGCGTCGATATCGAGATTACGGGCCATGACCGGCCTGGCTTGCTGAACGAAGTGCTGCAGGCGGTCTCGGAGAGCAAGACGAACATCTCGGCCGTTTCCGGCCGATCGGACAAAAACAAGCTGGCGATGATTCATATGACCGTGCTGATCCGCAATATCGAGCATTTGCAATCGGTCGTCGAACGGATCAAACGGGTGAAAGACATTTATTCCGTGCAGCGGATCATGCAGTAATCATTCCCATCGCGTCGAAGGAGCAAGCGGACTGATGAAGGTAGTCGTACAGCGAAGCAAGGAAGCGGCCGTCATTGTAGACGGCGAGACGGTCGGCGCCATCGCGAAAGGGCTCGTGCTGCTCGTCGGCATCACGCACGAGGACACCGACGCGGATATACGGTGGATGGCCGACAAGATCGCGGGCTTGCGGATTTTCGAGGACGGGAGCGGGAAAATGAACCTGTCCGCGGCGGACGTCGGCGGCGATATCTTGTCCGTCTCTCAATTTACCTTGTACGGGGACTGCCGCAAGGGCCGGAGGCCGAATTTTATGGCGGCGGCGAGACCGGAGCAGGCGGAGGCGCAATACGAGGCGTTCAACGACGCGCTTCGCGCGTCCGGACTGAAGGTCGAGACCGGCCGGTTCGGCGCCATGATGGACGTGACATTCACGAATTGGGGACCGGTCACGCTGATCGTCGACAGCAAAGCGTAGCCGTTTCGAACAGCAACATGTCTACCGGCAATATCCCTAACAGCAGGATAAGCGAAACAGGCGGCATTCAGGCATGCCGTTTTTTGTTGTTCATCATTCGTCGGCGGCTCGAGACCGTCTTATGCGCGCAGCTTTAAATTCCGATGCTTCGGACACCGCGGGCGGTGTTGAAAACGGACGGGGCGGGCACACTAAAGGCTGACAACGCGCCATCGACAGGCGCCAAGATTAGCGGAGGGTGACCGGAATGCATCAATCACGCAAGGAACAAGGCATCGAGAGAACGGCCAAACGGCTGCTGTTTGCCGATCGCCGCGAGGCGATCATGCTGGCCCGGGAAGAATCCGGCATCGAAGCGGGCGGCGAACTGGGCCGGGCCGCGGTCGTGCCGCCCAGAATGCCTTGAAGCACGACCGGAAAAGTCGAAGCGAGGCGTAAGGGTTTGTGTCCTAACGATCGACCGCGGACGCAGGGGTACGAAAAAGGAGCGTAACCGCTTCATATTTTGTAATGGAACTGTAACCTGTTTTCAATGATTCTCTAACATGGCGTGCCTATAATAAAAGTCGACCCCCTTTTTTGAATATATTATTGATGGACCTACAACTCGTTTGTAGGTTTTTTTCTTTTCTCCGGCTTTCGCTCCGATCCTTCGATGTATATTGACAGCATAAATCCGGAATGCTATTATAGATGAGATAAAGTGTCGATCCGTTGATAGGAAGATTTCGTTCTACCCGCACCGATACAGAGAGGGATTCCTTGGCTGGAAGAATCCTTGGCGTGCTTGAGCGAGAGGACATCCTGGAGGACATGCGGCGAACCCGCCGGCGATTTCGGGCCGGTTCAGTAGTCGTATTGCGTAGCCGGGCGTTAACCGGATAAAGCGGGACGAAGGCCGATCGCGGCGAACGTTCCGGAATGTGGGTGGTACCACGACAGCTTCGTTTTCGACAAGCTCTCGTCCCTTTGGCCTGAACAGGCGGAGGGCGGGAGCTTTTTTAGTCCCCGGCCACCGGGAACTTGGCATGATCATCAGCATATGGGAGGGAATGGGCATGGCTTTTCAGAAGCCTCCGGGCACGCAGGATTTTTTGCCGGGCGCCGTAGAGAAATGGCAGTACGTCGAACGCGTGGCGCGCGACATTTGCCGGCGGTTTAATTTCCGCGAAATTCGCACCCCGCTCTTCGAAATGACGGAGCTGTACAAACGGGGCGTCGGCGAAACGACGGACATCGTCGAGAAAGAAATGTACACGTTCACCGACCGCGGCGACCGCAGTCTGACCCTCCGTCCGGAGGGCACGGCCGGTGCCGTCCGCGCGTACGTGGAGAACAAACTGTACGGAGAGCCGGACGTATCGAAGCTGTACTACATCGGTCCGATGTTCCGGTACGAGCGCCAGCAGGCGGGCCGGTACCGGCAGTTCCACCAATTCGGCGTGGAGGCGCTCGGCGCGGTCGATCCGGCGCTGGACGCGGAAGTCATCGCGCTTGGCTACGCGTTCTATGCGGAGTTCGGCCTGAAGGACGTCCGGGTGGAAATCAACTCCGTCGGCACGCCGGAAGTGCGGGCGGCTTACCGCTCGCGGCTGCTCGCGTTCCTGGAGCCGATGCGCGAGACGCTGTGCAAGGACTGCCAGGCGCGCATGGACCGCAATCCGCTCCGCGTCCTCGATTGCAAGACCGACCAGCACCGGTTCGACGGCGCGCCGTCCATTCTGGAAAGCCTGGACGACGAGTGCCGGACGCACTTCGAAGCCGTGCAGCGTAATCTGACGGACATGAATATTCCGTACGTCATCAATCCTCGCCTCGTGCGCGGCCTCGATTACTACACGCACACCGCGTTCGAATACAAAGCGGAAGGCATCGGCGCGATCGATACGATCGGCGGCGGCGGGCGGTACAACGGCCTGGTCGCCGAGATCGGCGGCCCGGACCAGCCCGGCGTCGGCCTCGGCATCGGCCTGGAGCGCACGGTCCTGCTGCTGGAAAGCCAAGGCGTTCAGCTCGATAACCTCCACCGGGTCGACGTGTACCTGGTCGGGCTCGGGGAAGCGGCGGAGCGCGAGACGACGCGGCTGCTGCACGGGCTGCGCCTGCGCGGCATCGCGGCGGAACGGGATTATCAGAGCCGCAAAATGAAGGCGCAATTGAAATCGGCCGATCGGCTGCAAGCGCGCTTCACGGCCATTCTCGGCGACGACGAGCTGCAGCGCGGCGAAATCGCGCTGAAAAACATGGCGACGGGCGAGCAGACGTTCGTGGCGCTGGACGCGCTGGCGGATGCGATTTTGAAAGGGTAGATTCATTCATTCACGATCATAAAGGAGACATGAACATGGTGATGCTTAAAACGCATGCTTGCGGAACATTGACGAAGGCGGATATCGGACAGACCGTGACGCTGAACGGCTGGGTGCAGCGCCGCCGCGACCTCGGCGGGGTGCTGTTCATCGACCTGCGCGACCGCACGGGCATCGTGCAAATCGTCTTCAACCCGACCTTCTCCGGCGACGCGCTGGCGATCGCCGACCGCGCGCGCAACGAATACGTCCTGGCCGTCCGCGGCCAAGTCGTCGAACGCGACGCCGAGACGGTCAACGCGAACCTCGCGACGGGCGAGATCGAAGTCCGCGTCACCGAAATCGAAATCATGAACGCGGCAAAGACGCCGCCGTTCCCGATCGAAGACGGCGTCGAAGTCGACGAGTCGCTTCGCCTGAAGTACCGTTACCTCGACCTGCGCCGTCCGGAAATGCAGAAAACGCTGCTCCTCCGCTCCAAATCGGCGAAGGTGTTCCGCGACTTCCTCGACGGCCAAGGCTTCATCGACGTGGAAACGCCGATTCTGACCAAGAGCACGCCGGAAGGCGCGCGCGATTACCTCGTGCCGAGCCGCGTGCACCCGGGTGAATTTTTCGCGCTGCCGCAGTCGCCGCAAATCTTCAAGCAGCTGCTGATGGTCGGCGGCCTCGAGCGCTATTACCAAATCGCGCGCTGCTTCCGCGACGAAGACCTTCGCGCGGACCGTCAGCCGGAGTTCACCCAGGTCGACATCGAGACGTCCTTCCTGTCCCAGGACCAGCTGCTGGATATGATGGAAGAGCTCGTCGCGAAGCTGTTCAAGGAAACGATCAACGTGGACATCGCGCGTCCGTTTCAGCGCATTACGTATGCGGACGCGATGAACAAATACGGCTCCGACAAGCCGGATCTCCGGTTCGGCATGGAAATGGAAGACATCACCGATATCGTGTCTTCGAGCGACGTGAAGGTATTCGCGACCGTATCGGCAAGCGGCGGCGTCGTCAAGGCGCTGAACGCCAAGGGCTGCGCGAGCTGGAGCCGCAAGGAGCTTGACGACCTGCAGCCGTTCGCGGCGCGCTATGGCGGCAAAGGCCTGGCTTGGGTCACGGTGAAGGAAGGCGAATGGCGCGGACCGATCGTGAAGTTCTTCAAGCCGGAGGAGATCGCGGCCCTGACGGAGCGGCTCGGCGTCGAGGAAGGCGACCTGCTGCTGTTCTCCGCGGACAAGAAGAAGGTCGTCGCGGACGTCCTCGGCAACCTGCGCCTCAAGATCGGCAAGCAGCTCGGCCTGATCGACGAATCCCAGTTCAAGCTGGAATGGGTCGTCGACTTCCCGCTGCTCGGCTACGACGAGGAAGCGAAGCGTTACGTGGCGGAGCATCATCCGTTCACGCGTCCGAACGAAGACGACCTGCACCTGTTCGAGACGAATCCGGGCGAGATCCGCGCGCAGGCGTACGATCTCGTGCTGAACGGCTACGAAGTCGGCGGCGGCTCCATGCGGATCTATAAGCGAGACGTGCAGGAAATGATGTTCAAGGCGCTGGGCTTCACGCTGGAGGAAGCGCGCGAGAAGTTCGGCTTCCTGCTCGACGCGTTCGACTACGGCACGCCTCCGCACGGCGGCATCGCGTTCGGCTTCGACCGTCTCGTCATGCTGCTTGCGGGCCGCACGAACCTGCGCGAAACGATCGCGTTCCCGAAAACGGCGAGCGCGACCGACCTGCTCAGCGACGCGCCGTCCGAAGTCGACATCGCCCAGCTGCAGCAGCTGCATATCCGCACGATCCAGAAGGCCGCGAAGCAGCCTGAGGCAGCGGCGGCGGCATCGGCACAGACCGCCCAAAACTAAGCCCTTTCCCGGCTTTCGTCCGCCCCGCGCGGCGAAAGCCGGATTCGTTATCTATCGCCTTTGGAGGTGCAAGGAAGGATGCTTCATCAATTTTCCCGTACGGAGCTGGCGATCGGCCCGGAGGGATTGGATATCATGAAAGGCAGCACGGTCGCGGTGCTCGGCGTCGGCGGCGTCGGCGCGATGGCGGCGGAAGCGCTGGCGCGCACGGGCGTCGGCCGGATCATTCTGATCGATAAGGACGTCGTGGACATCACGAACGTCAACCGCCAGATACACGCGCTTACGACGACGGTCGGCCAGCCGAAAGCGGAGCTGATGCGCGACCGCATCAAGCTGATCAATCCGGAGTGCGACGCCATCGCGCTTCGCATGTTCTACACGGAGGAGACGTACGAGCAGTTGTTCGCGTACAAGCTCGATTACGTCGTCGACGCGTCCGATACGATCATTTACAAGGTGCATCTCATCAAGGAATGCCTGCAGCGGAACATTCGGGTCATCTCCAGCATGGGGGCCGCCAACAAGATGGATCCGTCGCGGTTCCGCGTCGCGGACATCTCGCAGACGTCGATGGATCCCGTGGCGCGCGTCGTTCGCCAGAAGCTGCGGAAGGAAGGCATCAAGCGCGGCGTGAAGGTCGTCTTCTCGACGGAAGAGCCGATCAAGCCGCGCGAAGACGTCACGCAGCGGATCGTGCCGGAGAACGCGCCGGAGATCCGCAAGGCGAAGCAGCCGCCGGCAAGCAACGCGTACGTGCCGCCGGTGGCCGGCCTGATCATGGTCAGCGCGGTCGTCAACGATTTGCTCGAAGCGGGAGGACAGGCCCTATGAACGTGGAATTGATGAACAAGCTGCGGCTGTCGCTCGACATGCGCATCGCGCTGCTGGAAGCGCCGGACGAATCGTACAAGGAGGCGCTCGGCGCCGAGAACGCCGAGCCGTTCAGCGAGATGGATGCCGGCACGTACGATTTCGTCCTGCTGTTCGCGAAGGACATCGCGAGCTTGAACGAACATGCGCCGAAAGCGCTCAAAGCCGTGAAGAAGGACGGCCTGCTCTGGATCTGTTATCCGAAGGGCACGTCGAAAATCAGAACCGACATCAACCGCGACCGCGGCTGGAAAGCGGTCCGCGACGAAGGCTGGGAAGGCGTCTCGCTCGTCTCCGTCGACGAGACGTGGTCGGCGATGCGGTTCCGTCCCGTCGGCGCGGTCCAGACAAGCGCGCGGGCGAAGCGGGCGGCGGACGCCGTCCGCGAGGCGGGCACGGGCGCGGCGAAGGAGCTCGTCGTGCCGGACGACGTCAAGGCGGCGCTTGCAGCGCTGCCCGAAGCCGAGTCGTTCTTCGCGGAACTGGCCCCGTCGCACCGCAAGGAATACATTCGCTGGATCAACGAAGCGAAGCAGGAAGTTACCCGCGCCAAGCGCATCGGCGACATGACGGCGAAGCTGGCGCAGCAGCTGAAGCGCCCGTCGGACAAGCCTCAGGCATAACGGAATCGCGCGAATGGCTTAGCCCCAATAAGCGGCGCTGAAGAAGCGATGAAGAGCCCAAGAAGCAGGATTATCGGATATCCGTCCGGTAGTCCTGCTTTTTTGTCTAGGCCATGAAATTTGTCCCAATCAACAAAAGTTGCCTTGATGAAACTTTTTTGGTGGTGTACAATGAAAATAGGAAACAATGGTTTCCGCCCTGCATACTTGTAGGTTATAACATAGTGACACTACGAACACGAAGAGGTGAAAGGCAAATGAGTACCAATCAATCGGCTCCGCTGGCGCAAGAAACCGGATGGAGACAGAAGAGAGCCCAGAACTCGCTTCCGGAAGTGTACCGCTCGATGAAGATTCCGAAGCACGGTTCATGGTTCCGTAAATTTTTAGCGTTCGCGGGTCCCGGCTATCTGGTCGCCGTCGGGTACATGGACCCCGGCAACTGGGCGACGGACATCGCCGGCGGTTCCCAATTCGGCTATACGCTGCTCGCCGTTATTCTGCTGTCGAACCTGATGGCGATCCTGCTTCAAGCGCTGGCCGGCAAGCTGGGCATCGTGACGGGACGCGACCTGGCGCAGGCCTGCCGAGACCATTACAGCAAGCCGGTCGCCATGGGGCTCTGGGTGCTGTGCGAGCTCGCCATCGCGGCGTGCGACCTTGCCGAAGTCATCGGCTCGGCGATCGCGCTCAACCTGCTGTTCGGCATTCCGCTGATAGCCGGGGTCATTTTGACGGTGCTCGACGTCCTTCTCGTGCTCCTGCTGCAAAATAAAGGCTTCCGGTTCATCGAGTCGCTCGTGATCGTGCTGATCGTGACGATCGGCGGCTGCTTCCTGATCGAGATGTTCTGGTCCCATCCGCAAATGGGCGAGGTCATGAAAGGCTTCGTGCCGAGCACGGAGATCATTTCGAACCCCGCGATGCTTTATATCGCGATCGGCATTCTGGGCGCGACGGTCATGCCGCATAATTTGTATTTGCACTCGTCCATCGTTCAAACGCGGCAGTACGAACAGACCGAGCTCGGCAAACGCCAGGCGATCAAATACGCCACGTGGGATTCCACCATCGCGCTGTTCTTCGCTTTGTTCATCAACGCGGCGATTCTGATCATCGCGGCCTCGACGTTCCATACGTCGGGCCACACGGACGTCGCCGAGATCGGCGACGCGTTCCACCTGTTGTCGCCGCTGCTCGGCACGACCGCGGCAAGCATCCTGTTCGGCGTGGCGCTGCTCGCCTCCGGCCAGAACTCCACGCTGACGGGCACGCTGGCCGGCCAGATCGTGATGGAGGGCTTCCTCAACATCCGGCTGAAGCCATGGCTGCGCCGCCTGATCACCCGGATGATCGCCGTCGTGCCGGCCGTCATCGTCACTTGGCTGTACGGCGCGAGCGGCACGGCGGATTTGCTCATCCTGAGCCAGGTCATCCTGTCGCTGCAGCTCTCCTTCGCGGTCATTCCGCTCGTGAAGTTCACGAGCGACAAGGCGAAGATGGGCAGCTTCGCGAATAAGCTCTGGCTGAAAATACTGGCCTGGTTCGTGGCGATCGTCATCGCCGTCTTGAACATCTACCTGCTGTACCAAACGTTTGCGGGCTAACGCGCGACGCATAACCGGGTTTGGGAAGCCTTCTCCGCATGGGGAAGGCTTCTTTGCATGCGCGGACGTCGTGGCGAACGTGTGTGCTTGTATGGTATGATGAACCGGAAAGGAACGTGATTCGGATGGATTTGTTTACCTACCAAGAGGAGGAACGGCAGCCGCAGGCCAAGCTGCTCGCGGACCGGATGCGCCCCCAGACGATCGACGACTACATCGGCCAGCGCGACGTCGTCGGTCCCGGCAAGCTGCTGCGACGAGCGATTGAAGGTGACCAAGTGTCTTCGATTCTGCTCTACGGCCCTCCGGGCTGCGGGAAGACGACGCTCGCGCATATTATCTCCCAACGGACGCAGGGCGAATTCGTGAAGCTGAACGCGGTCGAGGCCTCGGTCAAGGACGTCCGGGAGGTCATCGATCGGGCCAAGCTGACCAAGTCGATGTACGGCCGCAAAACGATCCTGTTTCTCGACGAGGTGCACCGCTTCAACGCTTCCCGCCAGGATGCGCTGCTGCCGGCGGTCGAGCAAGGCATCATCGTGTTCATCGGCGCGACGACCGAGAATCCGTTCCATTACGTCAACGGGGCGCTGCTGTCCCGGTCGACGCTGTTCCAGCTCGAAGCCTTGACGCGGGAGGACGCGCTCGAAGCGATGCGCCGCGCGCTCGCCGATCCCGTCAAGGGGCTCGGCTTCATGAAGCTGCAGGTTGCCGAAGACGCGCTGCGGCATATCGCGTCCATGGCGGGCGGCGATATCCGCAGGGCGCTGAACGCGCTGGAGCTGGCGGCGGTGACGACGCCGTCTCAGCCGGACGGAAGCGTCGCGATCACGCTCGAGGTCGCGGAGGAATCGATCCGCAAGCCGACGATCCGCGCCGACGAGTCGACGCAGTACGACGTCTTGTCGGCGTTCCATAAGAGCATCAGAGGATCCAGCGACGCCGCGCTGTTCTGGTTCCTATACGCCGTCGAGAAGCTGGGCATGGACCCGATGACCTTCCTGCGCCGCCTCATCGTGGCGTGCAGCGAAGATATCGGGCTCGCCAACCCGCAGGCGATGGTGCAGGCCGTGACGGCGATGGACGCTTATCATAAGATCGGGTGGCCCGAAGCCAAATACAACATCGCCCAGGCGATCCTGTTCGCGGTGGAGAGCCCCAAGTCCAACGCCGCCGCCGTGGCGATCGGCAACGTCATGTCGACGATCGAGAGCATCGGGAACGCCGAGGTGCCGCTGCATCTCCGCGACGCCCATTACAGCGGCGCCGCGAAGCTCGGCCACGTGGGTTACCTGTACCCGCACGATTATCCCGGCCATTACGTGAAGCAGGCGTATCTCCCGGAACGGATCGTCCAAAAGAAATTCTATAGCGCGACCCAGCAGGGCATGGAGGACAAGATTCGACAAAATCAGGAGCGGCGCAAGTAGGCGATTTCGCTGCGTTGCCTTCATAAACGGTAGCAGGAGCGCGAAAACGGCGCATAAAAGGCGACCTTTACAGAATAAACATGAGTAAAACCCGATTTTCGGGCCAGAAGGTGGGATGGCGGCATTTGACGCAACGAGACCTGATCGTCTAATGTAGTATTATAAAAGAAGTTTATAATTTCATTCCCTGAAGGAGGTGCACCTGTTAGTCGTGATCGCGGCTTTAGGCGCGAACGGCGAACAGGGAATCGTTGAGTAGTGACCCGTTACCCATATTGTTGAGCTTTCTCTTAATTTTGGCGCTCGTGTTTTTGAACGGCTTTTTCGTCGCCGCCGAGTTCGCCATGGTCAAAGTGAGAAGCAGCCGGATCGACACGCTCGTCCAAGACGGCAATCGCCGGGCGCGCTTCGCGTCCGCGCTCACGAACAATTTGGATGCGTATCTGTCGGCCTGTCAATTGGGCATCACGCTGGCTTCGCTTGGATTGGGCTGGGTAGGGGAACCTGCCATCGCGCATATTCTGGAGCCGCTGCTGGAGAAGCTGCATTTCAGTCCCGTCGCCATTTCGACGGTATCGTTCATCATCGCCTTTTCGTTGATTACCGTGTTTCACATCGTGCTCGGCGAGCTTGCGCCGAAGACGTACGCGATTCGCAAGTCGGAAACGGTGACGCTGTGGACGGCGTTTCCGCTGATGACGTTTTACAAAATCATGTACCCGTTTATTTTCCTGCTGAACGGCATGGCGAATCTCATGCTGAAGGCTTTCGGCATCGAGCCGGCCGCCGAACATGAATCGGCCCACACGGAAGAGGAAATCCGCATTCTCATGAAGGAGAGCCACAAGTCCGGATTGATCGACAATACGGAACTGACGCTCGTGGACAACATTTTCGAGTTCGCCGAAACCCATGCCCGAGAAATCATGATTCCACGCACCGAGATGATCTGTCTGTACGCCAACCTGTCGTTCGAAGAGAATCGGGCGATCGCGCTCAAGGAAATGCATACCCGTTATCCCGTCTGCGACAAGGACAAAGACAACATTATCGGATTCATTCATATAAAAGACCTGCTCAAAGTGACGAACCAAACGATTCACGACATCCGGCAGATTGCCCGTCCGATGACGACGGTGCCGGATTCCATGCATATCAGCTCGCTGTTGAAGCTGATGCAGAAGAAGAAGACGCAGATCGCCATTCTGATCGACGAATACGGCGGCACGTCGGGCTTGGTCACGCTGGAAGACATCATGGAAGAGATCGTCGGCGAGATTCAGGACGAATTCGACGAAGAGCGTCCCGACATCGAGCCGAAGGAAGACGGCACGCATTCCATCAACGGGATGATGCTGATCGAAGAAGTGAACAGCTATTTCGGCACCGAGATCGGAAGCGACGATTACGACACGATCGGCGGGTGGATGTACGCCCAGATCGAGAATCCGCCGTCGGCGGGCCAGCGGATCGTCCATCCGGTCGGGTTCGAGTTCATCATCGAGGAAACGGATCATCTGCGCATCTCGCGGATTCAAATCCGCAAGCGGACGGTCGAGGAAGTCGAAGAAGAGCTGCTGCACGAGGTCGAAATGCAGGCCGAGACGGGTTAAGCCCGCGGCGATCCGGAGCGTGCGTACCAAGCAATTAAAAATCGATAAATAAATAAACAAAGAGGCGTTCGACTAATCGAACGCCTCTTTTCTTTCCCGGATGTTGCGGTTCCGCCGCTCAGGCTTTGTTTACCGCGTCGATCGTTCCGCCGCCGAGGCAGACGTCGCCGTCGTAGAACACGACCGCTTGTCCCGGCGTGATGGCTTTCTGCGGTCCGTCGAAGACGATGTCTGCCGTGGTGCCGTCCGGACGGAACGTCAGCTTGACGCCCTGGTCCGGCTGGCGATACCGGAATTTCGCGGTGCAGGCGAATTCGCCGTCCGGCCGGACGGGAGAGATCCAGTTGATGCCGGTCGCGGTCAAGCCCTGCGAGTACAAGCTCGGGTGCGCGTCGCCTTGGACGACGTACAGGATGTTTTCCTTCAAGTCCTTGTCGGCCACGAACCACGGCTCCCCGCTTCCGGATCCCCCGATGCCGAGGCCTTGGCGCTGTCCGAGCGTGTAATACATGAGTCCGTCGTGCCGGCCTTTCGTTTCGCCCGTTGCGATGTCGATCATCGGTCCCGGCTGCGCGGGCAGGTAACCGCTCAGGAACTGCTTGAAGTTGCGTTCGCCGATGAAGCAGACGCCGGTGCTGTCCTTCTTCTTGGCGGTTGCAAGGCCGAACTCGGCGGCGATGCGCCGGACCTCGGGCTTCGGCAGATGGCCGATCGGGAACATCGCTTTGGCCAGCTGGTCCTGCCGGAGCGCATGCAGGAAGTACGTTTGGTCCTTGCCGGCATCGACCCCGCGCAGCAGCTTGGCTTCGCCTTCCGCGCTTCGTTCGAGGCGGGCGTAATGGCCGGTCGCCAAGTAATCGGCGCCGAGCTCCAGCGCTTTTTGCAGGAAATCGCCGAACTTGATTTCCCGGTTGCACATCACGTCCGGGTTCGGCGTGCGCCCGTTGCGGTATTCGTCGAGAAAATAAGCGAAGACTTTATCGAAATACTGCTTCTCGAAGTTGACCGTATAATAAGGGATGCCGATCTGGTCGCAGACGCGGCGCACGTCTTCCGCGTCCTCCTCGGCCGTGCAATGGCCGAATTCGTCCGTATCGTCCCAGTTTTTCATGAAAATGCCGATGACGTCATAGCCTTGCTGCTTCAGCAGCAGCGCGGTCACGGACGAGTCGACGCCGCCGGACATGCCTACGACGACGCGCGTATTGGAATTGCTCATGGGTACAGATCCACCACCTTCAAGATTTCAGCCCTATTCCGTGTTTGAAGGCATGGCAGGGCGCTTAAGATTCTATTGTAGCACACTTCTTGAATGATTTTCATGAAAGTGTCAACGAATTTTCAACATAATTGGCCGCGAGTATGTTAACATAGATGTGATATGGGAATACCATGAATTGTAATCTTTTTACAATCGCAACCTTTAAATAAGATATCGTCCCGTCGAAGAAGAGGTGTTCGAATTGAAAATATCAACGAAAGGCCGTTACGGCCTGACGATCATGATGGAGCTCGCAGGCAAATTCGGCGAAGGTCCGACGTCGCTGAAGAGCATCGCGGAGCGCAACCAATTGTCGGAGCATTATTTGGAGCAGCTGATCGCGCCGCTGCGGAACGCGGGGCTCGTCAAGAGCATCCGCGGGGCTTACGGCGGCTATATTTTGTCGAAGGACCCGGCGCAGATTACGTCGGGGGACGTCATCCGCATTTTGGAAGGACCGATTTCGCCGGTCGATTTCACGGAGGAAGACGATCCGGCCAAGCGCAACCTGTGGCTGCGCATTCGCAACAGCATCGCGGAAGTACTGGATTCGACGACGCTTGCGGACCTCGTCACGTACAAGGAAGAGGTTCAGCAAGACTCCTATATGTTCTATATTTAAGGATGATTGCCTAATGGTACGCATTTATTACGATCACGCGGCTTCGTCGCCGATGCATCCGGACGCCGCAGCGGCGATGATGGACGTCTACGCGGGCGCGGGCGGCAACGCTTCGAGCACGCACGGCTTCGGCCGCGAGGCGCGGGCGGTGCTTAACCGGGCGAGGGACGCGATCTCCGCGGGCATCGGCTGCGCGCCGGCGGAGCTTGTCTTCACGAGCGGCGGGACCGAGAGCGACAACCTGGCGCTGATCGGAGCCGCCCGGGCCGCCCGCAAGCGCGGGAAATCCCATATCATCACGAACGCGGCGGAGCATCATGCGGTGCTGCATGCCTGCGAGTTCCTGCAGCGGGAAGGCTTCGTCCTCACCGTGCTGCCGGTGGACGGGCAGGGGCTCGTCGCGGCCGCGGACGTGGAACGGGCAATGACGGACGATACCGCGCTCGTCAGCGTCATGTACGTCAACAACGAGACCGGAACGATTCAGCCGATCGAGGACATCGGGGCGATCGTCCGGTCTCGAGGCGCTGTGTTTCATGTCGATGCCGTTCAGGCGCTCGGCGCGCTGCCGATCGAACTCCGCGAACTGCCCGTCGATCTCATGAGCTTCTCGGCTCACAAGATCAACGGGCCGCAAGGCGTCGGCGCGCTGTACGTGCGCAAAGGCACGCAGCTCGAACCGCTCCTTCATGGCGGCTCTCAGGAACGGAAGAGAAGGCCGGGCACCGAAAACGCGGCAGGCATCGCGGGTTTCGCCGCCGCGTTTGAACGTTGTGTGAATTCGGCCGCGGAGAGGAAACCTTTCCTGGACAAGCTTCGTTATACTTGGATAGAACGGATGAAAACCATCGCCGGCGAGGAACGGGTCGTCGTGAACGGCCACCCCGGGCTGCATGCGCCGCATATCGTCAATCTCAGCTTTCTCGGAATCGGTTCGGAGACGATGCTGATGAATTTGGACTTGGCGGGCATCGCGGCTTCCAGCGGCTCCGCGTGCACCGCGGGAGCGCTCGAGCCTTCGCACGTGCTTCAGGCGATGGGCATCTCGCAAGAACGTCGCGATTCGGCCGTTCGATTTAGCTTCGGATTGGGGAATACTATGGAGGAACTCGAACTGGCGGCAAAAAAAGTTGAAACCTTTATGAGCCGCGTTCGTACTAATGCCTAGGAGGCTCCCAAACCTTGTTGCGATTACAGCACCTGATTGGACTGCCTGTCATCGAAATGAACGCCGGCAAGCATGTCGGGCACGTGAAGGACGCGTGGTTCGACGAGCATTGGCAGCTCGGCGGCATCATTTTGGACGCCGGACGGCGCTTTCTGACATCGATGAAAGCCGTTCTGTGGAACGAAGTTCTGGTCTGCGGGGAAGACGCCGTGATCATTATGGACGAAACATCCGTGAAGCGGACCAAACAAGCGGACGTGCAGCGCTCTTTTTTGACCGGAACCGTACGGTTGAAGGATTTACCCGTCATTACCGCTCATGGCGAACAACTTGGCCGCGTATCGGATGTTTATTTTAACGACTTACAGGGTACACAAATAATAGGCTATGAGTTGACGGACGGTTTCATAGCGGATATTATGGAAGGCCGCAAGTGGCTTCCCGCTCCGCTGCAAGCTGATGAAGTCATGCTTGGCAACGATGTAATTATAGTACCGGCCGGAAGCGAGGACAACCTGTCGCCGGTCGCGGGTTCAGAGACGGATATTAGGGAGAAATGAGCTATGAAATGCCCAAACTGCAGTTCTAAAGATATCGGTAAAATCGGATCCCATCAGTATTATTGCTGGGGCTGTTTCATCGAATTGACGGTGAACGGCGAGAAAATGTCGGTGTATCAAGTGGAAGAGGACGGAACGCTGAGCTCGCTCGACGACTTGTTCTTCGAAGACGAAATGCCGCAAGTTCACGCGAACTGACGCGCGGAACCCAATTGTAAGAAGGACGGCCTTGAAGAAGGCCGTCTTTTTTGCGTTTGCCGAAAAAGAGCGTGAGCGGGAGCATGGTACGTATCGATTTGGGCGATGGGATGAAGATCAAGAAACCGGTGAAGACATGAACGGAAGCCTTCGGCGCGAAGGAAGGGGCGGCGGAAGCAAGAGCTTTCTTCCCGGGAGCGGGATGATTCCGGGAACTTGTACATATACTGTAGTACTAGGGATATCGACGCGGCTCGCGCGGGAGACGCCGCGGTTCGCGCTAGCCGATTCAAGGGAGGGATACGGCCGTGGAACGGTTTACGAACAACCGGATATTTACATGGCTCGTCTATCTCATCTTGGGACTGGCCGCCTTGTATTTGCTGCTGCTGCTCAAGCCGATCTTCATCCATATCTACGTGTTTTTGCGGGCGGTGCTGGCGCCTTTCCTGATCGCGATGATCATCTCGTACGTGCTGAATCCCATCGTCAGCATGCTTCACGAACGCAAAGTGCCCCGCACGATGGCCGTGCTGCTGATCTATGCCGTGTTTTGCGCGGCGCTCACCGTCATTCTGATGAATGCCATTCCCATGTTTCTGGAGCAGCTGCAGGAGCTGAACCGCCATATGCCGGACTTGACGATGAAAGCGCAGAATATCGTCGACGACTTCAACAATTCGTCGTTCCTGCCGGAGAGCATCCGCTCGGGCATCAATAAATCGCTGTTCAAGCTGGAGAAACAGGGCTCGGACGCCATCTTCAGCTTCATTAACAATATCGGGGCGATGCTGAACGTCGTGTTCATCGCGTTCATCATTCCGTTCCTCGCCTTCTATATCCTAAAGGATTTCGAAGTGTTCGAGCGGACGCTGCTGACCTACGTCCCCAAGCCGCACCGCAAGCATGCGGTCCGCCTGCTGAAAGACATCGACAACGCGCTCGGAAGCTACATCCGCGGTCAATTCCTCGTTTGCGTCATCGTCGGCACGCTCGCGTACGTCGGCTACCTCATCATTGGGATGCCGTATCCGCTGCTGCTTGCCAGCGTCGTCGCCGTGACGAACATCATTCCGTACCTGGGCCCGTTCTTCGGGGCAGCCCCGGCGCTCGTCATGGCCTCGACCGTCTCGGTTAAAATGATGCTGATGGTGGTCATCGTGAACACCGTCTGCCAAATTCTCGAGGGCAACGTCGTGTCGCCGCAGGTCGTCGGACGGACGCTGCATATGCACCCGCTGTCGATCATCTTCGCGCTGCTGGTCGGCGGAGAAATCGCGGGGATCGTCGGCATGATTTTAGCCGTTCCGATCTTCGCCGCGCTCAAAGTCATCGTGCAGCATATTTTCGCGTATTACGTCCGGAGGAAGACGATTTGACAGCGCATGCAGTTTCCTGATATTCTGATTCTATCTAGGTCAATCGCATGATATGAAAACGTGGATGGAACCGAAGTACGCCATAGACCGCCACCCAGAGAAAGAATTTCTTCGCGCTTCGCAAGAGGAGCGCGTCGGCTGAGAAAATTCTAAGGGCGAAGGATGGCCGAACGCTGGTTCCGGAGTGCGAACGAACTTCGCCGGGTGGACCCGTTACCGTTCTGATAAGGAGATTGTTTGGCCGCATGCGGCGCCGTTCCGGCGATCGCGCGCGCGGGCGAATGATAACCAGGGTGGTACCGCGAACGATTCGTCCCTGTTTTTAGGGGCGTTTTTTTATTTTCATTTGACAATGTGGAGGCTGAACCGAATGAAAGCTAGTGAAATTCGTTCCAAATGGCTCGCTTTTTTTGAAAGCAAAGGCCACAAAATCGAGCCGAGCGCCTCGCTCGTGCCGCATAACGACCCGTCCCTGCTCTGGATCAACGCGGGCATGGCGCCGCTGAAGCCTTACTTCGACGGCCGCGTCATCCCGGACAACCCGCGCATCGCGAACTCGCAGAAGTGCATTCGCACCAACGACATCGAGAACGTCGGCAAAACCCGCCGTCATCATACGATGTTCGAAATGCTGGGCAACTTCTCGATCGGCGATTACTTCAAGGAAGAGGTCATCACGTGGGCGTGGGAGTTCCTGACGAGCCCGCAGTGGATCGGCTTCGACCCGGACCGGCTGTCCGTCACGGTGTATCCGGAGGACGAAGAGGCGTTCCGGTACTGGAACGAGAAGATCGGCCTGCCGGCGGAGCGCATCTATAAGCTCGAGGAAAACTTCTGGGACATCGGCGAAGGCCCTTGCGGCCCGTGCACGGAAATCTTCTACGACCGCGGCGACGCTTTCGGCGACCTGAACGACCCGGAATGCTGGCCGGGCGGGGAGAACGAACGGTTTCTCGAAGTATGGAACCTCGTTTTTTCGCAATATAATCATAATAAAGACGGCAGCTACACGCCGCTGCCGAACAAGAATATCGATACCGGCGCCGGACTCGAGCGCTTCACGTCGATCCTGCAAAACGTCGACTCCAACTTCGACACCGATCTGTTCCGTCCGATCATCGACCGGACGTGCGAGATCGCGGGCGTCTCGTATCACGTCAACGCGGATCACGACGTCGCGCTGAAGGTCATCGCCGATCATATCCGCACCGTGGCGTTCGCCGTCGGCGACGGCGTCATGCCGTCGAACGAAGGCCGCGGCTACGTCATCCGCCGTCTCCTTCGCCGCGCCGTCCGATACGGGAAGACGCTCGGCGTCGACCGTCCGTTCCTGTTCGAGCTCGTCGGGATCGTCGGCGAAATCATGGGCACGCACTATACCGAAATCGTCGAGAAGCGCGAGTTCATCGAGAAGGTTATGCGCACGGAGGAGGAACGCTTCCACGAAACGTTGTCCGACGGACTGTCCCTGCTCGGCGAGCTGGTTAAGGGGGCTCAGGCGGCGGGCGGCACGCAGATCAGCGGACCGGACGCGTTCAAGCTGTACGACACGTACGGATTCCCGTTCGACCTAACGGAAGATTACGCGGCCGAGCAAGGCATGACGGTGGACCGCGAAGGCTTCGACGCTTCCATGGAAGAGCAGCGCACACGCGCCCGCGCGGCGCGTCAGGAGACGGGCGGCATGAACGTCCAGGGCGGCCCGCTCGCGGACTTCACGGAGAAGTCCGAGTTCGTGGGCTACCGGGACCTGACGGTAGACGGCGCGAAGGTCGTCGCCATCGTCGACGGCGACGCGCTCGTGCAGGAAGCCGGCGCCGGCAGCCATGTGCTGGTCATTCTCGACCGCACGCCGTTCTATGCCGAAAGCGGCGGCCAAGTCGGCGACAACGGCGCGATCGCGGGCAGCGGCTTCGCGCTTTCCGTCGACAACGTGACGAAAGCGCCGCACGGCCAGCCGCTCCATCACGCGGTCGTCGAGCACGGCACGTTGAAAGTGGGCGACACCGTGCAAGCCGCGGTCACGTCCAAGACGCGCGAGGATACGATCAAGAACCATACGGCGACGCATCTGCTGCACCGCGCGCTGAAGGACGTGCTCGGCGAGCACGTCAACCAGGCGGGTTCCTTGGTCGAGCCGGAGCGGCTGCGCTTCGACTTCTCGCATTTCGGCAGCATCAGCCCGGAAGAGCTGACGGACATCGAACGCCGCGTCAACGAGCAGATCTGGCTCGGCACGACGTTGGACATCGACTACAAATCGCTTGCCGAAGCGAAGGCGATGGGCGCCATGGCGCTGTTCGGCGAGAAGTACGGCGACGTCGTCCGCGTCGTGCGCGTCGGCGACTACAGCCTTGAGCTGTGCGGGGGCTGCCACGTGGCGAATACTTCGCAGATCGGCTTGTTCAAGCTCGTGAGCGAGAGCGGCATCGGCTCCGGCGTGCGCCGGATCGAAGCGGTGACGGGACGACATGCGTACCTGTACATGGAAGGCCAGCTCGACCTCCTCAAGCAATCGGCCTCGCTGCTGAAGTCGAACCTGACCGACGTGCCGAAGCGCATCGAAGCGCTGCACGCGCAGGTGAAGGACTTGACGCGCGACAACGAGTCGCTGCAAAGCAAGTTGAGCCGCATCGAAGCGGGCTCTCTGGAAACGCAAGCTAAGAGCGTCGGCGGCGTAACGCTGCTGGCGGCGGAAGTGAACGCGCCGTCGATGGACGCGCTGCGCGGCATCGCCGACGAGCTGAAGGCAAAGCTGCCGAGCGCCGTCATCGTGCTCGGCGCCGCCGCCGAAGGCAAGGTCAATCTGGTCGCGTCCGTGTCGCCCGATCTCGTCAAGCAGGGCTTCAACGCCGGCAAGATCGTGAAGGAAGCCGCGGCGGTTTGCGGCGGCGGCGGCGGCGGGCGTCCCGACATGGCGCAGGCCGGGGGCAAAGACCCGTCGAAGTTGGCCGAGGCGCTCCAAATTGCCGAGGAACTGGTTCTTGCACAGTCAAATGTGATATGATATAGCTATAAAACGGCTGTCAAGCGGCTTGGAAAGCGAGGTGCTGGCGATGAATTCAATGGACAAGACAATGAAATTCGACGTAAAGGCGGAAGGGGAAGCTTCCTCGAGAGAGATCATGCTTTCCGTATACGACGCGCTTCTGGAGAAGGATTACAATCCGATCAACCAGATCGTCGGGTATTTGTTGTCGGGAGATCCGGCCTACATTCCGCGGCATAACAATGCACGGAGCTTGATCCGCAGGAAAGAGCGCGACGAATTGATCGAGGAGCTGGTACGCTCTTACTTAAGTCAGCACAGCAAATAATCGGAACAGAAATGAGGCTCCCGTCGCATGCGTCTTATGGGTTTGGATTACGGCGACCGCAGGATCGGCGTCGCCGTCAGCGATGCATTCGGCTGGACCGCGCAAGGGATCGGCGTCGTGGAGCGAAGGCGCGACAACGGCGAAGACGAAGCGATCGCCAAGCTTGTGCAGGAGCATGAAGTATCTGAGATCGTAGTCGGATTACCGAAGAACATGAACGGCACCATCGGGCCGCGTGGCGAAATTTGCATCGCATTCGCGCAACATTTGCAGCAAAAGCTAAATGTACCCGTACACCTTTGGGACGAACGGTTGACGACCGTCGCCGCGGAGCGGACGCTTCTCGAGGCGGATGTTAGCCGGAAGAAGCGAAAGTTAGTGGTGGACAAAATGGCGGCGACGCTCATTTTGCAAAATTATCTCGATTCTAAAACGAAAAGGTGAGGGTAACGATGACAAAGGACAACATGCCGTTTGAAGAGCCGGAAATCATCTATATTCCGGATGAAGAAGGCAACGAAGAAGAGTTCGAGGTAGTCATGAAATTCGAGGTAGACGGCTCCGATCAGAAATATATGATGGTCGTTCCGCTGAACGCAGACGCCGAAGACGAGCAGGACGAGGAAGCGGACGAAGTGTACGCGTTCCGCTACGAGGAAGACGGCGACGATTTGAAATTGTATACGATCGAGGACGAGGAAGAGTGGAACATGGTCGAAGAAACCTTCAACACGCTTCTTGCCGAGATTGACGATAACGACTAACGGCTCGCCCGCGGGCCGAAGGGAGCTTGGAACGTGTCCGAAGTGAAACGCATTGCCATTTTGAAGCCCGTCTTCGGTACGGAAGTCGATTTGATCGGCGATCAAGGCGAGACGGAGCCGTATCGCATCGCGGCCGAGTTCCAGCTGGGCGATCGGGCCTATGCGGGCCTGCAATCGCAGAGCATGCGGAAGGACGATGAGATGGCCTTTTTCCGGATTCTGATCGACGGCGAGCAAGAACCCGAGCTCGAGTCCATCGAAGACGACGAAGAATGGGAAGCCGTCGCGGAAGCGTACGACGATTTATTGTTCGAAGGCGACGAACGCCCCTAAGGCGTTTGCGCCCGGAAAGACATACGGCACGGAACGGGGGCGGCGATGCCGCCCCTTTCCGCGCGGATTCGCGTCGATAGTCGAAGAACGGGGGAGCATGGCTTGAGTCGATCAGAGCACCTGCCGGATCGCGAACGGACGAACGGGGAAGACCGTCCGGCGGGACCGGGAAAAGCACGCATTACGTTTTGGGTCATTACCACGATTTTGGGCCTCATGATCTTGATCGCGGGCGGCACGTATCTGTATATTTGGAACGGTTTGCGTCCGACCGGCGCCGGCGATGCCGTGCAGGTGGAGCTGAAGAAGGGCTCTTCGCCGTTTCAATTCGCCGAAGCGCTCGAGGAGAACGGCATTATCCGGAACGCGTTTCTGTTCAAATATTACCTGCGATATAAAGACGAAGGTCCGCGTTTCCAAGCCGGCATGTACGAATTAAAGCCGGGCATGGACAAGCAGGCGATCATCGCGAAGCTCAACGCGGGCGAGACGGTCAAAGCGCCGACGGTCCGGTTCACCATTCCGGAGGGATTCACGGTTCAGCAGATCGCGGACACGCTCGCGAAGGACGGCATCGTCGACAAATCCGCGTTCCTCGCGCTGGCCGACAAGGACCAAGCGTGGCCGGATACCGACGCGTCCAAGAACATTCCGAAGAATGCGAAGCTTCGCCATCGTCTGGAGGGGTACTTGTTCCCGGAGACGTACGAGCTTCCGAAGGACAGCAAGCCGGACGCGATCATCGACCGGATGCTTCAGGAGCTGGACCGCAAACTCGACGGCCTGCCTGAGAATTGGGAAGACCAACTTGCCGCGAACGACGTCGACTTCAACGGCATGCTGACGGTCGCATCGCTCGTCGAACGGGAAGTCGTCGTCGACGAGGAACGTCCGATCGTGGCGGGCATTATCTTCAACCGGTTGAAGAAAGGCATGCCGCTGCAGATCGACGCGACCGTGCAATATTTGCTGGACAAACAGAAGGAACGGCTCATGCAGTCCGATCTCCAGGTGGAAAGCCCGTACAACACGTACAAGGTCAAAGGCCTGCCGCCCGGGCCGATCGCGTCGCCGAGTCTCAAGTCGATCGAAGCGGCGCTCTTTCCGAAGAAGACGGACTATTATTATTACGTCACGAAGAAAGACGGCAGTCACGAGCATTTGTTTGCCGAGACGCTGAAGCAGCACAACGAGAACATCGCGAAGAGCAATCAAACCGCGAAGCAATAGATTATGCTTTCGAAGCAGCTTTGGTTTCTTTGCCGGTAAACTGGCTCCAGGCTTCGCTCACAAAACTTTTAGGAGGATTTGCAAATGGCAACAAAGCCGGAGCTGCTCATCGACGCAGCTTCTCTAGCCGATATGGAACGGCTGATCGAAGCGGGCGCGGATGCGTTCGTGATCGGCGAGTCCCGGTACGGCATGCGTCTCCCCGGCGAATTCGACGTCGCCGCGATGGCCGAGGCCGCGAAGCTGGCCCATCGGCATGGCGCGGCCGCTTACGCGTCCGTCAATAACGTCATGGATAACGCGACGGTGGCGTCGCTGCCGGACTACCTGCGGGCGCTCGCGGCGGCCGGCATCGACGCGGTCGTGTTCGGAGACCCCGCCGTGCTCATGGCGGCGCGCGCGGCCGCGCCGGAGATGAAGCTGCATTGGAACGCCGAGATGACGTCGACCAACTACGCGACGGCGAATTATTGGGGACGGCGGGGCGCGTCCCGCGTCGTGCTCGCGCGCGAGCTCAACCTGGACCAAGTCCTGGACGTGAAGCGGAACACGGAGTTGGCCGTGCAGGTTCAGGTGCACGGCATGACGAACATTTATCATTCCAAGCGGCCGCTCGTGCACAATTACTTCGAACATCAGCGCAAAGACGGTTCCCTCGAAGACGTGCCGGTGCACGGCAAGCGGGAGGACGGTCTCTACCTGGTCGAAGCGGAACGCCCGAACGAGCGCTTTCCGATCTATGAAGACGCCTACGGAACCCATATCATGAGCTCCGACGATTTATGCATGATCGAGAACCTGCACGAGCTGATGGAAGCGAATATCGATAGCTTTCGGATCGAAGGGCTGTTAAAATCAAGTACGTATAACGAGACCGTCGTGCGCGCCTATCGCGCGGCGATCGACGCGTACGCCGCGGACCCGCTGGGGTACGCATTCGACGAAGCTTGGCTCGATTCCATCGCGAAGCTGCAGGATCCGGACCGGGAGCTGTCCTACGGGTTTTTCTATAAAGAGCAAGTGTATTAAGGTACAAGGTCACCCTTGGAAAGTGGAGGTGAACGCGGTGACGACCACAGAAACGGCCCCCCGGCGTTATCGGGGGAAACGCAACCGGCTGGAGAAGCCGGAATTGCTTGCTCCCGCAGGCAATTTGGAGAAATTGAAATTCGCCGTCCATTACGGCGCGGACGCCGTCTATATCGGCGGTCAAAAATACGGTCTGCGTTCCAACGCGGACAATTTCAGCTTCGAGGAAATGAAGGAAGGCGTCGAGTTCGCCAAGCGTTACGGCGCCAAAGTATTCGTTGCGACGAACATTTACGCGCATAACGAAGATATCGCGGGCTTGGAAGACTACCTGCGGGAGTTGGAACAGGCGGGCATCGCGGCGATCATCGTCGCGGATCCGGTCATCGTCGAAACCGCGCAGCGCGTGGCGCCGAAGCTCGAAGTGCATCTGAGCACGCAGCAGTCGACGATGAATTGGCAGGCCGTGCAGTTTTGGAAGGAAGAGGGGCTGCCGCGCGTCGTGCTTGCCCGCGAAGCGAGCCTCGAAGAAATCGAGCAAATCAAAGCGAATGTCGACATCGAAATCGAAGCGTTCATTCACGGCGCCATGTGTTCGTCGTATTCCGGACGCTGCGTGCTGTCGAACCATTTCACGGACCGCGACTCCAATCGCGGCGGCTGCTGCCAATCATGCCGGTGGAAATACGACATCTACGAGGACGATCTGCCGATGGTCGGCATGGACGCCGATAAATTCACGATGGGCTCCAAAGACCTCGGCATGCTGGAGCATATTCCGGATTTGATCGACGTGGGCGTCGACAGCTTCAAAATCGAAGGCCGGATGAAGAGCCTGCATTACGTTGCGACCGTCGTGAATGCCTATCGTCAAGCCATCGATTCGTATATGGCGGATCCGGAAGGTTACGAGCTGAAGCAGGAGTGGCTCGACGATATCCGGAAAGCCGCCAACCGTCCGCTCAATACCGGGTTCTTCTATGATACGCCGGGCGCGGAGGACCATATCTACGAGCCGGAAGAAAAAGCCGCGCCGTACGATTTCGCCGGGGTCGTCGTCTCGTACGACGATGCGACGGGAACGGCCGTCGTGCAGCAGCGCAACCATTTCAAGCCGGGCCAGGAAGTGGAGTTTTTCGGCCCGAACGGCACGTTCTTCAAGCAAACGGTCGGCGAGATCGCCGATACGGAAGGCCATCCGCTGGATGCTGCCAGACACCCGCTGCAGCATATCGTCATGCGCACCGATTCGCCGGTGAAGCCGATGGACATGATGCGCAAGCGAATTCGTTGAATGCCAATAGACCTACCTAACATCCTTGCCGCTTGCGGCAGGATGTTTTTTTTGTGAACGAATTTCCATTTCGGCTAACAAAACGAATTCCCCGGACCGATAAATTGGGTATTGCAACATCTTGCGAGAACGGTTTCTGCCAATCGGCACGGGAGTTTCGATCTAGATCGGCCCGCCGGCGACGCCAGCCCGCAAACGTACGCAACCAACTCGAATCGGAAATCTATCACTAGACCAGGCGGTGTCAAGCAATGGGGATCAAATGGAAGAGGGACAAGCAGGCAAAGGAAGCGGCCGATAACGGCTTGAACGGCAGCGTGAAATCGATGTACGCGTCTTCCGTCAACGGACTGAAGAACGTCAAGTTTTCGAATCCGATTAAATCCGTCGGCCTGATGCTGTTCATGATTATTTTTAGCGCGATCGTGGTATGCGTGCTCGTCGTCGGGCTATTCTCCTATTCCACGTCCAAATCGATCATCAAGGAGAAAGTCGCGGAATCCAGCTCCGTCGCGATCGCGCAATCGAACGGCAAGCTAGACCTGATGTTCAAGAACTACGAAGCGCTGTCCATGCAAATTCTGCTCGACAAGAACGTCCAGGATTACCTGACGCAGTACAAGCAGGCGACGGACGACTACGATAAATTCGATCTGATGAAAAAGCTGAGCGATACCGTCCAATCGTATATCCTCGGCAATCAGTCGATCATCGGCGCGGCGATCGTCCCGATGTCCGGCGACTCGTCCTCCGTCACGATGGGCGGCACGAATATTACGACGGCGGACGCGCAGAAGTCCGACTGGATGAAGAGCGTGACGGAAGGCGCGGGCCGCCTGGTATGGCTGCCGACCAAGGTGAAGGGCTACAGCTCATCGGCGGCGACCGATCCGACGTTCGCGATGGGCCGCGTCATGAAGAACACGATCAGCAACGAGGGCAGCTTCGTGCTGCTGATCGAGATCCGCCTAAAGGAAGTCGGCGATCAACTGAAAGACTTGAAGCTCGGAAGCGGCAGCGAAGTACTGATCCAAGACGGCAAAGGCAAGATCGTGTACAGCGCCGACGAAGCTCAGCTGGAGCAGGCCTCCCCGGTCGCGGTGCCGTCCGACGGCAAAACGGCGGAAGAGGGCTCGAGGACGACGACCGATTCCGACGGCGATCAAGTGCTGGCCATGTACAATAAGTTCGAAAGCACGGGCTGGGAGCTCGTCGGCACGGTACCGGTATCCGAGCTCTTCAAGGACGCGAAGCAGATCCGCAACGCGACGTATATCATTGCGGGCATCGCCGCGCTGCTCGCCATCGGGATCGGGCTCCTCGTCATTCGCATGGTCGCGATGCCGCTCGTCAGCCTGCGCAACCTGATGAACGAAGGCGAGCGCGGCAACCTGACGGTGCGCTCCACGATCAGCAAGAAGGACGAGATCGGCCAGCTGGCGCAAAGCTTCAACCAAATGATGACGCAAATCACGGTACTCGTGAACCAGACCAACCAGTCGGCGCAGGACGTCTTGGCGACCGCGGGCGAACTATCCGACGCGTCCAAGAAAACCGCCATCTCCGCCAAGGAAATCGCCGTCGCGACGGAAGAAATCGCGAACGGGGCGACAAGCCTCGCCGTCGAAGCGGAGAAGGGCAGCGATCTGACGAGCGACATCGGCGGACAGATGGCGAAGGTTACGGACGCGAACCAGGAGATGGGCGCAGCCGCGGCCGAAGTCGAGAAGGCGAGCCGTCAAGGCACCGCGTACATGAATACGCTGATCGAAAAAACCGGCATGACCGAAGAAATGACGCGCTCCATGGTGGAGAAGGTCGACCGTCTGAAGGAATCGACGCGTTCGATCCGCAAAATTTTGGATGTTCTGAACAACATGACGAAGCAAACGAATATTTTGTCGTTGAACGCGACCATCGAAGCGGCTCGCGCGGGTACCGCCGGCAAAGGCTTCATGGTCGTCGCGGACGAAATCCGCAAGCTGGCCGACCAATCCCGTCAGTCGATCGACGTCGTCGGCCAAATCACGGAGACGATTCAGCGGGAGATCGACGAGACGGTCAGCGTGCTTTCCGATGCGTATCCGATCTTCCAAGAGCAGATTCAGGCCGTCAAGGAAGCGAATCAAATCTTCTTGACCGTTCAGGGGCAGATGGGCGATTTCGTCGGCAGGCTCGGCACGGTGACGGATGCCATCGGCATGCTCGAAAGCTCGCAGGTCGTGCTGTCCGAGGCGATGAGCAACGTCAGCGCCGTGGCCGAAGAATCGTCGGCGACCTCCGAAGAAGTCGCTTCGCTCAGCAGCGAGCAGACGAACATCAGCGAGGGGCTCGTCCGGCTGTCGGATCAGCTGGAAACCGTCTCGACCGGCTTGAAGGAAACGTTGAGCCGTTTCCGGACGTAACACGCGCAAGTCAATTGAGGACCGGCACCGTAACGGGTTGCCGGTCCTTTCTTTGTGCATCCCGCCCCGAGACGCGGGAAACGGCTGCGCGACGAACGACAAAAAAAGGCGGGCAGCTGGGCTGCCCGCCTTTGGCTTTTGACGTTGCGAATTAATCGCGTTCCTGATTGAAGATCATGATGTACTTGATCAGCTCGAGGAGCGAGATCAACGCCGCGGCTACGTAAGTGAGTGCCGCCGCATTCAGGACTTTCCCGACGCCGCGTTCTTCTTCATTGGTGATGAAGCCCTCGGCGACCATGATGTCGCGCGCACGGTTGCTGGCGTTGAATTCGACCGGCAGCGTGACGAGCTGGAAGGCGACCGCGCAGGAGAAGAAAATGATGCCAAGCCCGATCAGCCCCGTTGCGTGGAACAGGAAGCCCGCGATGAGAAGCAGGGGCGCGAATCCGGAAGCGAAATTAACGACCGGAAAGATGCGGTGGCGCAGCGCGAGCATCGGATAGTGTACTTTATGCTGGATTGCGTGTCCGACCTCATGGCAGGCCACGGAGACGGCCGAAATCGAGTTTTCGTAGTACACGTGCTCCGACAGGCGCACGACGCGGTGAATCGGGTCGTAGTGGTCGGAGAGCGTGCCCGGAACCGGTTCGACCGGGATGTCATGGAGGCCGTTCCGGTCAAGCATCATCCGAGCGGCTTGATAACCCGTCAGCCCGCTGGCCGTCGGTACTTCCGCCCAACGGTTAAACGTGCCGCGAACGCGAAATTGCGCCCAAACCGACAAAATGAAGGCAATGATGATCAGAAAGTCCATGGGATGAAAAAACATGACTGATTCCCTCCGTTTTCATGAGATGCTACATGAATCCGCCTTTGTTCAGCAGCAGCATCAATGCCTCGACGCAAGCGGCCGTCTGGGGAATAAGCCGTTTGAATACCTGTTTCGCCTGTCCGGGCTTCAATTGGCTGATGACGGGTTCGATCGCCATGACCTCGCGCTGCAGCTGCTCCAGATGAATCTCCAGCTCGATCAGCTGGCCGGAGACTTCCTCTTTCGAGGATAGCTTGCCCCAGCCGGACAGACTTGCCTTGATTTCATCCAGCGAATATTTATCTTTCTTCATCTCTACGATACGTTTCAGTCGCGCTAAGGTTTCATCGCTGTACAATCGATAATTTTTGGCCGAGCGGCGTTCCGGCTCGATCAGTCCCGAAGAAGTATAGAAATCGATCGTGCGCGGGCTGACGCCGGCGAGCTTGGCTAATTCGCCGATCCGGTACAACATAGGTTCGGTCATCGAAATCACCTCTTTCATTATAAAGCGGGTATGTACAAAAAGATCCTCTGTCACTATGATACAAAGCCTTAACCATACAGTCAAACGTAATGCTTTGACAATTGTTGCTTGAATAAAACCTGACATGGAAATTCGAATCACGGGGAAAAGGATGGACGAGAGCAGGCGATTTCCCGGATCCGGCTTGGAGGCGGCTGGAAAAACGCGAAGGATAGAAGGCGGAAAAGGCCGATTTCTCAGCCTAACTGTGAAAAAACTTAACATTCCGTTATTAAACGAATACGAATGTTAGATTTTTTTCGGCATTTTGAAAAATCCATATTGTCAAAACAGGCACTTCTGACTATAATGACATTAAGTCTTTCCTACCGTGTTATGAAACATTACATTAGGGAGTGGTCATTGTGGTCAAAAAACTGATTGTCTCATTAGGCGCTTTATCGCTGTTATTCCCGGCAATGGCTTTCGCGGACGACCCGTCCGCGGCAACGCTGAACATGGGATTGAACTCGATTTGGGTGCTCGTCGCGGCCATTCTGGTCATCCTCATGCAGGGCGGCTTCATTCTGCTGGAGTCGGGCTCGACCCGGATGAAGAACGCCGGCCATATTGCCGGCAAGACGATCTTCACGCTGGGTCTTTGTACCCTCATCTACTGGGCGATCGGCTACGCGTTCGCGTTTGGCGCCGACAATACCGGCACCGCGATCAGCAACTTGATCGGTTCGGGCGATTTCTTCTTCTCGCCGGACAAAGCGGCGGGCGACGGCGTAGGCCTTCCTCCGGCGATTTTCTTCACCTTCCAATTGGCGTTCGCGGCCGTATCGCTCTCCATCGCTTGGGGCGGCTTCGCGGAACGCGCCAAGCTTTCCGCTTACCTGGTCTTTACGGTGCTCTTCACGGCGCTGATTTATCCGGTCATCGCGCACTGGATCTGGAGCGCGGACGGCTGGCTGTTCACCAAAGGCGCGCAGGACTATGCAGGTTCGACGGTCGTTCACTTGACGGGCGCCATCGCGGCGTTCGCGGCTACGGTGCTCTTGAAGCCGCGGATCGGACGCTTCAATAAGGATGGCTCCGCCAACGAAATTCTCGGTCACAACCAAGTGTTCGGCGCCCTGTCCGTTCTCATTTTGTGGGTCGGCTGGTTCGGCTTCAACGCGGGCAGCGCGCTCGGCGTAGGCGACGGCTTCTTCGGTTACGTCGCGTTCAACACCCAGCTCGGCGCGGCGGGCGGCGCGGTGGCGGCGCTTCTGATCTCCTGGCTCATGAACGGCAAAGCCGACATCACGACCACCCTGAACGGCGCTCTTGCGGGTCTCGTCGCCATCACCGCGACTTGCGCGTTCGTCGAGCCTTGGGCGGCGGTCGTCATCGGGTTGCTCGCTGGTGTTCTCGTCTACTTCAGCGCGAAATTCTTCGAAAAAATCAAAGTCGACGATCCGATCTTCGCGCTCTCCGTGCACGGCGCGGCGGGCATCTGGGGCACGCTCGCGAACGGCATTTTCGCCACCGACGCGCTGGCCAAGAAACTGAACGTAGGCCAAGGCGGCCTTATCGACACGGGCAGCTGGCATCAGCTGTGGGTACAGCTGGAATCCGTCGTCGTCTGCGGCGCGTACGTTCTGATCGTTTCCTTCCTGCTGCTCGGCATCATGAAAGTGGTCATGGGCCTGCGCGTCACGGAAGAACAAGAAATCATCGGTCTCGATCTGTCCGAGCACGGCACGTTCGGCTATCCGGAACAAATGAAAAAAGCGCAGCAAACGATGTAAAATAGAAGCATCGCACGTTCGCACCGCCGACGACAGCCGGCGGTGCGCGCGTTATTCCGGATATCCACAAATCGAGGTGAACGCAGCATGAACGACCCGGTCCGTGCGAAGCTGCTCGCGCGCATCGAGGCGACGAACGAAGCGGCGGCGCTGCGCAGCTTGCGGGATCAGATCCACGCGCATATGGAGAAGCTGCTGTCCGAGCAACCGATCGAAACCTTCAACGCGGAGCTGAACGAGGTTCACGACGCCTTCATTCGGCGCGCGGTCGCGCTCTCGGAAGCGCGGATGGTCCGGAAGGGGCACGGTCCTCCTCCCGTGCCATACGCTTATTTATTATTCGGCAGCGGAGGCAGAGGGGAACAAACGTTGACGAGCGATCAGGACAGCGGGCTCGTTTACGAGGATCCGCCCGACGAATCGCGGTTGGAGGCAGCGGCGGACTATTTCGGCGAATTAGCCCGGTCGGTCGTCGCGATGCTGCAGGAGCTGGGATACCCGCCCTGCGAAGGCGAGGTTGTCAGCGCTAATCCGCTATGGTGTCAGTCCTTGTCGGCTTGGAAGGCCAAACTGGATCTCTGGATCGGGGAACCGGACTGGGAGCGCGTGCGCTATTTGCTCATTGTCGCCGACAGCCGGATCGTTGCCGGCGCGGCGGGACCGGGGGAGGCGCTGAAGGCCCATTTCTACGCGAACAAGGCGCTTCATCCCGAAATCGTCGAACGCATGCTGAACAACACGATGCGGCATAAAGCGCTCGTCGGCGTCTTCGGGCAGCTGTTCAAGGAGCATTACGGGGAAGATGCGGGCAGTCTGGACCTGAAATACGGCGCGTATATACCGATGGTGAACGCCGTTCGGCTGCTCGCGATTCAGGCCGACGTGGAGCGCGCGTCGACGCTGGCCCGCATCGGCGAGCTGACGCGCGCCGGCGTGTTCTCGGACGAAGACGGCGGCGCGTACGCCGAGGCGTTCCGCTTGTTTTTGCGCCTGCGGCTCATGACGACGTCCAAGCTCGAGGGCGGCTTCTATACGAATAACGGCAAGCTTTCCGGCGCGCTTCTGACCAAAGAACTCATCGAGGAACTGAAGACGGGGCTTCGCGTCGTCAAGAAGCTGCAGAAATACGTGCGGAGGCGGGCGTCCGGCAGGTTCTGAGCATTCCGGAGGGGAGTAGCATGAAGGAGCAAAAAGGCGTAGGCCGAATGTGGCATCTGTACAAAATGGGCGGACTCACGCCGGCATTGGCTTCGATGATGGGCGCGCAAAACGCGCAGCAGATGGCGTTTATCCGCTCCATGTCCAAGGAGCAACGGAAGGATTCCATCATGGATCAGCTCCTGGACGAGATGGAGGTCGTGGTGTTCGACTTGGAGACGACCGGATTTTACCCGACGAACGGGGACGAGATCCTATCGTTCGGCGCGGTGCTGCTGCGGGGAAATCGGATCGTGGAGGAGCAGTCGTTTTACAGCCTGGTCAATCCGAAGCGGAGAGTGCCGAAGCATATCACGGAATTGACCGGCATTACGAACGACATGGCGTCGGACGCCCCCGACCTGATGCAGGTGCTGCACGATTTCATGGAATTCGTCGGCAAACGGCTGCTCATCGCGCACGCGAGCGGGCATGACAAACAGTTTTTGAACAGCGCGCTCTGGCGGACGTCCAAGGTGAATCTGACGCATCGGGTGCTCGATACGATTATGGTCGCGAAATGGCTGGAGCCCGAGCTTGCCGGCTACGGCCTGGACGACCTGCTGGAGCAGAACGGCATCGAAATCACGCGCCGTCATCACGCGCTCGAGGATTCCCGCATGACGGCCCAACTCTGGCTGCATTATTTGCGCCGGATGCTGGACCGGAACGTCGCGACGCTAGGGGACTTATACGCGTATTTGAGCAAGCATTAAGGGCAGGAACGATTCGCCGCGCACCCAATACGTCCGGATGGCCAGCGTCCGGCCGAGCGCGTCCGGCGACAGAATCCAATACGACGTTCCGCTCCCGTGTTCGACGGCGGCGAACGGAAATCCGGCATGATCGGCCTTGCTGGGCACGGGCGGGGAACCGGGATGGGAATGAAAGAAACCGACAAGCGATTGTCGGTTTTTTTGCATGTCGTAGACCGCGCGGACCCAGTCATGCGGATCGAACGCGAATTGCGTCTCCGGGCGAGCGGCCGCGTTCTTGACGGGCAGGACGCCGGTGACGCGAAGAACGTCCGCCGCAGCCTGCGCGGGAGCGGGACTGCCGATCTCGGCCAAGCGATGTCCGGCCAGTCCATGTCCAGGCTGTCGATGCCCGGTTAGTACGCCGCAAGCTTCATGGGGCAGCGCGTCCATGGTCAGCGCGAATAAGGCCTGATAGGCTTCAGACGTCAATTCCGCCTTCAACGGTATGTCATTCATGTTTGTTCTCCTTCTGCGCTTCTAGTCCGCAGGCATGTCGAATGCCATCAGTATAGCGCAGAAAGCGGGAAACGACCATCGACGTTGTTAGGAACAAGCGGACAGATGCCGTGTCGCCGTGTCCGGCAAGCGCCGTCTCCGATTGGGCGGAAGGAGCGTTTACTTGGCCGTCGCCGCGTCTCCGGCCTGCTTCGGCGGATGGACGAGGAAGACGATGAGCAGCAGCGCGCAGACGGATAAGCCCGCGACGATGCCGTACAGCAGCGCGTCCGAATAGCCGGCGATCCAGCCGAACAAGGGCGGCCCGAAGGCGACGCCGAGGAAGCGGAGGCTGCTGTAAAGCGACGTGACCATGCCGCGGTGCTGCCGGTCGACGGCGCCGGTAATGAGCGTGTTCAGGCACGGCAGCAGCAGGCCGGTTCCCAAGCTGCTGAGCGAGGCGAACCCGATCAGCAGGTAAATATTGCGATGCCACAGCGCGGCGGCCGCGAGGGACGCGCTCATGACGGCCAAGCCGATGAGCATAAGGGCGCGCATCAGCTTGCCGTTGTTCTTGATCTTGCGTCCCGTTACGTAGGCGGTGATGACCAGGAACAGGAGCGGGATCGCCAGCACGCCGCCTTTGGCGACGCCGTCGACGCGATAAGGCGCCTTCTCGAGCAGGTCGGAGAGGCGGAAGAGCACGCCGAACAGGATGAACAGGCCGAGGGAGCCCGAGACGAAGGCGCCGATCAGCCAGCGGCCCTTCTCCTTGAAGAGCTTGCCGATGTCCTTGACGTATTGCCCGAGCGGCAGCGGTTCGGACTTTCCGTCCTTCGGCGCTTCCTGAATGAGGAACATCATGGCGAAGAACGAACCGGCGCAGAAGACCGGGAACGCGAACAGCGGCATATACCACATAATCAAGGCGAGCAGCGATCCGATGATCGGACTGACGACCTTGCCGGCGCCGTTGGAGGCTTCGATCAGCCCGAGCGCCTCGCTCTCCGCGCCGTCCTTGTATTTGTCGCCGACGAGCGCCATCGCGATCGGCGACGTGCCGGCGGCTCCGATGCCTTGAAGCGCCCGGGCGGCGATCAGGAAGCCGTATGAATTCATGACCGCGGCGATGCCCGCCCCGATTCCCGCGATGCCGTACACGGCCAGCGATATCAGAATGACGGCTTTGCGCGAGTAGCGGTCGGACAAGTAACCGGAAAGCGGTATAATGAGACCGGCGGCGACGGAAAATAACGTAATGACGAGGCTGGCCTGAAACGTCGAGATGTGCATGTGCTTCTCCATGTCGGGCAAAATCGGCACGAGCATGGAATTGCCAAGCACGAGCACGAGCGGTACCGTGGCGAGCGCGGCGTATTCCAGCCATTTGCCGCCGCCTTTGCCCTTGCTTTGACCTTTCGCGGACGAAGCCGAGCCGCTGTCCGAAGACGCCGTGCGCAGTTTGCCGGGCTTGCTTCCCGCCCCGCGCGATTTCGTTGAACCGTTCATGCGATGAATGCCTCCAAGCGCTAGAGGATGACCTTGCGGTCTCGACGGTTAATGTGCCCCCGAACTTGAGCTTCCATTCCTGAACATGGTAACATGGAGGGAGCGTGCCCAGGCATCGCAATCGACAAATTTGGTGAAAGAAGGCGCATCATGAAACGATCGATCGTATTGCTCGTCATCGTGCTGGTTTTGGCAGGTGCCGCAGTCTATCAAAATAAAGGCAAGCACGACGACGCGCTTGCCGCTTCGTCCGACATGCTTCCGAAGCCGGGGTACACGGCGCCGACGCTCAGCCTCCCCGACCTGAAGGAGGAGCCGGTCGCCATCGGCGGGAAGAAGGAGCAGCTGACGCTCGTCAATTTCTGGGCGTCCTGGTGCTATCCGTGCGAGATGGAAGCGCCCGATCTGCAGGCGTTGTCGAAGAAATACGCGGGCAAGCTGCAAATTCTCGGCATTAACGCCACGAGCGTCGACAAGGAACGCCAAGCCCGCGAATTCGTCGACCAGCAGAAGCTGTCCTTCCCGATCCTGATGGACCGCGACGGCGACGCCCAGAAGCTGTATAAAGTCAATTCCTTCCCGATCAGCCTGCTGATCGACAGCAACGGCATCGTCCGGGAGCGGGTCGAAGGCGTCATTACGAAGGCGAAGTGGCAGGGCTTCATCGACAAATGGCTGGATGCCGAAAGCGGGCAGAAAGCCGGTTCGAGCACGTGACCAGACCGGGACATAAAAAAGCCGGAGCCCAAGGGCTCCGGCTTTTTGCGTCCGGTGCGGTTAATGATTAATGAGCCCGAGCTCTTCCCGGGGTTCGTCTAGCATTTCGATTTTGTTCTTGGTGAGCAAGGCGTAACGGATGCTGTCCACGAGCGCTTCCCAGCTCGCTTCGATGACGTTGCTCGAGACGCCGACCGTGCTCCACGTGCTCTTGAAATCGGTCGTCTCCATCAGCACGCGAACCTTGGCGGCCGTCGCGTCCTTCTCGTCGATCACGCGGACCTTATAATCGGACAAGTGGAAATCGTTGATGCTCGGGTAGAATTGCTCCAACGCCTTGCGCAGGGCGTTGTTAAGCGCGTTGACCGGACCGTTGCCTTCGGCCGCCATGTAGACGGGTTGTCCGTCGACGTTCACTTTGACGATGGCTTCGGCGTTCATCGCGTGGCCGTTCGTCTTCTCGACGAGCATCTTGAGCGATTCCAGCTTGAAGATTTCCTTCATTTCGCCGAACGCGTCGCGAAGCAGCAGCTCGAGGGACGCATCGGCGCCTTCGAATTGATAGCCTTGATGCTCGAGATCCTTGATCCGCTCCATGATGCGCTTCGTCTTCTCGTTGTTCGCGTTGATGTCGAGGCCGAGCTCCTGCGCCTTGGAGATGATGTTGCTTTGTCCCGCGAGCTCGGAGACGAGCACCCGCTGCTTGTTGCCGACCAGCTCCGGCCGGATATGCTCGTACGTCTTGGAATCCTTCAAGATCGCGGACACGTGAATGCCGCCCTTGTGGGCGAACGCGGCGTTCCCGACGTACGGCTGGGCGACCGGCATGTGCACGTTCGCGATTTCGCTGATGTACCGCGCCGTCTGGGTCAGCGAATGAAGCTGCTCGTCGCTGACGCAGCGGTAATCCATCTTTAATTGAAGCGTCGGGATGATCGAGCAGAGATTGGCGTTGCCGCACCGTTCGCCGTAGCCATTGATCGTGCCCTGCACCTGCCGCGCGCCCGCTTGCACGGCGGCCAGCGTGTTGGCGACGGCGAGCTCGCAGTCGTTATGGGTATGGATGCCGATCGGAGAGCCGATCTCCGCCGCGACGCGGGAGACGATCGCATGAACCTCCGAAGGCAGCGTGCCGCCGTTCGTATCGCACAGGACGATCCAGTCGGCGCCGGCTTCATGGGCTTTGCGCAGCACGGCCAGCGCGTAGTCCGGATTGTGCTTGTACCCGTCGAAGAAATGCTCCGCGTCGAAGATCGCTTCCACGCCCTTCTGCTTCAGGTACGCGAAAGAGTCGTAGATCATCGCCAGGTTCTCTTCGAGCGTCGTCTGCAGCGCCGTATGTACGTGAAAGTCCCACGACTTGCCGACGAGCGTGGCGGCCGGAACGCCGGATTCCACGATGCGCACCAGGCTGCTGTCCTGTTCGGCGGTGCTGTTCTTGCGCCGCGTGCTGCCGAAGGCGGTCAGCTTGGCGTTCAGCCGCAAGCCTTTCGCCCGCTGGAAGAATTCGATGTCCTTGCTGTTGCTGCCCGGATTTCCGCCTTCAATATAATGAACGCCTAACAAATCGAGCTTTTGGGCGATTTTGATTTTATCTTCTGCGGAAAGACTGATGCCCTCTCCCTGCGTACCGTCACGAAGCGTCGTGTCGAATATGGAGATCGTGTTTCCCATGAATGTAGAAGCCCCCTTCCTTTATCCCTTTAAAGCAATCATAATTTTATTATTATACCATTAGAAGAAGGGCGCGTAAACGTTCGCAGGAGAGGCTTGCGGGCAGGCAGGTTGACGTTCCGGCGGGACGATTGGTATGCTGGACGTACGATCATATGATCGCCTTATTCCAACCGGGAAGGATGAATGCCGCGATGACGAAGGAGCGGGAAACGGCGCCTCCCAAACGCCGGGTCATTCTTCATTTGGACATGAACGCCTTCTATTGCTCCGTCCATGAAGCGGAGGAGCCGCACTTATATAAAGGAAAGGCGACGGCGGTCGCCGGCAGCGTGGAGCAGCGGCGGGGAATCATCGTGACGTCGTCGTACGCGGCGCGCGCGCAAGGCGTCAAGACGGGCATGACGGTGCGCGAAGGACAGCGGCGCTGCCCGGATCTGATCCTGATCAAGCCCGATTTCAACCTGTACCGGACGTACTCCCGCGGCTTCATGTCGATCGCGAGGCAGTACACGCCGCTCGTGGAGGCCGTGTCGATCGACGAATGCTACCTCGATATTACGGGCTCGTCGGCCTTCGGCGAGCCGCTGCAGATCGCGCGGGACATTCAGCAGCGAATCCGAACGGAATGGAACTTGCCCTGTTCGATCGGCGTCGCCCCGAACAAGCTGCTGGCCAAGATGGCGTCCGACATGCAGAAGCCGAACGGCTTCACCGTGCTGCGCATCCGCGACGTGCCGGAGCTGCTCTGGAGCAAGCCGTGCGACACGCTCTTCGGCATCGGGCGCAAGACGGCGGACAAGCTGACGAAGCTGAACATCCGCACGATCGGGCAGCTCGCCGCGGCCGAAGAGGCGATGCTCGTCAAGCATTTCGGCGTCGTCGGCTCCTGGATGAAGGCGGCGTCGCACGGCTACGATTACGCGCCGGTCAACGCGGAGCGCGAGCGGAACAAGTCGATCGGCCATACGACGACGCTGCCGAGGGACGTGACGGATCCCGACGAGGCCCACCGCATCCTGCTCAATCTGGCGGACCAAACCGGCCGGCGGATGCGCCAACAGAAAATGATGGCGTCGACCATTCAAATCGTCATCCGGCGGCCGGACATGACGACGATCAACCGCTCGGTCACGCTGACGGCCCCGACGGACGCCGCTTCCGACATCCACCGCGAGGCGTGCAAGCTGTTCGATAAGCATTGGAAGCGCGGAGAGCCGGCGCGCCTGCTCGGCATCACGCTTCAGAATCTATCGCTGCAAGCGGAAACGGCCGTGCAGCTGGACTTGTTCAGCTATGGGGAACAGCCGAAGAAGGAGGCGCTGACGCGCGCGATGGACAAGCTGCGGGACAAATTCGGAGAGGATGCGGTGCTCACCGCGGGCATGCTCGGAGACGATCCGTCCGCGTTAATTCGCAATAAACGAATTCGCGGGACATCCTTGCAAAGGGACGAGCATATGTTATATAGTGATGATTGAAGGTTGTATACTTGGGAAATGAAAGCACTTCCGTAAGTTTTTGAAACTTACCATTAATAGGAGGGAACCACGATGTCGAAGTTTACTTGGGTTGAGAAAGATACGTGCATTGCTTGCGGAGCATGCGGGGCAACGGCACCGGACATTTACGACTACGACGACGAAGGCTTGGCAGAGGTTATTTTCGGCAACGACGGTAACCACGGCAATACCGAAATTCCGGAAGACTTGTACGACGATCTGCAAGATGCGGCGGACGGTTGCCCGACGGACTCCATCAAAATCGCAGACACGGCTTTCAATAACTAATAGAGCATGAACCGCATAGAGCGGCCGGAGATCCCGTTTCCTGTTACGACAGGGGATGGGATCTTTCTCGTTTGAGGGGGGAGATCGTTCTACTGATGTGATATTGGCATTTACCGATTCTTGTGCAGCTCCGCTAGAATAAGCGGGAGTTTTCAATGCGCGAGGAATGGGGGGTCATATGCGAAGGCGGTTGCGCTCGGCGTCGTGCCGGCGGAGCCGGGCCGGCGAGATGGAGACGGAATCCGACGCGCACAAGGCGCCTATTTCGGTGGAAAGAACCGTGCGGATATTATCCGGGCGGCTCTTTTGCCGATATAGAAGCTGATGAACCCCAAGCAGGAGGGCCGCGAATGGATATCCACGACGATATGAATTACCTGAAGCGCTACGTGCAAAACCATCCAAATAACCGCATGGCCTGGTATTTGCTGGGCAAGCAGTACATGCAAGAGGGCAAGGAAGCGAAGGCGAACTACTGCTTCCTGCAGTCCGGCAGCATCTACGACGCGTACGAGCGCAAGCAGCATCCGCTCGCGAACGAGCCGAAACAAATGATCGCCGCCTGGAACCGCAAGCGCGGCCGCCGCTTCCTGGCGCTGCGGACGGGCGGGGCGGCCGCGATTCTGCTGGCGCTGATGCTGGCCATCTCGCCGGGCGGCCCGAAGGACGAGGCCGATCCCGCGGACGTGGCCGCGGAAGCGGGGACGCTCGCCGCGGGATCGGCGCCGGGGCCGGGTCAAGCCGCCGCTCCGGCCGGCCCGGAGGTCGTCGTCGTCAAGCCGGCCGCCGGCGAGGGCGGCTTGCTCGGCCAGGCGCTCGGCGCGCTGCTCGGCGGAGCCGCGCCGCGGGAGGGCTTGGGCGTCGCGCTTGAGCCGGCCGGCGCTTGGCGCCTGTGGACGGGGAAGACGCGCCTGCTGGCGCAGACGGCGCGGCAGAGCCGCGGCGACGCAGAGGTCGCGATGCTCGACGCGAAAGCGTGCGCCTGCGAGCCGGCTGACGCTTCGGCCGCGCGGGCGATCTACGCGCGGTGGAGCGCGCGGCAGGAATTGACCTGGACGCTCGCGAGCGCGATCTCGCATTACCGGGAGCGAACGAAGCGTTGGCCGGCATCGCTCGCCGACCTGGTCCAGCCGTATCCGGACAATACGCTGTCGGGGACTACGAAGGAAATGCAAGCCATGTTCGCGCCGCTGATTCGGGCAATGAAGGAGGAAGCCGCGGCGAGCGCGGACCCGGCTAACGGGGAGGCGAACGCCGCTTCAGACGCGCCTGAAGGCGGCGACGCCGCGAAGAGCGCAGCCCCCGCCGCCGGCGCGGCGCCGTCTCCGGCGCCGCTGCCGGCCGGACCGCTCGCGATCATCGTCGACAAGGACGCGCACCGGCTCGCCGTCGTCAGCGGCGACGTCATCGTCCGCAGCTATCCCGTCGGGCTCGGCGGGGCGAAGACGCCGGAAGGCGGTTTCGTCATTAGCGAGAAGGTGCGCAGTCCGAGAGGGCGGACCCCCGGCGAGTTCGGCACCCGCGGCATGGCGCTGTCGGATACGGCATACGCGATTCACGGCACGAACGACGGGGACAGCATCGGCAAGGACGAGTCGCACGGCTGCATCCGGATGGCGCGGCAGGATATCGAGGAATTGTACGACCTCGTGCCCTTGGGGACGAGGGTCGCGATAAAAAGCGGCGTACTTCCCGCTGCCTCCGCGCCGGCCGCGGGGCGTTTCCGCCTGCGGCCGGCCGAGGACGAGACGAACCCCGCCGTCGTGTACGTATGGCTTGATTAACCGGACCGCTTACTGGTCCACAATAAGAAGAACGGCCATGACGGCGACGGTGACGACGAAGACCGATCCGATCCAGATGAGCGCTTTCTTGTTGACCTCTTCCTTTTGTTTCGTTTTCATGACGGGCGGTTTCTTTCTGGCGTGGCTCATGCGGATCAACCTTTCTCGGGAAATAGGAATATGCCCTTATTGTAATCGTTTTCCGGCGCCGAAACAACCGCTTCGCGCGGCGCGAAAGGCGCGGCGGCAGGGCGCAAAGCGGGCGTTACTCTTTCTTTTTCGCCCCCGACTTGATAAACTGTTCGATAGAGCTTAAGACGCAGAACGGAGTGACTTCGACTTGTTGTACACGAAAATTGCCAAGCCTTATTTCTTCCGCATGGACGCCGAGAAAGCCCATCACATGGTGATCGACGGGCTGCATACGGCGCGGCGGGTGCCCGGCGTTCCCGCGGTGATGCGCGCGATGTACGGGGTAGCCGAAGCGAAGGAGCTGGAGACGAGCCTGTTCGGGCTGCGCTTCCCGCATCCGGTCGGCCTCGCGGCGGGACTGGACAAGAACGCGAAGGCCGTCGACATGTTCGCCAACATCGGCTTCGGGTTCGCGGAGGTCGGCACGGTGACCCCGAAGGGACAAGCTGGCAACGAGCAGCCGCGGCTGTTCCGCCTGCCGAGCGACGAAGCGCTCGTCAACCGGATGGGCTTCAACAACGACGGCGCCGCCGCGATGGCGGAGCGGCTCGGCCGGTTGGGCCGGCACCGCATTCCGATCGCCGTCAATATCGGCAAGAACAAAACGACGCCGAACGAGCTCGCCCACGAGGATTACCGGGCCTGCTTGAGGCAGCTTTATACATACGGCGACTTTTTCGTCGTCAACATCAGCTCGCCGAACACGCCGGACCTGCGAGCGCTCCAGCACGGGGACGAGCTCAAGCTGCTCTTGTCGGCGGTCATGGAGGAGAGCGGCGCGCAGGCGGCGAAGAGCGGGGCGGCCCGCAAGCCGGTGCTGGTCAAGATCGCGCCGGACATGAGCGCGGATCAGCTCGGGTATACCGCGGAGACGATCGTCGCGAGCGGCGTGGACGGCATCATCGCCACCAACACGACGATCGGCCGCGACGGTCTCCGCCATCCGAACGCCAAAGAAACCGGCGGCCTGAGCGGCAAGCCGCTTCGCGAGCGTTCGACGGAAATCGTGCGCGAGGTGTACCGGCTGACGGGCGGACGGCTGCCCATTATTGGCTCCGGCGGCATCTTTACGGCATCGGATGCATACGATAAAATTCGCGCGGGTGCAAGTCTTGTAGAAATTTATACGGCGCTCATCTACAGAGGGCCGGAGCTGCTCCGCGAACTGACGGAAGGACTCAAGGCTTTATTGAAGAAAGACGGTTATACATCGATCGTGGAGGCCATTGGAGCAGATCATCGGTCTTAGACAGGAGGCGGCCGGATGGACGGAAGAGACTGGGGACTATTTTTGCAGCCATATGAACAGGCAGTGGAAGAATTGAAGGTCAAATTGAAGACGCTCCGGACCGAACTGAAGAATCGGGAAGCGTACGCGCCGATCGAGTTCGTCACGGGGCGGGTCAAGAAAATTTCGAGTATTTTGGAGAAGGCCAAGCGGCTGTCGGTGCCGATGGAAAAGATCGATACCGGCATCGAGGATATCGCGGGCATCCGCATCATGTGCCAATTCGTCGACGACATTCACCGGGTCGCGGCGCTCATTCGTTCGCGCAAGGATCTGAAGCTGGTTTATGAGAAAGACTATATTACGAATTTCAAGGACAGCGGGTACCGCAGCTATCATATGATCGTCGAATATCCCGTTCAGACGGCCATCGGGCTCAAAAACGTGCTGGCGGAAATCCAAATCCGGACGCTGGCGATGAATTTTTGGGCGACGATCGAGCACTCGCTGAACTATAAGTATAAAGAAAGCCTGCCGGAGGACGTGCGCGACCGGCTGAAGAAAGCGGCGGAGGCGGCTTCGCAGCTCGATACCGAGATGTCGAGCATCCGCAACGAGATCTTGGACGCGCAGCGGGATTTCGAAGAGAAATCCAACATGTACTCGAGCGTGCTGAGCGACATTCAGGAGCTGTACTTCTTCCGGCGCGTCCGCGAGGCGGTTCAGTTCCAGCTGAAGTTCAACGAAGTGTGGGAGAAGGAAGACGCGTTCGCGATCCGCATGCTGTCCGACGAGATCAAGTCGGCGATCCAGCGCGCGAAGAAGGGCGGGTCGAACTGAATGGCTTCGGCGCCTCCGTACGACGAGAAATTCGTCCGCTTCGTCGTGCTGTTCAACGTCGACGAGGATTATTTCGAATGCCACGAAGTCATGGAAGAGCTGTGGCTGGAGGAAGGCCGGAGCACGCTGTACCAAGGGCTGCTGCAAGCCGCGGTGGGTCTCCATCATTGGCGCAACGACAACTTCTCCGGCGCGGCGAAGCTGTTCGCCCAGGCGGAGAACAAGCTCGCGGCTTATCCGGACGAGACGTCGGGCCTCGACCTGGGGCGGCTGCGCGCCGACATCGCGGACAGCCTGGCGAGGCTGAGGCCGTACGTGGAAGGCGCCGGTAGTTCCGCGGCGCCGGCGCCGGCATTCCGGCCGTTCCGCCTGCGCGTGACGGACGGGTCGCTTCGGACGCTGGCGGACGCGCTCGCCGCGCTGCCGCCTTCGGAACGGCTCGGCCGCGACGAGTAGCGGACAGCCGCCTGGCCCGGGCGGGACCGCGACGGCCGCCGATGGATTCGGAACCCCGCGACGGGACCGGATGCGTCGGCGGTTTTTTGTCATCGCGGACGCGCTTGAGGTTCTCGCCGCAGAGGCCCGCAGGGTTGGTCTGGCCGCGGCTTTAAGGTACAATGAACGAGGGAGTTGAACGACGGATGGCGAAACGGATGCGGCTGGACAAGCTGCTGGCGAATATGGGCTTCGGCACGCGCAGCGAAGTGAAGCGCGCGGTGAAGCAAGGCCGCGTGACGGTGGACGGCAAGACGGCGAAGGACTTCGGCATGACGCTGGATCCGGAGGCGGCGGACGTTAAGTTCGACGGCGAGGCGGTCGTGTACCGCGAGACGATCTACGTCATGCTGAACAAGCCGCAGGGGGTCGTCTCGGCGACGGAAGACGCGCGGGACCGCACGGTGATCGATTTGCTCGATCCCGATGACCGGATCCTGGAGCCGTTCCCGGTCGGCCGGCTCGACAAGGACACGGAGGGGCTGCTGCTGCTGACGAACGACGGCAAGCTGGCGCACGAACTGCTGTCGCCGCGCAAGCATGTCCCGAAGACGTACGAGGCGGTCGTGCGCGGCGACGTGGATGCCGACGATCAAGCGGCGTTCAAGCGAGGCGTGACGCTCGACGACGGCTACGAGACGATGCCCGCCGAATTGACGATCGGGGACAAGGAATCGCGGCCGGACGGAATTCACAGCCGGATCCGGCTCACGATCCGCGAAGGCAAGTTTCATCAAGTGAAACGGATGTTCGAAGCGGTCGGCAAGCAGGTCGTCTACTTGAAGCGGGTCTCCATGGGACCGCTCCGGTTGGACGAGTCCCTGAAGCTCGGCGACTACCGCCCGCTTACGGAGGCGGAGCTGGACGAACTCTTGACCGCGCACGCCGGAGCCGGCCGCAACGCGCAACCTACATAGATAACCATCAGAGAGACAGAGACAGAGACCAACCAGGAGACGGGAGAGACCTACTGCCATGGGAAACATCAACTTTGATTTGATCGCGCTCGACATCGACGGGACGCTGCTCAACGACAGCCACATCCTGACCGCGGCCGTGCGGGACGCCGTGCGCGAAGCGCATCGGCGCGGGGCCGAAATCGTGCTCTGCACGGGAAGAGGGCCGGTCAACGCGATGCCCGTTCTGGAGGAGCTGGGCCTCGCGGGCACGATGATCACGCATAACGGCGCCGCCACGGTCGACTCGGCCAGCCGCCGCGTGCTGCACCAATTCAGCATCGATCCCGCGGAGGTGGCGCGTTTCCGGGATTACTGCCTGCAGGGCAAGCTGCATTTCGATCTGAACACGCCGTTCGAAATGTGGATCGAGGACTTGACGCCGGACGCGGAGAAAATGTACGGCCTCTACGGCGCCCGTCCCGTCCTGCGCGATCCGAACGCGCCGCTGCCGGAAGGGCTCGTCAAGTTTACGCTGTTCGGCGCCATCGCGCAGCTCGATGCCGTCGAGGCGGAGTGGAACGCGTGGACGCACGGGCTGCAGCATATCCGCAGCGGCGATTATTTCATCGACGTGCAGCATAAGGACGCGAGCAAGGGCCACGCCTTGCGGCAGCTTGCGAGCTTGAGAGGGATCGACCAGAGCCGCGTCATGGCGATCGGCAACTATTTCAACGATGTGGGCATGCTGACGTTCGCGGGCATGGGCGTGGCGGTCGCCAACTCGCCGGAAGCGGTCAAGGCGGCGGCGAACGCGCTGACCCGTTCGAACGAAGAAGACGGCGTCGCGCACGCGCTGCGCGAATTCGCGCTCGCTTGAGACCGCGGGACGCGCATCCCGCGGGTCGCCGCGCGCGGAATCTCGGTCCGGTTGCCGGGCCGCGGCAACATGAAAAACCGTCGAAGGAAACCCTCGACGGTTTTATCATTATCGGCTAGAGGATCGTGTGAGTTAGACCAGAACTCCGCGGGATACGATGACCAGCAGAATGAACAGTACCAGAATCACGCCTACGAAACTTCCTCCGAATCCCAATGCACCGGACATGCGAATGCCTCCCTTGAAAGGTATTTCCGGCGCCGGCTTCATATATGTCGTGTTGTTCTCGGCACCCGGTATACTGTATTGTATGAAAAAAGGTAAAAGCGGATTGGACATCCGCCCGCGTCGCGGAGATTTGGGCATTCGCTACCGGGGAAACGACCCGGGAACGGGATGTCCGTACGCGAGGCAAGCATGGGGGAAATCCGGCCCGGCGGCGCATGCCCGCGCAACGGCCGAGAAGCGGGGATTGGATAGATGATAATCGCAGCGAAAGGCATGCTGATCGGCTTATCGATCGCGGCCCCCGTAGGGCCGATCGGCCTCTTATGCATGAAGCGCGCCTTGAACCAGGGCCGGCGTTACGGGCTGGCGTCCGGACTGGGCGCGGCGACGGCCGACGGACTTTACGGGCTCGCTGCCGCGTTCGGCTTCGACGCGGCGACGGCATGGCTGCTGGCCGCGCAGGACGCCGTGTCGGCCGCCGGCGGCTTGTTTCTTTGTTACCTCGGCTGGCGAACGTTCCGCTCCGGCGCGGACGGCGCCGGGGCAGCGGGAAGGAGCGGCAGTCTGGCCGGCGCCTATTGGACGACGTTCGCGCTGACGATCGCGAACCCGGCGACGATCCTGTCGTTTTTGGGCATTTTCGCCGGGCTCAACGTCGTGGATGCTTCCGCCTTCCGGCTGCTGACGCTCGTGGGCGGCATCTTCGCGGGTTCGGCGTGCTGGTGGCTCGGGCTCAGCCTGACCGTCGGTGCCTTGCGCCGGACGCTCAAGCCCGCCGCCATGCGGCAGATTAACCGGCTGTCGGGGCTGCTGCTCGCCGGCTTCGGGCTATACGCGCTATCGCGCTTGCTGTAACGCGGCATCCGCCGCGATCGGAGAAGCGCGAACTTACAAACGAACGGAGAACGAACCATGATGCCAATCCATGAAATGCATCGTCTGAAGCTGCGGACGAAGCGCCTCGTCATGCAAGTCGTCGACGAATCGTATGCCGCGCGGGTACTGGCGTTCGTGAAACGCAACCGGGAAGCGCTGGCCGAATGGGAGCCCGACCGCGACGAGACGTATTACACGCAGGAGACGCAGCGGCAGCTGATCCGGCAGGAACTGCAGAGCATGGACGGCGGGCACAGCGTACGGTTTTGGCTGACGACCGCCGAAGACCCGGACGGGGACATCGTCGGCACGGTGTCGCTCTCCAATATCGTGCGCGGGGCCTTCCAGTCCTGCCATCTCGGGTACCGGATGGATTTGCTGCACCGCAACAAGGGCTATATGACCGAGGCCGTCTCGCATGCCGCGGCGTTCGCGTTCGAGCGGCTCAACCTGCACCGGATCGAAGCCAACGTCATGCCCCGGAACGCGGCTTCCTTGAAGGTGGTCGAACGGCTCGGCTTTCGCAGCGAGGGCGTGGCGAGCGAGTATCTGCGCATCCACGGCGCGTGGGAGGATCACGTCCATATGGTGCTGCTGAATCCGTCCTGGTCGGAGCGGTAGCCGGCGCCGCGGCGAACATTAACCTTTTCTCAGGCATTTATGCGGGTTCGGGTTTCATGGTAAGATAAAAGGCGTAAAATAGAAGGCGTAAAAGGCGTAAAGTAAAAGACGCACCTTTGGATCCGGCATTCGAAAGGAAGCGTGCAGCCATGGAGCTATCCTTCAGACGCGCGTCGCGCGGGCTGATCGCGGCGGAGCTGGCGATTTTGAACGCCAATCCGTATTTTAACCGCTTGTCCAAGGATAAAGAGCGGCTGACGGCCGCGGACGTTGAAGCGGAACATCGGGATGCCGAGGCCGCCGGCGCGGAGCGGTACGTCCTTTTCGCGGACGGAGAGCCCGTCGGCGTCCTTGAATTTCTGATGATCAATCCGAACGATGCCTGCGCGTGGATCGGACTGCTCGTGATCCGGTCGCAAAGCCACGGCAGGGGATACGGGAAACGGGCGCTGGCCTGGTTCGACGCTTTGATGCGCGACCGCGGCGTGACCGTCCACCGGCTCGGCGTGCTGGCGGGCAACGCGCCCGCGCACGCGTTTTGGCGCAGTCAAGGCGCCGCGGAGGTCAAACCCGCCGTCCTGCCCGACGGCAAACCGATCGTCATCTACGAACGGTTCGTCCGGGGCGGGGACGGATGCATTTCATAAAGACGGGAGATTAAGCGAATGTACAGAATAGCGATGCTCGGCGTGCTGCTATGTCTGGCCGTGCTGCTGAACGCCTGTTCGGCGAGCGAGGATACCCCACCGCAGGATCCCGTCTCGGGCGAACAGATTGATTATAGAGATTCGACGGGCGCTACCGACGTCATGAACGCCTACGAAGAATCGATGGTCGAAGCGATCAACAAGAACCGCTTCTCGCTGGTGGCGGGGTTGCTCGACCCGGAAGGACCGCTGTACAAGGAGCAGGATAACCTCGTCCGCCATCTCAGCGGCTTGAACATCAAGGAGAAGCTGATCCGCTTCCAGATCATGAACATCCAAAAAATCAACGGCGAATACAAGTTTTACATCGTCGAGAAGATCGGCATTTATTATCCCGAGGGCAAATCGACGGTCAACGAATACCAATGGATCTACACCGTCACGCAGCATCCCGCCACGAACGCGTTCAAGGTATTCAGCATCGAACGCTGGGAATAGCCGCGCAGGCGCGCGTTCAAGCCGAACCAAGCGACGGGCAGGCAGAGCCGCAGGGCGGCCGTCTGCCCGTTTTGCCAATCCTAGGAGCCAAGAGGTGCAGCAATGTCGAACAGAACGGCGTTTGTGCCGTACGAAGAACGGTATTTGGAGCAGGTGCGCGGAACGTATAATCATTTTGTCGCCCATACGACCGTATCGTTCGATTTACATCCCTACACGCCGGAGCAAATGAAAGCGCTGATCGAGCCGTTGTCCGACATCTACCGGTCGTACGTCGTCCTCCATGAAGGGGAATACGCGGGCTATATCATGCTGACGCAGCACAAGAAGCGTCCCGCGTTCAACGTCACCGGGGAAATGACGATCTATCTCGAGCCGGCGTTCACCGGCAAAGGAATCGGCCGGGAAGCGATGGCGTTCCTTGAAGAAACGGCGCGGGAGCTCGGCTTCCATTCGCTTATCGCGACCATCTGCACGGAGAACGAAAGCAGCGTCGCGCTCTTCACGAAGCTCGGCTACAAGCAGGTGTCGCATTACGTGGAAATCGCCTACAAATTCGACCGTTGGCTGGATTTGGTCTGCCTGCAGAAAATATTGAACTGAATCTTGCCTTCATTCGCGCGATTGCTTCGCCGTCTGGCATGAAACGCCGGCGCGCGGAATAGCCATAGTTGGAAGAGGGACGGGCGTATTTGCCGCGCAAGCGCGCCTAGTCTCACGGAAGCGATCTATCACTCGCGCCTCGTTCATGGGCCGCGGGGATCGGAGGGGCTGACGGGAACCATGAAAAAAGCGATTGCGCTCATTACGGCGGCTTACGCCTTGCTGCTCTTCTATTGGATGTTCATCGGCTTCGGACGGACGAATCCGCAGCTGCCCGGTTATAACTACAATGTCATGCCGCTGCATACGATCCGGCTGTACTTCGTTCATGCGGACAGCTTCCGGCCTGCGTATTGGGCCGTGAACATCGTCGGCAACGTCGCGGTGTTCGCGCCGTTCGGCCTGTCGCTTCCGTACTTGTTCCGGCTGCGGCTGTTCTCGTTCACGGCGTTCTTCGTCTGCGTGCTGTTCCTGCTCGAGACCTTCCAGCTGCTGCTGCAGCGCGGCAGCTTCGATATCGACGATATTTTGCTGAATACGCTGGGCGCGCTGCTCGGGTACGCGACGCTGCAGCTCATACGAAAGCGGGTGTCCGCATGAAGGCCTACAAGGCGATCTTGTTCGACCTCGACAATACGCTGCTCGATTACGACGCCAGCGAACGGGAATCGATGCAAGGCGCGATTCGCCGCTTCGGGCTGCCGGATCGCGAAGGGTTCCTCTGGGAAGCGTTCCGGGCGGCGTTCGCTCCGATCAATTGGACGTATTGGAGCGAACGGATGGCGCGGAACCTGCATATCTCGCAGGTGCTGGAATATTCGTTCCGCGATACGCTGGCGCAGCTGGGGCACGACGGCGTGCCGGCCGCGGAGCTCGCGGCGGCGTACTGGGAGCTGTTTTGTTCGTCCTGCCGTTTCATGGACGGCACGCCGGAGCTGCTCCCGCGGCTTCACGGCGCCTATGCGCTCGGCATCGTGTCGAACGGAATCGGGGAAGCGCAGCGCAAGCGGCTGGCGACCGGGGGCATCCTGCATTATTTTCCTCATGTGTTCGTATCGGACGAGGTCGGCGCCGCGAAGCCGGACAGGCTGATCTTCGACCGGGCCGTAGCTTCGCTCGGCGTGCCGCGGGCGGACATTCTGTTCGTCGGCGACAACCTGAAGGACGATTACGAAGGCGCCCGCGCGGCGGGAATCGACTTCTGCCATTACAATCCCGGCCGCAAGCCCGCGGACGCCGCCATTGCGCCCGACTATACGATCCATGCGCTCTTCGAGCTGGACGCCATCATTTCAAGGGAAGAGGAACAGCGATGAAATTCAGGCCATGCATTGACCTGCACAACGGCAAAGTCAAACAAATCGTGGGCGAAACGCTCGGCGACAGCAAGAAGCAAGTGGTGGAGAACTTCGTCTCCGCGCACGATTCCGCCTATTATTCGGAGATGTTCCGGCGAGACGGGCTGAAGGGCGGCCATGTCATCATGCTCGGCCCCGGCAATGAAGAGGCCGCGCTGGCGGCGCTTCGGGCCTACCCGGGCGGCCTGCAGATCGGCGGCGGCATCCGCGCGGACAACGCCGCGCGGTATCTTGAGGCGGGCGCGTCGCATGTCATCGTCACCTCGTACATCTTCCGCGACGGCGAGCTCGACATGGACAACCTGCGGCGGATCGTTGCCGAGGTCGGCAAGGAGCGGCTCGTCATCGACCTCAGCTGCAAGCAGCTGGACGGCGAATGGCGCGTCGTGACGAACCAATGGAAGACGTTCAGCCGATTCGTCGTGAACAAGGAGCATCTGCGCGAGCTGGAGGCGTACTGCGACGAATACCTCGTGCACGCCGTCGACGTCGAGGGCAAGCGGACCGGGATACTCGGCAGTCTCGTCGAGCAGCTGGCGGAGGGCGTCACAATTCCGACGACGTACGCGGGCGGCGCGCGCTCGTTCGCGGATCTGGAGCAGTTCCGCGCGTTATCCCGGGGCAAGCTGGACATTACGGTCGGCAGCGCGCTCGATATTTTCGGCGGCGAGCTCCCTTATGCGGACGTCGTCGCGTACTGCAACCGATAACGGGTCAAGCGGAATCGAAACCGCCGGCTGCGCGGATCGCGCGGCCGGTTTTTTGTGGTCTCCTCTTGTCCGATTCGCGTCGTTAGAGGTATAATCTTCCAAATTGGGAGGGGATACCGATGAAATTCGTGCTGGTGTTCGGACCGCAAGCCGTCGGCAAAATGACGGTCGGCCAAGAGCTCGAGAAAATCACGGGCTTGAAGTTGTTTCATAATCACATGGCGATCGAGCTCGTCTACCCTTACTTTGGTTTCAGCGCGGAGGCTTGGCGGCTGACGAACCTGATTCGGATGGAAATCTTCCAAGCGGCGGCGGCCAGCGACATGGAGGGGATGATCTTCACGTACGTCTGGGCGTTCAACGAACAGGAGGATTGGGACTACGTGGACCGGATTTGCCGCATCGTCGAAGAGGCCGGCGGAGAGATGTTCTTCGTCGAGCTGGAAGCGGCGCTCGAATCGAGGCTGGATCGTAACCGGACGCCGAACCGGTTGGCGCACAAGCCGACGAAGCGGGACGTCGCGAAGTCGGAGCAGGAGCTGCTCGGGAGCCTGGACCTGTACCGGCTGAACTCGAATCCCGGCGAAATTGCCCGTCCGAATTACGTGCGGATCGACAACACCGGGCTCAGCCCCGAAGAGACCGCGCTTGCCATCCGGTCGCGTTTCGGCCTGTAACGCGCCCGCGGTTGGCGTATCCGGCCCAAATCATGGATAGCTTTTCCCCTTGCAAGCGATTACAATGAAGAAGTGACTGCTTGTCCTCATCTAATCCATGATTAAGGGAGTGGCTGATCCTATGGCAGGAAATCGTGCGGTAGTCTATGTGGAGCCCGGCAAGGTCGAGGTGCGCGACATTTCGTACCCGGAGCTGATCTTGCGCGACGGTCCGGGCGTGAATCCGCTCAACGTCGGTAGAAAATGCGAACATGGCGTCATTCTGAAAGTCATTACGACGAACATTTGCGGCAGCGACCAGCACATGGTACGCGGCCGTACGACCGCGCCGAGCGGATTGGTGCTCGGGCACGAGATCACGGGCGAGGTCATCGAAGTCGGCCGCGACGTGGAATTCATCAAGAAGGGCGATCTCGTCTCCGTGCCGTTCAACATCGCGTGCGGCCGGTGCCGGAACTGCAAGGAACGCAACACGAACGTATGCGAGAACGTCAATCCGGACCGTCCCGGCTCCGCCTACGGCTACGTGGACATGGGCGGCTGGGTCGGCGGCCAATCCGAATACGTCATGGTGCCATACGCGGACTTCCAGCTGCTGAAATTCCCGGATAAAGACCGGGCGTTGGAAAAAATTCTCGATCTCACGATGCTGTCGGACATCTTCCCGACCGGCTATCACGGCGCGGTCAGCGCGGGCGTGAAGCCAGGCTCGACGGTATACATAGCGGGCGCGGGCCCGGTCGGCCTGGCCGCCGCGCATTCCGCGCAGCTGCTGGGCGCCTCGGTCGTCATCGTCGGCGATCTGAACGCCGAGCGGCTGGCGCAGGCGAGAAGCTTCGGCTGCGAGACCGTCAACCTGCGCGAGCATCCGAACCTGGGAGAGCAGATCGAACAGATTCTCGGCGTGCCCGAGGTGGACTGCGCCGTCGACTGCGTCGGCTTCGAAGCGCACGGCCATGGCAAGGGGCACGGGGAGGCGCCGGCGACGGTGCTGAACTCCATCATGGAAGTGACGCGCGCAGGCGGCCGGCTCGGCATTCCGGGCCTGTACGTGACGGGCGACCCCGGTGCCGTCGACGCGGACGCGAAGATCGGCACGCTGAAGATCCGCTTCGGCCTCGGCTGGGCGAAGTCCCATACGTTCGTGACCGGCCAGACGCCGGTCATGCAGTACAACCGCGAGCTGATGAGCGCGATTCTGAGCGGCCGGGCCCAAATCGCCAAGGCGGTCAACGCCACGCTCATATCGCTGGACGAAGCGCCGGCCGCATACGGGGCGTTCGACCAAGGCGTCTCGAAGAAGTTCGTCATCGATCCGCACGGCTCGATCAGACGGTAATCCGTTGCCGGTCCGCAAGCCGCGCCGCCCCGCGAAGGGCGGCGCGGCTTTTGCGTGCCGCGGCTCCGCGAAATCCGGCGGCTTCGCAATAAATCCATTCCAACGGATGGAAAGACATGGTACACTGATATCGGGTCAACCTTTTAGCAGCGAAATTGTTTGCGGGAGGTCATTCGCGATGAATAATTGCTCCACGATTACCAAGCCGGCGATGAATATGGTCGGCATCAGTTATTGCGGTCCGTATTCCACGTTTCCGGACGAAGCCATTCATCTGCAGAGTGAGTTTCTCTCCAGAAAACACGAAATCGAAGGCGACGTGAAGACGACCGTCCTGTACAGCCCGTATTTCGGCAACGAAGTATTCGCGACGTATTGGGCATGCTTCGAGGTCCCCCATTTGGAGCAGGTGCCTCCGGGCATGGTGCAATTCACGATTCCGCAGCGGACGTACGCCATGTCCGTCTGCACGAACAAACGGATCGGCGAAGGCTACGAGCAGCTGACGGCCTGGATGAACGAAGAGAAGCTGGCGAAGCGGGAGAACGCCGTTTCCCTCGAAATCTTTTATATTGACGAGCATTTGGAAGAGGAGCAGGTCGAACTGCTGATTCCGATTGACGAACCATAACGGCAAGCGGTAAGGAACGGAAGAACGGAAACCGAGAAGAATGCGGTCCTTATCAAACACCTCGCCCGTCGGCTGACGAAGCCGACGGGCGAGGTGTTTTTTCTATGTGCCCGCAACCGCAGGGCTGCGGACCGTTGAACAGTGGATTCAAGAGTACTTTGTATTAAATATACATACAAAATGTATACAATAAAATCGCCCTTATTTTAAGGTCCTTATCGACCATTCCTGCGGGAGAAGATTGTCATTTCCTAAGTGAAAATATTTATCGTATATAAATTGTATACCAATTGTATATGCAAATGGATTGGTGTATGATAATCCCGATCGATTCGAGAGGGAGGGTGAAGATGCGGAAGAAGCGGCGGATGTCGTTATGACAGCGCTGTCAATCGAGGGCGGCGGAATCGGTTTCGCCTGATCGTCATTATTTTCAATCGGGGGAAGGGGCAATGGCCATGCGCAGGAAACAAGCGGTTATGTCGCTGCTGGCAGCGGCGCTCATGATCGGCACGGCGGCGTGCAGCGGGGGGAACGACGGCGGGAACAACGCCGGGGACAACGGAAACGGGGCGAACCAGACCGGCAACGCGGGCGCGGACAGCGGCACGATCGACGTTCAATTCGGCAGCGGGGCGGATCCGAACGCCGAGTTTATGGCGAAGCTGCAGAAGAAGACCGGCGAGACCTGGGAGGACAACCGGTGGACGCGCTTGTACAAAGAGAAGCTCGGGGTCGTGACGCATTACAAAATGATGTACCCGTACGCGGACTACAACACGCAGCTGAAGCTGGCAATAACGTCGGGCGACCTGCCCGATATTTTTCCCGTCAACGACAAGGCGGACTTGAAGCAGCTGGCCGAAGGCGGAGCGATTGCCGACATGGGGCCGGTCTACGACAAATACGCGTCGCCGCTCTTGAAGAGCATCATTGAAGCCGAGACGAAGAGCATCTTCGATCCGGTCACGTTCGGCGGCAAAATCTACGGCATCCCCCAGAAGATGCCGTCCACCAACGGGTACAGCCATCTGTGGATCCGGGAAGATTGGCTGAAGAAGCTGAACCTGGAGCGGCCGAAGACGATGGACGACGTGTACGCGGTCGCGCAGGCGTTCGCGAAGCAGGATCCGGACGGCAACGGCAAAGCGGACACGATCGGACTCGGCCTCAACAAGGACGTGCTGTATTCCACGAGAGGCTTGTTCTGGGGCTTCGGCGCGTATCCCGACTTCTGGCTGCAGGACGCCGGCGGCAAGGCGCAGTACGGAACGGTGCTTCCGGAGATGAAGCAGCCGCTGGAGCTGCTGGCGCGCATGTACAAGGAAGGCCTGCTCGACAAGGAGTTCGGCACGAAGGACGAAAGCAAGGAGATGGAAAGCGCGGTCGCGGGCAAAATGGGCATGTTCTACGGTCCGCACTGGCTGGCCTACAGCGTCGAGAAGACGTCCGAGAACGACAAGAACGCCAAGTGGATCGCGATCCCGCTCCCCGGCGAGGGCGGCAATCCCGTCCATATTCCGCTGGACAACGCGACGGACGGGTATCTCATCGCGAACAAGAACTTCCCGCATCCCGAGCTGATCGTCGAGATGCTCAATCTGTACGTCGACACGATGTTCGGCGAGACGAACCGGTTCGAGGAGTTTTGGTCGGACGGCGACATCGATTCGCTCTGGAACATGGGTCCCGTCCATGCCCTCATGCCGTCGCTCGATCTCGTCGGGCATCAAGACATCAAGCAAGCGGTGGCCGACAACGCGACGGATCAGCTGAGGGGCGTGGCGAAAGGCTTCTACAAGTCGATGCAGGACGGAGTCGTCGGCATGTCCATGATGTTCGGCCCGACGGATACGCCGTTCGCTTTCGTGGATCAATCGTATCCGGACGACGTGATTTGGAGCGCGTACAGCGGCGCGCCGACGCCGACGATGGTCGGCAGCTGGAGCTCGATGGGCGAGCTGGAAGCGACGGCGATGACGGCCATGATTCAAGGCAAGGAGGACGTGGCGTCCGGCTTCGACAAGTTCGTGGACAGCTGGAACAAGCTTGGCGGCAAGCAGGTCGTCGAAGAAGTGAATGCGCCGCAATAATCCGGCCGCGGCGCGAACCTCCGCGGGGAAAGGAGAATTCCGGATGTTCAAACGTTACGGCGCCCGCCGCGAGCTTCCGCTTCATCTCATGCTGGTGCCGGGTCTCGTACTGCTGCTGATCTTCGCCTACGTGCCGATGACGGGCGTCATCATCGCGTTTCAGCAATTCAATCCGGTAAAAGGGTTGTTCGGGGACCAGCGCTGGGTCGGGCTCGATAATTTCCGCACGATCTTCGCCATGCCGAACATTTGGCGGGTCATCGGCAATACGGTCTTCATCGCCCTGATGAAGATCGTCCTGGGCATGCTCGTGCCGATCGTCTTCGCCCTGCTGTTGAACGAGGTGAAGCGGGCGCTGTTCAAGCGGATCACGCAGACGATCATTTATTTTCCGTATTTTCTCTCGTGGATCATTTTGAGCGGCATCATGATCGACGTCCTGTCCCCGTCGACGGGACTCGCGAACGTCGCGCTCTCTTGGTTCGGACTCGGACCCGTTTATTTCCTGGGCGAGAACGGGTGGTTTCCGTACACGATGGTCGTCTCCGACGTCTGGAAAAATTTCGGGTTCAACAGCGTCATTTATTTGGCGGCGATCACGAGCATCGATCTGACGCTCTACGAGGCCGCGGCCGTGGACGGCGCGGGCCGCTGGCGGCAAACGTGGCACGTGACGCTTCCGGGCATGCGCATGATCATCGTGTTGTTAATGGTGCTGAGCCTGGGCGGCATCTTCGACGCCGGCTTCGATCAGATTTTCAATCTGTACAGCCCGCAGGTATACGAATCCGGCGACATCATCGACACGATGATCTACCGCCTCGGTCTTCTGCAATCTCAGTACAGCATCTCCGCGGGCGTCGGATTGCTCAAGTCGGGCGTCTCGTTCGTGCTCATCACCGTATCGTATTATTTGGCGTATAAGCTGTTCAAATATCGATTCTTCTAAGGAAGGAGGCGCGAGCCATGCATGCGAAAGCGTCCCCCGGTACACGCGTCTTCCACGTCTTCAATCTGTTCGCGCTCACGCTGACCTCCGTCGTCTGCCTGATCCCGTTCGTGCATATCGTATCGCTGTCCTTCAGCGACAAAGCCGCCGTCATGGGCGGGCTCGTCAAGCTGTGGCCGGTGCATTTCACGCTCGACCCGTACAGGTACGTGCTGCAGCGAGAAGCGTTCTGGCAGGCGTTCGGCACGACGCTCGGACGGGTCGCGATCGGGGCGACGCTTAACGTGCTGCTGGTGATCCTGCTCGCGTACCCGCTGTCCAAGACGGAGGGCAAGCTGCGGATGCGAACCGTATACGTATGGATTTTCTTCTTCACGATGCTGTTCAACGGCGGCCTCATTCCGAATTACATTTTGGTCAAGGAGCTGCACTTGCTGGATACGCTTGGGGCCTTGGTGCTCCCGGGCGCGGTCGGCGTATTCAACATCGTGCTGCTGCTGAACTTCTTCCGGGAGGTGCCGGCCGAGCTCGAGGACGCGGCGTTCATCGACGGGGCGGGCCACTGGCGGACGCTGTGGCGGATCTACGTGCCCGTCTCGCTGCCGGCCATCGCGACGGTCGCGCTCTTCTGCATCGTCGGGCATTGGAATGCCTGGTTCGACGGCATGATCTATATGAAGGTCAACCACTATCCGCTGCAGACGTATTTGCAGTCGATCGTCATCAAGTTCGACTTCAACACGATGTCGCCGGAAGAAGCGAAGCGGCTGGCAAAGCTGAACGACCGGTCGATCAAGTCCGCGCAGATGATCGTGGCGGTCATTCCCGTGCTGCTGGTGTACCCGTATTTGCAAAAATATTTCGTGACGGGCATTCGGTTAGGCAGCGTCAAAGGGTAAGCGGGATGGGCGGATAACGCGGCGATTCGCGCGATCGGGCCGCGGCGCGAAAAATAGAAACAGCAAATCGAAACAGCTAACGAAACAGCAAATCGAAATCTCAAATCGAAAAAGCAAATCGAAACAGCAAATCGAAACAGCCGAAGACCTTCCGGCAGCCGGAAGGTCTTTGGCTGTTAGCCTTTGAGCCCGGCAGGTAGGCAATCGGGGAGCCTTCCTGTACACTAGGAAGAAAGCGGGGTTGCGGTTAATTCCCGGCCAGCGCCCGAGGAGGAGAAAACAATGACGATTTCGATCGCGATCATCGATGCGTTCGCGTCCGCGCCGTTTCGCGGCAATCCGGCGGCGGTATGCCTGCTGGAGGAGAAGCGGGACGCCGAATGGATGCAGCGGGTCGCCGCGGAAATGAATTTGCCGGAGACGGCGTTCCTGCTGCGCGACGGGGCGGACAGCTACGGACTGCGGTGGTTTACGCCGACGCAGGAGGTGGAGCTGTGCGGACACGCCACGCTGGCGAGCGCGCACTACCTGTGGACGAACGGCTTGCTCGCGCCGGGGCGGCAGGCGCGGTTTCATACGCTGAGCGGCATCTTGACGGCGGACCGAACGGCGGACGGGATCACGCTCGATTTCCCGGCCGAGCCCGCATTGCCCGCGACGGCGCCGGAGGAACTGATTCAAGGGCTGGGTCTCATTCCGCGCTACACGGGCCGCAACCGCATGGATTACCTGGTCGAGGTCGACAGCGAAGAGACGGTCCGCGCGCTCCGGCCGGATTTCGCCCTGCTCGCGCGGGTAAACGCCCGGGGCGTCATCGTGACGAGCCGCGGGTCGGACGAAGCGGAGCCGCGCTACGACTTCGTCTCGCGCGCCTTCTATCCGGGCGCCGGCATCGACGAAGATCCCGTGACCGGCTCCGCCCACTGCGCTTTGGCGCCTTATTGGCAGCGACGGCTGCGGAAGGACGAGCTTCGCGCCTACCAGGCGTCGGCGAAAGGCGGGGAGCTTCGCGTGACCATCCGGGAGGAGCGCGTGCGCTTGACGGGACAAGCCGTCACGGTGCTGAACGGCCGGCTCGAGGTTTGACCGGCGACCGACAGGCTAGATTAGCAAGCCTCCTTGTGCTATAATCGAAACTTGCAGTCGTACTACGAGGAAGGTGTAAAACGTGACTTACGAGATTCCGAAGCGCATCCAGCAGCTCGGTACCGATATTGAGGAGCGGCAGCTTCGGTATCATAACCGAAGGGTGCTCGTTTCCAAAGAGTTTACTTTCGACAGCGCGCATCATCTGCATCTGTACGAAGGCAAGTGCAAGAGCCTCCACGGCCATACGTATAAGCTTCAGACGATCCTGTCCGGAACGACCGACAGGCGCGGACTGACGATCGATTTCGCCGATATGAAACGGATCGCCAAAGAGCGGGTGCTCGACGTGCTCGACCATCGCTACCTGAACGAGGTGCTCCCGCCGATGAACACGACGGCGGAGAACATGGTCGTCTGGATGTACGAGCAGATTCACGCGGCGCTGGTCGAGGAAGGCCACTATCCGAATGTCCGCATCGAGGAAATCCGGCTCTGGGAGACGCCGACGAGCTATGCCGCGGTCACGAGGACATTCATGGAGGCGGACGATCATGCAGGTTGAACCGATCGGGAAGCAGCCGCGCGCGATCCGGCTGCCGATGGTGGAAATTTTCGAAACGGTCGAAGGCGAAGGCACGCGTGCCGGGTTCCCGACCGTTTTTGTGCGTCTGTTCGGCTGTAACCTGCGCTGCGTCTGGTGCGATACCAAATACAGCTATCCGCCGGCCGAGGCGGAATTCACGATGACGGTCGAAGAGATCGCCTCGAAGGCGGAGCGGGACTATAAGGCGGAGCACATCTGCATGACGGGCGGCGAGCCGCTGCTGTACGGCGGCCGGTCCGCGGCGCTGCTCGAAGCGCTCTGCGCGATCGAGCGCATCAAGGACGTCCACGTCGAGACGAACGGCGCGATCGATCTGGCGCCGTTCCTGCGGGACATTCGTTCGCCGAAGGCGCGGTACATCATGGACTACAAGCTGCCGGATTCCGGCGAGAACGCGGCGATGCTGCACGGCAACTTCGCCCTGCTTCGCCCGCAGGACGAAGTGAAGTTCGTCATTGCGAGCGACGCGGACTTCGACTTCGCGGTGCGGGTGCTGGCCGATTATCCGACCGAGGCGCTGGCGCTGTTCAGCCCGGTTTGGGAGAGCATGCCGCCGGCCAGATTGGTCGAGAAGATGCTCGCCGCGGGCTTGACCGGCGTCAAGCTGAACATGCAGCTGCACAAAATCATTTGGGATCCGGCCAAAAGGGGTGTTTGAGTTGACGAAAAAAGCAGTCATCATTTTAAGCGGCGGGCTCGACAGCACGACGTGCATGGGCTACGCGAAAGAAGCGGGCTACGAGCTCTATCCGATTTCCTTCGATTACGGCCAGCGCCATATCATCGAGCTGGAGAATGCCCGCGCCGTGGCCGAACATTACGGCACGCTCGACCGGTACAAGGTCGTGCAGCTCGGGTTTCTGCGCGAGTTCGGCGGCAGCGCCCTGACCGACGACAGCATCGACGTGCCGAAGACGGGCACGGAGCCGGTACCGGACGAACCGGGCGAAATTCCGGTTACCTACGTGCCGGGACGCAATCTGCTGTTCCTGTCGATCGCGACGTCGTACGCGGAGACGGTCGGCGCGGAAGCGATTTACATCGGCGTGAACGCGCTCGATTACAGCGGCTACCCGGACTGCCGCCCCGAGTTCATCGCGAAGGTGCAGGACGTGATCGCGCTCGCGACGAAGGTCGGGGTGGAAGGCAAGCCGATCTCCATCGAGACGCCGCTCATTCATCTGACGAAGGCGGGCATCGTGGCGGAAGGGCTGCGCATGGGCGTGCCGTACCGCCTGACGACGTCCTGCTACAACGGGGAGAAGGAAGCGTGCGGCGAATGCGACAGCTGCCGGCTGCGGCTGAAGGGCTTCGCCGAAGCGGGCACGACCGATCCGATTCCGTACAAGCAGCGTTAATATGGCCGCGGGAAACGAAAAAGACAGCGCCGACGGGCTTTGCCCGAACGGAGCTGTCTTTTTTTGCATGGCGCGGATAAACGGACGCGACCGACGCGGGAAGTCAGGCTTTCGCGTTCTGCTTCGCCGCCGAATCCGTCTGGCGCGATTTGGACGCGCGCACGGAAGCGTGCAGCGTTACTTTGTTCTTGCCCGTCGTCTTGGATTGATACATGGCCTCGTCGGCCTGCCGGACGGTCTCGGCGACGGAGGAACCGTCGCGGGTCAGGCTGACGCCGACGCTGATCGTCACCATCGTCTCCTTCTCCACCCGGCTGCGGATCGTTTCGGCGACCGCTTCCGGCTTCGCCCCGGGAGCGGCCACGAGCCCGAGCAGCTCCTCGCCGCCGTAACGGCCGGCCGTGCCGATGCCCGCGGTTTCTTCCCGCAGAATGTCCGCGACCTGCTTCAGGACGCCGTCCGCCTTATGATGGCCCTGCGTGTCGTTCAGCTTCTTGAAGTTGTCGATATCGCAAAAGATGATCGCGACCCGCTTGTTCGCCCGAAGCAGCTGTTCGGCCTTCTTCGTGAAATGGCGGCGGTTGTACAGGCTGGTCAGGCCGTCGGTGATGGACGATTGGAACGTCAGCAGCAGCCGCTCCAGGACCCATTCGAACAAGAGCAGGAACAAGAGCGTATAATAGATGACAGGCAGCAGCCGGATGAGGATGACGAGCATCGGCGCGTCCCCGTGGAACACATAGTTGTCGGCCAGCCCGGCGATCTGGCGCATGAAGTAGACGATCAGGCTCGCCGAATAACTGAAGCGGTGGTCGATGCCGCGCACGTTGAGCAGGACGACGAGGGTCAGCGCCAGCCCGTAAAAATCGACCGCCAGCGCCTGCAGGCCATCCGCGCCCGCCGCGGGATCCGCGATCGAAGGCGTGAACGCGACCTGGCCCGCGGTGACGAGCGCGAGGCCGACGAACATGAGCAGGAACGGAAAACCTCGCAATCGCGCCGCCGGGCCGGTATATAATTTCATGAACACAAAGTTTATAATAATAAACGTAAGCAAATCCAAAAACGTCCGGGCGAGCTGCCAGTACGGCGCGACCGTCCAGGCGGAGCAGGCGATGCCGAGCGCGGCGGCGTTCTGAAGCAGCGCGACCCCGAGGATGACGACGAGCAGGAGATAGGTCCGGTTTCTCCGGTAGCTCTTGTACAGCTTGACCGCCATGAAGAGCATCAGCACGAGAATGGTCATCGCGCAGGCGGAAGCGAAAATCTGGCCGGATAAGCCGGCAAGCCAATGAATGAACGTCATGTTTGAACCACCTAGAATGAGAGTACGCGCAAGGTTGATATCGGCCGGAAGAGCGCTTTCCGTGAGCTTTACAGAAACATATGTTCTAGTATATCATGTTTTTTACGAGTCGAGAAGCAAAGGCAAGGATTGGGAGGGCTTGACATGAACATTTTGCAGGCACTGTTTTTCCCCCCGGAACAGCCGGGCGGCGTGTCCTCCATGGTTCCTTACATTCAAGATCGGTTCAGCAAACTCGGCTGGCCGATGGAATTGTTCTCGCTGCCGAAGCGGGTCCGGGGCAAAGGGCAGGAGCCCGTGTCCTTCGAGACGTTCGAGCTGACGAATTACGAGGGCAACGCCATCGTCGATAAATACGTGCAGACCTACCGCGACTACGTCTGGTGGACGAAGCTGCGGATCAAGAAAAGCTACGACATCATCCACGCGCATCATCCGATTTCCGCCCTCGTCATGAAGCAGCTGTTTCCGGACACGCCGCTCGTCATGACGATCCATTCCAGCTTCGAGCGCGAGCTCATTCTGAACGGCAGAATCGTCGAAGGCGAAACGGAGCACCGCTTCCTGACGTCGATCTACCGGGAGCTGGAATCGAAGGCCGACCGGATACTGACGCCGTCGGCTTCGTTCAGGGAATATCTGCGCCCGTACATGAACGACGCGGACCGGATCCAAGTCATCCCGAACGGCTTCGACGAGAAGCGCTTCAAGCCGATCTCCCACGAAAACGCGGTCGTCCAGCTCATCACCGTGTGCCGCCTGGTGCCCGCGAAGGGCTTGGACGTGCTGCTCCGGGCATGCGCGCTGCTGAAAGCCAAGGGCCATCCCTTCGTCCTGCACGTCATCGGCGACGGACCGAGCCGCGAGGAGCTCGAGCAGCTGGCGCAGAAGCTGAACTTGTACGACGACATCATCTTCTACGGGTACATGCTGCATCCGGAGGAATTCATGCCGTTCTTCGACGTATTCGTGCTCCCGTCGCGGGCGGAAGCGTTCGGCTCCGTGTTCGCCGAGGCCGCGCTGTGCTGGCTCGCGCTCATCGGCACGAACGTCGGCGGCATCGCCGAACAGATCGACGACGGCGTGAACGGCCTGCTCGTCGAGCCCGAGAATCCGGCGGCGCTCTGCAACGCGCTCGAGAAAGTCGTGTCGGACCCGGACTATCGTTACAACATGGCCCGCGCGGCTTGGAGCAAGGCGAAGAAGGCGTATTCGCTGCAGCGCGTCATCGCGCAGCTGAAGCAGGTCTACGCGGAGCTGAACCCGGCCGCGGACGCGGCGGAGCGGAGAGAGTAGCATGGGCGTGCCCTTTCGGTTCATACACGCGGCCGACCTGCACGTCGACAGCCCGTTCCGCGGCTTGACGGACGCGCCGCCCGAGGTGCGCGAGGCGCTCCGGGAATCGACGTTCCGTGCGGCGCGCCGGCTCGCGGACGCGGCGATCGAAGAAGCGGCCGATTTCGTCGTGATCGCGGGCGACCTGTACGACGCCGCGGACCGCTCGCTGCACGCGCAGCTAGCGCTGCAGAAGGAATGGCAACGGCTGCATGCCCACGGCGTGCAGCTCTTTATTATTCACGGGAACCACGACCCGCTGTCGGGCAGGCAGGCGATGCTGCGCTGGCCGGAATCCGCGCGGTTCTTCGGGGCGGAGCGCGCCGAACAATTTCCGGCTTATACCCGGCGCGGCGAATTGGCCGCCTACGTAACGGGCATCTCGTACGCGTCGCGTTCGGTGACGGCCAATTTGGCGGCGCGTTACGAAGCGCGGCGGGACGGCACGTACGAGATCGCGCTGCTGCACGGCAACGTCGACGGGGACGCGAGCCACGATCCGTACGCGCCGTGCCGGTTGGACGAGCTGACCGGGGCGGGCTTTCATTATTGGGCGCTCGGCCATATTCATCAGCGGGCGGTGCTGCATGCCTATCCGCATGTCGTTTATGCGGGCAATACGCAGGGCAGGCACGCGAGGGAAACGGGCGCGAAAGGCTGCTACGTCGTCGACGTGGCGGCGAACCGCGAGACGAAGCTGCGGTTCGTGCCGCTCGATACGGTTCGCTGGGCGAATCTGGACGCGCCGATCGACGGCTTGACGTCGGAGCAGGCGCTGCTGGACGCCATGGAGCGGCGCGCGCTCGAAGCCGCCGCCGCGAACGAAGGGCGTTCGCTGATGGCGCGCCTGAAGCTGACCGGCAGAGGGCCGATGCACGGCCTGCTGGGCGACGCGGAGCGGCTTGACGAGCTGCTTGCGGGGCTTCGGGACCGCATGGCCGAAAGCGATTACGGGACCGGCGCCGCCGGGGCCGAAGCCGGGGAAACGCCTTGGTGCTGGATCGCGTCGCTGGAATCGGCGGCCGGCGCCGATGCCGATCCGGCCGCGCTGGCGGAGGAAGACAGCTTCGCCGGGGAACTGGTGCGGGGCAGCCGGCGGATCGAGCGCGGCGAGGAGCCGCTCGAGGATGTGTTGGAAGAAGCGCTTCAGCCGTTGCTCGGCCATCCCAAGCTGCGCCGGGCGGTCCGCGAAGCGATGAAGGGCCGGGGCCCGGATTGGCTGGTACGGGCCCGAGAGCTGGCCGCGGGCCTGCTGGCCGGCGAGACGGAATCGCCGAAGCCGGATACGACGGCGCAAGGAGGGAAAGCGCGATGAGGCTGCGGGAACTGCATGTGGACGGGTTCGGCAAGCTGAGCGGTTTGGCATGCGACGTGGACGCGCCGGTGACGATCGTCTACGGGCCGAACGAGGCCGGCAAGAGCACGATGCTCGGCTTTGTGCGCGCCATGCTGTTCGGTTTCGCTAACCGGGGCAGTCTGACGGAACGCCAGGAGCCGGTGAACGGCGGCCGGCATGGCGGCCGGCTGACGTTCGAAGACGGCGCGGGCCGGACGTACGTCGCCGAGCGGCACGCGAGCGCGCCGGGCAAGGTGCAGGTGCGCGAACCGGAAACGGACGTCGCCGGCTTTGCCGAAACGCTGACGCAGGCGCAGTGGGAGCGGCGGTACTTGGGCGGCGTCGGCGAACGGATCTTCCGCGAGCTGTTCGCCATCACGCTCACGGAGCTGCAGGCGATCGGGATGCTGGAAGGCGACGAGCTCGGCAGGCAGCTGTACCATGCCGGCTGGAGCGGAGGCGGCGCGATCGCGGGCGCGGAGAAGCGGCTGCAGGGCGAGCTGGACGAGCTGTTCCGGCCGCGCGGCAGCAACCAGCGCATGAACAAGCTGTTGAAGTCGCTGGAGGAGAAGGAGGACGAGCTGCGCCGGCTGGAGGACGGAATCGACGCCTTCAACGCGGCGACGGCCGACATCGCGGCGGCCGAGGTCGCGCTTGCCGAAGCGGAGCGGGGACTCGGCCCGCTGCGGGAACGGAGCGAGCTGCTCGCGCGCGCCGCGGAGCTCCGGGAGAGCTGGCTGGCGCGTTCGGCGCTGCTGCGCGAGCGGGAGAAGCTGGCGGACGCGCCGCGCTTCGCCGCCGACGCGCGAAGCCGCTGGGAAGCGCTGACGGCCGAAATGCGCCGCGCCGGCGAGGAAATCCGAGAAGCGGAGGAGCAGGCTGCCGTGCTCGAGGGCCGGCTGGAACGGCTGGGCTTCGACGCGGAGCTGCTGGCGCGGAAGGCGGACATCGAGTCGCTGCTGCTGTCCGCCGAGCAAATCGCGGCCGCCCGGCAATCCGCTTCCGAGCTGCAAGCGGAAGCGGCCGAGCATGGCGAAGCGGCGAAGGGGCTGCTGCGCCGGATTTCGCCGGCGTGGACGGAGGCGGCGCTGCACGGCTTCCAGGCGGGCGTAGCCGAGCGCGAAGCCGTCCGCGTCCACCGGGCGGCGCTCCAGGACGCGGAGAAGGCGCTCGGCCTGGCCGACGCCGAGCACCGCGCGGCGTCGGAACGGGAGCGGGAGGCGGCCGCCCAGCTGGACGAGCCGCGGCGCGAGGCCGCCGGCCCGGTCGGCAGCGGGCCGGCCGAAGCCGGCGGCGCATGGTCCGCGGAAGCGGGCGGCGAAGCGCTCGCGGCGATCTTCCGGCTGCAGCCGCAGAC
>NZ_JAGGDJ010000110.1 GCF_017652985.1 Paenibacillus artemisiicola
GGAGGGCTTCCGCGGACGCGCCGCCGCCGCCCGCGGCGCCGGCCGCGAGCGCCTGCGCCAGCAGACCGGCCGCCTGCCGGTCGTCGTCGTTCATCCGGTACAGCAGCGCCTCGGCCAGCCGCGTCTGCCCGGCATCCCGCAGCGCGAGCATCTCCGCGAAGGCGGCCCGCTCTTCGTCGCCCGCGGCGGCGATGCCGTAGGTCGCGATCGCGTCGTCCGTGCGGCCCTGCAGCAGCCGGACGGCCGAGAGGAAGCGGAAGTACGTCTGCACGGCGCCTTCCTCGCGGGCCAGAATCGCGAGATGGAACGCGTCCAGCAGCCAGCGCTCCGCTTCTTCGCCCTTCCCGAGCAGGTAGAGGTACGCCGCCTGGAAGAAATACTGCATCGCGGACGCGCGCAGCGCCGGCAGCGTCTCCGCGCGGAAGTCCGCCCGCCTCAGCAGCTGCAGCCGCGCCAGCGCGTCGACGGACTTGCCCGCGGCGGCGTCGCTCGCCGCGGCGTCGGCCAGCAGATCCGCGGCCGTATCGAGGCCGTCCTGCAGGAACACGCCTCCGCGCTTGAACCACTGCTCGAAATAAAACGGCTCCGACTGCGCCACCACGAGCGTGGCCGCCGCGCACAAGAAATCCCGGCACCGGTTGAAGCCGTCGTCGCCGTGCTCCAGTCCGGGCGGGATCGCGGCGATCAGCGCCGCGGGCTTTCGCCCGGCGACGTCGTAATACCAGCAGGGATGCGTGACGACGGCCGCCGTCCGCGCCCAGGGCAGCGCGTCCAGCTCCTCCGGCTTCAGCGCGCCGTAGCGGTCCGGCGCGCCGGCCATCGCCTCCGCGCCCGCGACGAAGCGGACGGTCCGGCCCTGCGCCAGCCTGTCGATCAAGCCCCCGTAGGGGAATTGCGCCCACGCGCAGTGGGGAAATACGACCACCGTGTCCGTGATGCCTCACTCCCGCCGTTTCGCGCCGGCCGCGGGAGGGCGGACGGCGCTCGATCTGCAACGTTACAGTTTATGGCCCGGAGCGGCGCGACATTCCTGCCGGCGCGCTCGCCGCGCGCCTTGCAGGGCGGGGCGGGTGCATACGGCATGCCGCCGGTTCGTGCCGATTCGCTCCTACCGCGAGCCGGGCCGGCCGTCTCGGCCGCATGCCCGCGATTACGGGCGAGCCGGGCGAAGCCGGGCCAGCCTGCCTGCCGCCTATCCGCCCGCACTCGCCGCGAACGCCGAAAAGGCACCGCGGCGCAAGGGCCGCGGTGCCTTGAAGATCATTTGCTTAAGAAGGTCGGGAACGCTTAGTCCGCTTTGGCGGCCTCGAGCTCGATGGCGACCTTCACTTCGTCCCCGATCAGGACGCCGCCGGTTTCGAGGACCGCGTTGTACGTCAGGCCGTAGCTGCTGCGGCTGATCGCGCCTTTGGCGCTGAAGCCGACTTTCTCGTTGCCCCACGGATCCTTGCCGCTGCCCTCGTACGTCACGCTGAACGTCTCCGGACGGGTCAAGCCGCGGAGGGTGAGGTTGCCGGTCACGTCGTATTCGCCGTCGCCCGTTTTCACGATGGAGGTCGATTGGAACGTGAGCGTCGGATAGTGCTCGATGTCGAAGAAATCGCCCGTGCGGAGGTGGTTGTCGCGGTCCGCGTTGCGCGTGTCGATGCTGGCGAGCGTCACGTCGAACCGGATGTTCGCCGTCGTCAGATCGTTCGGATCCGCCTGGATCTCGGCGCTGAATTCGTGGAAAGTGCCTTTCACTTTCGCGATCATCATGTGCTTGATCGTAAAATCTACGCTGCTGTGCGTCGCGTCGACAAGCCATTTGGACGTGGACATGGGCAAAACCTCCGGATAATTAATAACATAAAGTAATAAACTTAATATTTTATAGTTAGTATAGAGTCGGAAAGCGGAAACTGTCAATCCTTTTTCTTCCTGCAGACGATCGGAACGTTGACAACTTTTCCCTCGAGGGGTATAGTCTTGTCAGGAAATCCACTAGGGGCGCCCGCACGGGCTGAGATAAGGCAGATGCCTTGGTCCCTTTGAACCTGATCTGGGTCATGCCAGCGTAGGAAAGTGGGAAATGTACGTGCGACTTCGATTCGGCCGTACGGCGCGGGAGGCGATCATGCCGCCATGCCGTACGACGCCGAGCCGTGGGGCGGGGGGGGGAGGGGCGGGGGGTCCGCGGGCGGCGGGCGGGGGGGGGGGGGGTGAAGCGCCCCCTCGGCCGGGGGGGCGTTTTCGGCGGCGGGCGCTGGGCGGCCGCGGGGCGGGGGGGGGGGCCGCGCGGCCGGGCGAGGGGCGGCGGGGCCCGCGCGCCCGGCCCCCGGCGGGGTCAGCGGGGGGCATGGGACGGGCGGGGAGCGCGCGCGCGGGGCCCCGTCGGGCGAACGCGGGCCCGCTGCTCCC
>NZ_JAGGDJ010000111.1 GCF_017652985.1 Paenibacillus artemisiicola
CCTCGCCGGCCGCGTCCTTGCCGGCCGTGCCCCCGGCGGCCGCACCGCCGCTGGCCGTTCCGCCGCCGGCCGGCGGCGCGTTCTGCCGGCCCGGCGAGCCGTCCTCGAACCAGCCGACCGGCATCGTCATGAGCTGCGACCGGAGCGAGTCGGCCTTGCTCCGGTAGAGCGAATCCTTCATCAGCCAATCTTGCATCAGGCCGATCAGGACGAGCAGCGCGGCGAGCAGCAGCAGCGTGCGCGCCAGCAGCTGGCCGCGCAGCGAGCCCGGCGCGAGCCGGCGAAGCGAACGGCCGCGCCCCTCCGCAGGGGGAGCCGCCGTCATGGCAGGTCCACCCGGTAGCCCGCCCCGCGGAGCGTCCGGATGAGCCGGTGCTCCTTATCCCCGAGCTCGTCCCTCAGCGAGCGGATGTACACCTCGACGATATTTTCCTCCCCGCCGAAGTCATACCCCCATACCCGGTCCAAGATGACCGCCTTGCTCTGCACCGTCCCGTGGTTGAGCACGAGGTATTTCAGCAGCTCGTATTCGGTCGGCGACAGCTCCAGCAGCCGGTCCCCGTAGCGGAGCTCGCCCCTGCGGTCGTCGATCTTGAACGGCCCGATCGCCACCTCCCCCAGCAGGTCCGGAAACTGGTTGCGCAGCCGCGCGCCGATCCGCGCCAGCAGCTCGTCGAAGCTGAACGGCTTGACCATGTAATCGTCGGCTCCGAGCGTCAGCCCCTTCACCCGGTCGTCCACGTCGTCCTTGGCGGTCAGCATGATGACCGCGACCGCGTTGCCGGCTTCCTTCAGCATGCGGCAGACGCGGTAGCCGTCCATGCCCGGCATCATGACGTCGAGCACGGCCACGTGCGGGCGGAAATCCATCGCTTCGCCGTACGCGGCGATGCCGTCCTGGGCCGTGCGCACCGTATAGCCTTCGCTTGCGAGCCCCATCTCCAGAAACTGCAAGATATGCGGTTCGTCGTCCGCCAGCAGGATGCGGATCTCCTTCGTCGGTTTCATTCTCGCCATCGCCCCTTCGTTCGATCGGCCGGTCCGCCGCGTTCAGCAAGTCTTCAGCAGGCATTCAGCAAACATTCAGCCGAGGTTCATTTTCAGTTCAGATCGAAACCCGAAGATAAAGTCATTGCTTCGGCTCACGGAGAGCGCAAGCAGGAATATGGTAACTTCTTTTCCTCGCGATGTAAAATGCCGGGTTCGCCGGAGGCGGCGGGGGAAGAAGGGGAACAAAAGGAGTGAATCGTACCATGAAGGGATTCAAACAGGCCCAAATCGATCCGGTTCTGCTGGTCACGGCGGTCATGTCGTTGTTGCTGAACGGGTACGGCATCTGGAACGACAAGTACGCGAACACCTATTACACGACGGCGGTCGCGAGCATGCTGCAGAGCTTCTCGAACTTCTTCTACGGCTCGCTCGACCCGGCGGGCTCGGTGACGGTGGATAAGCCGCCGCTCGCCTTCTGGATTCAGACGGCGTTCGCCTACGTCTTCGGCCTCCACGGCTGGAGCGTGATCCTGCCGCAGGCGTTGGCTGGCGTCGGCAGCGTAATCTTGCTCTATCTGCTGCTCAAGCCGACCTTCGGCATCCGGGCGGCGCGCATCGGGGCGCTGGTCATGGCGCTCACGCCGGTGCTCGCGGCGGTCAGCCGGACGAACAACATCGACAGCATGCTGGTGTTCGCGCTGCTTCTCGGCACGCACCTGCTGTTCAAGGGCATCCGCGGCCGGCGGACGGGCCTCGCGATCGCGGCGTTCGCGATGATCGGCGTCGCGTTCAACATGAAGATGCTGCAGGCCTACATGGTGCTGCCGGCCTTCTATCTGTTCTACGTCTTCGCGGCGAAGGCCAGCTGGAAACGCAAAACGGCGGTGCTTGCCGGCGCCACGGCGCTCATGCTCGTCATCTCCGTCTCCTGGGCCGTGATCGTCGATGCCATCCCGGCCGACAAGCGGCCGTACATCGGCAGCAGCGGGTCGAACTCCGTGCTGGAGCTGGCGTTCGGCTACAACGGCGTCTCCCGTTTGACGGGCAATCAAGGTCCCGGCGGAGGCGGAATGACGGGCGGCCGCGGCGGCCAGGACGGCGGCTTCGGCGGCTTCGGCGGCGGCGCGGCCGGGCAAGGCGCGCCGGGCGGCGACGGAACCGCGGCCGGTAACGGC
>NZ_JAGGDJ010000112.1 GCF_017652985.1 Paenibacillus artemisiicola
CTCCCTCAGAGAATAAAGGTTTTCTCGCGAATGCTCGCTCATTCGCAGAATTTCATATGCATGAATCAATAGGAGTTTCAAGAATTACATGAGAGGGGCTAAGCTGCTCCGTTTGAGGGCATGCGGGAATAGAAGGTGTTGGTTTGTTTACAACATCTCCCATGAAAGGTTTTACTGCACGCCTCTCTCCACAAGGTCCTTGGGATTCACTCTCCCAAATCTCGACGGGTCTATGCCCTCACATTCCTTCGTCCTATCTATCCAAGGTGTGGAGTCCGATCAACGTTAACGGAACGGGTCTATGCCCTAAAGCGTAAAAATCTCGGTACTCCGTGCTTTCTTTATGAAATCTTGCAAATGAGACGATCCATCGGGCTAGGTTGCGCGTTTAGTTGTTTAAGCTGCTGCTAATAGCGGTTGAGCTTTGTTCGCGGAGAAAGTTTGTCCTTCTCGCGCCATGGCTACAAGCATGCGAGCCAATTTCCCAATCAGCTTCATCATGGATTGCATTTTCGTCATTCGTTTTACTTCAATATTGTGTGCATGTAAGGCTTGAAATGCACGGTTGTGAGATAAAAGGTGAAACACCGAGAAGTACAAATGCTTACGCAGCAATGAGTTTCCTCGTTTGGTCAGCTTAATGTGCCCTTTATACTTGCCGGAGCTACGTTCCGCTAAGTTCAAGCCAGCCTTTCGCAATAACTGGTTCCCATGAGACAACTTACGTAGGTCCCCTCCAAATGCAAATAGGGCAGCCGTTGCAGGCACGGAAACACCAACGGATCGAACGAGATCCGAACAGGGGATTTCAGGCAATAGCTTTTCAATCATCTCGTCCGCTTCATCAATGATGTGGCAGATTCGTTCAAATTCTTCAATGAGGTGCCGCAGCTCCCATTTGTCTTCTTCAAGGGCAGTGGCGTCACCAACGCTATGTCTTGCGAGTGCTTGGAGCTCAAGCGCCTTGTTTCTGCCTCGCATACCGCCAGGTCTATCCATGTACTCTCCCCAGATCTGTACCATTTGTTCCGGAGCCAATTGCACGATGTCAGATGGGGCTGGAAAACGACGCAAAGTGGCTAGTGAACGAGGAGTAAAAATGTCTTCGAACGCTTGCCTATACTCAGGAAAACGGATGTCCAGCCAGCGGTGGATTCTGTTCTTAATGCGACCGGATTTAACAACCCAATGCTCTCTGTTTGTAACCATAACTCGCATACGGCGAAAGGCTTCATCCTTTGGAGAGAAGGGCGTGTAGAACCCGCGACTCACCGCATCGGCAATGACCAAAGCATCCTTTGGGTCATTCTTGGAAGGGGAGTTGTCTCTGTTTTCCTTATTACGTTTGGTCGTCATTGGATTGACAAGGACAACAGAAACGCCTTGTTTCACCAACCAATTCGCGATGTTGAACCAGTAGTGGCCGGTACTTTCCATTCCCACAACGACGTCATTCAACTGGTGAATGTTCTGCAATTTACGAATACTGCTGATTAAATGCTCAAAGCCCGCATGTTCGTTTGAGAACGAGAGTGGGCGATTGGTGAGGACGATACCTCGAAAGTTAATTGCTTGAGCAGCATGTTTCTCCTTGGCAATGTCGATGCCAATGACAAGAGTCGAAGTGGAAATGCGTTCTACACGTTGATTTTGAGCTTTAACTAGTCTAGACTTCATTTATAACGCCTCCTAAGGTGAGTTCTGAGGGCTGCAACCCAGTACATACTCATCCTAGCGAGGCGTTCGTTTTTCTGCAAATCGCATCTACTAACACCTACAGGAATGTTAACGGG
>NZ_JAGGDJ010000113.1 GCF_017652985.1 Paenibacillus artemisiicola
GGCGCCGCCGCGAGCGAACGGCCCGCCGCCGCCTCGCCGGGGCGGCGCTTCCGCGAGGCGCTGCGCGCCGAGCGGCCGCTGCAGATCGCCGGCGCCGTGAACGCCTACGCCGCGATGCTGGCGCAGGCCGCGGGCTTCCGCGCGCTGTACGTCTCCGGCGCCGGGGTCGCGAACGCGTCGTTCGGGCTGCCGGATCTGGCGATTACGACGCTGAACGACGTGACGGAGGACGTGCGCCGCATCGCCGGCGCGGTCGACCTGCCGCTGCTGGTCGACGCCGACACCGGCTTCGGCTCCGCGTTCAACATCGCCCGCACGGTGCGGGAGATGATCCGCGCCGGCGCCGCGGGCATCCACATCGAGGACCAGGTGGCCGTGAAGCGGTGCGGCCACCGGCCGAACAAGGCGCTCGTGCCACCGCGCGAGATGGCGGACCGGATCGCCAGCGCGGCGGACGCGCGGACCGACGCGGACTTCGTGCTGATGGCCCGGACCGACGCCTTGGCGTCGGAAGGGATGGAAGGCGCGGTCGCCCGCGCGCTCGCGTACGTGGAGGCGGGGGCGGACATGGTCTTCCTGGAGGCGGCGACGAGCCTCGCGGACTACCGGACGTTCACGGCGGAGGTGAAGGTGCCCGTGCTCGCGAACGTGACGGAGTTCGGGCGGACGCCGCTGTTCGCGGCGGAGGAATTGGCCGGCGCGGGCGTGGCGATGGCGCTGTATCCGCTCTCGGCGTTCCGCGCGATGAGCGCCGCCGCGCTCGAGACGTACCGGACGATCCGCGCGCGGGGGACGCAGGCGGAGCTGACCGGGCGCATGCAGACGCGGGAGGAGCTGTACCGGGTGCTCGGCTATTACGACTACGAGCGCAAGCTGGACGCCCTGTTCGCGCGAAACGACGAACCGGAGGAGGGATGACCGATGGCGGAGAAGAAGCCCGGAGGCTTGGCGGGCGTGGAGGCGGGCGAGACGGCGATCAGCACGGTGGGCAAGGACGGCTGCGGCCTGACGTACCGCGGTTACGCGATCGCGGACTTGGCGGAGCACGGCAGCTTCGAGGAGACGGCGTACCTGCTGATCCGCGGGAAGCTGCCGAACGTGGACGAATTGACCGACTATCGTCGGAAGCTGGACGCGGCGAGCCGGCTGCCGGACGCGCTGAAGCGGATGCTGGAGCTGGTGCCGGCGGACGCGCATCCGATGGAGGTGCTGCAGCTCGGCTGCGTCGCGCTCGGCACGCTGGAGCCGGAATCGCCGGACCGTCCGCCGGAGGAACTGGCGGACCGGCTGATCGCGCTGACGGGGCCGATGCTGCTGCATTGGCACCACTATCATCGCGGCGCGGCTCCCGGCGGCGCGCCCGCGCCGGACCGGCCGGAAGCCGCGCCGGGCACGGTGCTGACGGCGGACACGGCCGACGGCGTGCCGGCCGACGGCGAGGCCG
>NZ_JAGGDJ010000115.1 GCF_017652985.1 Paenibacillus artemisiicola
TGCTCCTCTGTCAATAAAGTGGACAACAGGCTAAGCCAATTTCTCGTAATAAAGCTGTTCGAAACGGATGGGCGAGATGTAACCCAAGGTACTGTTGGACCGTTTTCGGTTGTAAAAGAACTCAATGTATCGATACATCTGGTCATAAGCTTCCTGCTTGGTCTTGAACTTAGGATGACAGTAGATCAATTCGCGCTTCAAGATGCTGTGAAACGCTTCTATGCACGCATTGTCGTAGCAATTGCCCCTCCGACTCATACTGGCCTTGATGCCGAGCTTCTTGAGATACTCCCGGTATTCATTGGAGGCGTACTGAGATCCACGATCGGAGTGGTGAAGGAGGTCCTTCCCCGGCCTTTTCGCCGCATGCGCTCGCTTTAGCGCCTCTAACACCAGGTCCGTTGTCATATGATCGCTTAGGTTCCAACCCACAATCTGCTTCGTGTACAGATCTAAGATGCTGGCCAAGTAGAGCTTGCCTTGACGACAGGGAATATACGTGATGTCTGCTACCCATTTCTCGTTCGGTTTGGTGGCGGAAAAGTCTTGCTGAAGCACGTTCGGTGCGATCGGCAACTCATGGTTGGAATCGGTCGTAGTCGTTCTGAACTTGCGAGACATGCAAGAGCGAAGTCCGTTTTCGCGCATAATGAAGCCGACCGTACGCTCCGATACGGTCCAGCCTTCTTTCTTCAGCTCCTGATAAATTCTCGGGCTCCCATAACGTGTGTCCGAGTCATAGAAATGCCAGGCAATGCGGTCCGTGAGCTTCGCTTTGCGCTGTTGTCGCTCTGAAGACGCTGCCGTCCGCCATTTGTAATAGCCGCTCCTCGACACTTCTAGCACGCTGCACATCTTCTCCACTCGAAACTCGGAGCGATGATCTTCGATAAATTGGAACCTTAGTTCTTTTCTTTGCTGAAGATGTGCAGCGCCTTTTTTAGGATGGCCAGCTCTTCCTTTAAGTCTTCGATCTCCCGCTCTTTTCGGCGATTCTCGACTTCATTTTCTTTCAGCGTTTGTTCGAGCTTCCGAATTTTTTCCGGATGATTGACGGCTTCTTGGTCGAATTGCCGGTATTGCGCGATCCATTGATTCAGCGTGCTTTTCGGAATGTTGAGTTCCTCGCAGATGTCGGCAACCGACTTCGTTTGCTCTTGCACGTATTTGACCGTTTGCTTTTTAAACTCTTCGTTGTACCGTTGCCGTTGTTCCCCCACCGTGGGACACCTCGCTTTCGTTAAGTTGATTATCTTGTTTTTCTTAACGATGTGTCCACTTTTTATTCTAGTTGCA
>NZ_JAGGDJ010000116.1 GCF_017652985.1 Paenibacillus artemisiicola
CCTTCCTCAGGAACCCTTAGGCTTACGGCGGACAAGATTCTCACTTGTCTTTTCGTTACTCATACCGGCATTCTCACTCGTGTACCGTCCACCAGTCCTTACGGTCTGACTTCTACCTATACACGACGCTCCCCTACCCCTGATCTTGCGATCAAGCCATAGCTTCGGTGGTGTGTTTAGCCCCGTTACATTTTCGGCGCAGAGTCACTCGACCAGTGAGCTATTACGCACTCTTTAAATGGTGGCTGCTTCTAAGCCAACATCCTGGTTGTCTTTGCAACTCCACATCCTTTCCCACTTAACACACACTTGGGGACCTTAGCTGATGGTCTGGGCTGTTTCCCTCTTGACGATGGATCTTAGCACTCACCGTCTGACTCCCGGTTATAAGTACATGGCATTCGGAGTTTGACTGGACTTGGTAACCCTTGGCGGGCCCCGCACCCAATCAGTGCTCTACCTCCACGACTCTGACACCGAGGCTAGCCCTAAAGCTATTTCGGGGAGAACCAGCTATCTCCGAGTTCGATTGGAATTTCTCCGCTACCCCCACCTCATCCCCGAATTTTTCAACATTCGTGGGTTCGGGCCTCCAGTGCGTGTTACCGCACCTTCACCCTGGACAGGGGTAGATCACACGGTTTCGGGTCTACGTCCACATACTCAAGTCGCCCTATTCAGACTCGCTTTCGCTGCGGCTCCGGCTCTTCACCTTAACCTTGCATGGGAACGTAACTCGCCGGTTCATTCTACAAAAGGCACGCCATCACCCCTAAATCGGGCTCTGACTTCTTGTAAGCGCACGGTTTCAGGTTCTGTTTCACTCCGCTTCCGCGGTGCTTTTCACCTTTCCCTCACGGTACTGCTTCGCTATCGGTCGCTAGGGAGTATTTAGCCTTGGCAGATGGTCCTGCCGGATTCCCACGAGGTTTCACGTGTCTCGCGGTACTCAGGATCCGTCTCGGAGAGTGCTGACTTTGGACTACAGGGCTTTTACCTCTTATAGCGGGCCTTTCCAGACCTCTTCGTCTAGCCAACACCTTTGTAACTCCATGTGAGACGTCCTACAACCCCAAGGAGCAAGCTCCTTGGTTTGGGCTAATCCGCGTTCGCTCGCCGCTACTGACGGAATCACTGTTGTTTTCTCTTCCTCAGGGTACTTA
>NZ_JAGGDJ010000117.1 GCF_017652985.1 Paenibacillus artemisiicola
TTGTATTGCAGGCCATCTCGCATCGCATGATTGGCGGCCGCGTCCTCATTTCAGATTCAACGCACGTAAAAGCCAACGCCAACAAGCACAAGTTCACGAAAGAACAAGTCCAACAAAACACGCGAGATTATGTAGATGAACTCAATGCGGCGATTGAAGCTGACCGAAAAGAGCATGGAAAAAAGCGCTAAAACCACGGGAGGAGGTGAACGAGGAAAAGGAAGTAAAGGTGAGTACGACCGATCCGGACAGCGGATATATGATTCGGGACGGGAAGCCGGAGGGATTTTTTTACTTGGATCACCGAACGGTCGACGTAAAGTACAACCTGATCACTGATGTCTTCGTCACCGCAGGAAATGTGCACGATTCCGTTCCGTACCTCTCCCGTTTGGACCGCCAACGCGAACGTTTTGATTTTGCCGTCGAAGCGGTAGCGCTGGATTCCGGCTATTTGACTGCTCCGATTTGCCAAGGACTTGATGCAAGAAAAATCTTTGGCGTGATTGCGCATCGCCGTTTCCATTCCAAGCAAGGGTTGTTCCATAAGTGGGAGTTTACTTACGATGCGGAACGCAACGTCTATGTATGCCCACAAAAGCAAGATTTACTTTACAGAACGACGGACCGCAAAGGCTACCGGCAGTATACTTCTAATCCAGAGCAATGCGCATCTTGCCCCATGCTGGACAACTGCACCCGCTCCCGGAACAAGCGAAAAGTGGTGACACGTCACATCTGGGAGGACAGCAAGGAAAAGGTGCGGTTAAACCGGCTCAGTAAATCTGGAAAACAGCTGTACCGAAAACGAAAAGAGACAATTGAGCGAAGCTTCGCGGATGCAAAAGAGCTCCACGGGTTTCGCTATTGCCGTTTGCGGGGGCTGCGGAATGCGACCGAACAGGCGCTCATGACCGCGGCCGTACAGAACATGAAGAAGATCGCCCTTCACCTAGAAAGGAGGGCTTCGGAGGGATAACCCGCCCCTCCGAAGCCCTCAAGTATTGAAAAAGAAACCCGACGTTTAAAAAAACGTGGGTTTCTCTACAACCTG
>NZ_JAGGDJ010000118.1 GCF_017652985.1 Paenibacillus artemisiicola
CTGCGCGACGTGCTGGATCCGCGGCAGCGGGCGATGCTTTCCCCAAGGAGGTTGGAGCGGTGGCGAAAACGATTCTTGAAGTAAACGACCTGACCGTCGGCTTCCCGCGGGAAAACGGGCTCTTGAAAGCGACCGACCGCGTCAGCTTCGCGATCGAGGAAGGGCAGACGCTGTGCGTCGTCGGCGAATCGGGCAGCGGCAAGAGCGTGACGTCGCTCGCGATCATGCGGCTGATCGATTTCGCGGGGGGCTTCATCGCCGGCGGGCAGATCCGCTTCGACGGCGAGGAGCTGACGAAGAAGCGCCAGAGCGAGATGAACCGGATTCGCGGCGAGCGGATGGCGATGATCTTCCAGGACCCGATGTCGGCGCTGAACCCGGTGTTCTCGGTCGGGGAGCAGATCGCCGAGAGCCTGCGCCTGCACAAGGGCATGAGCAAGAAAGCCGCGTGGAACCGGGCGGTGGAGCTGCTGAAGCTGGTCGGCATTCCGGAGGCGGAGATTCGGGCGAAGCAGTTCCCGTTCCAGCTGTCCGGAGGCATGTGCCAGCGGGTCGTCATCGCGATGGCGCTGGCGTGCGAGCCGGAGCTGATCATCGCCGACGAGCCGACGACGGCGCTCGACGTGACGATCCAGGCGCAGATACTCGATCTGCTGCGGCGGCTGAAGCGCGAGCGGAAGACCGCGACGCTGCTGATCACGCACGACATGGGCGTGGCGGCGGAGATGGCGGACCGGATCGCGGTCATGTACGCGGGGGCGATCGTGGAGGAAGGGACGGTCGAGCATATCTTCAACGCGCCGCGGCATCCGTACACGCTCGGGCTGCTGCGCTCCATCCCGCGGCTGGAGGAGGAACCGGGAAGCGAGCTGTACGCGATCCGCGGCAGCATTCCCGGCATCGCGGACATCCCGAAGGGCTGCCGGTTCCA
>NZ_JAGGDJ010000011.1 GCF_017652985.1 Paenibacillus artemisiicola
GTTCGCGGGTCGCGGGCTCCGCCGGCTCCGGCCGGAAGGCGGCGTCGACGGGCGGCGCGGCCGCGAGCGTCCCCTCCTCGGCGTTCGCCGCGAGCGCCGCGGCCGCCGCCCGGGCGGACAGATGGATGCCGGCGGGCGACGCCGCCGCATGGCCGATGCCGCCGGAGAAGGCGGACTTGAACAGCCCCCGGTACTTGCGCCACATCGGAAGCAGCTCGGCGAAATGCCGCTCGGCCTCGGGCTTCGCGCACAGCACGTACGCCTCGCCCGTCTGCCCGTTCACCCAATGGTAGCCGAGCTCCTTGCCTTCCCACAGATCCGCCAGGATGTTGTCGAGCGAGAACGCGAGCAGCCGCCGCTCCTTGTCCCCGATCCGCGCGCCCGCCGCGATCCGGTCCGGCCGGAAGATTGCGACCGTGAAGCTGCCGCCTTCGAGCAGCACCTCGCCGCCCGCGCAGCCCTCCTCGAGATCGGCCTCGGAGAGCGGCTCCTGGAACAGGCGGCGCAGGAAATCGTCGCGCAGCACCTTCGCGAGCAGCTCGGCCTTGCGCTTCAGCACGGAGACGCGGAGCTCGGCCTGCTTCTCCTCGCGCAGCCGCTCCACGGCGCGCGCGAACGTATCGCGCAGCATCTGGAACTGCAGCGGCTTCAGCAAGTAATCGATCGCGCCGAACTGAAGCGCCTTCTGGGCGTATTCGAAATCGCTGTAGCCGGACAAAATGACGACCCGGATGAACGGATAGCGCGCGTTCATAGACGTCATCAGCTCGATGCCGTCCATGAACGGCATGCGGATATCCGTCACCACGATGTCGACGGGACGCTCCTCCACGAATTGAAGCGCTTCCAATCCATGCGAGCAGGTGCCCGCCACTTCGATCCCGACCGTCTCCCAGGACCAGGAAGCGAGGCCCTCGCGAATTTCTTTCTCGTCGTCCACGATCAGCAATTTGTACACGTTGCGAATCCCCCCGTATCTGTCGGTCCCAACAAGTAACAGTATTGCGTTATTGATTCCAGTGTACTGCTGCCCGGCCCGGCCGACAAGGGAATCCCGGAAAAAGGAAGGCCGTTGGTCCCGGGCGAGGGCGAAAACCGGAAGGATTTGGCGAATCGCATAATTATGGAAGAAATTCGCCGCGTTTCGTCACGGCGAACGGCAAAAAAGCCTCCCGTTCCGGGGAGGCCCCGCTTATTCGAAATCGCTGAAGCATGTTATTCGGCACGCTTACTTGGAATGTTTATTTTAACCGTTTGTTATTCGAAACACGATTTCGGTACGCCGTAGTTCGCAGCCTCGTCGCTGCTTCACCGCACCCGTGCTTCATCGGCGCCTTGCCGCTTCGCTCGTTCGCCCTCGCACACCAGCACGTGCCGCTCGAACTTGCCCTTGCGGACCGCGGCCCGGTCCAGGACGCGCAGGCCCGCCTGCGCCAAGGCGGCGTCGATCGTCTCCGTCGTGACGACGACGACCCGGCGCGCGAGCCGGCGCGCGGCGCGCAGCATGGCGAGCCGCTCGTCCTCCGGCAGCACGGAGCACAGATTGTACGGCAGGTCGAGCACCGCCGCGTCGCACGGCCCTTCCGGACCGGGCGCAAGCGTCGTCATGTCCGCGAGCTTCACGACGTCCGGCATGCCGAAATGCGCCAAATTGAGCCGCGCGCCCTTCAGCGCGAGCGGGTTCACGTCGTAGCCGACGATGTCGATCCCCATCGACAGCGCCTCGATCAGCACCGTGCCGATGCCGCAGCACGGATCGACGGCGCGCAAGCCCGCGCGGATGTCCGGCACGGCGAGGTTGACGACCGCCCGCGCGACGCGCGTGCCGAGCGCCGTGGAATACGGCTGCGGCTTATCGTTGTGCTTCAGCCACGCGGCCTCGCTCTTCGCGTACTCCCCGAACCAATAGCGCCCCCGCGCGAAGGCGACCCCGAACAGCCGCTCCGGCCGGCGCATCTCGGCTTTGCCGGCGATCCGCCAGCCGATCGTCCGCTCGGCCGCGCGCTGCGCGTCGTAGTCCGGCTCGCCGCAGACGAACGTCACCTTGAACGTCCGGCCCTCGAGCCGCACGGCGTCCGCGGCATAGGCGGCGATGTCCTCGGGACGCCCGCCGGACGCCGTGACCGCGAGCCGGCCGCGGATGAACGGGCTTCGGCTCGGATCGACGTTTTTATCGGATATCACACAACCGTCGACAGGTTCGGCGCCGAACAGCGCGCGCATCTCCAGCAGGAACAAGTCCCGCTCGTCCTCGTGCGAGGCGACCGGATAGAGAAAAACCGGTCGTTCCGGCCCGTGCATGTTTTGCATGTTTTGCATGTCCTCAGCCTTCCATTCCCGCGCTGCGGTAAGTGCGGAAGAGGATCGACTGGTTGTAGTTGCCGAAGCCCTCGCCGTAGAGGGTAAGGCCGCCGACATGCTCCGCGTCCTCGGGCACCTCGAAGCGCAGCTGCCAGTCGTTGCGCGCCCGGACGATGTCCCGCAGCGTCACGGCGGACAGCCGCTGGCCGTCGATGAAGGTGCCGTCGTTCGTGACGCGGACGACCTTCAGCCAGCCGTACTGGTTGACGGTCCACCAGGGAGGCGTCAGCCGGCCGCGGCCGTCGCCGGAATCGCCGGGGCTCGTCCAGACGCCGAGCAGCGTGTCGTTGAGGTAGAAGTGGATGTCCGACGGCCAGTCCGCCTGCACGCCGGGAGCCTCCGAGCCGATCTCGAACGAGATTTCGATCTCCTCCAGCGCTTGGCCGGGGAGGACGTAGTTCGGAATCCGGTATTGAACGAAGCCTTTGCCGAACCAGAGGATCTGCGCGTGCATCCGCTCCGGCTCCATGAAATAGCGCGGGTCGTCGAACTGCCCGATGATCCGCTCCGTCGTGGCGAGCCCGCAGGTCGGGTGCACTTCGAAATCCGTGTAATGCCCGACCGGCACGGCGATCTCCTGGCATTCCCGCTTCTGTCCCTCCGGCTGCGGCAGGGACAGCTCGACGCGGCTGACGGCGAGCGAGCAGATCTTGTGCGTGCCGCCGCCCCGCCGGACGAGCTTCGTGCGGATCAGGCCGCCCTTCTCCAGCTTCTTCGTGTGCATCGTCACGATGGCGCTGCTGAGGCCGAGCGCCGCGGCCAGCTCCTTCACGTTCATCGGCTGCTCCGACAGCAGCTCCAGGATGCGCAGGCGGACGTCGCTCGCGAGCGCTTCGTAGAGAGGGAGCCATTTCCGGTCCAAATTCGCGCGTATCATTGCTTCTCACCGCTCCATCCATTCAAGTTAACCTTTATATTAATTCAGAACGAAGCAAAAGAAAAGCTTGCTACGAGACTTCGGGATAGGGTTTAATAGGGTTGCAAGCGCTATTATGTTAATTGGTTAACAACAATATTAATTTAATTGACGAGGTGGGTTCCATGGCAATGAAAGCGACGATGATCGTGGATAAGGATTTTACGATCGGCGAGGTCGATAAACGTCTCTACGGCTCGTTCATCGAGCATTTGGGGCGGGCGGTGTACGGCGGCATTTACGAGCCCGGCCATCCGTCGGCCGACGAGCAGGGCTTCCGGACCGACGTGCTGGAGCTCGTGAAAGGCATCGACGTGCCGATCGTCCGCTATCCCGGCGGCAATTTCGTCTCGGGCTACAACTGGGAGGACGGCGTCGGGCCGGTCGAGCTGCGTCCGAAGCGGCTGGAGCTCGCTTGGCGCACGGTCGAGCCGAACCTGATCGGCTTGAACGAGTTCGTCGACTGGTGCCGCAAGGCGAATTCAGAGCCGATGATGGCGGTCAACCTGGGGACGCGCGGCCCCGAAGAAGCCCGGCAGCTCGTGGAATACAGCAACCATCCGTCCGGCTCGCAATGGAGCGATCTGCGCGTCTCGCACGGGTACAAGCAGCCGCACGGCATCAAGACGTGGTGCCTCGGCAACGAGATGGACGGCCCGTGGCAGATCGGCGCGAAGACCGCCGCGGAATACGGCCGGATCGCGGCCGAGAGCGCGAAGGTCATGCGCTGGGTCGACCCGTCCATCGAGCTGGTCGCCTGCGGCAGCTCCAGCCTGAACATGCCGTCCTTCCCCGAGTGGGAGCGGACGGTGCTCGAGCTGTGCTACGACCAGGTGGACTACCTGTCGCTGCACCAATATTACGGCAACCGCGACAAAGATACGGCGAACTTCCTCGCCCAATCCATGGGCATGGACAGCTTCATCCACTCCGTCATCGCCACGGCCGACTACGTGCAGGCGAAGAAGCGGAGCAAGAAGAAGATTCACCTCTCCTTCGACGAATGGAACGTCTGGTACCACTCCAACGACGCCGACGCCCGGATCGAGCCGTGGTCGGTCGCGCCGCCGCAGCTCGAGGACGTCTACAACCACGAAGACGCGCTGCTCGTCGGCAGCATGCTCATCAGCCTGCTGAAGTGCGCGGACCGGGTGAAGATGGCCTGCCTCGCGCAGCTCGTCAACGTCATCGCGCCGATCATGACCGCGAACGGCGGCGGCGCCTGGAAGCAGACGATCTACTTCCCGTACATGCACGCGAGCCTGTTCGGCCGCGGCACGGCGTTGGTGCCGCTCGTCTCGTCGCCGAAGTACGACGCGAAGGACTACACCGACGTGCCGTATCTCGACGCGGTCGCGGTGCACAACGCGGAAGCCGGCGAAGTGACCGTCTTCGCGGTCAACCGTCACCTGAGCGAAGCGCTGCCGCTCGAGATCGACCTGCGCAGCTTCGGCGCCTGCCGCGTGCTGGAGCATCTCGTGCTCGAGAGCGACGACCTGAAGGCGGCGAACACGCAGGACGCGCCGGACCGCGTGGCCCCGCACGCGCGCGGCGGCGCCGAAGCCGACGGCGGCGCGGTGCAGGCGCGGCTAGGCCGAGCGTCGTGGAACGTGATTCGCTTGAAGGTGGTTTAAAGCGCGAGACGAGGAAGGGACGGAAGGGCGAAGGCGGAAGGGATGGCAGGTCGAACGAGGAAGGGATGGCAGGTCGTAAGACGACCTCCCGTCCCTTTTTTTGCTGCGTGCCGGTGCGTGGTTTCTGGACGGCGTCCGCTCGCTCCTGACCAGTGTAGCTCCGATTGCGCAACTTGCCGCTCAACGAATATACTATCATTATACGAAACTAAATTTCATACAATGAAACCATTCCGTGAAACCGGACCATGAAATCATACGGAATCCAAACCATGAAAACATTCGATAACTCAAAACCATGAAATCATACGATAACACCATACCTTGAAAACATTCGATAACTCCAAACCATGAAATCATACGATAACACCATACCTTGAAATCATCCTTCGTTAGGAGGCGTTGTTCATGACATTCTCGTTCCTCGGCATCAATCACGTTCAGCTTGCCGCGCCGAAGGGCTGCGAGGCGGCAGCAAGGGCGTTTTTCGGCGGCGTGCTGGGCTGGCCGGAGCTGCCGAAGCCGGAGCCGCTCGCGCGGCGCGGCGGCGTCTGGTTCCGCTGCGGCGCGCATCAGGTGCACATCGGCGTCCAGCGCGATTTCTCGCCGGCGACGAAGGCGCATCCGGCCTTCGCGGTCCGCGGGCTCGACGCGCTGATCGCCCGCCTTGCCGCGCGCGGCTATGCCGTTACGCCCGACGACGCGCGCGGAGAAGAAGGCGTGCGGCGCTTCTACGCGAACGATCCGTTCGGCAACCGGCTGGAATTCATGGAGCTTTAGCCGCGCCCCATTGTTGGCCATGCTTGCGCCCGGCGCCCGGCCGCCGCATCTTAGTACCTCCGCATCCCCATATGCATCCACCGCCTGCAGGTCCGCCTAGTTCATCCGCCCTGCCGCCCTAGTCGCCAATCGCGGGCACTCGTATGCACACGTACTCGCCGCGGCCCGAAGGGCGACAAACGCCAAAAAGCCCCGGATCCAAAGGAATCGCGGAGCTTTCCTATCGAGGCGGAAGAGCGTCGCAAGCCGCGGCGGGCTCTTGTACGCTGGCGGCACGGGCAAGTACCGCGGATGCTCTCGGGGTTCGCTGGGCACTCGCGAGGCGCGACGGACACCTAATCGCGAACTTTCGCGGCCACCAGAGCCGTTATTTGCGCGAAAACGGGCTTATCGCCATTGAAACGGCCACACGTTCCGCTATTGCACCATTTCGAGGCCTAATAGCTTGCCAAACAAGCCAATAAGCGCTCCCGTGTCCGCGAAACGGGGATTTGACGCCCATTCGCGTAAATAGCGGCTCTCCTGTCCGCCTAACAGCGCCCGCTCTCCCCTCCCCTCCCCTCCCGACTTATTAGCGGCCTAACCGCAAAAAAGCCCCGCCCGCCCGCGACGACCGCGGACAAGCGGGGGTCTCCCCATACCCAAGCTACGCCGCGCCCGGCAGCAGCACGTCGAAGCGCACGCCCTCCGGCGTGTTGCCGATCCGGTACTTCGCGCCGTGCGCGTCCAGCACCTTGCTGACGATGTACAGCCCGAGCCCGCTGCCGCCCGTCGACCGGCTGCGCGACTGCTCCGCGCGGAAGAACGGCTCGAACAAGCGCGGCAGCTTCGCCTCGTCCAGCTGGACGCCGGTGTTGAGCACCTCCAGCCGGTAGCGGAGCGGCGCCGCCTCGAGGTCGTCCAGCAGCTCGGACGCCGTCGTGCCTTCCAGCGTCGCGCCGGCGGAACCGGCCGCCGCCGCCTTCGCGCCTCCATGCCCGCCGAACGCCTCGTCCGGCGTTCCCGCCGCCCCGCCGGCCGCCCGGCGCTCCTCCACGAGCCGCACGTACACCCGCTCGCCTTCGCCGGAATACTGCACCGCGTTCGTGATGATGTTCGACACGGCTTTCGAGATGAGCCGCTCGTCGGCAATGATCATCGCTTCCTCCGGCAGCTCGCAGGCCAGCTCCATCTGCTTCACGCCCGCCAGGTAGCTCATGCCGTCCATCGATTCCCGCACGAGCTCGGACAGGTCCACCTTCCGCATGAGCGGCCGGAAATCGCGGCTTTCCAGCTTCGACAGCTCCAGAATCTCGTGCACGAGCTTGTCCATGTCCTGCATGATCCGGTACGACTTGCGCAGGTACGTGTCCCGGTCGCGAAACGGCCCGACGCCCGCGATCATCGCCTCGAGCTGGCCGCTGACCGCGGTGATCGGCGTCTTCAGCTCGTGCGAGATCGTCGCCACGAACTCCCGCCGTTTCGCCTCCTGCTCCCGCTCCCGCTCGATGTCGCTCTTCAGCTGGGCGTTCGCGTCCTGCAGCTCGCCCATCGTCGACTGCAGGTTCACGGCCAGCTTGCTCAGGCTGAGCGACAGCTCGCCGAGCTCGTCGCGCGACTTGAGCGCGGGCTCCGTCGCCGTGAAATCGAGCTTCGCGAGCCGGTGCGCCACGCCGTTCAACGACAGCAGCGGCCGCGCGATCAGCCGGGCGTAGATGAACGCGCCCCCGATGGCGATCAGCAGGATCGGGACGAGCATGTACGGCAGGAACAGCAGGATGACGTCGGCCGCCTCGCCGATCGGCTGCAGCGGCGCATCCACGTACAGCGTGAACGGTTCGTCGCTGCCCGCGAACGCGACCTGCCGTTCGGCGCTCAGGATGCGATCGCCGCCCGCCGCCCCCGGTCCGCCGCCGCGGTCCACGAACCGCCCCGTCTCCATCTGCTTGCGCAGCAGCGGGAAGCCGCCAACGCCGGAGCCGTCGGACAACCAGCCCTTGAACGAGCGGAAGTTCGGCGGAATGTAGTACCCGCCCCCGTCCTTGTCCCGCAGCATCATGACGGCGTTATGCTCCTGCCCGAACGCCGCGATCCGCGGCAGTCCGTCCTCCGCCGACCGCCCGTCCACGGCGCGGACCAGCTCGTTGACGCCGCTTTCGAGCCGCGACTGCTTGATGTAGCGGTAGTAGCTCGGCAGCATGAAATACAGCGTGAGGTAGATGAGCACCGCCGAGACGACGAGCAGCGCCGTCGTGACGAGGAAGATTTTGAACCGGATCCCTTTGCGCCGGATCATCCGCCTACCCCGGCCAGCTCCGACTCCAGCGCGTACCCGACGCCCTTCACCGTGCGGATCACGGAGATCCCGAGCTTCTTGCGGATGTTCTTGATATGCGCGTCCACGATCCGGGAATCGCCGAAATAATCGTAGCCCCAAACTTTATCGAGCAGCATGTCCCGCGTCATGATGCGGCCGGCGTTCGCGATCAGCGTGTTCAGGATGTCGAACTCCTTCGTCGTCGTCTCCACGAGCTTGCCGTCCACGAACACCTTGTACGCGTCGGCATCGAGCCGCAGCCGGCCGCCCCACAGCTGCTCCCCGGACTGCGCGCCGCGCGTCCGCCGCAGCACCGCCTCCACCCGCTTCATCAGCACGTGGAAGGAGAACGGCTTCGTGATGTAATCGTCCGCTTCCTCCTCGAAGGCGCGCAGCTGGTCCTTCTCCTCGCCGAGCGCCGTCAGCACGACGACGGGCGTATCGCCCTTCTCCCGGATGCGCCGGCAAATCGTGTAGCCGTCCAGCGTCGGCAGCATCAGATCGAGGATGACGAGATCGTACGTCCCGGCCCGGAACCTCTCCCATCCTTCCAAGCCGTCTTCGGCCACGTCGACGTCGTACTGCTTGGCACGCAGAAACTCCGCGATCAGCTCCTGGATCGCCTGGTCGTCCTCAATGACAAGAATAGCCGCGGGCATAGGCAAACAACCCCCATTGAACTAAGATACGTTCAGTGTAGCCGCCCTTGCTGAAGCAAAAATGAAAGAAATCTGAATTTTAGCTGAAAAGCCCGGGCAAGGTAATACGTGTCCTGCGCCGCCCGAACGATAACCGTCCCGGACGCGCGAAAGCCGCCCGGCTGCCCGGACGGCTTGGCTTCATCGTTTGACGATCGGCATCATGACTGCATGATGACGGCAAGAGTTGCGTATCGATACGGATGACGATTTCGAATTGCGGCCGCGGAATTTCTTCCGAAACGATAGCCGCTCAAGCGGCCCTCTCGCCGCTTGAGCGAAAAAGGCCGTCATCATAAGGCTGCCAAACTGCCGCCGCCTTACGGCTGCTGCTTGGCCAGCTTCTCCTGCGCCATGCGCACGAGCTCCTTGACCATCGAGCCGCCGATTTGGCCGCCGATCTGGCCCATCCGCTCGGTGGACGCGTCGCCGTTGTAGCCCCGCTCGAGCGGGATGCCGAGCGACTGCGCCACCTCGAATTTCACGTCGTCCGGCCGGCTCGGGTTCACGACGAACCCTTCCCGCCGCATCACCTCGGCCTTGAACGCGCTCATCGCGGCGTCCGCGCCGGGCACGAGATGCTTGCGCCTGCTGCGTCTTGACATGTGACTCGCCTCCTCGGGTATCGGTAGTCCTACGTTCCCCAAGCGGCGGTCATCTTATGCGCGCGTCAGTCGAACCAGCCTTTCACCTTAAACCATGCGAACATGCCGAGCGCCACGATTCCCATGATGATGAGAACGCCGTAGTAGCCGGTATGCCACTTCAGCTCCGGCATATTCTCGAAATTCATGCCGTAGACGCCGGCGATAAACGTCAGCGGCATGAAAATGACCGTGATGACCGTCAGCGTCTTCATGATCGTGTTCATGCGGTTGGCGCTGAGGGACATGTAGTGGTCGCGCAGATCCGACGTCATCTCGCGGTTGGACTCGACGATTTCGGCCAGCTTCAGCAGATGGTCGTACACGTCCGTGAAGAACATCTGGTAGCGGTTCAGGTTTTCGATCCGCTGCGTGTTCTGGATCCGGTACAGCAGCTCGCGCATCGGCAGGACCGTCTTGCGCAGCTTCAGCAGCCGGTTCCGCATGTCGAACACCTGCTCAAGCTTCTGCCTGGTGCCTTGGTCGTTCGAGCCCGTCGCGAACTCCAGAATCTGATCCTCGATCGCTTGAGCGGCCGGAAAATATTCGTCCACCAGCTCGTCGATGACGACATACGCCGCATGGATGCAGCCGTGCGTCTCCCAATGCGGCTTATGCAGCACCTTCTCCCAGGCGCGCAGCAGCTCGCGGCGGGGGTGCTTGTGATAGCTGACCAGGTAGTTCGGGCCGAGAAACAGGTCGACCTCCTGCGTCTCCAGCGTGTCCGCCGACATCGCGTGCAGGACGAGGAAGTGGACGTCGTCGTAATGGTCCAATTTCGGGCGCTGCAAATAGTACAGGCAGTCCTCGATCGCGAGCGGATGGAAGTGAAAATGCCCTTCCCCCAGCAGCAGCGCCTCCTCGGCCGACGGAGCCATGAAGTCGACCCAAAACCAGGTAACCGCGTAGTCCTTCAGTTCTTCGAGCGAGGACAGCTGGACCATCCGCTTGTCCTCCGTAGCGGCAAGTATACGAATCATGATGCACGCACTCCAATGCAAAGCCGTTTTCAACTAGTGTATCACCCGAAGCCGCCCCCAATCAAAAAGCAGGGTCCCCCGCTCAATCGTACGCGAACCGGAACGTCACCACGCCGCTGTTGTCCAGCGTATAGGCATAAGACCGGACGTTGTCGTGCTTGGTGATCATGGCGTTCCAAAAATCTTCGCCGTTCGGGTCGGCGTACGTCCGCTTGAGCGTGATCGTCTCCTCGCCCGCCTCGATCGCGGCGTCGACGCGCGCCTCGAACGCGGCCGGCGTGTCCGCGACCAGCCCGTTGTAGACGTAGTAGTTGTACGCCTGCGCGGTCGCCTTCGGCAGCTTGTCCGTCCATACGTGGTCCCGGCGAAGCTCCGCGTCCGTGACGTTGAAGTATCCGTACGCCACCCGCCCTTCCAGGTCCGGCACGGGATCGTCCCAGGTGACGTCCAGGTTGTAGTAGCTGCCTTCGATCTTGACCTTGTTCCATGCATGCGCGCCGCCCCCGGCCGTGCCCCGCACGTAGTAGGCCTCGATGCCCGCCATCCGCAGCAGCAGCTGGGCCGTGTACGCGTAGCCTTGACAGACGGCGACGCCGTCGACCAGCAGACCGTACATCGTGTAGGAATCGGCCGGCACCGTGTCCTTGCGGTAATTGTCGTAATCGTAAGCCGCGTGCAGCAAAATATAATCGTGGATCGCCAGCTCCCGCTCGTATTCCGTCATGCCCGGCTTGACGATCTCGGCGAGAATCTCGCGCGCCTTCTTGTCGACGATGCCCGCCCGCTCGTCCTTGATGACGACCGGCTTCGTCTGCAGCGGCGCGCCCAGCAGGTCGGCCTCGCTCCGGACGAAGTACGAGCCGAACCGCTCGAAGATCCGGTACACGAGCACGATGGACTGCTCCCGCGTCGTCGTCTGCTTCGGCAGGAAGCGCGCGTACGGGCCCGTGCCGTCGCCCTTCATGACGCCGCTCGCCGCCAGCAAGCCGACCGCCTCGCGCGACCAGTCGGCCAGCTGCTTCGCGTCCGCGAATACGGGGGCCGTCCCGGCCGCGCCCGAAGCCAGCTCGTCGCGGAAGCCCGCCTTGGCGAGCGTGTTATAGAGCATGAGCGCGATTTGCTCGCGCGTCACCGTCGCCTTGGGCGAGAAGGTATGCGCGCCCGTCCCCTTCACGATGCCGAGCGCGTACGCCCGCAGCACGCCGGCGCTGCTCGTGTCCTTGAACGGATTGGCGCCCGGCGCCGGCGCCTCCTGGTCGGTCAGCACCTCGTACAGCTGCACGGCCATATCGCTGAATTCCTGGCGCGTGAGCGCCAGCTGGTAGCTGTTCGTCAGGCCGTACGGAATGAGCCCGCTCGCGATGGCCGCGTCGATCTCGGCCTTCGCCCAGGAGCTCGGCGCGCCCGCCGCCGCCGCGGCCGCCGGCCGGGCCGGCCAGCCCAGCTGTCCCGCCAGCAGCGCGACGATCAAGATAAGCGCGATCCCCATGCCGCGCGTTCGTATCCGCATTGGCGTCCGTATTGGTTTCTGTCTCTGTTCCGTCTTCCGTTTCCCCATTTGCAGCTGCTTCTGTATCCGCTTCCGGTTCTGCATCCGTTTCCGTACCCTCCCGCGTGTTCGCTAGGAATCTCTCGATTTCTCGCCAACGCTATGAATCTAGCATTTCGTCCCTAGCTTACCACATGCGCGGCCGCGATTTACAATATTTTGAATCCGCCGGACGCGAAAATGCCCCGAACGGCCTAGTCGCGGCCGCCTGGGGCAGTCCCGGGTTGCGCTGCGGAACGGCGCCGGCATCGACAGGCCGGCGAGGTGTCAAAAAGACCCAAGATGACGCCGCCCGACGGTTAAGCTATACTCGGAAGCATCGATGGTCCGCGGGCACCGCGGACCGTATGCGATTGGACGTTGTCTTAGGAGGTCGACAGCCATGAACGCTCCTTCCGCAGACCGCATCAAGATCGCGCCGGGCTTCTGGACAAGCTTAAGAAGCATCGGGGTGGAACCCGTTGACGTAGCGATCCAAGCCCGTCTAGCGCGATCCGTCATCGACGAACCGTTCGTCACGGCCGCCCGCTATTACGCGATCTGGCAGGCCTATTCCGATCTAATCGGCGGCGCCGCCGCGGGAATCGTCAAGCTTGCGACCGCGTACGAAACGGCTCACTATCCGCCGGCCGCCTTGGCGACCTTCCACGCCCGCGACTACCGGGACGCGCTGAACCGCATGGCGCGCTATAAGCAGCTTTGTCCCCCGGAAAACTTGCGCATGCGGGAAGACGGCGGGCAGTGCTCGATAGAATTGGCGTGGCGGGATGCCGGGCAACCCGGACCGCCGGTGCTCGTCGGCATCACGTTCGCCTACCTGCTCGAGCTCGGGCGCCGGGGAACCGGCCGTCGCCTGACGGCTCGTTCCGTCGAAATCATCCCTTCCATGGGCGACGTTCGCGCCCTTGAAGATTATTTCGGCTGCCGCGTTCGGACGGGGGCGGACCGCAACCGGCTAACGCTGAATCGGGACGATCTGGACCGTCCCTTCGCTTCGCACAACGAAGAGCTTCTCGAGATTCTGACTCCCGCCTTGGACCGTACGCTGGATGAACGACGGAACCCGCCCGCCATAAGCGCTTTAGTGAAGCAGACCTTGTCCCGATTCCTCGCGCGAGGGCCAATCGATATCCCGACCGTCGCCTTCGAGCTGGGCATGAGCGATCGCACCTTGCAGCGCAGACTGACGGACGAAGGCACGAACTTCAAGCGGTTGTTGGCGCAAACCCGGCACGAGCGGGCGCTCGCTTACTTGGCGGACCCGTCGCTCGCGATCAAAGAGATCGCGTTTCTCGTCGGCTACGAGGACCAGAATTCGTTCTATCGCGCGTTCCGCTCGTGGGAAGGGGAGACCCCCGCCAATTGGCGCGCCGCGCAAGAACGTTGACGTTCCGCGCTAGTTACCGGGCAGGCGAAGTGAAGTATCCTAATCCCTATCCTAGACAAAAGGAGTACAAGCAGATGGAGATGGGATTAACGAATAAGACGGCTTTAGTAACGGGATCGACCCGAGGCATCGGAAAAGCGATTGCCCTTGAACTCGCCCGGGAAGGCGTTCACGTGCTTGTCAACGGCCGGAACAACGACGACGTCGCGCGCACGGTCGCGGAGATCCGAGCGGCGTTCCCGGAGACGGAACCGCGGAACGCGGCGGCCGACCTCGCCGATGCGCGGCAAAGAGAAGCTTTGCTCGCGAGGTACCCTTGCGTCGATATTCTCGTCAACAACGCGGGCATCTACGAGATCATGGCCTATGACGATGTAGACGATGACGTATGGGAGAAGTACATCCGCACCAACGTTTTGGCCGCCAACGGCTTAACCAAGTTTTATCTGCCTGCCATGCTGAACCGCGAATTCGGCCGCATCGTCTTCATCGCGAGCGAAGAAGCCGTCATGCCTTCCGGCCAGATGCCTCAATATGGCGTGACCAAATCCATGCTGTTGTCGCTGTCCCGGAGCTTGTCCAAGCTGACCCGCGGCGCCGAGGTGACCGTGAACGCAATCTTGCCGGGACCGACCCTCTCCGAGAACGTGCGGCAGATCATCGAAAGCGCGTATGCGAACGAAGAAATGGCCTTCGAGGCGAAAGAGAAGGATTTTATGGCGAAGCACCTGCCTCAATCCGAAATCCAACGGTTTATCCGGCCCGCGGAGATCGGCCGCTTGACCGCGTTCATCTGCAGCCCGATGGCCTCCGCCTTCAGTGGTTCTCCGATCCGCATGGACGGCGGAATGGTACCGACGATATTCTGATTGTTCGGGTTGGCGGATGCGATCGTGCGGCAAAACAAAAAAACAGTCGGCCGCTTTATTTTCGCGTCGGACTGTTTTTTTGTGAGTTCCCCGAAATGTCCGTACTACAGCCAGCCGTTCTTCTCCGCGATGCCGATCGCGTCGATCCGGTTCTTGGCCTCCAGCTTCTGGATCGCCTCGGACAGGTAATTGCGCACCGTCCCCGCGGACAGGTAGAGCCTGCCGGCGATATCGCCCGCGGAGAGCCCTTCCGCGGCCAGGCGCAGCACCTCGCGCTCGCGCTCCGACAGCGGGTTCTCGCTCTCGAAGAACGACAGGGCGAGCTCCGGGCTGACCGCGCGGCCGCCCTTGTGCACCGTCCGCAGCGCCGCGCCCAGCTCGTCGATCGGCGAATCCTTGAGCAGGAAGCCGCGAACCCCCGCCTTCATCGCCCGCTGGAAATACCCCGAACGCGAAAAGGTCGTCAAAATGACGACTTTGCACGCATGGCCCCGCTCCTTCAGCTTCTCCGCGACGTCGAGTCCGCTCATGTGCGGCATCTCGATGTCCATGACGCAAATATCCGGCCGGAGCCGCTCGATCTGCTCCAGCGCCTGCCGGCCGTCCTCCGCCTGGGCCACGACCTCGATGTCGTCCTCCAGGTCGAGCAGCGCGCTGAGCGCGCCGCGCAGCATGCCCTGGTCTTCCGCTACGATGACTTTCATGGCCTATGCGCCCTCCCTTGCTTTATCCACGAGCGGCACCGTGAAGACGAGCCGCGTTCCGCGCTCCGCGAGCGGCCGCTCCGCCGCGAGCACGCCCTCGATCAGCTTCAGCCGGTCGCGCATCCCCTTCATGCCGTTGCAGCCCGCGGCCGTTTCGTCCTTGCCCTTGTCCGGCAGCCCGACGCCGTCGTCCTCGACCGTCATCCGCAGGACGCCCGGCTCCCGCCGCAGATCCACGGTGCAGACGCGGGCCCGGCTGTGCTTCACGACGTTCGTGACCGACTCGCGCAGGCACATGCCGAGGATGTTGTCGATGAGCGGCGACGGACTCAAGCGCTCGGCATCGCTCTCGCTCCCTTGCGCCGCGACGCCGAAGCGCGGGGATTCGCCCGCGAAGGCGGCCTCTTCCTCCGGCGAGACCGTACCGCCGTCGCGCGCCGCCGCCTCGGCCAGCTCGCCCCGCTTCTCGAGGAAGATGCCCGCGGCGGCCAGAATTTGCTTGGCATGGTCGACCTCTTGGCGAATCGTCACCGCGTTCATGCCCGATACTAATTCCCGGACCTGCTTCAAGGCGGCGCGCGACGTCATCTGAATGTCCTTCACTTCCTGCGCGGCGCGCTCGGGGTTCTTCATGATCAGTTTCTCGGCCAGCTCGCTCTTCAGCGTGATGAGCGACAGCGTATGGCCGAGCGTGTCGTGCAGGTCGCGGGAGATGCGCTGCCGTTCTTCGTTCTTCGACAGCCGCGCGATCTCCTCGTTGGCGAGGTTCAGCTTCTTGCGCAGCTCCTTCGACCGCTGCCCCAGCTTGAAGCCGATCGGCATGAGCAGCATGACGGCCATGGCCGGGAAGAGCTGCACCATCATGTCCGGATCGCGATACACCTGCCAATAGACGATATTGAACCCGAACAGCCCCAGCATCAGGACATAGCCGGCGATCAGCTCCCAGCGCTTCCGCAGCTGCCCGACGAGCGGCGACGCGTAGAACGCCAGATAGATGCCGCTCGCGTCGAACTTCAGGCAGAACAGCAGCGTGATCGCGATGAGGCCGAACACGGAGACGATCCGCCAGCGGTCCAGGAAGTAGCCGCCGACGTACAGCGCGACGAAGACGACGACGACGCCCAGGCCTTCGATCATCTGCACCGCGGGCAGCTGGAACAGCGCCGTGAGCGGGAACACCAGATAGACGAGCCAGACCAGCGTAAAGACGAGAGGCGGTCCCGATGCGGGCCGCCTGGCGAATTTGAACATGGATTACACCGCTTCCTGCTTTCTCATGATATAAGAAGATACTACCATGAACACGACCACGTATGCAGCCAAAATTCCGATGCCAGCCCAGTCGACCGTGCCGCCGGCAAGCATGTTCCACGCGCCTTGGCCGAGCCGATAGGTCGGCAGCGCCTTGGCGATGTCCTGCATCGTCTTCGACATCGTCGTGATGGGCATCCACAGGCCGCCGAGCACGGACATGCCCATGTAGACGATCATGCTGACGACCTGCACCGCGTCCGGGTTGCGCATCGAGCCGAAGAGCGTGCCGAGCGCCATGAACGACATGCCGCCGATCCAGATCCACAGACCGCACGAGAGCCAGGTCGACGCCGGCAGGTCGAGATGCTTGCCGAAGCCGCCGATGAGGAACATCATGACGATGATGAACAGGTTGATGAGCGCCTGCGCGCCGATCTTGGAGACGATGTATGCCCAGGAAGGGAGCGGCGTGATCTTCAGCATCCGGATCCAGCCTTGGGAACGCTCGCGGGCGAGCCGCATGCTGAAGGTCGTGAAGCTCGCGCCGATGATGCCGTAGCAGGTCATGGACATCAAGTAGTACGCATTGAAGTTCGTGCCGGCGATGTCCTGGTTGCCGATCGTGCTCGAGAAGAGGAAGTAGAAGACGACCGGCATGATGACCGAGAAAATGACGAACCGTTTATTGCGGACCGTCCGCAGCAATTCCGCCTTGCATTGGGCGACCGTCGCCCGAAGCATCGTTTGATTCATTCGTATTCATCTCCTAAATGAGGGTGGGCTATGCGATGTTGCGATCTCGCCTTTCGTTCCGTCAAGCCGAATGTCCGAAGCGCCTTAGTTGGCTTGCTCCACGAGCGCCTGGAACGCGTCGTCCAGTCCGCCGCTGTGGATTTCGATGTCGCGCATATCGAACTTGCCTTCGACGAGCGCCCGGATCAGGCCGTCGGTGTCGCGGCTGAACACTTTGACCTTGCGCCCGCTCCACTCGACGTCCGTGACGCCCGGCAGCCGGTGCAGCGCGTCCGTCGTGACCGACGGACCGGCCACGAACGAGACGACCCGGCCGGTCGTATCCGACTTGATCTCGCCCGGCGTGCCGTCGGCGATGATCCGGCCGTTGTTGATGACGACGATGCGGTCGGCGATGCTGTCCGCCTCGTCGAGGTAGTGCGTCGTCAGCACGATCGTCCGGCCTTTGCCGGCCATGGCGCGGACCGTGTCCCAGAACAGCTGGCGGGACGTCACGTCCATGCCGACCGTCGGCTCGTCGAGGAAGATGACGTCCGGGTCGCCCGCGAGCGAGAGGGCGAATCCGAGCCGGCGCTGCTGGCCGCCCGAGAGCGAGGAGGCGAGTTTATCTTTCTCGGCTTCGAGGTTCGATACCTTCAGCAGGTAATCGAGCGGCAGCGGCTTCTCGTAATAGCTGCGGAAGAGGTTGATGCTCTCGCCGACCTTCAGCCCGTCGATGACGCTGACTTCCTGCAGCATCGCGCCGATCCGGTCGCGGACGCGCGCGTCGCCGGGATCGCCGCCGAGCAGCTTGACCGTGCCCTTCGTCGGCTTGTGCAGGCCGAGGATCATGGACACCGTCGTCGTCTTGCCGGCGCCGTTCGGGCCGAGCAGCGCGACGACCGTGCCTTCCGCGATCGACAGCGTCAAATTGTCGACGGCTTTTTTGTCCTTGTAGATTTTGCTCACGCCGGTTAACTGAATTGCTGGTTTCATCTCGTTCACTCCCGCCTTCGCGTTCTTGATGATTTCATTCTACCGCCGGCGCCGGCCTCCCGGTACGCATGAACGTAATGCGTTTCGCATGACAAGTGTCACCCGTTTCGCGGCATGTTTGTCATGCGCGCCGGCGCGGCCGCGGCTTGACGGATTACGGTTATGCGCGTATAATGATGAATCGTATCAAGTGTAACCTCTGGTTTTTCCTCGAATTGATGTGATTTACCCTCCACGAATCACCGCAGTTTAATTCCTTTTAACACGGCTGCTTGAAGGAACACGGATTCACCACTGGCGCGGTCTAGGAACCGCAAGGACGATCGAGAGGTCGGGCTATCGTCGCTTTCGTGCATGTTTATGAAAGTAGGAAGACATGGCGGTTACGCTTAACTATATCGGGGCAGCGCTGCAGGTAATACCCGGCGCTACGCTCTGCTTGCACATACAAGACCCCCGCTTCGTTACGAAGCGGGGGTCGTCCAATTTCTATGGGCGCCGACGCGCGCCCGCTCAGGCGCCGATCGACGCCGGCTCGCGGCGTTCGATGCCGATCCACAGCAGGCCGGCCGCCATGAAGGCCGTGCCGGCCAGCTGCCAGCCGCTGAACGCTTCGTCGAAGAACAGATAACCGGCCCCGACCGCGGAAGCCGGCACGACGTAGCGGAAGAAATTCGCCCGCGCGGCGCCGATGCTGAACATGCCGGCGTTCCAGACGACGAAGGCGAAGACGGTGCAGACGAACACGTTGAACAGGATCGCCGTATACTCGCTGCCGCCGAGCGCGGCCCACTCGACCTTGCCCCAGGAAGGCAGGGTCAACGGAAACATGAACAGCACGCCGAACGCCGTATACCAGGTGCTGACGCGCAGCGCGGAGTAGCGCTGCATGAGCGGCATGCAGGCCAGGTTGAACAAGGCGCCCACGACGCTGACGGCCAAGGCGAGCAGGTTGCCGGTCATGTGGCCGGACGAGAGGTCGAAGCCTTCCCCGCCGCCGAGAATGATGAAGCACACGCCGACGATGGCGGCGATCCCGCCCGCGACGAGGCGCGGCGTGATCCGCTCCCGCAGGAAGAGCGGCCCGAACAGCGCGGCGAAAATCGGCCACGGCGCGACGTTCAGGAGCGACGCGTTCGCGAGCGTCGTGTATTTGATGGAATACATGACCGCGATCTCGAGCCCGGTCACGCCGAACAAGCCGAGCACCGCGAGGCGGGGCAGCTCCTTCGCGGGCAGCCCGACGCTGCCCTCCCGCGCTTTCAGCAGCAGGAAGAAGAACGGCAGCGCGAGCGAAAAGCGCAGGAACGAGAACAGCACCGGATCGAACGTCTCCATCCCTTTTCGCGATACCCCGAAATTCGCGCCCCAGACGGCGGCGACGACGGCCAGCCCGGCATAATGCATCCATCTGCGTTCCTGCTTCTTCATCTCTCTCATGTCTCTCCTCGAACCCCATTCCCCCGGTTGGTCGCTTGCGTGAAGCCTGACAACAGTTTGCCGGATTCGCGAGGGAAACTCAATACAAAAATTCCGGCTTCCGGCACGTCGTCGCGGCCATCGCGGGCGCGTTCGAAAGACGGGCCTTTGCGACGGCGGGGATTCGCGCGCGGAGAACCGCCTTGGCCTGGCGGCCGGGCGGCCCCGAGCGGGATCGGGCCGAGGCGCGCGGGCGAGCAGCGGCCGGCGGGAAGCGCCGCCGGAACCGCGGCGTCACTCCTCCGGCCGCGGCCGCGCGGACGACGGCTTGAACAAGGGCAGCGCCCAATCGATCCAGCCGACCTCTTCCCGCAGCAGGCGCATCCGCCGCTCGTAGAGCAGGTAGCGGCCGAACTGCTTGGACGCGATGTCCGCGACGGGCGGATCCTCGTCCTCCTCCATGCCCTTCATGCCCTCCTGCATGCGCGCCAGCCGGGCGAGCAGCGCCTCGCGTCGTTCCAGGAACAGCTTGCGGCCCGTCTCCGGATCCAGGAGGCCGATCGCGTAGATCTTAATGAGGAATTCGTCGCGCTCGAGAATATCCGACGGCGGCTGCTCCTTGATCCAGGCGCGCAGGCGCCCGGTGCCGGCGTCCGTGATGCTGTACAGCTTCTTGTCCGGCTTGCCGGTCTGGCCGATGAGCTCGAAGGTGACCAGTCCCTCCTTCTCCAGCTTCGCGAGCAGCGGATAAATCTGGCTGTGCTGCGCCTGCCAGAAGACCTGCAGCAGCTTCGTGAGCTCGTACCCCGAGCAGGGCTTGCGCGCCAGCATGCAGAGCAGGGCGTAAGCTAATGCGATCATGAACGGTAATCCCCCTACGATAATGCGTTTTTCTGAAAAAATGGTACCACAAATCGGCGCGAAACGCATGCCGGCGCCTCGAGGGTACCACGAAAGTTAGAACTCTCCGCGCGCGCGGGGCGGCGCTATGCTGGAAACAAACCTTCCCGAAGGAGTGACTCCCATGGCCGACCCGACCGTCCCTCTCTCCCGGCACATTCTGCCCTGGCTGGGCCGCAAGCTGGCGGCCGCCGCGGTCGCGACGGCGATCTCCGCCGTCTTCCTCCCCGCGTTATTCCATTTCGCGTCCGGCAGCCCGTCCTGGGCGGATGCGCTGACATCCTGGCTGTTCGGCAGCTTCTTGCTGCTGCTCTACGCCGCGCCGTTCAACTTCGTCTACGGCGTCGCCTGCTCCATGCTGATCGAGCTGACGCTCTTCCGGCTGCTCCATCGCCGCCCGCACGCCCCGATCTCGCTGCTGCTGCACGCCCTCTGCGGCTTTTGGGCGCTGCCGCTGCTGTTCGGCGCCCTGAGCGGCGGCTGGCTCGGCGCCTTGTGCGCGGCGCTCTTCTTCTTCGCGGACCTCACGCTGGCGAGTACCGGCAGCCGGCGAAAGCGGCTCGGCGCCGCGCTCGCCTTCCTGCTCCTCCTCTCCCTGGTCCCGCTCTGCGTCTCGCTCTTCGCGGCGGCTTTTTAAGCCTGGCCGATGCATTGCCATGGTTGCGCTTTCTTGCTAAGATTGAACTAGAATCCAAGCAGAATGAAACCAGTAAGGGAAGCTGCGCGTTGAACAGACGCCGCACGGCACGGAACAGCGCTCCTGTCACCGGTTCTGCGGACAAACGAGGTGCATGGCAATGAACAAGGCGGAAGCGGAATTCAGCAATTTGGTCAAAGCCTTCCGCAAGCGCCACATGGGCAAAGGCCCCGGCCGCATCACGACGACCTTCTGCAAGCATTGGGCGATTTGCGAGATGGAAGGCAACCTCTCCCCCGTGGAGAAGTTCATCGCGACGGCCGACGACGGCAAGCAGATGCTGCGCGAAGCGCGCACGCAGTGGGTGAAGGACATTTACCGCAACCACCCGCCGGTCGAGATGGAGGCGCTGCTCGGCGCCCGCTTTTTGGAGCTGTACGTGGATATCGATATCGATAAGGATTTCGGCATGTCGATCTTCGTGTTCGATCAGGACATCGAGCGCAAGTTCGGCGGAAGCCGCCCATAACGGCACGCGTTGGCGCTTGGCAGCGAACCTGCGAGAGACTAACCGCGTTCGGGACGATTTTTTTCCGGTCTGGCAACGGCTTGGAGAGAAAGCGCCCCGGCGCGGTTTTTTTGTCCCTTCCGGCTCGTTCGCGCGCCGGCGCCCGCATGCCGCCGACGTTCGAGAGGAGACGCTTAAGATGGGGAAAACGAAGCACACGGGACCGGTCAAGCTGCCCGGCCGCCCGGATCCCAAGCTGTGGGTCAGCAAAATGCCGTTCGGGCTCGGCAAGGTGAAGCCCCACCATATCCGCGACACGCTGAAGGTCGTGGCGGAGAACCGCGACAATCTGCCGTACGCGTACCGCATCCTGACGCAGGGCGTCTGCGACGGCTGCGCGCTCGGCGTGTCCGGCCTGCACGACCGGACGCTGGCGGGGCCGCACGTCTGCACGACGCGCCTCAACCTGCTGCGGCTGAACACGATGCCGGCCATCAAGCCGGACGTGCTGCACGCGGACATCGACGAGCTGCGCAAACACGACAGCGCCGCGCTGCGGAAGCTCGGCCGCCTGCCCTACCCGCTCATCCGGCGCAAGGGCGAGCGGCGGTTCAGCCGGCTGTCCTGGGACGAGGCGCTCGATCTGATTGCGGCGCGCATCCGCGCCATCGATCCGAAGCAGCTCGCCTTCTACCTGACGGCGCGCGGCATCACGAACGAATCGTATTACGCGGCGGCCAAGGCCGCCCGCTTCCTCGGCACGAACAACATCGACAACGCCTCGCGCATCTGCCACTCGCCGTCCAAGACGGCGCTGAAGCGGTCGGTCGGCATCGGCGCGTCGAGCTGCAATTACAAGGACTGGATCGGCACGGACGTGCTCGTCTTCTGGGGCAGCGTCGCCGCGAACAACCAGCCGGTCTCGACCAAGTACATGTATGCCGCCAAGCGCAAGGGCACGCGGATCATCGTGATCAATCCGTACCGCGAGCCGGCGATGGACGGCTACTGGGTGCCGTCCATCGCGGAATCGGCGCTGTTCGGCACGAAGCTCGCCGACGACTTCTACCAGGTCAACATCGGCGGGGACATCGCCTTCATGCACGGCGTCATGAAGCATTGGTTCGACATGGAGGCCGCGAAGCCCGGCTCCGCGGTCGACCATGCGTTCGTCCGCGAGCACGCGAACGGCTACGACGCTCTTCGCGCGCACGCGCAGCGCCAGGACTGGGCGCAGCTGGAGCGCTCCTCCGGCCTGACCCGCGCGCGGATGACCGAATTCGCCGAGCTGCTGGCGGCCGCGAAGTCCGGCGTCTTCGTCTGGAGCATGGGGCTGACGCAGCACCGCTTCGGCACGGACAACATCTCGCAGGTCGCGAACCTGGCGCTGCTGCGCGGCTTCCTCGGCCGCGAGCACTGCGGCCTGATGCCGATTCGCGGCCACAGCGGCGTGCAGGGCTCCGGCGAGATGGGGGCCGATCCGTTCAGCCTGCCCGGCGGCGAATTCAAGGGGATGGACATCCCGCGCATCGAAGGCGTCTGGGGCTTCCCGCTCCCGCGCTGGCAGGGCGACATCGTCGGCGTCACGCTGGAGAACGCGATGCTGCCGGACGACCACGAACGGAAGCTGAAGGTGTTCTACACCTCCGGCGGCAATTTCCTCGAGACGATGCCGGACCCGGACTTCGTCCGCGCGTGCCTCGAGGCGGTCGACATCCGCGTGCACCAGGACATCGTCCTGAACACGTCGACGCTCGCCGACGCGCGGGAGGCGGTCGTCGTCCTCCCGGCCATGACCCGCTACGAGCAGCCGGGCGGCGGCACGTCCACCTCCACGGAGCGGATGGTGTATTTCTCGCCGGAGATCGCCGGTCCCCGCATTGAGGAAGCGCGCGCGGAATGGGCCATCTACGGCGACCTGGCATCCCGGGTGTATCCGGAGCGCGCCAAGGCGGTCGTCTTCCGGAGCGCCCAGGCGCTGCGCTCGGAAATCGCGCTCGCCGCGCCCAATTACGACGGCATCCAGTTCCTGAAGGAACGCGGCGACGTGTTCCAATGGGGCGGCGCGTGGCTGTGCGAAGGGGGCGTCTGCCCGACGCGGGACGGCCGCGGCCAGCTGCTGCCGATCGAGCTGCCGGAGCTGCGCAAGCCCGAGGGACATTTCTACGTGACCTCGCGCCGGGGCAAGCAGTTCAACTCGATGATCTACAGCGACAAGGACGCGTTCAACGGGGCCGACCGGTACGACGTGCTCATGCACCCAAACGACGGCGCGAAGCACGACATTAAGGAAGGCGACCCGGTCGTGCTCTACAATGCCAGCGGCACGTTCCACGGCCGGGCCAAATTCGCCTCCGTCGCGCCGGGCAACCTGGAGCTCTTCTGGCCCGAATGCAACGCGCTCATTCCGAAGAAGGTGTACGAACCTCATGCCGGCATCCCCGAATACAACGCGGCGGTCGTCCTGGAGCGCGCGGACACGTACCATGCGCTGAAGGATACCCGCTACGTGGAGAAGCGCATCGCCGAGCTGGACCATGAAGCGGACGAAGAAGAGGGCCGCCATGCGTCGACATGACGGACGGCGCCGCGCGGGCGCGGCGCCTCGCGGAACGGACGCCGGCCGAGGCCCGGCGACAGGAGAGGAGGAGACGGCATGCTGCCCCGTATCGTAACGACCTGGCCGATCCGCAAGTACGCGGACGGCGCAGCCATCCAGCGGGAGGACGACATCGCGTCGGAATACCCGCTGACGCTGGAGGTGGACGGCGAAGAATTCGCCACGATCGTCTGCTCGCCGACGGATCTGGAGGAGCTCGCGATCGGCTTCCTCGCGTCCGAGGGCATCATCCTCGAAGCGGCGGACGTGAAAGAGCTGCGGATCGACGAGGCGCGCGGCTACGCGTACGCGTCGCTGCACCGCCCGCAGTCGACGGGCAAGGACGACTACGCGAAGCGGTTCATCGGCTCCTGCTGCGGGAAGAGCCGGCAGTTTTATTTTCGCAGCGACGCCCGCACGGCGCGGACGTCGATGACGCGGATGACGCTGACGCCGGGCCAGTGCATGGCGCTCATGCGGCTGCTGCAGCTCGAGTCCGCCGACTTCCGGCTGACCGGGGGCGTGCACAACGCCGCGCTCTGCACGGCGACGGAGCTGCTCGCCGCGCGCACCGACATCGGCCGGCATAACGCGCTCGACAAGCTGTTCGGCTATGCCCTGCGGGCGCGCATGCCCGTCGCGGACAAGATCATCGCCTTCAGCGGCCGGATCTCCTCCGAGGTCGTCCTGAAGGCGGCGAAGATCGGCGTCGGCTTCCTGCTGTCGAAGTCCGCGCCGACGGACCTCGCCCTGAAGCTCGCCGACGACCTCGGCATTACCTGCGCGGGCTTCATCCGCGGGCAGGAAATGAACGTGTACACGCACGGGCACCGGATCGTGGACGAGAGCTCGCCGGACGCGTAAGGGCGCGGCGCGCATGCACGCGAAAAAAGGCGTCTGCCGATAACGGCAGACGCCTTCGTTATGCCCGATTGCCCGTACCCCGCGCCTCTAGAACGCCAGCGCCGGGTCGCCCGCGTAATGGACCGAAAGCCCGCGCAGCGCCGGCTCCCCTTCGCTCGACGTCACTTCCACGATGACGCCGGCGGCCTTGACCGCCGGGATGCGGACGATCGCTTTATGTCCGATGTTGCGGCCTTCGTAGATCGCGACGAGCCGGCGGGACTTCGCCGACACGATCGACACGGTGAACGCCTGCACCTGCTCGCCACCCGCCAGTTCCTCCTGGAGGATAATGTGGTCGATCAGCTGCGGCTTCTCCGCGTCGTACCGCCACTGGCGGCCCTCCCGCGCGAAGTCCGCGAGCGTCGCGAGCGGCGAGCCGAAGCGGCGGCGGATCTCCTCGCCGAAGCGCGCGAGATGCGCGGTATCCTTGGCCGGCAACAGGCCTTCGCGGTTCGGGCCGATGTTGAGCAGCAGATTCGCGCCGCGCCCCACGGACAAGTAGTAGAGCCCCATCAGCTCGTCGACGCTCTTGACGAGATGCTCGTCTTCGTCGCTGTAGAACCAGCTCTTGCCGTTCGCCCGCATCTGCACGTCGCATTCCGCCGGCAGCCACAGCCGCTCGCCGAACCGTTCCTTCTCCTCCGTGTAGATCGAGAAGTCCGCGGAATCCGCGACGTTCCAGCACGGCACCGGCGCGATGCCGTCCTCGTTGCCGACCCAGCGGAAGTCGGGATCGCCCATGTTGAAGATCAGAATCTCCGGCTGCAGCCCGCGGATCGTGCCGATGATCCGGTTCCAATCGTATGCGTGGTCCTCGGAGCCGCAGCCGTCGAACCACAGAATGTCGATGTCGCCGTATTCGGAGAGCAGCTCCGTGATCTGGTTGACGAAGTAATCGTCGTACGCCTTGGCGTCCTGCGTGTAAAAGTCGGCCGAGCCGTCGAAAGGCGAATAATACAGCCCCGCCTTCAAGCCGTGCTTCCGGCAGGCGTCGACGTAGTCGCGCACGACGTCGCCGCGGCCGTCCTTCCACGGCGAAGCCGCGACCGTGAACCGGCTGTACTTGGACGGCCAGTTGGAAAATCCGTCGTGATGCTTCGCCGTCAGCACCGCGTACTTCATCCCCGCTTCCTTGGCCGCGCGGATCCATTGCTCACAGTCCAGCCGAGCCGGATCGAAGGCCTCCGGGGTCATCGGCCGCTCGTCGAAATCCGCGTACCCCTCATAGAACGTGCGCAGCCCGAAATGCAGAAAAAGCCCGAATTCCCAATCTTGAAACGCCAATTGCTTCGCCGTCGGCACGACGCGCGGATTCGTTTCCGTTGTCATCGTCAGCCCGCCTTTCGATTATTGTCGCTCTGCATGGAATCATTTCGACGGCGGGCTGCCGGCTTCCTTCGCCCGTTCGCCGCGTTCCGTCTTTCCGTTCATTCGGATCGCTCGGGCCTCCCTCGGGACGGCCCCGGAGCTCCGAAACAAGAGAGCCGGCCCGAAGGCCGGCTCGAGCGCATGCGCCGGTTTACTTTTTCTCTAGGGCCGACTGGTAGATCTGCACGTACTGCGGGAGGTTCAAGCCGTCGAACCCTTTCACGTACGCGTCCCAATCCTTGTCCAGGCTCTTGTCGCCGATGATGAACTGCGCCATGTTGGACTGCACGTAGTCCTTGATCGACGTCGACAGCTGCGCCATCGTGTCCGTGTCCTCGGGACGGATGAACGTGCTGGACGGATAAAAGGCTTTCGGCGCGTACGGCGCGTACGTCTTGGTCGCGTCGGCGAGACGCTTCTCGTAGCCGGCGGAGGTCAGCGGATCCTGCGCCGTCGCGAACAGGTCGCGGAAGTCCTTCGAGAGGTCCTTCGGCCCGAGCAGCGTCCAGCTGTCGTTGCGCACGACGTTCGGGTCGACCGGCTGCAGGTTGGAGAAGCTGTACTTGGCCGGCTTGCCGTCGATGTTCTTCTCGTCCGCTTCCGCCTTCTTCCAGCCGATGCCCTCCTTGACGCCGTATTCGCTCAGCAGCGCGCCTTCCTCGCTGAAGGCGTAATCCGCGATTTGGATCGCCGCGATCTGCTGCGCTTCGCTCGCCTTGTTCGTGATCGCCATCGCGAACTCGCCGAAGCCCTGCGACATCCCCGCGAGCTGGACGCCCTCCGGCCCTTTCAGCGGCGGCACGATGACCCAATGCTTGTGGCGCGTGATGGTGTCGTCGTATGTGTTTACGAGGTAACTGAGCAGCGCCGTCGTGATGGAGCCGACGACCTCGTCGCCCTCGCGGTTGCCGAGCTGGCCGATCGCCTGATCGTTCTGCGTGAACGACGCCTTGTCGATCAAGCCCTCGCCGTACAGCTTGTGCATGTAGGCGAGTCCTTCCTTCCACTGCGGCTTGTTCGGCGCGAAATCGACCTTTCCGTCCGCGACGGTCAAATATTTGTCGTTATCGTTATAGATGAACGCGTTCATGAGGTAGGCGTCGATGTTGCCGTTCCAGACGTACTTGTTCGGCGCGCCGGTCAGCGGGATCTCGTCCGCTTTGCCGTTGCCGTTCGGATCCTTCGTCTTGAACGCCTTGAGCACGGCATAAAGCTCGTCCGTCGTCGTCGGCACGGAGAAGCCGAGCTTGTCGAGCCATTCCTTGTTGATCCAGAACTTCTGCGAGAAGGTGCAGTGATAGCATTCGTTGAAGCGCGGAATGCCGTAGATGTTGCCGTCCGGCGCCGTCATCGCTTCCTTCAGGTACGGCTTCTTGTCCATCATCGCCTTCAGGTTCGGCGCGTATTTGTCGATCAGGCCGTTCAGCGGGATCAGCACGCCCTGCTTGCCGTACGTCAGCAGGTCCGCGTTGGTGAATTTCCCTTCCAGGAACACCTCCGGATAGTCCCCGCTCGCGAGCAGCAGCTGCCGCCGGTCGACGAGCGCGTCGGTCGGCGCGAGGTCCCACTTGATGGATACGTTGAATTTCTGCTCGACGTACTTCGTGTAATCGTTATCCTCGAGCGGCGCCTTCCCCTGCGGCGCGAAGAACCCGATCGTCACCGGCTTCGACGCCGTCCCTTCCGGCGCCGCCGAACCGGCCGTGCCGGACGCACCGCCGGCGTTGTCCGAACCGCTCCCTCCGCAGCCCGATAACGCGAGGCTCGTGATCACGATTAGCATAAGCGATACCCATATGGACTTTTTCAACCTGCCCTCTCCTCCTTGGATCGTACGAATGTCGGTCCGCCCCCCGCGTATCCGGGCCGGCCTCCCCCTTGCCTTCCTTGAACGTCTCGCCGCCTTCTGCCGCGCCTCACCTCCGTGCTTACTATTCGCCGCGTCCGCCGTTCCCGCCGCCGTCAGCCTTTCAAGGAGCCGATCATGACGCCTTTGACGAAATGCTTTTGCACGAACGGGTACAGGATCAGCACCGGCACGCAGGCGACGACGATCAGCGCGTACTTGAGCACCTGCTCGAAGCCCTTGTCGCGCAGCTGCTGCGCCGTGTTGGCCAGCATCTCGGGATCGGCCGCGTTCAGGATGAGCATGTTGCGCAGCACGTACTGCAGCGGAAACAGATGCTCCGACCGCAGGTAGATGAGGGCGTCGAAGTAGGCGTTCCAATGGCCGACCGCGTACATCAGCGTCATGACGGCGAGGATCGGCTTCGACAGCGGCAGCACGATGCTCCATAGATACCGGGTGTCGCGGCAGCCGTCGATCTGGGAGGCCTCCTGCAGTTCCTGCGGAATCGACGCCATGAAGAAGGTGCGCGCGATGATGACCTGGAAGACGGAGAACGCCCCGGGCAGCCAGAGCGCCCAGCGGGTGTCCAGCATGTGCAGGTTCTTGACGAGCAGGTACGTCGGAATCAGCCCGCCGCTGAAGAACAGCGTGATCATCATCAGGATCATGACGTACTTGCGGCCCGCCATCGTCCGCTGCGACAGCGGGAACGCCATCAGCACGGTGAAGGCGACGTTGATGAACGTGCCGACGACGGTGTACACGATGCTGTTGTAATACCCGAGCATCAGCTGCGAGCTCTGGAAGATCGACTTGTACGCGCGCAGCGAGAACTCCACCGGCACCAGCCACACCTGCCCGGACACGACCGCGTTCGGCGAACTGAGCGAGGAGCTGAGGATATAGAGCAGCGGGTAGAGCACGGTCAGCGTGATCGCGCCCAGCAGCGCGTAGATCGCGCCGAGCAGCAGGCGGTCGCCGAACGGTTCCCGAATCTTGACGTTGGCCGGCATGGGCGGCCTCCTTCCTACCATAGGCTGTTGTCCGACACGCGGCGGGCGACGGCGTTGACGGCGACGAGCAGCGCGAGATTGATGACGGAATTGAAGAGTCCGACCGCCGAGGAGAAGCTGAAGTTCGCGCCGACCAGGCCGACCTTGTAGACATAGGTGGAGATGACCTCCGACGTGCTCAGGTTGAGCGGGTTCTGCATCAGGTAGATCTTCTCGAAGCCGACCGCCATGACGCTGCCCAAGCTCAGGATCAGCATCGTGACCGCGATCGGAACGAGCGACGGCAGATCGATGTGGAGAATTTTCTTGAACCGGGACGCCCCGTCCATGCGCGCCGCCTCGTACAGCGACGGATCGACGCCGGCCAGCGCGGCGATGTAGATGATCGACGCGTACCCCATCTCCTGCCAGACGCCGGACCAGACGTAGATGGACTTGAACAGCTTGGGCTCGCCCATGAAGTTCGTCGACGACCAGCCGAAGAACGTCAGCACCCGGTCCACGACCCCGACGTGCGGCGACAGCATCAGAATGATGATCGACACCATGACGACGGTCGAGACGAAATGGGGGGCGTACGTAATCATCTGCACGGACCGTTTGAAGAAGCCCGTCCGAATTTCGTTCAACGCCAGCGCCAGCAGGATCGGAATCGGGAAGCCCGCCAGCAGCGAGTACAGGCTGATGAGCAGCGTATTCTTGATCAGCAGCGGGAAGTTCGGCGAGCGAAACAGCTCGTGGAAATGCTTGAAGCCGGCCCACGGGCTGCCGAGAATCCCTTTGACGACGTTGAAATCCTTGAAGGCGATGACCACCCCGAACATGGGGATGTATTGGAAAATAATCAGATAGAGTACCGGAAGCAGCACCAGGAGATACAGCTCCCAGCTTCGCTTCGCTTTGATCCAGGCTTGCGCCATCCGCAGCTCTCCTTCGCTAAGAATCATGCCCGCTCGGCGATCCCGGCGTCGGCGCGCGTCGGCGCCGGCCGTTGCCGATCGATAGCCCGATTCTAGCCCGCCGCGCCGCGAACCGGCAATGCGTATGATTCGCGGAGCATGCAATTTTCTCCAGCGGCGCCGCGCGACGGGGCGCGGTGAGCCGGGACGGAGCGCGGGTAAGCAGGGACGGGACGGGGCGCGGGTAAGCCGGGACGGGCGCGGATGAGCCGGTGCGGGGACTTCTCGTTTTTCTACGCTTCGCGTTATTCGCCAGGACGGGACGCGGCGATCCGACGGCAGTGCCGCCCGCCGCGAGCCGGCTGCCGTGAGCCGGCTGCCGTGCTTATCGCTCGAAACGTAAACAACCCCGAAAGCCGCCGTGGTCGGGCGATTCCGAGGTTGCGCTGTCTATCGGGCCGCCTGCTGCTTGCGGTAATCGCTCGGCGAGAAGCCGGCCACGTTCTTGAACGCCCGGTTGAAGGAATTATAGTTGAAATATCCGACCTGCGCGCTGATCTCCTGCAGCGAGTCGCCCGTCGAGAGGAGCAGCTGCTTCGCCTTGTCCATCCGCAAGCCGATCAGGAAATCGACGAAATTGCAGCCGCATTCCTCCTTGAACAGCTTGCTGATGTTCTTGGCGTGAATCGCGAACTTGTCGCTCAAGTAATCGAGCGACAGCTCCGGGTTCGAATAATCGTCCTCGATATACGCCCGGATGTCGGCGATGACGGTGCGGGTCCGCTGCGAATCCTTCAGCGCCTGCAGCCGGCCGGCGGCCGCTTCGAAGATCAGCGTGCAGCCCTGCTTCAGCTCGGCCAGCGTCTCCCAGTCGCCGAGCAGCTCCAGCAGCTCGTCGTCGGCTTCCTTCCAGACGTTCCGGTAATCCTTGGACAGCTCGAGGAACGCGCGGTTCAACTGCTGGTGCAGGAACTGCATGAAGCTTTCGATCTCCTTGCGCGACGAGACGGCGTCCGCGATTTGGCCGAACAGCTCGTCCAGCCGCTTCCGCCACGCGCCGTCGGCCAGCCGGATCGCCTGCGTCAGCGCATGGATCGTGCCGAAATAATCGTGCGCGCGGTAGTCCGTTCCGTCCGCGTCCGCCGAGACGAGCAGCCGCCCCGTGCCGAGCACCGCTTTATGATGAAGCAGATTGCGCGCGATGGCGTGCGACCGGCGGATCTCCTCGAGGTTCGCCGCCATGCCGTGCACGCCGGCCGTGACGGTGAACGACAGGTTCGCGCGCACCCATTCCACGATTTGCTCGCCGATGACGGCGCTCAGCGCTCCCCCGTCCTCGCCGCCTCGCACCCAGACGATCGCCGACAGCCGGCGGTCGGACACCCATTCGGCCCAAGCCGAGGCGCCTTCCAAGCCGGCGATCTCCTGCGTCACGCTCGAGACGACGAATTTCAGCATCGATTGATCCTGCAGCCCGTAACGTTCGGCGAACCGCGCGTACCGGTCGATCTCCAGCTCCAGCATGAACGCCAGCGCCCCGGCAGGGTTGATATGGAAGGCTAGCAGATCCGTCTGCCACTCCGATTCGCGGATCGGCCCCATGCCTTCGACCGCCTCCTGGAACCGGTGCTTCTTCCTTAAAATGATCGTTTCCTTGTCCTTCTGCCGCGTTCGCGTCGTCTCCTCCATCAGGTGCTCGAGCGCACCGCGGATGAAGCCGAACTCGTTGCGGCCCGGCCCGATGTCGTGCTTCAGCAGCGCGCTCGTCCGGATGAGCGACACCAGCTGGCTGATCGGCCGGTAATTGCGGCGCGTGACGTGCACGACCCACGCGACGCCGAGCAGCACGACGGCGACGGCGGTCATCATCCAGATGCTGTAGAAGTCGAGCGCGAACTTGGACAGTCCCCCGCTCGCCGGACCGCTCTCGAACACCCAACCGGTGTACGGCGACACGTAGCGCGACAGCACGCTACGCGTCCGCTGCCCGACGGGCAGGTCGTCCATCAGGACGCCGCCGTCCCGGTCGCCGATGCGGATGAACGTCTGCTCGGGGTTGTACATCGGCGCGATCGTCTGCTTCAGCTTCGCCAAGCTGACGTTGACGACGATGTAGCCCTGCTTGTCGGTCGTGAACAGCGGATAGCCCTGCACGAGCGAGATCACGTCCGCCGGCGTGCTTGCCGCGTACGGCCGGAAGGCGCGCTTCCCCGACCACTTCTCGGCGACCTCTCGGCCCTCAAGATACGGCCGGATGAACGGCTCGTCCGGGAAGTCCGCGCGCTGCCCCGCTCCGTCGCCCAGCACGAACCGGTCCTTCGCCCGAATGAAATAAACGGAATCGATGATGCCGTAATTCAGCTTCCAGTCGTCGATTTTCTTGGTCGCTTGGATGTTGCCGTAGACGTCGTCGCCGTTCGTGCGGAAGAACCGCTTCAGGTCGGCGGAAGACAGCGTGTCGCGCAGCACCTGGTAATCAAGCGCTTTCAAAGAATTGTCCGCGTACCGCACGGCCTGCTCCGCCAGAAACGCGTTGGCCTTCAGCGCCTCCTTCCGGTTCTGCTCGCTCAGCGACTGGAAGAAGGCGACGAACAGAATCGTCACGACCACGACGAATACGGGAAGATAAGATAAGAGCAATTTGCGAAACCAGCTGCTGTTCATGGATCTCCTCCGCCTTTCCGGCCACGCGCCGACATTCATCCTGCCAGGAAGAAAACGAGATCGTCCGCATGGACCGCGGATCCTGCCGGAGCCGGCGATGCGATGGCAGATTAGCTGACATGTCGGCGCGAATCCCGAGAAATGTCCATTTTACACCATTCGCCTGCGTAATTCTACCGCCGTCCGACCGGAAATCGACGCCAGCGGCGAATGTTCCCGTTTCTCGCCGATCCTTCGCTTTTTTCCGTCGAACGCTTTTGTATAAGGATAAAACGCGCCCGCGCCGCGCTCAATGGGATTTTTTCGGCGACTTCACCTTTTTCGCCGGATGCATGCCGGCATGCGTTTTTCCGGCGCCGGACGCGCGGAAAATCGCGCCATCCGCGAAAAAAGCCGCGCCGGAAGAGGCGGCTTGGCGCCGGACGCGCGGGCAGGAAGAAAGACCAACCGGGGAGCCGGTTGGTCTGAGCGAGCGCCGAACGCGCGGGCAGGAAGAAGACCAACCGGGGAGCCGATTGGTCTGAGCGAGCGCCGGACGCGCGGGGCAGGAAGAAAAGACCAACCGGAGGAGCCGGTTGGGCTGAGCGGGCGCCGGGCGCGCGGGCAGGAAGAAGACCAACCGGGGAGCCGGTTGGTCTGAACGGGCGCCGAACGCGCGGGCAGGAAGAAAGACCAACCGGGGAGCCGGTTGGTCTGAGCGGGCGCTGAAGGCGCGGGGCAGGCAGCTTGAGCTGCGAGTTGCGGCCCGAAGGCCCGCACTCGCTGCTTGGTTAGGCAGTTGCCAAGGTCATCGTGCGTCGGAAGCCGTATCGACTCGCGCAGGCCGGCTCCGAAACGGGCACGAGCGGCTGTTCGCCGGGTTGTGCCTCGTTGCCGGACAGGAGCGCCGCTATTGCTCGCTTTTTCGAGTAATCGCCAATTGTGCGGCCACACGTTCCGTTATTTGCGCTCCGGGGCTCTAATTGGGGCGCAATGATGGCGAATAACGGCTCTCATGGCCGCCAAATGGCGAAACAAGGCCAATTTGCCGAAATAGCGGATCTCCTGTCCGCGAAATCGGCCGGCGATATCGAAAACGGCCACGGCCGGGGTATCGTGCCCGGCACGCGACTGGCCCCCACCGCAGTCGGCTCGCGGCAAGACCGCACCCCCGCGCAGGCCCGGCACGCCGTTGCTCCCGCCGCGGGCCGCCCGCGGGCGCCCTGCATGCCTGCCCTTAGCCGGTCGGAGTGCCTTTCTTGGCGCCCGCGAGCAGCTTCTGGATGTGCGCTTCGAACTTCAGCGGCTTCGTCGCGGGCGAGTAGCGCTTGACGACGCGTCCTTCCGCGTCCACGAGGAACTTCGTGAAGTTCCACTTGATGGACGAGCCGAAGAAGCCCGGCGCTTCCTTCTTCAGATAGCGGTACAGCGGGTCCGCGTTCTGGCCGTTGACGTCGATCTTGCCGAGCAGCGGGAACGTTGCGCCGAAGTTGATCTGGCACGTTTCCTGCATCTCGCTGTCCTTGACCGGCTCCTGCTCGCGGAATTGGTTGCAAGGAAAGCCGAGCACCGTAAGTCCCTGGTCCTTGTACTTCTCGTGCAGCTGCTGCAGCTCCCGGAACTGCGGGGCGAAGCCGCATTTGGTCGCCGTGTTGACGATCAGCAGCACCTGGCCGCGGTAATCGGCCAGCGGCTTCGCTTCGCCGCGGGACGTCTTGACCGTGAAATCGAAAACGCTCATCACGAATCACCTCGTTTGATTTTATACAATGTTATTTTAAACAATTAAAAACCGTTTGAAAAGCGAAAGTTTATCCGGCGCTTCCCCTTATGAACGGCTGCCTCGGCGGGAACGCAAAAGGAGCGCCGTCCGCCGGGGACGCCGCTCCTTAGTTTGCCGTTTTCCGCTCTTCTATACGCACGGGCATTCCGTCTCAGCCCGCTCGCTACGCCGACAGTCCCGCCGGCTCCTTGAACGCGAGCAGCCTGCCCTTCGCCTGGACGATGATCATGGCGCCGGCCTTCAGCGTCGGCCCGGTCACCTGCGCGTCCGTCCGCACCCGCATCGCCGGCCGTCCCGACGCGAGGTCGACGACCGCCAGCGCCCCGTCCGTCTGGGCGACGTACAGGCCTTGCCCGATGAGGTCGAAGCGCGCGATCGGCTTCTCGAGCCCCGCGTTGTAGGAGAGGCGCGCGCCGTCCGCCGTCCTCACGCCGTAGACGCCGTCCCCGTCGGAGAACAGCAGCCGCCCGTCGTACGGACCGGCCGCGTACCGCAGTCCCCTCGCCTGATTCGCGACGTAAACGTCGGGCCGGACCTTGGACGGATCCGCGTTCAGCGGGTACCGGTACACGGCGTGGCCGTAGCCGACGAAGACGTCGTCGCCCTGCAGCAGCAGCTGTCCCGGACCGTAATACACCACGGCCGCCGGATTGACGCCTTCCGGATTGTACACGCGGGACTTGACGATCTTGCCGGTCGCGAGGTCGATGGCGTCCAGCGTCGTCAGCAGCGCGTGATCCATGATCGTCTGCTCCCGCGCGGCGTACGCGATCCCGCCGCGCACGTCGATGGGCAGGCTTTCGTTCGCTAGCTGCCACGACTGCTTGCCGCTGCGAACGTCGATCGCATGCAGCACGTAGGAGCTGTAAGCGCCCGTATCGACGCTCGACGCCAACAGGTAATGCCCGGCGAACAGCAGATCGCCGTAAAACTCCCCCTGCTTCCACAGGAAGGCGCCGTCGGCGAGCCGGAACGCCGCGACCTGGCTGCCCTGGACGTACAGCCGTCCGCCGTTCGCGTACAGCTTGCGGGCGTCCGGGACCGGCTTATCCGCCGTCCATAACGTCTTGCCGGTCTTGGCGTCCACCTCGACGGCCCGGCCGTCCTCGGACATGGCATAGACGCGTCCCCCCGAGGCCAGCAGGGGCGCCTTCAGCTTGGCACCGGACGACCACAGCGTTTTGCCCGTGCCGGCCATGACCGCCTTCAGCTTCCCGCGCTCCAGGAAGAACACCCGCTGCGCGTCCGCGGCGACCCTGCCGCCGCCCGTCGAATCCTCGTCGCCCGGTTGATCCGCGGCATGCGTCCAGGCCAGGGCTGCGTCCGGCGTTAGGGCCGCGCCGGCGGCGCCTCGCCCGCCGGAAGGGGCATGCCGGCCCGCGCTGTCCGCCAGAACGGTCGTCGCGCTCCCCAAGATCGTCAACGCCAGCACGACCGTGGCCAGCTTCATAGGCCGCATGGCCGGCACCCCCTCTCCGTTCACGTTGGTAAGTAGACGGGTCCTTCGCGCGAAAGGTTTCGCTTTAGGCATAATTGCCTTCATTTAACACAACATATCCGTTACTCCGCCTATACCCGATATCCGTTACTCCGCCTATACCCGACTTTTGCCGGTACCGAAACCTTAAGGGGCGCCGAAGATGACAGCGCTTCCGCCGCCCGGACCGGAAGCCCGAAGGCTTCCTTCCGAACGCGGCGGCGGCACGCGCGCATGATGCGGCCGTACCGCCGCGCGACGTACCGCCGTCAAACGTTCGGCTGCGCGCGCATCGTCTTGCGGTATTCGCTCGGGCTCGAGCCCGTGTACTGCTTGAACATCTTGGAGAATTGATAGAGCGAGCTGCCGACCCGCTCGGCCGCCTCGGAGACGGACATGTTCGTCTCGACCATCCACTGCTTCGCCATCTCCATCCGCCGCTGGTTCATGTATTGCATCGGCGAACGCCCGGTCGCCGATTTGAAGAACCGGATGAAATAATTCGGATGGAAATGCGCCAGCTCCGCCAGCTGCTCAAGCGTCACGTCGTCCGACAGGTGATGGTCGATGAAGGCCAGCACCCGGCTGACTTTATCCACGTGGCCGCCGGCCGGCCGGCGCAGGTTCGCGCCCCCGCCCTGCTCCAGGAATTCGCACAGCAGCTCCTGCAGCAGCAGCTTCGCCCGCAAGTTCGACGTCAGCTCGCCGCCGCGGTAGTGGCGCACCAGTTCGCCGAACGCGCGCGCCGTCGCCTCGGGATTCGCCGCCGTCACGCAGCTGGGCGTCTCCAGCAGCTCGAACAGCTCCTGATCGCCGGATCTGGCGTTGAAATGGCAGACATAATGGGAGAACTCGCGGTTGTCGATCGTCCGGACCGACAGCGTCGTTCCGGCGGGCAGCACGACGAGCTGGCCGGCCCGCGGGGACAGCTCCTCCTCCCCGATCTTGAGCTGGGCGCCTTCGCCCAAAAAATAATAAAGCCGATTGAAATCCGATACCACGTCCGTTTGACGCCAGCTCGCCGTACTCTGAAAGTACGCGGCTTCCGATATATGCAGCTGCATGTTGGCGATATAATTGCTTATGGCTTCCGTTTGCATGATTACCTTCCCGTCCCCGTCCTATTCCCGCGAAGCGCCGCCGCGTCAGCGGCCGGCGAGCCTCAGCTCGCCGCGCTTGCCGTCCCACGCCGCCTGTACGCCCAACTGCCTCAGCAGCCCCGCCGGAATCATCGAGACCCCGGAGAAGCTCCGCCGCACGGGCGCCAGTACGACCGGCTTGCCGTCGACGATGCCGCCGCCCTGCGTCAGCACCGCCGTCGAGCCGCCGTACGTCAGCGTCGTCGCGTAATCCGGCGCGACCGCGAAGCTGCCGCCCAGCGCTTGCAGGACGTCCCGCATCGGGACCGAAACGTTCCCCCCGTCGATTCGGGCCGGGAACGGAGACAAGAGCCGTTTGCCGTTCACGTAAACGTCGATCGCCGGCTGAACGGGCGTCGGCGCGTACAGCATCCCGTCGCCGGACGGCCGGACGCTGCCCGTCTCGTTCCAATTGTCCGCGCCCCAGCCCCAGACGCGTCCTTTGGCGTCCAGCGCGAGGTCATGGTACCCCCCGGACGCGATCGAGACGATGCCGGAAAGCCCCTTGATCCGGCCTTCTTGGCCGTTCGGGCCTTTGCCGATCGTCCACACCTCGCCGTTCTCGATCAGCAGGAGGCCGTATCCGCCGGCCTGCACTTCCTTCGCCTTCAGCTGCGGATACAGCCGCGCCGGCTTGCCGTCGACGCGCGCCGCCCCGGGCTTGCCTTCGCGATGGAACGCGGACAGGTCCAGCTTCCACGTCCACGCGCCGCCGCTGCGGTCCACGCCGTACAGCCGGCCGTAATTCGCTTGCGCCGACAGCTGCTTCATGGCCGGCAGTCCCGCCAGCTTGAACGGCTGCGCGAGCGTCGTTACGCCGTTCGCGTCCCGGCGCACGCCGAGCCCCCATACGCCGCCGGACGCATCGAGCGCGAATGCCAGATCGCCGCAGGCGATCAGATTCGTCCATTTATAGGTGCCGGGCACGGCGGTTACGGCCGCCTTGCCGTCAGCGCCGGCATGCGACCAGGTCAGCAGCCGGGCGTCGCCGGTCAGGGCGATGCCGGTTCCCGCTTCCACGGCGGTCACGGCCGTGACGTTGGCGAGGCCCTGCACCTGCGCCGGCAGCGTCGAAGAACGCGGCGTCGGCTTCAGGCCGGGCACGGAGCCCCATTCCCAGACGGTGCCGTCCGCCTTGCGCGCGACGTTCATGCCGCTTCCGTTCGTCGCGATGGCGGCAATGCCGGACAAGTTCGGCAGCCGGACCGGCGCCGCGATGCTCGTCACCGCGTTTTGCGCGAGCACGCCGATTTCGCCGTACAGGTTGCGGCCCCACGACCACACGGTGCCGTCCGCGCGAAGGGCGGCGGAATAGTAGTTGCCGGCGATGATTTGGCTGAACGCCGTTCCGGCGGCCGGCGCTTGGGCCGGCTGCGCCGCGGAAGCGGGCGCCGCGGCGACGGCGCCCGTCAGCGCCGCGGCCGCAAGCGCGGCCGAGAGCAATTTAGGGTAACGATTGGCCATGTGCAGCGCTCCTTTCGGTAGGTGAACCATCTTTTACACGTTGACGCCGGAGCCCGGAAAAAGGTTGCATGCCTTTCGCGATTCGTTAACCAAACAGCAAGTATTTGGCAGAAACAAAAAAGCCCGCGGCGGCTGCGCCGTGGCCTTCAAGGCCCGGAATCGCAACCGCCGCGGACTTCGCGGCGCCCCGTTCAGACGGGGTCCCGATTATCAAAATATTGGCACATCATCAGCGGATTGCCGTCGCAATCCCGGAACGTGAACGCCGCATGGTCGCTATAGCGCGCGAGCGGACCGACGGTCACGCCTCTGTCGTGCAGCATGCCGTGCGCCGCCTCGATATCCGGCGTATCGAACGCGAACGACGCGCGCTGCGCCGGCTGCGCGGCTTCGTCCTTGAACAGGTGCATGACGTACTCCCCGCCGAGGCCGAGCTCGACGAAATCGTTCTTGCCGTAGCCCCGCAGCTCGAGGCCAAGCTTCTCGCAGTACCAGGCGCTCGCATGGTCCAAATCCCGGACGTAATGCATCACGCCGAACAGTTCCCGCTTCACTAGCGGCTTCATGGGCTATCCCCTCGCTTTCGGCGACCGGTCGCGATCGCGTACAAGGATCATTACCCGCATCGCCGCGAAGCTACGCGTGCTTCTTCGAATCCGGCACGAGGCCGTGCAGCAGCTTCACCGCTTTGGCCGTGCCCGCCTTCTGCTCTTCCTGCCCTTCGTACTCGACGCTCAGCCAGCCCAAGTAGCCGATGCCCTCGAGCCGCGCGACGATGTCTGCCGCGCCGGCGTCTCCTTCCGTCGGCGCCACGCCGACGTAATAAGCCTGGCCGCCGAGCGTGCGGTACGTTCCCGGCGTGCCCTCCGGCACCCGCTTGAAGTCCTTGGCGTGCACGTGCGAGATATACGGCCCGAGCTCCTGGAAGGACGGCCCCGGCTCCTGGTCCACGAGCAGGAAATTGCCCATGTCGAACGTGCTGCGCAGCGCCGGCGAGTCCACCTGCCGGATCAGTTCCAGCACCTGCTCGCTCCGGCCGGCGAACACGCCGTGATTTTCGAGGCACAGGACGATGTCCCGGCTCTGCGCGTACGCCGCGGCTTCCGTCAGTCCCTGCGCGATCCAGGTCTTGCCTTGGTCGTAGCCGATGCCGTCCTTGACGTCGCCGGCGAACACGCGCACGATCCGCGCGCCCAGCAGCGCCGCCATGTCGACCGAGTTCTTGATATCCGCGAGCGCGGCGGCGCGCTCCGCTTCCGACGGCCGGACGAAGTCGTTGCACGCCCCGAAGCACGCCAGTTCCAGCCCCGTCCGGGCCAGCGCCTCGCGCACCGCCGGAACGTCGGTCTCGGCGTTCCAGAAGATGCTCAGCAGCTCGACGCCCTGCGCCCCGACGCTTGCCGCGTAGTCGATAAAGTCGGCATTGGTCCACGTGCCGTCCTGCAAATAGTGATGGCAGCTCCATACGCTGACCCCGATTTTCATAACCGCGTTTCCGCCTTTCCGGGTACCTTACCGGTACCGTTTAATGAATTCCACCGCTTTGCGGATGTCCTGCTCCGGGTTGTCGCCGACCTCGCGCTCGATCGTCAGGTAGCCGCCGTAGCCGATCGACTGCAGCGCCTTGAAATACGCGCCGAAATCGACGTCGCCCTCGCCGAGCGGCAGCTCCGCGAAATCCGGACCGCCCGACGCCATTGCCGCGATCTGCTCGTGAGACATGCCCTCGTAGCCGAGGAAGCCGTACACCTCGCGCGGATCGACGGCGCGCAGCCGGCGGCCGTCCTTCACGTGCGTGTGCACGATGTAGTCCTTCAGCGTGACGACGCCCTGCACGGGGTCGTCCCCGGTCACCATGACCATGTTCGCCGGGTCGAAATTGACCGATACGCCGTTCGTGCTCAGCGTGTCCAGAAACCGCTTCAGATGCGCCGCCGGCTCCGGTCCCGTCTCGATCGCGAAGTACGCGTTCATGCTCTTCGCGTACTGTCCCAGCTCCTCGCAGGCGCTTTGCATGGCCGCGTAGATCGCGCCCCGCTCGTCGTCCGGCACGATGCCGATATGCGTCGTGACGATCGGAGTGCCGAGCTCCACCGCGAGGTCGAGAATCCGTTTGGACTTCTCGACTTTGAGCGGATTGGCCGCCGCGTCCTGGAAACCGTGGCCGCCGAGGTCGCCGCACAGGGCCGAGATCTCGAGCCCCAAGTCCGCGATGAAGCCGCGCAGCTCCCGGCGCGCCGCTTGGTCCAGGCGAGCCGGATCCATCTCGCCGGATACCGCGTAGATTTGCACGCCTTCGGCGCCGACGTCCTTTGCCTTGCGCAGTCCTTCGCGCACGCCGACGTTGAAGCTGTCGACGATGACGCCGATTTTATTGCTAAGCGGATTCGCCATGTCCATCATCCCTTCGTCTCTTCGAAAATTACCCGCGCCGGGACGGGCGCAAACGAGCCTTCCGCTTCGCAGCCGCCCCGGGGCGAGCCGCTTGCCCGCCCATCGGCCGGCCAGCCGGCTTTGGCCGAACCGAATTTAGTCGAACCGAATCTCCTTGCCGGACGCCGCCGATTCGTACACCGCGCTCAGCATGCGCGTCACTTCCAGGCCGTCCTCCACGGGGCTGAGCGTCTCGCAGCGGCCGAGGCCGCTGTTCACGAAATGCGCGATCTCCCGGCCGAACGCTTCCGTCGCGTCGAAGCTCGCATGGTCGATCTGCGGCGTCGCGTTGATGATCGCGTCGTGCTTCTCGGACATGACGAGGAGCGCCGGTTCGACTTCCGCGCCGCCCTTGTCGCCGTACAGCTTGATGTACAGCTCGTCCTTCGCCGCGTGCAGCGTGAAGCTGACGTCGACCATCAGCGACGCGCCGTTCTCGAAGCGGATGACCGCGTTCGCCGCGTCCTCGACGTCGTTGCGCGACGCGTCGTAATCCGCCGCTTTATAGAAGGAGAGGTTTTGGATATGCGCGCGGTTGCCGAGCCGGTTGTACGTGTTGCCGCTGACGGATACCACTTTCGGCCGACCCATCAGATACCAGCAGATGTCGATGATATGGACGCCGAGGTCGATCAGCGGCCCGCCGCCGGAACGCTCCTTGTCCGAAAACCAGCCGCCGGGATTGCCCAGCCTGCGCAGGCACGATGCCTTGGCATAGTAAATCTCGCCCAGCTCGCCCGCGTCGATGAACCGCTTCAGCACGTCCACGCTGCCGGCGTAGCGCCGCACGAAGCCGACCTGCAGCACCTTGCCCGAGCGGCGGACCGCTTCCACCACCCGCTCCGCGTCCTCGACCGTCCGCGTCATCGGCTTCTCGCACAGGACGTGCTTGCCCGCCTCCAGCGCGGCGATGCTGATCTCCGCATGGGTGTTGTTCCACGTGCAGACGCTGACCGCGTCGATGCCGGGATCCGCCAGCAGCTCCCGGTAATCCGTATACGCCCGCGCCGCGCCGTACTTGTCCGCCGCCGCTTGGGCGCGCTCCCCGTTCAAGTCGCAAATCGCCACGATCTCCGCGTCCGGACACCGCTTGTACGCCTCCAAATGCAACCCCGAAATCGATCCCGCGCCGATGACGCCCACGCGCAGCTTGCCGTTCTCCGTCGCCACGATAAAATGCTCCCTTCCCCTCCGGCCCCAACGCCGGCTATAATGGCCTTGCAAGACGTAAGCATGACTATCGTAATTAAACCTGCCTCTACCTTACCACGTCGTTTCCAACGGGAGAATGCACATTATGCCAACCTACATGGATAATATGATCAGCCCGCTGCCCATCCGGCTGTTCGGCGGCGTCATCGATCTGAAGAAGCTGCGCGTGCAGTCGCTCGTCATCCAAGGCGCCGGCCATTTGCCCGGCCGCATCCAGCAGCGGACCGACGCCCGGTTCGAGCATTGGGCGTTCGTCTATATCGGCGGGGGACGCGGCTATTACCAGGCGGGGAGCGGCCCGCGGCAGCCCGTGGAAGCCGGCTCGCTGTTCTGCCTGTATCCCGGCGAGACGTTCCAATACGGGCCGGAGGAAGGCGGCTTCTGGGACGAATATTACTTCTCGCTCGAGGGCGCGCGCGTGCAGGAATGGCTGGCCGGCTGGTACGGGGAGCCGGAGACCGTCAGGCCGGTCGGCACCGACGAGAGCTTCTCCGGCAAAATCGAACTCATCTTCCGGCTGCTCGACAGCGCCGTCCCGGCCAATCAGGACCGCGCCGCCCTCGCGCTGGAAGCGCTGCTCTTCGACATGTCGCTGCGCTTCAGCCGCGCGGAGACGGACAGCCGCGCGCTGTTCGTCCACCGGCTGCTCGACGATCTCGCCGGCGCCGTCTACGGCAAGCCGAGCGGAGCGGAAATCGCCGCGAGGCATCATATCTCCGTCCCGACGCTGCGGCGGATCGTGCACGATTACACCGGCCATCCGCTCGGCGAATTCATGCACCGGCTGAAGGTCGCGGAGGCGAAGAAGCTGCTGCTGAACACGGACAGGAGCGTCATGGACATCGCGGGGCTGCTGGGGTACTCCGACGTGTTCTATTTCTCCCGGATCTTCAAGAAATTCGCGGACGCGGCGCCGACGGCGTACCGGTCGCAGATGGGGCGCTGACGCGGCGGAAAGCGCAAAAGGCCGCTCCTTCGCGGACGAAGGGGCGGCCCGAGGCCAAACGCGATGGCAGGAACGGTTAATCCCGCTCCACCAAGTTGCGCTGCAAATAGTGCTCCAGCGTGTTCGTGATCTCGAACACCGTATGCGCAAGGTCGTAATTCTCGAAGGCGTGCTCGCAGCTCGACTGGTAGGCGATCGCCGACTCGTACTGGTTCATGCGCGCCTGCACGATGCCGGGCGCCACGCCGGATTCCTTCTGGCGTTCTTCCACCGTGCGCCTGTCCGCGTAAATGAAAAGCCGGACGAGCCGGTCGCCGTACTGCTCCTTCAGCAGCTGCGCGCCTTCGGGGTTGACGATGAGGAAGATGCTGCCGCCCTTGCCCAGTCGCTGCTCGATGTCGATGCCGCGCAGGCCGTAGCGGTTCCCGTTCAAAGCGATGCTCTCGATGAAGTCGCCCGAGCTTTCGAGCTGCTCGTAGAGCTCGGGAGTAATGAAATGATAGTCCTGGCCGTTCACTTCGCCCGGCCGCGGCTTGCGCGTCGCGTACGAAAGCACCTTGGCGATGCCGAGCGTCGTGCCGACGCTGTCCGCCACCGTTTTGCGTCCGGAGCCGTCCGGTCCCGTGAATACGAAAATCAGCTTGCGATCCGGTTGATTGTTCATCGTCCCAGCCTCCCTGAAAATCGTTCGATTTGCGTGTCCGCCAATCTGCGTGACTGAAGCATCCGGCATGCGTTTCCAGCGATTTACATGCTTTGATTATAACGTATGCCGCAAAAATCGGGCAATCCGCATTCGCCTTCCGGCTTGACGAACCCCGCGGGATCGGTTATAGTAAACAAAAACATATGTTCGCGTTCACTTACGACGGAAGCACCCGTAAGCAAAGGCATCATGCCTTTCTTACGGGTTTTTTGCGTTCTGCCGAAGCGATCCGCGGCAAAGGAGGAAAAAAGTTTATGTTAAATGCTATGAGAATGAACGCGTTTTCATCCATCCTGCTTGCGCTGCTTGCCTTCGCCCTGCTGATTCCCGGCTCGGCCTCCGCCGCCTCGGTCTCGATATCCAAGACCGCCGAGACGGCGCTGACCAAGCATATCGCGGCCGCGCCGGCCGCGACGAAGGACAAGCTGAACGCCCAGTACCTCGCCCTGCAATCGTACCAGCGGCAGGAGACGAGCCTGGACGAGCGCTACAAGTCGCTGCACGCGAGCAACGGGCAGCTGCTGGACGCCGCGAACAAGCGGATCAAAGCGATCGACGCCGAGAAGCTGGCCCGGCTCGCCAACGAAGCGAACGCGGCGCGCGAGAAGTACAAGCCGCTGTTCGACCTCTACACGTCGCTCAACAAGCGGATCGCGGACGCCCGCAAGCTCAAGCTGAAGGAGCTGACAGCCGTCCTTTCGCGCCAGGCGGAGACCGTCAAGGTTGCCGTACAGCTGGCCCGCGCGGAAATCCGGATGCGCGACGACGCGCTGAAGGCCGCCAAGGCGTCGACCGCCAAGACGGTCAAGGCGCTGAAGACGAAGCTCGCGGCGATCGACCCGCTTCGGGATCAGACGAAGGTCGCGCAATCCGCCGTCTCCGGCATGAAGAAGAACATCCCCGGCGTCGTGAAGACGATGAACGCCTGCGTCAAGAGCGGCTCCTTCGCCGGCACGCTGGAGGCGCTGAACGCGCTCGTCTCGTCGTCCAAGGGCATCGCGGACCAGAAGTCGCGCATCGTCGGCTACGAGAACGGCATAACCGCCGTCATCAACGGCGTCAACGCTCAAATTCCGGCCAAATAACGCCCCCCCTCCGGCCGGCGGCGCGAAATCGCGGTCATGCGGCGAGGAGCGGACGAATACGCTAGAAGAGGCGTTTACGGGATTCGTCGGCCGAACCGGGGAGGGAACCACCATGCAAATCCATGTCGTGCGGGCCGGTCAAACCTTGTGGCGGCTGTCGCGGACATACGGCATTCCGGTGGACGCGATCGCGTCCGCCAACGAACTATCGCCGGAGCAGACGCTGGTGATCGGACAGGCTTTGGTCATTCCCGTCGCGGGAAGCTACTACTTCGTCGTTCGCGGGGACACGCTGACGTCCGTCGCGGCCCGGTTCGGCACGACTGCGGCCAAGCTCGCCGCCGTCAACGACATCGCGCCCGGCGCGGTGCTCCAAGCCGGGACAGGGCTGTACGTTCCGCCGGCGCCGAAGCGCAAGGCGTACGTCAACGCGTACCTCGACCCCGGGCCGTCGGCGGTGTCCGCCGCGTTGACGGAAGCCGCCCGCGACGCGGCGCCCCTGCTGACGTACCTGGCCCCGTCGAGCTTCCGCATCCAGCGGGACGGGACGGTGAAGCCGCCGCCGCTCGGCGATCTCGCGAACATCGCGGCGAGGCGGCAAGCCGCGACGATGATGGCCGTCACCAACCTCGAAGGCGATCAGTTCAGCGACGAGCTCGGGCATCTGATTCTGAGCGATCCCGCGCTGCAGGATAAGCTGATCGCCGACATCGTCGCGACGGCGAAGCGGCTGCGGTTCCTCGACGTCCATTTCGATCTGGAGCATCTTCTTCCGGCGGACCGCGAGCCGTATAACGCGTTTCTGCGCAAGGCCGCCGGGCCGATCCGCGCCGCGGGCCTGACGATGTCCACGGCGCTAGCGCCGAAGACGAGCGCGGACCAAGCGGGCGCGTGGTACGAAGCCCACGACTACCGGGCTCACGGCGAAATCGCGGATTTCGTCGTCATCATGACCTACGAATGGGGCTACAGCGGCGGTCCGCCGATGCCGGTCTCCCCGATCGGTCCCGTCCGCGACGTGTTGGACTATGCGCTGACCGAGATGCCCGCGGGCAAGATCCTCATGGGCCAGAATCTGTACGGCTACGACTGGACGCTGCCCTACGTGTACGGCGGGCCTTATGCGAAGGCGCTCAGCCCGCAGGCGGCCATCTCGCTCGCGCGGCAGCGGAACGCCGAGATTCTGTACGACGCGGAAGCCCAGGCGCCCCATTTCACTTATTGGGACGACAACCGCAAGGAGCACCGCGTCTGGTTCGAGGACGCCCGTTCGATCCAGGCCAAGTTCGACCTGCTGAAGGAATTGAAGCTGCGGGGCATCAGCTACTGGAAGCTCGGCCTGAGCTTCCCGCAAAACTGGCTGCTGCTCGAGGACAACTTCTCCGTCGTGAAGCTGCTGCCTTGATGGGGGCCTCGAGGGGAGCCTTGATGGTAGCCTTGATGGAGCCTTGATGGGGGCTTAATGGGAGCCTTATCTTTAAACTTTATGGAGGCCTTATCCTAAAGCTTTAATTGAAGATTTAATTGGGATGAAGACTCGCGTCCGCTGCGTGAAAGCAGCAAGATGCGAGTCTCTTTCTGCTGCCGCTCGACCTTCGTTCGCCGGACCCGAATCCCTGGTTTCGAGGCGCCGACGACTCGCGCGCACCGCGCCGGCAGGCCGTTCATTCACGCCCGCATCCCGCCCGGTTGGCCGGCGATGCGGGCGTTTCTAGTGCCGCCGGGCCGTCTTAGGTCGTAGCCGTTCCCCGCCTTAAGGCCAGATGCCAAAACCGCCGCGGGACCGTTTCGGCGCTTCCCCGTTCCCTTTAAGATAAGGATATCGGTTGACACAGTCGCAAAGACGCTCGCAAGCAAGCAGGTCTTCCACATAAGCGCACACCAATAAAGGAGAGGATTTCATTATGAAAAAGCTGTACCGTTCCACGCTGAACCGTAAATTGACCGGACTCGCCGGCGGCATCGGCGATTGGCTCGGGGTCGACCCCACCATCGTCCGGCTGCTCCTTCTCGTATCCGGCGTGTTCAGCTTCGGCGCCACGCTGCTGGTCTACGTCGTCGCCAGCGTGCTGGTGCCGAAAGCGCCGTTCGAGGTCATGACGCCGGACCATCCGTTCCGGTACTACGGTTAACCGCCGATCGCGCCTGGCCAATCCGCATCACCTACGAACGCCTCATAAGAAACGCCAAATTCGAACACCTTACCTAGGAGATGAGCGAAATGGGAATTTTGAACCGCCTGTTCAACATGACGCAAGCCGCAGCCAACGAGCTGCTCGACAAGCTGGAAGACCCGGCCATGATGATGAACCAGTACGTGCGCCGCATGCAGGACGAGATCGCGAACGCGCAGCATGAGCTGCTGAAGCAGGAGGCGCTCGCCAAGGGCGTGCAGCAGCAGGCGCAGGAAGCCGCCATCCTGGCGGAGCAAAGCGAGGCCCGCGCGCTGGACGCGATGAAGGCCGGGCAGGAGGCTCATGCCCGCGAGGCGCTGACGGCGAAGCTGCATTACGAGGAGAAAGCACGGGAATACGGCGCATGGCACGAGAACGCCAAACGCCAAATCGCCGAGCTGACGATCCGGCTGGAATCGGCCAAAGCCGAGCTGCCGCAGCTGCTGAAGAAGCGCGACGAGCTGGTGAACCGCATGCAGCAAGCCGCCGCCAAATCGCGCACGTCCATGCCGAGCTTCAGCGTGGGCCCGAACATTTTGGACGGCGGCGGCGCGTCCCGCGGCTTCCAACGCATGGAGGAGAAGATCGCGCAGTGGGAAGCCCACATCGAAGCGTCCCGCGGCCCGTTCGGCGCGCAGGGCTATGGCGCCGCTTACGGCAGCGGCTCGACGTATGCCGGCACGCCCGGCCCGTCGAAGTCTTCGCTCGTCGACGAGCAGCTGGAGCAGCTCCGCAAGAAGCTGCCCACGGACGGCGAATAAAGCGCGGCCTCTAGCCGCCGCTCGCCGCGCCTGAGCCGCGCCGGCCATGGACATTCGGCCCGGGCGGGTTGGCTCATCACCCTTCGGCCGCCGGCAAGATAACGGCAATTTATGGAGCGGAATCCTGCGCACGCGCAGGATTCTTTTTCGTTATTGCGTCCGCTTTTCGATTGCTGCGTCTGCTTCCCGCTTTTCGTTATTGCGACCGCTTTTCGTTGCTGCGTCTGGCTTCCCGCTTTTCGTTATTGCGACCGCTTTTCGTTGCTGCGTCTGCCTTCCCGCTTTTCGTTATTGCGTCCGCTTTTCGTTGCTGCGTCTGCCTTCCCGCTTTTCGTTATTGCGTCCGCTTTTCGTTGCTGCGTCTGCTTTCCGCTTTTCGTTACTGCGACCGCTTTTCGTTATTGCGTCTGCTATTCGTTATTGCGTCCGCGTTCGGCATGCCCCGCAGCGAAAGACCTGCGGCGCAAATCATACGAAGCCGGGTTTGCCTTCCAAGGTGCCGACCTGACCGCTGCCGTCAGGGGAGCTTGTCGAACCGGTTGTCCTGCGCGTCGATCAAGGCCAGCTTGTAATTGAGCCGCTCCAGCGTCTTCATCAACTTGCCGATCTGGTCCTCCACCTTGCTCCTCTGAAGGGTCAGCATCTCTTTCCGCTGCCCTAAGGTCGCCTCCCCGCCCTTGTACAGCGCCAGGTACCGCTTGATCTCGGCCAGCGACAAGCCCGTGGAACGCAGCGCCTGCACCGTCTCGATCCATTCGAGGTCGGCCTCGCTGAACAGCCGCACGCCGTTCGCGTCCCGCTCGACGCTCGGCAGCACGCCCTCCTTCTCGTAGAACCGCAGCGTATACGGCGAAATATCCGCCTTCTCCGCAGCTTCTTTGACCGTGTACCCCATGCCGCATCTCTCCTTTCGCCGCCGCTAAGCTTAGAGTTACTCTAAGCCATTATAAGGCCCGGACGGCTGCCCGGGCAACGAAGCCCCCGATTCCCAAGGCGCCGCGAAACGCGTTGACTTCGAGCTTCTCTCATCCCTTAAGCTGGAACAGCACCGCCAAAAGCTTAACAAAGAGGAGAGATCGATCATGACAAAAACGGTACTGATAACGGGCTGTTCGACCGGACTGGGGAGAACGGCGGCCCTGACATTCGCGGACAAGGGGTGGAACGTCGTCGCCACGATGCGCAAGCCGGACGAGCGCTTAGCGGCGGAGCGTCCCGGCCGGATCTTCGTCGCGGCGCTCGACGTTACGAGCCCCGCCGGCATCGAGGCCGCCATCGCGGCGGGCATCGCCCGGTTCGGCCGGATCGACGCCGTCGTGAACAACGCCGGCGCGAGCGTCGTCTCGATCTTCGAAGCGACGCCGATGGACGTCCTGCGCGGGGTCTTCGAGACGAACGTCTTCGGCGTCATGAACGTCATCCGGGCGATCGTGCCGCATTTCCGCTCCCGCGGCGGCGGGACGATCGTCAACGTCAGCTCCGGGGTCGGCTTCGCGGCCGCCCCGCTGCTCACGGCTTACGTCGCGTCCAAGCACGCGGTCGAAGGCCTCTCGGAGTCGCTCGCGTACGAGCTGGAATCCCAGCATATCGCCGTCAAGCTGGTCGAGCCGGGCGCCATTCGCACCACGAGCTTCACGTCGAACACGATGGCCGCCTCCCACGGCTTGTCCGTTCCGCCGGCGTACCGGGCGTATTTCGACCATATGCTGCAGGCGATGACGGACTATCCGTTCGAGGACGCGGACGAGCGGCAGGTCGCCGAGCGGATCTTCCTGGCCGCCGATGACGCGTCCGACCGGCTGCGCTATCTCGCGGGGCCGGACGCGGAGGAAATGGCGCGGCTGCGGTGGACGCATTCGGAGGACGGCTACATGGCGGCCATGCGGGAGCTGATGGGACAGACGGCTTGGCGGAGCAAGCAGGCCGCGCGCGGAGCGGACGCTTAGTCCGCCCGTCCGCCCGTCCGCGCGCCGCGGAGCGCCCGGTCCCGGTCGCGCGGCGCGTTTTCCGCTCGGGTCACCTCGCGGCCGGCTTGAAGCTCCCATGCTCCCAGCTCCCCTGCTCCTCCTGCTCCTCCTGCTCCTACTCCCCTACTCCCCTGCTCCCCTGCTCACCTGCTCCCCTGCTCCCCTGCTCCTCCTGCCCCTCCTGCTCCTCCTGCTCCCCCGCTTCTCCCCTGCTCCGCCGCTTCCGCCGCGCCCGCGCGCGAAGAGCCCGGCCCGTTCAACCGAACGGGACCGGGCTTTTCGCATGCCGCCTTGCTTTCGGCGCCGACGGCGCCGTCCGCGCTACACCAGGAAGAAGCCTTCCTCGTGCAGGTATTGCTCCGCTTCCTCGTACGTTTCCAGCACCATTTCCAAGTTCGCTCCGGCGTATACGTACCAGAGGTCGTCCTCGTGCTTCAAGGTGAGCGTCTGCTTCCCCGCGCCGTGCCATACCGTCGCGTTCGCCTTGCCGCCGCGCGCGGACGCCGCCCGCTTGCGGGAGGGCAGCGCCGGTTCGGGCTCGCGGACCGACAAGGAGCGGATCGATTCCGTCACGAGCGCGCGCAGCGCGGCCTCGTCGAAATCGCGGATGTTCACGAAGCCCTTGTCGTCCGTCTCGTAGCCGGCCAGCTGGCCCGCGTAAATGAAGCCGTTGCCGTTGGGATGCAGGTGGAACGCCACGTTCTTCTTATCGTAGAGGCTCTCCTCGTACTGATAGTTGACGCGTCCGAGCGACACGTCCTTCCGGCTGAGCTCGGGGAAGGACTCCATAATCGAAAGCTTCTGTTCGAAACTAAGCATAATCGCCTCCGGAATAACGGAAATAGAATTGCCTGTGATTATACCACAGCCGCCTTCGCAAGGCCAAAAATTGCCGGTCCGGTACGACGCGTTATGTCGTACCGGCTGTTCTACACTGAAGCTGCGCCAATCACAAAACCAACCTGACGAAAAGAGGGGTCCATCATGGCCAAGACGAAACGGGGCCGCGCCTTGTGGAGCTTGCCTTCGCGGGGCCGCGGGACATGCCCGGTCTGCAGCCGCACGCGCATCAAGCTGCTCTATCCGCGGGCCAAATCCGACGGTACCGCGGTCAAGGTATGCAAGCGGTGCATCCATGCGCCGCAGAACCGGATCGACGAGACCGCGGGCTAACCGCGCCGCCGCCCGTTTCCTCGCCGGAAACGGGCGTTTCCCGCCGATTGGGCTTGCCGTTCGGGCATCGCCGGTGGTGTAATAAGCCTATCGGAATGCGTTTGCATGAAAAGAGGTGGTTCCATGAGCAATTTGCACCGGATCCGGTGGTTCGACGGTCAGATCAGAGAAGGCCGGTATCCGAACAGCGCCGCGCTCGCGGAGCGGTTCGAAATCTCGAGGCGCCAGGCGCAGCGCGACATCAAGTACTTGGCCTATTCTTTATCAGCCCCCCTGCTTTACGTGGCGAAGTACCGCGGGTATTGCTACGAGGATAAAACATACGCGCTTCCGCTTCTATATATGACGGATGAGGAGCAGAAGATTTTGAACTATTTGGCGCGCCGCTACAGGCAGTACGATTACGACGGCGCCGCCTCCGTCAAGCGGGTCGCCGACCTGCTGGACCGCTTCGCGCCGGACGGCGGGGACGCGCAGGAGCTGCGCCTGCCGGTGTTCGAGGCGGCCCCCGAGCTGATCGACCGCGCGGAACGGCTCGCGCGCGCGATCGCCGACCGGGCCGTCGTAACGCTGACGTACCGCGAGGACGCGGGGACGGAAGCGCTGACGGTCTGGCCGCTCAAGCTGTTCGCGCGGTTCGACAGCGACTATGCCGGCGTCTACTCCGCGGCGGAGGGGCGGCGGCGGACGCTTCGTCTTGACCGCGTCGCCGGCCTGACGGTCACGGACGGACGGTTCGATCCCGCCGGCCTGGAGGAGGCGGAGTGGACCGGCGGCGGAACGGCGGCGCGCAAACCGTTCGCCGCCACGCTGCGGCTGCCGGGGCCGGTCGCGGCCGGCTCGGCGTGGCAGGGCTACCGCATCCGCGCCGTCCCGGAGCCCGACGTCGCGGTCGTGGAATTCCACGACGCCGACGCCTTCCTGCAGCAGCTCTGGCTCGCGGAATCCGCGTGGGACGCGCTGCTCGCGCCGAGATGGCTCCGCGAGAAGCTGACGCGCCGGTGCGCCGCCGTGCTGCAGCGGATGAATTCTGCCAACGAGAGGTGATCGCGCATGGCCCGCGTCATGCTGGACCGCGTCGACATGACGCGGCAATCGAAATCGTACGTGGACAGCGTCCACGCCGTCCTGACGGCCGCCGGCCTGTTCGAAGGGCCGAAATACATGCTCGCCGGCCTCACCGGCATGGCGTTCAAATTCACCGTGCACCGCAAGCTCCTCCCCTTGTCGGTCTCCGCTTACGGCCAATGGGGCAACGAGCACGCGCCCGCGATCGAGAATTTGGGCCTCCTTACCGTCTGGGACGGCGGGCGCACGCGGCACCCCACGTTTCCGCATTATCAGCGGGATGCCGTCGACTGGGTCAGGCAGTCGCTCGACGCCGGCGTCGGCGCCGTCTATTGGCTGCCCGAGTTCGGGACGATCTGCGGCTACGACGACGAGGACGGCGTGTTCTACGTGCAGGACGGCCGGCAGCCCGAACCGCTTATCGTGCTGTACGACAACTTCGGCCTGAACGCCACGCCGTTCTGGTACTGCCAAATCTTCGGCGGCCGGGTCGCGCTGGATCCGGCGGAGGCGGTGCTGGAATCGCTCCGGCTCGCCGTCCGCGACTGGGAGACGCCGCACAAGACGCTTCCGGATACCGAGCTCGCCTCCGGCAGGCTCGCCTTCGCGTATTTCATCGCCGGCCTGCAGGCGGGCGGGTACGACGAACGCGGCGCCGATTATATTTTGCGCGATTACGTGCAGGTGCGGGAGGAAATCGCGGATTACCTGCGGGACGTGCGGCACCTGCTGCCGGGCCTGGGCGAAGCGGCCGCGCTCTACGGCGAGCTGCGCGGCCGGCTTGACGCCTTCCGGGACTGCCGGACGGCGTCCCCGGAAGGCGGCGGCCGGATCGCGCCCGACCGCATCCCCGCGCTGTGCGCGCTCCTGCGCGAAGCCGAAGCGCTGGAGGAACGGGCCGTCGCCGTATTCCGCCGCATCTCCGCGCGCTGCCCGGATCCCAAGCGGGCGACGCTCCCGCGGTGGGGCGAGCTTACGCCTCGATAGCGGATGCGCGCGCCGAAGCGAGACCTGCGAACCGCCCGCGCCGACACGCGCGGCAAGAAAGGAACCAACCGGATGAACCATATGGAATTGACGGGCCTGCGCATGACGCGCGACTCCTTGTCGTACAGTGACGCGATGCACGCCGTGGTGACGCATCGCGGCTGGTTCCGCGATACGAAGGCGATGCTGGCCGGGATGACCGTGAACGGCTTCCGCTTCAGCGCCGCGCGCAGCCTGAGCGCGGATTCATGGCATGCGTACAACTGGGTGGCCGAGCATTTTCTCGCGGCCGATTTCATCGGCATCGCCGCGTCCTCGAACGCCGGCTTTCGTTTCGCCCCTACGTTTCCCCTGTACCGGGAGCATGCCGTCGCCATGATCAAGCGCTCCCTCCTGCGCGGAACCGGCGCCGTGTTCTGGAAGGACGACTTCGTCGTCGCGGCGGGCTACGACGACCGGGACGGCACGCTGCTGTACGACGACGGATCCGTTGCCGGCGGGGAGCTGAAGCGGCTGCCTTACGCCGAATTCGGCTCGAACGCGACGCCGTACTGGTATTGTCAGATCCTCGAAGCGCGGCTCGAGGCCGACGAGCTAAGCATCTACAAGGAATCGTTCATGCAGGCGATCTACAAGTGGGAAACGCACGACCCGCTGCTGCCCGAAGACGGCTACGCCTGCGGCAAACGCCTCTACGAGGTAATCGTCCGGCGGCTGGAGGACGGCCCGTACGACGCGGACGGCCTCGCCTCCTTGCTCCGCCGGTACGCTGCGGCCAAGCGCGATCTGGACGCGTATGCCGCGCGGCTCGCTCTCGTCTGGCCGGAATGCGAGCCGATCGCGGCCTGCTATGCGGTCGTCGCGGCGGCATTCGTCCGCCTCGCGGCCGGCATCCGCCCCGGCGGGGAGCCGGACGCGATCGTCCTGCTCCGGGAAGCCGCCGAGGCGGAGGAAGAAGCGGTCACGCGGATGAAAGCGCATATGAGCGAGCGTCTCCGCAACCGCTTCAACGACATCGCCCTGCGATGACGGCCGCTTGGCCGGCGCGGCCGCTGCGTGTATTTTCCCGAATCGGGGTAATATTATAGGGGGCAGCTGGAATAGCTCTCCAATTCACGCAGAAAGGCGGCGTTCGCCCATGACGAAGCGAAACCGGGACGAATACGGCGAAATGTACAACGAGACCTCGAACACCGCGGCCGGCATCAACACCCCGAAGGACCATGAAGGCTGCGGCCCGATCGATATGGTCAGCGACGCGGTCGAAGCGTTCGTCGACAACGTGCAGCATACGTTCGACCACGCCGAACGGCGCGACGAACACGGCGCCCTCGACGACGAGACGGATGCGTACGATCACCGCGAACATGTGCAGCGGCACCAGCGCCATGACCGGCATTCCTATTGACCGGCGGTCGCCGGCACGCAACTAAATCGCCCTCCGCTTTGGCCGAAGACCGGCCAAGGGAGGGCGATTTTTCTTTTTCTTTCGTCTTTGCGTGCTTCGTTTGGCGGCCGAGCCGCGCCAAGCTGAGCCGGGTTAAGCCGACTCGTGCTTCGGCGTCTCGTCCGCGCCGCCGGCCGCCGGGTCGTTCAGCCCGAGCGACTCCGCCGCCTGGCCGATGTCCGCGATCAGGTCCTGCGGGCTCTCGAGGCCGATGTACAGCCTGACGATGCTGCCGTCCTCCGGCGTTTTGCCGGCTTGATTGACGGTGACGAGGCTTTCGAAGCCGCCCCAGCTCACCCCGATTTTGAAATACCGCAGCCGGTTCGCCCACTCCTTCATGACCGCCGGCGGCCGGTTCGTCATGAACGAGAACAGGCTGCTGTAGCCCGCCATCTGGACGCGGCCCAGCTCATGCTGCGGATGCGACGGAAGGCCGGGATGGTTCACGCGCCGCACGAACGGCAGCGAACGGACATGCTCCGCGACGGTCAGCCCGCTCGCCTCGTGCCGCTCCATGCGCAGCGGCAGCGTCCGCAGCCCCTTGGCGACGAGCGCCGCGGTTTGCGGCGTCATGATCGAGCCGAGCAGCATGTACTCCTGGTTGCCGATCGCGTCGACCAGCTCCCGCGAGCCCATGATGACGCCGCCGACGCAATCGCTGTGGCCGGCGATGTATTTGGTGATGGAATGCACGACGAGATCGACGCCGAGCGCGAGCGGATTCTGGTACATCGGCGTCGCCCACGTATTGTCGATGATCGTCCGGGCGCCGATGCTTCGCGCGAGCGCCGCGCACGCCCGCAGGTCCTGCAGCTCGAAGCGCATCGTCGTCGGGCTCTCGAGGTAGAACAGCTTCGTGTTCGGCCGCGCGGCTTCGCGCCAGTTGTCGAGCAGGCGGCCGTCGATGAACGTCGTCTCGACGCCGAACCGCTTCAGGTAGACGGACAGCAGCTCCCGCGTCGGGCCGTACGCCTGATCGACGCAGACGACGTGGTCGCCCTGCCCCACCGCCCCCATGACGGCCGCGGAGATCGCGCCCATGCCGGACGCGAAGCACTTCGCCGCCTCGGCGCCCTCCAGCGCCGCGAGCTTCTGCTCCAGCGCCGCGACGGTCGGATTATTTCCTCGGGAATAAACGTGGTTCTGCATCAGATCCTTGAACGCGTCCTCGAACGCCGCGTACGTCTCGAACGCGAACAGGCTGTTTTGATAGAGCGGGACGTGAATCGCGCCGTGATGCCGGGAATCGAAAGGATCGTGGGCCGCTTGCGTGAATTGCCGCTCGAGACGGCCCTCTCTGTCTTCATGAGGTCGCTGGTCTTCGTTGCTCATCCTTTTTCTGCTCCTTGTGTCAAGCCTTCAACGATAAAGCGCTGCGCGAACGCGAAAATGATCACCGTCGGAATGATCGAAAGCACGACGCCCGCCGACATGGAACCCCAGTCGACGTCGAATTTCAAGATGAACGAGTTCATCGCGACCGGGAGCGTCTTCAGCTTGTCGTCGTCGATGAACATCGCCGCCAGGAACAGCTCGTTCCAGTTTTGCACGAAGGCGAAAATGAACGTGGAGGCGATCCCCGGCAGCATGACCGGAATGATGACGCGCAGGAGCGCCGACCAGCGCGAGCAGCCGTCGATCATAGCCGCTTCCTCGAGGCTGGAGGGGATCCGCTGGAAGAAGCCGCGCAGCATGATCGTCGAGAACGGGATCAAGCCGACGGTGTACATCAGCACGAGCGAGAACCGGTTGTTCAGCAGGTCCAGATGGCTCATCATCAGGTACAGCGGCGCGAGGGCGATGAAGCCCGGCAGCATCTGCGTCGCGAAGAACGCGAGCATGATCTGGCCGTGGCCGCGGAACTTGAACCGGGCCAGCACGTACGCGCTCAGCACGGCGATGACGATGACGACCAGCGCCGCCAGAATCGCGACGACCAAACTGTTGCCGATATAGATCTGGAATTTCGAGATTTTGAAGATCTTCTCGTAGTTGTCGAACGTAAAGCGCTCCGGCCAATAACGAAGCGGGAACGAGAAGATGTCCTTCTGCGGCTTGAACGACGTGATGACGATCCAATAAAGCGGGAAGATCATCACGACGAGGTAGACCGCCAGGAATACGACCTTGAACGCCGTGCCGAGCCGCTGCTTCATTAGAAGTCACCCACTTTCTCCGCCTTGGTGACGGACAGGAAGAAGATCGTGTACAGCAGCAGGATGCCGATCATGATGACGCCGATGGCCGAGGCCGCCCCGTAATCGCCGGCGTAAATGATCCGGTCCAGCATCAGGGAGGACAGAATATGGGTACTGCCGGCAGGACCGCCGTTGGTCAAGCCGTAGATGATTGTCGGGTCGTTGAAAATCCAGATCGCCCGCAGCAGCGTCGTGGCGATGATCGTCGGTAAAATGTACGGGAGCGTGACGTTCCACAGCTTGCGGACGCCCGTCGCGCCGTCCATGTCGGCCGCCTCGTACAGCTCCGAAGGCACGGACTGCAGCGCGGCGAGCAGCATGATGGCGAAGAACGCGATGCCGTACCAGACGTTGGCGATGATGACGGAGGTCATGGCCCATTTCGGATTCGACAGGAAGCCGATCCGTTCGTGGATGAGGCCGATGCGAAGCAGGAGATCGTTGATGACGCCGATTTGCGAGTTGAACAGCCACTTCCAGATCATGCCGATCAGGAAGCCGGACAAGGCCCAGGAATAGAACGCGAAGCCTTGGAAAATGCCTCTGCCGCGGAACGGCTTCTTCAGGAGAAGCGCGAGCGCCAGGCCGAACAGGAATTGAAAGATCAGCGAGAAGAAGACCCAATAGCCGCTGTTGGTCAGCGCGTGGAGAAACTTCGGATCGTGGAAGGCCGCCTTGAAGTTGGACAGGCCGACGAAGTGGACGTTCCGCAGATCGAACAGCTTGTACTCCTGGAACGCCATGACGATCCCCTTCAGGAAGGGATAATACGTGAACGCCAGCACTAGCAACAAGGCGGGGAGCAGCCCCGATAGAATAAAAATCCTGTTTTTCATGTTTTCGCACCGCCTTGCTTCTGGAATATAGTAAGGGCGGCTATCGCCGCCCTCCTCGAATCGATTGAACGCGCGTCGCTTACTTGCTGCCTACCTTGGACTTCTGGTCGGTCCAGTAGGCGTCCCATTTCTTGAGCGTGTCGTCCAGGGAAGCCTGGCCAAGCAGCAGCGCCTGACCCGATTCCATCTCCGTCTGTCCCCATTGTCCCGTGCCCGGGTAGGCGAACGGCGGCTTGTAGTTCACGAACTTGTCCGGTGCGTTGGACATGTCGATCAGCGTTTTGTACGGGCCGGATTTGAAGAAGTCGTCTTCCGTCGCCGACGTGTGGATCGGAATGAGTCCGAAGTCTTTCGAGAATTGCGTGTTCTCGTCCGGGCTGGACAAGAACGATACGAGCTTCCAAGCTTCTTCCTTATGCTTGGAGTTGGCCGTGATGCCCCAGCCCGCTCCGCCCGCGGCGAGCAGCGCTTTGCCCGACGGACCGGCTTGCAGCGGCGCCGTCGCCCAGGTGCCTTCGGTCATCTTCTCCGTCAAGGATTGGATGACGTCCGGATCCTGCAGCAGCATGCCCGTTACGCCGGACGTGAACGCCTGCACCTGCTCCTGGAAGCCCCAGTTGATGGAGTCCGGCGGCGAAGCGTCTTTATACAATTTGAGGTAAAGGTCCATCGCTTGCTTGGCTTCCGGCGTCGAGAAGATCGTCTTGCCGTCCTTCGTGAACATGGAGTCCTCGAGGTTGACGTTGTCGCCGTTGTAGGCCAGGATCATCGCGTCGGTCGTGCCGTTCGAGCCCGAGCCGCCCCGGAAGGAGAAGCCGTACCGGTTTTGCGACGGGTCGGTCAGTTTCTTGGCCGTCTCGTACAGCTCGTCCCACGTGGCCGGCGGATTCAGGCCTTTCTCTTTGAACCAGTCCGCGCGGTAGAACAGCTGGCGCTCGTAGAGGCCGTTCGGGATGAAGTACAGCTTGTCCCCGATGGAGCCGACCGATTTCGAGATCGCGCTGACGGACGCGTAGTCCGACCACTTGTCGGCGTAAGCGTTGAGCGGCTCGACGAACCCGTTGTTCACGAATTCCGCTACGGTCAGGTCGCGCACTTCCACGACGTCCAGATCTTCCTTGGCACCAAGCATCGTTCTGATTTTATTGTCGGCTTGGTCAAACGGGGGCGAGATCAATTCCACTTTGATGTTCGGGTTCGCGGCTTCGAATTTGTCGATGGAAGCCTGAATGAGTTCTGTCCGTTTCGGACTGGTCAAACTTTCAATCATCCGCAGCGTGACTTGCTCGTCGCCGCTTCCGGCGCCGTTGTCGCCGGTCGATTCGTTGTTGCTGCCGCAGCCCGCCAAAAGTCCGGCAGACAAAGCACCGCAGAGCAGTAAAGCCGAGTACTTTTTACGCTTTGCCATATCGATTTCCCCCCATCAGATGTATCATACAGTCATCCTGTCTGATAGGTTTGATTATATTGAAAGCGCTACACCCTGTCAATGAAAAAGTTGCGAAATGTTGACGAATTTTGTACTATTTTACGCTTTTCAATTTATTTTCAATGAGATCCATCATCTTGTAAAACTCCTGCATGGCGCCTTCCGTGTTGTGCGTCTTGATCGCGTCGAACATCGTGATGTGGTACGGATACGTGTCGTCGAACAACTGCTTGTCGCCCATCGGCTCGTTGAAAAACCGCTCGTACATGACCGAAAACGAATCCAGCACGCTCTGCAGCACGTGGTTCCCCGTCGCCTTGATCACGAGCTGGTGAAAGGTCAGATCGATCTGCGACGTGTCGAGCCCCGCTTCCTTCTGCCGCTTGTATTCCGCCAGCACCGCTTCGATCTCCGCGACCTGCTTGTCGGAAATCCGCTTGGCCGCCAGCCTTACGGCCTGTCCTTCGAGCGCTCTGCGGACTTCGAGCGTGTCCAGCAGGAAGTTGCGTTCCCGTTCGATCTTGACCTTGCCCATGAAGCGGAAGGTGTTGACGTCTCGGACGAAGATGCCTTTGCCGTTCTCCACTTGAATGACGTCGAGGGCTTCCAGGGAGCGCAGCGCTTCGCGCAGCGAGGAACGCCCGACGCCGAACATATGCGTCATCTCTTCGACGGAGGGAAGTTTGTCGCCTTCGGCTAGTTCTTTCTCTTGAATGTAATTCTGGATTTCCTGCGAAACTTGCTCGTGCACGAGAACCTTTTGAATTTTTCGCATGATTTCAGCACTCCTCCTCCCAACAGCCTATCAGACAGGTTAATCGTAATGGAGCCGTATCCAATTGTCAATAAACGCTTCCATGGCATGTGAGGAAGCTTCGGCCGGTCCGGCCGAAGCTTCCCCGCCCGCCGCGGCTACGGCCGCCGCGCGGGCACGACCCGCACGGCGGCGCCCTTGCCGCTCGTTTGGATGCCGGTTTCGCGGCTGCCGCGGCCCTTCAGATCGGCCAGCAGCCGCTCCAGCAGCGCCTTGGCCTGCTGGCTCTCCTTGCCCTGCGCGCGCACCGTGAGGTCGACGGCCAAGCCGCCGTCCAGCAGCTTCTCCAGCTGCCGCAGCTTCGTCTCGTAGTCGTGTTCCTCGATATGCGGCGTGAGCCGGATCTCCTTCGCCTTCAGCGGGCCGTCCTTGCGCTTCTCCGCCTGCTTGCGCGCGTTCATGTCCTGCTTCGCCGCGCCCCGGCCGATCAAGCGGCACGGCGGCGGACTGCTCATGAGCGATTCGCAGACGAGATCGACCTTATGCTTCTTGGCCAGCGCCAGCGCCTCGTCCCGCGTCATAACGCCGAGGTCCTCGCCGTCCAGACCGGTCAGCCGCACTTCGGACGCCTTGATCTGTTCGTTCGCGATCATGACGCGCTTGCCTCCTTCGCGAGCCGCTCGATGAGCTGCGGCAGCCAGCCGTCCAGCTCGCGAAACGCGAAGCCTTCGGCCCGCGCCTTGGCCGTATCCATGACCCACGGCGCCGGAATGCCGAACGGCGACATGTCCGCCTCCTCCGCTTCGGGCGCGACGATCGCGCGCTTGCCGGTCGCCGCCTCGATCAGCCGCACGATCGCGCCGGGCGAGATCTCCCCGTTCGAGCACGCGTTATACGGCCCCTCGGCGCCCGTGCGGCCGAGCCAATCGAGAAATTCCGCCGCTTCGTCGGCGAGAATGAACGACATCGGAACGTCCGGCGCCGGAATGCCGATCGGCTGCCCCTTCAGCACGTGCTCGACGTGAAAATGCAGCCGGCGCGTGTAGTCCTCGGTGCCGAGCACGATCGGAAAGCGCGCCGCGGCCGTCGGAAACGGCGCCTTTTGCAGCAGCACCGCCTCGACCAGCCGCTTGCCCTCGCCGTAGTCGATGTCGGCCGGGTACGCCTCGGGCAGCTCGCGCCCGCTCGCGTCGTACATCGCTTCCGTCTTGGCCGGTCCGCCGAACGGATAGACGCTGAGCGACGAGGTGACGACGTACTTGCCGATGCGCCCCGCGAACAGCTCCGCGGCTTCCTCCGCCTCCTGCGGCAGATAGCAGATGTTGTCGTACGCGACGTCGTACGCCGCGTCCCCCAGCGCCTCGCGCAGGGCCGCCGCGTCCTTGCGGTCCGCCTGGCGATGCCGCACGCGGTCTCCGAACGGATTCGGCAGGCCGCCCCTTGTCACGATCGTCACGTCGTCCCCGGCCGCGATCAGCCGTTCGACCAGCTTCCGGCCGAAGAACCGCGTCCCGCCTAACACCAGCACCTTTCGCATGCGTTCCACTCTCCTTCGTTCGATGTGTGCACTTTATCTTGCCATATTCGGCGGACGGACGCAAAGTCCGTCCGCGGCCGGCGGAACGCGGATTCGCCGCCGCCCCGAAGCTAGCAAGATAGACGCGCACGCCGCCGCGCCGATTAAACTTCCGTCAATCCCGCGGTCCGCGAACCGGAAATAAAACGGTTACAAATTCTGTTATATCAGCTTGCATCCGGTATGTCGACCTTCAATTTCCTAATCCGGCGCGCATGGCGGACGCTCCGGCGACTTCGGCAAGCCTCCGGCGACTGCGGGCAAGCCGCTTAAGGCTGCGCCGGCGGGGCTTGCCCGCCGCCTGCCTGTTCGCGCGGCTCTCCCGCGCGGCGCCGTGCCGCGCGGCGGGACTCAGGCGTCCCGCCGGCGCGGCTTCATCGGCGCCGTCGATTGGCCGACGACGAGCGCGGCGTCCAGCAGCGTCTTGCGGGGCAGCGGCTCGCCGTCCCGCAGCTTCAGCACGTGCTCGAACGCCAGCGTGCCCATGCCGTGCTGGTCCTGCTTCAGATGCGTGAGCGGGAAGGCGCCGTTGATCTCGGGGCTGTCGAAGCACAGGATCGAAAGCTCGTCCGGCACGGACAGCCCGAGTTCCCGCGCCGCGCGGAACGCCAGCTGCGCGATGTTGTACTCCGTCGCGAACATCGCCGTGATCTCCGGGTGCCGCTCCAGATGGTCCTTGATCTTCGCGATATCCCGCCGCCGGTTGTCCTCCGCGTTCGCCTGCGGCAGCGAGGAGGCGATGTCCTCGATCCACAGCGCGCGGTCGACCTTGATGCCCTTCTCCGCGTGCGCCTGGATGAAGCCCTCGATCCGTTCCTCGATGGCGGTCGTATCCGCCGGCGGCGGCGTCAGGAACGCGATCGACGCATGCCCGAGCCCGAACAGGTAATGCGTCCCTTCCTTGGCCGCCTTGACGTTGTCCGTGCTGATGGAGGCGGCCGCCACGCCCTTCAAATGCCGGTCGACGAGGACGAGCGGAAACTTCGCGATGACGAGCTTCAGAATTTCCGCGTTGAAATACTCCCCCTGCGCCGGAAACACGATCAGCCCGTCCACGCCGAGCGCGAGCAGCCCCCGGATGGCTTCCTCCTCGTAAGCGGGAACGCCGAACGAGCGCCTAAGCACGAGATAGGCGCCGTGCAGGCGCGAAGCCTCCTCCATGCCGTAGATGAGCGCCGTGCCGTAGCTGTCCGCGAAATCGGTGATCACGAGCCCGATCAGCAGCTTGCCGTCCGCGCGTGCCGGACGGCGGGCGACGACCCGCTGTCCGGCAGGGCCCTTGGCCGGCTCTTTCGCCGCGGCCGGGTCCGCGACGAAGGAGCCGCGGCCGGGCTGGCGGACGATGTAGCCCGCGGCCGCCAGCAGCTCCAGCGCCTTCTTGCTCGTGATGCGGCTGACGCCGTGCGCGTCGCCGAGCTCCTTCTCCGAGGGGACGCGGTCCCCTACGTCGTATTGGCGCGCGATGATCGCGTCGCGCAGCGTTTCGAAAATGCGTTCGTACATCGGCTTCGAAGCGGATTCGCTCATTCTCGGTTGACCTCCAGGCGCGACAGGCGCCGGAGCCGGCTCCCGCCTCTCCGTTCGTCGCTATTCTTATATCAATATATGCTTTCGCATGCCATTTGCCAAGCCGCATGGCCCGGAACCGCCCTCGCCGCGCGCCGCGCAAAACAAAAGAAGCGGCCGCCCGGCTGCTTCTCCTCGTGGGTGGGGATTCGATTCGCGTTCGTACGGGCCAAGCGTGCCCTGCGGGACTATCGGACGTTGCCGGTAAACGCGGACAGCTGCCGCGTCGTGTCGGCGTCCGCCGGATCGGCGCTCAGCTTGACGAACAAAGCCCGGAGCGTCGGCGCGTTCTGCGTGACGGCCTGCCGGTTGACGGGATTGAGCAGAATTTTGCCGAAACGGTCCAGCGCGACGTCGAGCACGTCGTTGCGCGACTCGAAGCTCGTCTGGCCGGCCAAGGCCGCGGCGGCGGACACGGACGCCACGCACGCGTTGAAGTTGGACTCGTCCTCGTCGAAGTCCGTGCCGAGGCTCGAGGCCGCCAGGCTGAGCTGCGTTCTGAACGCCTCGTCGACGCGCTGCTGAAGCGCGCTCAGGTTGTTTTGGGCCCGGTGCTGCTGCACGGCCCGGTTCGCCAGCAGCGCGGCCAGTATCAAAATCGCGACGGAGAAGACGACGTTGCGGCGGGTTGGCATGATCAATGCGGCTGCTCCTCTCGGTCCGGGATGTCGTTGACCGCCCTCATCGGGACGGCGGCGCCGGCGGGCGGGCAAGGCGGCTGCGCGGCGAAGGTGCCTGCCTTCGTCCTCATTAGCCCTTTTTGCCCCTCATTGCCCTCCTTCGGCGCCTCTTTAATCGTAATCCAGCTCCTTGACGAAATAAAGCACCAGCTCGTCGTCGACCGGCACCGTCTGCCCCGGGCGCACTTCCTCGTCCCGGTACATGACGCCGTGCCCGTCCGGAATGTACCCCCGGCGGCAATAGATGCGCTGGGCGGCGCCGTAGTCCTTATACAGCCCCACGCCGATCCCGATTTGATTGTGGTGCCGGTTCACGATCGTCTCGAATTCGTCGATGAGCCGGTTGGCGACGCCGTGCCTGCGGAAGGCCGGGAACACGTGCAGGTCGTTGATCTCGGGGATATGCCGCTCGCGGAAATGCGGGTAGTCCGAAGCGTACTTCAAATGCGCGCAGCCCCCGGCGCGCCCGTCGGCGAACGCCAGCAGCGTCACCCGGGTCCCCGCCTGGTTCTCCGCCAGGCACCGGTCGAAATAGCCGTCCGGCCGCCCGATGCGCTGTTCCTCGAACGCCGCCTGCCACTGCGCCTTCAGCGCTTCGCTCTCCACTTGCTTCAATACGATGTCCATGCTGCTCCTCGCCTCGTTCCGTGTAAGATTGTCGTGTTGCGATGTTAGTCCGCGGTCGCCGGCTGTTCCGGATAATGCCCGATATCGCCATGAAGCAGGATGTCCGTCCGTCCTTCGCAGACCTCGGGCTTGCACGGGCTGGCCGGATGAATGTACGGCGGCCGCCAGAGCTCGACGTTCCGCTCCGTCTGCCCGTGCCGGGCCACATAAATCGTCGTGACTCAAGGCCGTCCCTCCTCCGCCGGTATCTTAGGCGCGCGATTCGTCCCCGGAAATTCCAAGACGGTTTCGAATGATTAGGTACCGGGGGATGCAAGAAGCGACGGAACGGCTAGGACGCCGCCCGCGCCTCGTTCTCCCCGGAGAATAAGTCGGCCCGGTCCATGATGGCCTTCAGCATGCCGTTGTCGTTGAACGTCAGCTCGAAGCTCCGCGACTTGCCGCCGCTCGTGACGGTCACTTTGGCGACGTTCTCGCGGGTCCAGTCGACGGCAAGATCCGAACCCGAGATCGGCTCGCCGGACGCGCCGAGCGCCACGAACGCCTGGTCGGACGTCCGTTTGAAGAACCGGTTCTCGACCTGGTAAGCCCGGACGTCCGCCGAACCGCCGCTGCCCGATTCCTCGAGCAGCAGCCGGTACCGCTGGGTCGGCGAGTCGTAATAATAGCGGTTCGCGTTCGATTCGAACAGGTCGCCGAAGCCGGCCGCCCGAAATTCGAAGAACAGCACCGCCGCGCCGAGCGCGAGCAGGATCCAGTAGAACCTCGCCCGCGCGGCGTACTTTTGCAGGAGCATGGCGGCCACGAGGAGGCATTCCAGGGCGAGCAAGATTTCGATTCCGTCGAGAAGCCGGCCGTCGATCAGCGAATACTGGTACTTGCGCTCGATGAACGCGATCGCCGTCCTGAACAGCATTCCGAATAACCCGATCCACAAAAGGAACTTGGCCAACATTCTTTTCATTACGAGCGCCCCCCGCCTGGAAGATTTGGCTGCTGCAAATAGCGTGCGGATAGATCGGCATGGCGGGCGCGGCGGCCCGGGTGCCTCAGTCGTTCGAGATGTCGATTAAATTGCCGTCCGGGTCGCGGATGCGGATGGACCGAGCCGTGCCCTTCGCGCGGCGTCGGCGCTCATGCGCGTCATGGCTTCGCCCCCCGGTCGCCGAAGCCGCGGCTATCCGCGGAATCCGCCTCGTACAGCTCGGCCCGGGCACCGCGGACGCGAAACCGCAGCCCGAGCGCGGCGAGCCTGACGTAGACCCGCTCGTCATGCTCGAACAGGTCCGCGCCGGCGCGGTAATACGCCTCGCAATCCAGCACGGCCGGCGCGCGGCCGGGCAGCGCGAACGTGTAGGCGGTGTCCTCCTGCCGCAAATACGGGTAAAATAATTTCACCCGCACGTAGTACTCGCCGTCCAAGCGGAGCAGCGGGTACCCCGGTGCGCGGTCCGCGTTCGGGTACGCCTCGAACAATCCGGATTCGAACGCGTACGTCGGCGATTGCCGGAGGATCGTCCGCAGCTGATTCCGCGTCATCGGCAGCCCGAGCGAGCGATGATACGCGCCCTGCGCGCTCTCGGCGATCGTCGCCAGCGACAGCAGGACGAGCCCGACGGCCACGCACAGCACGATGACCGTCACGTTGCGCGCGTAGATGCCCGCGATGGAGCCAAGCATCAGAATAACCAGTCCAAGCCAGCTCTGAAAGGTCGTCATGACGTTATTCCTCCCGGTTTCGAACGATTCCTGCCGGTTTGGCGCGCGCTGCTTTGCCCGATTGTCGGTTTTGCCCGTTTCTTTATCTAGTTTAGCATATTATGGAATCCGAAATCGCCGATATCGGAAACCTTTTGCCGAAACCGCTCGTCTTATCAGGAAGAGAATAGCTGAACGGCTTTTGGCGCATCCTTACATTCGGACCCCGTCGTCCAAATCTTTCCATTGGAGATGAAATCATGTCGTACGTCATCGCGTTTCTCGTTTCGTTCGCCATCGTATACCTGCTTATCCCGCCGCTCGGACGGCTGGCGTTTCGCCTCGATTTCGTGGACAAGCCCCGCGAGAACGTCGAGCGCAAAATCCACCGCAAGCCGATTCCGCTGACGGCCAGCTATGCCATCTTCGCGGGCTTCATCGTCACCTACCTGTTCTACCTGAAGGGCTTCACGCTGCAAACCGGCGCGATCATCCTCGGCTCCCTGCTGCTGCTCGCGATCGGCACGGTCGACGACTGGTACAAGACGCGGGGCAAGGATTTCCCGACGTTGCCGAAGTTCCTGGTGCAAATCTCGGCCGCGGTCATCGTCTATGCCGCCGGCATTACGTTCAGCGGATTCTACAACCCGATCACCGGCGGCTTCGTGAACCTGCCGGTATGGCTGCAGTTCGCGCTGACGATTCTGTGGATCTTCGGGGTGACGACGGTCATCAACTTCTCGGACGGCATGGACGGGCTGGCCGGCGGACTGTCGGCGATCTCCGCGGGAACGCTGTTCGTGGTCGCGCTGGCCAAAGGACAGTCCGATTCCGCCATGATGGCGATCATCCTCGTCGGCGTCACGATCGCGTACCTGCGGTTCAACAAGCCGCCGGCGCAGGTGTTCATGGGCGACGCGGGGGCGACGTTCCTCGGCTTCATCCTCGCCGTCATCGCGCTCGACGGCGCGTTCAAGCAGGCGACGGTGCTGTCCATCTTCATTCCGATTCTGGCCCTCGGCGTGCCGATCTTCGACAACCTGTTCGTCGTGGTCAAGCGGCTCCTCGGCGGCAAGCCGATCTACCAGGCCGATGCCAGCCAGGCGCACTACCGTCTGCTGCGGGCGGGCCTCAGCCCGAAGCAGGCCGTCGCGTTCCTGTACCTAATCAGCGGCGTCCTGAGCCTGTCCTCGATCATTTTGCTGATGCTGCAGGTATAGCGGCGCGACTTCGGACAAACTCGTAAACGATCTAGTCCATAGGCAAACAACCGCCCCGAACGCCATGCTTTCCTGACGTTCGGGGCGGTTGTTTTGTTGCGCGGACGGCGGCGCTAGCGCACGAAAGCGATGTAATCCACGTTGACCGGCTCCCCGCCGAGCCGGCGCAGCTTCGCGTTCACTTGCCCGCGGTGGTACTGGCCGTGCAGCGCCACGTGCGTGAGAATGTCCCGGATGGACGTCCGGAACTCGCGGCCCGCCTGGTTCTCGTAGACGACGACGTCGTCCAGCCGCTCGGGCTTCAGCCGCGCCAGGTAGGACGCGAACGCCTCCTTGTTCTGCTTCGCCAGCTCGACGCAGGCGTCCACGCCGTCCTCCGACCAAAGCGGCACGTGCGCGCTGTCCTGCCCCAGCAGCCGGGCATGCCAGACCTGCTCCGCGCGCAGGACGTGCTCGAAGAGCCCGGCCGCTTCGGCGCTGCCGGAACGGTCGGCGCACAGCGCGCTCAAGATTCGCTCGTTCGCCCAGTTCAAATGGCTGAACATTCGTTGAATCGTTTCCATCTTCGCGATCCCTTCCTTATCAGAGGCTCTCCTTCAGCTTGCCCTTGACGGGACAAACCATGACCTGCACGCCGAACGCCTCGATCTCCCGCAGCAAGCCCGGGTCCGTCAGGTCGCTCGTGATCAGCACGTCCACGTCCTGAAAGCCCGCGAACGACACGAGCGCCTGCCGCTCGAACTTGCTGTGGTCGGCCAGGATGACGATCCGGCTGCCGGCCTTGATCATCGCCCGCTTCACTTCGGCCTCGTACAGGTCGGAGCTGGTGAAGCCCTTGCCGAGCGCGATGCCGGAGGTGCCGAGAAAGGTGGAATGGGCGCTGTACGTGTTCAGCTCCCCGACCGCCTGCGGGCCGACGAGCGACATCGATTTCGTGACCAGCTTGCCGCCGAGCACGAAGATCGACGCCGCTTCGTTCTGACTGCACTCTTCCGCGACGTTCATGCCGTTCGTCACGAGCACCAGATTCGGAATTTCCTTCAGATGGCGGGCCATGCACCACGTGGTCGAGCCGGAATCCAGCACGACGATCTGCCCTTCGCCGACGAGCGAAGCGGCCAGCTTGCCGATCGCTTCCTTCTCCTCGTAGTACTGGAACTTGCGCTGCTGGACGGGGAGGACGGAAGCGAGCGACTGCTGATAATCGTCGGTCAGGATCGCGCCGCCGTAATTTTTTTGCACCATGCCTTCCTTCTCCAGCTGCTGCAAATCCCGGCGGATCGTCTCTTCGGACACGCGGAATTCCTTGACCAGATCGGCTACCTTGACGCTGTGCTCCTGAAGCAGCATTTCTTTGATTTTATTCCGGCGCTGGACCGCGATCATAAGGAACCCTCACTTCGGCCTATAATGAATGGCTTCATTATACGCATTTTTTGGGAGCTAGTCGAATGTCCGCGGCGAAGCATGGAAGACGGCGGCGGCCGGCGCGTTCCAAGCCGAATAGGCGACGCCCCGCAAGGCTTCCGGCACGCCGCGCCAGTAGACGGCGATCACGCGACAACAGCTTCCCGTACGGCGACGCAACACGCTCCCCCCACGCTGACTCAAGACAAAAAAGCCTCGGAACGCCGTATGCGTTCCGAGGCTTATCCCCGCTTCCGCCCTGCTTATGAGTAGGCTCGCAATCGAGAACTCTCCCAGCCTCTCCATGACCCGCTCGTCCGCTCCGTTAGCGCTGGATCGGCTCGATTCGGTACGTGCCGGCCTCGCCGGGGCGCTCCTCGCGCACCGCCCAGCCGTACGACAGGACGGACAGCAGCCGTTCGCGCTCCGCCGGCGTCAGCTTGGCGACGACCGACTCGTTGCCGGCCTCCAGCACGAGCTCCGGCTCCTGCGCGAAGGCGACGTTGATCCACGAGCGGATGCCGCGCACGGTGTTGTACTTGATAGCGTAGCCTTCGCGCACCGCCCGTTCGAACGTCTCCGGGTTCGCGGCCGCGAAGTCCGCCAGCTGCGCGTAATCGAACTCATAGATGCTGTCGTCGGCCGGCAGCCCGTCGCGTTCCCGGATGCGGCGGACGATCTCCTCGTCCGTCCAGCCCAGCCCGCGCAGCCCTTCCAGCATCAGCGCGTCCCATTGGGACAGTTTCGCTTTCGTTTCCATGCGCTCTTCCTCCTTCATTCGGATCCATGGCCGGCCACGAAATGGCCCGGACGGACCTCCCGCAGCCCGCCGTCTCCGCCGCCCTCGCCCGAAGCCCGCGGATCGTAGACCAGCGGACGCTGCTCGCGCGCGAGGCGCGGATCCGGAATCGGAATGGACGAGAGCAGCGCCTTCGTGTACGGATGCAGCGGATTCTCGTACAGCTCGTCGCTCTCCGCCACTTCCACGAGCCGTCCGCCGTGCATGACGCCGATGCGGTCCGAGATATGCCGCACCATCGACAGGTCGTGCGCGATGAACAGGTACGTCAGGCCGAATTCCGCCTGCAGGTCCTCCAGCATGTTGATGACCTGCGCCTGCACGGATACGTCGAGCGCCGAGATCGGCTCGTCGCAGACGACGAACTCCGGCCGCACGGCCAGCGCCCGCGCGATGGAGATCCGCTGCCGCTGCCCGCCGCTGAATTCGTGCGGATACCGCAGCATATGCTCCCGCTTCAGCCCGACCCGCTCGAGCAGCGCGCCGACCGTCTCCTTCCGTTCCCGGTCGCCCTTATGAACGCCGTGAATGTTCATCGGCTCGCCGATCAGCTCCAGCACGTTCATCCCCGGATTGAGCGACGAATACGGGTCCTGGAAGATCGACTGGATGCGCCGGCGGAACGGCTTCAGCTGCTTGTCGCCGAGCTTCGCGAGATCATGCCCGTCGAAACGCACCTCGCCGTCCGTGTAATCGTACAGCCGCAGCAGGCACCGCCCCACGGTCGACTTGCCGCTGCCGGACTCGCCCACGAGGCCGAACGTCTCGCCGCGGCGGATCTGGAAGCTGACGCCGTCGACGGCCTTCAGCACGTCCCGGCCGCGCCCCAGCAGATCCGTCCCTTTCGCGAAATGCTTCTTCAGGTTCCGCACGTCCACCAGCACCTCGCCGGCGTCCTTCGTCCGCAACTCGCCCGCCGAACCGGCCGGCAGACCGCCGTTCATGACCTCGCTCATCGCGCCTCGCCTCCTTCCGCCAGCGCCTGCGCCAGCGTCTCCTTGCCGTCCACGAGCCAGCAGCGGGAAGCATGGCCTTCGCCGAGCCCGAACATCGGCGGAAGCGCCTTGCACTTCGCGAACGCGTGCGGGCAGCGTTCCATGAACGGACAGCCGGGCGGGGGATCGATCAGATCCGGCGGCGAGCCCTCGATCGGGACGAGCCGCTCCCGGCCCGCCCCGCCGTGCTTCGGCAGCGAGCGCAGCAGCCCCTGCGTGTACGGGTTGCCCGTGCGGTAGAAGATGTCCTCGACGCTGCCCTCTTCCATCACCATGCCGCCGTACATGACGACGACGCGGGTGCATACCTTCGCCACGACGCCGAGGTCGTGCGTGATGAGCACGATCGCCGTGCCGGACTCCTCCTTCAGCCGTTGCAGCAGGTCCAGCAGCTGCGCTTGGATCGTCACGTCGAGCGCGGTCGTCGGCTCGTCCGCGATCAGCAGCTCCGGGCCGCACGAGAGCGCCATCGCGATCATGACGCGCTGGCGCATGCCGCCGCTGAATTCGTGCGGATATTGGCGAATCCGGCGCTCCGGCTCGGAAATGCCGACCTTGCGCAGCATCTCGGCCGCTTCCTTCAGCGCCGCGTCCTTGCCGAGCCCCCGGTGCCGGCGGATCACCTCGGCCATTTGGAAGCCGATCGTCTTGACCGGATTGAGCGACGTCATCGGGTCCTGGAAGACCATGGCGATCCGGTTGCCCCGGAGGCTCCGCCACTTCTTCGCCGGCAGGCCGCGCAGGCTCTCGCCGCGGAACGCGATGGCGCCGCTCTTGATCTCGCCCGGCTCGGCGATCAGGTCCAGGATCGCCTTGGCCGTCACGCTCTTGCCGCTGCCGGATTCGCCGACGATGCCGACGGTGTCTCCGGCGCCGACGCGGAAGCTGACGCCCCGTACGGCTTGATTTTCCCCGCTGCGGGTATGGAACGAGACGCGTAAGTCGTCGACCGTCAGCAGCTGTTCTGTCATGGTCTCTTCACTCCTTTGCCCTTCGGCCGCCGCGTTTATCGTTTGCCGAGCTTCGGTTCGAAGCCGACGCGCAAAATATTGCCCAGAATGTTAAAGCAGAGCACGGTCAGGAATATGAGAACGCCCGGAAATATCGCCAGATACGGCGCTTGAACGATATAGCCTTGCGCCCCGTTCAGCATGCTGCCCCACGTCGCGTTCGGCGCCTGCACGCCGAAGCCGAGGAAGCTGAGCGACGATTCCATCATGATCGCGGAGGCGATGTTGTTCGTCGCGCTGACGATGATGACCGACGCGAGGTTCGGCAGCACGTGCCGGCCGATGATGCCGAGCGCGCCCTGGCCGGACGCCTTGGCGTACAGCACGTATTCGCGTTCCTTGAGCGCGAGCGTCTCCGCGCGGACGATCCGCGCGATGTTCATCCACATGAGCAGCGAGATGATCACGATCAAGTTGCCGACGCTCGGCTTCAGGTAGACGCTTAGCAAAAGCAGGATAAGAAAAGTCGGAATAGACAATATGATTTCCACGATCCGCATCAGCACGGTATCGATCCAGCCGCCGAAATAGCCGCTCGCGACGCCGACCGCCACGCCGATGCTTGTCGACAGGATCATCGCCAGGAAGCCGACCGTGAGCGACACGCGGCCGCCGTACAGCGCCCGGGCGAAGTAATCCCGCCCGTAGTCGTCCGTGCCGAACCAATGGCCGGCTCCGGGCGGCTTCAGCTTCTCCAGCACGTTCAGCGCGTTCGGATCCTTGTTCGTCAGGAACGCGAAGGCCGCGGCCAGGACGAAGACGGCGAGCAGGGCGACCGCGGCGATCCCCAGCTTGTTGGCCATCAGCTCCGCGCCGACGTTGCGCCATTTGCTCCGATTCATGATGTCACCTCGTAAGTTTGATTCGTGGATCGGCAAAGCCGTACAGCATGTCCGCAAGCAGATTGCCGACGATCAGCATGACGGAGGACAGGAGCGTGATCCCCAGGATCACGGGGTAGTCGAAGCCGCGGACCGCCGTCATCCCGAGGGAGCCGATGCCCGGCCAGGAAAAGACCGTCTCGGTCACGATCGCGCCCGTCACGAGGTCGCCGAGCGACATCCCGAGCAGCGTGATGACCGGCAGCAGCACATGCTTCAGCACGTGGCGGAACAGGACCGTCCGCTTGGCGGAGCCGAAGGCGTATTGGATCTGCACGTAGTCCTCCTTCAGCTGGCTGATCGTGCTGGAACGGATATAGCGCACGTAGACGGACAGGAAGCCGATCGCGAGCACGGCGCAGGGCAAAATCCCGTGCTTGATCACGTCGAGCGCGCCGTTCTTGCCGATCGTATGCATGCCGAGGCTGGGCAGCCAATGCAAGCGGATGGCGAATAAATAGACGAACAGAATCGCGAGCCAAAAGAGCGGCACCGAAATGCCGATGTAAGCCAGCAGGTTGACGAGCTTGTCGACCCACTTGTTCCGGTTCGCGCCCGCGAGCAGCCCGAGCGGAATGGCCAGCAGCACCGCGAGCGCGATGGCGGCCCCGACCAGCCCGGCCGTCGCCGGCAGCCGGTCGACGATCTGCCCGAGCACCGGTTGATGGTTCACGAGCGAATAGCCGAAATTGCCGCTCAGGCCTTCCTTCAGCCATTTGACGTACTGCACGTACGCGGGCTGGTCCAGGCCGAGGTTGTGCCGGACGCGCTCGATGTCGTCCGCGTGCATGTTCGGCGTCACGAAGGACAGTACCGGATCTCCCGGCGCCGCCTTCACGAGCGCGAAGCAGACGAGCGAGACGAAAAAGAGCATCGGCACGGTTTGCAAGAGTCTTCGAACGATGAGTCGTCGCATAATGTCGCTCTCCCAGCTGCATGAAGCAAAAAAATAAGCTGGATGAACCAGCTTATTTTCCCGCGCATCCTTATTTCAGATAAAGTTTGGACGGATCTTCGAAAATCACGACGGGCTTCAGGATGGCTTCATCCAGTCCGCCGTATTTTTTGTCCACCGCCACGATCGTCTTGGTGTAGGCGATCGGGTAGACCGGCGCGTCTTCGGCGACGATTTCCTGCAGCTGCTTGTAGATCTCGCCGCGTTTCGCCTGGTCGCCTTCGGCGCCGCCCTGCTTGAACAGGTCGTCGACCTTCGGGTTGGAGTAGTGCGTATAGTTGGCGTCGCCGTTCGTCGCGTACAGGATGCTGTACGCGTCCGGATCGTAGCCCATGATGTAGCCGCCGGCCGCGAGCTCGTAATCGGTCGACTTGAGATCCGAGAACTTCGTGCCGTACGCGGAAGCGTCCATCGCGTTGATCTGCACGTCCACGCCGACCGCCTTCAGCTTCTGCTGCACGTACAGGGCGATCGCTTCCTGCGCCTTGTTGCCGCTCGACGTGATGAAGCGCAGCTTCAAGTTGCCGGCGCCGGCCGATTGCAGCAGCTCCTTGGCTTTCGCGGCGTCATTGTCGAAGCTCGGCACGTCGTTATCGAAGTAGATGTTGTCCGAGGCCAGGATCGACTTGGCCGGATCCGCGTAGTCGCCGGACATGTACGCCGTCGAGATCAGCTCCTCGCGGTTCAGCGCGTAGGACAGCGCCTGGCGCACTTCCTTCTTCTTCAGCGCGCCCGTGTCGCTGTTCTCGTTGAAGAGCAGGTACGACAGGCGGCCTTCGCTATACGGCAGGATTTCGAAGTTGTTCGTCGCTTGAATCGTCGCCACGTCCTGCGGATCGAGGTATTTCACGTTGATCTCGCCGTTCTGCAGCGCCAGGTTGGCGGCGTTCGTGTCTTTCGCGATGCGGTACGTGATGGAATCCAGGTGCGGCTTGCCGCCGAAGTAATGATCGAAGCGTTCCAGCGTCACGTATTCGCCCGTCTTGTATTCTTTGAACTTGAAGGCGCCGGAACCGACCGGCGTCGCGTTCTTCGTGCTCTTCTCGATGTCGGCTTCGTTCTCGAAGACGTGCTTCGGAATCGGCGACACTTGGACGAGCGTCGCTTCGAAGGCCGGCGCGACCTGCGGGAGCTTAAATTCGACCGTCAGGTCGTCCTTCTTGACCGCTTGGATCGGCTTGCCGTTGATGATGAAGTTCGCGCGCAGGAAGCTGTTCTGCTTCTCGTCGAGAATCTTGTCGATCGTGAACACGACGTCGTCGGCCGTCAGCTTCTGGCCGTCATGCCACGTCAGGCCGTCCTTCAGCTTGAGCGTATAGGTCAGCTTGTCCGCGGAAAGGTCCAAGCTGTCCGCGAGGTAAAACGTCTTCTTGCCGTTATCGACTTGGAACAGCGGCGCGTACAGCGCTTGGTCGATCGTCAGGCTGACGCGGTCGCCGGCGTAGTTGGGATTCAGAATAACCGGATCCGCGCCTACCGCGACGATCAGACTGCCGCCGTCCTTCGGCTGGCCGTTGTCGGCCGCTTGTCCGTTGTTCGCCGGCGCGTTGCCGGTCGTCGTGTTGCCCGTGTTCGTTCCGCCGTCGTTGTTGCCCGAGCAAGCGCTCAGCAGCACCGTCAACGACAGCATGACAGCCCCGATAATACTCGTGCGTTTACGCATGATGTCTCTCCCTCTCTTAGCTAACATGAAATCTCTCTAATGCCTAGTATTGTATACTGGTTTAGTCGGAATTGCAATGGGGAAAACGCGTCTTGACGGGGATCGCTTAGGACGGAAGTCGCGCTTGATTGGGCTTATTATGCCACAATTGGGAGCAGGATATCAGTCCTGTCATAAAACGTTCAACATTTGTCGAAACAAATCGAAAACGCCCGCTCCTCTGTCGGAACGGACGCTCGGCTTCCGGTTGCGCTTGCATCGGCGCGAACGAGGCCGCGTACGGGGCAAGTGATTGCTGCTTGTCTCGTAAACTTCGCCTCCCGCCGACTTCTTAACGATAAGCGACGACCGCCCAGACGCAGAGCCCGGCGAGCGCGACGCAAGCCCAGAAGATCCGGTACGCACGGCGGACGGGGCGATGCGCGAAGGCGCGTTTGGCGATCAGGATCTCGTTGCCGACGAAGACGCTCAGCCCGATCAGCGCATAACCCCCGTAGATCGCGAGCAGCGTCGAGGCGGGTTCGCCGGTATCGTTGAACAGGAACGCGACGCCGAGCAGCAGCAGCGCGCCCAGCGTCGCGAGCGCGGAAATCACGCGGACGATATTTGGCAGCACGTTCATGGCGCCCCTCCTTCGGATGGCCGGTCCATCGGTTCATTACCCTTTATTACCCCGGCGGCCGCGATGTAATCCGGTTGGTCGAGGTAGTCGCGTTCGGCGCCGTCGCACGCTAGCCGGGTGAAATGCATGATGCCGAGCAGCTCGGCCGGCTTGTTGGCCGGTTCGAGCCCATCGGACGTCTCGAAGTCCCCGACATCGGGCGGCGGAGCAACGCTTCATTCTAGCATATATCGGCAGATGCGGAGGCGTAGATTATTGTCCGATTCAGCCTCCTACGTTATAATGACGCTCATAGGTCGTGAAGCACACGCCGCCTCGATACGATGCTCATCCGGAGAACCGGACGCATCGGCGAGGCGGCTTTTTTGCGCACATTTTCTCAGGGGGCGAGATTGCGATGACGAGGTTCGAACAGCAGTATGAGGAATGGATGCAGCGGCAGCTCGCGGAGGAGCCGAACGCGCAGCGCAGCGAGATACTGCGAAAGGGACTTGGGCATGGCAGCGTCGCCTTCCTCCGCTCGGTGTGGTTCCCGGCGGTCGGACACTTCCACGATCTGCGCGCGGAGTGGGAAGTGCGGGATTTCGGCAACGGGTACCGTTACCTGGATCTCGCCTATCGCCCTGGTGGCGCGAAAGGCGGCATCGAGATACAAGGCTACGGGCCGCACGCCCGCGACTTGGACATCGTGCGGTTCAAGGACTTATGCCGCCGGCATTGCTTGCTGGCGTTGGACGGATGGACCTTTCTCCCGATCGCCTATCCCTCGATCGTAGACGAGCCTAAGGCGTGCCAGCAGCTGGTCTTGGCGTTCATCGGCAAATTCGTGGCAACGGACGTGCCCGCTTCGCTATCCTGGCTCGAGGCCGAGACCGTCCGTTTCGCGCGCCGGCTGCTGCGGCCGTTTTCGCCCGCGGAGCTCGAAAGCCACCTCCGCGTCAGCGATCGCCATGCGCGGCGGGTGCTGCATGATTTGGTCGAGCGGCAGCTGCTCGACATCGCAAGCGGCAGCCAGCGGGCGCGGACGTATCGGATTCGGGTATGATCCGGGCGGCGCTTGGAGCTCGAGCCGGCAGGGGCGGACATGCCGGATTCGAGCATGAGCGAGTTGGTTGGCTGCAAAGCGGACGCGCACCCGCGGCATTCGAGCATCAGTAAGTTGTTGCTTGGCTGCAAAGCGGACGCGGGCCCATGGCATTCGAGCATCAGCGAGTTGCTGCTTGGCTGCAGACGGTTCGGCTTTCGGCCGATTGTCTTTTGCAGCTAGTTTTTAGGCGCTAAGCTTTGAAGGTTCGCTTTTGGCGGACAGGAGATCCGCTATTCATGTCAAAAGCGCCGATTTGTGATTTTGGCGGCCACAGGCGCGCTTATTCACCTTTGTCGGCGTCAAAACTCGGGGGTTCGGAAGCAATAACGGATCTCCAGTCCGCCAAATCGGCAGAATGATCCGTTTCGGCGAAATAAGCGCTGTGGTGGCCGCCAAATGTATGTTGAGGGTAGTTTCCTCTTCTCGTGCACGGCATAGGTCCGCGACTGCCGCGGCTACACGGCCCCGCCTGGCCGCATCGCTTGCACCGCCATCGCGCCACAGCCGCCGCTGCTATCCGGCGCCACGCCCTGCCTCGGCAGCCGTCTCGGCCATCGCGCCCCGTCTACCGCGGCGACCCGGCGCCGCCGGCGCCACGCCGCCTGCGCGGCTGCGCGCGCCCTCCCGCGCCATGCGCCCAACGCCGAAAAACCCCCGCGCCCGGACAGACGTCCGGCCACGGGGGTTCCAACGCTAAACCGCCTACTCCTTTACGCTCCCGAGCACGATGCCTTTCATGAAGAACCGCTGCAGGAACGGGTACACGAGCAGGATCGGCAGGGCGCCGAGGAAGATTTGCGCCGCTTTGGCGGTGCGGTCGTTGACTTCGGCGAGCGACTTCATGTCCGAGGAGGACATGAGCGTCAGGTCGCGGTTGATGACGACGGTCTGCAGGTAGCTCTGCAGCGGGTAATGGTCCGGCGAGTTCATGTAGATGATGCCGTCGAACCACGAGTTCCAGTGGCCGACCGTCGCGAACAGCGTGATCGTCGCGAGCGCCGGCAGCGACAGCGGCAGGAAGATGCGCCACAGCGTCGTCCAGTGGCCGGCGCCGTCCATGAACGCCGCCTCCTCCAGCTCCTTCGGCAGGCCGCGGAAGAAGTTGAGCAGGAGGATGACGTTGAAGACCGGCACCGCGCCCGGCAGGATCATCGCCCACAGGCTGTCCATGATCCCCGTGTACTTGACGGTCATGTAGAGCGGAATGAGGCCGCCGCCGAACAGGATCGTGACGACGAACACCCAGGCGTACAGCGTGCGCATCGGGAACTTTTTGACTTCCTTCGAGAGCGGGTAGGCGACGAGCACGGTCAGCAGCATGTTGAACGGCACGCCGACGGCCACCCGCTTCAGCGTCACGACGATCGATTTCCAGAACGCCGCCTTATGCGTGACGAAATCGTACGAACTCAGCGTGAACTCCACCGGCCACAGCTTGACGTAGCCCGCCTGGGCGGCGGCGCTGGAGCTGAAGGACAAGGCCAGGACGTGGATGATGGGCAAGATGCAGAGGATGCCGAGACAGGCCAGGAAGACGTAGTTGAACGACAGAAACAACCTGCGGCTAAACGTGTAATGCTCCAGCATTCAAACTCGCTCCTTCCTAGAAAATGCGGTATTTGGCGAACCGGTAAGCCAGGTAATACGACGCGGAGATGAAGACGAGCGAGACGACCGACTTGAACACCCCGACCGCCGTCGCGACGCCGAACTGCGAATCGACGAGGCCGATCCGGTACACGAAGGTATCGATGATGTCCCCCGACTCGTACACCTGCGGGCTATATAAATTAAACACCTGGTCGAACCCGGCGTTTAACACGTTTCCAAGGCTGAGGGTCGTCAAGAGCACGATGATCGGCATCATGCCCGGCAGCGTCACGTGCAGCGTCTGCTTCCAGCGCCCCGCGCCGTCCACGATCGCCGCCTCGTACAGCGACGGATTGATGCTCGTCAGCGCGGCCAAATACACGATGGTGTTGAAGCCGAATTCCTTCCACGTATCCGTGGCCACGAGCACGTACCGGAACCAGCCGTTGTCCCCGAGAAAATAAATCGGCTCGATGCCGAACCAGCCCAGCACCTGGTTGACGATGCCGTCCGTCGGCGAGAGAATGTCGATCAGAATGCCGCCGAGAATGATCCACGACAGAAAGTGGGGCAAGTAGATGACCGTTTGGATGCCCCGCTTGAACACTTCCTTGCGCACCTCGTTCAGGAGCAGCGCGGTGACGATCGGCGCCGCGAGGCCGACGACGATTTTCATGATGGCGATCAGGATGGTGTTGTAGATGATCCGGCTCGATTCCGGCATTTCCAGTACGTAACGGAAGTTGTCGAGGCCCGCCCATTTGGAATGGAAGATCCCCTTCGCCGGCACGAACTTCTCGAATGCGATCACGAGTCCAAGCATCGGGCCGTAGCAGTAGATGACGATGAGAATAAGCCCCGGCAAAATCATCAGATGCAGCGGGAGCCGCTCGCTCTTTTTTTTCCATAACATGGGGTTGTTCCTCCCTGCTCCGCTTCGTTCGGACGGCAGGACGGGCAGGGGAAGACCGGCTTCCCCCGCTGCCCGCGCCGCCTGTTACTTGCTCTTCGCCCAATCGTTGACTTCCTGCGCGATCTGGTCGCCGCCGAGCTTCTTCCACTCCGTGACGAATTTATCGAAGTTGTCGAGCGAGTCGCCCATGATGATTTTCGTGAACGTCTCGATCTCGCGCTTCTGCAGGTTGGAGTCCTTCTCGACCATCGCCGGCGTCGGCGCGCCGTAGAATTCCGTCATCTTCAGCAGGTTGCCGCTGACGTACCCGTCGATGACCTTGAACGAGCCTTCCTTCGCGAAAATCCGTTCGTACGCCCAGCCCAGCGGATCCTTGCTCGAGCCGTCGAGGAACGCGGCGATTTTGCCATAGTTGTCCTGCTCCTCGGCGTTCAGCTTGGACGTGTCCTTGCTGTCGATCGCCGCCGTGATGTGGAGGTAGATATCAAGGTTTTTGCGCGACGGCCACGCCTGGAACGGCATCATCTTGAACTTCTCGAAGCCCTCGCTCGTGAAGTAGGCCGCGTAGTTCTCCGGCGTCGTCGTCTCGCCCCAGCCGGTCTCGACGAACAGGTTCATCGCCTTAATGACGGCTTCCGGATGCTCGGCGCCCTTCTTCACGGCGAAGTACTGCCCCGTCGAGAAGCCGACCTGCGGCGTCACCGGCTGGTCGTCGTTCGAGACGAGCGGGAACGACTGCCACTGCGCGTTCGGATCGTTCTTCTTGTTGTCCACGAGCGGGAAGAGCGGGTTCCACATCTGGCCGAATTCCATGCCGATCTTGCCGGAGGTCGTCAGCTCGGCTTCCTTGCCGCCGTCCTTGACGCCGAATTCCTTGTCGATCTGGCCTTTCTTGTACAGCTCCTGCAGGGTGCCGAGCGCCTGCTTCATCTCCGGCTGCACGCTGCCGTACACGAGATTGCCGTTCGCGTCCTTGATCCACTGCTTCGGATAGGCGTGGAAGCCGTTCAGGAGACCGGTAATGTCGGCGAAGCCGCCGTACAGGTCCTTGTTCATCGCGATGCCGTACGTGTTCTTTTTGCCGTCGCCGTCCGGATCCTGGTTCGTGAACGCATCGGAAATCTTGAGCACGTCGGCCATCGTCTTCGGCGGCTCGAGGCCGAGCTTCTGCAGCCAGTCGGTGCGGATCCAGATCATCGCCGCGCCGTCCATGGAGGAGCCGGTGTTCGGAATCGCCATCAGCTTGCCGCCGAACGTCGCCGAGGACAAGGCCGCCGGACCGTCCTGGTTCAGGATTTCCTTCAGGAACGGGGACGCGTACTTGTCGTAGACGGCCGTCAGATCCTCCAGTTCGCCGGCGTCCTGCAGCTGCTGCAGCTGCTTCGCGTTGACCGGGATGACTTCCGGCAGGTCGCCCGATGCGATGGAGACGTTCATCTTCTGCTCGCCCTGGCCGCCCGGCTGGTCGCCGCTGACGACCCAGTCGTACTTGATTTTGATGCCGAGCTTATCCTCGAGCGCCTTCGTCCACATGTTGTTGTCGATCGTCTGGCCTTCCATGAACTTGAACGTGTCGTTGATGATCCGCACGCTCGACAGCGTGATCGGCGGATCGTACTTGCCGAGGTACGGGTCCGCCTCGGCCGCCGCGTTCCCGCCGTTGCCCGCGTTCGTCGCGTCGGTCGTATTCGTCGTATCGGTCGCGTTGGTCGTGTTCGTCGTGTTCGTTGTCGTGCCGTTCGAATCGGAAGCGCTGTTGGTTTCGTTGTTGCCGGAGCTGCAAGCGGTTGCCAAAATCAGTAACGATGCCATCGCCGTCGCCGCCGTCCACTTTACAGTCTTATGCATGCAAGAATCCTCCCCTTTGATTGCTTCTTCTTTCTCTTTCAGTATAAAAGGAAGCGCTTGCAGGATCGATTGAACAATCTTTAGATTTCTTCTCTCTTTTATAGAATCTGTTCGCGGCAAAGGCCCGGGGACTAAGCCCGGGCCCGATATTCCTGCGGCGTGACGCGCAGCCTTTTCTTGAAGAAGCGGTTGAAATAGCCCGCCGTCTCGAAGCCGACCCGATCGGCGATGTCCTGAATCTTGAGCGGCGTCGTCGCGAGCAGCTCCTTCGCCTTCTCGAGCCGCGCCTCCGCGATGTATTCGGACAGGTTAAGGCCGGTTTGCTGCTTGTACAGCACGGACAAGTACGCCGGGTTCAAATAGACGACCTCGGACAGCCGCGTCAAGGACAGATCGCCCGCCAGGTTGGCCCGAATGAACGCGTGCAGCTTCGCGATGACCTGCCGCGTGCATTCCGTCTGCACCGTCCGGCGCCGCGCGAGGATGTCCGACGCGACGCCCAGCAGCCGCTGCAGCGCGTCTTCCCGGCTGCGGTGCGCGGACAGGTTCATCAACGCGTCGATGGCGCCTCCGTCGTCTTCCGCCGGCTCCGCCCCTTCGGGCGCCAGATGCCCGAGGAGCAGGCCGGCGATCGCGTAGTACGCCCGCGCATAGTCCGCATACCGGGCCGGCAGCAGGAGGTACGCCCGCACGGCTTCCGCCAATGCCGCCTCGTTCCCCTCCTCCAGCAGGCGTTCCAGCTGCGAGCCGATGACGCGCGGCGGCGCGGGCGGCTGCAGCTCCGGCTCCCGGGGCCGCGCGTCCCCCTCGTCCGGCCGCCAGAGCAGCAGCATCCGGTCGCGGGAGCCGAGCCCGATCTGCAGCTGTCGCCGCATGGCGTCGTACGCGTCCGGCAGCGCCGTCCACGCGACCGGCCGGACGCAGCCGATCAGCGAAACGTCCAGCTGCAGCAGCCGCTCGCAGGTCCGCTGCACGGATTCCATCGTCCCGCGCGCGAAACCGACCGTCTGCGGCCAGGCCGGGTCCGCCTCGTACGCGGCATCGTCCGCGGCTCCGGCATCGTCCGCGACAGCGGCATCGTCCGCGTCCTTTTCCGCGGCTGCGGCGCTTTCCGAGGCCCCATCCTTTTCCGCAGCTCCGGCAGCTTTCGCGATTCCAGCGCTTTCCGAGGCTCCGGCCTCTTCCGCAGCTCCGGAGTCCGCCGCGTCCGTCCCGTCACCCGCCGCCCGCGGCTGCAGCAGGCACATGAAATGGCTCATGTCCAGGCTGACCGAGAAGAACGCCAGCGGCTCGTAATACTCGGCCGCGATATTTTGGACCGCGTACAGCAGCAGCGACCGGTCGCGATAGCCCGCCGCCTCCGGCCAGTCGATCCGGCCGATGAGCGGGAGCACGGGCAGTCCGCGGCGCAGCGGAACCTGCAGCTCCGCCAGCTTCCCGTCCGTCGCGGCCGGCGCCTGCCGCTCCAGCACGGCCTGCAGCCAGTCGCGGTGCAGCAGGGGCATCGCCTCGCTGACGCGCCGCTTGGCCTGCAGCAGGAAGCTTTCGCTCGCCGTCTCCGCGTCCAGCGCCGCGACGGCTTTGCGGATGCTGCGCTCGATCGCTTCGTCGCCCTCGGTCTTGAGAATATAGTCGATGGAGCCCGTCCGCATCGCCGTCTGCGCGGTCTCCAGCTGATGGATGCCGGTCAGGAAAATGATTTTGCACCGCGGCCACTGCGCGACGATCCGCTTCTGCAGCTCCAGCCCCGTCATGCCGGGCATGCGCACGTCGCTCAGCACGATGTCGATTTTGGCCCGCGCCAGCCAGTCCAGCGCTTCCTCCGGCGAGTAGGCGCGGTACAGGTCCAGCTCCAACTCTTCGATCTCCTCGATCATCTCGTACAGTCCGTCCACCGTGAAGCGCTCGTCGTCAACGATCAATAAGCGGTACATGGCCGCCACCTGCCTCTCTCGGAATCGTCATGGTCACTTTAAGTCCGCGGTCCGCGCCGAGCTCTAGCGTCAGCCCGCCCCCGCCGTACCGGATGATGATGCGCCGGTGGACGTTGAGCATCCCCGTATGCTCCGACGGCTCGGCCTTGTCCAGCAAGCCCGCCTGCATGGTGCGGAGCTTCTCCTCGTTCAGGTCGTCGCCGTTGTCCTCGATGATGATGTCGATCGCGCTCTCCCGCTCGCGGAACCGCACGGCGATGAGGCCGTCGCGGCGTTTGTTTTCCAAGCCGTGGTTGTACGCGTTCTCGATGATCGGCTGCACGATCAGCCGCGGCACCGGGAATTCGCGGATCGCCTCCGGCACCTCGTCGAAATCCACCGTGATCCGCTCCGAGAAGCGGATGGACTGGATCTCCGCGTACGTGCGGGCGTGCTGGACCTCGCTGCGCAGCGGCACCTCGTCGGAGCCGTCGCGCGTGATGTATTGGAAGTACTCCCCGAGATGCTTCGTAAAGTAAACGACGTTGTCGTGATCCCTCTGCTTCGCCATGCGGTACAGGATGAAGTAGCTGTTATAGAGAAAATGCGGATTGATCTGCGACTGCAGATGCCGCAGCTCCGCGAGGCGCGCCCGGTACTGCTGCTCGTACACCTCGTGGACCAGCACGTCGAGCCGCCGCACCATGCCGTTGAACTGGCCGTACAGGTAGCCGAATTCGTCCTGCAGCGGGTAGTGCACCTCCAGGTTGAACTGGCCTTGCTCGATGCGGCGGAAGGAGCGGACGAGCCGCTTGAGCGGCTGGTGGATGATGAGGTAGATGCTGTACGAGAACAGCAGCACCAGGATGACGGAGACGACCGACAGCACGTAGAACCAGAACCGGTACACCTCGAGCGACGCGTTCACTTTCGCTTCGGGCACGTACATGAGCAGCGACATGTCGAGGCGCGGGGAATGGTTGGAGACGAGCAAATACGGCGTCCCTTTCCAGCTGACGGCCTGCAGCTGATTCTCCGCGGCCCCTTCGCCCTCCCGCTGAAAATCGCGCACGAGCGCCTCGTCGACCGCCGTCTCGCCGCCGGTGATGATGAACGGCTGCTTGTTGCCGACGAGCGCCGTCCGGCCGCCTTCGTTGGTGAATTCCTGCAGCGCCGCCTCCAGCTTGGTCCGGGATACCTCCACGGCCAGCAGGAACACCGGCTTCTGCCGGCCGGACACCGCCGGATCGGGGTACGGCAGGCTGATGAAGATCCGGTCCTTCCAGACGAGAAACGGCGCCTCGAACCGGTTCGTCGACTGCGTCAGCGCCTCGAACTGCGCCTGGTCGAAATCGCCGATAATATTGTCGTTCGCGGAGACGGTCCGGTCCATCACGGGGATGAAAGCGATTGCATCTTCGACGAATTTACTGGACTTTTTGAGCAGGTCGAGCTTGCTCTTGATGCGGAGCTGGGCTTGCATCTTCTCGATTTCGGTCATGACTTCGGAGGAGGAGGTGAGCTTGAGCAAGTCGTCGTCGTTGACGTATTCCTGCAGTTGGCGGATGACGCCGTCGAGGTCGAATTCCAGCATGTTCATATAGAGCGAGGTCCGGGAAACGAGCGAATCGGTCAGCTCTTTTTGCACGTGGCGCGAGCCGATTTCGTTCATTCGCCAGCCGATGATGTAGAGCGGCGCGAGGGTCAGGAGGAAGGTCAGGACAAGCTTGGGCAGGATGGACAAGGAAGCCAGTCGTTTCAGGATCGTCAGCGCGGACACCCCCGGGACACGGATAACTTTCCCTCACTATAGCAAAAATAGGGGGTAAATAATATGGCCGTTTCTGCCATTTCGCCCGGTATTTCGACAGCAACGGCGAGGGATGGGCGGGACGTTTCCATGGAAACGGAAAAGGGGGATTTTCGGGAAGCATACACAGGCTGACGCGTTGTCCGGCATGCTGCGGCGATCGGTTGGATTGGAGAATTATTGCACTAACAAAAGGTTAGCTGCTTGCTATTTACCCACCCCTGTTCCATAATATGAACGTATCCTTTCATGATTGTCGTACTGTCGTTTGAGATAGAGGCCGGCCCCCTCGCGGCGAGGGAGCTGCGTCTGCGGGCTTCGCTCGCAAAAACGAAGTTCAAGCTTCCGAAGCGGTTGCTGCTCATCTCGCCGCATTCCCGGCATCGCATCATCCCACCACTTTTTAGGAGGTCTTCCTATGCCCCTTGAACGTTCCGTTCCGCTTTCCGTCCTCGACCTGGCGCCCGTCGTGGAGGGCGGGACGCCGGCGGAGTCCTTCCGCCATACGATGGAGCTCGCGAGATTGGCCGAGCGTCTCGGCTACAACCGCTATTGGCTCGCCGAGCACCATAACATGGCCGGCATCGCCAGCTCGGCCACGTCCGTCGTCATCGGCTACGTGGCCGGCGGCACGAAGCGGATTCGCGTCGGCTCGGGCGGCATCATGCTGCCGAACCACGCCCCGCTCGTCATCGCGGAGCAATTCGGCACGCTGGAGTCGATGTACCCCGGCCGGATCGATCTCGGCCTCGGCCGCGCGCCCGGGTCCGACCAATCGACCGTGCGGGCGCTTCGCCGCGACCTGCGGACGCACGGGGAGGACTTCCCCGAGCTGCTGAGCGAGCTGCGGCATTACTTCAACCCGCCCGAGGGCGAATACATGCCGGTCCGGGCTACGCCGGGCGAAGGACAGCAGGTGCCGATCTGGCTGCTCGGCTCGAGCGGCTTCAGCGCGAAGCTGGCCGGCGAGCTCGGCCTGCCCTTCTCGTTCGCGAGCCATTTCGCGCCGGAATACCTGATGCAGGCGATCCACCTGTACCGCAGCAGCTTCCGCCCGTCCGGCGCGCTGGAGAAGCCGTACGTCATGATCGGCGTCAACATCGTCGCGGCCGACACCGACGATGAAGCCCAGTTCCTGGCGACGTCGCAGCAGCAGCAATTCCTCAGCTTGATCCGCGGCCGTCCCGGCAAGCTGAAGCCGCCGGTCGCCGACATGGACGCGCTGTGGCAGCCGCACGAACGCGAAGCGCTGCGGTCCAAATTCCAGTTCGGCGTCATCGGCGCCAAAGCCGCCGTCGAGAACCGGCTGCAGGAAATCCTCCGGGACACGATGGCCGACGAGCTGATCGTCACGTCCCAGATTTACGATCACCAAGCCCGGCTGCGCTCGTTCGAAATCATCGCCGAAGCCGGCGGACTGCAAGCCGCCGATTAACGCGAGACGTCAAAAAGCACTCCCGAACCGCCTTCATGGCCGTTCGCGGAGTGCTTTTTTGTCGGCATCGCCGGCGCGGTCAGCTCATCAGCCGATCCAGCCCGATCGCGCTGATCAGCAGCCGTTCCTTCTTGCTGCCGAGGAGCCGCTGCGTCCAATCGACGAAGCCGCCGTCGCCGATCGTCAGCTCCCTGCCCGCGATCGTCGTCTTGACCGCGAACTGCAGCCCCGCGTAATAGCGGTGATCCGGCTTCGCTTCTCCGATCGAGACGCGGATGCCCGCGCCGTTCGCCTCGCCGTCCGCGGCGATCCGCGCCACCAGCCCTTCGGCGTCCGGATACCCGCCGCGCGCGCTCAGAACCACCTCGATATCCGCATCGAAGCGCTCGCGGAAGATCGTCCGGTAGACGTCGACGTGCTCCCAGAACGCCGGCTTCTCGAAGCCGTACGAGCCGGTGTCGCGTCCGGCGGTTACCTGGCCGAAGAGATGGAAGTGCGGCAGCATGCCCGGCGCGTTCCCGAAGAACTGCGCGCGCACGTGCCGGTGCGTCGTGCACAGCCGCAGCCGCTCGTCCCTGCGGCGCGACCCTCCCTCGGCCCGAATCAGCTCGCACGCATGCAGCGCTAGCAAATTGGTCGCGTCCGAGACGACCTCCGTCCCCCGCAGAGCGGAGACGACGTTGTTCTGGTCGACCTCCGCGATGACCGATGCCGTTCCGAGCGGCGCGACGGGCGAGAGCTGCACCGGCGCGGCGCCGTGCCGGACCGCGATCGCCAGCAGCTCGAGTTCCAGCCGCTTCAGCGCGATCGGATCGGCCGCCGCGGGCTTCACGAAGCGGTTCTCCCGGTACCGGCGCAGCAGGTCGGCGGCGGACGAAGCCGCGGTCCGCGCGCGGAACACCTCCAGCAGCAGCGTATTCAGCTCGCTGCCGGACAATTCTTCCGCCAGCAGCCGGACGACGTCCGGCCGGCGCAGGCGGGCCCGGCTCGATTCAAGCTCCGGTTGCGATTCTTCTCCCATCGGCAAGCGCCTCCTCATCCTCTCGCGATTAGTCCGCCGCATCCAGCAGCGCCGCGCACTGCGCGAAGCTGGCCAGCGTTTCCGTCCGCTGCCGGCGCAACTGCTCCGGCGACCACTTGGCGGGCAACGCCGCGTCCCGCCGAAGCGCCGCGAGATCCTTCTCGATCAGCAGCAGCATCCAAAGCGAAAACACGGCGGCGAATAACGCATACTCCCGCTTGAATTCAGCCCCGTCCGCCGGCATGCCCCTGCGGGCCGCCTCGGAAACATAAACGTCCAACAGCCGCGACCGGACGTCCGCGTCCATCGTCTTCGGGAACACGGGATGGGACAGATCGATCAGATGGTACAAATCCCAGTAAGGGCTGTTCAGATGCGCATGCTCCCAATCGAGCACCTTCACGCCGCCCGAAGCGAGCGCGTAGTTGCCGAGATGCAGGTCGCCGTGCGACAGCACCCGCCGGGACCAGCCCGGCGCCGTGACATGGAGCGCTCCGCCTGAGCGCAGCGGCGCCGCGACCCGCTCCAGCAGGGCCGCCCCCTCCGGCAGGGCGGCGGACAACGCGGCGTGCAGCGCGTCTTCCCGGTCCAGCACGTCCGCGAGCAGCGCTTCGATCATCGGCTTCGGTCCGAGCAGCGGGGCGTCCAGCAAGCCGTCGACGGGCAGCGCGTGCCACTGCGCGATATACGGAACGAGCGCTTCGGCCGTTGCCGCATCGAAGGCGTGCGACAGCGGTCCCAGGTCCTCGAACAGGCACCAGCCGCCGGCTTCGCCATGCCCGGCCGGATCCGCGGCTCCCGCCGCGACGTCCGGGCCCGCGTGCTCCGCGTCCGGCAGCGCGTTGCCCGAGAACGCCAGCAGCTTCGGATAGATCTGCGGCAGCAGCGGGAGCACGCGGGCGTACACCCACGCTTCCAGCCCCAGTTGGCTGTCGTTGGTGAGCGGTTTATAGATGACCCGCGCCCCCGTGCTCAGGAACAGCCGCTCCACCCGCTGCCCGTTCATGCCCGTGTATAACGTCTCCCGTCCCGCGATCAACGCTTCGTTCAGCGTGCCGTCCGGCTTCTTGAATTCGCTTGCCGCCCATTCGCCCATCGTCCATTCGCCCTCTCCGATAGCTTCCTTGTGCCGTCATGCCCGCCGCGTCAGATGACGATCGGCGAGCCGCCCGCCTGGGATCCGCCCTCCGCCGGCCGCGCGGCGCCTTCCCCGGTCTGCGCCGCGGCCGTCTCGCCCGTCTGCAGCTGGTACATTTTATAATAGCGCCCTTCCAGCGCCATCAGCTCGCGATGATTGCCGCGTTCCACGATCTCGCCGCGATGCAGCACGAGAATCTGGTCCGCCTCGCGGATCGTGGACAGCCGGTGCGCGATGACGAGCGTCGTCCGTCCGGCGCTCACGACCTTGAGCGCCTGCTGGATCAAGCCTTCCGTCTCGCTGTCGATGTTCGCCGTCGCTTCGTCCAGGATGAGAATAGACGGATCGAACGCGAGCGCCCGCGCGAACGAGATGAGCTGCCGCTGGCCCGAGGACAGCGTGCTGCCCCGTTCCACGACCTGCTCGTCGTACCCGTTCGGCAGCTGCTCGACGAACGATGACGCGCCGACCTCGCGCAGCGCCGCCTTCACCCGCTCGAACGTGATGTCTTTATTATAAAGGCTGACGTTGAATTTGATATCGCCCGCGAACAGAAACGGATCCTGCAGCACGATGCCCATATGTTTGCGCAGCTCCTGCTTCGAGTACGTCCCGATATCCCGCCCGTCGATGGAGATGACGCCCTGCTGCGGTTCGTAGAAGCCGAGCAGCAGATTCAGGATGGAGCTCTTGCCCGAGCCGGTATGGCCGACGAGCGCCACCGTCTCGCCCTTGCGCGCCTCGAACGAAATGCCCTTCAGGACGTTCTCGCCTTCCTTGTAGGCGAACGTGACGCCGTCGAACTTCACGGCGCCCTCCGGGCGCGGCGTCCCTTCCGCTTCCTCCACGTCCTTGCCTTCGAGATCCATGATGGCGAACACCTTCTCGCCGGACACGAACGCCCGCTGCGCGTTCATGAGCTGGTCGAAGATGCCGATGATGGGGTTGAAGATCCGCCCCAGATAATCGATGAACGCGTAAAACACCCCGAACGAGATCGACGCCGCCGTCAGCGACTCGTTCCCGAAATACCAGATGACCAGCGCCGTCAACAGCCCGCCGATCGTGCCGACGATGTTGCGCGAAGAGAGCGAGAACACCCGGAACTGCTTCACCTGGTTCGCGTACCGGTCGTGGTTGAGCGTCTCGAATTCGCGAATCGTCGTCTGCTCGCGGCGGAACGCCTGGATGACCGGCATGACGTTAATCGTCTCGTTGAACATCGCGTTCATGTCGCTCAGCCGGGCGCGCATGATCGTGATATAGATCTTGGAATATTTCAGGTGGACGTACATGATGACGACGAACAGCGGCGGCAGCGCCAGCGTGATCAGCGCGAGCCGGGCGTCCAGCACGAACAGGGCCACGTAGATGCCGGCGAGTTGCACGAGGCTGACGACGAACGTCGCCATGAAGCTCATGAACAGGTCGCGGATCGCTTCCGTGTCGTTCGCGATCCGCGAAACGACCTGGCCGATCGGCGTATTGTCGAAGTACCGCACCGGAATGCGGGAGATATGCTTCATGAGGTCCATCCGCATGTTCTTAATGATGCGAAGCGCCGTCGTCTGCAGCAAATACGATTGCGAGAAATTGCAAACGCTCGCCGTCAGCAGCAGCCCCATGTACAGGGCGAGCAGCCGGAGCACGGCGGCGATGTCGTCTTTGTCCTGGGAAAGATGGTTGTCGATAATGGTCTTGGCGATGTACGGCCCGCCGAGCTCCGCGCCGACGGCGCAGCAGAGAATGAGCATGGCCGCGAGAATGCGGTATTTGTACGCGAGGGCATAGCGTGCCAGCCTGCCCGCGGTCGTTGACTTCATCGTGGACGACCTCCTGTGCCTCCAAGGGCGCTTGTAATGGCTACTCCTCCAGCCCGGCTTCCATCTGCTGGCGATCCCACTGCTTCCGGTACCAGCCGCCGAAGTGCATCAGCTCTTCGTGCGTGCCTTCCTCCGCGATCCGGCCTTCGTCGAGCACGAGGATCCAGTCGGCGTGGCTGACGGCGGACAGGCGATGCGTCGCGATGAGGGTCGTCCTGCCGGCGCGTTCCTGCCGGATATGCGACAGAATCCGGGTCTCGGTCCGCGCGTCGACGGCCGAGAGCGAGTCGTCCATGACCAGAATCTCGGCGTTCATCAGGAGCGCCCGCGCGATCGCGAGCCGCTGCTTCTGCCCGCCGGAGAGCATGACGCCGTTCTCGCCGACGATCGTGCCGAGCCCTTCCGGCATGAGCGCGACGTCCGCGGCGAAGGATGCCATGTCCACCGCCTTGGCGATCTCCGCGTCCGAGGCGTCCGGTTTGCCGAGGGCGATATTGTCGCTAATCGTCTTGGACAACAGCAGATGCTCCTGCGGCACGTAGGCGACCCACGCTTTCACCCGGTCGATCGCGATCGCCTCGACGGGCACGCCCGAGAAGAAGAGCCGTTCCCGCTCGAGCGGATACTGCCGCAGCAGCTGCTTCAGCAGCGTGCTCTTCCCGCTGCCCGTGCGCCCGACGATGCCGAGCGTCTGCCCGCGCTCCAGCCGGAACGAGACGCCCCGCAGGCTTGGATGCTCCGCGGCCGGGTACGTGAACGAGAGCTCGCGCATCTCGATCCGCTCCGGCACCTCGACGTCGACCGGCCGCTCGGGATCGGCAAGATCCGGCTCCTGGCGGAACGACCGCTCCACGCGGTCTGCCGAGGCGTTGCCCCGCTGCAGCACGTTGATGAATTCCCCGAACGAAATCATCGGCCAGATCAGCATCCCCAAGTAGATGTTGAACGAGACGAGCTGCCCGAGCGAGATGTCGTGGGTGAACACCAAATAAGACCCGTAGCCGATGCCGATCGAATAGCTGACGCCGACGATGAGCGAAATGATCGGCTGAAACATCGCGTTCAGCACCGATACTTCGCGGTTGCGGTCCATGACGCCGGTCGTCACGGCGTCGAACGCGTCGAGGTCCCGGTGCTCCTGCACGTAGGAGCGCAGGACGCGGATGCCGGAGATCGACTCCAGCGCATGGTCGTTCATCTTGCCGAACGCGTCCTGGGCGGCCAGGAAGCGCGTGCGCACCTTGCGCCCGAGGTAGCTGATCGCGACCGCCAGAAGCGGCAGCGGCACCAGCGCCGCCAGCATGAGCCGGTAGTCGATGAGCGAGATCATCGTAATGATGACGACCGACGCGCCGACCAGCGTGTTGACCAGCGTCATGACGCCGTAGCCCGCCGTATTGCCGATGGCGAGAATGTCGTTGGTGGCGAGCGCCATCAGCTGGCCCGTGCTGTTGCGCTGGAAGAAGCTCGGCGTCATCCGCGTCAGATGCGCCATGAAGCGGCCGCGCAGCAGCTTCTCGAGCAGCACCGAATTGCCGTAGAGCGTCGTGATCCAGACGTAGACGAGCCCGTACATGAGCAGCGCGAGTCCGACCAGCAGCAGAACGGTATGGCTCAGCTCGGACGCGGTCAGCTTGCCGCGCTGGATATGGTCGATCGTGTTGCCGATCATTTTGGGCGGAATCGTCTGAAGCAGGTTCACGGTCGCCATCAAGGCGATGGCCACCGCGTAATACCCCCATCTCGTTTTGAAAAACCACTGAAGCCGCGTTACGAACGACACGCCGTATTCCTCCGTTTCGATTCGAGTGCGGGAACGGTTCTGCGAAGCGGTCCCCGTCGCTCCGCGCCGTCTCCCCCGCCTTGGCGGGAACCGGCGCCTTCCTTGCTTGCCCTTATCCGGCTTCGACCCCCTGCGTTGCTTTGTCTTGCCTTCCTTGCTTTACTTTGCCTTCCTTACTCTTGGGGCTCCGGCGCGTCCGGCACGTGCCGGTACTCGTCCAAATCGATGACGCCCGCCGGATTGACGTACACGCCCTCCTCTTCCAGCAGCGCGCGCTGGAGGAACCGGCCCTCGTCGCCGATGGCGATCTCGCCCTTCGCGTTGATGACCCGGTGCCACGGCAAGCCGTGCTTGCCGCTCATGGAATGAAGGATGCGCACGACCTGCCTCGCGGCCCGGGGGCTGCCCGCCCGTTCGGCGATGCCGCCGTAGGTCATGACGCGCCCAGCCGGGATGCTCGAAATGATCTTCAATACGTCTGCCGTAAAAGGCGTCATGCTCGCGCCCGTCCTTTCGTGCCGCGGCCCCCAACGTCCTCCCGCTTGATCGCGCGGGTGCTGGCCGTTCATGAGGCGAAATTCCAGATTTCTACCTATTATAGCCTAACCTTTCGGTTTACGCCGCATTTTATGCGAAAATATGTTCGCAAAAATTTTCGTCTGTTCGCTTGCGCTCCGTCCCCGCCGGCGTTCTCGGCGTCCCGCGGGCAGGCGCGCCGCCGCATGCCGTCTCGCCGTCCTCCCCTTTAGGGTTTAGGCGCCTTTTGTGGTAAAATAACGCTATCCGGAAGTAAGGAGTGTTTGTACTATGATCAATGATTTCGAAGCCAAACTCGAGCGCTACGCGGCTCTCGCCGTGGAGGTCGGCGTGAACGTCCGGCCAGGCCAGACGCTCGTCGTCACCGCCGGCATCACGTCCGCGCCTTTCGTGCGGAAGGTCGTGAAGAAGGCATACGAAGCCGGCGCCAAAAACGTCCACGTCGAGTGGAGCGACGACGTCGTGACGCGCACGAAATACGAGCTTGCCCCGGACGAGGCGTTCCGGGAGTATCCGCAATGGCGCGCCAAAGGCTGGGAAGACATGGCCGAAGACAACGCGGCGTTCCTCAGCATCGTCGCGGCCAACCCCGACCTGCTGAAGGGCATCCCGGCGGAGCGGATCGCCAATGCCAACAAGGCGGCGGGCATCGCGCTGAAGACGTGGCGTACATACACGATGTCGGACAAGGTCAGCTGGTCGATCGTCGCCGTGCCGTCCGCGGACTGGGCCGCGAAAGTGTTCCCGGACGTCGCGCCGGAAGCGCAGCAGGACGCGCTCTGGGACGCGATCTTCGCCGCGACGCGCATCAACGAGCCCGATCCGGTGGCCGCGTGGAAGACGCACATCGACGTGCTCGACCGGAAGGCGTCCATCCTGAACGAGAAGAAATATTTCGCGCTCCGCTACACCGGTCCGGGCACGGATCTGACGCTGGAGCTGCCGCAAGGCCATATCTGGATCAGCGCCGGCAGCGAGAACGCGAAGGGCGATATCTTCGTCGCCAACATGCCGACGGAGGAAGTGTTCACCGCCCCGCTCCGCGGCGGCGCGAACGGCACCGTCACCAGCACGAAGCCGCTCAGCTACGGCGGCAACCTGATCAAGGACTTCGTGCTGACGTTCAAGGACGGCAAAGTGGTCGACATTCAGGCCGAAGAAGGCCTTGAAGTGCTGCAAAACCTGATCGGCACCGACGAAGGCGCCGCGTTCCTCGGCGAAGTCGCGCTCGTGCCGCACCGCTCGCCGATCTCGGACACGAACCTCATCTTCTACAACACGCTGTTCGACGAGAACGCCTCCTGCCACCTCGCCATCGGCAAGGCGTACGCCTTCTGCGTCGAGGGCGGCAAAGCCATGAACGAAGAGCAGCAAATCGCCGCGGGCCTCAACTCGAGCCTCGTGCACGTCGATTTCATGATCGGCTCCGCCGAGCTCGACATCGACGGCATCCGCGCCGACGGCACGGCCGAGCCGCTGTTCCGCGGCGGCAACTGGGCGATCTGATCCGCGAACGCGATAAAGAACGGCCGTACGGGGACGAATCCCCGTACGGCCGTTTTTAGTTGACGCTAGGACGGTTCGGCCGGGCGCGATCAGCCGCGGACAAAAGCCCTCAAAGATACAGCGGCATCGTCTCCAAGCCCCGGAACAGCAGGCTCTGGCGCCAATTCGGCTCGCCGTCCGCGAGGCGCATACGCGGATAGCGCGACAGCAGCGCGGACAGCGCGAGCTCGCCTTCCATGCGCGCGAGCGGCGCGCCCAGGCAGAAATGCGGACCGGACGCGAACGCCAAATGACGGTTCGGCGAACGTTCGATATCGAAGACGTTCGGACGCTCGAACTGCGCGGGATCGCGATTGGCCGCGCCGAGGATGACGTTCGCGGACTGACCTTGGCGGATTGTCCGTCCGCCGATCTCGTAATCGGCGGACGCGATGCGCGACGTCATCCGCACGGGGCTTTCGAAGCGCAGCGCCTCTTCGACGGCGGAGGCGGCCAATTCCGGACGCGCGAGCAGGAGGGCAAGCTGATCGGGATGCCGGAGCAGGCAGTAGACGCTGTTGCCGATCAGATTGACGGTCGTCTCGTGGCCGGCGACGAGCATCAGCACGCAGGTCGCGACGAGCTCCTGCTCCGTCAGCCGCTCCCCCTGCTCGTGCGCCGCGATCAGCTCGCTAATCATATCCTCGCGCGGAGCGGTCTTGCGTTCCGCGATCAGATCGCGGAAGTAGGCGGAGATCTCCTCCGCGGCTTGCTTCGCTTGCAGCGCGAACCCCGCCGGCCGGTCGCCGCCCTCGAGCACGCCAGCGAAGACATGCGACCACGCTTTGAACAGCTCGCGGTCCTCCGGCGGCACGCCGAGCAGCTCGGCGATGACGATGACCGGCAGCGGGAACGCGAACGACGCGATCAGGTCGGGACGGGACGCTTCGGCCATTTCGTCGGCCAGATACTCCGCGATTCCGCGGACCTTGGGCTCGAGCCGGTCCATCGCGCGCGGCAGGAACGCGTGGCTGACCAGCCTTCTCAGCCGCGTATGCGCCGGCGGATCGCGGAACAGCATCCAATTGTCCAGCAGCTCGCCGACCGGCTTCCATTCCTCGGAAGGCGGCGGCAGCTCCTGCCGCTGCGGCTCCGGCAGCGCGTTGCGTGATTCGCGGACGAATACCGGGTCCTTCAAGATCCGGTTCACGTCCTCGTACCGGGACGCGACCCAGTACCCGGCGTCCGCGACGCCGGACAGCGGCTCGCTTTCCAGCAGATAGGCATAGAATTCGTTCGGACTGCCGTGCAATCGGGGCGAATACGTTCGGAACCACGCTTCAATGTCGGATGTTGCGAAGGCTGCCGGCAACTCTTGCATCGCGATCACGTCTCCTCGGTTATGGAATGATGTCTCAAGCCAACCCTTCCTGCGCTTTTAACGCCTCGTACATCTCCTCGATCATCTTCGTCGCTTCCTCGACGTCGAGTTCCAGCGCTCCTGCGTTGATCATCGCGCCCATGCCGACCCAGAACATCGCCAGCTTCAAAAACAGGCGCCGCAAGCGGCGTTCCTCCATGTCGCCGAACCGGTCGTCGAGCTGCAGGAACGCCGCTCGCATGGCCTCGTAGAGCTTGTTGTTGTCGTACGACCCGTACTCGGAAAGGAAGATCGCCCGGAACAGCCGCTTCTCGTTCTTCGCGAACAGCAGGCAGCCGATCGCCATGTTCATGACGGGCTCGTTGTCCGCGTTCTCGTACGTCTCGATGCGGGCCAGCGCGAACCGGACCGCCCGGCCGAACACGTCTTCCTTGACGGCCTCCATGCTGCCGTACACGCTGTAGATCGGCTGCGTCGAACAATTCAGCCGCCGCGCGACCCGGCGCGTCGTCAGCCCTTCGAACCCTTCCTCCCGCACGAGGTCGAAGGCCGCGTTCAGGACGCTTTCCTTCGTGATTTCCGCTTTTGGGGGCATCGGCATCTCTCCGCGTCGTTAATTACGTTGATCGTTAGAATCGTGAACGGCAATCGTTAAACGCATGAATAATGACATCCGTTATATAACGTATGTTATATGGATATTTTTGTCATGTCAATGACGAATTTCGGCGATCCTCCGGCGGGTTCCGCGCGCAACAAAAAAAGCCGCGACGCGAAGGACCGACGGTCCCCCATGCGCGGCTGGCTTCATTCGTTTGCACCTCACAACACCTTGGACAAAAACGCCTTCGTCCGTTCCTCCCGCGGCCGCTCGAACAGCGCCTCCGGCGGGCCCTCCTCGACGACGCGGCCCTGCTCCATGAACAGCACCCGGTCGCCGACCTCGCGGGCGAAGCCCATCTCGTGCGTCACGACGACCATCGTCATGCCCTCCTTCGCGAGCTGCTTCATGACGCCGAGCACCTCGCCCACCATCTCGGGATCGAGCGCCGAGGTCGGCTCGTCGAAGAGCAGGATCTTCGGCTCCATCGCGAGCGCCCGGGCGATCGCGACGCGCTGCGCCTGGCCGCCGGAGAGCGAGGCCGGATACGCGTCCGCCTTGTGCTCCAGCCCGACCTTGCGCAGCAGCCCGAGCGCCTTCTCCCGCGCCTTCGCGGCCGTCCATTTGCGAATCTTCATCGGCCCGAGCGTCAGGTTGTCCAGCACCTTCAGATGCGGGAACAGGTTGAACTGCTGGAACACCATGCCGAGCTCCGCCCGCACCGCGACGATGTCCGTGCCCTTGGCGAGCAGCGGCGTGCCGTCGACGACGATCTCTCCGCCGGTCGGCTGCTCCAGCAGATTGAGGCAGCGAAGGAACGTCGACTTGCCCGAGCCGGACGGCCCGATCACGACGAGCACCTCCGACGGCGCCACGTCGACCGTGACCCCCTTCAGCACCTCGTGCTTGCCGAACGCCTTGGACAACGCCTTCACTTGAATAATCGGCTTCGCCGCCATCGTCATTGCACCCGCCTTTCGATCCATACCAACAGCTTGTTGAGCGTATACGTCAGCACGAAATACACGAGCGCCGCCGTCAGGTACGGCTCCCAGACGCGGATGTACTGCGCCTTCATCGCGTTGCTCCAGTACATGATCTCGGGCACCGTGATGAACGTCAGCAGCGACGAATCCTTCAGCAGCACGATGAATTCGTTGCCGAAGGCCGGGATCATGCGCTTGACCGCCTGCGGCAGCACGACGAAGCGCATCGCCTGCCAATGCGTCATGCCGATGGATAAGGCGGCCTCCGTCTGCCCCTTATCGATCGACTGGATCCCGGCCCGGTAGATCTCCGCCGTGTACGCCGCCGCGTTGAGCGACAGCGCGACGACCGCCGCGGCGACCGAGTTCGTCTTGCCGTAGACGAGCGGCACGAACGCGAAGTGCACGATGAAGATCTGCACGAGCAGCGGCGTCCCGCGGAAGAAGTTGATGTACGCCTGCATCGGCCAGCGGAGAGCCCGGAACCGCGACATTTTGCCGAGGCCGACGCCCAGGCCGAGCATCGAGCCTAAGATGATCGACGCGAACGAAATGCAGATGGTGTATAACGTCCCCCGCATGATCAGGGGGAAGTAATCTTCGATGATATCGAATCTGAAATCCATGCCGATTCGCCCTTTCTCCTGCTTGGTGACGAGACAAAAAGAGCATGCGCAACGTTCGATTACGCATGCTCCGCTATCCGTCCCTTATTTCGTTTCCAGCAAATGCGCCGTGTCCGGCTCCTCGTCGAACCATTTCTTGTAGAGGTCCGCGTACGTGCCGTTCTCGATGACCGTCTTGATCGCCGGATCCAGCTTGGCCTTCAGCCCGCTTCCTTTCGGATACGCGATGCCGTAATACTCCGGCGTGAAGTCCGTGGTGTCCTGCACTTCTTTGTATTTCTTGTCCGGATTGGTCTTGATGTAGTCCCGCACGATCGCGATGTCCGCCACGACGGCGTCCGCCCCGCCTTGATCCATCTCCAGCAGCGCCACCGCGTTGCTGTCGAAGCGCTTCAGGTCGGTGTTGCCCTCGCCCATGATCTTGGTCATCAGCGTATCGGCGGTCGTCCCGCTCTGCACGGCGACCTTCTTGCCCTCCAGGTCCTTGGCGCTCTTGATGTCGCTGTCTTCCTTCACCATGATCACGTTCACGGATTCGAAGTACGGCATGGAGAAGTCATACGTCTGCGCGCGCTCGTCCGTGATCGAAATGCTGGACACCCCGGCTTGATATTCGGTGCCCTGCTTTACGCTCTCGAGCATCGCGTCCCAGCCGACGTTGCTCACCTTGTGCTTCAGCCCGGCTTCCTTCATGACGGCCGCGATGAAATCGATGTCGAAGCCTTTGAGCTCGTCCTTGTCCATATACTCCATGGGGCGGTAACTGGCGTCGCTGGCGAATTGGTACGTCGTCTCGTCCCCGCCGCCGGACGCGCTGCTGCCGTTGTCCGCTGCGTTATTAGAGGTCGTTTCGGTTTTCGCCCCGCAGCCCGACAGCAATGCGGCGGTTATTAACGTAATAATACCTAACGCAATTCGTTTCTTCATGGTGGTTCCCCCTCGATCATTCGGATTCTGATACGATTCTACCAAGGATGCTAGTAGAATTTCAATTTAATTTTTTAAATTTTGTTAGTAAACCTAACATAGTTACCGGGATCTTCCGGATTTCGGCACGCCAGGTCCGGCTCCTTGCACCGTTAATCCACGGCCGTCGCGCCGTCGTATGCTCCTTTCCGTCCGCGCCGGGCACCCTGCGCCGCACGGCGAACGCAAAGAAGGTACGTCCGCAACCGGAACGTACCTACGAATGTATGAACGTTAACGTCTAAATGAATGCGATAGCAATCGGCGCCGGAACCCTGCCGGACCGGCCTTTACCGGTTACGGACGCCTATTCCCTACTCGTCCTCTTCCCCGAGCGCCATGTTCGGATTGAAGTCCGCCACCACGAGCACGTCCATATGGCGGCCTTCCCGCAAAATCGTATCGATGACCGGCGTGCGCGTCATGCGCTGCCAGAAGCCGGGTCGGGACTGGCCGAGGATGATCTGCGTGCTCTTCAGCTCGTTCGCCTTCGCGAGCAGCGCGTCGGCGACATGGTTCCCGGACACGCCGCTCTGCGTCTCGAAACGGCCGCCGAGCCGGTCGACCAGCGCCTTCATCTCCTCGATCCGTTTGGTGCACGTCTCGGAGCGGTCCCCTTCGGTCCGCACGTAATGGACGTGCCATTCCGCCTTCAGGCGGTGGGCGATCCGGAAGCCGCGGCGGATGAGACGCTCCGCGTTCGGGCTCGTCGTCACCGCGACGAAGATCGACTCGTGCCGCCGCCACGGGCCGCGCAGCGAGCCGTTGCGCTCCCACGCTTCCAGCCGCTCATCCACGTCGTCGGCGATTTCGCGCAGCGCCAGCTCGCGGAGCGCGATCAGGTTGCCCGTCTTGAAGGCGCCCGCGAGCTTCTCCTCGATTTTGTCGGGACCGTAGATCCGGCCTTCCTTCAGCCGCTCCTGCAGCGCGCTCGGCGCGACGTCGATCAGCTCCATCTCGTCCGCCAGGCGGAGCACCTGGTCGGGCACCGTCTCCGTCACGGTCGTGCCGCAAATCTTCTCGATGGAATCCTTCAGGCTCTCCAAGTGCTGCACGTTCAGCGTCGCGATGACGGAGATGCCCGCGTCCAGCAGCTCGCGGATGTCATCGTAACGGTGCATGTTGCGGCTCCCCGGCGCGTTCCGATGAGCCAGATTGTCGATCAGCACGACCTCGGGATTGCGCGCGAGAATCGCGGCCACGTCCATCTCCTCGGCCTGCGAGCCGTTCGCTTCGACCTTCAGGCGCGGCATCGCGGCGAGCTTGCCGATCTGGGCTTCCGTGTCCGGCCTGCCGTGCGTCTCCGCGAAGCCGATGACGACGTCGATGTCCTTGCGGAGCAGGTCGTTGCCCTCGCGCAGCATCATGTACGTCTTGCCCGCTCCCGGCGCGGCACCGATGTATACCTTGAACCGGCCGCGGCGGATGCGCTCGATCTTCTTCTCGACCTCCTGCTCGCTCAAGCGGCGGTACGGCTCGGACGGCGGCTTTGGCACGGCCCGCTTCGTCGGCAGCACCCGTTCGCCCTCGTGCTCCGCGCGATCGGCCATGAAGAAGACGTCGATGTTGCGGACGTGCTTCAGCAGACTGCGGGCGATGGAGCCCTGCCGGAGCTCCTCGGTGCGGGTCTGCTTCGAATGGCCCATGACGATCCGCGTCGCGTTGATGAGCATGGCGTAGCGAATCAGCGCGCGCGGCACCTGCTTCCGGCTCGTGATCGTGATTTCCCGGAAGCCCGCGCCGACCTTCTCGACGAGCTTCAAAATCGATTTCTTGAACGCTTCCCGTTCCTTGGTCGGCTCCTGCGAGGCGTCCGTGAAGACGACGACCTGCAGGTCTCCGCCGAGCCGCTTCGCGATCTGCTGCCCGCGGCGGATATAGATCGAGCCGTTAATATGGTACTGCGCCGCGACCAATATCCGCTCGGACGCGCCGGACGGCCCGATAAAGCCCTGCTCCTCGCGGTATTTCTCCAGCGACTCGTTCACGCCCTCCGCCATGAGGCGAAGCGCAAGCTCGCGCAGCTTGCCGACGTTGCCGCGCTTCAGCAGCTCGGGGTCCTTGACGTTGTTCAGCCGGCCCTCGCTCAGCCGGTTCAGGATCGTCTCCGGCGACACGTCGATCAGCCGCACCTCGTCGGCGATCTCCAGCAGATCCGAGGGCACCGTGCACTCCGGCGCGATGCCGGTCAGCTTCTGCGCCTGCTCCTTCACGCCCTCCAGCTCGTAGACGTTGACCGTCGTGATGACGCTGATGCCGCGGCTCAGCAGGAACCGGATATCCTCGCGACGCGTCGGGAACTTGGCGCCGGGCCGGTTCTCGTGCGCGAGCGAATCGACGAGCAGCACCTCCGGGTTGCGCTCGAGGATCGCATCCAGGTTCAGGTCCTTCTTCTCGACGTCGCCCTTCATCCAGCGGATGCTCGGAATGCGCTCCAAATCCGCCAGCTGCTCCACGGTTTCCGGGCGCCGCATCGTCGACACGGCGCAGACGGCCACGTCGATGCCCTGCTGCTTGAGCGTCTGGCCTTCGCGCAGCATATGGTAGGTTTTGCCCGAGCCGCTGACGGCGCCCACGTAAATTTTCAGACGCCCGCGGTGGATTTTGGAGATGGATAACAGCAGTTCCTCCGGAGTTTGTCGCCGGTAGCCGGCCATAACGTTGTACCCCTTTCATGCCTATACCTATAAATTTGCATGTTGCCTGGAATCTTATGCTCGACACGAAAACGGACGTCAAAAAAGAAGCCAGCGAAAGACGGCCTCCAATTCAGAGAACGCTTCTCGCGGCTTCTAGGCACACTATATCCAAAGTGGCTGTTCGCACGCACATTCGTCGCCTCTCTCGGTCGCTTACGAGGTTAGCTGTCGGATTCGGACATGAGAGCCGCCCTACCCGGGACGCGAGGCCATGCGCCTCCGCCCGGGATTCACCCCTGATGGCAAGCCTTGAAGCGCGCGGCTTCGGAAGGACTTGACATGCCGTTGGTTCCCCCGTTTTCCTGTTCGGAAATTCAGCGTTGTCGATTACGTTGTTAAGCATGACTCATGTTACGCCAGAGCCTGCCGTTTGTAAAGGAATCCCGTGCGCACTCCATCCCGCTGTGCGCGCAACGAACGCAAATATAACGCTTACAAAGGCAGCGATCTTCAGAAATCTCGCGCTACCTCACTTTATGGCCTTTTTCCGTAATTACCGCGATTGCCAGGGGCTGCCTGCGGCCGGGCTTCGTCACGCTCGCCCGGTCCGGCCCCCGGTCCGCCGCGCGGGCGGCCCGGGAATCAGACGTTCCCGGTCGCCATCTCGATGCCCCGCAGCGCAAGGCCGATCAGGAAGCCGCAGAGCGCGCCGTTGACGCGGATCCACTGCAGGTCCTGCCCGACCTTGTCCTCGATCAGCTCGACGAGCTGGTCGTTGTCGAGCCGGTCCAGATTCTCCTTCACGAACGAGCCGATCCGGGCATGGTTGCGCTCGATCAGCGCCGCGGCCTGCTTCTTCAGCCAATGCTCGGCGTCCCGCACCAGCTCTTCGTTCGCTTCGATCCGGTCGAGAATCCCCTCGACGGCCGGCCACGCCTTCTCGCCGAAATCCGGCGCGCGCAAGAATTCGAGCCCTTTCTCCCGCAGGCGCTCGAACAGCTTGCGCAGTTCGCTCTCGACGTCGAACGCCTGCAGCAGCTCTTCGCGCATCAGGTCCAGCCGGCCGGACTCCGCAAGCCGCGTCACGAGCGTATCCAGCGCTTCGCGCAGCTTGCTCATGACGATCCGGCGGCGCTCCGTCCCCGGAAGCTTCAGCTCGGCGAGCTTGGAGAGCGCGAACTGCTGGAGCATCGCCCCGAGCTTGTCTTCCTCGAGGTAGCCGATGAACGCGTTCACGGCAAACGACATCAAGCCGCCGAGGTTGAGCCCCTTGATCAGCGTCATTACCGCGCTGCCCAGCTCGCGCTGCATGCCCTCCGTGGCGACCCAGGTCTCGGCGCGCTCCAGCAGCAGATCGAGCATCCGCTCGTCCGTCCCGTCCTCCTCGGCCTTGCGGATGAAGCCGCGCAGCGCCGCCTCCAGGTCGATCCGCCGTACCGCGGCCTCGATCTCGCCGGACAGCAGCGGGACGATCCGGTCCGCGTCCACGCTCCGCAGCACGTCCGCCAGCAGCAGCGGCAGCCGTTCGCTGGCGACCGCCGAACGCAGGGCGCCGCGCACGACCGGCAGGAGCTGTTCGGCCAGCTCGACCTGATGCAGCTTCTCGAGCATGCTTTCCTTCGCCAGCAGCCGCTCTTCGAGGACGCGCACGATGCCGTCGGACATCTTCTTCCGGTTGCGGGGCAGCAGTGCCGTGTGCGGAATCGGAATGCCGAGCGGATGGCGGAACAGCGCGGTCACGGCGAACCAGTCCGCCAGCCCGCCGATGACGCCGGCCTCGAAGCCCGCGTGCAGCAGCCCGAGCCCGCCGCCGCGGAACGGCAGCGTAGCCGCGAAGCCCGCGGCCATCGCGCCGAGCGACAGATTGGCCATTTGCTTGTTTCTCTTCTTTACCTTCGCCATGAGTATCCTCCTAGGATTGCTACTTACACCATACCATTACGGACGCGGCTCTTGCAAAAATCCGGCCTGCCGCGCGACCCGCGCCCCGCGCGGCCGACGGCCGACGGCAAAACGGGACCGCCGCCCGCGCGGCAGTCCCGTATGCGTCACGTTCGCTTCGCGACGAGCATCACTTCAACCTCGTCCAGCCCGATCGGGCCGCGGTTCCACCGGCCCGCCGTGCCGCCCCAGACATGCTCGACCGCGAGGCCCGCCTCCGCGAACATGCGCGTCAGCTCCGCCGGCAGGTAGCGGCGTTCCTTGATCTCCACCCGCCGCTTGCCTTCGGGCAGATCGAGCTCCTCCACGCAGTGCTCCAGCATCGTGACGGGATCGAAGCGGCCCGACGCCACGTCTCCCTGCGTCAGCGAACGCAGCTTGGCGTAAGCGTTCAAGGTCGTCAGGATGAACCCGCCGCCCGGCTTCAGCGCGGCCGCGACGCCGCGGAGAATGGCCATGTCGTGCGCCGCCGGATCTTCGTCACGGCCAACCAGGCCGAACGCGCCTTCGCACAGGCAGACGACCGCGTCGTAAGCCTTCGCCGGCACGAACGCGGTCGCGTCGCAGCGGATCCATTCGACGTCGGCGCCGGCCGCGTCGGCCGCCTTCCGGGCTTCCGCCAGCATGCCCGCCGACAGGTCGACGCCCGTGACCGCGCAGCCGCGCAGCGCCAGCCCGATCGCGTGCCGGCCCGTGCCGCAGCCGACGTCGAGGACGGCGCCGCCCGGTTTCAGCTGCAGCTGTTCAACGATGAAGGCGACTTCCGCCTCGGTGTTCGCCGTAAATCCGTTTTCCATATAATGCGGGGCATGCGCGTCGAAGAAAGCTTCCCATTGATTGCGATAGTCGCTCATAGTCGATTCGGCCTCCGTTGGCGTAAGGGTAAGCCGGAAGCGGGCGCGGACTTGACGCGCCTGCGCCCGCTTCCGGCAATGATGAATCGAGACTTCCGAATTAGAGCCGCGCCCGCAGCCCTGCGTTCAATCGCGCTATACACGCTGCATCACATCCTTTGCCCATCAATACGATGAGTGTAGCCGGGATTTTCGACGATTTCAATCGTTCATTAGGAGGAGCCGCGACAGGCGTTGAGGATGGGGTTCAGCCCCCGAATTTCGCGATTGCGCATCCCCGCCCGCTTCGCTACAATGAATGCATAACCCAAAAGTTAAAGCGCTTAAACTTTTAATGCCGTAAAGATATTCTCCGCATCGCGCGCCGCGTTGAGAGGGTTTATTTTTTACCTCGAAAGTTAAAGCGCTTAAACTTTGCGAATCCGACCCTTAGTGAAGGGAGCTGATGCAGGCCGCATGAAAGTCAGCATTTTCGACGTCGCCAAAAAAGCCGGCCTATCCGTCGTCACCGTCTCCCGCGTGCTGAACGGCGCGGAATCGGTGCGCGAGGCGAACCGGCAGAAGGTGCTCGCGGCGATGAAGGCGCTGGATTACCGGCCGAACGCCGCGGCGCGCAGCCTGGCGCGGGGCAAGACCGGCGTCGTCGGGCTGATTTTGCCCACGCTGCAGGACTCGTTCTTCGACGCGATCGCGGGCGAGATGAACCGCATCCTGGCGGACAGCGGGTATTTCCTCGCCGTCTCGGTCTACGCGAGTCCCGGTCCGGGCGATATCCATTACCTCCTGCAGGAGGACCGCGTCGACGGGATCGCGCTGCTCTCGCCGCTCGCGGAATCGCCCTACATCGACGAAATGAACCGCCGCAGCATCCCGTTCGTGCTGATCGACAACCAGCTGGCGGAGCACGACGCGTTCGCCGTCAACGTCGATAATTTCGCGGGCGGCTACGCCGCGACGAAGCATCTGATCGCGCTCGGCCATACGGCGATCGCGCATCTGAGCGGCAGCGAGCCGTACCGCAGCACGCGGGAACGGCGCAGCGGCTTCCTGCAGGCGCTGCGGGAAGCCGGGCTCGAGCCGTTCGAGCTGGCCGCCGGGGACTATTCCGCGGCGTTCGGCTACGAGCAAGCGAGCCGCTGGGCCGCGGCGGGCAAGCTGCCGGGCGCGGTGTTCGCCGGCGACGACCACATCGCCGCGGGCGTCATTAACGCGCTGCAGCGGGCCGGCCTGCGCGTGCCGGAGGACGTGTCCGTCGTCGGCTTCGACGACCAGCGGATCGCGACCATGCTGCGGCCGTGCCTGACGACCGTCCGGCAGCCGACCGAACGGATGGCGGCCGAAGCCGTCTCGCTGCTCTTGAAACGGATCGACGGCGCGCCGAAGCGGACCGGCGGAGGCCGCCTCGCGGCGGAGCTGCTCCGCCGCGAGACGACGGCTCCCGCGGCCGCGAATTCCACTCTACCCGATAAGGAGCAATCGCCATGACGTATTATCTCGGCATTGACGGCGGCGGCACCAAGACGCACGCGCTGCTGACCGACGAGCACGGCCGCCCGCTCGGCAAAGGCCGGAGCGGCAACGGCAACCATCAGATCGACGCCGCCGGCGCGGCGCGCAGCATCCGGGAGGCGGCCGAGGAAGCGCTGCGGCAGGCGGGCGTCGCGAAGGACGACGTGCGCCACGCCTACTTCGGACTCGCCGGCGCGGACCGGGAAGCGGACTACCGCGTGCTGCGGCCCATGGTCGCCGCCGTCGGCCTCCCGCGCCATTCCATCGAATGCGACACGATCATCGGCCTTCGCGCCGGCACCGACCGGCCGTACGGCATCGCCGTCATTTGCGGCACCGGCACGAACTGCGCGGGGCGCAACAAGCAGGGCGAGCATCTTCAGGTCGGCGGCTTCGCCTATATGCACGGCGACTTCGGCGGCGGCGGCTCGCTCAGCGTCGAAGTGTTCCGCTCGGTCGTCCGGGCCTGGGACGGACGCGAGCGGCCGACGCGCCTGACGGAGCCGCTGCTCGCGCTGCTGGGGTACCCCGACGTGGAGACGATGTTCCACGATTTCCTGGACCACGACAAGCGGGTGCCGGTCGACGCGGCCAAGCTGCTGTTCGACGCGGCGGAAGCCGGCGACGAGACGGCGCTCGCGATTCTGCGGACGCAGGGCGAGGAGCTCGGCCGGTCCGCCGCGGCCGTCGCCCGGCGGCTCGGCATGGGGCGGGACGCGTTCGACGTCGTGCTCGCCGGCAGCCTCGTGACCCGCGGCGACCGCGGCGGCTGGATCCGCGGCCCGATCGAGACCGCGGTGCGCGCCGTCGCCCCCGGCGCCTCGGTCGTCAAGCTGACGGTCGATCCCGTATTCGGCGCCGTCTGGTCGGCGATGGAAGCGGACGGCCGGACGGTATCGGCGGACGTCTACGCGCGCATGCGCGCCTTGGGCCATTTCGACGAGATCGCCATTTGACCGCCTTTCCCGCTAGCAGCTTTACGCACACAAGATTGGATAGGAGTGACCATACATGAAGAAACAAGGGCTGAAAATCGCCGTCATCGGAGGCGGCTCCTCGTACACCCCCGAGCTGGTCGAAGGGTTCATCCGGTTCCATGCCGAGCTGCCCGTCCGGGAACTCTGGCTCGTCGACATCGACGCCGGCCTGCATAAGCTGAACATCGTCGGGGCCTTGGCCAAGCGCATGGTCGAGCGGTCGGGGCTCCCGATCGAGGTCCATCTGACCACCGACCGCCGGGCCGCGGTCAAGAACGCGGATTTCGTCAGCACGCAGATGCGCGTCGGCATGCTCGAGGCGCGCGGCCGCGACGAGACGATCCCGCTGAAGTACGGCGTCATCGGCCAGGAAACGACCGGCCCCGGCGGCATGCTGAAGGCGCTCCGGACCATTCCCGTGCAGCTGGACATTTGCCGGGACATGGAGGAGCTGGCGCCGAACGCGTGGCTGCTGAATTTCACCAACCCCGCGGGCATGGTGACCGAAGCGATCCAGCGGCATTCGCGCGTGCGCAGCATCGGCCTGTGCAATGCCCCGATCGGCCTGACGAAGTGGCTGTCGACAACGTACGGGACGGAGCCGTCCGCGATCGATACCGAGTTCGTCGGCCTCAATCACCTGCACTGGGTGACGCGCGTCGACGTGAACGGCGACGACAAGCTGCCGGAGCTGCTCGGGCAGACCGAAGGCTTCACCGGCAAGAACGTCCCGTCGACCGGCTGGAATCCGCGGTTCATCCGCTCGCTGGGCGGGCTGCCTTCGTATTATTTGAAGTATTTCTACATGACGGACGAGATGCTCGCGGAGCAGCAGGAGGCGTTTCGCCGCGACGGCAACCGCGCCGCGGTCGTCAAGCGCGTCGAGGACGAACTGTTCCGGCTGTACGCCGACCCGGACCTCGCCGAGAAGCCGAAGCAGCTGGAGCAGCGCGGCGGCGCGTTCTATTCCGAGGCGGCCGTCAACCTGATGAAGTCGCTCCATAACGGCACGAACGACATCCAGACGCTGAACGTCGCGAACCGCGGCACGCTGGACTTCCTGCCGGACGACGCGGCGATCGAGGTCAACTGCCTCGTGACGAAGAACGGTCCGCTGCCGCTACCGCTCACGCGGGTGCCCGAGAACGTCAAGGGGCTCATCCACGCCGTCAAAACGTACGAGCGCCTGACCATCCAGGCGGCCGTCACCGGCGACCGCGACATCGCGCTGCAGGCGATGGTCCACCACCCGCTGGTACCGAACGTGAACGTAGCCGCGCCGATGCTGGACGAAATGCTGGAAGCGAACCGGGCGTATTTGCCGGCGTTCTTCCCGCAGGGATAACGACGAAGGCCGCCGGGTTCGGCGGCCTTTTTGGTATGGCGGGGCGGCGGAATCGTGCCGAATCCGGCGGCGTCGGCCGTTCGATCGCCGTCACTAATGCGACGCATCGATCAAATAGATGGTGAAGTGGGATACGACGCCGGAATGAAAAAAGATGCGCATGAACGGATAACGGTCCTCGGCGCATAACGTTACTTCCTTCTCGCCGTCGTACGTTTTGACGTAACCGGTCGGTCCGATCGTATAGCCTTTGTAGGGGTCGGACTTGCCGTAAAAGATGCCTAACCCTTCCCGCCAATCCCGGTATTGAGGAAACGAGGACATGACCTGCTCGAACGTATCGCCTGTCCGAATGCCTCGCGGTCCCGCGAGCGCATCGCGGACGTCCACCGCCCCCGGCGTCGGATCGCGGTCGAAATCAAAGTACGTATACGTGACGCTTCCGTCCGTGTACGTCGTCTCTGCTCCCGACTCGTCGACCTCCTTGTCGAATCCCGCTTCTTCCATTTGCTCCTTGGTCCAATCCGCCCGTAGCCAATCGGTTTGAAGGATTTCCTTCCGGGTCAACGGCTTCGGAGCGCCGTTTGCGGTTGCGACCGTTGCGGTCTTCGTCAGCGAATCCCAGCCTGCGGCAATCCCCGCCGCCTCTCCGACGGAACGCAAAGAGACGTACAGCACGCCGCTGCCGCTCAGAAACGGCGCTTGCCGTTGCAAGAAGGGCGTGCCGTTCTTCAAGCCGCGAACGCTCAAATTCAATACGAAGCTAAGCCCGCCGCTTGTCGCCGTGGCGATCTTCTTCTCCCCATTCCATCGCACGTTCATCCCCAGTATGCCGCACAGCTCCCGAAACGGCACCATCATCGTCCCGTCGACGACGATAGGCTCTTTTTGAAAGGTCATGTAAATGCCATCCACCGTTACCTCCTCGCTTACGGCCGCAGTCGCTTGCGCGGCGATCCCGGGGAATTGCATCGCAAGGATAGCAACCAACGTCACGATTCGCTTAACCATCGACAAGGCATAACCTCCTTCTACCGCTATCGGGCCGATCGCATGCCCCGGCCTTTGCCGGAACCGCCGCTCGTCACCCTTCCATTTGCGTAATCAACTCGATGCCCGGCAGTACCGTATACTCGCGGAACCGGCCGCCGCCCGGGGCGCTCGCGATCCGAACGATTTTCAGCGTCTCCTTATCGATCGTGTAGTCGCTGACGGCGTTGAACAGCGTATCTTGGTCCGCGTAATAATTCACGGTCGCGACTCTTACCGTATACGTCGTCTCGTTTTCTTTGCCGTCGCGGAATTGAATATCCATCACGGCAACCCCGTCCCATACCGCATCGGACTTGAAGGTCGGGCTTACATAGGCCGCGGGGTCCGAACCGGGCTCTTGAACGGCGAGCAAGTAGCGGTAAATGACGTTCCGCGCTTTCGGCCAGTCCGCCGCCTTGTATCCGAAGCCGCCCGCTTGCCATACGTCCGGATTGATTTCGATGCTGCGGGTGTCGCCGTTCCATTCCACGTCTTCCCGATACGTCCGCGTCAGCGAAGCGGCCGGAATCATGACGTGCCCATCGACGATTCGCGGCGCCGGCAAATCCTGAAGCGGCCACTGCTGCTGCGTCATGCCGTTCACGATCAAGGTGATCGGCTTTTGCCCGGCGAATCCGGCCCCCATGATAATGCCCGCTGCCAGGCTGGCTACAGCGACGACTGCGAAGCGTTTCTTCACTCCCTCGCCTCCGATCTATTTATTTACTTTTATGTAACAAATAGGTTGACGCTTGGATAGGCATATAAGTTGCGCTCACTTGAAGGCCAGCTGACTGGATGCACGGATGGAGTCAAAGGGTTCACCGACGGGCATGCGCGGCGTAGCCGGGAAACGAACAAGCCGCGGCGATTAACGGGGAAAGTCTCGATCGCGGAGAATGAATCATAGCGGCTACGTAGGCAGCCTGAAGATGCACAGCCCCGCTTGCCGGACACACGTTCCGCTATTTCCTTAAATACGGCCCTATCCGGGATTATCCGGACACCAGCGCCGTTATTGCCACCAATCCCTCATAAAAACCTGCCTTTAGACGCAAATAGCGGCGCTGGTGGCCGCACAATCCGGAAATCCGCTGATTTCGGCCAAATTGCGGCACTCCTGTCCGCTGATTACGCAGCCTTGGGACCGTCAGCAAAGGATAGGGATGGCGAAACGCCTAAGGAAGGTTGTGAAACGCATTGGCCTTGCGAGTTACAGGGGCATCAAGCCCCCTCAAACTAACATCAGGCACCCAGCCGCGGAAGAACGCCGCCACCAAGTCTTGTCCGCGCCAGCGGACAAAAACGAGCCGCCCCCAAAGCAAGCTTCGAAGGCGGCCCCGGCGCAGGCACGCCCCTTCCGGGTCCAGGGACGGCGTCCCTGGGGTCCCCCTTAGGCAAGGGGGATTTAGGGGGTTGCGAAACGCTTTACGTTGAGAATTTAGGGGGGTGTGAAACGCTTTGGGGGTTGAATTTTGGGGGTTGCAAAACCGCTGTGAATTTGACGGTTGCAGGGGGCATCAAGCCCCCACAAACTAACATCAGGCACCCAGCCGCGGAAGAACGCCGCCACCAAGTCTTGTCCGCGCCAGCGGACAAAAACGAGCCGCCCCCGAAGCAAGCTTCGAAGACGGCCCCGGCGCAGGCACGCCCCTTCCGGGTCCAGGGACGGCGTCCCTGGGGTCCCCCTTAGGCAAGGGGGATTTAGGGGGTTGCGAAACGCTTTTAGAATTTCACGCCTGTAATAGTTAAGCTCATGTACTTATAAAGTTTAGCTCATTAAAATAAGGGGGCCCCAGGGGGAATCCCTCCCCCATCAACGCTCCGCGAGAAACTGCTGCCGATACTCCGTCGGCGTCACGTTCGTCTTCTTCCGGAACACCTGCGTGAAATGCCGCACGTCCCCGTAGCCGATGCGCTCCGCGATGTCGGCGAGCTTCAGCCCCTGCTGCCGCAGCAGCTCCTTGGCCTGCTCCATGCGCAGGCTGATGACGTAGTCCTTGTATCCCTGCCCCGTCTTCTGCTTGAACAGCTGGCTGAAGTAGATCGGGTTCAAGAACACGACGGACGCGACCTTCTCCAGCGACAGCTCCTCGTTATAATGCGCCTTCAGGTACTGCAGCGCGACCTCGATCGCCTTGTCGCCGCCTTCGGGCCGGTCGAGGCCGGGGACGGAGCTGGCTTGGCGCAGCTTCTTCACTTCGGCCGCGATGTTGCGATAGTCCGCTATTTTGCACGACGGCGTCACGTGGAACGGCACCTTCAAGTAATGCCCGAGATGCGTCTTCAGCTCCGTCAGCAGCGCGTCCTGGGCGGCGGCGCTCGGGAAATGAACGATGCCGAGCAGGCTCTGCCGGTCGAAATTGACGACGAACCCTTCCCCGTGGCGATCCACCAGCTCGGAGAGCACGTTTTCGATGATAAAATGCTCCAGATGCACCGGTTTGACCGCTTCCTCGAGATGCGCGAGGACGAGATGAAAATCCGGGTACCGCTCGAACAGCGGCGCGATGTCCATGTTGCCGATGTCGAGCCCGGACGCGAGCCGCTGGAACACCGCCTCGCGAAGATACTTCAGGTTCCGCTTCATCATCTCGCTCTCCGCCGTCTGCTCCGACTCCGCCTTCGCTTCCGCGGCCAACTGCGCGATAAGCTCGACGAGCCGCTGCTTGCCGATCGGCTTCAGCAGATAGTCCCGCGCGCCGAGCCGCACGGCCGTCTGCGCGTAGGCGAACTCCGAGTGCGCCGAGATGACGACCCATTTCGCCTGCGGATAGCGCCGCCGCGACATCTTCATGAACTCCAGGCCGTCGATGCCCGGCATCAAAATATCCGTCAGCACGATGTCGACCGGATGCTGGTCCAGAATCTGCACCGCCTCCTCGGCGGAAGCGGCCAGATGGACCGTGATATCGGGAAAAGCCCGTTTGATCGTGCGTTTCACGCCTTCGCGGATCACGTGCTCGTCATCCGTGATGAGGATGTTCGCTGTCAAGCGCAGCGCCCCCTTCCTTATGCAGCGGGAGCGGAATCGCGATGATCGCCGTCGTCCCTTGATTCGGCTCGCTCCGCAGAGCAAGCCCGTATGCCTCGCCGAACATGTGCTGGAGCCGGCGCTGAAGGTTGACGAGCCCGATGCCGCCTTCCCGGCGCTCGGACTCGGCGTTCACGTCCCGGACGGTATCGTCCTTCGCCCGCGCGAGCAGCGCGTTCAGCCGCGCCAGCGTTGCCCGGTCCATGCCGGCGCCGTTGTCCTCCACGAGGATGCGCAGCTGCCGGTCGCCTTCCTCCACGTGCACGCGGAGGACGCCGGGCCGGTCGAACAGCGGCTCGAGCCCGTGTTTCACGGCGTTCTCGATGATCGGCTGCAGCGTCATTTTCGGGAGGACGATGCGCGTCAGCCAGGTCTCGCTCACGTCCACGTCCACCGTCAGCCGGCCTTCGAGCCGCGTCACGATGATCGTCAGGTAGTGCTGGATCTGCTCGATCTCCTCGCGCAGGGTGACCGCCGCCCCCGGCTCCCAATGGCTGCTGTAGCGGAACAGCCGGGACAGCGACAGCACGACCTCGCCGAGCCGGTCATGGCCCTTCTCGTCCAGCATCCAGTAGATCATGTCGAGCGTGTTGTACAGGAAATGCGGATTGACCTGCGACTGCAGCGCCTGCAGCTCCGCGTTCTTCTCGCTCACGGACGCCACCTTCACCCGCTCGATCAGCTCCGCGATGTGATTGACCATCTGATTGAACGACGCGACCAAAATATTGATTTCCCGGTACGACGTCACGTTCAGCGAGCCGCGGAAGTTCCCGATCTCGACCTGCTTCATCTCCGAGATGAGCCGCTTGAGCGGCGACGAGAGGGTTCGCGAGAAGACCGACGCGAGCAGCACCGAGAAGATGACGAGAATCGCCCCGACGATGATCAGGAACCGCTTCGTCTCCGTCAGCTCGACGTTCAGGTCGCGGTCCGGCGTGACGCCGAGCACCGTCCAATCCGCGAACGGCAGCTGCGACGACACGACCAGCTGACCGTCGTGCTCCTCGACGACCGGCGCGCCTTCCTGCGGGCGCGGCAGGCTCCTCAGCCAAGCGGGATCCCAATGGTACGCGGTCGTGGAGATAATATTCCCCTCGCGATTCATCAAGTACACCTCGCTGTGCTCGCCGAGCTTCAGGTTATCCATCGCGGCGATGATCGCCTGCGGGTTCGTCTCGAACAGGGCGATGCCGACGGGCCGGTGGTTGTTCAGGTCGTAGATCGGCCGGCCGAACGCGAAGACGGGCCGGTCGTCGACCTGATCGATGATGGAATGGTCGAACACGCCGAGCCACACCATGCTGCCGGCCGACGCCGCGATCTGGGCGTACCATGAAGTCGATTTGTAGTCCGGGCTGATCACGTTGGCATAATTGCTGTAGTTGTACGCTTTGCCTTTATCGGTCAGCACGTGGATGCCGATAATGTCCTCTTGCGACAAAAAAGCGGCCCCCAAAATATTGGTGATGGCCTGCTCATTAAAATAATCGACAGCGGGGCTGTCGACTTGGGGATTGCTCAGAATGCGAGCAAGATCGTTATTGCCGATGACGGCCTTCGACAGGCTGTCGTACCCTTTCAGCAGGAGATCGAACAAGCCTGCCGTCTGCGAGACGTTCTGCTTCGACAGGCTGCTGATCTTCTGATGAAATTGGACCGTCGTCCGGTTATAGTACAGGATGCTGACCGTCAGCACGATTGCGGACATGCTGATCAGGAACAGCACGAACAACCGGTATTGAATGGAATGAAATCCGCGCGTCACCGCCGTTACCGCCCTTCCGTGGCAGCATCCCTTGATACGTCCTTACCCTTTGACCGCGCCGGCGACCATGCCTTTCGTGATCCGTTCGGAAAGGACGAAGTACACGAGCAGTACCGGCAGCGCGCCGAGCACGAGGAATGCGCCGATTGCGCCATAGTTGACGTTGTACTGGCTCACAAAAGTATATATGCCGAACGGGAGAGTTTTCAACTTCTCGGACGAAATGAACGTCGCGGCCATGATGTACTCGTTCCAGATCGTGATGAACGTCAGGATGACGACCGTCATGATCGGCGGAACCGAGATCGGCAGGATGATGCTCCGGAAAATCCGGTACACGTTCGCGCCGTCGATGAACGCCGACTCCTCGATCTCCGCGGGAATGCCGCGCATGAAGCCGCTCAGGATGAAGACCGAGATCGGCGTCGAGAAAGCGATGTACGGCAGGACGAGCGCCCAGCGCGTATCCAGGATGTGCAGGTTCTTAAAGATGACCATCAGCGGCAGCAGCGTCGCCTGCATCGGGATCATCATCCCCATCAGGAAGATGAGCGTGACGAGCGGGCCGTAGCGCCATTTGAACCGCGAGATCGCGTAGGCGACCATGGAGCTGAGCACGATGACGCAGATTAGCGTGACGAGCGTGACGAACACGCTGTTGCCCAGGTATTGCAAGTAGTGACCGCTCTTATAGGCGTCTCTATAGTTAGTCCATTGCGGCGTCGTCGGCAGCGAGAAGAAGCTGGAGCCGAGAATCTGCTCGTTGTTCTTCAGCGAGTACAGAATGAGCCAGAACAACGGATAAATTTGCGTGATCACGAGAATCGCGAATATGGCGTAGACGATTCCTTTGGATAATGCTTTCATGATTGCCGTTCTCCCCTCAGCTGTACTTCGCTTCGACTTTTTTGAACACGAAATTGATGACGACCGTAAAGGCCAGGCACACGAACACGAGGAACGTCGCCAGCGCGCTTCCGTATCCGTATTTCAGGGACAGGAAGGAGCTGTTATACATGTGCGTGGAGATCGTATCCGTCGCGTGCGCAGGTCCGCCGCCCGTCATGACCCAAACGAGGTCGAACTGCTGCAAAGAGCCGATGAAGGCCAGCACGATGGAAATTTTGAAGATCGGCACGGCCATCGGATACGTGATGTACCAGTCGGCCTTGAACCCTTCGGCGCCGTCGATCTTCGCGGCTTCGTACACGTCGGACGGGATGTTTTGCACGCCCGTGAATTGAATGAGCAGGTGATACCCGAAGTATTGCCACAGCGAGACGAAATACAAGCAGTACATCGCGATCTTCGGCTCCGTCAGCCAGCTGTGCGTCCAGCTGTCCAGGCCGATCGTCGTCAGGATGCCGTTCAGCATGCCGCCCATGTCGGCGGGGTTATAGATCGTTTTCCACAATTGACCGATGATGACGGTGGACAGGATGACCGGCACGAAGTAGATCGAAACGAGCGTGTTGCCCCGTTTCACGTAGCGGTTCAGCAAGCCCGCCATGAACAGACAGATCGGAATTTCCGCCATGGAGAACACGGCGTACAGCAAGGTATGGCGGACAGAAGGCCAGAAGTTCGCGTCGTGGGCGAACATCGTTTTAAAGTTGTCCAGCCCGATGAATTTCGCCTTATTGATGCTGTCCCAATCCAGCAGGCTGTCGTAGATCGAAACGAGAATCGGAACGAACACGAGTCCGATGTACACAATCAGGCTCGGCAGGACGAATACTGCGATTGTACGGGCCGGTACTTTTAAAACATTCACTGGGGTTGCCTCCTGATTCTTAGCGGGATTGCGAGAAGCGCGCGGCCGGCCCTGAGGCCGGCACGGCTTCTTCGGTGTCGAAAGGAGATCGGGGCGGAGCCGCCAGAGCCGCTCCACCCGATCCGCCTTCATGGCTTACAAGGTGCTTATTTGTTGGCGTCGTACGCGGATTGGTGCTCGGCCGCGACGGCTGCCGGATCGACTTTCTGCACGAACATGTTTTGGATGCTGCTGAGATGCGCTTGGGCGATGGCCGGTTTCATCGTATTGTCGAACGCGAGGTCGCCGCCTTTGACGTTTTGGAACAGCGCCAGGACGTCCTGCGCCAGCTGCGAGTAGCCCGCCGCTTTGAAGTCCCCGGTGATGATTTGGCCGCTGCCGACCGCGTTCTTCAGCTCGAACTGCTTCTTCGGCATTTCCGTCATGAAGTAGTTCAGGAAATCCTTCGTTTCCTTCAGGTGCTTGCTGTTGGCCGATACCGCGAACGCGGAGCCCGGCGCGAGCATGAATTGGTCCGGATCGCCTTTGCCGCCGACCGTCGGGAATTTGAAGACGCCGACTTTCGGGCCGACCGTGGACGAGTCGATGGCGCCTGTTTCCCACGTGCCCATGACCATCATCGCCGCTTTGCCCGTCTTGAAGAGGTTGCCGCCCGTGTTGTAGTCGATGGACGTCGCGCCGTCTTCGAACGCTTTGGCTTGGATCAGGTCCTGCATCGCGGATACCGCGTCCGTGAACGCCGCGTCCTTGAACGTCTTCTTGCCGTCGAGCACGTCCTGCAGGAAGCCCGGGCCGCCGTTCGTGCGGAGCAGGATGTTCATGAACAGGAACGAGCCGGTCCAGGAGTCCTTCTCGCCGATCGCCATCGGGGTGATGCCTTTCGCCTTCAGCGTCTTCGCGTCGTTCACGAGCTCTTCGAACGTCGTCGGCGTATTCGTGATGCCCGCTTGCGCGAACAGGTCCTTGTTATAGTACACGACTTCGATGTTGTTGCCGTCCGGCAGGGCGTAGATGTTGTTGTCGAAGCTGTAGTAGTCGAGCAGCCCTTTTTGGAACGTGTCCTTCAGGCCGTTTTGGTCCAGCATGTCGTTCAGCGGAGCGAACAGCTTCGCGTCGACGAACGGCTTCATTTGCGCGGCCGGGTTGACGATCGTGATGTCCGGCACTTCCTTGGACGCCGCTTGCGTCTTCAGCTTCAGCTTCTGCTGGTCGGTGTTGAGGGAGTCCAGCTCGATTTTGACGTTCGGATGATCCTTCTGGTATTGGTCGACGATCGCGTGGAGCATTTTGTACGAAGGCGTCGCCGGGTCCGGGTAGATGTTCTGGAACGTAATCGTCACGTTCTTGTCGCCGCTGCTCGCGTTGCCGCCCGCGCCGGTCGAGGTGTTGCCCGCGTTTGTATTGTTCGAGGTGTTGGTTTCGTTCTTGCTTCCGCAAGCCGTCATGCCCATGACCAGCGCTGCCGCGGTCAGTGCGATGGCGGCGGTTTTCGTCGATTTCTTAACCATCTGTTGGTTCCCCCTTGGGTTAATATACGCTTATTATCATGTACCAACCTTTTTTCAACAATGCGCGAAATCAAGGAGTGAGGTTTGCGTTTTCAAGGTCGGGAAGCGGAGAAAAGTGAAGTTTGCCCACCTTCGTGCTATGATGAAGGCAGCTTGGTAAATATGGCCTTCGGACCGCGCGGCCGCCCGAACGCGGCGATCGCCGCAGGCGCGCCGACGACGGACGCGGGCATTCGCAATCGAAACGAACGCCGCAAAGGAGAACGCGAACATGGAAGCAATCCGCAACATTTACTGCGTCGGCCGCAACTACGCGCTGCACGCGAAAGAGCTCGGCAACGACGTGCCGGAGGAGCCGATGATCTTCTCCAAGCCGACGCACGCGCTGCACCCGGCGGCGGGCAAGCTGACGCTGCCCGGCAAGATCGGCGACATTCACCACGAGCTGGAGGTCGTCGTCCGCATCGGCAAGAACTATAAGCCGGGCATGGGCGCCGCCGAGCTCGTGGACGGCATCGCGCTCGGCCTCGACCTGACCGCGCGCGACGTGCAGTCGCAATTGAAGGAGAAGCGCCATCCGTGGCTGCTGGCCAAAGGATTCGTCGGCTCCGCCGTACTCGGGCCGTTCCGGCCGTTCCCCGGCGAGTACGCGTTCGGGACGCTGGCGTTCAGCCTCGTCAAGAACGGCCAAGTCGCGCAGCACGGCTCGCCGTGCGACATGATCTTCTCCCTGCAGCGGCTGATCGACTTCATCGGGCCGCGCCTCGGACTCGGCGCGGGCGACGTGATCTACACCGGCACGCCGGCCGGCGTCGGTCCGCTCGCGGACGGCGACGAGCTGGAGCTGAAGCTGGCGGTCGGCGGCAAGGAAGAGACGTTCGGGCCGCTGTACGTGAACCTCGGCTGAGACGCGAACATACCAGAAGGGCCATCCCGCCGTTATTCGGCAGGATGGCCCTTCTGGTATGTTGCGCCCGCGCGGGGGCCGCTTCTCGACACGGTACAGGAACGTCGCGTCCGCCGCCCCCGGCGGACGCATTACGCCGGTCAGGCGAGGCTCTTGCTTCGTCTCGAGGAATCGCTTACTCGTAGAGTTTGAACGAATCGACGCTGATGGCCTTCACTCTGTCGTCCTTCAGCTCGAATTCCATCGCGAGGCGGTTCGTCTTGTCGAGATAGCCGATCGTGGCCGACGGTCCGCTGCCTCCCCGCTCGTAGTAGCTTTCTCCGTACGCCTTGACGACGTCGGCCTTGGTCGCGCCGAGCTTCAGCCCCTTCCCCGTCGCGGACCGCGGCCCGAGGGAGTAGCCGACGACCTCGTTGTCGACCGACGCGTATTGGTAGTCCTCGTACATGAACAGGAAGCTCCGCCCGCCGTCGTTCAGCGTCCGGATCGGCTTGCCCAGCCGCTTGACGAGCTCCTGCTCGTCGATGCCGAGCGGGACCTGCGCTTGCTCCGCGCCGAGATTCGCCGAAGCTACCTTGTCCGCGAACGCGAGCGGCGTTTCGGTCTTGCTGCAGCCCGCCAACAGAAGGACGACCGCCAGGACCGCGCAGGCAAGCGGCGGCATCCATCGTATGTTCTTGCGTTTCATTCCCCTATCCGCTCCTCGCTTATCGGCCGATCGGCCGTTGCCGCCTACTCCCTTCGCCCCGCCGTCCCGCGAATCCTGCTCCCGAGACGCGCAAAAAGGCACGAACCTGTTACAGTTCGCGCCTTCAAGACCGCTTCGAACCCGATTACGGCTCGCGATTCGCGTCCGGCTGCGCGCCGTTCGGCACGCTCCCGTAAGACTGATACGCCACGAGAACGATCTCCTCCGACGTCTGCTCGCGCAGCTCGCTCTCGAACCGCTGCAGCTGCGCCAGCGCGGCGCGGTCCAGCATGGCCGGCTTGAACTCCATCCGCTTCTCCCCCTCCCGGGTACGCTTCGTTCCCGAATGCGTCGCTTCCCGTCTAACTTCAGTGTTGACGGGACGGGGAGGCGTTATACCGCGCGGAAGCGGAAGGCTTGCCGGTTACGGCAGGTCGATCAGCATGAACCGGGCGTCCGACAGCGCCCGGACGTCCAGCTTGGCGGTATCCGCGATGCGCGCGGAGTCGCTGCGGCCGAGCGGCTCTCCGCCGTTCAGCGAGACGCTGCCCGCGATGACGAAGAGGAACAGTTTGCGGGACGCGTCCCCTTCGTACGCGACGGTGACGCCGGCGTCCGGCTCCGACAGGTAGATCGTCATGTCCTGGTGGATATCGAGCACGGACTCGCCGCGTATCGTATTCGAGACGATCGGCGCAAGCGCGTTCTTCATGCCGTCGCGGTCGTACGCCTTCTGCTCGTAGGACGGCGTCAGCCCTTTGCGCTCCGGCAGGAACCACAGCTGCAGCAGGTTGGCGACCTCCGTCTCGGACGGATTGACCTCCGAGTGCAGGATGCCCGAGCCCGCCGTCATCCGCTGTACTTCGCCGGAACGGATCACGCCGGAGCCGCCGGAATTGTCCTCGTGCTTCACTTCCCCGCTCAGGACGACGGTGACGATCTCCATATCGCGGTGCGGATGCGTGCCGAAGCCGCGCCCCGGCTGGATATAGTCTTCGTTGAAGACGCGCAGCGGGCCGAAATTCACATTCTCCGGATCGTAATAATCCGCGAACGAGAAACTAAAATTAAACTGAAGCCAGCCGAGATCGCCGGAAAAACGGGATGAAGCCGGGTAAACGCTGATCAAGGGATATCCGCTCCTTTTGGTCCCGCGGGACGCAGAAATTTACGCACGAAACGCTCATTAACTTACTTTATGTAAGTATCATAGTGTGCTATAGTTAGGATGTCAAGGAGGGGTAAAATCATGGATCATCTGTATATCCGCCACACTGTCGGCGGCCGCTTGTTCCTCGATTCCAAGAAGCACGGATTGCCTTTCGCCATCGCGCCGGCCGAAGGCCGGGAAGGCTGGACGATCGCGATCGACGTGCCCGACGCGGCGCTCGCCGAGGGCGTCGTCCGTCATCGCGACGAGCTGAACATCTTCTTCGTGCCGGCGGGTTCCACCGACCGGAAGACGTGGTATTTCTCTACGCACGGGGAAGTCGCGTACGACCCCGCCGCCGGCAAGCTCGTCATTCAAGCCGACGGGCGCATCGATTACGACGTGTGACGCGCCGGCTCGGCGGGCGGGCGCGTCTCCCGGGCGCGATCGTCTTCCGGGCACGGTCCGGCAATGCCCGTCTGCTCGGCGCATCGATTACGACGCATGATGCGCCGACGCGGCAGGCGGGAGGGACACCCGAGCGGGAGCGTCTTCCGGGCGTGATCCGGCCGGGATGGATACCCGTCCGCTCGCCCTGCTACGTCCACGCCCAGAAGAACCCGTCCCGTTCCCACGCCGCACGGCCGCCGTGCAGCTTCTTGAACCGCTTCTTCACGTCCTTGTCGATCGAGACGTTGCCGTTCTCGTGCCGGTAGAGGTAGCTATCCCCGTAGCGCGACAGGATATGCGCGACCGCCCGGTCCTGCTCCAGCCTGCCCGACGCTTCCAGCTCCGCCAGCATCCACCGCGCGATTTCCTCCGCCGTTTGCTCTCTTTCCATCCGTTTCGTTCACCTCCGGCGATTTTCCTTTAGTTTACCAAAATTTGTTGCCACTTTCCCGCTCCCGGGGCGTATCTTCTACTACACGCCCGCCCGGCGCCGATAGCCGTGCCGGCAGGGGCTATTCATGGGAGGGGTATCGATGCATGTCGTGGAACCGCAAGTCAACCGGCCGCGTTTTCCGGTTCGCACGGTCGTCTGGACCGTCCTGCTCGCGCTGGCCTTGCTGCTCGTCGTCTTCAATTCGTTCGCGACCGTTCAGTATGGCAACGTGGGGCTGTACAAAACGTTCGGCAAGCTGAACGACAACGTTCTGGCGCCGGGCATCCATCTCAAAATTCCGTTCGTGCAAACCATCATCCAAGTGAACGTGCAGGTAACGAAGGCGGAGACCGACACATCCGCGTCGTCCAAGGACCTGCAGCCCGTCTCGACCCACGTCGCCGTCAACTACTCCGTCGACAAGGAGTCGGCCTACAAGCTGATGAACAACGTCGGCGGCGCGTTCGACAACGTCATCGTGAATCCCGCGATCCAGGAGATCGTCAAGGAAGTGACGGCGCGCTATCCGGCGGAGGACCTCATCGCCAAGCGGGACGTCGTCGCCGCCGAGGTCCGGGACGCGCTGACGAAGCGGCTGGCGCGGTACGACCTGGTCGTAAACGACATTAATATCGTCAATTTCAAGTTCTCCGATGCGTTCAACCAATCGATCGAGGCGAAGCAGGTTGCCCAGCAGCAGGCGCTCAAGGCCGAGAACGACCTGAAGCGCGTGCAGATCGAGGCGCAGCAAAAAGTCGCGCAAGCGCAAGCGGACGCGGAATCGCTCAAGCTGAAGAAGCAGGAAGTAACGCCGGAGCTGATCCAGCTGAAGCAGATCGAAGTGCAGGAGCAGGCCGTGGAGAAGTGGGACGGCCGGCTGCCGAGCGTCACCGGCGGAGCGACGCCGTTCATCGACTTGAACGCGCTCGGCGTCGGCGCGGGCGGCGCGGCCGCTTCGAGCGCGAACGGCGCCGACGAGGAAGGCGCGGCCGCCGATGCCGCGAACGACGCGGCGGCGCGGGAGAGCGGCACGACGCAGCCTTAAGCGTTCGGCGCGACCGTAAGCGCGCCGAGGAAACGGCGCAGCCGCCGTTGCGTTATGCGAGGTGCGGCGCGATCGAGACGCGCAACGCATGATGCGGCGGCGGCGCCGAATAACGGCATGGCGCGCAGCCTGAAGCGCGGCGCACGCGGGAACGGGCAGCAAGTCCTACGGGGCTTGCTGCCCGTTCGGCGTTGACGCGGCCGCCCGGCGCCGGGATCGCCCGAATGACCGAAAATCCGCCCCAAGCCGCATGGCAGGCGGTCCGAAGTGCCGAGGATTCGCGCAAAACCACTTTGTTTAGCGAATGCGCACTACCTTTGTCACCCTTGCAGGGACGCGGCGTTCGTCTCGCGAATACCCTTAGCAATCCAACGGAAGCGGAGTGATGAGGATTGAGTCTCGTGAAGAGCAAAGACGCTGCTGTCACGCTGAACGTCAGTCAAACGACGGTAAAACGCTGGGCCTCCTACTACCCGACGGTATTTCGCAAAGACCAGTTCGGACATTATATTTTCAACGACCAAGACCTGGCGCTGCTCGGCTTCATCAAGGCCGCGATCGAGCGCGGCGAAACGATGGAACAGATCCAGCTGCCGATGCCCGCGGGCGCGCCCGCGGCGGAAGCGGATCAGCAGCCGCGGCTGCTCGAAGCGTTCCTCGAGACGGCCGCCAGCTCCGCGCTGCTGCAAACCGCCGAGAACGACGTGCTGACCCGGATTCTCCAGATGGAGCGCCGCCTGGACCAGAAGGCCGACGAGGTCGTCAACGCGCAGATCCGCCAGCATCGCGAAGAACTGGAGGAGCTGCGCCGCATGGTCGAGCAGCTGGCCGCCTCGGTCGAGCAGACGCGCCAGCCGACGCCCGCGGAGGAGCTGCGCCGCGGCGCAGCGGAGACGAAGCCGACGGTCCATGCGCCCGCCCGCAAGCGGGGCTTGTTCAAGTCGATGTTCATGTGGTTTTGAGGCAGGCCGATGCCGGCAGGCCTGGATCGCCGAAAGCCCTGACCCTTGCCGGGGGCCGGGGCTTTCGCGCGTCCGGGCATGGAGCGGAGCCGCTCGGTCCCGTTGATGCGTCTCCGTTAAGAATTCCGGCCGCCCCGCCATGGAAGCCTCCCGCCACGTCGAATAGCCCCCGTCCCCGCGTCGGCCGCGGTTCCGGAGGCTTCCTATTCGACTTGCTTGTCAATACGTCTTGCTCGCCAGCTCGGTGAGCGGCTTGAACGTATATCCTTTCTCGCGCGCGGCGTCGATGATGCGCCCGAGCGCGTCGGCGTTGTCCTTGGACACCGCATGCAGCAGAATCACGGCGCCGGGGTGCAGCTGCGCCATTACGTTGTCGTAGGCATACTTCCAGCCGCGCTGCGCGCTCGGCTCCCAATCGCGGTACGCGACCGACCAGAAGACGCTCGTATAGCCCTGCTCCTTGCTGACCGCAAGCACCCGGTCGTTGAAGATCCCCCGCGGCGGACGCAGGAACGTCATCTCCTTCTGATCCGTCAGCTCGGCGACCGCGTTCTTCACCTTCGCCAGCTCCGCGCCGATCTGACTGCTCGAAATCACGCTCATGTCGGGATGGCTCCACGAATGGTTGCCGACGAGATGCCCTTCCGCGACCATGCGTTTGACGAGCTCCGGCTTATCCTTCACGTAATGCCCCGTGACGAAGAAGATCGCGGGCACGCCTTTGGCCTTCAGCACGTCCAGGATGCCCGGCGTGTAGCCGTTCTCGTAGCCGTTGTCGAAGGTCAGGTACAGCTCGCGCTGCGTCGTGTCCCCGAGGAAGATCGCCCCGTGCTGTTGCAGAATGCTTTGAAACCCTTCCTCCTTAATAGACGGCAGGGCGCCGCCGACGCTCTTCTTGAAGCCGAAATGAAACGGCCCGCTGCCCGGCGCCGCGGACGCCTGCCGCAGGTAGGCAAACCCCGAGGCGATGAGCAGCGCCAGCAAAATGATGATCCATTCTCGACGTTTAATCATAGTCTCCACCACTTTCCCAGGTTGAACGATGTTTCCATAAACGTACTATGCCTCGAGCCGAGGGAAATTATGTGAAGCCGCGAACGGGAAGCGGGTGCGCGGAGGCTTGTGCTACAATAGAACCGACAACCAAGCGCAAAGGAGGCGGAATCGCGGTGGCGACGATCGTCAAAATCAGGGCCGGCGTCTTCGTCGGCGGCGTGCACTGGCTGCCCGCCGTGCGGGATCCGGAGACCGGCCTCGCGTACGAGGAAGCCGGGGACGCGCGGGAATCCACGCCGCATGCGGCCCATGCCGGCCGCTCGCGCGCCGAGCAGGAAGTCGTCGTGGATTTCGCGAAGCGCAAGCTGTTCCGGTTCGCGGATACCGGCGAGACGATTATCCGGGAGACCGGCGCGGACGGCGTATCGGTCAAGCGGCAGGCCAAGCCGTCCGCGGACGGCATCGTCGCGGAGGACGAATCCTGGGAAGCGGCGGCGGTCTCGTTCACGATGCGGGCGAGCATCGGGAACCCGCTTCGGCCGGACGCGCCGGCCGCGGGATACGCGGTGCGGGTGACCGTGCGCGGCGAGGACGGCGCCGTCGAGCTTCGCGGCGGCCATGACGGCTTTCCGTGCTATGAGTTTTATAAGCAAGTGGATTTTGGCGAATTCGAGCTGCTGCATCTCCACGATTACCGCGAGGCCGGGACGGCGGCGCCCACGGGCGGCACGGCGGTTCGCGTCGAGCGCAGCCTGTAAAGGACAAGCCGAGGACACGGCTTAACGGAAAGGAGCATGAGGAATGGCATTATACCGGCGGCTCGTATCGGACGAGGATTTTACGGAGGCCATGGAGCGGCAGTTTCGGCTGCGCGTCTATAAGGACGACCATATCGTCGACTCCGGCGGCATTATTATCCGGTTCGACGACCAACTCGTCGTCAGCCAATCCAGCGTCAGCGACGTGACGTACCACGATCGCGCGGCCTGCGAGTTTTTTGAAATTCGCCGGCGCTGAGCGGCGCGGAGAAGTCTGCGCGGAGAAAGCGTCGCAAGAAGGCGGGGCGGCAAGTAAGCCTCGACGCCCCTTGCTTCAAGCAGCGGCAGCCGAAGGCAATAGCATCAGACGCGAAGAGCGCTGCTGCCTCTGGCAATGAGCCGGGCGCGAAGCAGGCCGAGCAAGCAAAAAGGATGCCCTCCCGACGGGGAAGGCATCCTTTTTGCCGTTCGCGGCGCGAGCTTGCGGCCGCTGCTTATCGCAACGGCCGCGGCAGCCGCACGCAGCGCATCGACAGGCGGCGCATTACGCGCTTTTGCGCTTGACCGGCACGTAGATGTCCATCTCCCACAGCTCGTTGCCCGGGCCGCAGCGCTCGTCGTAGAGCTCGAACTCCGGCTTGCCCGCGTGCTCGTAGCCGGAATGCGGGAACCACTCGGTGAAGATCGCGTTCCACGTGTTTTGGATGGAAGGCGAGAACTCCTGCTCCGGCACTTTCGGCGTGGTGAAGACCGCGTACTCCGCTTCGCCGAACTCGCGGCACACCAGACCCTCCGGCACGTTGTCGAAGTCCGTGGCTTCCATGCCGATCAAGTACAGGAACGTCCCCTCCTCCATGTTGAAGCCGTGGCAGATCCCGAGCTCCACGGGGCTGCCTTCGTGAACGCGGTTCGGAATCTTATGTCCCCAGCCATTGCGAAGATACTCCTGCCAAAAGGCCGGAATCTGTTTCAGGTTCTCCCCGTCGTTGGTCGTTTGCAGCTCGTAGCCGATCACCTTGAATGCCGGTTTCGTGACGATCCGATACTCCATGTGAATGCCTCCCAAATATGGATTGGTGTTGCGCTGCAGCACGTCCAGCTTCCCGTACGCCGGCGGCCGGATGCCGCTCTTGCGGTACTCGGCCGGCGTCATGTCGAACATCCGCTTGAAGGCGCGGGTGAACGTCTCGTGATTTTGAAAACCGTGCGCGAGCGCGATATCGAGGAGCCGTTCGTCCGTATGGGCGACCGCATAGGCGGAGCGCGCCAGCCGCCGCTTGCGCACGTATTCCATCACCGTCTCGCCGGCCATAACCAGGAAGACGCGGTGAAAATGAAAATCCGAGATCCGGGCCACCGCCGCGATCCGCGACAAGGACAGCTCCTCGTCCAAGTGCGTCTCGATGTGGTCGATGGTCGCTTGAATCTGCCGCAGGTAGTCTGTTCTCATCCGAATGTCCGGCTCCTCTCTTCTTCGGTTCTCATTGTATCGCGGCCCGCCGTGCGGATTCTTGATGATTCTTGCCGTCTTGCGCCGCCAAATAACCCGGAGGGGCGGCTGCCCGGCATGCCTCCCCTTGCCGGCCATTCGCCCTATCAACTTCAACGATCCCTGCATCTATTACTACTAGCATAGATTTCAGGTAGATGAAGAGATGATAGAAAGCAGGGATATCCGATGACGATCGCCAAACCTACCGGGCCGCGCAAGCCCCAGAAGAACGCCTCCGCGCGAAGCCGGACGGCGCAGCGCGGCGAAGCGGCCGGGAAGCGCGCGCGCAATGCCTTCGCGGCGGCCGGCAAACCGTCGGCCTGCGCGACCGCTTGCAGAATGCGGTGCAAGCCGCTGCCCGTCGTCCGCCGCCCGCCGCGGCCGCGCAGATTCATGAAGCGCGCGCGAACGGTCTTAACGACCGGGATTCTCCGCCGCCATCCCGGCACGACGTACGCGCTCGTCGACTTCGTCAACCTGAGCGCAAGGGTCGCGCGCTGCATGACGGTGCAAATCTTCGACTGGTCGAGCGGTCTTCCGGTCGCCCTGAACATAACGCCGTGCGACGCGAAGAAGTGCAACGTATCGCTTGCGCCCGGTACGTCCAACTTCGTCTACGCGGATATCTCCTCCGTGCAATTCAAGTACGAGGTCCGCGTCGCGAAGCCGGCCCGCAACCGCAACGTCGTCCTGAACGTCTGGGGCCTCAGCTCGGAACCGCTGATCCCGCAGTTCGGCAACAACGTGCTGCAGCACCAGCTGTTCCGCATCAAGGCGGGCAGCCTCAACGCCGGCTGCTTCTGCCCGTAACGCGGGCGGAAGCAGCCAGCGGCGCGCTGGGAGAAGACTTCCCGGTCAGTCCCGAATCGGCCGCACGCGAATCTTCGGCCATAGGCGGGACCAATCCTTGCTCGCGAGACGCCTCTCGTAGATGGCCGCCAGCTCGGGACGCGACCGGAAATGCGGCGTCGGCCGCACGATCATCCGGACGGCGTCGCCGATGCCGCAGGGTGCCGTCAGCCGGACCCGGTCGTCCGCGTCCAGCGCGAATCCGAGCGCCGTCGCCGTCTCGGGGAATTTGCCGATGGCGTCGACGGACGACGCATACGGCGGACCGCCGTTCAGGACGTGCATGCGCGCTTCGTTCTTGACGGACCACGGCACGCCGGGCATCCGGTCGCGCAGCTTGCGTTCCAGCGCCTTTTCGACGCCTTCGTCCAAGCAGCCGGCATCGTAATAGACCACGTCCACGTCGGCGAGCGGCGTCCGCTCGGCATAGCCGTGAAGCGCGTCCCAGACGAGGGAACGGACGAAGCCGGCGCAGATCCACCAATCGGGCAGCTCCAGCGTCCGCGCGGCGCGCAGCGCCTCCATCCGCCATGCATCCGATTCGACCAGACGGATGATGTCGCGTTCCGTCAGCATGCGCGATACCCCCTCTATAAATACGAACGTATATTCCCATTATACCGGATTGCCGACTATTTTCAACCGTTTTCTCCCAACGCAAAGACCCCGGCTCCCATCCCGAAAGATAGGGCCGGAGTCTCTGAACGGCCACGGCGACGGGGAATGCGGACTCCTGCCAAGCCGGGCAGGGCAGCCCGCCTACGCCTTGACCGGGAACGCCGCTTCGATGCGCGCCAGATCCTCGCCGTCCAGCTCCCAGCCGATGGCGCGGATGTTATCTTCGATGTGGGCGCGGCTCGCGGCTTTCGGTATCGTCACGAGCCGTTCCGGCCGGAGCACCCAGTTCAGCGCCACTTGGTAGACGGTTTTGCCGTGCTTGGCGCCGATGGCGTCCAAGAGCCGGCGCTGCTCCGTGCCGGGCTCCGGGAAGCCCTGCCCGCCGAACACCTGCGGCGCGTACCCGAACGGCGAATAGCCCATCACGGTGATCCCGTTCGCCTCGCAATACGGCAAAATCCCGCGCTCGATGCTCCGGTCGTTCAGATGGTACGGCACCTGGTTGCACGCGAGCGGCACGTCGCCGAGCCCGCGCTGCGCCTCTTCCATGAGCGCGGCCGAGAAATTGCTGACGCCGATATGCTTGACCATGCCGCGCTTGACCAGCTCGGCCATCGCCGACATCGTCTCGGCGACCTCGTGCCGGTCGCTCGGCCAATGCTGCAGCAGCAAGTCGATATGGCTCGTGCCGAGCCGCTCGAGGCTCGATTCCGCCGCCTGCAGCACGCCCTCGTACGAACAGTTGCGCGCCGCGACCTTCGTCACGAGAAACACCCGGTCGCGCACGTCGCCGATCGCCCGGCCGACGACCCGCTCGGAGCCGCCGCTCGCATAATCCTCGGCCGTATCGACCAGCGTCAGCCCCTGCTCGATGCCGAAGCGCAGCGCCTCGATCTCTTCCCGCTCCCGCTGCGGATCCTCGCCGAATTTCCACGTGCCTTGCCCGATGGCCGGAATGTCGATTCCGGTCTTGCCCAGTTTGCGCTGCAGCATATGATTCCTCCTCATCCTTGTTCACGATTAAACGATCGTCTTCGCGTCCGGTCCGTCCTGCTCGCTGCCGAAAGCCTCCAGCCATTGCGCCAGCGCGTCGATCCGTTCCGCATGCCGTACGACGGCTTCCAGCGTCGCGACCGCTTGTTCCGTCCCGATTCGGCGTTCGTCCGCGGCAGCGGTCCCGATGCCGACGGAGCGTTCCAGGTTGTAGGCGAGCCAGTCCAGCTTGCCCAAGAAGCCATGCTCCAGAACGGGACGCCATTCGGCGTGCCGCGGCAGTCCCCCGCCCCCGGCATACCCGGACAGAAACGCCCCCAGCTTGTCCCGGTCGATCGAGCCGGCTGCGTCTTCGGCCCAGTACAGCGCCGTCTCCGCCGTATCCAGCAGCGGGTGAATAAGTCCGGCTGCCTCCCAGTCGATAAGAACCGGGCGTCCTTGATGCCACATCACGTTCTTGGGATCCAAATCCCGATGACTGACGACCGCTTCCGATGCGAGCGCCGCGGCGGACCGGTTCGCCAGCGCTTCCCACGCGTACAATCGTTCCGCCAGTTCCTGAAGCCGCGGAGCCCACGCGCATCCGCCGTCCAGGCCTTTCGCCAGCAGGCCCAGCCAATCGGCAGGCGCGGGCGGCTCGACGGGCGCCTGTTCGCCGGGCAGATCGAATCCCGACACGTCCATCCGGTGAATCTCGGCCAAAATACCGCCGATGCGCGCGCAATGGCCTTCATCGATTTCGCTTGGCGAATAAGCCCTGCCTTCGACCCGGTCGAAAACCATGTACCATTGCCCTTGAACGTCATGAAGCACGCTTCCGCCGAACGATTTGGCCGCCAGTGCGGGAATGCGCGCCGCCATGCGCGCCGCGATTCGTTCCGACCGCAAGAAATTCGCCATCGCGGACGGCCGGCTCATCACGCCGGGGTTCAGCGCCTTGACCGCGTAATTGCCGCTCGCGGTCGTCAGCGCGAACATGCGATGCAGCAGACCTCCGGATAATTCCGCCGGGTTCTCGGCGAGCGGGCCGAGTCCCAGCCGCTTGCACAGCTTCGCGATTTGCAGATGGTACCGGTTGTCGCTCATGGCTTCTCCTTGGCGGGACAAGATTAATTCCTCCCCCCTATCGTACCATTAATTGGGATTGAAGGAAGTGCTTTTTTACCCGTTCGGACCGACCCGCTATAAAACAAACCGCACGGGGCCTTAGCCGCCGTGCGGTTTTCGTGTGCATACGCCGAATCAGCCCTCGCCTTGCCCGAGCTTCCGCTTCCACGCCTTCTCCCGCTCCCCGACGAGCGGGAATTCGCCGATGCGCAGACGGGCGCTGCCGTACGGCACGAGCGTCAGCTCCTCCGTCTCCTGCCCCTCGACGTCCGGGTAGATCGGCGGCGTGCCGGCATTGTTGCCCTCCATTTTCCAGCCGCGCACGAGCTTGCCGGACGCCTTGAGCTTCACCGGCGCCTGCTCCGCGTCGAACGGCTGGTACGGCACGTCGCTCTCCTGCACGGCGAAGCCGCCGTCCGCGAGCAGGCCGTATTTCCAGGCGGAGCCCGGGTAGAGCTCCCAATCGTGGAACCGTTCGCGCTTTGTCAGCCGCTGCCAGTTCTCCCGGATCGGCAGCGCGTAGACGAGCGGGCCGCGCTCGACGCTGACCGCGTACAAGTTGCGGGAGACCGTCTTCACGGCCATCGGGAGCGTCAGCGTCAAGCGGTCGCCATTGCTCCACGCGCGCTCGACCTTGGCGTACCCGTTCACGACGTTAAGCGCCGCCAGGGCGCCGTTAATCGTCAGCTGCGGCGCTTCGCACCAGCCCGGGATGCGGAGCGAGAGGGCGAACGTCTCGCTGTCCCGGTCGAGCCCGATGGCCATCGTCACCGCGTCGCGGAACGGATACGCCCCGCCGACGGCGATCGTCGCGGACGCGCCGCCGCCGACCTCGGCCGTCACTTCGCACGGCGCGTAGGACACCGCGGCCAAGCCGCCGCGGCCGTCGCCCATCCACAGATGCGAGGCGAATTTGGGCCAGCCCTGGTGCATGTTCGCCGTGCAGCAGCCGAAGTTCGGCTGCAGCCCGAACAGGTTCGCGTCCGGCCCGTTGCTCCAATTGCGCGACGCGACGTTGCAGAGGATCTGGTTGACCTGCTGGTCGTACTGGTGCGAGCCCCAGTCCTTGGCGATCGTGGCCGGCAGCGCGTTGAAGGCGACCTTCTCCAAGATATCCCCGAAGCGCCCTTCGCCGAACACCCGGGTCAGCTGTTCCATGGAGAACATGTACTCGACGACCGCGCACAGCTCGACGCCTTGGCTCGGGCTCGTCCCGGACAGCCATTCGTCCCCGGAAAACATGCCGTGCGCCTGGCCGTGATACGTCATCAGGCTGTCGATGCCGCGGTGCACCGCGTCCCGCTCGACGTCCTCGCCGCTCAATTCGTAACGGACGCCCGGCGCCTTGATGCCCATCGCCACGTTGACGACGTGCGTGGTCCAGTCCCATTCCTCGACTTTGCGCCAATACGGGAAGTCGTGGAACACGTCCGTCCAGTCCGTTGTCTGCTCGGCCACGATGCCGGCCAGCGCCAGCAAGGCATCGTCGCCCGTCCTGCGGTGCAGCCAGAGGATGCTCAGCACGAGCTCCGCGCCGCGTGCCTTCGCCCAGCCCTGCAGCGGATGCCCTTCGATCGAACGGGCCAGGTAGCCGAAAAATTTCGTCAGGAACGGCTCGACCCGCGGATCGTCCGTCGCTTCCCCGTACTGCGTGAACACTTTCAGCATGATCATGTAATGCCACCAATCCTGCTGCTTGTTCAGGTCGTTGTTCACCGTCTGGATCGGTCCCGCCGGACCGAAATTGCCGTCCTCGCGCTGGCTGGCCAGCGACCATTCGATCCAGCGCTGCGCCTTCGCGATCAGCCGTTCGTCGCCGAGCGCGTACGCGAGCGGCAGCAGGCCGTCCAGATAATACGGTCCCCGCTCCCAGCTCTCGCCCGTCCCGCCGATCCAGCCGTTGTCCGGCCCCACGTCGGCCCAGTGCTCCTCCAGATGGCCCGTCAGGCCGTCGGCCTGAATCCGCAGCTGGTCGCGCAGCCAGCCGGCCGGCTTGACCGCGCCGAGCGGCAGCTCCCGGAACGCCGCCTTGGCCTGCTTGTTCGTCGTCGTTTGCATATCGGTTCACGTCTCCCTTGCGCCTCGCGATTTGCCTTGCCCATGCCCCGAATATAGCACGCGAAGGCCGCTTGGACCGATAGCCGATGACAACGCCGATTTGACCGATCGCAACCTGTCCGGCGATAAGCGACAGCTGGCGGGAGACTTCATATGCCCGTATACTAGAGGAAAATCGGCCGAAAGGAGCGGCAACCCAATGTTCCGATTCACTTCTCCGCCCATGCCGCATTACATCGCGTCGGGGCAGGACACGTACCCGGCCGGCGGCGGCCACGCGGCCCGGACCGGCATCGGCGTGTTCGACCTGCTCGCGACGACGCGCGGCTGCCTGTACCTCGAGGAGGAAGGCTTGCCGCTGCCGGTGCCCGCCGGCGGCTTCGCCATCCTGCGCCCGGACCGCTCCCACCGGACGCGGAAGCCGTGCGACGCGGAAACGCATTTTTATTGGCTGCATTTTCAGACGCTGGGGAGCTGGAGCGAGGTCACGGAGCGGGAGCCCTACGCGGCGACGGACGATTCCGCGCCGTACCTGCAAATCGAGACGTTCGTCTACCATGTGCCGCGCGCGGGCGAGCTGCCCGTCAAGGAGGAAGCGTACGCCTGGCTCGAGGAGCTGATGCGGCTGCAGGCGACGCCCGGGGCGGGCGCCCGGTTCCGGCAGCAGGGGATGTTCCAGCAGCTGCTGGAGCGGCTGCAGGAGGAAGGCGGCGCGTCCGCCAAGGACCCGCAGCTCGCGCTGGCGGACGAGGCCGCCGCGTACCTGCGGCGCAGCTACCGGGAGCCGATCAGCTATAAGGCGCTGGCGGAGCAGCTGCATTTTCACCCCAATTACATCGCGCTCTGCATGAAGAAGGCGTTCGGCTGCACGCCGCTCGATTACTTGACCCGCTACCGGATCGAACAGGCGAAGCAGCTGCTCATCCACACCGGCGAGCCGATCGGCAAAATCGCGGAGGACACCGGGTTCATCACGTTCTCGTACTTCGTCCGCTGCTTCGGCAAGCATACGGGGACGCGGCCGAAGGCGTTCCGCCAGCGGTATCGGACGTGAGGGCGGTGCGCCCGCGGCATCCGCTAGAAGCTGCTCCCGCACATGACGCGGTTCCAGGCCGCGAGCGCAGGGATCGAGCCCGGCGCGCGCCCCGCCGGCGTCACGGCGCATACCTGGCGGGGCTTGCCGCCCGGTCCGAAGGTGAGAATCGCTTCCGTTTCGAGCGTTCGCCCGTTCAGCTCCCACGTAAGCCGCGCATGCCCCGTGTTGTACCCGCCGTCATCGTATTCTGCGCTGACCTGCCGGTACGCGGCAAGGCGCAGTCCCATTCGGCGGACCTCCGCCAGGCCTCGTTCCCGTTCCGGCGCGCGCTCGGACGCATCGGCCGCCCTTGCCGCCGCTTGATAGCGCTGGCCTTGGACGTGCTTCAAAAAGGCCGCCGTCCGCCGCTCCGCGGCATGCCCGTCCCAACGAACGGCCGCCCCGTAAACCGCAAGCAACAGCGCATATCCGGCTACCGCGGTCAATCCGATGATGATGCCGATTTTCATTCGCGCATACCTCCGAGAGGGAGTCACGGCTCCCGTTTGTCCTCAGCGTACCCGAGCGGTTAACGGCGCAAACCAAAAACCGCATGAAAGACCATGCGGTTAATCTTGAGAAGCGTTAATTATTGGCGGCGCTGAATGCTGCGAATGCCGGCCCAGTGCGATTTCACCATAGACTCCCACACCCTTCTATACCTAAGCCCCGCTTACCGCGTACGAACCGGAGCGCCTTTGCCCTGCCGCAGCAGCAGCGCATAATAAACGATGTAGTAAGCGAACATGATCAGCATGAGCCCGGACGCCCAGCCGCTTCCGCCCGCGGCGAAGCTCGCGCCGCGCCAGCCGCCGTCGCCGGAAGCCGTCGTCATCTCGTAGACCCGGTACCCCAAGCGCCCGATGAACAGCACGGTCACGATGCCGCCGATCCACGCGTTGCCTTTATAGTACAAATCCGCCCCGCGCCGCTCGTACGTCGTCATGGCCGCGCCGGCGATGCCGAGCGCCGCGCCGATCAGAATGCCCAGGATATCCGAGACGACGCCGACCGCGCTGAACCCGCCCTCCGCCAAAAAAATCGCGCCGACCGCCGCCAGCAGGAGCATCCGCGTCCCCATCCTGCCCGGCCGAATCGCGCTCCACGAGAAGTTGCCCTTCACCCTGCGAACGATCCGATACCCCACGAAACCAACCAACACTAAAATGATAAGCTGCTGCACTGCTGCCGCCTCCTCGTCTAATCGCTGCCGAACTTGGTACCATCATAGCCCGAACCGGCTTGTCCGCTCGACCGCCGACGGATAGAACCCGGCGAAGCCGCGCCTCTATCCACGGATAGAGACAGCCGTCGGCGGTCGTGGACCGCATTGCGTTCCGGCTTGCGGCGCGGCTACAATGAACGTATCGGATCGCGTACGTACGATTACGGCCGGCGCAAGAATGCGCGGCGAACGGGGGCGACACGCATATGGACTTGCAGGACCGGCGCTTCGTCATCCGCGCGGCCGCCGTCACGGTATTCATCGCCCTGCTGATGCACCTGAACGGATTCTTCTCGGGTTCGCCCGTCAAAATCGCGCTGAACGTCCTCATCTGGGCGACGTTCGTCAGCCGGTTCGTCCTGCGGGCGTTCTGGCAGCCCCGCGCGATGTCGATCGCGTTCGTCGGACTGGTCGCGCTGGAGACCGCGACGGGCATCATCTGGTTCAAGGAAAACGTCCTGATTTATTTTCTCGCGGCGATCGTGGTCACGACGGCCATCCGACTGTTTCTCGGCCCGAAGCGCGTGCCGCTGCTCGCCGCGATGATCGCGGTCACCTTGCTGTATACGGCGTTCGGGGAAGTGAACCTGACCAGCTTCGCCTCGTTCGTCATCATCGCGGCCTTCTTCTATGTCAACGTGCGGAGCCGCCGCGAGCGCGACAGCGCATACGAGGCGAACAAGCGGCATTTGGCGGAATTGCAGGAGGCGTACGCCCATCTGCAGGAGGCTTCCGCGGCGTCGATGCGCAACGCGGTGCTGGACGAACGCGCGCGGATCGCCCGCGACATCCACGACGCGGTCGGGCACAGCCTGACCTCGCTGATCGTGCAAATGCAGGCGCTGCGCTACATGATCGCGAAGGACCCGGCGCAGGCGGAGCAGTCGCTGTCCGGCATGCTGGACGTGGCCCGGCAAGGGCTGCAGGACATCCGGACGTCGGTTCACGCGCTCGCGGACGATCGGGCCGTGTCCGGCTTGGCGCCGCTTCGGGCGCTGCTCGCCCGGATGGAGGCGACGGCCGGCGTCGGCTACGCGTTTCGGTCGGAGCTGGCGGAGGACGAAGCTGGGGAAGCGGGCGGCGCGCTGCTCTTCAGCGTGCTGCAGGAGGCGATCACCAACCTTGTCCGCCACTCCGGAGCGACGCGCGCCGACGTGCGGTTGTATCGCGAGAACGGACGGATCGTCCTGCTTGTCCGGGACGACGGCCGGGCGGGGACGGACGGCGGCGTGCGGGAGGGCTTCGGGCTGAAAACGATGCGGGCGCGGCTCGAGGAACAGGGCGGCCGGCTGACGTGGCGAGCGGCGGAGCCGCACGGGTTCGAGATCAAAGCGGAGCTGCCGGACGGCTCCGGCGACGAAACGGAGGATCGCGATGACGACGACGGACGGTAAAATCAAGGTGCTGCTGGCGGACGACCAGAAGATGATCCGGCAGGGCTTCGGCTACGTCATCGGCCTGCAGGACGACATGACGCTCGCGGGCGAAGCGGCCGACGGGCGGGAAGCGGTCGCGCAGGCGCTCGCGCTGCGGCCGGACATCATCCTGATGGACATCCAGATGCCGCAGATGACGGGAATCGAGGCCGCGAAGGCGATTTTGCGGCAGCTGCCGAACGTGAAAATCGTCGTGCTGACGACGTTCAACGACCCGGATTACATTTACGAGGTCATCCGCGCGGGCGCCGTCGGCTACCTGCTGAAGGACGCGGACGTGGAGGATATGCTCGAAGCGGTCCGCTCCGCGCATCGCGGCGAAGCGGTGTACCGGACGGACCTCGCGGCGGGCGCGCTGTCCCGGGCGGTGTCGTCCGCCTGCCTCGTGCCGGACGCGGGCGCGGCGCCCCCGCTGCCGGAGCCGCTGACGGAGCGGGAGCGGGAGATTTTGCAGGAGATGGCGTACGGCCTGCGCAACGACCGCATCGCTCAAAAGCTGTTCATCACCGAAGGCACGGTCAAGTCCCACGTGCACCGGATCTTGCAGAAATTCGGCTGCGAGGACCGGACGCAGGTCGTCGTGGCGGCGCTGCGGCACGGAATGGTGAAGTAGGGCCGCTTGCGTTGCGCGATCACCTCGCCAAACCTTCGATAAAAGCCTCCGAACCCCGTTCCTGACGCGGAGTTCGGAGGCTCTTTGCAGCTGTGGGCGCCTGTCGGCCGCGGATTGCAGAACAACGGCGCGATTTCGGATTGTAGTTACGGGCGCCTGTCGGCCGCGGATTGCAGGACAGCGGCGCGATTTCGGATTGTAGTTGCGCGCCTGTCGGCCGCGGATTGCAGAACAGCGGCGCGACTTCGGATATGCGTTACGGTTCGGCTAGCTCGACCTTTTTCCCATCCATGATGGCCGGGTAAGAATCGTCGGACACTCCGGTCGTCCGTACGCGGACTTTGTCCCCCGCCTTGAACTTGCTCGCGCCGCCGTAGTTCAACTCCACCGCGTTCGGCGCCGCCTTCTCCAGCAGCTCGTTCAGCGATAGCGTCCCGACGTCCTCCTTGGACACGCCCCAGACGATCAGCAGCCGCTTCTTCTCGACTTTGGCGACGTACCCGTGCAGGTCGAATTCACCGCCGCCCGAGCACCCCGCCGATGGCAGAACCAAAAATACCGCCAACAACAGCAATAAGCACGCGCGCATGCCATCTCCCCCTTTGCTCTCCAGACGCCGGGTTCGGCTGGAAAGTTTCGGAATCCCGCTATTTCTCTGCGTTGGAGAACCATACTAAAAGGAAAGGTCCGCACACGGTTTTGCGGTCTCGCGCCATATTTCTTTGATAGCGAGAGATGCCCGCGCGTTCTTCCTGCCGCCGCCACGGGCCGCTTTGGAAAACAGTCGGGCTGAAGGGCCGATATCCAACTTTCCAATTCGAAATTTACTTACTATTCTTGAGAAACTTTCCGATATTTCGTACACTGGAGAAAATGGAGGGGGCACTCACATGGCAGAATTGGCAAAACCGATGGAAATCGGGATCAGTACGTTTTTGGAAACGACGCCGGACCCCGAGACGGGCGCGGTGATCAGCCACGCCGAGCGGCTGCGCCGGGCGGTGGAAGAGATCGTCGTCGCCGATCGCGCCGGCCTGGACGTGTACGGCATCGGCGAGCATCACCGCCCCGATTACGCGGGTACCGCCCCGGCCGTCGTCCTGGCGGCGGCCGCCGGCTTGACGCGGCGCATCCGGTTGACGAGCGCCGTAACCGTGCTGTCCTCGGACGATCCGGTACGGGTCTACCAGTCGTTCGCGACGCTGGACGGCCTCTCGAACGGACGGGCGGAAATCATGGCCGGCCGCGGCTCGTTCATCGAATCGTTCCCGCTGTTCGGGTACAGCCTCGAGGATTACGACGAACTGTTCGAGGAGAAGCTGGAGCTGCTGCTCCAGATCCGGGCCTCGGAAAAAGTGACCTGGCGCGGCGGACACCGCCCGGCGATTCAAAACCTCGGCGTCTACCCGCGCTCCGTCCAAGATCCGCTCCCGGTCTGGATCGCGAGCGGCGGCAATGCGCAGTCGGCCGTTCGCGCGGGGCTGCTCGGCCTGCCGATCGCGTTCGCGATCATCGGCGGCATGCCGGAGAAATTCGCGCCGCTCGTCGACTTGTACAAGCGGGCGGCCGCGCAGGCGGGACACGATCCGGAGAAGCTGCCGGTCGCGACGCATTCGCACGGCTTCGTCGGCGACGACAAGGAGGCGACGGCCGAGCTGTTCTTCAAGCCGACGCAGGCGCAGATGAACAAAATCGGCAGCGAGCGCGGCTGGAACCAGCCGTACACGCGCGCCACGTACGATGACGCGCGCAGCCTTCGCGGCGCCCTCTACCTCGGCGACCCCGCGTACGTCGCGGAGAAGATCGTCCTGCTGCGCAAGAACCTCGGCATCACGCGCTTCTTCCTGCACGTGAACGTCGGCACGATGCCGCACAAGGACGTGCTGCGCGCCATCGAGCTGCTCGGCACGAAGGTGAAGCCGCTCGTGCTGCAAGAGCTGGCGCGAATCGAAGGCACGAAGTAAACGGCGAAAAGGCTAGTCCGCTATGTTGCGGGCTAGCCTTTTTGGAATTGCCGGCGGCGAGAACGGTACCTCGTACCGCTCTTGCGGCGATTTCGGCCAGTTTGGCCTCATGTACCGTACCTCGTACCGCTCTTGAGGTCATTTCGCCGATTTCGGGCTCATGTACCGTACCTCATACCGCTCTTGCGCCGATTTCGCCAATTTCGGATTCATGTACCGTACCTCGTACCGTTCTTGCGCCGATTTCGCCAATTTCGGCTTCATGTACCGTACCTCGTACCGCTCTTGCGGCGATTTCGCCGATTTCGGCCTCATGTACCGTACCTCATGCCGCTCTTGCAGCGATTTCGGCTAGTTCGGCTTCATTTACCGTACCTCATACCGTTCTTGCGGCGAATTCGCCAATTTTGGCCTCATGTACCGTACCTCATACCGCTCTATTTCGCCGATTTCGGCCTCATGTACCGTACCTCGTACCGCTCTTGCGGCGATTTCTGCGATTTCGGCTTCATGTACCATACCTCGTACCGCTCTTGCCACGATTTCGCCGATTTCGGCCTCATGTACCGTACTTCGTACCGCTCTTTCGCCGATTTCGGCTAGTTCGGCTTCATGTACCGTACCTCATACCGCTCTTGCGACGATTTCGGCCAGTTTGGCCCCATGTACCGTACCTCGTACCGTTCTTGCGCCGATTTCGGCCAGTTTGGCCCCATGTACCGTACCTCATACCGCTCTTGCGACGATTTCGCCGATTTCGGCCTCATGTACCGTAACTCATACCGTTCTTGCGGCGAATTCTGCGACTCTGTTCCTAGCCCGTTCCCCGTTCACCCGGCCAGCTTCGACAAATCCCCGACGTACGGGTACACGTACGGATCCTTCGGCGCCGCGATCTTCGCGACGCTTGCGGCTTTGATACGCAGGATCGTGTTGCCGCCGTAGACCGTTTTCCCGATCTCGCCTTTCACGCGCACCCACGTATCGGCTTTGAGGCCGGTTCCCGCGCCTTCCACGAGAAACCCGTACGGCACCGCGTCGGCCGAGCAGCAGGTCATCGCGAGCCGCGACACGATGAATTGGTCCGGCTTCATGTCCGGCTCCCGGTAGACGAAGCCGCTCACGTCGAGCGTCTTGCCCTGAAAATTGTCCATGTACATGCTGAGCGTCGTCGCCTTTTCCAAAAAGCCCTCCGCCCGCACCGAAATCAGGTCCTGTCCGTACAGCCGCATGCCCAGCGCCGCCAAGTCGGCGCCGTATTCGTCGTGCGGGAACCGCTTCGCCAGCTGCGCATCGTCGCCGGCAGCCGCCTCCGCTTGACCGGTCGCCGGGCCGGCGCCCGCGTCCGGCGCAGCCGACCTGCCGGCCGACTCCCCGGCTCCGTTCTCCGCTTGGCCGGACGCGTCGCCGTCACCGGCCGAGCCGGCGCCGGCCGGAGTCGCCGAGCCAACGCCGCTCCGCTCCGCAGCAGCCGCAGCATCCGCCGACTTCCCGGCCCCTGCCTCCGCTCGCCCGGGCGCCGCCCCGGCGTCCGCCGAATCGGCCGCCTGCCCCGCCGCGCCCGCATGGCCGGCGGCGGAACCGACGCCTCCGCTTGCAGCCGAGGGCGCCTCGCCCGCCGCCGGAGAAGCCCCGGCCCGCGCGGCCCCCGCCGCCGGAGATGCCGCCGGCGCCTTCACCCGGCTCACGGCCCCGGCGGCGTCGAGGCGCATGCCTTTCACGGCCGCGACGTCGCTGCCCATCGCCTTGTCCGGCAGCGCGAAGCCGAACGCGAGCGGCGCGGCGAACAGCGCGTACAGCACGGCGTTGCGCCAGATCGACCGGGCCGGCGGATGCTCGCAGCCGCAGTCGCCGGCTCCTTCCTCCGCCCAGCCGAACCGCAGCCGCAGCGCCTCATATACAAAATATACCGCCAGCACGAACAGACCCAGCGCGGCCAGTTTAACGTACAGCATGGTTCGCGGCGCGATGTAATACTGCAGCCGGCCGCTCTTCGCGAGATGCGCGATATAGACGGCAAACCCGCCGAGCAGCAGTCCCCGGAAGCCGTAGTGCCAGGCAAGCCGGCGGTCCTCCCGAATCGCGTTCAACATGCGTTCCTCCTCTCTACGCGAGCCCGGACAGCCTTGCGAACAGCAAGGATCCGGCCAAAGTCAACCCGAACACGAGCAGCGTCAGCAGCAGCACGAACCGGGCTCTGAAGGCGGTCAGCAGCATGAGCGTCCCTTTCACGTTCATCATCGGACCGAAGACGAGCATGGCGATCAGCGCCCCCGCCGGAAACGTCCCGGCGAACGACGACGCCACGAACGCGTCCGACGTCGAACAGAGCGAGAGCACGAAGCCGAACGCCATCATGAACATGTGGGCGCCCGCGCCGCTTTGGCCGATGCCGGCCAGCTCCGCCCGGGGCAAAAACGCCTGCGCCGCGGCGGCGACGGCCGCGCCGAAGATCAGGTAGCCGCCCATGCCGAACAGCTCCCCGCCGGCGTGATGAAGCACGGCGAAGAATTTGTTTCCGTTCCCATGGCCGTGCCCGCGGCTTGCGCCCTGCGAATGATCGCGATGATGCGTTCGATGCGCCGGATGCTTTTGATGAGCAGAATGATGCGGGGCAGGCTGCGAGCGGTCATGATGATGGTCATGAGCGTGAACTTGAGGACGGGCGGAAGCCGGCCCCGGCACCGGCGCGGAAGCGGCCGGGGAGCCGCCTCGCAGCTGATCGCCCCGCACGAAGAAATAAACGAACAAGCCTGCCGCCAAGCCGACCGTCAAAGCCAGTCCCATCCGGCCGGCCAGCATCTCGGGCCGCGTCCGGAACGCCGCGTGCGTCGCGCCGTAGACGATGGGATTGACGATCGGCCCGACCAGGATGAACGCCGTGCCGGCATAGAGCGGCATGCCCTTGGCGATGAGCCGGCGCACGATCGGAATGAGGCCGCACTCGCAGACGGGGAAGACGGCGCCGAGCAGGCAGGCGGCCGCGATGCCGAGCAGCGGATGGCGGGGAATCGCCCGCCGGATCCAGCCCTCGGGGAGAAAGACGTGCATGAGCGAGGAGACGAATACGCTGAGCAGAATGAACGGCAGCGCCTCGAGCACGATGCCGACGAACATCGTTTTGAACGCGTTCAAGCCGGCCCAATCGGGGACGCGCCATCCGCGCAGCAGCTCGGGCTTCAGGAACAGGACGAGCAGGAAGCCGAACAGGAACCCGAACGCCAGATTGACCCGCCGGGACGAGCGCGGCCCGGACGTTTCCGCATCCATCTACGGTCACCTCCTTCGTTTCGTATCGATTGTCGGCGCTGTCGACGCTGTCGGCGCTGTCGACGCTGTCGGCGCTGTCGGCGCTGTCAGCGCTGTCGGTGCTCCGGGACACCTTCGTTCGCGGCACCGGTTGCCGGCAGACACACCGCGCTTCTAAATTGTAAATATTACTAATACGATTCTACTATAGCAAGCTTTTCCGAAGCGCGTCAAACGGTTTGGCGCCTTTTCGGCGCGATTTTATTTGTAAACTTTACGAAAAGGCATTGACGTCCGAAAGTCGCCGCGCCTATAATGGCGTCATGTCTTTAAATCGTAAATATTACAAATAAGGAACGGAGAGAGAATAAGAATGAACAAACGTCTGATTCACAAGCAAGCCATGAAAAGGGGCGCCGCGGCGGCCCTGCTGGGTTCCCTTCTCGTGCTGGCCAGCGGCTGCGGAGCCGGCGGCGATAACGCGAACGGCAGCGGCAACGCAACCAACAGCTCCAACGCAGCAGGCGGCAACGGCGCGACCGGCGGAGGCGCGGCGGACGCCGGCAAAATCCGCATCGTGGCGGCGGAGAACTTTTACGGCGAGGTCGCGGAGGCGGTCGGCGGCGCGTACGTCGACGTGACGTCCCTGCTGACGAGCCCGGACGCCGACCCGCACGACTACGAGCCGACGCCGGACGCGTCCAAGGCGGTCGACGAGGCGTCCGTCGTGATTTTCAACGGCATCGGCTACGACGAATGGGCGCAGAAGCTGATCGACGCCTCCGGCAAGGCCGCGGACAAGACGGTCATCCGGGTCGCGAGCGACGTCATGGCGCGGAAGGACGGCGACAACGAGCACGTGTGGTACAACCCGGACACGATGGGCAAATACGCGGATTATTTGGCCGACCGGCTCGGCCGGCTGGATCCGGACCATAAGACGGACTACGCGAATCAGGCTTCCGATTACAAGCAGTCGCTGGCGCCGCTGACCGAGGCGGTCGCGTCGCTCAAGCAGGCGGAGCCGCTGCCGGTCGCCGTCTCCGAGCCCGTGTTCGATTACATGGCGCAGGCGCTGAACCTCCGCATCACGGACGATAAGTTCAAAATGGCCGCCGAAGAAGAAACCGACCCGGCCCCGCAGGACATCGCGCGGCTCCAGGACGAGATCAAGGGGAAGGAAATCGCGTTCTTCGTCAACAACGTGCAGGCTACCAGCCCGACCGTGCAAAACCTCGTCGACCTCGCCGGGCAAAGCGGCGTCCCGGTCGTCGAGGTGACCGAAACGCTGCCCGCCGGCAAGGACTACGTCGCGTGGATGACGGACATTCTGAGCCAAGTCCAAGCCGCGCTGGACTGATTCCCGGCTTCGGCCGATTACGCACGAAGGAGGAACCGACATGAACCCCTTGGCCGTCAACGCGCCCTATCCCGCACCCGCTCCGCCTGCCGCCCCGCCCTCGCCCTTGGCGGGCGGCGCAGGCGGCGCCGCGCTCGCGGTCCGGCAGCTCGCCGTGCATTTGGACGGCAGGCCGATCCTGAACGATCTCTCGTTCCATGTGAACCCGGGCGAATTTCTGGGCATTCTGGGCCCGAACGGCGCCGGCAAAACGACGCTCTTCCGCGCCCTGCTCGGCCTCGTCAAGCCGCAGGCGGGCAGCATCGTGCTCCCCCGGCCGGCGGAAGCCGGTCAAACGGCGGTCGGCTACGTCCCGCAGTCGCGGCAGATCGACCCGGAGCTGCCGATGCATGCCTGGGACTTCGTTTGTCTCGGCCTGCCGCACGCCATCCGGCCCTGGCTGAACCGCGCGGATAAGCGCGCCGTGCAAGAGGCGCTGGAGCTGACCGGAGCCGCGCGGCTCGCCCGCCAGTCCGTCGGCCGGCTGTCTGGCGGCGAACGCCAGCGGATCTATCTGGCGCAGGCGCTCGTCCGCAATCCGCGGCTGCTCCTGCTCGACGAGCCGACGTCCAACCTGGACCCCGGCGCGCAGGAGGACATGGCCGCCGTCATCGACCGCGTCCGCCGCGAGCGCAGCGCCGCCGTGCTGCTGATCAGCCACGACGTGAACCTCGTGAACCGCTACGCCGACCGGATTTTGTACCTCACGCCGCGCCGTCATGCGGTCGGCACCGTCGACGAGGTGATGCGGACCGAGGTGCTGCAGCGGCTGTACGGCGGCAAGGTCGACGTCCTGCGCGCCGACGGCAAGCTGCTCGTGACCATTACCGGCGAGCCGGCCGCCGGCATTTGCCGGCATTAACCGTTTGTACCGGTGAATGCTGCATTCCCTGGCCTTCGCCGGTGAACGCAAACCAATCGCCTTTGCCGCCATTAACTTGTAACGCCGCGAAGAGGAGGAGTACCATGCTTCATTATGCGTTCATGCAGCACGCGCTGCTGGCGGGCACGCTCGTCGCCGTCATGGCCGGCGTCATCGGGGTGTTCGTCATTGCCCGCCAGTTATCGTTCATCGCCCATACGTTCTCGCATATCGGCTTCTCCGGGGCGGCCTTCTCCGTGTACGCGGGGTGGAATCCCATCGGCGGGCTGCTGCTGTTCTCGGTCGCGAGCGCCTTCGCCATCGGCGGCCTCGGCGTCAAAGTGTTCCGGCGGGAAGTGACGATCAGCGTCGTGCTGAGCCTGTTCCTCGGCCTCGGCCTGCTCTTCCTCTCGCTGTCGACGAAGAAGGCGACGGCCATGACCGCGCTGCTGTTCGGCAGCGTCGTCGGCATCAGCTGGGACAACGTGCTCGAGATCGTGTATTTGTCGGCCGCCGTGCTCGCGGCGCTCGCGCTTCTGTATAAGCCGCTGAAATTCGACTCGTTCGACCCCGCCGGCGCCCAAGCGGCGCGGCTCCCGGTCCGCCTCCTGTCCATCGGCTTCCTGCTGCTGCTCGCGGTCGCCGTGTCCGAGGCGATCCTCATCGTCGGCGCGCTGCTCGTGTTCACGCTGATGACCGCGCCGGCCGCGGCCGCGCGGCAGATGTCGCACGCGGTCTCCCGCATGATCGCCTGGTCCGTCGCCTTCGGCGTGATCGGCGTCTGGGGCGGCCTGGCGCTCAGCTACTACACGAACGCGCCGGTCAGCTTCTATATCACGGCGCTGGAGGCGGCGTTTTACTTCGGGGCGCTGGCTTGGCGGCGGCTCCGGGAGCGGCGCGCGGCCGCGCCGGACGCCATGCCCGGGCAAGCCGAACCCGGCGGGGCATGAATAGCGAAATGCGAAAGAAGCCGGTCCTTCCCGGAGGGAGGGACCGGCTTTTGGCATCCGTTGGCCGCACATAAGAAGCTTTCTATCTTGCTAACTATAGGAAACGAACGCGAAGCCGAAGCCGCCAGCCGCCAGCCGCGCGGCTGCCGCGGCATAGCCGTGCCCCCGCGCGTCCCGGTGCTGCGCCCGGCCGACCTCTCGTTCCCGAATTTCCGCCATCCTGCCGTCTTCGGTCAAAACAATCCCCTGCGAATCAGATTCGCCGTCACGGGGACTTTGCCGATCTCCCTCGACCAGACCGACAATTGGCCGATGTGATGAATTTCATGGGCGATGACGTGCCGCATGATTTCGCCGTGCTTGAAGGAGACGGGTTCGCCTCCCGGGGCGATCTCCGATAACACCTTGTCTTCCATCTCGCCGGTCCATGCCATGACGAACGGGCGCACCTCCTCGCGAAAGCGGGCCGACAATTCCGTCACGCGCCGCAAATCGGCGTAATTCTCGAACGGCTCCGTGAACTCCGGCTTCCCTTGCAGCACGGACAGCCAGCTGTATTCCACGTCCGCGACATGGAACAGCGTATGCAGGATACCGCCGACCCCGCCCGTCCGCCCGCGGAGCAATTCTTCTTCGGGCACGTCTTGGCACCAAGCGAACCAATCCTGCCGAACCTGCCAGTTATAGGCGAATAATTTCAACATTCGTTTAGCCTCCTGCTTCGTTTGAGATTGAAAAAAACGCAAAAAAAGACCGCGGGCAATCTGCCCGCGGCCGGAATCCGCGCGAACGCGCGATGCGTCCTAGAGGGACATCCGATCCGTAAGGGGGGCGAATTGCGACATCGATGCGATGCGATGCGATTGGTCTTCATTGCCCTCGCCTCCTTCGCCGTCGCCATCATCTTACCGAAGCGGCCGGCGGCGCGTCAACCCTGATTTTCCCATAGCCGCGCGGCGGTCCGCGCCCGCTCCCCGCCCCTTTCAAACCGCCGGACGGGAAGGTATACTTGAGCCGACGGCACTATCGCATGCAGGCACCCGGGGCATAAGAGCCCTGAAGCGAACCCCGGACCTGATCGGCAAAACCAAGGAGGCGACCGCCGCATGACCCATCCCCTCACGCTGTCCGCCATCCAATCCATGTGCGGCCGGCTTTCCTATAAGCGCGGCGAGGCCGCGTTCCGCGCCGGCAAGGTCGCGGTCACGTACTACGACGCCGCGGCCGGCCGGTGCGAGGCGACCGTCGAACAGCAGGACGCGTTCGACGTGGCGCTGCGCATCGACGAGGACGGCGACGTCGCGGCCCGCTGCAGCTGCCCGTCGCTGTCGTCCTACGATAAGTACTGCTCGCACGTCGCCGCGGTGCTGCTGCTGATCCACGACGCGCGGCAGACGGGCCGCGCGCCGGGCGCGCCC
>NZ_JAGGDJ010000119.1 GCF_017652985.1 Paenibacillus artemisiicola
AGATCAGGTAACTGGAGTTCAGACGTGACGTCTTCCGATCAGCGGGCTTCGCCGCCGGCCCGCCCGCGGGCGCCGGAACGTCCGCCGGCGGGCCGGGCGAGCTCGGCGCCGAGGCGCTGCGGTCCGTGAGCTCCGACCTGTCGGCGTCGGCGCTGCACTGGACCCAGCATTTGCTCGACAGCTGCGGCATCGTCTCCCGGGAGCTCGTGCAGCAGCTGTCGCCCTTCGGCTGGGACGAGCTGTTCCCCGTGCTGAAGCAGCTCGAGCAGTGGGGCGTCGTGACGCGCGGGCTGCTCGTGGAAGGCGTCGGCACGCTGCAGTTCGCCCGGCGCGAGGGCATCGAGGCCGTGCGCCGTCCGCTGCCCGCGCGGGCGGGCAACGCCGTGACGGTGCTGGCCGCGACGGATCCGGCCAACCCGTTCGGCCTCGCCGCCGACTGGCCGGCCGCGCGGGGCGCGGGCTTCGCGCGCAAGAGCGGCAGCTTCCTCGTGCTGCAGCACGGCCGGTGGCGCTTCTGGCTCGAGAACAACGGCCGGCACATCGTCGATCTGACGGCGCCGCCGGACGAGCCGGACGCCGCCGCGCGGGACGCGGAGCTCCCCGCGGCGCTGCGGGACGTCTTCCGCGCGCTGCTCCGCCAGCAGAAGCTGAGCAAAATCAAAATCGACCGGTGGAACGGCGCGCCGATCGCGGAATCGCCGGTCGCGGACGTGCTGAAGACGCTCGGCGCGGAGCGCGACAACCGCTCCTTCGTGATCTGGCCGAGCGGCCTGCGGTGAACGGCCCGATCGGGCCGCTCGCCGTTCGCGCGGCCGATCGGCTGCGGCCGGCGTCCGCCGCGGCGCAAGCAAGCCGCCGGACGGCCGCCTGCGCCTCGCCGCCCCC
>NZ_JAGGDJ010000120.1 GCF_017652985.1 Paenibacillus artemisiicola
ACACCTTTGTAACTCCATGTGAGACGTCCTACAACCCCAAGGAGCAAGCTCCTTGGTTTGGGCTAATCCGCGTTCGCTCGCCGCTACTGACGGAATCACTGTTGTTTTCTCTTCCTCAGGGTACTTAGATGTTTCAGTTCCCCTGGTGTGCCTCCATTGTAGCTATGTATTCACTACAAGGTGACTGGGCATTACCCCAGCCGGGTTTCCCCATTCGGACATCCCCGGATCAGCGCCTGCTTACGGCTCCCCGAGGCATTTCGTTGTTCGCCACGTCCTTCTTCGGCTCCTAGCGCCTAGGCATCCTCCGTGCGCTCTTAGTAGCTTAACCAACGATGATTGGTTTGCGTGATCGATCCAATGATCGAGCATGCAGCATTCATCGCATACATCTTGTTAATCTCAGCTAAGAGATGTTTCGCAAATTTCATATCCAGTTTTCAAAGGGCAAGGTGATTTAGCGGTCGATATCTCATCCTGAATAAACTTCAGCAAAAGACACTTCCACAAGGTGCGGTTCGCACCCGCTTGGCAACGTCCTACTCTCCCAGGACCCTGCGGTCCAAGTACCATCGGCGCTGGAGGGCTTAACGGTCGTGTTCGGGATGGGTACGCGTGGTTCCCCTCCGCCATCGCCACCAAACGGATGTATATGCGGTTAGAAGGATTTATTCCTTCAAAACTGAACATGAGCGATCCTGTCGTTTTTCGTTTCCTGCTCGGGAAACGAGTATTCCTTAGAAAGGAGGTGATCCAGCCGCACCTTCCGATACGGCTACCTTGTTACGACTTCACCCCAATCATCTACCCCACCTTCGGCGGCTGGCTCCCTTGCGGGTTACCCCACCGACTTCGGGTG
>NZ_JAGGDJ010000121.1 GCF_017652985.1 Paenibacillus artemisiicola
AGAGCTGGACGCTCACTGACCCCTTTTGAAGGGATTGGATAGCAAGGTATATCGTTTCCTGCCGTGTTTGGTTTAGCGTCGCCTTCTTTCGAGTTCCTCTAACTTTTTTAAGAATGCATTTTCAGCCCGAAGTCGCTCCATCTCGTGTTCCATCTGTTTCATCTTGAGTTTCTGTTGATCGGCCTCCGTTAACTCTTCCGGGGCTTTCCTTCTCCCTCGGCCATCCTTTAACGCATTCTCACCGCCATCTTCGAACTTCTTCACCCACTGGTACACTTGCTGATAGGAGACCTGAAATTGTTCAACTGCCTTTTGGTAGTTATGATCATGTGCCAGACAATACTGCACAATCTCAATCCGTTCTTGCCAAGAAGTAGAGCGACCTTTTGTCATAGCTTTTGCTTCCCCTCTATAGGCTTTTAAGCTGCTATGACCATTATACTTGTTCACCCAATTGAAGAGCTGCCGCGTACTAGTAATCTTGTATTTTTCAATAACTTGGTACTGAGACAATCCCCCCTCAAGGTAATCCTTCACCGCTCGGAGTTTGAGTTCAGCACTATAGCTTTGAAGATGCGGACGGCGCTCCAAGCCTTCATACCCCCACGTCTGGTACCTACGCTGCCATCTCATTAAAGTGGTCTTATTAATTTCATATTTCTTCGCAGCTGCCAGAAAGCCAATTTCCCCATTTGATACTTCTTTGAGAATAGCAAGTTTCTCCAACGCACTATACTTTCCTAGAGACATGAAAAAACTCCCCTTACGATAACAGGTTTTATTATTTCACCTGTCTACCGTATGGGGAGCATATCA
>NZ_JAGGDJ010000122.1 GCF_017652985.1 Paenibacillus artemisiicola
GGAGGCATCGTTGGGATACCACCCTGATCGTATCGGAGTTCTAACCTGGTACCGTGATCCGGTACAGGGACCGTGTCAGGTGGGCAGTTTGACTGGGGCGGTCGCCTCCTAAAATGTAACGGAGGCGCCCAAAGGTTCCCTCAGAATGGTTGGAAATCATTCGCAGCGTGCAAAGGCATAAGGGAGCTTGACTGCGAGACCTACAAGTCGAGCAGGGACGAAAGTCGGGCTTAGTGATCCGGTGGTACCGCATGGAAGGGCCATCGCTCAACGGATAAAAGCTACCCTGGGGATAACAGGCTTATCTCCCCCAAGAGTCCACATCGACGGGGAGGTTTGGCACCTCGATGTCGGCTCATCGCATCCTGGGGCTGAAGTAGGTCCCAAGGGTTGGGCTGTTCGCCCATTAAAGCGGTACGCGAGCTGGGTTCAGAACGTCGTGAGACAGTTCGGTCCCTATCTGTCGTGGGCGTAGGAAATTTGAGAGGAGCTGTCCTTAGTACGAGAGGACCGGGATGGACGCACCGCTGGTGTACCAGTTGTTCCGCCAGGAGCACCGCTGGGTAGCCAAGTGCGGACGGGATAAGCGCTGAAAGCATCTAAGCGTGAAGCCCCCCTCAAGATGAGATTTCCCAGTATGTAAGACCCCTTGAAGACGACGAGGTAGATAGGTTCGAGGTGGAAG
>NZ_JAGGDJ010000123.1 GCF_017652985.1 Paenibacillus artemisiicola
ATCGGGGTAAAGACGTAACAAGGTAGCCGTATCGGAAGGTGCGGCTGGATCACCTCCTTTCTAAGGAATACCGTTTCCCGAGCAGGAAACGAAAACGACAGGATCGCTCATGTTCAGTTTTGAAGGAATAAATCCTTCTAACCGCATATACATCCGTTTGGTGGCGATGGCGGAGGGGAACCACGCGTACCCATCCCGAACACGACCGTTAAGCCCTCCAGCGCCGATGGTACTTGGACCGCAGGGTCCTGGGAGAGTAGGACGTTGCCAAGCGGGTGGATTTTTTGCCCTTAAATTGCATAATGGCCTTTAGCTCAGCTGGTTAGAGCGCACCCCTGATAAGGGTGAGGTCGGTGGTTCGAGTCCACTAAGGCCAACCATTCCCTTTACGGGGCCATAGCTCAGCTGGGAGAGCGCCTGCCTTGCAAGCAGGAGGTCAGCGGTTCGATCCCGCTTGGCTCCACCAACCGTTTTGACTTTGCACCTTGAAAACTGGATATGAAATTTGCGAAACATCTCTTAGCTGAGATTAACAAGATGTATGCGATGATGCCGCAAGGCAGCATCAACTGGTTAAGCTACTAAGAGCGCACGGAGGATGCCTAGGCGCTAGGAGCCGAAGAAGGACGTGGCGAACAACGAAATGCCTCGGGGAGCCGTAAGCAGGCGCTGATCCGGGGATG
>NZ_JAGGDJ010000124.1 GCF_017652985.1 Paenibacillus artemisiicola
GGCGAGGTGCGGTTCAACGGCCGGGACATTCAGCAGGTCGGCCCGGGCGAGCTGCGGGCGCTGCGGGAAGAGATGCAGATCATCTTCCAGGATCCGATGGGCTCGCTGAATCCGCGCTTCCTGGTACGGGACCTGATCGGCGAGCCGCTGAAGCTGCACCGCAAGATGTCGGCTTCCGACATCGACGACCGGGTCGTGGAGCTGATGGAGCTGGTCGGGCTCGACGTGACGCGGCGCAACCGCTACCCGCACGAGTTCTCGGGCGGGCAGCGGCAGCGGATCGGGATCGCGCGGGCGATCGCGCTCAATCCGAAGTTCATCGTGGCGGACGAATCGGTGTCGGCGCTGGACGTGTCGGTGCAGTCGCAGGTGCTGAACCTGATGATGAAGCTGCAGCGGGAGCTGGGCTTGACGTACCTGTTCATCGCGCACGGGCTGAACGTGGTCCGGCACGTCTCGAACCGGGTCGGGGTCATGTACCTGGGCAAGCTGGTGGAGGTGGCGCCGGCGGACGAGCTGTTCGCGCGGCCGGCGCATCCGTACACGCAGGCGCTCATGTCGGCGATTCCGCAGCCGTCGCCGGGACGCCAACGGGACCGGGTGGCGCTGCAGGGCGAGGTGCC
>NZ_JAGGDJ010000125.1 GCF_017652985.1 Paenibacillus artemisiicola
TTTTAAATTACCATTTTTTAAGTCCTAATAATTTTTCACCAAGTTCACTAAGTTGGGCTTTTTCATATTTTTCTTTTTCCCAATTACGAGGATCTCCTAGGAAAGCAATACCTTCTGGAATCTCTCTGTCATTCCATTGTTTAATTCTCCACTCTTTTAACTCTTCATTATGCTCCTGTGCTGGGAACATAGAGATATATTGGTGAATATTAGCTGTATCAGAAGTATTTTTTCGTAAACCATGTGGTTGCATAACATGAAAAATTAGTAAGTCTCCTGCATTTAATGTCACTGGTGTTGGTGTATATCCAGTATAATCTGGATGATAAGGATCTCTGTCTTCAGGCTGAGTTTTTACCCACTCCGGGAAGTCACGATATAACTCAGGAGTTACGCTCAATCCGCCATTTTCAACATCTGTATCTGTTAAGAATAATATCCCTTGAACATTAACTGGTAGTGGATCTAATGAAGTATCTCCATCCCAGTGAATAAACCCTTCAAATTCATATCCTGGTTTATTGGGGAAGCTGAAATTACACCTGTCAATACAAGTCCATAATTTCTCGGTTCCCCAAATATCTGCAAGCGCACCAATTACTATTAGATAAGATCAATTGC
>NZ_JAGGDJ010000126.1 GCF_017652985.1 Paenibacillus artemisiicola
AGCTCTTTCGATCTAACAATCAATGATTATTAGAGATGCAATTGTCGAGGCTGCTACAACTAGAATGCGTCCGATCATTATGACAGCAGTAGCAACAATCTCAGCCATGCTTCCATTATTGTTTAAAGAAGCTGAAGCGGGGAACTTGGTTTCTGCAAGTCTAGCTGTTGTTGTAATTGGTGGACTAAGTGTCGCGACTGTATTAACGTTAGTGGTCATCCCGGTTATTTATGAGCTACTGCACTTTAAAAAGGCAAAACGTCAAAGACAAAAAGCAGAAAGCACTGATGAAACATTAGCAATTTAAGGATATAACACTAAAAGAGAGGCTGACTCAAAAGGGTCTGACACCTCCCAACATTACTAATATATAGTAGCCTTTAACGTCTAAGGTGCTGTGTATTGTGTTGGAGGGGTCTGACCCTATGGTTTTGAGTCACCCTCTTCTTTCTGTTGTATACGTATTGGTGACTGACAGATTGTAGAATCAACCCACATCTGGCTTATCCTCTTCATTTTGACCGTCACTATTAAGATTTCCCCCCACCAAGAGTTGCTTAGGAGCTTCCGTATTCTCTTGAAACTCCACCTCTAATTCTTCTCCAGTGT
>NZ_JAGGDJ010000127.1 GCF_017652985.1 Paenibacillus artemisiicola
CCGGCCGGCGGCGTGCTGGCGCACGCGGCCGGGAAGCTGCGGGAAGCCGCGTCCGCGATTCCGCAATGGGCGGATCGCGCGCGGGAGGCGCAGCGCGAGCAGGCGCGCCAGGAGCTCGCCGCGCGGCTGGCCGCGGATCTGCGGGACGGGGAGGCATGTCCCGTCTGCGGGTCGCGCGAGCATCGCGCGCTGCACCGGGAGCCGCTGGAGGCGGAGGACCGCGGCGACGCGCTGCTCCGGGGCTGGGAGGAGCTGAACGCCCGCTGCCAGCGGCTGCAGCTCGAGCTCTCGCCGCTGCAGACGCGCGCGGAAGCCGCCGCGGAACGGCTGCTGGAGACGCTCGAAGCCGGCCGTCTCGAGGACGCGAACGCTTGGGCGGCAAACTCCGGTGCCGAACCCGAACGCGGCATCGCACACGGTTCCGGCCGCGCGGCCGGCTCCGACGCCGGCCAGAACGCCGACGGCACGGCCGCTTCCGGCGCCGCGGAGCGGCTCCGCCGGGAAGCCGCCGCCGCGGCGGAAGCGGCGGTCGCGGCGCAGGCGGAATCGCTCGCCGCGTTCGCGCCGGCCGGGCCGGAGCCGTCGCCGGCGGAGGCGCTGGAC
>NZ_JAGGDJ010000128.1 GCF_017652985.1 Paenibacillus artemisiicola
AGGGAGCCAGCCGCCGAAGGTGGGGTAGATGATTGGGGTGAAGTCGTAACAAGGTAGCCGTATCGGAAGGTGCGGCTGGATCACCTCCTTTCTAAGGAATACTCGTTTCCCGAGCAGGAAACGAAAACGACAGGATCGCTCATGTTCAGTTTTGAAGGAATAAATCCTTCTAACCGCATAATACATCCGTTTGGTGGCGATGGCGGAGGGGAACCACGCGTACCCATCCCGAACACGACCGTTAAGCCCTCCAGCGCCGATGGTACTTGGACCGCAGGGTCCTGGGAGAGTAGGACGTTGCCAAGCGGGTGCGAACCGCACCTTGTGGAAGTGTCTTTTGCTGAAGTTTATTCAGGATGAGATATCGACCGCAAAAACACCTTGCCCTTTGAAAACTGGATATGAAATTTGCGAAACATCTCTTAGCTGAGATTAACAAGATGTATGCGATGATGCCGCAAGGCAGCATCAACTGGTTAAGCTACTAAGAGCGCACGGAGGATGCCTAGGCGCTAGGAGCCGAAGAAGGACGTGGCGAACAACGAAATGCCTCGGGGAGCCGTAAGCAGGCGCTGATCCGGGGATGTCCGAATGGGGAAA
>NZ_JAGGDJ010000012.1 GCF_017652985.1 Paenibacillus artemisiicola
ACGATCTATGAGAAAGTGGAACGTACATTTGGATACCGTCAACTGACCCTGCATATGCGTAAGCAAACCGGAAAAACCATCAACCATAAGCGCGTTGAACGGTTAATGAAGGTAATGGGGATCCAGTTTGTTATTCGGAGAAAGAAAAAGAAGTATGCGAACGCCACGCCGCAGCAAGTGGCAGAGAACCTGCTAAACCGTAAATTCCATGCTGCTGCTCCGAATGAAAAGTGGCTCACTGATGTAACGGAATTTAAGTACGGCAATGGTCAGAAAGCTTATTTGAGCGCTATTCTCGATCTTCATGATAAATCCATTGTCTCCTATGTAGTAGGGCGTTCCAATAACAACCCCCTTGTATTCCAAACGTTGAAGCAGGCCTTGCAAGCTGCTCCTGGAAGCAGCCCCATGCTTCATAGTGACCGAGGCTACCAATACACTTCCTTGGGCTTTAAGAAGCTCTTGGATGACAGTAACATGATCCAGAGCATGTCTCGTGTAGGGCGGTGCATCGATAATGGTCCAATGGAATCTTTCTGGGGGACTCTCAAATGTGAGAAGTATTATTTGCACACATACCCTACTTTTGAAGAGCTTGATAGATATTCAAGCTTACATCCACTTCTACAACCATGAACGATTACAAGCAAAACTAAACGGCCTCAGTCCGATGGAGTACAGGACTAAGGCCGCCTAATTGACTTTATTTATTTGTACTGTCTACTTGACGGGGTGCAGTTCAGACTGAACTGCCGTCGTGTCATGATCTATCTATCCTCCCGTTAGTTCAGTGACAAGAACTTTATCCCATAAAAACAAAGTGCCACGATTATCGCGGCTGTTCTTGTCACCTGACACAAATAGGCTTTGTTGTTGTTTACATTCATTTTATTGAAACGATCAATTTTGCTTCGCCTCAATGTACTTAGCAACCTGTAGTAGATCCTCCTTGGTCACTCCCCGCATTGTCGTAAATTTCGTAGTTGAATCCATTCGTACGGTCGATATCGGTGACCAGATCATCTATACCGTCACCGTCAGCAACACCGGCACCGCCGCCAACGCCGCGAACATCGTCGTCAGCGATGCGCTGCCGGTGGGCTCAACGTTCCTGGCCAGACGTTCGACGTAGCGTCAGGCGCGAGATGTTGCAGCCGGCGCTGTCCCAGATCGCCAAACGCGCGATCGTCGATTACGTTTTCGGGCTGCCAAGCGGCATCGCCGAAGGTATCTTTTCTGTAATAGGATCTGTATAGTTCGGAACCGTTAACCTCATTCTACGGTATGCAATCAACAAGACCGCTGCTGCTACGACCGCAAGCGCAAGCAACTGTGAAACGCGAATATTTTTCCCAGCCTCCAACGCCCCCCAACCAAAGAAATGCATTGGGGTCCACAAGGTTTTAATAGTCACGGCCAGCCAGTTAGGGCCAGTAAATGCCAGGCTATCGGTACGGACACCCTCAACAAAGAAACGGCCAAGCGAGTACCAGCTTAGATAGCCCATAAACAACTCACCAGATCGCAATCCCGGTACTCGCCTGACGATGATTAATAGGATAAGCCCTGTAAAACTCCACAAAGACTCATATAGGAATGTGGGATGGTAATAAACGCCCTGTATGTGCATCTGATTAACGAGCCAATTCGGTAAATGAAGTGTATTTCGAAGGAAGCTTTCGGTCACAGGTCCTCCATGAGCTTCCTGGTTCATGAAGTTTCCCCATCGGCCAATCATCTGCCCCGTTATAAGCCCAGGCGCACAAATATCTACGATTCGCCAGAAGCTGTAACCTTTTCGTTTCGTATAGATGACAGCTGCGATGATAGCACCAATCAAAGCGCCATATATTGCTATACCTCCATGCCAAATCGCTACGATTTCAAGCGGCGTGTTTTTATAGCTACGCCATTCGAACGCAACATAATAGAGCCTTGCGCCTACTAAAGCAGATGGAAGACCAATTAATACGAGATCCATAAAAAAATCCGCTGGAAGGTTAAAACGTCTCCCCTCTCTTATCGCAAGCCATAGACCGAGCATGGCCCCACATCCAATAATAATGCCGTACCAATGGACAGATAACGTCCCAATTGAAAACGCAATCGGATTCAACAACCAGTTCCTCTCCTTTCGTCGTTCCATAACCATCATTAAGTATAACAGACTGATTCGTTAAAATGGCAGACCTTTCAACTTCCATTATCCTTCTGACGTTCGCTCGCGCGCGTTTTAAGTTCTTTAACCGTCATCAGCGTGGCGCCTTCGGGAACTTGTACAGATTGCACTTTGGATATTGCTATTTTCTGTGATGTATAGATCCCAGTATGTCCGGAGGCCAAGTAACTGACAATACTGGCAATAAACAAGTATTCGGCCCCCTCCGCCCCGAACAGCTCTATGCCCATGATGAAGCATGCAATCGGCGTACTCGTCGCTCCGCAAAAGACCGCAATAAAACCAAGCGATGCCAAGAAGGGGGCATGCAAGCCTAAAACACCCGCCAAAGTATGTCCTAGGGTAGCGCCGATTCCAAACAACGGAGTGACTTCTCCGCCTTGAAAACCGGCCCCGAGCGTAAGCGAAGTGAAAATTAGCTTCCACAAAAAAGCTAACATCGTAATCTCCCCATCAAATGAACTCTGTATTAACGGAACGCTTAAACCCAAATATTCGCGTGTGCCTACAGCATAGACCAAGCCGATAATAAGTAGACTTCCGCAGGCTGATTTTAGCATCGGGCTTTTAAAAATCTTGGCATACATCTTTTTCAGAAAATGCGTTAATTCACTGAAAACCAAGCTTATTAAACCGAAGATTATGGATGCCAGAACAACTTTGGTTGCAACGCCTAATGAGAAATCAGGTACGGCGTTTACATGGAAATGAATATGTTGCACACCCCAGAACGAAGTCGTTACCAGATTCCCAACCATACTGGCTATAAATGCCGGGATCAAAGCTTCGTAGGAAATTAATCCTATCGTGAGCACTTCCAACCCAAACACAGCTCCAGCAATCGGGGTTCCGAATATCGAACCGAAGCCGCCGCTGATTCCGCATATCAGAAGCATTTTTCGATCCTTGGCGTTGACTCTTAGCGTGCGCCCCAGCGTTTCAGCCAAGCTGCCTCCCATCTGTATGGCAGTCCCTTCGCGGCCCGCTGACCCGCCCAAAAGATGCGTAACTAATGTTCCGAATAAAACAAAACGGGGCCATTCGTAGTGGAATCGTATCGTTGCCTTCATGAATTTGCTCTAAAATAAGATTATTTCCTTTAGCGCTGTTTTTCCCAAGCTTCATGTACAAGTAGCTGACGAAAGCCCCGCCAAGTGGGAGTCCGAACAATAACCATGGATGAAGATTGCGCTGATCGGTCACATAATCCAGACTTATAAGAAAGAATGCAGAAGCGGTTCCAGACAAGATACCGACGGCACTTCCTAGCAGCAGCCATTTAAAAAAGGTTGTACTTACAGCAAAAATCATGGTTTGCTGCATGCTCCTCTTCAAAAGCAGTTTAATTCGTACCATTTCTTTACGTGCATCCTCTCTAGGCATTAAAAATTAGACAAAAAAAACAGACTCCTACCAGCAGTAATTCACTGGTAGGAGTCATTAGCCTTACGACGGTTATGGCGAACTCCATCGCCTATTCAAAAACTAATTGCATTTATTGTAGTTTTAAATCCGCTCGATGTCAATCTTTATTGTGACGACTTATAGGGTCGAACTGATACATCAGGAGTAACGACCATCAAGCTCATCGCTAATCAGGATTTATTCAATTTACACATGAATATGGGGCATGGAGTTGTTTTCAAAACCATTTACATTCCATTTGACTACTTTAGGCTGCGTTTTTCCGGATGGATCGACTGCTTCCATAATAGAATACGTACCGAATTTAAAGAAAGGCCACTTCCAGCTCCAGCGTCTCCAGCTATAGGATGCCTCAGGATCAAGCTATTGCACCGATGTCCTAGTGAAGCCGTCGTCCATGCTTAAATCCATTCGGCATTACTGGCCCAATATGGCATAACCTACATAGCGGGCGCGCTATACTACTAACGATGAAGGGCTCTAATGTCCCGACGTTTATATGTTTGATAATTGTATCGTTAGACAGCTAGCGCTACCGACCGAATGCCGGTTGATAAGAACATTGTCCGAATGAAGTCCTCATAGAGTCGAAATTGCCTTCTCCCTTAAATTGGATTGGTTTTTGAACAAACAAAAGGAAGTCCCTCAGTTATGAGCGACTTCTTCCATTAATCCAGTAACTAACGAATGCTCTTGATAATGTACCCGTGAAGATATAAAAAAGAAATGAATAGGCGTAATTCCATCCGTAATAAGTAATAGTTTCAGCCCATATTGAAAATGGCTCTCCAACAGCTGCAAAAATACCCGCTTGTATCAATAATGCAAACAGGAAGATCTTCCATGTTTTGCAATATTGATAAATCAACATTTGTGCAACAGGAACTAAAGAAAAATCAAAAGGAAAAGAAATTAGAGAGTATGGTAGTAGTTTTATAGGATAAACCCACATCCCAATTTCTGCACCAAGATCGTCTGTAAAGGAAGTAATTATTAGCACCAGAAGTCCAAAAAACCAAATTGGCGCTGCTCTTTTACGATCAATAAATTTGAAAAGTATTATCCACGGAATTATGAAACCCGCAAACAAAAACCACCACTGCCAGGTAAAAACTCCACTTAATAACCATCTATTCAATTCGAATTGTGCGGCTTTTTGTTGAATCTCATGCAACTGATCATTACTCATAAAATTTAGCCTCAATAACAAAGGAGATTTTATACCTCCTATTAGTTTAGCCCAAACACTATTACACTATACTCAAGCTCCCCCTAGATCGCGTATGATACGCTCCGACCGGTAGCCACTTATTGAACCGGCAGGCATTTTTCTTGTGCTTTTCGCCTAAGCCTTGAATCCTTACAACGTTCTATTTGTTGGCGTCGATTGGAATCGCCATCGTCCTCTGATTGTACTTTAAATAGCTAAAGCAATGAAGCTTACGAACCGAATTCCATTTCTCTACAATTTCTTCCGTACAGTCCAAACAAACGTAAACAGGATAAACATTCTGATTGAATTCGCTGGGGAACGCGGTTATCCATTTAACCTGGCAGCATATTGGACATAATGCTTGAAATGTCGTTTTTCTCCTCAAGTTCCACAAAATGAAGTCTCCCCTTTCATCAATCTAGAGGATTATATGCGAATTAACTTACTTTTCTTTTACATTTCCTACTCAGCGTGTTCTCCCTGCTACAGCTGTCGATCATGACAACCAGGTTAATCGTACTTCGAGCGATCAGCGCCTGATTCTTTTTCTGTAACGGCGCGAGCCGTTATTGTTTGCATGATGCTAAAAAAATCAGTTTCCCTGCATAGGAAAATAACGAGTAAAAGAACACTTGCTCTTACTGAAAAAACGAGCTGCAATATTTAATAAGCCCCGCAATATATGCGAGGCTCATTCATGTATATTTTCATTAATCTGAGTAGGCTGCAAATACATAACACTGTTGCCTAACTCGTATCGTGCCAAGAGTAGAATAAACCCCGGCTGCATATAAATTTTTGTCCTCTAACAAGAATGGATTCGCAGTATTTTCCATTAGTGCATAAGATCTGCCGACGGCACCCTTCTGGAATACACCCTACGTACTCCATAATTCCTTTATTTCGCTACGCTTTCCGATTGATGTTGAGTTAATAGATGAGCCTTCCTGCTTGATCAACTATCCCGCTTTTACGATAGAAATATGTATTAATCTGGTCGCGCCATTCTCTCGCATGCGTGGCCTGTTCCGCGAGACGGTCCGCAACTTGCCGGTGCAACTCCCTATCCATCTTGCCCTCGAGGAGTTCCCACGACGCTTTCAATCCCTCGGCCCGTTCCGCCCCCTCGAAATGGGTGTCGTAAATCGATTGGATTACCGTCTTGCCGGATTGAAGACGATGAGTATACGGGACGTGATGAAAGAATAACAGCAGCTCGTCGGGACAGTTAGCCGGCGAGTCGTATTGCTCCATATTCGCGCCGGCATATTGAGCGGTGTAGCCGGTTCCGGTCGCTTTCGTTCGATCCACGCCGATGCCGTGGCAATCCGCGAAATGATAGGTGCCCCACATCGAATACTCGTACCCGTCCACGTTTGGCCCGTAATGATGATCGGGATTTACCATGAAGCCTATACCAAGCGGTGCCGTATAGGACTCGTAAATGCCCCAGGAACTCATCAGGATATCCCGAATCGTATGAACAAGCTGTTCGTCGCCGCCGAAAGACAGGCGTATCCATTCTTCGGCGATTGCTTCGGCGGACAGCTCCGGATTCCACGCCAGACGACCGTATCCGTACAAGTTGGCTTGCGCCAACAGATGCCCCGTCCAATTCTCGTCATCGCCAATATTGGAGACGGCGGCGAATCCGCTGTGCGCGTTGCCGTGAAAAGAACCGTCGACGACGCGCTTGACGCTTGAACCATCGCCTTTAATCAGCGTATCGAATTCGAGGACCTCCTTCCACTGCGGCACAAGATAACAGACATGGCGCTGCTGCCCAGTATACTCCTGCGTAATCTGGAATTCGATCATTTGGTTTGTCGCTTCCATAGCGCCAAACAGCGGGGATACCGGCTCCCGCACCTGAAAATCGATAGGACCGTTCTTCACCTGCAGAATGACGTTGTCCATGAACTTACCGTCGAGGGGCTTGAAATGATCATAGGCTGCCCGCGCCCGGTCCGTCTTGCGGTCGCGCCAATCCTGCTTGCAGTTGTATACGAAACAACGCCAAATCACGACGCCGCCATATGGCTTGAGGGCTTCGGCAAGCATGTTGGAGCCGTCCGCATGATCGCGCCCGTACGTGAAAGGTCCAGGCCGATTTTCTGAATCCGCCTTAACCAATAACCCGCCGAAATCGGGAATCGCCGCATATACCTCAGCTACCTGGGTACGCCACCATTCGCGAACGGTGGTGTCAAGCGGATCAGCCGTAGATAGTCCGCCAACTTCAAGCGGGCTGGCGTAATTGACACTCAGAAACAATCGGATGCCGTAAAGACGGAAGATGTCCGCTAGCTTAGCGACATCCGGCAAGAATTGTGTTGTCACGAGCTTGGATTCTACCCGATGAACATTCACGTTGTTGATGGAGATGGCATTGACGCCGGACGAAGCGAGCAATCTCGCGTAATCCCGAATGCGCTCCGAGTCCCAGGTAATCCGGTTGTCCGCAAAAAAGATCGACCGTCCAGCGTATCCCCGTTCCACGCTGCCGTCCATATTGTCCCATTGATTGATCATCCGCAGCCGGTTAACCGGATTTTCCGCGATATCCAAGGCTTCAACATCGATGCCTAGGGCAAGCAGTCTTAGCAAATGGAACACACCATAGACGATGCCCGCTGAGGACGATGCACCTATCGCAATGCAGCGCAATGTGCTGTTCGTTCGAATAACATACCCTTCCGGTCCTATCTTCGCAAGCGCTTCGTCTTGAAAAACTTCGTCAATCGCAGCGCTATGGCCGAAGGTTCCAAGCGCAATACAGGCGTCCCCGTTCCGGTAATCCGACAGGGGAGCGGGCTGGCCGAGCAGCCCTTCGATTCCTCGCGAGAGTTCGGTTGCGGCCGCGTGAATCCTATCGTCTTGTTCCGATATGACGATACTGCTGTATAATTCGTACTGATTGTACCGCTCCCCCGGGGCTATGCGGCGATAACCAAGCCATGCCCGATAGGCATCCGAATGATGAAATGATGCAGATGAGTTCATATAGGGTTCCTCCTGCAAACGTAATTGTTATATAAATTGATCCGTTTACGTTAAACCACTTGAAAGACATGCTTCCCCGAAATAAAACGAACCGGAACCCCAGGAAACCCGTCTTTAATCCGCTTAGCCAGATGCTTCATGCCGGGTTCTTCGCTGTAGGCATGCCCAAGCAGAATCAATGCCTTCCGTCTGCGCTGATGCACGGCATCACGCACGTATTCAGGCGTCTCCCATTCCGGGCCTTCTCCGGCAATAACCAAATCTAAGTTCGCTTCCTCGAACAGAGGAATGGACAAGGTACCTCCACCCCTATATCCCGCAAGCAAGCCGATTTGACTACAAGGCATGGATATGTCCCCGACAACGCGAACATAAGGAATATCTAGTTTTCGCTTTACCCATTTGGCGACTTCACGGACCGTATTCGTCGGAATTGTGACAATGGATGCGGACGGCCGATGCTCGATTTTGTAAGAAGTCCAGCCCAACTCCTGAAGCAATCCGATCATAATGCCGTCAGGTTGATAGCGATGCAAATAATCGTGAAATCTGTAGATCGCTATGCCGGACTCCTGGATCAGCGCTTGTTTTCGTCTATAAACGGGATTCTCGCGCCATGGGACGCCTTTGTTCTGATGGCTGTAAAATGTTCCCTCATGCGCGATAATTAGATTCGCTCCGACCGCGAGTGCCTGTTCAAGTACTTCCTGAGTGGCCATGAACGCGGTCACGATTCCCGTGACGACCGTTGACGCATCGCCAAACTCCAACCCGTCCACCGTGGATGCGAGAGGCTCGACGGGTTCCGTCAGTTTGTTCAAGATGTCTTGAACCGTACTCATCTTTGACGGGACTCCCGATTCGTGGAACGCACCAACGGCGTGCCTATCATCGCAGCGATTCTCATACGGACATCCTCCTTGAATTCGGATGAAGGGTTCGGTCAAACTCCGCTGTATGCCAAAAATCCTCCATCAACAGGGATTGTCGAACCTGTGACGAAACCTGATAGCGTATCGTCAGCCAGCCATAATAACGTGCCAAGCAGGTCCTCCGGATTTCCAAAGCGGCGCATCGGCGTATGACTGATTATTTTGCCAGAGCGTTCGGTAAGTGTGCCGTCTTCGTTCATCAACAGCTTCTTGTTCTGCGCGGTCAGGAAGAAACCTGGTGCAATCGCATTCACGCGAATGCCGGTATCGGCTAAATGCACCGCTAGCCACTTCGTGAAGTTCTCAATCGCCGCTTTGGCCGCACTGTATGCCGGCACCTTCGTCATCGGAGACGGAGCACTCATAGAGGAAATATTTATAATCGTCGTACCTGGTCTACCAAGCATCTGCTTGGCGAAGAGTTGAGTCGGAATTAGTGTGCCGATGAAATTCAAATCGAGCACGTCGCGAAAACCCGTGACGCTTAAATCGAAGAAGGTTTGCACGTGCGGCGCGGACAGGTCCGCTAACTGGAACGTTTCGTTGGTCGTATTTGCGCTCGAGTGGTTCCCGCCGGCTCCGTTAATCAGCACATCGCACGGACCTAGCAGCTCCAGGATCGTCTCGGCCGCATGCCGGACGTTCGCTTCGAAGGTCACATCGCACGAAATCGCGATCGCGTCTCCACCCGTTTGCCGGATCGCGTCCGCGAGTTCCTGTCCTTTATCGAGCGAACGATTCAAGATCGCAATCCGCGCGCCATGTTTGGCGAGCCCCATGGCCATAACTCGGCATAATACGCCCGCTCCTCCGGTAATCACGGCGATTTTGCCGTTCAATGATGGAAAGCGCGCAAGCTCTGGCATTACGGTGCAACCTCCCCTTCACTTCGTTTCGATGCATCCCACAGTCCCCATAAGTACATAATGCCAAGCGCGCGATCATAGAGCCCGTACCCCGGTCTGCACTGTTCGCCCCAAATATGCCGGCCGTGATCCGGACGGCAGAAGCCCTCAAAGCCATTACGCGCCAACGCATCGACAATGCCGGCAATATCGACAGTTCCGTCGCACGTTCGATGCGAGGTTTCGATAAAATCGCCGTTCTCGTACACGCGCACATTTCGGATATGCGCGAACGGAATCCGATCTGCAAATTCATTCACGATTGCGACGATGTCGTTGGCCGGGTTAGCCCCGAGTGACCCGCTGCACATCGTAAGTCCGTTATAGGGACTGTCAAACAGGTCTAGGTAGCGCCGGATGTTCGCTTGATTCGTTATTAATCGCGGCAATCCGAAGATCGGCCATGGCGGATCATCCGGATGTATGACCATGACGATGTCGTGTTGGGCTGCGAACGGAATGATCTCATTCAGAAAATAGCCGGCGTTCGACCAAAGCTGCTCTTCCGTAATGCCTTGATACGCCGCGAACAATTCGGTCAAGCGAGCCATACGCTCTGGCTCCCATCCAGGCATCGTGAAGTTTTGGTTCGCGTTGATTCGTTCTGCTTGTTCCGATGGATCCATCTCGGCCGCCTTTTGATGTTCATAGAATAAAGCAGTGGACCCGTCTTCCATTTCCTTGTGCAACTCGGTACGGACCCAGTCGAAGACGGGCATAAAATTATAGCAGATAACCTTTACGCCGACCTGCGCCAATTTGGCGATCGTCTTCTTGTAATTGTCGAGATATCGGTCGCGACTCGGCAATCCGAGCTTGATATCTTCGTGAATGTTTACGCTCTCAACGACTTTCGTGTGCAAACCGATCCTATCGGCTGCTTGCTTGACCTCCAAAATCTTAGCCATCGGCCATTCTTCGCCCGCCGGCACGTCATGTAGCGCCCAGACAATCCCCTCCACGCCCGGGATCTGTTTGATTTGCTTCAACGTCACGGTATCGTTGCCTTCGCCGAACCAACGGAATACCATTTTCATATTCAGTCTCGCCCACTTTTAATAAGAATGTCGCTTCGCCTCATTTTTCAAATTGGAACCAGCCAAAATCGAATTGACTCCCCGGCAGGAAGACGAAGGTGACAGTTTGCAGACCGGTGACGGGCACCAGCTCAAAGACGCGCTCTTCATAGCCCGCGGATTGTGTGAATTCGATTAGCTGCACGCTTTCACCCTCCTGGCCCAGGAACCGGATTTGGATCGAATTGCAAGCAATTGGCGAATGACCCTTAAGGACGAGCTTCATCGTCCCGCCAGATACAAAATCCATATCGCTGAAGACAAGGGATACATTGTTACCGATCCCTTCCACGGCATGCTCCGCGATCCTGAACGTATCGCCGTATATGCCGTCGCATTCCGCGGCGTTGATGCGCCCGTAGGCTCTGTTCCCGGATTCGAACGTAAACCCTTTGATATGCACCTTCTTATGCAGAACGAAACAAATCGACGTGATGCCGTGCAGCCGTTTGGACAGCTTATACGTCGCTTCCTGGTACACATTCCACTTGGAATCCTTCTGATAGATCACGTCAGCAAGCAGCACGCTGCCTGCTTCGCCGGGCATGCCTTCCCATATCTGCATCTCGTACGGCTCGCTGTTCAGCGCGAAGATCGGGATGGTGATGCTGTCCGATCCGTATGAGCCGAAGTCGAGATCGCGGAAGCCCACCTGGGTTTCGCCGTCCCTGCTCGTTGCTACGCCTCTTTCGTTGCCGTTGCCGACCTCTCCTTTGCTGTAATCATACAAGCCTGCGGAGACAAATCCGTACGGGTCCTTATACGCCGTGCCGAGCCCGACCGCTTTAAATTCCAGCTGGGAAATGAGCTTCGTCTTATCCGTGCCGTTCTTGCTCATGCAGCGAACACGGAATTCGCCGTCGCCAAGCGCGGTGATCTTAGCTTCGAGATCGTTCGCTTCGACTGTCGCGATATTGGACGTAATGCCGGTTTCATTGACGACGCGCCATTCCACGTCCGGATACGACGTATCCGCAGGATACAGCTTCGCGTGCACCGTCACCTCTCTTCGCGCTGCATCGAACATCTGCCCGTCCGTGCAAAGGAGCTCCATCTTGCGCAGCGGAATCTCCCGCAGACTGGTCATGTTACCCGGCAGCGAACGGTTGCCCGTGGTGGCTGCGATCCCCTTTAAGGCTTCCGCGCCGACCGGAAGTGACTCAAATTCCGCCGACCGGCTCTTCATGCCTTCGGAGGAAACCTCGATCCGAATCTTGCCGGGCACCGTCTTTGCCCCAATGATCGCCATCAGTTTGCCGCTGAACAAGCGCCGGCTGACGCCCTTATACGGATCGTAATCGGTGCTGTCTCCGTTATCGAGACCGAGGAGCCGACCGGCTCCCGTCACTTCGACGTGGACGCGATTGTTGGCATTCTCTACGGGATGGCCCTCTTCATCCGCCATACCGATCTCCACGAAGATCAAGTCGGTACCGTCGGCCCGGAGCGTATCCTTGTCCGCCTGTAGCCGTAAGGCCCTCGCGTCACCGAAGGATTGCTTCACCTCGCTTGCAATGACAAGTCCGTTTTCATCGTACGCAAGCGCCTTTAATTCCCCCGCTACGTACGGAAGCTTCCACCAGCCGACCAGCTGCGTACCATGCGCATGGTCGATATCGAGGACTCCGACTGAGACGCCATTACAAAACAATTCGATCCTCGGTGCGTTCGAGCATACGCGAACGTCGATCATCTGGCCCGGATTGAAGTCCCAGTACGGGAAAATATGAACCATCGGATTCGTTTTGTAATCCGTCCAAGCCGACTGATAGATATAGTAGGAATCCTTCTTAAACGTAGCAGTGTCGATCTGACCAAAATACGAATTTTTTGTATGGTACGGCGTCGGTTCGCCGATATAGTCGAAGCCGGTCCAGATAAATTGACCGAGCGAAAACGGCGCGTCGCGCTCTGCGAGTATGCAGGCCTCCGCCGACTTGGCCCCCCAGCTCGTCGCACTGTTGCCGAGCGCGGAGCACTGCTCATCATCGTCGGCCAGGAGGGACTTTTCGAACGGAAAATGGTAAATTCCCCGGCTTTGGACGACGGAAGCGGTCTCGCTGCCGTAGATAATCCAATCCGGATGCTCCGCATGATGATCGGCGTAATATTTCTCGGCGTAATTATAGCCGGCGACCTTCACGATGTTCGCGCAGCGCTGCGCATTCTCCCACGGCATGTAATTCGAGCCAATCGTCACCACGGCGTTGCCGAGCGGATCATGTTTACGAACTTCGTCCATCAGCATGCGCGTGAGCTCCTGCCCTTTCTCGTCGGCATGGGTATCGTAAATCTCGTTTCCGATGCTCCACATCAGCAGACTCGGATGATTGCGGTCTCGCTTCACCCAGCTTCGTACGTCGAGCCGCCCCCAGTCCCGGAAGAAGCGCGCATAATCAAAGCGGGTCTTCGGCCGCTCCCACATGTCGAAGGCTTCCGAGACGACGAGCAGCCCCATCTCGTCCGCCAGCTCCATCAGCTCCGGCGCGGGCATGTTATGGGCCGTGCGGATTGCATTGGCGCCCATGTCCTTTAAGATCCGAAACCGTCGACGCACCGCCTCCTTGTTAAACGCCGCTCCGAGCGCGCCGAGATCATGATGCTCGCAGACGCCGTTCAGCTTCATCCGCCGGCCGTTCAAGCGGAAGCCATCATCAGGGGTAAGCTCGATCTCCCTGAACCCGATTCGCGTCTCGACGGTCTCAATAACTTCCAATTCCCGATTTCCGGTCCGTTCTTCCGTAGCGACCAATTGCAGCTCGGTTATGACTCGGTACAAATGCGGTTCCTCCGTATTCCAAACCTGCGGATTATCAATCTGCAGCGTCTGCCGATCATGAATAACTGGCTCATGTTCCGCCGCAATCAGCCCGCTAACGACGGCTACCGTCTTGTCCTTGTACAGAATCGTATGGGTTAGCCGTGCGTCTTCGACCAGATTTATTTCGGTCTCGATTTCGATCCGCCAACGATCCTCTTCCCGGCTCGTGACGATGTAGATGCCGTCCGTTGTAATATGGCTGCGCGCCCTTGTCTTCAGCCAGACATTCCGATAGATGCCTGCGCCCGAGTACCAGCGGCTGTTTGGGCTGTGGTGCACGACCTTTAGCAAAATTTCATTGCCGCCTATAGCAAGTGCATCCGTGATGTCATGCTCGAACGAGGAATACCCGTATTTCCATTCCCCGATCCATTGGCCGTTCACGTAAAGCGTAGAATCCATATACACGCCGTCGAAGCTTAACAGCACCCGGTTCGCGTCGTTCGCGCGCTCATATTGCCTGCGGTACCAGCCGATGCTGTTCTCGTAGAGATTCAACGTATCGTAGATGAGCCAATCATGGGGAAGATCCACCGGTTCGAAGGTGAGCCCCGCGCAAGTATCGGTGTCCAGACCGCTTTTGGCAAATTCCCAGCCGTCGTTAAACAATCGTTTCTGATTCACGAGTTACAACTTCCTTTCTACGCTTAGCCTTTGGTGCCCGTTACGGCGATGCCTTCGATGAAATAGCGCTGTGCGAACAAATAGATCAGGATGATCGGCACCAGGGACATGGTCGTCGCCGCCAAAATCAGCGGATAATCCGCCCCATTCACCTGCTGAAAATAGCGAATGCCCATTTGAATCGTGTACAGCTTTTCTTTGCTCAAGTAGATTAAAGGCTGGAGAAAATCGTTCCACGAGCCGAGTAGGCTGAATATACCCAGCGTCACGAGCGCCGGTTTCGCCAGAGGCAGCACGATCCGGAAGAAGATCCCGAATTCCGAGCAGCCGTCGATACGAGCGGACTCGTTCAGGTCATGCGGCAGTTGAACGAAAAATTGCCGTAGCAGAAAGACGCCGTACGGGCTGAACAAATGGAGCAGAATCAACGCCCAATGCGTATTGACCAGGTGCAGGTTATTCAGGATTCTGAATTGCGGAATCATAATCGCTTGCCCCGGGATCATCATCGTCGCCAGATAGAGCATAAACAATTTATTGCTCCCCGGAAATTTCAGCTTTGCGAAGGCATACGCCGCAAGAGATGCGGATATGAGTGATCCGGCTGTCGACAGGACCGATATTTTGATCGTGTTCCAATAGAACGTCCCGAAGGGGATCTTCTTCCATACGTCGCTATAATTCGACCACAACGGCTTCGCGGGTATAAGCTGCATGGAATGCTGGAAGATGGTCGCCTGGTTTTTGAGCGAGCCTGACAGCATCCATACAAAGGGCAGGACGGTAATGACGCATACAAGCAGAAGCAAGAGATACGTCCACCCGTTCCGAAGGACCTGCTTCGTGCCGAGACCGGCCGATTTGGATTGATTGCTCGCTGACAACTCCACGATATGGCGCTCCTTTCATCAGTAGGTGACCCAACGCTTCTGGACTCTCAGTTGAATCAGCGTCAGGATCAGGATAATTATGAACAAGACATAGGACATAGCCGAGGCAGATCCGAAGCGGTAGTTCTGGAAGGCCGTGTTGTAAATATAGTAGACGAGCACGTTCGTCGATCTTCCCGGGCCGCCTTGCGTCATCGCCATGACGGTATCGAAGACCTGGAACGATCCAATAATCCCGGTCACCGTGCAGAAGAAAATAACCGGCGACAACCCCGGGAGCGTCACATGCAGAAACTGCTTGAACCGATTTGCTCCGTCGAGCTCGGCGGCTTCGTACAGCTGGCGGGGCACGCCCTGCAGACCGGCAAATAGAATAACGGCACTGTATCCGACGCTTTTCCAAATGCTGACCATCATAACAGCCGGCAGCGCGAGCGAGGTTGAAGCAAGCCAAATCGGCGGATCACTGACGCCGAAAAGACGCAAAATCGTATTAATCGGCCCATACTGCGTGAACATCGCGGCCCAAATAATGCCGACAGCGATGGAAGCCGTAATATTCGGAAAGAAATAGAGGACGCGGAACGCTTTGATCCCCCGCACCTTCACGTTCATCACGAGCGCGAGCAGGATGGAAATAACGACGGTCAGCGGTACGGTGACTGCCGTATAGTAGATATTGTTTCGCAGCGAAATGCCGAAGGTGTCGTCCGTCAGCAGATCCCGGTAGTTGTCAAGACCGATGAATTTAATCGGCGTCAGACCGTCCCACTTCGTAAAGCTCAAATAAAGCGAATCGAGAATCGGGTATAAAACAAACACGAGCAAGCCGACCAGACTCGGTGCCAGGAACAAATACGCGATCATGTAGTGTTTGAAGCGGAGCATGACTTCCCTCTCTTCCCCGCAAGGTTGCGGCGTAGTAAACAGCAAAGCTCCCTGCCCGCGGCCGGGCAGGGAATCTGCGCAGCTACTTGACTTCTTTCTTGATACGGTCCTCGATGTTCTGCATGGTTTTATCCAACGATTGCTTCTTCAGCAAATACAGGGAGGACTCTTCCTTCATGATGTTCATGCCTTGGTTGTACAGTGGATCCATCGGCACTTGGCTCAAGACCTTGGTATTGTCGGAGAAAATGCCCGCATGCTCCGGCGTCGTCACTTTGGTTAGAAAGGCCTGCTTCACAGCATCCGAGCTCCATGGCGTCAGCAGTCCGTTGCCAGCAATGATTTTTGCCGCTTCCTCGGAAGCAATGAATGTCGCAAGCTTCTTTGACGCATCCATGTTTTCCGTTTCCTTGTTCACCATGACAACGGCGAAGGAGCCTGTCGTGGCCGGCTCTGAATCTTTCCAGTGCGGAAGCGGAGCTATGTCGTAGTTCAGCTTCACGCCCTTTTGCTGGATAGCGTCGTTCAACTGCTGAACGGCCCAGTCGCCGTTCCACATCATGGCAGTGTTTCCTTGCAGGAATCGTCCCGCGTAATCGGCACCCGCGTTGCCGACGAGCTCTCCGAACGGCTGCTGCGCTCCATCCGTGTAGGTCAGATTGAAGTAATATTCCATGACCTGTTTGAATTTCGGCAGCTCCTCAGGGTTTAACGGATTATTCGCACCTTCAATGTTCGCCAGCACTCGCCACCAGGTATTGTCGGACTGATAGCTCATGGAGCCGTATGTTTTGTTTTGCCCGCTTCCACTTGTCAGTTTTTTGGCAGTATCCGCATATTGGTCCCATGTCCAAGAGGCATCCGGATAGGTGAGGCCTGCTTTATCGAACAGATCCTTGTTATAATAGAGCATCCATTTGCTTGTCCGGTACGGAAGACCAAAAATATGGTCGTCAAATTTGAGCTGCCCGATCGGCTCGCTAATCCCGGCAAGATCTGGCGAACTCGTAATGTCGTCCAACGGCTCGAGCACCTGCTTGGATACGTATTCCGCAAGATTGGAAGTGGATTGCGTGGCGAATACGTCCATGTCGCCGCCGCCAGTCGACAGATTCACGAGGATCTTCTGGATATAGTCGCTGCTCGGCACGTAGCTGGCATTGACTTTGATGTTCGGGTATTTCTGCTGGAAAGCGCTTAATATTTGATCCATGTAAGGCTGCTCGTCGGTCCAGTCGAAATAATTGATAGTGACGGGCTTATCGGAAGCGGTATTGGTATCGGTGCCGTTGTTGGTGTCAGCGCCAGTATCGGCGTCTGTCGAATTCGTAGCAGAAGCTTGGCCGGGGTCATTCGACGAACACGCGGTCAAGACACCAGTGCTCATAACGGTAACAAGCGCGCCTAGCAGCAGCAAATATTTATTTCGTTTCATGCTGGTAAACCCCCGTCGATAGATTCGATGTCGCGACCATCTATGCTTCATTTTATCGGTGGCCAGAGTCTTTGAAAACGGTTTAACATTCGGAAAAAGGAACTATTCTTCGGCACTTGCTCCCAGCATCACAAGGACAAACAGCCCTCCGCATTTCGGGAAGGCCATGACTAAGTATTCGTTTAGCGGTTAAGTCTGGAGGTTCCGATATTCCGTCGGCGTCATACCGAGGAAGATTTTAAACATTTTACTGAAGGACCTTGGATCCTTGTATCCTAGATATTCGGAGACATACGTAATCTTGACGGTAGGATCCGCCAGCATGGTTTTGGCTTGTTCGATCTTCATGCGAGTCACGTAATGAATGAACGTCTCACCGCTCTTTTCTTTGAAGTATTCGCTGAAGTAGGTTGGATTGAAATGCACATAATCCGCGACCTCCGCGAGCGTCAGCGGATGCTGCAAATGTGTCTTGATATAGTCCTTTACCAATCGAATGATTTTTAAATTGTTGGTTTCCTTCTCTTCCACACCCTTGATAAGCGTGAACCGGATGCGGATCGCATGCTGGATCGCAGATAAATTACTCACGTCGTTCGAGGTCAGTAGCACATCCTTGTCAAAGCCGTGAATCCGGTGCTTGCTGAAGAAGTGATTCGCAATGCGGCGGATCTCGTCCACGTACGCTGTCATGGTCATGCATCCGCCGAACGAAGCCTGCCCCTCTTCGATAGCGCCTGCAACCCGCTCGGCATCGAAGGATTCCAGCGCGTTTAACAGGTGGAATTCGAATTGTTGAAGCTTTGCATGCTGCGAATCGGAACGCATGGTGATGCTCAAGAAGTCCTTCTTGAAATTCGTGAACACGGCGAGGATGTCATTATCATGAACCGGCTTTAGTAAATAATCGTACGCCCTCAAGCGAAGTGCGCTTTGCATCAATGCAAATTCGTCATATCCGGTCAAGAAAACGACAGGGATTCGGTACCCCTGCCTAGTTAGCTCGTCCAGCGTTTCGATGCCATCTCGTCCGGGCATCTTGATATCGCAAAAGATCAAATCAAACGCGGCTTGCTTGATCCGTTCGACCGCGTCTAATCCGTTCGATGCTTCTTCAATTTTCCACTCGGTGCTTAATCGCTCCACCATACGCACGATGCCTTTTCGAATCAGCCATTCGTCATCGACAATAAATAAACGCAGCATTTTAATTCACCTCTCCAAGTCTATTTATGAATGCGGACGAAATTCGACGCGCGGGATTCGGATATGAACTGTCATGCCCGCTCCGCCCTCGCTTTCCAGCGTTAATCCAAACGATATCCCATACTCCAACTGAATCCGGGCATGCAGGTTCTTTAATCCGATTCCGGATGCGCTGAACGTCAGCTCGTTTGTCTCGTCCGTCAAGTATGCAAGGAGTTTCGTCAGTTCGCCCGAAACCATTCCCATCCCGTTGTCCGCCACCGTGATCCGAATGCCTTTCTCGTACGGCTTGACTGCAATCCGGATCAACTTGGTCCCGACAGCCTGATCGAAGCCGTGATGGATGCAATTCTCGACGACAGGCTGTAACAGAATCGGAATCGTGATGCACGTAAGAAGCGCCTCGTCGATGTCGTATTTGACGACAAGCGCATCTCCCGATCGGATCTGCTCGATTCGCAAATAGTTCTGAATCTGGTGGATCTCGTCGATTAGCGCTACCTTCGAGTCTTGTTTGTTCAAACTATAGCGCAGCATGCCCCCGAGTGCCGAAGTGATCTCCACGATTCCCTCGCGATCTCCGATTTCCGCTAATGCCCGAATCGCCTCCAGGTTATTGAATAGAAAATGCGGGCGGATTTGCAGCTTGAGCGTGTTCAGTTCCGCTTCCTTCTGCTTAAAACGACTTTCCAGCACCTGATTGATCAGTTCGTCGATTTTCTGGTTCATTTTATTAAACGCCCGTCCAACCAAGCTGATCTCCATGTTACCGTTCAACGCCTGATAAGAAACGTTGAAGACGCCCTTCTCCACTTTCCCCATTAACAATCGAAGCGCTTTCAATGGTTTCGTAATCGTATCGGAGAACAACACAGATACGATGACGATGACGAGGAATAAAATGGCCGATACCGTAAGAATCGATTTATAGAGAATTGCCGTTCCTTTCCTTATCTCGGCTTCGGATACAATCCCCACGATTTTCCACCCTGTGTTGGCCGAATCGATATGGTTGACGATTAAGGTTTCGTTGCCGACCTTCATGTCTTGCACTTGGTCAGTCAAGGTTGCCAATCTTGGCTGAAGCTGAACGTAGCGGCCGTTCTTACTGTAGATGATCTGCTGCTGATCGTCCAGCACGATAATATTTGAAGTTTTACCTAGATCTACACGCTTAAAGATGCTCTCAAGCCCGGTAAAATTCACGTCGATGATAATGACTCCAAGTATCGGTCCGTTATAAATCTTTATCGCCCGGACGACCGAGAACGCCGGTTCAGGTCGGTTTGCAATCCGCGAATCGTTGATCTTGCCGGTAAAGACAACCTTACCGTTCGCTGCGATTGCTTTCTTATACCAGAGCGAATTCTTAAAATCATAGGCGTAGTTGATGTCCGCGTTATAGATGGAGCTGGAGAACACCTGCCCGTCCCTTCGGTAGATGGAGACGCTTTGCAAATCCTCCCGGGGATTTCGGATGGCCTGGGTCAGCAGGCTTTCAATTTGTTTGAAGTCCGAATCACTGATGGTGCCTGTTTCCTGCATAATGTTTAAAATCTGGCTGTTGTAGTAAGGGAGCACGGATAAACGGGTGAGCTCGTCCAGGTAAGTGTCCAAATGACTGTTGACCAACTGGACCGTGTTGCTCACATTACTCTCCATGCTCTTCGTGATTTGATTGCTGTAAATCCAACTTGATAATACCGTTAGGAAAAGCATCGGAAAAAGCACAAGTGGCAAGAACGTCAGGATCATTTTCTTCTTGAACGTGCGCGTCTCCCAATATCTTCGCAATGCCGACAAACTTGCACCCCCTGATGGGCATGAAGAACCCAATATGGTTACCATTGTAGCATAGGGGCTAACGGGATAAATGAGAATAAATCCTCGTTCGCATGCAAAAGAACAGACGATTCACCATGGAATCGTCCGTCCCTTGCACCTACCTTGCAATCAATTAACAAGCTTCGACTCCCTTAGAACCGTTAAGGTTGCATTCTATATGCCGGGTCGATCTTGCCGGCTTTATCCAGAACCACGTAGAGCATCTTCGCGGCCTCTGCACGGGTGGCGTTGCCAAGCGGATCGAACAGATTAGTTCCCTTGCCGGCAATTAAAGATGCTTTTTGCATGGCGTACACAGATTCCTTGGCATAGCTGGCTATTAATCGATCATCCGCGAAAGCGGTTGACTGCTTACTTGGCTTCAGGTCTATTTTATACGCTTTAGCCAGTCGCTCCGTAATGACCGTAATATCCTGACGCATAATCGGATCGTTCGGACCAAACTGTTTGTCATTGTAACCGCCCACGATGTTATTTACCTTCGCCCAAGCAATGGCATTGCTGTACCATTGACCCGGTACGGCGTCTTTAAAAGTTACGCTGCCTCCTAACTGAGCACCACCACCAAACGCATTGTAGAGCATTTGTACAAATTGTGCTCGGGTGAGGACCGCGTTCGGACTGAACTTACCGTTTCCGACACCGGATACGTAATTCAGATCCGCTAACGAACGAATATAGCTTTCCGCCCAATGTCCGCCGATGTCTGTGAAGGCGGCAGAAGAAGTGGAGAGATCGTCTGCATCGATCGAGACCTCCAGGTTCGGATTGTCCTCATTGAGGATAATTGGACTACCGGTGTTAGTGCTCGAACCACTGGAGACGCTGCTGCCTGATTCAACTCCTGGGCGGGAGATCTTAACCGTCTGTACCTTTTTCGGTGTGGATACGGGCTTGCCTGCGCTGTCATAACGGGTCAAGGCCGGGGTGATGGATATGGTCTCGCTTGCATTACCCGTATAACGTAATTTCACCTCACAAACTTTGAGTTTGCCGGAGAAAACGTTCTTCCCTTTGGTCGTCATGCCCCCGATAAGGTGACGAGTGCCATTATACTGATACAAACCCGTAAAGCTAGGATCCATTTCATGGCTGAGATACATCAAGCCATCCGAAAGTTCGACGGACATCTCCACGCCGGCATATTTCTCTTTCTCTGTAAGTGAAATGGTTATCGTAATTTCATTCCAAGCTGTCTCCACGCTCACGGGAACGGCAGCGTGCGCCGGAAAGGCACGGATGCCCAGCAGAACGACCATCAAAGAAATCAATGAAACATGGCGCAATTTTACCAAAACGTTCATGGTATTTTCCTCCCAAGCGTACTAGGCGTCAGAAGCTGAACGCTTCCGACGCCTCGCACGATCTATCCTTTATAGTGTTGATGATCTAGCTTTTAAAAGCCGATGTTATTGTCGTTCAGCACTTGAATGAAGAGCAGCAGATCATCGATGCCAATCTTGCCGTCACCACTGTAATCGCCGCGATACGCATTTTCGAGCCAGTTGCTGTCGACGCTCGACGCTCCGTAGTAGCCTGCAAGGGCGTAGAAGTCATTCCAATCGACGGCCTTGTCGTTGTTAATGTCATACGTCAGCACCATGTAGGAGCCTACCGTAATCGTTGCTTTGTTATTCAGCGGAGTCACGGCCATTTCGTTCTTCCCGTTGCTCGCAAAGTCGATGGTCAATTCAGCGCTTACGTCGCCGACATAGCCTGTGGGAACCGTGAAGTTCAGATCTAGCAGGTTCAACAGATTCTCGCCGGCTGAGATCGGAGCGCCGAGCTTGGCGACGGCGAGGTGAATTTCCTTCTTGCCCGCGTCATTCTTCGCATCGACGATCGATATACCGGACTTCCCGACAGCGCTGACGAACGTAAGATCCGCGTCGTATTTCACCGTGGCGTTAAAGCCTTGTAGACCGGCATAATTTTGTGCGTCAAGCGTGAATTTAACCGGCGTCTCCTTGTCTTTACTATTAACGATGACTTTCGCCGGCACGTTGACCGTGTAGACGATGCTGTCCGGCAACGAAGTCTTGAGATCGAACTTCGCGGTAAATCCACCATAGCTGACCGTCGCCGTGATGGTGCCTTGCTTCTGCACCAGCGCGCCGTCCTCTACGTCGATTTTATAGCCGCTTACCGGCTTCGACGTGCCGTCCTCAAAGCTGGCGGTCACGATAAGACCGGTTAAGTCGATGTGCTCGCCAACCTTGTAGTCCGTCTTAGCCGGCGGCGTAACCGTAATGCCAGTGGCAGCTTTAGGTGCAAGATCGAAGACATAAGGGCGTACGTTTACGTTACCCGACGCATCCTGGAGTCGAGCAAAGATAAGTTGGCTGTCCGCTGTGACTGGCTTATCGAAACCGATGGTGACAATCGTGTCGTTCTCGCTCCAGTCGAGGGTATAATCCTCGGCGAAATTGGTGCCGAACCCGAAGTTCTGCGGATCCATCGGATTCGCAAAGCCGAACGACACGCTCTTGGTATCCGGCGTAATTACAACATTCTTCGGATTAAAGCTCACCTCGCCGAGCTTGGTCGTCGGCCAAGGCAGCGATTCAGGCCTGTCGCCGGCATCGGTGTTCTTATTCGGATATAGCGGCCAGTTCGGACTCGGACCAATCTTGATATTGGTGGATGGCCAGGACGGCGAGAAGATCGCCTTCGCCTTGTTCAAGTCGTACGAGAATTGGAAATCGTATCCGGGCAGCGATTCAAGCTTGACGTCCTCCAATCGTACAACCCTGTTCGAGCCGGCTGCATAGCTGACCGGAAAATCAGGCACATTTTCCTGGAAAAAGGCATGTTTGTTCGTATTATCGGCGTCAGCACTTGTATAACCGGTGTTGATGGAAGCCCCATATGATAGGATCCAACCAGGCTCCTCCGCTTCGTTCACGCTGGTCGGCACAGGTACATCGTTGGCGAAAATCTTCATCGCTTGTTGGTCGACCTTGCTCGTGAAGCCGAAAATCCAGCGCTGATCGCCAGTATCGTCGCACGTAATACTCGTACGCAGAATGCCCGTCAGGTCGTAGCTTTGGAGATAGACCGTCTGGGTGTCCTTTGTCTTGCCAATCGTAGAAAGCGCGTATCGGCCGGGCACAGTCTTCTCCGCGCTGAGGTTGAAAGTCGCAACGCCTCCGACGACATCGGCGGTGTAAATCCCTTCGCCGGTGTTCAGCATTATTTGCGGTGCGTTGGAATACGCTTTGATCGTTGTGGGATAACCCGCTGTCACCATCTCGTTCGTGCTGTAGAGCGTATATTTGTTCGGACGGGACCATTTCATGTATGAGCTATCTACTTCGAACGGATAGGCGGACATGTCCCACACGCCATTGTATGTTGCTGCGGGCCGAATCGGCGGATTGACGGTAACGCCAAGCGTATCCGGTCCTTCAACCTTAAGCGGATCTCCGTATTTTCCGCCGTGGAATTCGCGGTCCATCATCGCCAACATATAAGCGTGGTCACGATCCTGGAAGGCATGCGCGCCGTCATGGACGAAGACTCCGATGTTGTCGCCTTTACCGAGGAACTCATAAACTTCCTTGGCAGCGACGGTCGCTAATATGTTCGACGGGGAACTGAGCCAATCAAAGCCCTCCCCCGTAAAGGTTAGGAGCGGACGCGGAGCGACCATTGCCGCTAACGCATGCGAATCAAACGGCAGCTTGTCCAGCTCGAAGCGGAATTCCTCGGCTTTGGTATCGAGCCAATGATCGCCGCCGGGAGACATCGTATTGGTCGGTTTCTCGTTACGGAAGTAACTGCGATTCATGCTGGAATTGCTGTACGAGGCGTTTGGTGCTCCATTTGCGTTATTCGGTACATTGTAATTGTAGATACGTCCCTCGGACGTATAGCGCATAGAGGCGATGCCGCCCTGCCCGGGATCCACCGGTACGACTATGCTGATGCGTTGATCGAACGCACCGGCTAGCGCAGCCGCCTTGCCGTTACGGGATACGCCCGTGACAACCGAGCGTGACGGATCGATCAAGCCTTTATACGCGCCGTTCTCAAGTGCATCGAGGGTGCGGGAAATACCCCATGCCCACGCCATCAACGCTGCCGAATCCCCTTCATAGGTATCCCTATTGAATGGATACAGCGTTGTATAGACGCCGGTTCGACTCGCGTTATCGCTAAAAATCGTCCCGGTTGGATTGTTCATTACGGCATAACCATGACGCAGGAATGTATTGCGCATGTTGGCGGACACACCACCGCCGACGCCGATGACGAAGGGATACGGAGGCGCAATGTTCGTCTCTCCGTTCTTCAAGTCCGCATCCGCTACGCCTTCTTTATAGGTCGGGACATAAATACCGGTAACATTGTAGCTGCCGGAAGTTGCATTCGCCGGATTGCGAACGGTTACCGTCAAAGACGCATTACTCGTGCCGAGGTTGCCGCTATACGATACGTCTTCCTTCGCGGTATCCATCTTCTTGCCGTAATAATAGTATTGCAGTAAATCCGAGAGCTCCGCACGTCGCTGCTCCCACTCGGCAGGCGTCGTTACATACCCGTTCGTACCTTTGGTCGGATCGAGAAATTTAAAAAGATCGGGCAGCCCCTCCGAGCTTGGCAGTTTAGAGATGTTGGTCGGAAAATATTCCCGCCCCGCTGGCGGCTGAGCTTTTGCCGGACCGGGGTATGAAGGATAATAATAGTTCGTTGCGAAAGCGGCAGGCGCAATGGCGCACAAGATCAGTACGCACAAAGCGACAGCAAAGGTCTTTTTTAGCATGTTTGGGAGCTCCTCCTCATTTATCCATGACTCACCATGATTTCAACTGGTCATAACAAACCCCGTTCTTCTCAAGAAAACTCAACATAATTAGCCAATTGCAGCATCCGCCCCTGATGTATACGCTTTCATTTTGCGACGAGTTAGAATTGATTCGCTTATAAGCGCATTAGAAAAGAAGATTTTTCGCGTTTCTTGTGGTAGGTGTTTTGAGGATCTTGCTGTGGAAGAGGTGAGGATTCACGAATAACTCGACACGTATCCCTCATTTAATTTCTTTCTTATTTCGAGTCTGTACATTCGCCATGGTCTGCTCAAGCGTTTGCTTCTGCAGCAAATACAATGAAGCCTCTTCTTTTAGAATATTGCTCGCTTGATTGTAAAGCGGATCCATCGGTACCTGACTCACAACCTTTATTTCATCCGAAAAAACACTTGCATACTCCAGCGACCTTAATCCAGTTATTATGGAGAGCTGGCAGGCTCGCACAATTTCCGAAGCGGAGATTAAGCTCATTGTGTCATAACGCGTTGATGTTTCGGATTCATATCCGATAATCCCGGTCGCAACAACTCTGAATAAGTCTCAATCTTCACGTTTATTTTTGGATAGATGGCATCCCATTGGTACCTTTTACGGTGCCATTCTTTTGGAAAAGCGCGACGGAACTCTCCAGCAAAATCAAATATATCGATATCAAGACCGATTTGAACTCGTCTTAAAGCGTCTAATACACGATGTTCTATATAGGTGTTCAAGGCTTCTTCAACCTGATGATCAATCGCTTCACTTTTCATTAGATACTTTGATGATGCGTTTTGCACGGCATAAGAGCTTGTATTAATACGAACGGTTACACTCCAATCATTACCTTCTATGTGAGGCTTTAAAGTTGTTTTGCTTTTCAGAAGTCGAACAGAGACAGGCCCGTCTGCCCCATCAGGGGTTACGGTTAATACGGCATTCTGAATTTCGTTGCGAAGCCATAGAACGCCTCGCGTAGATGACTCACCCAATACCGTAACCATGCGATCGCCCTTGAAGACAGCAGTTCCAACTCTATAACTAATGGTTGTCGATTGCATAGTTTCCTGCGAATTTTTCTTGATCCAAGGGAGTGCTGCAGAATTGGAGTCACTGTTAATCATTTGCATTAACTCAATCAAGGTTACACTCATAGCCGTCTTCTTTTTGGCGAGTTCTCTGTATGCCTCGGAAGTGTTGCGTTCTAAAATAGCATGCATCTCAAGCGCTTCTTGAGCTTTACCTTCGCTAACGTAAATATAGGCACTTTCTCTAGGTTGAGGTGCCCTAATGAAAAAATCAATATCGTCTGAGATACCATGTTTCGCTTCAGATTCTCCGAAAATAAAAACCTCAGTATGGCCCCAGAACAACTTCCGTGACATTTTCTCCTGTAAATGACTAAGTGCTTCGGCAATATTGGTTCCTTTTGATGAATAAACCATGGCATTGTCTGAGCCGATACCTGCTTTTCCTATTTCACCTGTTCCGCCAATTGAAAGGCGGGGCGTAAAAATTTGCAGAGATAACTCGATTTGGTTGCTGTTTACTCTATCAATAGCAACTCCGGTAATTAGACCCAGATCGTTTACTTCCGTTCTATCCCAACAGCCGGTCAGCAGTAAGATTCCAATAACGCTCACTATCTTCAGTAAGGTACGGATCATGCGTTGAAGGTTCATGCGCCGTTACTCCTTAATAGTACTGCTACTTTTCTTCCCTAAAACGGGGAGAACTAAACTTGTTTGCCCTTTAGAATTGAACTAAATACGCTAGACTAACGAAACTCGTTCGAATTGAAAAGGACACCTTTATAAGAGGTGTCCCGTTGAATGCTCATGGCAGCCGGTAGGCTCGCACGATATCCAAAGCGGAGATGAGGCCGAGCGGCTCCAACCGTTCATTTTTAACAATTAAGCTATCGGACTGCTCGGCACACAGGCGAACACTTGCTTCGCCTAGCGTTGCCGTTCCCTCTATCCAAGGCATGACGCATTCCATGACCGTTTGTACCCTCACGTCTCCGTTCCCGAGCGAAACCTCTTCCAACATTCGTATTTTATTCACAAAGCCCAGCCAATTTCCTTGGTCGTCCTTAACAATCGCTATCTGTCCCCTTCTCCCCATAAAGAGTCCGATGGCCACCTCGATGGTCGTATTCGAGGCAATCATGACGGGCTCGACATCCATCGCTTCCGTCACCAAAATTGCAGAGAGCTTGTCAGCGGCTCGCTTACGAATCAAGTCGATGCCTCTTTTGGCTGCTTTGGCGGTGTAAATGCTCTCCCGGAACAACTTGGTCGTTACTGAGCTTGAGAGGATCGCGACGAGCATGAGCGGTAATATCAACCGATAATCCCCCGTTAACTCGAACAACATGACCATTGCGGTAATCGGCGCGTGTGCCGTTCCGGCGAACACCGCCGCCATTCCGACGATGGCAAAAATGCCGGGATTCACATCGGGCAAGGGTAGCAGGAGATTAGCCAGTATGCCGAACGCCGACCCCATCATCGCCCCCATAAACAGCCCAGGCGCGAAGACACCGCCTGATCCGCCTGACGCGATGGTCGTCGTAGTTGCGAACAGCTTTAACGCCAGTAATACAACTACAAGGTGCAAGGTCGCGTGCCCGGTGAGCGTTAACTCAACTGCAGGATAACCGACGCCGAGCAGTTGCGGGTAGAAGAAACCGATGACACCGACCGCTAAACCTCCGATCGCAGGTTTCGTCCACTCTGGAAGCGTACGAACCGCTTCCCACCGCCGTTCAAAAAGAAGCAGCGAGCGAATGTAAACAAGTGAGAGCAGCCCGCCAGCAAGACCAAGCAGCGCGAACAGCGCGATCATCCCCATGCTGCCCTGCATCTCATCGTGCGGAACCGGAAATGTTGGCAGGTTGCCTAGAAAGACGCGGCCAATCGCGGCTGAAACGACGGATGAGACAACGATAGGACCAATATAGGTCAGCGCGAAGCTTCCCAGAATGATTTCAAAGGCGAACAACGCGCCTCCGATCGGCGCGTTGAATGTCCCTGAGATACCGGCCGCCGCTCCGCACGCGACAAGCAGCGGCAGTCGCCTTTTCGAAATGCCTAACCATTGACCGAATGCGGATCCCCATGCCGATCCGATGTGCACGATCGGGCCTTCTCTCCCCACGGATCCACCGGAGCCAATTGTTAAAGCGGAGGCTAGTGCTTTAACTAAGACAATGCGCTTTCGGATCACGCCGCCCTTGTCGGTCACGGCCACCATGACCTCCGGGACGCCGTGTCCTTTCGCTTCCCGGGCAAACAAGTAAATCAACAATCCCGTGAGTAACCCCCCTAAAGCGGGCATGATCAAGGTACGGATTCCGTATACGTATTGCGAGATTTCATCTGCCGATCTTCCGTAAAAAAGATAGCCCGCAAGTTCGACCACCTTCCGGAATCCGACTGCGCCAAACCCTCCACCGATTCCGATACCTGCCGCAACAAGCAACAGCAAAAATGACTCTGCTTCAAGACGCGCGAAACGTCCCATCACCCGGCTTCGCATCTCGACTCACTCCCCGTACGAACAGTCCGCGAATAAATAGTTCGTAAGCCTATCTTATGCGTTACAGCCATGCCGGTATGACTTTGGCTTTGTCGAATATGCAGCGGCAATCAGCTACGCGTTTATCCGATTAAGATCTTTTCTTCGGGATAACGATACGGCTGCTTGCGGGATCCTCGTGTCATCGCAAAGGCGAGCGTGAGCGGTCCGAGTCGCCCGATGAACATCGTGACGATAATTACCGCTTTGCCGGCAACGGAGAGCTGGCCCGTAAAGTCCATCGTCATTCCGACAGTCCCGAATGCGGAGGTTGCCTCGAACAGAAGCGTTAAAAATTCGGCATGCGATCGATACTCGGTCATGGTGAGCAAGAACGTGCTTACCATGACCACGCCTAGCGAGATGATTATGACGGCGAGTGAACGAAGAATAAGATCGACAGCTAGCCTTCGTTTATAGGCTTGAATATCAGCTTTCCCCCTTACAATCGCAAGCACCGTCATGAGCAGGACGGCAAACGTATTCGTCTTGATCCCGCCGGCCGTCGAACCCGAGGAACCGCCGATAAACATCAGGAAGATCATGAAAAATTGCGAAGGCGGCAGCATGGCGCCGATATCGATGGTATTGAAGCCGGCCGTACGCGTCACGACGCCCTGGAAATAACCAGCCCACAAGCGTTGAGGCCATGTAAGGCCGCCAAACGTGGCGGGATTAAAGAGCTCGACCGCGAGAATGACGAGCGTTCCCGCCGCAATCAATCCGAGATTGGTCACGATGACGATTTTGCTATGTAGGGATAGATCCTTCCAGCGGCGTTTTTTTATGATGTCCAGAATAACCGTAAAGCCCAAACCGCCGAATATAAAGAGTGCGGAGATGACGAGATTCACCGTCGGGTCGCCCACATAACGCGTCAAATTGTCCGGCCACAGCGCAAAGCCTGCATTATTAAACGCCGATATGGCATGAAAGGCACCATAATAGCTCGCTCGCGCAAAGCCGTAATCATGCATCCAGCGCATGGTCAACAAGCAGGCGGCGAACGTTTCGATAATTAGCGCGATGATAAAAATGTTTAGCGCCAGTCGGATGACGCCTTGCGTCGAATACGAATTGACGGATTGTTGGATAAGCAGCCGCTCGCGAAGACCGATCTTCTTGCCGATTAGCACGGCGAACAAGACGCCGAACACCATAAACCCCAAGCCGCCGATTTGAATGAGAACGAGCAGTACAAGCTCGCCGAACGTTGTGAAGGTCCCCGGAACGTCAAGGACGGACAGACCTGTGACGCATACCGCGGAAGTCGCGATAAATAGCGCATCGATCAGGCCGATGCTTCTCCCCGTCACGGATGAAGCCGGCAACGCAAGAAGGAGCATCCCGATCACGATGAGTACTATAAAGCCGATAATCATTACTCTTGGAGCGGATAGGCGTGTGTCCTGTTTGTTGACCAGTTCGGTCTCTTTGCGTGCCGATAGGATGAACCCCATGAAATCGCTCCCTGTCTTTACGTTTCGTTTACGTTTTTGTTGTGCTCCCCCACTCCCGCTCTTAGGACAAGCGGCTTAATGGTCAGCCCTTGCACCAGCAGCGAAAACAAGACGACGCTAAAGGTTAACATGAGTACGTCGTCCTTGCCCTTAAATGAATCCGGCAGGCTGAGCGCAAGCGCAATGGATAAACTGCCTTTCAAGCCGCCCCAATTCAAGACGGACTTCCACTTTCTCGGAAAATCCCGCAGCAGGGATACGCTGCTGTATAGGGCAATCGTTCGTCCCGCAAGTACGATTAAGATAGCCGCAAGGATCAATAACCACCTATCTCCGAAATCAATATGCTGAATCTCCAAGCCGATCATTAGGAAAATAAGCGAATTTGCGAGCAGCGTGATGACATCCCAGAAAGAATGGATGTTCATAAGCGTCGTCTCCGACATGCCGATTCTCGCCCCGTAGCTGCCGAAAATCAGGCCGCTCACCACCACCGCGATGACGCCGGAAACATGGACGTGTTCGGCGATGAAGAAGCTTCCGAAAAACAACAGCATGGAAAACGCGATTTCGAGCGGATAATCATCGTAGAAGCGAAGCAGCTGAGAGAAAAACCAACCCAGAGCAGCGCCAACGGCAATACCCCCTAGGGCGAATTGCAGAAAGAGCAAGATTCCGCTGCCGACTCCCGTCCAGCCCATCTCCATGTAAGAAAGCAAGTAAACGGAGGATATCTGAAAGAGGACTACGGCGATACCATCGTTAAAGAGCGATTCGCCTTCAATAATCGTGACAACGGACTTGGGAACGCCAAGCGATTTGAAGATCGAGATGACGCTGATCGGATCGGTCGCGCTCATGAGCGAGGCGAACGTAAATGCGACGACGAGCGGCAGGTCGAGGAGGTAGTATGCACCGACCGCTATCAGCAGGAAGGATAAAAGCGTTCCTCCAAACGCCAGCGCTAGTACGGGCTTGCCCTGCTCTTTCAAGTGCCCAAATGGAAGCTTCAGCGTCGCGTCTCCGATTAGAATAGGGAGAAACAACGAAATGATGACCGCCTGAAAAACATGCGATTGGGTAATATACGCTTCCGCTTCTTCCAGCACGGGAATGTTCACTGAGCCTAACAACAGGCCAACCACCACAAGCGCAATCGAGTACGGCTGATTGATTTTTTTGGCGACGGCGATGACGAACATGGATACCGCAAGCAAAATGAGCAATTGAATAAATGTTTCGTTAAATTCGTTCATTGAGGCGTCCCCCTTTTTTTGTTTTTGATCCTCAAGCATTAATCATCCTTTCCATCGATTCCTGGGCTGAGACGCAGATAAGCGTCCGGTAAACGGATATAGCCGAAAAACGGCAAAAAGAGCCCGCTTGTGGCAGGCTCCTCCAATAACGTACACAATTCGATTCTTTCACAATTATACTAGAGGCGCCACATTTTGCAAATGGTTCCGTGCTCACCGATAGTATGGTACAATGAACCTTCATTTTTTCCACGGAGGTGTGCCTACCCTGGTTGATTTCAACTGGTTGTCCCGACTTTTTACTGATTTCCAATGGATTGACGTCATGATCGCGATCGTAGTTGCGATTCTCTTTATCATTTGCCGGAAATTCTTTACCACGTACGCAGTAGCTATCTTCCGGCGCCGCTTTTCACGTTCGCAAGGATTTTCCGCTTGGGCAAAGGCATTTGAGAAACCGATCGGCTACGGTTTTGTGCTTATCGGTCTGTATACGGCACTTCGCATCGCGCTTCCTCTTCAGATCGAAAATGCGATCGAACTGAATCTTCTCTTTCGTAGCAGTCTTATTGTGCTGATCGGATTCGGCATTTACAACGTCTCTGCCACCTCATCCATGCTGCTCGAACAGCTTGGCAAGCGATTTGGACTGGATCATGCCAGCATGCTCATTCCGTTTCTTTCCAAGACGATTCGATTTGTCATTATCCTGCTTGTCGTCACGATCGTCGGCTCCGAATGGGGGTTCAGCATAAATGGCGTCGTTGCCGGGATGGGGCTCGGAAGCTTAGCCATCGCGCTCGCCGCGAAAGAAACGTTAAGCAACGTATTCGGCGGCATCGTCATCATTGCGGAAAGGCCGTTCGCCAAAGGCGATTGGATTTTAACGCCCAGCGCGGAAGGCGTCGTCGAAGACATTACGTTTCGAAGCACACGAATTCGAACGTTCGCCGATTCCCTCGTAACGGTACCGAATTCGACGCTGGCTAACCATCCCATCACCAACTGGAGCAAGATGGGCAAGCGCCGCGTGACGTTTACGCTTAAAGTGGCGCTGGAAACCGATCGGGTACGGCTCGCAACGGCCATCGGACAAATGGAACGAATGCTCCGGGAAAATGAACATGTAGACCCCGGAACGATTATGGTGCGATTTAACGAATTTCAAGAAGGCGGTCTGGGCATCTTCTTCTATTATTTCACCAAAACGACGGTGTGGTCGGATTATTTGACGATCCGTCAGGAACTCAACCTCGCGATCATGGGCATTCTAGAAGATGAAGGCATACGGATGGCTTATCCCGCACAGCGGATCTTTATGGAAAGCAATGTTGCGGAGTCCTCCTATACAGATCGGGGAGTGGGTTGATCCTTGAAAAAAAGAGCGCCGCAATGCGGCGCTCGCTCACGTGTTTACGATAAGAGAAGTGATCCATCCATAAAGATTCTTTAATTCTTCTTCTTTCCTCAGCCTTTCTCCGAATTGAGCCCTCATATGCGCTAAAAGCTCTCGATAATGGCGGTTTTTCTCCTTACAATCGAAAGAAGCCGTGTTGACCGTCTGAGCAGCTTCCCGAAAATGGTGCGGTTCTCTCATCAATGTGCTCGCGCCCCCTCGTCTACGTTAATAAACACAGGACAACTCCAATAATCACGGCTATATTGTAAGCGGAATCATTTGGTGGGTCAAACTTAATCCCGCTTACGGTAGATCGACTCAAAGTATAACTCCAAGCGCTGTCACAACCGGACATCTGCTATTTCCCTTCATTTTGCTCCCCACAGATACGCTTATGCAGAATGCAGAAAAGGAAGACGACGATAAATCGATTTCCTATCGATCCATGTCATCTCCCAATGCTACAGAAGTGTTTAAGCTTACGACGAGAAACGCGTTAAGAAACGCCGTCCAACCATGCTTTTACTTCTTGCTCATGACCGTCGACCCAGGCTTTCGCCGCGTCTTCCGGCGATTTTCCCTCTTGAATCGCGACCATTACCTCAGCCATATCATCCGGCGTCCAATGGAATTGATCCAACAGCTTGTAGGCGTCCGGCATATCGTCATCCAGACCTGTACGGGCCATCGTATGGATCTCCTCGTCCCCTCCGTACACGCCCTTGGGATCGGCTAAATATTTCAGATCCATCTTTGCGAACATCCAATGCGGCGTCCAGCCCGTGACGATAATCGGCTTCTTCGCCTCGTATGCTTTTTGAAGCTCCTGCGCCATGGCCGCGGACGAGCTTTCGACAAGCTGCCAGTCGCCATCAAGTCCATAATCCTTCAGTGCTTGCTCGGTGGAGGTCATAATGCCGGCCCCGGGCTCGATTCCGATGATTTTGTGATCGACGGAAGTTCCGGTCGCGTCCTGCTTCAAATCCTCGATCGACTTTTCCTTCATATAGGATGGCACCACAAGGCCGGTCTTTGTACCTTCGAGGTTGGGACCGAGATCTTTGAGGTCTTTTCCATACTTTTCTAGATAAGAGGCATGCGTCGTCGGAAGCCAAGCTGCCACCATTGCGTCGGCGCTGCCGTCCGCGATTCCGGCCCACATCGGACCCGCATCCACCTGCATCAGCTCGACTTTATAATTCAGCTTGGATTCCAACACGTATTTTACGACGTTCGTGCTTGCAATCTCGGAATCCCAAGCCACGTAAGCCAGCTTAATCGCTTTGTCGTCCCCGGATTTCGTGCACCCGGCAAGAGCAGCCGCCATTACGACGGTAGATAAGGCCAAACCCCATTTTTTCTTCATGCTCGTCACCTCTGCGTTTTTTGTTTTTTGATAATGCGTTGTGTCAAACGATCCAACAGGATCGCCAGTACGACAATTGATATTCCCGCTTCAAACCCGGTTCCGGTCTTCGTCTGCGTCACGGCGCGGTAGACATCGGCGCCCAATCCCTGCGCCCCGATCATGGAGGAGATCACCACCATCGACAAAGACAGCATGATGGTCTGGTTGATCCCGGCCATCATCGTAGGAAGCGCCATCGGCAGCTGAAGTTTGATCAGCTTTTGGTTCGGCGTCGAACCAAAAGCTTCCGCCGCTTCAACCAGCTCGTAAGGCACTTGGCGGATGCCGAGGTTCGTGAGTCGGATCGTCGGCGGTACGGCAAAGATAATCGATGCGATGACACCCGGAACGACGCCGAGCGAGAAGAACGAGACGGCCGGCAGCAAGTATACGAAAGCCGGCATCGTTTGCATGAAATCAAGCACCGGTGTCACGATGCCCTGAGCGAGGCGGCTTCTCGCGCAAAGAATGCCGACGGGAACGCCGATGACGATGGAAAGCAGCGAGGCTGTCAGCACGATGGCTAGCGTTTCCATGGCGTGTTCCCAGTAACCTAAATTATCAATGAGCAGCAAGCCGATGAAAGCGAATATGGCAAACCGCCATTTCCCAGCAAGCCAGGCGAGCACAGTCCCCAGCAAAATGACGACAATCGGCGGTCCCATGACGAGCAGACTTTGCAGGACATCCACCATTGAACCGATGACGATTCGGATTAAATCAAAAAAGGGCGTAAAGTGGCCTTCGAGCCAAGCTTCAATGGATTCGATCCAATTGCCGATCGGCAGTTTCGGCATGTTCATCGCACGCCACCCGCCTCCGGCACGGCGTTCCCCGCCAGCGCCGCGAAGACTGCTCCGCGAATCACGATACCAAGAAGGCGATTCGCGCCATCCGTGACGGCGAGCGGCAGATGCGTCGCGGCCATCGGTTCGAACAATTCGTTCAACACCGTATCCGGCGCGACAATCGGCGTTTCGGGAATGAGAACATCGTCCAGTGCCAATCCTTCCTTCAAGGCAGCCGAAGCGCCTTCCGCCGTGATGACGCCAAGCAGCCGCTTGCCCTTATCGGTCACGTATAAACTGGATACGCCCTGCTCGCGCATCAGTTGGAGCGCGACCCGCGGTCCCCGCTCGAGCATGATCGTCTCCGGACGACGCATCACATGCGCTGCCGTCAGCACCTTGGACAAGTCGACATCCTCAATAAATTTCTCAACGTACGGATCGGCCGGCTTCATCAGGATTTCTTCCGGCGTACCGATTTGTACGATCGAACCGTCCTTCATCAAGGCGATCCGATCGCCGATGCGCAGCGCTTCATCAAGATCGTGCGTGATGAACACGATCGTTTTGTGCATGCTCGATTGCAGTTGAAGCAGCTCATCTTGCATATCCTTGCGGATCAAAGGATCAAGCGCGCTGAACGCTTCGTCCATCAGCAGAATATCGGGATCGTTCGCAAGTCCCCTCGCCAATCCGACGCGCTGCTGCATGCCGCCGCTAAGCGCATCGGGGTAACTGTCCTCCCAGCCGCCGAGGCCCACGAGCTCGAGCGACTGACGAGCCATTTGCTTTCGGGTTGATTTGGCGATCCCTTGAATTTCTAAGCCGTATTCCACGTTTTGCAGTACGGTTCGATGCGGAAACAGGGCGAATTTCTGAAAGACCATCCCCATGCGCTTGCGGCGGAACTCTCGGAGCTCATTCGGACTCATGCCGACGATGTCTTTCCCCTGGAACAGGATTTGGCCGTCCGTCGGCTCGATCAGCCGGTTCAGCAGTCGAAGCAGCGTCGACTTTCCGCTTCCCGACAACCCCATGATGACGAAGATTTGACCGGCTTCAATCGAGAAGCTCGCCCGGTTTACACCGACCGTCTGCTTCGTATCCTTCAGAATCCGTTCCTTCGTCCATCCTTGTTGGAGCAGCTGGAGCGCTTTGTCCGGGTCGCTGCCGAATACTTTCGTCAATGATCTGGCTTCAATGATGGACATACATGTTCCCCTCCTTGTTTCTATATCTGGCGACTGGTTCCAGTTTAGGGAGGATTGCTTGTTTAGTCAACAATAAAAACCGTTTATAATTTACGTACAGTATAAACTTTACACATGTAATGCTCCCCTATCCGCCCTTATGCTCAGTATTCCTCCTGTGAAAGCAAGCTTTACAATGTTTTCGCAGGTGATTACAATTACAATGACGCCGGATTAGGTGACCTAGGAGGCAATCATGAACGAAGAAGTGAACGGTTTAACGCCTGAGCAAATACGGTCGCTGGATGCATCCAGACAGCGTGTGATCGATTCGATCGGCAAAAATATGGACTTATATGGGATTACATTGTCGATCGGACATTTATATGGCTATATGTACTTTCAAAACGACCCCATCACGCTAGATCAAATGAGCGAAACGATGGGCATGAGCAAGACGTCCATGAGCACCGGGATGCGGACCTTGATGGATCTGAAGATGATCGATAAAGTATGGGGCAAAGGCTCGCGGAAAGACTTCTACGAGGTCGTTCCGGACTGGCACAAGAACTTCGTGGATTTCTTTTCCATCAAGTGGCGCAAGGCCGTCGAAAGCAATATGGCCTCGCTTGAGAAGTCATTAAGGGAAATCCGGCTGCTTCGTGAATCCGACCCGGATAATAAGGCATTGAGCAACGTAACGGCGATTGATGAGGATAAAATCAAGGCTGCATTGAACTATTACAAGTGGCTGCTTCGGCTGATCGATTCGTTTGAAACCGGCGACATTTTCTCGTTTATTCCAAAAGAAGACGAATAGCGCGAGAATTTCGAGCAGAAACCATAAACGGCGGGGACACTATGTCCCCGCCCATTTGTTTGTTCTCGGATCTAGATCTACTGAGGTGACCGTTATTCCAGCAATTTCGCCCAGAACCCTCCGCGAAAATACCTCGGCTCGTGCGAGATGACGAATGCCTTCGGCGCTTCCCCTTCGATCCGTTTCAAGAGCTTTTTCTCGTTGCTGCGCTTGACGAGCACCTGCATAACGAGCCGTTTGCCATGTCTGCCCTCACCCGTCCATACCGTAACGCCATAACCATGCTGCCGCAGTTTGTCAGGAAGCGACGTATGAACCGTATCGGCGATGACCTGCACGACCGAATAACCGAGTGCCAGCCGCTCTTCAATGCGGCTGCCTAGATACACGCCGAGGCCGAAACCGATGCAGTAGGCAGCCATATGGATCGGGCTCGATAAATTTTTGAGCACGAGCTGCAGCCCGGCGAGGTAGATGAACACTTCGATCATCGCAAATAAAGAGGCTGCGCCCCTCCTGCCCTTAATGACCAGGATAAGGCGCATAGTGAAAATCGAAACATATGCGATGTTGATGCCGAGGATCGACATCGCGATAATGGCAAGCTTCATTGGCCGTCGCGCGAAGCGATATATCGTGGTCTCGGCTTCTGACCGGAAAACGGCGTCACAAGCCGATTCTCGACGCTGTTGTAGACGATGAATACGTTACTGCGCGGATAGGGCGAGATATTGCTGCTTGACCCGTGCATGAGGTTGCAGTCGAACACGAGCAGCGATCCCGCCTTTCCGACCGGCATGTCGATTCCGCCTTCTCGTGCGAGCCATGTCAAGCTATCCTTGTCCGGTACGCCATACTCTTGCTTGCGGAGCGATTGCTTAAAATGATCTTCGGGCGTACGGCCAACGCAGGCGACGAATTTCTTGTGCGAGCCCGGCATCACCATGAGCGGTCCGTTATACGGGTTGTTATCTTCGAGCGCAATCGAGACGCTCAGTGCCCGCATCGCCGGCATTCCGTCCTCCACGTGCCACGTTTCGAAATCGGAATGCCAGTAAAATTCCTTCCCGGAGAAGCCCGGCTTGAAATTAATGCGGGATTGATGGATATACGTTTCCGATCCCAGCAAAAATCGAGCAACGCTTGTCAGTCGCTTATGTTCGGCGAGTCCCTTAAAAACGGGATTGTCGTCATGCACGGCAAAGACGGAACGCACCTCGTCGCTGCCAGGCTCCCGAATAACAGGCTCGGCTTCGCGTTCGCGGTAATAGCGTTGAAGTCTTAGCAACTCGGACTTCCAGGCAGCTACTTCGTCTGGCGAAAAAAATTGTTCGAAAAACAAATAGCCATTTTTCTCGTACTCGTTAGCTTGCGCTTGAGATATCGGACTCACCGGCGACCAATCACCATATAGCACGGGATCCGTCCGATCCAAGAGCACCGGTTCACCGCGTTCCCGAGAAGGGTAACGATCGGCCGCGAAGCGACGGTTTGCTTGTTCGGCTTTCATGGCAGCACGCTCCTCGGTTAATTTTCCGCTGTGAGCGGATATACGCCTTCGTCATCATGGACTTCGGAGCCGGTAAGCGGCGGATTGAACACGCACACCATTCGCAACTGGCTTTGGGCGCGCAGCAAATGCTTCTCATGACCGTTCAGGGCGTAGAGCGTTCCCGGCCGAATCGGATACGTGCGTCCCCCAATTACTTCGATTTCGCCTTCCCCTTCGATACAGTAGACCGCTTCGACATGATGCCGGTACCAGATCAAGGTTTCGGTCCCGGCTTTAATCAGCGTGTCGTGCAGCGAGAACCCCATTCCGTCCTTCTTAAGCAGCAGACGCCGCGCATTCCATGTTTTCGTATCGACATCGTCCTTCGTTTGAATCACGTCGTTTAAATGTTTGACGATCATAAGTTCCATCGCTCCTTCGGTTAACGGGGTTAATTAAGCTCTGGCTTGCGCCGCGCCGGCAAGCTGGACTGAGTCGAGCACTTCGTGCAGCGCCGTCTCGATTCGCTCCAGTCCTTGCTTAAGGACATGCTCTTCAATGGTGAGGGGCGGCATTAACTTTGCGACTTCGTCCTTCGGTCCGGAGGTCTCGAGAATGACGCCGTGCTTAAAGGCGGTTTTGCTTAGCCGCGCGGCATAGGACGGTTCTCGAAAAACAAGTCCCTGAATCAGTCCCTTTCCCCGGACTTCCGTGATCGCCTTCGGATACTTTGCCGCCATGCGGTGTAAAAATTCGAGTATCACCCGTGAACTTGCCGCGATCGCAAGTTCCAGCTCCGGCGTCCGCCAATAGTCAAGCGCTTCACTTGCCGCTACAAAACCCAGATTATTGCCGCGAAATGTTCCATTATGTTCGCCTGGGTGCCAAACATCGTATTCCGGCTTAATAAGCGTCAATGCCATCGGTAAGCCATAGCCGCCGATAGACTTCGACAAACAAACGATATCCGGAGATAGGCCGGCTTCTTCGAAACTGAAGAAAGTCCCTGTTCTTCCGCAGCCCATTTGCACGTCATCGACGATGAACAAAATGCCGCGGTCGCGGCAAATGCGCTCTACCCGGCGAAGCCAATCGATCCTCGCTTCGTTTAGCCCTCCCTCGCCTTGAAGCGTCTCGAGCATGACGGCTGCTGGCTGATCGATTCCGCTTCCCGGATCGTCCAGCAGCTTTTCCAACATAAGCGTCGTATCGATAAGCGTACCGAAGTATTGATCGTACGGCATAAACGTCGTTCCGCTGAGCGTAACGCCGGCACCTTTGCGTTTAAAGGCGTTGCCCGTTGCCGCAAGCGATCCGAGCGACATGCCATGAAAGGCGTTGGTGAAGCAAATCACATTCGTCCGGCCCGTGGCTTTGCGCGCGATCTTCAAGGCGCTCTCCACCGAATTGGTGCCCGTCGGCCCCGGGAACATGACCTTATAATCCAGCTTGCGAGGTTCGAGTATGAACGACTTGAAGCGGGTGAGAAACGTCTCCTTCGCCTCTGTAGCCATGTCCAGGCTGTGCGTTACGCCGTCCGCCAGCAAGTACTCGATCAGCTTGGCGCGGATGCGGGGATTGTTGTGTCCATAATTTAGTGCACCAGCGCCTGCGAAGAAATCAATGTATTCCTTTCCGGCTTTGTCCCAGACACGCGCGTTGCTGGCTTTGGTAAAAACGGTCTGAAAGCTGCGGCAATAGCTGCGTACCTCAGATTCAAGCCGTTCGAATATGTCCATCGCGCCGGGCTTGTTCTCGTTAGGTTTCACGTTACGACCTCCCTGTCGGTAGATTTGCGGTTGCAGACCGGGCAGCCTGCAGGGGCCCGATGCGAAATAGCAGCTCCGCATCATGAACCGTTTCGCTGGGAAATAAGGTCTTGCGGTAATGCTCCGCCATGCGGCATTGGGTACCGTATCCTTCGGCAAGGCGAAGGAACAGCTGTCGCGAAGGCTGATTGCCGGGACCGATTGTCGCTTCGACGTACCGGATGCCGGACAATTCCTCCCGCTCCAGGAGATGACGAAGCAACCGCATGCCGACTCCTGCGCCTTGGAAGTCCGGATGCACGCCGATTTGCCAGACGAACAGCGTGTCGGGCTGCGACGGCTTGCGAAATGCGGTCACGAATCCGGCAAGGCGGTCAAGCAGACTCGCGACCGCGCAAGTGTCCGCAAACATATCGCACATCATCAGGTACGCATAGACGGAATTCGCGTCCAGCTTCTTTGTCTCGGCCGCAAGCTGCCATATGGCTGCGCCGTCCGTGACATGCGGCCTGCGGAAGGTCAATTTCGAACTGTTTATAGTCGTCAATATCCGCCGTTCCCTTCGTTGGGTTATCGTGTGCTCGTGCCAAAACGTTGGAGAAACGCCTGAAGCCGTTCGCTCTTCGGATGTTCGAAAATCGCCGACGGAGGTCCTTCCTCGACGATGCGGCCGCCATCGCCGAAGACGACTCGATCCGCCACGTCCCGCGCAAAATCCATCTCATGCGTAATCAGCATCATGGCCATATCTCCGTCAGCCGCGATTTCCTTAATGACGCCAAGCACCTCCCCGACCAGTTCGGGGTCAAGCGCCGAGGTGACCTCGTCGAATACCATGATCTTCGGCTGCATCACGAGCGCCCTGGCGATCGCGACGCGCTGTTTTTGCCCGCCCGACAGCCGCGACGGATAGACGTCCAGCTTGTCGGCAAGACCAACCTTGCGAAGCATCGCGATGGCGCGTTCATGCGAATCCTGTTTCGACATGCCGAGCACCGCACGCGGGGCAAGCACGACGTTATCAAGCACCGTCAAATGAGGAAATAAATTGAAGTGCTGAAAAACCATGCCGATGCTCCCGCGCATCCGACGTAAGTGCTTAGCGTTCGCCCGCACGACACGGCCCGATTTGTCCTTCATGTCCCAGAGGGATTCGCCATCAATCCAAATCCGACCGCTCGTCGGTTCCTCCAGCGTCATCAGCATGCGACCGAGCGTTGTTTTGCCCGAACCGCTTGGTCCGATGAGCGCGAGCTTTTCGCCTGGCCGCATCGTCAAGTCGATGCCCTTGATGACTTCCAGTTCGCCGTAGCGTTTCGTGACATGTTCGAAGCGCACGAGCGCTGAAGCCGAGTCCGCTGTATAAGCCTGCACGCCGAATACTTCCTCCGCTGCCTCCGGAGTGTATAATCCGTTCATGTGTAACCCCCTAAGCGGTGAACCGTCGTTTTAGTCGCTTCTCGATTTGGGCGATGCCAAAAGCCATCGCCAGGCTGAGCGCTAAGAACAGAACGCCCGCAATCGTGTATGGCTCGAATACCCGGTACGTGACCGAGGCGGTATTTTTGGCGGTGAGCAGCACTTCCACAAGCGTAATCGCCGAAAGCGTGGGCGTTTCCTTCAAAATGACGATCAAATAATTGCCCATGACCGGAATAATAGGCGGCACGGCCTGGGGCAGCACAACCGATACCCACGTTCGCGTTCGCGAGAGGTTCAGCGCCTTCGCCGCTTCCCATTGTCCGCGGGGCACGGCATCGATGCCGGAACGGTAGACTTCGGACAAATAGGCGCCATAGTGCAGCCCAAGACCGATTACGCCCGTCGCGAACGCCGACAGAGACACCGGAGTCAGCATCGGCAAGCTGTAGTACAGAAAGAACAGCTGAACCAGCAGCGGCGTACTTCGGATAAACTCGACGATCCCGCGATTTGCGAGGCGCACCGGCGCTAAGCGGAATCGGCCAAGAATCGCAAAACCCATGCCGATGCAGGCGGCCGCCGCGAATCCGGTCAGCGTCGCGGTGATCGTAACCAGAAAAGCGCGAAGCAATTCGGGCAGCACTTCAAGCGCGTACGACCAATCCCACACGACCGCTCACCTCCATTCCGAAAACTTGCGTTCGAGGACCCGTACCGTGACGATAATGCAAGCGGATAACAGGAAATAAGTCAGCAGAAGCAAACCGAAGATAGCCGGTGTCCACGAATAATAATTATTGCGCAATACCATCGCCTGGTACGTCAAGTCCGCCAGCGTGATGAAATAAATCAAAGACGTCGACTTCAGCAGCTCGATCATCAAATTGCCCATCGGCGGCATCATCCGCACAAACGCTTGGGGCAGCACGATTAGCCGCAACCGCTGCCATGGCGTCAAGTTCAGGGCGGTCGATGCCTCCAGTTGTCCTTTTGGAATGGCTTCTACCGCGCTTCTTACGATTTCAGCGCCATATGCGCCAATATTCAACCCGATCGCAAGCACCGCCGAGAGGAGTTTGGATAGACCGACTCCCGCAAAGGGCAGCGCAAAGTATAACCAAAACAATAAAATAAGCAAGGAAACAGATCGGAATACTTGGATATAGGAGCGGCATAGGACCCGAATGGCAGCGAATCGCGACAGGCTGCCGAGCCCGGCAAGACCGGAAAGCATGAGCGCTAGCGCGGCCGATAACAGCGCGACCTTTACGGTAATGTTAATACCGCTTGCAATTAGTGGTAACCAATCTAGTCCGTGCATGGTCATCTTACCCGGCGCACAGCTCTGCCGTTTTGGCATCTCCCGGCAGTTCCTGCTCCGTAAAGCCGAATTGCTTCAAGATTGTCAATAGTTCCCCTGAGTCTTTCATCTTTTCAAGCTCGGCATTGTAGGCGTCCCTGAAAGACGTATCCGCGGTGCGGAAAGCCGTCGCTCCGTAACCGCGAACGCTCTTCCCGTCTACGACCGGCTGTTCGAAATCCATGACTCGCTCCAACTTGGCATCTGCGGCGGCATCCAGCCTGGATTGGAGCGCCGGTCCCGTCATTGTGATGGCATCGGCTCTGCCGGATTGCAGCGCGCTAAGTGCCGCGTCCTGGTCCGGCACGATCACCATTTGTTTCTCGGTGACGCCGGAAGCTTTCAAGTATCCGATTTCAATAGCACCGGCCATGACGGCCACTTTCGCTTTCGCGTTACTCGCCACCGCCTTGTAGCTCGTTAGCTTGAGCGGATTGCCGGCTTGAACGGCCAAGCCTTCTCCGATGCTGTATTCGGGATTCGCGAAGGCCACCGCTTGACAGCGCTCGGGGTTAATGAACATGCCCGCTGTAACGAGATCGAACCGATCCGCCTGCAGTCCGGCGATTAGCGAAGAAAACTCCGTCAGCTCGCCGCGAATTTCGTTAATGCCGAGTCGCTTCAGCACGGTTCTGGCGATTTCGACCGCCTCTCCCGTAAGCTCGCCGTCCGCGGTTTTGTAAGCGTACGGATTCTCGTTCGCAAACCCGACAGTCGCATATCCTTGCGATTTCAGCTTCTCTAGGATGCTCTCAGAAGCCTTCCCCCCGTTGCTCGATCCCGCATTTCCCGCCGTGGCCGAAGCCGGCTCGTCGTTCGTTTTCGAACCGCACGCGCCAAGCAGCAGCAAGGGAAGGACCATTAGAACCAACCACTTTCCTCTCACGCATTCTCACGACCTTTCATTAAAATTTTTTTAGAACACTTACAAGGCTACCATCAATTAGCACTCGGGGTCATTTCCAGAATTGCAAGATAATTCAGCCTTTTTAAGGTTGACTTGACATCAAAGGGAGTCACCGCCCTCTATCGCCAAATCCCTCCAGTTTCCTCCCGGATGATTGCGATGAGAGCGTTTTACATCTCGCTATTTTTATGTTAATAAGTTTTTCTTATATATAAAAAACCGTTATTGTTAACATGATAAGATAAACATCACTTATAACGAGTCGTATATGAACACAAAAAACGCCTGCATCCCTAGAAGCCGGAAGCAAGCGTTATTTATCGAAACAATTTCTTCAAATTAGATCGTGAAATGCTTTAAACAGTTCTTCGGCGTTCCATGGAACGCACCGGTCCGCATAGCGTTTCACAACGGGCGAGATATGCAGGTTATGATCCTTAAGCACGACGATCAACGGCTTGTCTCCCTCCGACTTACAAGCCATGATTTCTTTGCTAATCCAGTCGTGATAATGCGTATAGACGCCTCCGAGCAGAAGAAGCGCGTCGCATGTCTCCATCTTGTCTTTGATTCGTTCGTAACGGAGTCGTCCCTGATAGCTCGGAGACCGGGCGATATGGGCTTGAACCGTGTGGAAATCAAACGTAAATTCATTGGATTTCTCGAGCATTTTCGCTAATTCTTCGTATGCTTGGTCAAAATACCAGGAACAGCTTAAATAACATTGAATTCGTTTCTGTACCGTTTCCATGGCCCCTCCTGATTCCATTTATCGTATATCCCCCATTATCGCGTGTCATACTAAGTTGCAAAAAGGAGCGTGCCGTAAACATGGACTGGATATGGAAATCGTTCGTACTCGTCCTCGTCGGGATTGTGTTGCTGCGAATCGCCGGGCGAAAGTCCATCTCGCAAATGACCGTTGCCACGACCGTCATTATGATTTCCATCGGAACGACGATCGTACAGCCGATCGCCGACCAGCACATGTATAAGGCCATCGGGTCGGCAGCTGTCTTCATCGCAGCGCTGATTATTGTAGAAGTACTTGAATACAAATTTAATTGGATCGAAGGGTTGCTTACGGGCAGAGCCGTATTGGTCATACAGGATGGTCAAGTTCAACCTGACAAATTAAGATCAATTCGGATGACCGTTGATCAATTAGAGGCATTGCTCAGACAACAAGGCATCACTCGGTTCGAGGACGTGAAGAGCGCCACGATCGGACCGAATGGACAAGTCGGCTACGAACTCACGCCCCAAGCGAGACCGGTCACGTTAGGAGACTTGGAGCGTCTCCTCGGAGTTCGTCTGCCTCAAAATCCCGCAAGCTCCATCTTCGACGAAGTTCGTAATGGCGGTCATTCTACGGCAATCGACCCGAAACTGCACTAGCATACCGTCGGGATTAAACCAAATTGACAAAAAGGAGCCTGTCGTGACAGGCTCCTGCGATTTGTCTGCTTTTGATTATAAGAGATCAAGCCCATGTTGTAAATAGATACGCCTTCGAAAGCAATGCCTTCATGTTGAAGAAACTCAACGATTCCAACTTTCAAGATCGGCCAGGATCTCTGAAAGTCAGATCGAATCGGCTGAAGCGAAGGCAGTTCGCAACGTAAAATCACGGTCTTCGCCATTGCTCCATCATATCCGCAGACGGATTCATAAGTTCCAAAACGATGGAGACTGAAGTCTGGGTATATCGAAGATTTTATAACCCGATACGCCTTACACCCCCATTTCCGCAAATAACGAGGGTTCTTTTAACCGATGATACCTCTGTCGCTTGGTGTTGCCGATGACCTTTTTGGACCGGATTGCAAGCAAGCGAGGATTACTATGATTGCTCCATGATTGCGAAGCCTATGGGATGCCATTCTAATCGCTCCCATCACGATTATTGATGCATCCTTCGTCATTTTATAGGTTCCGTTGTACATAGGGGAAGTTTCTAATTAATCAATGGCTTTTACTTAGAAGTGTGCATGGAACGCTCAGAGCGTCGTTGCACCTGGACTGGCAGCCTGCAATTCCTACTGAAGATATTTCTAATGTTACTTGAGATTAGTTCCGAGAATGTTTTCAAACTTCCGAACCAATTTGAAATATGATACTAAAATTAATATAAGTATAGGATTGATCATTAAAGAATGCCATATTGTCCACCATCCATAGTTAAAATATCCCCAAGGTCTCGGAAGCAATGTAACTAATTCATATAACCCTAAGCATACATCCAACAGCAGTAAGTATATGACTTGAAAAATCAACGACTTTTTAAATGGATACCAATTCAATATCATCATGTTAACTGGTGGAAGCAGAAATAAATGAGCTACTATTGCTGGCCAGTCAATGTCTTTAGTAAAATACCAATAACCATGATATTTTAAGTCCACATAAAGATCGAAGGTATTTTTAAACGCCGTAGTGAAAGACCATATGTGAAGTATTTGATTTCCAGTAAGCCGTTTGTTAAAGGTGAATGCGGCTAAATTGAACAGGACGACTGAACTTAGGAGTCCGATCATTAATATTGCCTCTTTTTTCTTTTTTCATTATTATGGCCAATAAGTTTGCATATAAAACCTCGTTTGGCTCTAAGCTTAGCTTACCTATGTTCTGTTTAGTTATTTCTGTAGTCCGATAATCGTAATTGAGGTACTTCTCTAGCCAGATAAGTTCATTCATTTGCCAAATGCTGTTGCACATTTTTAAGTTCGGGTTTTCGTCGTACTATCAATGATACAACTTTTCAATAATTGTACGCTAACTATTTCCGCTTTTATAATCAAAAATGAACTCCTGCCATATTGATGGACGGAGTTTTAATGTTTTTAATGACTATCTTGAGGATGATTAACCTGGAATACAGTAGCAACCGTGTTTCTTGATTTAAAGGGTGAACTATAGCAATTAGCAATTTTTTCGTTTCGCCGAATTATGATGAACGCGACTGCAGCTATAATAATTACTACTGCAAGCAACTGGGATATACGAATATTTTTACCCGTTTCCATTACTCCCCACCCAAAAGCGTTCATTGGACTCCACATTGTTTTAAGCATTGAAGCCAACCACTGTGGACCTTCAAAAGCGAGGCTGCTGTCTGTACGACGCCTTCAATATAGAAACGACCGAGCGAGTATCATATGAAATAGCTCATAAAAAGCTCGCCTGCACGCAGAAATGATCTTCTGCGAATCCATAGGAGTACAAGAAGTCCGATAAGACTCCATATAGATTCGTATAAAAATGTCGGGTGATATTACTGACCTGCGATGAACATTTGGTTAACGATGAAATTCGGAAGATGTAGTGTATTTCGCAAAAAACTCTCCGATACAGGACCACCATGCGCTTCTTGGTTCATAAAGTTTCCCCAACGACCAATCATTTGTCCTGTAATTAAACCGGGAGCGCAAAAATCCGCTTACGCCAGAAGTCATACCCTTTTCGCCGCGTATAAATAACAGCCACTACGACAGCCCCAATTAACGCACCGTAAATGGCTATACCACCATGCCATATGGCTACAATTTCGGCTAAATGATGATGATAATAGCTCCATTCGAAGGCTACATAATAAGCTCTTGCAGCAATCAATGCGGAAGGCAAGCCAATATAAAGAAATCAGAGGAAATTCCAAATCGCTTTCCTTCCTTTAACGCGAGCAGTAATCCAATAAAAGCTCCTAGTCCGATAATAATTCCGTACCAATGAACTTGAATTGGCCCCAACGAAATAGCAATTGGATTCAACATTATTTTACTTTCACATCCCTAACGCATTATTTGGTCTATAACAGCATAACAAAGAATAACCAGCGAGGAAAACCATTAAGGTGTTGAACTCACTCCGTATTCACATGCTTCGCTGAGTACTCGTCGTATAGTTGGTCAACATAAAGGCGCGAGGAGATTAAGGGGAAGATTTCTTAAGTCAATCTTCGCTTCTATGTCATTCATTGCTTTTCTCTCGCAGCTCGAACGTATTTGTTCCCATGAGCTTGACTTTGACCTGCAACTCCATTCCCGGTACGTCCTCATTAATGGCAAAACCTTTGCGATACCAGATTTCGTTTAAGGAGTAAATGTCGACAGCGCGTTTCTTTCCGTTCTCGTAGGTTTGGGTTATTTCGCCCTCGATGTTTTCTTTAATCAGTGACTCTGCTTTATTCAGCCCGAACTCAAGCTTCTGCTCACGGAGGAAGGCGTCCACGTTGAGGGAAAGCTTGATGATCCGTTTCCCATGTTGATATGCAGGGCTCTTCGTGATCTTGCTGTTCTTGACCGCAACGGTTCCATAAAAGTTGCCCTTTTCGTCTTTAATGGAGAGAATGCCACGGGACGTATTCTTATCCAGCCATTTCAAACCGCTCACCTCTTCACGGTTGAACATGGCTTCGATCTTTCCGTTCCGCAGCGCGAGAAGGCCGTTCACGATCGGTAGCGTCATCGGCTCGCCTTCCTTATCCCAATTCTCGGTCAGCTTGATATGATCAAGCAGTGTCGTCTCGTACGGTTCTCTCGATGAGCGTATGAAATTCTGGTAGCTCAGAGGCTTGAAGGAGGAATTCATCTGTTTGAACAGGAGATTTGGTTGGAAGTACATGGTGTTCACGGGAGACGTCCCCGTAATCGGTTTGGTGCTGAGAACCTTATCGAGGTCTTCATTCGTTGCAAAAACCCAAGGCGTATATCGCTGATCTCGTGTTCGCATCAATTCGTCATGAATTTCGAAGACTCCTTTTTTCAGCATGCGATCGGTGAAAATAAACACTTTATTCTGGGTCCAATCGGTCCGCATCTGGCTTTCCTTCTGCAGATCGTACATCGCCATCCCGATGCTTTCGCCTTCTCCTTTTGCTACGACGACCGGATTCGGGGCAACTGCGCTTCCTTCTTGCTTCGCCATAGAAGAGAGCTCGTTGATTTGTGCATAGATTTTGTATTGTCCATCGACGAAATCGATACCCATCATATTAACGAAGTTGAAGTATTGAATATTTTTGACGTCCCAGCAACCGCAGAGAACTAATAACAGACAACTGATGCAAATCGCTTTTCTTGCCTGTTTCATTTTGTGTCATCCTCCATTTTGGTATCGTCCTGCAAATGGAGGTTTTGCGAACGTTTCTTCATCATGTTTGCTGGTTTTTTCAGTAACCCTCCCGTGAGATCTGACCAGGACGGCGGCGATACCGGAGACAGATACGGAACGCCGAATGATTTTAGATCCGATAAATATGCGACGAGGAAGACGGACATGAAGAATCCGAACATGCCGAGTATCGAGCAAATCACCATAATTAAAATACGAACGATCGACACGATACCGATAAGCGTAGGGTTCACAAGCGTATAGCCGGCAATGACCGTAGTGGCGGCAATGACCGTAACCGTAGGGGACGTAATGCCAGCCCGTATGGCGGCATCGCCTACGATGATTCCGCCGACGACAGTTACGGTTGGCCCGACCGATTTGGGGAGCCGAAGGCCAGCTTCCTTAAACAGCTCAAAAATGATAAGCACGATGATCGCTTCGAGTGGAAGTGAGGTCGGGAGCCCGATGCGGTTCGTTGCGATGGTAGCCAGTAACGGAAGCGGGACTTGATCGAAATTGAAGCCGAGGAGTGCTATGTAGAACCCAGGCAGGAACAAGGCCAAATTCCAGCCGAATAAACGCATCAATCGTTGAAAGGAGCCGATGATTGAACGGTAATAGCCGTCTTCCGGCGACTTGATGAGCGACGTCAGCGTGACGGGGGCGATGATGGCAAGTGGAGAGCCGTTTAGCAAAATGACGAATCGGCCGCCGATCAGATATTCTGCGGCGAAATCCGGCCGACCGGTATTGTCGATCAATGGAACCACCGACAGAGTCCGGTCTGAGATGGCTTCCTCCAACTGGGAACTGGTAATGAGCGCATCGATGTTGATTTTCCGCAATCTTGTCCGGGCCTCATCGACAGCCCCCTTGTTCGCAATATCCTGGATATAAAGGAGGCTAATCGCGGTCTGGCTCCGGACGCCTATCGTGAATGATTCTACTTTGAGCGTCGTCGTCCCTAGCCGCTTACGAATCAGAGCGACATTGGTCTGAAGGCTCTCGGTGAAACCGTCACGCGCGCCCTTCGAAGAAGTCTCCGTAACGGACTCTTCCGGGTTTCTCTGGGGCGGGTCTGCCACATATTGCACGTAGCACCGAGCCGATGCCAGCTCAAAGAGAAGCAAGCTGCCGTTGAACACGTAAGAGGCGAGCTCGTCCTTCCAATATTCCGTCAAGGTTATGGGATGCTGCCGCCAAACGTCCACGCTGCATGTGCTTAGCTCATTGATTTGCTCTCTATTGGACATGCCTTGGCAGAAGACAAATAGAAAATCTTTATTTGGCTCGAAAACTACATCGCCGCAGTGCTCGAATAATCCCCGAATATCACCTTCGTATATAGTACTCATACCACTTCACCACTTTCCCGTCATTCCTTTCATTACTCTGAAATACAATTTTTCATACTGACCTTCACCTGTGATATATAAAGTGCACTGGTGAAGAACAATACGGAGATCCATGCTTCCTGATTACGGCGCTTGGTTTTAGAAACCAATTAAAGTAATCAATAGTAGATACAACTGAAATTCATATTTCACCCTTAAACTGGTACTTCTATTTGAATCGAGGATAATATCCCCAAATTTAATGAAAATATGTTCAGATAATTTCCAGAATGCTTAAAATTTTTTTGCTCCTTCACTTTCTAGATCAATCTCCGCCAATCGAAACTATTCTTCATCGTCGGCAAGAAGCAGAAAATCAAGTTCCTAGCCCGCCATTTGGCCGTTTCCCAAAAAACGGCACCAATTTGCTATTACGATGAGGGTGTTGAAAAAAGTCTGTTTGGAGGCTACTCCGTCGGGAATAACATCTAGTTCGTGCTGCACGTGGGTTAGTCCGAGGGCGTGTTGCCAGCGAATCCATCTTCCTGTAAGCGCCGCCGGATGTTGGTCGGCCGCTCCCGATCGATGCCCCGTGTGGTTGTCGCAGATCGTCAAAGAACTTGATCCCATAAATACAAAAGCCGCGTCGCGTAGCTTATCTGCCAAACGTACATCCCAATCGGTGTGTTTCATTGCAACTCCCCCTTAGACTCAGATTCATTCATCAATGATGACAAGATTTAAGCTGCCTCTGTGCAGCCTCAACTTGAAGCCGTTCATGCTCAGCCAAGATGCCCGCGATGTCCTTAATCGATAAGTCCTCCACGTAGAAAAGTGTCCCAAAAACGGTACTGGCCGCGCATAAAAAAGAGACCCTCTTGGGGTCTCGATCTTTATTTATGTTCTGGATCTTTTAAGTTATCTGTTTGTATCCGGTAAATAATATCTTCAAGCTCTTCAATTCTGCCTTCATTTTTGTTACGTACTGAATAAATTAAATGGCTTAACTTCCACTTATTCAGATATCGTAATCTCTCATACAAATAGGTTATTAGTTGGTTTTTATCCACGACATCACCACCTCCAAGAGTTGAAAACAACCACCTCGACAGTAAGGAAGTCAATTTGGAAATGTTGAATAGAATGACTATTGAAGAGGTTAATGGCTACATTAATTACTTAGTAAATGAAAACACACTTCGACCCGTCGTTGGACATAAGTCCGATCAGTGTGTTAAATTCACGTAAGGAAAGATCAGTTATGTCTGTCACAACTCCATCGGATGTGAGCGCGTAGCTCAACTCGTGTACAGCTACAGCGTTCGTAGTGCCGGCCAGTATGTTCGAGAGGGTCGAGGCGGACATGCACGTCCCCCTATTAGTGCTTCCTACTCGGCGCCAGTGTACCATATTATTCGGAAGTTAGGTATTGTTGACAGTGTCGCCAAGGGACTTATCCTCGATTTTCTCCTCTGGAAAATTGCAACGCAATGCGAACTGAAAACATTAGTTATAAATTCATTAGCGCCGTAACCAATGAGACAACACCTCCATTATCTAGTAACAAGGAGGTGATGACGATGGTAAAGTTACTAGATGTGAGAACAGCTCAAAATGCAAGCTATGGTTTTTCAATCTTAACCCCATTAGCAGCTAATGTACGCACATCTTTAGGGAGTGTATTGTTAAACACGGCGGAGGCAACAGGGGCAACAAGTGGTATTCAATGGGGTCGCTGAACTTCGTTTTACAGGTTCACCTCCGCCACCGAGTACCTCAATTTTTATAGGTGTGCTACGAGGAGATATCACCAGCGACAAGGTTATTGCTTATGTAACCTATCCGCTAAATTTGGGAAATTCTAATTTTCAGGTCTTCGCTTTTACGGCTTCGGACTTCAATGTTCCAGTTGATCCGTCTAACACGTTGTTATATACTTTCTACTTGCTTAGTACGGTAAATGCCGACAGAGTAGGAATGGAGAGTTTTAATGCAACTGCATATTCAGATTAGCCACCGGAGCCGATAATTTTATTGAAGCTTTCATAGGGGTCTCACAGAATTGAAGTCGCGGGGATTAAACCGCGACTTTTGTTTTCATGCCATACATAAGCATCAGCACGACCATCCAATAGCTTTGTCTTCTCTTCTCCGGTACAAGCCTCAACGGACTATTTATTTTTTTATTGACTTCATTCCATTTCTCTCGCGTCGGGAGTGACTGCCTACAATGCCTAGCTCATGAGTTTAGCATTAAACGGTATTGAGGTGTACTGAAAGCCTTGGTCAGTGTGAAGAAGAATACCGGGAAGGTTCGTATGTTATAAAGTATTTGCGACGTGATTAAACTATCCTGCCTTTTGCGCAGCGACGGCAACCGATCGTCTAAGGCTGGCTGCCGTAGTGTCATGTTTTAGCTATTGTGTCCCGTTAGAAAAAACGAGCGCCTCAGCACGATGGGGTTATGCACGAGGTCAATAGCCTCAAAAAGCTCATCAGGAGGTCGCTCTATTATGAAGTTTAAATCACAGGACAAGCAAAATTAACGCATTAAAAACATTACCGATCTCACCTTGTTGTCGGCGTTGACATTGCTCAGGAAGTTCATGTAGCCCGAGCCGTCAACTTTCGCGGCATTGCGCTAGGTCCTCAGCTTGAGTTTGGTAACGATCGTGAAGGATTCAATCAATTCAAACGTTGGATTCAAGAGCTATTCAAAACCAACAAACCGAACAAAGTCATCGTTGGCATGGAACCCACTGGCCATTACTGGTTCAACCTCGCCCGCTGGCTGGTCACTCAAAGCCTGGACCCCGTTCTGGTTAACCCTCACCTCGTCAAAAGAAAAAGGAAAACCGAGACAACACCCCGTCTAAAAGCGATCGCAAGGTCGCACTCGTCATTGAAGAGATGATCAAAAATGGGTACTACTCCCCGGTTCGTTTCCATCCCGAAACTTACGTGGAACTGCGAATTCTCATGGCAAACCGAGAGACGGTGACCAACCGACTAAACAGCGCGGTTAACCAAATCCACCGCTGGATGGACATTGTCTTCCCCGAGCTGCGACAGGTGTTTAACATTCTCACCTGCACCAGCGCAATCGCTACGCTCAGGCTCTTCCCATTGACGAACGAAATCAGCCGCTTAAGCACAGATCCTCGACGGTTGGAAGCAACACGTGAAGCGTCATGTTGGTGTAAAACGGGCTGAACAGCTTATTTCAGTGGCAAAATCCAGTGTCGGGACCACCACGGCACTTCATGCTTACCAGTTTCATCTTAGGCAATTGCTCGATGAATACGACCTCGAACAGCAACAGCTCGAACAGATCGAACGCGAGCTTCATCTCATTCTTGAACAAATTCCCTACGCGCAGAAGCTGATTGAAATCCGAGGCATCCGTGCAACGAGTCTAGCCGGTGTGCTTGGTGAGGCCGGCGATTTAAGCAGCTTTTCGCACGGAAATGCGTTGCTGCGGCATGCCGGGTTAAATCTAGCTGAGGCCAGTTCTGGGAAGTGGCGAGGAAAGATGGTACTAGCAAACGAGGTCGTCCCCGCCTACGTCATTTCCTCTAGCTCATGACGATGTGTATGGTCATGACAAACCCGGAAATCCGGGCTTTGCACCGTTACAATGTGGAGAAAAGAACGTGAAGAAGATGAAATCCATCATGAAGTTATGTAACAAAGTAGCGCGTTTGCTGGTCGGCCTGTCTAAGAGCAATGAGGCTTACGATTCCGCTCGCTTGTTCCCTCAGGCAGCTTAAAACCGCTCTAACCTCACCAGCTCACGCATTCGCAGGATGACAAGAAGCACGGAGTATCGGGAGACGTTACGCAAAAGGCTGGGACCCATTCCATTAGATACACTGACCTCTACCCTTTAGTTAGATGTGACGAAGGAATGAAAGGGCTATGACCCGTTGCGACATGGGAGCGAGAATCGCTAAGGCAAAGTGGAGACGTTCGTAAATGGAACAATGTGGGTGAAGCTTTCCTCACCTTTATTTACGCATGCCCTTTTCGCTTTCTCCCAGCAACAAGCTCCAGCCTATCTTCTTCTTTCATTTTCATTTAAGGGTGAAATCCTGCGAATTCATGAGCTTGAGTGAGGAAAGTGAATCATTTCGAGGGAGCGTAAGAATCTTGCCGAATGGCCCGAAACCTGAAACGGTTCTATTGGCTGCTTATTGGGACTGTTTTATATAAACATTTCCTAAGTCCATTAGTCCCCTTACAAAAATACGATTATGATTCTTTTCATTTTTATACTCTATAACCCAATCGGGCCAAAGGTAGTCTGTGATTGACCTTTTTTTGTATACGGCAATACCAATCGTCTTGCCAAGATTGCTAGTATCAGATTCAGTAAGTGAATGCTTACTAATATAAACATTATTCTCAAATACTAATGTATCGCCATTCATTTTATATTTGTCTATCCAAAATCTTGTATCTAGAAAATAAAATACTCCCCCTAATATTAATAGAATCACTAATAGCCCAACAATTTTCCATGGTTTCATGATTTATCCCCTTCAGAACGGAAATATATTTTATAAATTTCAACACACTCTTCTACAATACCACATATTGGAACTATCCTGCCCTTTAGTTGAATCATCCGCTGCTAACACACTAAAAAAATCGGCGATAAAGTTCTCTTCTTCGCTCGCCGCGGAGCTGAGCATAGATTTGTGTGGTTGATGCTTTTTCATGCCCCAGCATGCCTTGAATAAAATCTAATGGTGCGCCATTATCCAGCAGCTGGCATGCATAAGTATGACGAAATCGATGGGGTATACGTTTGCCTCGATTGCTCCGCGAGCTGCAAGCCGTTTTATTGCCCACCTGAGCGTTGGAATGGCCATACGTTTAACCGGGTTTGTATCCGTTACAAATAAGGCTTTACACGAATCTTCACGGCTAGCCAAGTACTTCCTCAACCATACTTTACACTCCGTTGTGAAGTAAATTTCTCTCTGCTTTGAACCTTTTCCATTTACAATAGCCGAGCAGGTTTCCCAATTCAGATCTTCAATGTTTATCTTCTCGACCTCTCCAATACGGCAGCCTGTGCTGTAGAGAAACTCGAGCAGCGCCTTTTCCCTTGAGGTCTGACAGGAAATCTTGAGATGGATTACATCTTCCTCCATCAAAAACTTAGGAATCCGCTTATCCATTTTGGGCACGTAGCTTGAGTGAAGGGTTGGTGGGTAGATAGGTTTCTTCATATGCAAATCGGAAGAGCGAACGCACAAAACGAATACGGTGCCCTAGACTGCTAGGCTTTAATCGATCGGACTGCTTTGCTAGGTATTCCTTAAGCAGGTTCAGAGTTATTTCAGTAATTTCTAGGTCCCCCAGCTCCGTAACCAGCATCTTGAGTTGCAGGGAATAGGCTTTCAATGTATTTGCACTAAACCCTTGGATTCGTTTATCTGATTCATAATGATGCCAAAGCTCGCTTAAATTCATAATAAATACCTCCTATTAGAGCAATTAATACTAGTTTGCTACTAATAGAAGGTTTTAGACTAATTGATTCAAGTAGCGTGCCCCGTTAGTGCAATTCAATTCAATCGTGACACATGTGATTTGACAATCCATCATAGGTATCTTCATTGAACATTTATAAAGTTGAACACCACTAACTTCAACATCGTCAATCGTAATCCCATGCAAGAAGAAATCCATTTCACCTGGATTGCTAGGAGCCTTCCCCTTTATTCCCTCCAGCCAAGTATTAATACTGACCGAAAAACAATTCCTAAAGAAAATCATCTTATCATTTTCATTGTTAACTACATCTCCATATCTCATTTGAACTAAATGTGACGCATGGTCGTATGAGAAGCCCTTTAGCTTAGTATCAATATAATCCGTTCCTAATTGTTCAATAAGCAGCTTGCTACTAAGTCTCATGGGGAATAATCCTCTCAATTATGAACTGGTTTTCTAGTACCATTCGCTAGGAAATTAAACTATCCTGCCAGTATGCGCAACGACGGCAGCCGATCGTTCTGAGGCCGGCTGCCGTCGTGTCATGATTGAGCTATCGTTCTCCGTTAGTTCAACATCCTGAATTTCAAATAATTCTTTATATCCCTAACTCAACCATTCTCCAACTCCCGTTTTCAAACAATTCATAAGAGTTATTTTTACGTCGTATGGGTCTGATTAAATCATGTTGACAGCTTTCCATTGGATCGTCAATTAGAATCCAGTCGGCTTTGGACGTTTGGAAATAAGCTTTACTAAAATGCTCGGCATCTTCTAAATCGTCAAACCAAAAATCGTTGTGTGCTGGTAGATCTCGATGTGATAGATAAACAAATAGATATATTCCATCGTGCTCAGTTTCATATATCATGACCTTTTTAATATCATGAGAAGTGCTGGGTTTAGTTAAGGCATACTTTCTCACTTTATCAATCAACCTCCAATATGCCTAATCTTCACTGAACACAAGTTCCAGCAGTCTGCTGTTGTTTAACTATCGTGCCCGTTAGTTCAATCTCATTTACCCTTGACGACATTTTTATCAGTTAAAAATTCCTCATAGCTGGACGCCGTAAATTCGATTCCCTTTCAAGTTTAAGGCGGAGTTGCTATCGTACACAACACATTGAGCTATCGTACCTTTTTACGGAGCTGTATTGCTGATCTCCTTAAAAAAACCGTTCTTTGAGGCAATATCAATTAACCCCAAAATATCCAGAAGTGCTTTGTAGTTAAACCTAAACCATTGGTTTTCATTTGCTTCATAAATTAAAGTCTCGGGGGCGTCATTAGCAGTCGTTGATTGAACTAAGGTATAAACATCAAAACGTTTTATGCTCTTCCCTTCCTGGTCAAGAAAGTCAAATTGTCCACCTTTATAGTAGTCGCCAGTTGTCACGAGGTTTACGTTATCGGCGTAGTTAGAAGGTGCTTCGACCTTCATCCCTTTGTTTTCAACAAAAATATTATATATCGCTTCGTTATATGTATTACCGGTGATTTGATTTACTACTTCGCCAAAAGTCAGATAGTATTCTTCTTGCACTGCTTTCACCTTTACACCATCGATGACTAATGGTTTGGTTTCGACAGTTACTGCAGAATTGCTGTAACCTACATTGCAACCAAATGTTTCTGCAATAAAACGAAGTGGAACCATCACACGATTATTCTTCAGATAGGGTTCGACATCAAACTGCATCGCCTTACCGTTTTTCACTACTTTATTGCTATTCAGTTGTAATATTACCTCTACATCACTCTTAGTGAGCACGACTTCCGAAGTCGACCAGTCGACTGTTGCTCCCAAGTTTTCACTGATAACGCGCAGAGGTAACATTGTTCGATTCTTCTTGATATCGGGACTTACATCGGAGGAAATCGCAATCGGTGCGCCATCGATTTGATTTTTCATGAGTATTTTCACCGGTTCAGCGGCGTTAGCGGATGCTGCAAAAATCATCACGCTTAACACAACAACTGTACAAATCAGCTTCTTCAAAACGACCACTCCTTATCTTAATATGTGTTGTTTTTGTCTTGTGAATTGCATCTAGGGAAATGCCTCCTAACAAAACTGATCTATAATACACATATGCCACAGGTAATAGCATGAACAAGCTACTTCTTAAGCTAAAATGTACTAGCTCTCTCGTTCGATTTACAAATATATCCACATCTAATACGCAATGGATAAAGCTAAAGTTGCGCTATCCTGTCCCTAAGAGTAATCATCAGCACATCATAAACGAATTGTGCTTTGTATCGCCAAGGTGCTTAATTCGGAGCATTAAAAAACCGACTCCTGTAGGAATCGGCTTAATAAAATTAAGTCTCCAGACTGAACAGCTTACTGAGAGGAATCTGCAACTCCTTAAACACGTTCGACTGCACGTTATCCTGTTCCGTATATAATTTCCGCACTTGATACAATCCATCCTGCAGCGCATACACATGGACGGTGCGATTTCCGGGATCGACAATCCAATATTCTTGGACTCCGTATTTCTGATAAAGATTGAACTTCTCATTAAAATCCTTTAGCGCTGTTGATGGCGACAACACTTCGATAATCATTGTTGGCGCCCCGTGGCAGCCATTCTTCGAAATCTGATTCTTAGAGCAGACGACAGACAAATCCGGCTGCGTCACATGTTCGGGAGTATCATATTGGTCACTTTCGCTGAAGAACACATCAAACGGCGCAACGAACACATAACAGCTCTGATTCTGAAAATACGTTCGCAGTGCGAAATGCAGCTCTCCAACGATGAACTGATGCAGCGCATTTGGAGCAGGCGACATATTGTAGGCTTTACCGTTAATTAGTTCCCATACTCCGTCCCACGACAACCAGTCTTGATAGGTGTTCAGCTTCTTCTCATCCGGATTCGACACCGGGATCCACCTCCTTCGGATTCATTATCTGTTGATTATATCCGTATCGAATTGTTCGATCGATTGCCGTATGTCTGAAGTAAAATCAAGTTGCTAATACCCGAATTATAACATAATTCCCTGCTTAATCTCAGTTTTGGAACTTACGATTGGAGGTATACATATGCCGTCCACTGATTCAAGAGATCTGGAAGTGCCATTGCTGAAATTATCGACACCTTGGCGCATACGGCATGCCTACCCGCTTCAGCCATTGGAACTTTGGGAAACGTTTAGCAAACCTAAAAGGTGGGCATCAGTTTCCTACTATACCATTAATAATCCTTTACTCACCTTAGAAGCGTGGACACTTGCGGCAGATACCCATGGTCTAGCAAGTCGTCAATGCCTTTTCCGAGCGAAATGTCCCACATAGCAAGGCTGAGCTGCATTTCGGTTTCCTTTGCGAAATACTCAACGCACTGCCCGAGGGCCATCTCAACTTCCTTCGTAGTTACAACATCCGCGTCATAAGCAAAGATAATATGCTTACAACCTAGTGCCTTCAGCGGTTCAAGCAATAGCGAGAACGCACCGGCACCTGGTATACCGAAGACCGGTTTAATTAGCCCGTCCGCAGCCTTATCAGCTTTTAGTGCCCCTTCTGTTACCCAGACTTCCGAACAATCAACTATGGTATCCGCGGTATCCCCGACGTTCCAGTATTTCAAACAAGGGCTTGGCAACGCGAGATGTACCGGAAGCGGGCCGCCAATGGACGCGCCGTTATCCTTTGAACCGCTGCTCCACCACCAATATCGCTGTCCCTGCTTGAGCTCCACGCTAAAGACAAATTGGCCGGATGCTGAAGAAATCTCTTTTTTATTCTTTTCGGTGAGCTCGACAGTTAACGGCTTATCTTGAACCATGATTGAACACTTCGCGCGACGCTTCCCGCTTTGATCTCGCGGAAGTTCCTCCAAAATTTCGCCCGTCATGGCACCCTTTATATCCAGTTCCAGGGGTGGATTATCTACCCTGATCTGCCAGCCGGTAATCTCATTCGAGATGGTACGGAACGGGATCATGAGACCCATACCGCCAGCCATCGTCCAGTAGGGGCCGTATTGGCCTTCTTGGCAAAAAAAACCCGGCACCCCCAATAGATCGCTATTGTCGCTCAGTCGGCTAATGACGTTCTTGGCAATTTTATAACGTTCCTGAACGGGCATGGTACGATACTCGCGTAGCTGAATAACCTTCTCTTCAAGGAGGCGATCATGAATCAAATGGGAGTAATGCTCAGGGGATAATGAGAGCTCCTTCAGTAAGGCACGATAAACGCGGTTGAGGTGATGATCGGGCTTCTTATCGACAGCCTTATTCACATTAATTTCAACCTTTATTTTCGGTACGGCATTGGAATCTAAAACATGCCGGAATTGACGGCCAATAATGGAATCGAAATAATCATCACTTGGCACCCTCATACAATAAACAACCGTTTGCTCGAGGTTTATCCGGCACCAACCTTTATGTCCACAAATCGGACATGGGGACTGGAGCTCGTACCATCCCTCGTGCTTTATTCTGCGTAGCTTCATGCCCCAACTCCTTTTCTTATGATGCTTGAAGAATCGTGCCCATGCGCTCCTCAAGGAGCTGCAATTGATCAAGAGAGAATGACGTAAACTTGCCGTCCCAAGAAGTAATTTGGAGAACAGCCTGGACCTTGTTCTTCAAGTCCTGTTTATCCCAGTTCTTGGTGCTATTCAAAAAACGGCTGACAAATTTGTTTTTCTCCCGCTGACGATTCTTCTCATGCTGCCCGGTAAGTCCTTGGGTTGGGTACCCATTGTTCGAAGAAGACGAGCCTCGGCTGCCGTTGCTCTGGCTTTGCGAACGATCGGAATTCCCATGCGACGCAGATTGTTCACCTCCATGCGACTGTTGCTCGCTTCCTTGCGGTTGTCCTTCTTCGTCAGTAAGAGTTCCGTTTTGACCAAATGGCTGCCCTTGGACCGGATCGGAATGACGGCCTTCGTTCTTCAGCTTTTCATGAGCGCTCTGCCGGGCATCCGTCATATAAATGTCCTCGTACGAAGAGAGACCTCCGCCAATATTTCCATACCCCCCATGCGAAAGCGCGCGACCAACCGCGCTTGTCGAAGCATTTTCTATCGGGTTGGTGGAATCTACGCCCGAAGTTGCGCCAAATCCAATGATGGAACGCTCAATTGTTTTAAAAGGCTGACCGTATTTATTCAACCCTTCAAATTGGCATGTCATGACCCACTGCTCACCGATTTGCTCAGGAAAGGTATGAATGACGTAACTCTTTTCATGGGCTTTGTGAACAGCGATCATCTGCTCGATTCGGCCTTCCACCTCAACATACGGCCGGAATGTTTCGACATACGTTTTCCCATGGTAGGAGTAAAGACCAAACTGCCTTTGTTCGGCAGTAAGAGTATACTGCTTGTCCATCACCTTTTCCTTTTGCGGAAGCAGCCGAATGTGCTTATGGAATTCATTTGCCATCAATTGATACACCGACTGTATTGTCGAATGTGCACGTGCCTTCTTCTCAAGTGCGATACGTTTAACGTGTTCGGCCTCCTCACCCGCCAAGAAAGGAAAGCCGTTTCGCTCTTGTCCTTGGTTCCCCATTCTACATACCTCCATTGTTCATCTTCGAATTACCCCTGTGCTGCAGAGACCATCAGCTTCAAATTGCCAATAAAAAAGACGCATTCAACAATCGAATGCGTCTTCAATGGAATGGAAACAAAAAAAGGACATACGTGTAGTGTAAGTCCTTGAGCTTCCATTTGCATACTTTAAATCCCTTAAGGCTTCTCCATCCTCGTCGAAAGTCTAACAACGAAGAAAATAAAGCGAGTGTTGCTGTAATACTAGAATTATAGCACTAGACAGAAAATAGGTAAAGTATGCCTGCGACAGCTTTGTGCTTCTATAGAAACACAAAACCCCTCTTCAGCTAAAAAACTAAAGCGAGGTGTTGTGTGCTCACGCCATAATCCTATGTTAACATGCAGCATGCCTAGACCAGTTCCCCGACAACGCCATGATTCGCCATATTTCGCTTTACCCAAATTAAAGAAGTAGGTTATAATCTTTTTGCGTGCTACCGAGGTCAAGTCAACCTCTACGGATGTTGATTGCTGACCTTTAACTTATTGCACACATTTCATGTGTGTTTTTTAGTATACGATTCGCCTTCTTACAGCACGAAAGAAAGCCGAATGTCCTCAAAATCAAATAAAAAAAGCCCCTACCAGGTTATATTCATTGTCTTCCGGCCGCCAAGCGTTTAGACAATGAATAGTTCAGGAGTAGAAGCTTTATTACACAAACTCGGTATGAGCTTATTTTAGCATATCGTTTTTGAAAAATAAAGCCTCTTCTCTCTCTTGAGTATTGCCTTTTTTGGTGGCGCAAGGGAGACTTTTTTATGTCAGAGATGAAAAACCTGAAGGAAGGTTCTGCTCGTCTCCTTTACTATCGTGAACGTCCTACGGGAAACCGAACCCCGAAGACACGAATAGTCAAAGGTAAGCCCCAAGCCTATTTTGAAGAAGAGCTGGAGCGGATCTACTTTAACGAAGAAGATATACGCAAATTCTCATTGGACAAGCATGGTCAGAATGTGCCTTATGTCGACGGCCATATGACGATCATCAATAACTACATGTTTGACTACTGGGGTTACATTCTTGGAGCAGAAGCGATCGCACTCTATGCGCACCTGAAGCGATACTGCTACGGTGAAAAAGACTTCTGTTGGCCGAATCTCGAGCTCATCTCGTATAAGATGAAAATGAGCCGTAACACTGTAAAAAAGTATCTCAGCATCCTAGAGGATCATGGCTTCGTTTATCATTTTAACGTCCAAAACGCTGACTTAAACAATACCAACGAAAGCCCATTGTTTAAGGTACGAAAGAAGGTCCCGCTCCTTTCGCAAGAGCTATGCGACCAGCTCCCTCAAGTGCTGCAAGTCGATCATGAAAAATACTTAACTAAGCTCTTAACGACCTGCGAACACGAACTCGATCTCGATCCAAGTGTCGATTATAGCAGCCTTTATGATGATCTCATTGAAAAAGGGAACGTCCGACGTAAAACAAGGCAGCTCTCCTTGTTTGAGATAGATAAGGAGGCTGCACTCAAACGGCGGATCCTCGAAAGCGAGCAATCGGAAGCTGACAAGGTGCGCTGGCAGGCGTTTTTATCAGAAATGAGAAACAAGATCTCTAAGCCGTACCTATGACAACTGGTTTTCAAAAACATTTGCCATTAAGCGGAATGATATTCTGACGATCTATACGCCACACGATATGGTGACCGACTTTCTAACGAATCGGTATAGAGTCAAGATTTTGGAGGCACTCCATCCAATTGATGAAACATTAATGGATATTAAAATTGAAACGCTTGAAGCACTTATTTAGGAGCCGGCAACGGCTTCTTTTCTTAATTAAAGGCTGACTGGTGGTCATTGGCTCGCCCGATACAATTCGTACTTACTCGCTAATCAAGAAGTTGTGAAAATCCAGTAATATCAAGGGGTTTGTTTATTTCATATCTTAGATAATAGTTGGAATATTTGAACTTAATTCCGTTTCGTTCCCAACTTCACTACTAACTTGAACCCATCCGATGATGGATTCTTTACTAGTTGGTCACGGTAGGGACTGTTTTATAAACTCTTCGACACTTAGGAATGATCTGTTTCATTCCGATCACTCCAGAAGTAATCGTTCAATTTTTTCTCCACGTCTTCCTTACACTCTAAACAAACAGCGACAGGGTATTGATTTGAACCATACTTTTTGTATTGCCCTGGGAAAGCAGTGATCCAACGCAGTTGTTGGCATATCGGGCAGTAGGCTTGAATCGATATTTTATGAATATGATCTCCCCCTTTATAGAATATTATATTCAGACATTCTCCTTTGCTTTCAGATATTCCCATTAATCTTCCTTTAATAATAGATTGCCTCGCCAATTGATGAGGCAGCATTTTTTAAATGGCTATGTGTTGCTTAAGTGACCCGTTTCCCCAAATTGAGCCTAGTACAAACACAACTATCGATGCCACATAAACCGTTTACAGCAGCCAGTCCGGAAGCTGGTACTACAGCGGGCAGAATCTTACGCGACACAGATATGAAAAGACTGCTGAAATTCAAATTCAGCAGTCTTTTTGTTTAATTATGAGCCGAGGTCTATCCCCGGGATACTGCTCAATTCTTCTGGAGCAAAGCGTTGATTGTCAACCAAATTACCGAATTCATCAATGCCATATACAGAAACTAATGCATTTGGGCCAAGGCTTTCAGAGGAAGTGGAGATTTGGACTTCATAAGCAACATTGCCGGCAATCATGAAGGTTCTCACCTCATAACCACCAGCTGGTACAACAAAACCATCGACGTAAGCAATATAAAAAACGTCCGAGTCGACCGAAGCAACAATTTTAATGAGCACCGTTGTGTCAGCCGGATCAATATTACTGATGTTTAAAACAATATTTGAAGCGGCAGTGCCAAAATCCCGGGTATTGGTTACAACACCTGTTGAATAAGCAGGCATCTTCTTCACCACCTTCTTGTCCGACATGCTTCTATTCTATGAGTTTTGGAAAGATTCTGATTGGACAAGCTTACCGATAAATGGAAATAGTTTTGATTGGTCTAATCAAAACTATGAATCCATGCATATTATTTTTTAAGGAGGGATGATGAATTAAATTCATATTACGGAGCAAAGGACAATCCTGGCATTGCAATTAGGACTCCTTGTTGTTCTATTTGATCCGAAATGACATTTCCCATTGCATTGAGCCCGTAGATTGAAAGAACAACATTAGCTAAGTCTAGTCCAGAGATCTTGACTTGAATTTCGTAATTTGCTACTCCCGATACATCTACTGCTTTCATATCTGCTGCATCTGACGGAACTAAAAATAAATGATGACCTATGGGGGTTTTAGAACCTAAAGTTGGGATAGCAAATGCTAGTACTTCAACGATTACATCGCGTAAATAACTCTCATTTAGGACGTTGACAGAAACCGTTTGGGCTAAACTAAGCCCATCTTCAAGATTCATAACAATGCCTGTGGTGTAAACTAATTCTTGGGTTTGCGAGACCTGCGGAGCTAGTGCTATAAAACCTGAGCTAGCACCCAGCTCGACTTCAGTTATCAGGGTATTAGTTTGAGTATTGACAATTGCAAGGAAAGTACTTGCGGCGGTTGCAATTAATTTTGAGCCATCAGGCGTAATCACCATTCTTATGGGTGTAGCATTAATCACCACGGGACTGGGTGTAAAAGTAGTTGAATTTATCGCGGTGATGCCTCCAGATCTTGCCACATAATCTTGGCTTCCAAAATCCGGTGTAATTACTTGAAAGTTCGGAGTGGTTCCTACTGGAATAGTAGCAATAACGGTATTTGTGGGAACGTCAATAACTGAAACATCACCGCTACCGGCGTTTGCAACATAAACCCGGCTGCCGATTGAATTTATGTCTATTTTTTCTGGTCTATTACCTACAGTCACTGTTGCTGTTTGCATGCTCAGTGCGATGTCTACAACAACTACTAAATTATTGGGAAAAAAGATGTTTCCAGGTATCGCTACATATACGAATTGACCATCAGGGCTAACTGTGAGATCACCGGCGATATTAGATATTAGAATTGTATTTGTTACGCCATTTGTAATCGTACTAAATTGCGATACTGCTAAATCATGTACAATATAAAAATAATTTCCATCCGGAGATAACTCCATGTCTGATATACCTTGCCCTACAGGTACGGTAGTGATAAGCGTATCTGATGTTGTATCAATAATTGAGACCGTACCGCTGACATTGGCCGAATACGCCAATCCATTAGGATGAACAAAAATCTGTTTTGGTTGATTTGCTTGATTGTTGAAAGATCCAAGCGGAATTACAGCGACAATTGTTTCGCTGGTTAAATCTAAAACATTGATAGTATTATTGAATTGATTTGCTAAATATGCCTTTTTTGCATCCGAAGTAAGTGCAATCCAGTTGGTAACGAATCCAATTGGAATGGTTGACAGAACAACATTCGTATCAACATTCACTACTGCGATAGTTTCGTCGCTTTTTGCAACATAAGCGATATTCGGCATGCACTCCCTCCTCAAATTGGATAAAATTGGAAACATTTTCATCATATGAAGCTACTCTATTAATTGATTGGACTCGTGTTGATATTCAAGAGAAAGTAGAACAGCAAATAGCCTGAATTCTCAGTGGTTGAGATTTCAGGCTAAACGAGTTGGGTTATTTGCACTTACTATTTTGTACTCCGTCGACTGTTATAGGGCCATTGGAATTAATTGAACAAAGAATCTGCTTTCATACTTTCAAATCCACTCCAAGCACCTGGTCCATCAGACGGCCCCGGCTAAGCTCCGGATACGCCGTTTTAATGCAAGTGTGACCATTGTTGAAGCCGCGAACTATGCTCGATCAGATTTATAAATGCAATACCTACACATAGATGTATGGGCGTTTAGCAACTATCCGCCAATAAAAGAAGCCTAGGGAAACTGATACATCGTTTAATTAGAATTCAATAATTGATAGGCTGCCTATAAAAAACAGATACCCCTATCTCAATATTTGACACCCAGCGTATAAAATGTGGATAGGCACCCTCTGTCAATTTTTGATACCCGAAAATGAGGCTAAAATCCCGCCTATCAGATTTTGAGATAGGGGGATTAAAAATCTATAGGCGAAACCCAGGTATCAAATTTTGAGACAGCCTCAGTCAAAGTCTGAGATAGGCTATCTCAATAATTGAGACCAAATAAATACAATCTTTAAGAAGAACGAAGGTTTAAGAACTTCTATATCATCATCAATCAAAGTCATGCGATAGGAATCGATCGATAAGCCCATTGATTAACACCTGTTGATTCCCGCGGCGCAGCTGCGCGATAAAATCGACAAACAAGATTGAGATCAACTCATCGACTTCCATTTGAAATGGAGGAAACGTCGCTTCGGCGTCATATAAGAACACTTCGCCCCGCTTGACATTTTCGCGTAAAAACTGAACCTCCATCAATGCCCACATCTTTGGCGCTGCAAATTGATTAACTGCCTCACCGCTTCGCTGCCGCGGGAAATAGAAGAGCCGCTTCTGCTGCAGACTTTTTACGGTATCCTCCATGGTCACGCTATCTTTTGTCTCCTTGCGCTCGCTGAGGTTCTCACGGATGTGCAGCAAAAAGTCCGCGTACAGGATATGGACGAGATGCTCCACCGTCAACTCGGCAAATGCCCCTTTGGTCTTCTTATTTATGTCGCCGATAAATACTTCCGCTCGGGTAAAATCGATTTCTTCTGCTCGAACCTTTAGGCGAATTACCCGCTTCGACCGTGTAAACAAATCGCTCCACGTAAACCCGCCGTTTAAGCCCCGCAGCTTCTCAGATACGTTCAGATGGCTGCTGCTGACTCTTTCGATACGCATGTATATCCACATCCCCACGGTAAATGTAATTCATAATCAACCGGTAGACGGTCTTTCGTATAGAGAGATTCAACTTCCTGGCGAGTACCTCGATTTCCGTATAATCCGGAAGCAAAAGTTCAGCGTGCATGTATTGGCCGGTATCTTTATAAACAAGCGGTGGATACCGCTCGGGGAAGATCGAATAATGCTCCAAAGCCTGTTTCAGAATTTCCGTATTCGAGATCGTTTCATATTTAATCTCAGGCCTGCGATCGGCGATTCTTAATTCGCTTGCGCGCTTTCGCAGCTCTTCCCTTTGCTCTGGCGTAACCGGGAACTTCATGTCCTTCTTCTTATCAGAACGCTCTTTACGCGTGCGTACCTTCGGCTTCTCTTTTGCGGCCGCTGTGGGCGGTGTAGCCCGCTTCTGCGCGGCCGGTGGTGTGCTTGGCGCCACAGCAGGCTTCTGCGCTTTGAGAGGCTGTGCTTTGTCCGGTGTAGCGGGATTATCGCTTGCCGGCCTAAAAATGCCGTTTAGACTGCTTACCATGGGTCTGGCCTCCCTCTCCTGATAGCGTAACGGTCAAAATTCCAGAATTCCATTTGAGACAAGTATATGAGTAGTCCTATTGCGAATAGAACGCTCGTCCGGCGTATATTCGCTTCAGGAACGGTCGATGATGAATAGTAACCAATTCAGAGGAGTGATAGGAATGGCTGCAAGAAAAGAGATGACCCCGGAACAAGCGAAGAAACTGGCCTCCATTATGATGCATGTTTCTAGCAAAATGGGCGGGCCCAAGCTGATAAAAAAATAAGCAGGCTGCTCTGATTAGCAGCCTGCTGTTCGAATTACATTTTCACTACTTTCCCCAATTGACCATAGCGATTCAGTAAACCATCGAGTTCTTGAGATATTCGAATCACGATCTCGGATTGCATCCCAAACCGATCGCTGAGCCGATGCATTTCTTCGCGCTTGCGTTCAATTTCGCTTCGGATTTGAGCGCGTCTAGTTTCTGGCACGATGTCCTCCCCCTATCAACAGTTAGCCTCTGCTCCAATTCTGCTCGTCCTGCAGGACGCCGGAGGCAAGCAGAACCCCCCACCATTCGCGAAAAGCCGCGTTAATCGCCATTCGCTCTGCATCCTGAGGATATGGACCTTCGGAGCGGGTACCGCTGACCAGGTAACTGTTTGTCATCCCACGTTCGACTAGCTCGTCCTCTATCCAAGCTTCAAACGCGCGAGCAAAGAGCTCGTGATCACGGCGCCAGTACGCGCCGCGTGCCTTCGCATCAAGATAATAGGCACTAAAGTCCGTTGGAATGAAGAATTCGGACGGTATCTCCATGCCGGCCTCTTTAAGCAGCTGACAGTAATACAGGCCAAGTGCAATCCACTTGCTCCTGCTTCGGATCCGGTAAGTCCCTTTGAGAGATAAGAGTGCGCTGGATACGTCGTAGCCAGCAAGTGCAAGATTCCGGTTTATCTCCCAGCCGTATCTTCCATGTCGCGGTGGTAATACGGCAGGAACAGCATACCGCATCCTCCCATTGCCTTCTTTGATTTGCTTCATCAAACGAACAAACGCGGACCTGATCGAATGGGACGTCTGGGAGCCATTCGCTTCGCAAGCAGACATCGGCGCCTTCATTCCGTTTGCAAATCCATGCGACCACGAATACAGGTTAAAATCGAGTGCATGCGCCCACTCATGGCAGAGCGCCCCACCACCATTCATCTTCGTTAAGTTGATTACGTTTAGAAACGGCTCAAAATGAGCACTTGCTTTTCCAGCCCCTCTAGCTCCAAAAGCGAGTCCTGTAGCGCCGTAAAAGCTGATGGCTCGACGCGGAATGTTCAATATGGCTGCAAGGTCCGCATGGGCGTTTCCGCTGCAAAGCACGTGATAACGGCCGGCTGCATCCTCCATCCACGTTCCAAACTGTATCCCACGGTAACCGTAGTACGTCATGAGGTTCTCCGGCTTCTCTACGCCGGAAGGCTCCATTGAAAGACGGACAACCTCCTTCGGCACAAGCCGTTCCCAGCGGTCTTTCGATCTGCTCCTCACAGCTCGAGCTTTAGGCTCTGTCCATTTCCAATCCTGACCTTCAATGGAGGAGAAGGCTTTATCGAAAATCTTTCGGTACGCCGCTTCCTTTCCAGGGCCTGCAGATATGAACGTCCGCTTGAAACGATCCCCTAGCGCTAACCAAAAAGCGTAATTGGCAACGGATGGTTCCTTGCGCAGCAGTCGGTCTTCCTGCGACCATGTTGCCTTCTTCATATCCGCCTGAAGCGCGTAAAACGCGCTACGAAAGGCCTCTTTGGAATACGCCTCGGCAAAGACCCGCTTCAGCTCTGCAATCCCTTTTACAAAGTGCTCGCGCGCAATAGCATGGTCATCCGGACGTTGGCCAACGCGATCCCAAATTTGTTTGATCGCGTACGCAGCCTCTGACGTAAATCCCTTCTCCCGATACGCTTGGACGGGGAAGGCACCAAGGAGTTCATCCTTGCAAATGGCTTCGAAAGCATGTGCGGGATCCTGTTCAAGCGCCACATACCATTCAGCGGTGAATTTCAACAACGAGGCAGTATGCTTACGGGCTCCAGCAAGTTCTTCCCCCACATCGTAGGAATATTGTTTGCGTCCTGTATCCGGCAAAGCAGCAGTACGGGGCAAAATAACGGCCGAAAGCTCGCCCGTACCGGCAAACGTATCCGAAAAATAGTCCACCAAGGATAATGGATTTAAGGCCATCTTCAAATTACCTCCATAGGTCTCCCGCGCTGAGCGAGAGACAACATTCATCTCATCTCCGCTCAGCCGGAGTACGTATGGGGCTCCCAATTGCGATAGTTCCTTATCCATCCTTCGTCAATCACTATAGCAGCTACCAATCAATCTCCAGATCCCAATCACACGCAAACCATGATCACGCGCAGCCCATTTCGCGCTGACCTGCTCTTACTATCAATGAAGGAAAAACGGTCCGCTCCAATTACCTCCTTCTGAACGGAAGTCACTCTCTGGGAACAACCTTCCCTCATAGATTCCGACATGTAAACCATCCTGCCTCGTGACGGACAACATCTCGCTAGACGTGAATACATGAAGCTCATCCGGGGTTTCAAGAAAGTATTCCGCATAGCTGCCGTCCGCTTCCGTAAAACACCGAATAAAACGCCGACCGCATGAAGTAAGCAAGTACTTGGAGAGTCCTCCATCAAGAAGTATGATGCGTTCAACCTTCATCCCAATCTCCTCCTCGTTTTTAGGCACAAAAAAACAGGAGACGCAAAAAAGAACACACGTCTCACGCATGTTCTAATGGTCTCCTGTTTATGTACCGTACCTATTCGCTAAAGCGTTGCTCCGTCTTCGCTTAAAGAAATAAACGAAGAAAATCATTGTTGATTCGTCATACTTCAATTATACAATGACTTCCAGGCCCGGGCAAGAGCGAACGTTGACTACCTTTCCGCGCGCTTGAGGCGGGCCTCTTTGCTAGAACGGCAACGATGAATTTTCCCACTTTTCATAGATGGCCTTCATGTACGGATCCCCCGCAATATCATCATAGAGCAAGGGCGGTTTGCGCTGTGCCTTGCGCTTCTTCTGAACGGTAGAAAGTGCTTCAATCAACATACGATCCCGCTCCTCGGCAATCTCCTTCAGACGCTCAGGTGTGGGGTCACTTAACCGATGAAGCATGCCCTTAAAGTTGGCGACGATCGCATTAAACACTTCAATATCGGTGTTCGACGCTTCTTCAAGCCCTTGCTCCACATTCCGCAGCTCGAGACCAAACATCGGGTCATCGATGGGGGTGTCATACAGCGAGTTAGCATAGTTCTCTTCGAGGGCCTTCACGATATAGCCTGCCATATTCCGAATCGACTGTCCCGCATTCATGGAGCGAACGTGGCGAATGTTCTCCTCGATATAGAACGGATGATATGCTTTCGCGAGCTGAACCGCCTTTTTACGGTGAATGCCGTTTTCAAGCAGCATCTGCAGCAGGTTCTCCGCATCGTAATTAATTTCTTCCTGATCGCTATGCTGGTTATTCGTGTTTTTATTGATCCGGAAAATGAACGACTCCACGGACCGGCCGACACGCTTATGGATATCGTACGTAAAGCTGATGTCCGTCTTCTCCTCAAGCTCCACCTTCGCCCGGTCAATCAGTTCGCGAAGATGCTTCAGCATTTTGTATTTGTCATCCGGAATGTTGAGGAGATGCCGCAGCTCCTTCACTTTGAAGATCCGCTCTTTACGAAATTCCCGTTCCTTCAACAATTCGTACAAGCGCCAGTTATATTCCGATTTCAATTTCAGTACATTCTTCAATCGAAATTTCGTGTACGCTCGTTTAAGGTTCCGGAAGAATGGCGCGAGATCTTCCGATAGCTTTATCGTAACGCGGCCCTCGCCGTCCTTATAGGTCGCACTCTGTACCCACGTAATCTTTTGACGCGTGTTTTCATGGGACAGCTTTAACTGCTTTGACTGCAGTTGATCGATCGCCCGCTCAACCCGCTCATAAAACGACTTTCCTTCAACCCCAATGAGATTGGCTAGATCCTTAATCGAAACCGTATATGTTTTAAACTCTTCATCATCCGGTTGAACCAGAGAAACAAGAGAGAAGATTAATCGCCGTTCTGTAAGGTCAAGGTCTTGCTGCGCGTTAATGATTTCCCTGGACTGGTTGACCCAGTAGTAGTCCTTAATGTTCGCCTCAACCGATTCAGGCATTGTAAGGGCCAATTGACCATCAGGCTCTACATCTAACTCTTCTTGGTCCGTGACCTGCTCTACCATAGCCTTAATCCCCCTTCCAATCCTAATATAGCCTATTTTGTTCAGAGGTGAAATGGTAGAAAAAGGGGCTTTTTCCTGGGGACTCGTAATGTCCGTACAAACGGAACCACATCCGAATGGGTCAATGCCGCTAAACGCCGATGTCATCGGGAAGTAACAATCTGGGGAAACGAACAGTCTTGAATATGTCCGTACAAACGGAACGAAAATTATTTTTTCAGCCATCCCCCACTACCGGGCATTTATATGTCCGTAGAAACGGAACCCAGCCGTGACGCGGGTTATCGGTACACATACGATTCCAAGGTTCTAACTCTACGTCGAGGCACATAGCATGGATACTACGAGAAACTTTCCCTGGATCGGTCCCGTTTCTACGGACATTCCAGATACGAAGCCAGGCTACGGGTACCGTTCGTTCCGTTTTTACAGACATATATGGCATAAAAGAGCTAGCACAAGACCTCCAAATTCCGTTTGTACGGACATTTCGCTAACCTTAAGCCCCTTCACTGCCCCGTTTCTACGGACAAACTTGCCTTCATTCCGTTTTTGCGGACATTAAAAAGCAGCTGATGTACCGCGTTCCGTTTTTAAGGACATATCGCCCCGTCTGTACGGACATAATTCCGTTCGTACGGACATAAAGCCCCGTTTCTACGGACAATTCATCCCTCTTCTACGGACATTCGGTCCCGTTCCTTTGGACAGGTTATTCCCTTATTACGGACATTTGGTCCCGTTTCTACGGACATTAAGCACGTTAATCCTAGATAGGGCTTCGTTTTCTCGCTCTCTTAACAAGTTTATTCATCTATAAACATTACAAATATAGTATACAGAAATAGAAACATAGAGGTGAGAGATTTATAGTCTGTGGATAACTTTTACATCTACATCTGATTAAACGCCTTTTTGTGTATTACCACTTTTCCCTCCAATAACGTATCCTCAGCAAACCCCGAATGCATGATATCCTCGGGCACAGGAAACTTTTTGAATCTTCTCTTTCACAAACCAAATGTAAACCAAAGACGCTACATTTCTGTAGCGCCCTGGATTCATTATTGGAATAACTTTGGCTCAGCAAAAGCAGCAAAAATATCCTGATAATCTTCGCTTACAAATTCCACTTCAATCTTTAGCTTAAGAACTCCTGTTACATCTACAGTTACTTGTTTAGGATTGTCGCCACCACGAACATTTTCTACTGTAAGCAGCTCATTATCATCACCTATAAATCGATACGTAACTGAACCATTACTGTTTTTTGTATAATCGTCAATACCTACAAAACCAGTTAGTTTGTTGTATTTACCATTCAAATTGTATTCAATTGATGGTTGTTTACCAAGCGTATCATATGAATAATAAGCAAAGTTGATCCCCTTTTGATACGTATTATCGGCAATGGTTATTTTTTGACGTTGGTAGTTTTGGTTAAAATCAATCAATGATTCATACTTTGCATTCACCCTTGCATAACTAATATCGGTTAAATATTTAAAAGCACCTTCTTTTTTTCCAATCCATGCAGTATGGTTTTTACTATCGTATGAAAATCCTTTACCTGCCGATTCAGCAATGAATTTTACAGGAGCATACATTTGACCCTTATATACGATTGCATTGTCAGGTGCTGTTTTTTGAACGCCATCAAACATATATTTCACTGATTGGAATGCCACTTCGATCTTTGTTGATGACCCCGCTGCATAGGCCGCCGAGCCCGTTATTAAAGTACCAATTAGAAGTCCCGCCGCTAAACCTTTAACCTTATCCTTCATAAAACCTCTCCTCTTTAAGCACTAAAATGTCTTACTAAAGACGGATATTTCGACACAATTCCTGTTTTTTCCTTCCTATTACTTGATATTTTTTTACATTTTTTTACGTTCAATATGTTTCTGTTAACCCTCTCATTTTTTTGACCTTCTTATCAAACCAAAAAACAAATTTGCGTATTCGACATGAATCTCAAATCGCCAGCTTATAAAACAATAAAAAAATGCAAGTTCGGTGAAATTGGAGACGCCTTAAGTATTACGTAATAATTAAAGGCGACCTCCCCTTGTAGTCGCCACGAACTTCACGATATATTATTTTTTCATTTAAAAAAGCCATCCTCCAAAGAGGATAGCCTTCTCCTATGTACATACTAAAAAATAAGTCGCTCGACTGTGCAGCATTACAAGTCAAACTTATAAAGGTCCTCCATATTCTACATTTTCTACATGCAGCACATTATTTGCTTTTTTGTCTTAATTTTTCAAGCATTGCTTCTCTTTTACCCCGACGATCAGCTAAAATTTCTTCTTGCGTCCGATCTTTGATAGGCAAGGGTCTAGGACAGAATGGAACGATCTTTTTCTTACCCATACTATTCTCCTTTCTAGCGAGAATAGTAACAAGTGTCGCCAAAGAACAGATCAAATAAACAATAAAAAGCCCCTTGGTTTCCCAAGGGGCTTAAGGTACATTATCGGGTTAACTCATAAAGACGCTCGATGGATTGCTCCGAAGTAGAAGTCAGCTGACCAATCCGTTTCAGCAACTGCTCCCGCTGTTCTCGGCGCTTCTGGATAATGGTTTGTTGAGGGACATCCTTTATCACTTGAATCGAACTCACAAGATTATTTTGCTCCGGCATTTAAGTCAACCTCCTTCTGAGCGATCATTCTCTTCTGAATTGTGAGACAGAATGCATGAATCACTCTACGAATCTGGCTTGAATCAATAATATCATTATTTTTAATGAGAGACAACGCACGATCATCGTCATCATCAAAATGGAAACACCACACCCACGTTTCATCCTCTAGCATGTCCATGCGAAACGCAACAACATGCCTTCCCGGGTAAGGATTGTTGGAATAGGCTTGTCCAGCCTCATCCTTCGCTGCTGCTACCGCAACAAAATTAATATCTTCATCCAGATCAAGGTCACGCTTCTTACCTGAAGTTCCCTTGTTCATGATCATTTTAAGCGTATTGCCTTCCTTACGGTATAACGAGAAACCTGAAACAAAATCCAAGTCCGTAAATACTAATGAGTCATTTACATAACGATATTGATTCTCTGTCACTGACCTAAGTACTTTGGTTAGCGTATAAACCGCATTTTCAGACTCCTCCAGCTCATCTTCCAACGTAGCGATGGCTTTTTCCTGCTCGGAGATGGTAGTTTTTAGCTCTGTGATGCTGCTTTGCATTGCGTCATGCTGACTTTGCGAATAGGCTACAACATATGCGACACTAGACGGATCTTGGTCATTTTGGCTGAATACCACACTCACAAGATTATATAAGCCGTCAAAGGTAAAGTCAGGCTTCTTTACAAAAGGCGCCCATGCTTGCTCGAACTCCTGAGGCCGTTTTGCTTTGAAGGCTTCCACATGAAACTCTCGCCGCCCTATTGTCGCCATTTTAGAGATATAGGATTGGACGAAAGCAAAGTAAATGCCTGAAATAAGCAAAACAGCACCAGTCAGACCGACCCACAGTGGCCACTGCGCATAGTATCCCGCTCCAACCCCGACTACAATGGGTCCAATAACCGGCAGTGTAGACCAGGAGATCCCTTTTAGCAGTTTAGCATGCTTAAAATAGCCCCGAATCGTTGTGAAAGGCCCTCTCCAAGCCGTGCCCCGCCATTTTTCCCCATTTTGTTTTCGCATCGTATTAATAATCGGATCGAGGTCACCCTTAATCTCGTTGAGGTAACTAAGATTCTGAACCTGCAAGGATTTAATTACCATTCCTATTTCATCACCCCAAACTATCATACATCAATACGATGAAAAATTCATAGGTTTGACGCTCCAAGCGATGAGTACAAGCCTCTTTCAGCACAGAGAACGAAATGCGAACTCCCTGTGAGGAGCAGCATCTTCAGTTTCTCCAATTACTCGCTGTGTTCAGATTCACCGCCTTTGTAGTTAGCAACTCGCCATCAATAATGCAAAGGGTTGTGAAACCCGGCAGCAGTCATTTACTACCCCCCTCCCTTTGTTCATCAACCCATTTCAATTACTCCAGTTGTAAAGCTCTCCTGGCTGTTCCGCTACCACCACGTAATACACCGGCCTACTCTGATGCACGTTGCGAATGAGCTGGACAATTTGCCACTGTCTCTTTACCCGGCGATAATTCGCAAGGTTTAAAAGGACGAGGAAATCTGCCATAAAGCGCAGGAACGTCAGCAGCGAACGAGGTGTTTGCACCAGCATACTGCCGCGGGAGCGGGATACAAACGTCAACGTATTTGCAACAAGCATACAATCCGGATTGTTCATTTGAAAAATCCGAATTGCTTCCACAATCATTCTGTGGAACTTCCGTTCTCTGGCATAATAAAAGCCAAGAAGGGGCTGATGATGGAGTTCATAACCCCCATTTTTCCGAGGTTGAATAATAAAATACCGATTTAAGTAACGACCTTGGAGATGTGCATACAGTGATACGAACACCGAGGATACGGGGATCGCGATCAATATCAAAAGGACGGTATAAATGAATGTCTCACTAGCTTCAAGCAGCATACGAATTCCCCCTAGAACAGTCCAAGTTCACGAAGGCTGCTATGGACTCCATCCCCGATGATGACGTGATCGAGGAGCTCAATTCCTACCAACTCCCCCACTTCTGTCAGCTTTTTCGTCAAATCGATATCTGCTGGAGAAGGAGTAGTATTCCCAGAAGGATGATTATGAACCGCTACGATGGAGGATGCGCGATGCCGAATAGCGGCACTAAATACCTCCCTGGGATGCACGATCGCTGCATCCAACGTACCGATAGATATCGTTTCTCTGGCGATTACGTGATTTTTGGTGTCGAGGAATAGGCAGACAAAATGTTCCTTTTCCAAATAACGCATCTCCATCATGAAGGCCGCGACGTTTGCCGAGGACCGGATGGTTACACGATCTTCCTTTCGAGAGACAACCTGTCTACGGCCAAGCTCGAGCAAGGAAGCTAGAAAAAAGCTCTGACGTTCATTTAGCCCATAGCGCATAGACAATTCAAACTCTGAAAGCTCGGATAAGCTACGCAAGCCATGCTGAAGCAATTCGTCGGCGAGCAACGACAAGGATCGCCCACTTGTGATGGGCTCCATCATGAGCACTAAAAGGTCGCGTGTGGAGAGTGATAAAATTTGACCGGTCAGGAAGTAGTTATTACGGATCTCCTGAACGGCAAGTGCGTTAAGCTCCTTCATTGACATCCCAATTCCTCCTTGATGTGTGTATGGAATGAAAAAGAGGTGCTTTCGCACCCCCCATCCAGCCTTATCGAGACAACAGTTTTCCAACGACAGTATTGCTTTTCAACGCCTGTCGCTGCTGCTGCTGAAAGGCTATCTTCATCAAGTGGATCTTGCTCAAATAATAATCTTTCATCCGAATATCGCCCCTACCACAGCGTGGGGGATCGCCCCCTGCGCCAATGGCTGAGGTCTTCCTCCCTACATTATGGTTTTTTGGAACCTTCGAATTACCCCTGGACCAGTTAGCCATTCAACTCAATACGAGAGTTTGACCACCACATTGAGCTTTTTGGTTAATCTGGATCAAATCCTTCACCCGATGGCATCTTTTCATTATCCTCCTTGGAAGGAATGAGTCACTCATGGACCGTAAATTAAGAACCGATCAAGCATGACGAATGCCCCAACGATGTAGCAGATGTACAAAAGCACCGTCACCTTATTGGAAGGCCGTAGCATTTCACATTATCCCTTTCTCTTTCGAATTACCCCTTGTCATATGTAGGGCCCCGACTAGTGGTTGTACTTGCTCTTTACTTCAGCGAAGGTAATTTCGATATCTCCGAGAATGTTCAGCTCCTCCAGTACACGAATGTACTTGTCGACGAACTGACGATCCTCTGTTGCAATCTCCATGTTTCCGTTGGGTAAAGGTACATCCGAAATCGTAATCGTTCCGCCCTTGTAATGACGCAAGATCCTGATAAACATAGCGCTTCTCCTCCTAATGAGCTCCAATAAAAAAAGAGAGAATGACCATGCGGCCATAGGCTGCAAGTCATTCTCCCTTTTATTCACCTATACGAATTGCCTCCGGCTGCTAGGATTGGAGGTGCGGACGAATAAAATCCATCGGCCCAAACCGTTCCTTCAGCTTATCAAACGATACGGTAACTGCACCGATAATCCCGTTCTTCTCAAGCAACCCCTTGTACCCGTCTACAATAACGCCATCGCCAAGCGCGATGATCGTATCGCATTCGCATTTTCGAAACGGGACGTCCAGAACGTTCAGAATACCTCCCTCGAAGGAGACAACCTCCGTCGTCAGCATATCCTTATACTCCCCTTTACACCGGTCACAATGCGTCATAAAATCACGCTCCTTATGACACCATTGTACCATCGTTTTAATGAACCCCCAAAGCATTTTCCAATGGTGTAATCAACTGCTGATGCCGGAAAGACGTCAGCATGCAGGTAATTACTCGAAAATTTCTCGTGCTGACAAGCCCAATCACAACAATGAACCATTCCCCTTGTAAGCTCCTGCCGAGAATGCATCGCGAAGGGGTTACCAGACCAGAAGAACGCGAACAACGCATTCGATTAGCCTCGCTGGAGTAGCCTTCGACGATGGTGCCGGTCAGAATCGCGCATGCAATGTCCGTACGGTCATAGCCACGCAGATCAAGTCGATCGTCCATGTAGTGTCTGGAAATGTCAGTTGAAAAACCATCTTCTCCTGTAATGCCTTTGCGAATACACTCCAGTTCGTAGGGCCAGTTGACCTGACGATAGTGCATCTTCCAATATCCCCCCTTTGCGACTCGTAAATAAAACGCAAAAAAAGCCCTGGGAATAAAAAAGGGCATAGCCAAATAAAAGGCATGCACTTCTAATCCCAAGGCATATTCCAATTGTTGTCGAAAGACAACGCTCCTGCTTCGCTGAAAATGAATCGGCGAAGAAATAATAATCGTTAGTTGTTATGTCTCGATTATACTCTAAAATTCACAACTGGGCAATCATTCCAATACGATGCCTTCCAATGCATACGCGAAGCAGAAATCTTAGATTAAATGTCTCAATACAGAGACCACTAAAGACGTGAAAATTAAGTAACAGACAATCACTGTTTTTATAAATTAACATTCCTCTTTAAATGAACGGCAACTTAACATCTAGGCGCATCCGAAGAGCTGGTCCGTCAGGTGTTTCAGTATGGCCAATGATGATAAACCCGTTTCGCTTTTTTTGGCGACTTCTATGCGATTGTGTTATCGGTCCCCGTTTTTAATTTTAAAGATTTTCTAGGAAAGAGACGATACCATTTTGGTAATAATACCCAGATTACCTCTAACATAAAGGTAATCTGGGTATTAGGATAAGCAAAATATTGATATTTTACCAAACTACATTGTATTTACCTGGGGTACCATAGTTATAATTTCCACACCAAATTTTATGGTATCCGTAATACCCCGAAAATGTATAATTCTGATTATCGAAAGCACTTAAAATTGCTGAGTTAAGCCATACCAAATCGCCATTACTATCCTTTTCATAAATTTCGGCTGCAACAAAGTTATAAGTATCATTTGGGTAGTCGTTTTCACCAGGCATTGACTCTACTCGAATTGCACCTGGGACATAAATATCCGTAGAATAATTACTGAAATTATAAGTTAAGAAAGACATAGGTGCAAAACTCGAATCTAACCCAGAATTGCCAGCATCTACTTTACCTACTGCAAAATTTTCATTTTGGCTAATAATTGGTGCGTTATAGATAATAGGCGTTGAATTGGCTTTTGCGAGACTTTTCATTGTAACCTTTGGATAAATTACAATTGCTGATGGGTCATACTTCCAGACGCCATTTTCTAAAACAACATCATACGGAATTACTGGATATTGTTCACCATTTTGATTTTTTAGAATGTCGACCTCGTATTTTGAGGTAGAGACTTTTTTTACATCGACAATAGTGAAATTGACATTGATATTTTCCAAATGCTCTGCGGCATATTTGTTTGCTGGGGAACTAGAATCTGCGATTGACTGAAGATACAATTGACTATCATTGTTGTTTAGACTCTTATAAAAATCGTTAACAACATGTTTAACCATTTGAACTTCATTTGAACTCGGTGACGGATCGGCTAGAGCTAGACTTGGCGTGATACTAAATCCTAGAATTAATGTAGACAATAGTGCTTTTTTTGTAACCATTAAATAACATCTCCTATTCTGATTTTTTTTGAACAATATAATCTTAGTCTTATTACTTAACACTAACAATATATCCTTGGTCTTATAAAAATTTACATAAATTTTATTTAGAATATAAATAATAAATATATTATAATATGTAAAAAATATCATTTTAACTCATTTCATTCTCTATTTAAAGTTTCTAACTTTATTATATTAGCTCAATTTTATTTATTTATTTTGCCTGATTCCTAAAAAAATGGATATTACAATAAAATTACAATAAAATTACACTCATCCGACTATTTCCTCACTTATGTCGATTACTGTCGCTTAATGTCGGTAGTGTTATGATCACAAATTGCATAAAACTTTAATAATCGCAACTTATTAAGTACAGCTCTATCCTTATAGAATAATCCTTTACAGTATATGTACTGTCTTTGAGAAAAAGAAAGGATCCGTGATGACGGATCCTTAGTTGAATTGACATATTTATTCTTATTAACTTATGTCCCAGTGTAAATATCTATTTATTTAAGGCCTTATATTCTGCCCATGTTTTATCTGAGATGTAATTTGGATTCCGCTTAAGGAGGGGTTCAGCGTCTTTGAGTGCGGATACAGGCAGTTCCCCTTTATTGACTGCAATAATAATATCACTCATTCGTTTGTAATCATCTTTGGACAACATCTCGGAACTTGAAGAATAGGTACCAGAATGTTGTGCATTAGCTACTGGATGTTCATGTGTTTTTTGCATCGTTAAGCCGCAACCGGTGAGAAGCAATACAGCAGCAATACCTGCAAACGATAATCTATAAGAACTCTTCTTATTGTTTGTAATCATAATGAGTCTCCTCCTAAGCTGGTTCTTCTTACTTGAGATACTAGCGACCTGGATAAATCGAGTTGGGAATATAGTATTTTCTAACAATTTAATAATAGTATAAGCATAATCATTTGACTCAGTAAGACTAAGATAAGATAGGGACTGTGAATCACACGCAATTTCCTGGTCTTCACGCATTTTATTGTAGGCAATCCACATAAGTGGATTAAACCAATGCAGAGTAAGAACAATGCTCGTTATCCAATTAAATAAAATGTCATTCCGTTTAATATGTGATAGTTCATGCAAAAATACATATTTTAATTCTTTATATGATAGGGTGTGTAACGCATCTTGTGGTAATAAAAGTCTAGGGCGCAAAACCCCAACCAATGTTGGACTCGAAATTAAGTTGGTTTCCAATAATACAACGTCACGTTTTATTCTAAGTAAGTTTTTGCATTGTTTTAATAAAAGTAATGTGTCATTATCTTTAACCCTTGATAGTTGCTTAATCTTTAACATAAACCGAATATTATTTAACATGATCATTCCAATTAGTAGTACTGTACCGCTCATCCAAAAATAGGGCAGTATCTGCAACATTGAGTTACTTGAAAGTGCAACTCTTTCTACGTTGCTCAGATTATTAATTACTGAAATAGCTGATGTTGGTATCTCTCGGACAGGTTGCAGAATGGATAAGCTCGTTGAGGTTTCCAAGTGCATAAAGTTAAGGAAACTAAATGAACTTACAAGAGACCACGGCATTATTAGTCGAAAAAAAAGTAAGGCCCAGAACAAATACATTAAGCGGGGATTAATTTTTTCCTTAAAAACAGCTTTTAATACGAAAATAATCAAGGTTAATACCGAGGCCATGATCGTTGTTCCAAGAATCCAGTTAAATGCACTTGCAATTAAGGTGGTCATTATCAATCCCTCCTTTGCTCCAAAATGCCCTTAAGCTCCTCTAGATCCTCTTTTGACAATTTGTCATCCTTAAGGAAGTTGACGAGCATTGGCTTCAACGCTCCTCCGTATATTTTGCTTAGAAACGACTGTGTCTCGGATTGAATACATTCTGTTTCCTTCAGAAGCGGGTAGTACGAATATACTCGCTGCACTTGGTTATAAGCTACCGCTGATTTCTCAACAAGCCTGTTCAAAAGTGTCCGAACCGTTTTGGGACTCCAATCTTTACGATCCTGTAGAACTTCAATCACTTCATTGGCCGTTCTAGGAGAGGCCAACCAAAGTACCTTCATAACTTCCCATTCCGAATCAGAGATCTTTGGAAATTGCAACATAGAACCCCTCCTTGGACTACGCATGTAATCTTTGATTCAATATTACAAGTGTAATCCAGTCTCGTCAAGATAAAATTAGGACTCAGATTCCAGTTCATAATTCACAGTTGGAACAAGTCTAAGTCCCTGGGGAAGACGACGCCCCATGTACCTGCCGCTATCGGACAGCGGCACTCAAAATACGAATCATGGGAGCGTTGATCATGCAGGAGTGGGCAGAACATAAAGCAGAAGCGCTAGGAACGACGGTATGACGCATCACCGTATGTTCAGACGTGATTCAACCGAACAGCTATAATTAGGGGAGCCGGGAACAACGTAGTCGTTGATGAAAGACGAAGCTACCCGAGGCAATCCTGCAAGCAGCAAGCACCTAACAACTAGGGGACCTGATGGTAGAACTTGAGAATGAATCGAAACTCGAGTATGCCATCGTCGTGGCATACTCGAGTCAGTCAAAGCTGCCACAAGCGGAGCAAATACGTTTATTAAAGGGGCAAAATGGAGTCATTCTCAAGTGCGGCACTATTTTTGTAGAATAACGCCATCCGAAGAAGCTGATGGACAGGTTTGAATCGGATGAACTGCTTTATCGCTATCATCCGATTCACTTGAAAAAATACGTCACATCGAACAAATAGATTCCCCATCAATTGAGCGTTTTAGTATTGCCCCTTTACAAAATCGACGTGAGCTACGTGTAGGTCATCGGCGGAGCTAGACTCCAGCGTTACCGCAATAGCGTCCGGAAGATCCTTTACATAGACATTTGGTGCTTCCAGTTCTCCTGAATAATACGGTACCACGTTCTTGTAGTTCTCCAAATTAATGACCGGCCTTCCCGTGTAAGGATCGGTTAAATTCGTATAACTTACCTGCTCTTCGGTTTCAGAATCGTCCTCGCTACCCGTGCCAATGGCAGGAGGCTTGGGCTTTTTCACCTGCGTGCGATGTACCTGACGGCCATACGTCCCATAGAGCTGTTCAATGCCAAACGTAATGGTAATGGATTCCGATGTATTCTCCTTTATTGGCGTCTCCGGCTTAGATGGAGTCGTCGGTGTTGATGGCGCAGAAGGCGGAAGCGGGACAAACCCATCATAGGGTACGTCCTTCCAGGGCTCACCCGTTTCCGGATTGATCCCGCGATCCTGATCGAGACTCATCAAGTTATCGTTCATCATGAGGGTTTTCAGCTTATTTGCGTATTGCCCGTCGGTTGCATAGGTTGCGCGCTGCAGCTCGTTTGCCCATTCAAAAGGATTCCTTTTAGAACGGGTGACGGTGTACCGCGGATTTTGAATGAGAAACAAAGCATGGTCATCAAAAGAGGCGGTGTAACTCGGGTAGGCGCGAAACGCGGCATTGATATGATGGGTACCGTTCGCGTCTTCTTCATTCGTTCCCGAGTAGCAGACAGGACCTTTCCAAGAAGAGTTGGCCTTGATCCCGAACACATTATTGCAGATATCTACGCTCCCCCAATTTGACTCAAGTGCCATCTGGGCGAGCGTCACGCTGGCTTTAATCCCCGTTCGCTTTTCGGTATCCATGGCATAGGGCGCCCACTGGATGAAGAACGGATTATGCAGGACCCCTATCGTGGTTGGCACCTTTATAACCGGTCCTCCACCCCCTTCATAGCCGCCTCCAGCGCCAGAGCCAAGAACCGTGCCTGTGTTCATATCGCGCGTATAGAGGGTGCCTGATTCGTTAAAAGAAGGTGCTGCTGTCTCGATGTAGGCATGACTGATATAGAGGAGCGGGTTGGTCTTAAAATCGTACCCGTTCATTTCAGAGAAATTGACGTCACCAACCGCGTTAAATGCGGCTTCACTCGCTATATCGGTAATCTTGCTTATGAAAAGCACATAAGGGGACGGATCAGTCCCTTCCTTCCCATCCGGCAGGTACTCAAAATGAAGATGCGGCCCTGTCGATCGGCCCGTATTGCCCGAAAGCCCGATGATCTGTCCTTTCTTTACGGTCTGCCCGGGGCCGACAAGCGCATTGCTTAAATGCAGATAGCGTGTCGTGCCAGGCATCTCTTCATCCGTGCTTTCAATGGCAACGTTAATGCCGCCGGTATTAAGCGCGTCCGGATCGGTAGCCTTCGGGTAGATCACGGACGTTACGACACCATCCTGAGAGCTCGATACGGGCGTGCCGATCGGTACCCCGATATCGATGCCCGTGTGAAAGCTCCGTTCACCCGTAACCGGGTGAACGCGCTCGCCAAATCCATCGGTAATTAGGTTCTCTAAATCCGGATGATAGATCTGAGGCGGAAGGAACCTTTCCGTAAGAATGGCGCTTGCAGCAAGGGACTGACTGGAAGAGATTACGGCAGCCATGAAGTACAGAAAAACAAAAAGTCCGAACAGGATAGCATACACCCACCAGAATCCTGCCAAGTGATGGATGAAGGCGGAGCGCAGCTTGTTTTTCAGCCGCCTCATGGCTTCTCTCTTCAACTGCTCCTTCATAGCTCTCTTCGCAATCTTCAAGTCTAAGCGTGGTAGTTTAAGAGAAGCCAATGTGCAGCGCCCCCTATTCCACAATGGGGCGCTGCAGGTTCTTTCTGGTTTGCTGCGCTGTCATCGTGTTTTTCTTTACGACTTGATTCGTATCCTTAGTTACCTTCGCCGTTTGCTTCCCTACCTTTGCCCGCTGCATGACCTCGAGCTCTTGGTTTAGATGGGATAGGTTGGTGGATACTTCAGGCGTTACGCGCTGCTTTAACGTCGAGAACACGTGGACGTTCGTCTCGGCTTTCAGTTCAAGCCGATCTCCCACTTCCATACGCGCGGTTTTCGACAGCTTCTCTTGCGCGGCGTCCATGGACTTCTTCAGTTCGCTAGGAAGCTTCACCTGGCTCATATCGAGCTTGTTTTGCACCACCGGAATGGTCGTTAGCGCGATCGGAGCCTCACGCCTGGATGTCGCTGTAGGCAGTGCTGGGGCGTTTCTCAAAACAGACGCTGTGCTACTCGGAGCAGGATTACGAATCGGTGCAACGGGTCGATGCACCTCCTCAACGGTTCCGGTTGCCTTCCGGAATGCCTCATTCGCTCGAAGCAAATCGTCCTTTTTCTTTCCGAACTCCGGCATCGATTCAAATCGCGAGGCATACGAAATCCGGCCTTTGCGCGTTGTCATCACCTGGTTGATTTGATTCGTGCTCGTTAATCCCGCTTCCATGAAACGCTCGTCCATCTTCTTTACAAAATCGGAGTGTTTGACGGACTCGCCCAAGGCTGCCGATGTGTCAATCGCCGTTTTATACTCCACTTTATATCGCTGGAACAGCTCCACCATGACGAAATCGTTCACGCTGGTCTCCAGTTTCCGGTTCTGATTCAGCGTACCGGCCCGCTGCAGCTGACCCACGACCGCTTTCGGGCGGTTGACCATGAAGGTGGATGCCTGTCGTATCGCGTTTTCGTTGGCATACATCGTCGCCGCCACTTGCTGGTCGTTCATTTCCTCGGAAATGCCCTGCGAGAGAATGGCTTGGCGGACGTCTCCCCCATCTTTTTGAACCGCGAACAGTCTTCCTTTCTCCTCCTTCCACTCTTTGTCCATCCCACGGAAAGGATTCTTCGTATTGGTCCGGAGGTTTGTGTTGACGCTCGATACAAACGGCGTATATTGCACGGGCTGCCCCGTCTCTGCGGCGATCTGCTCGGCGGCTTCTTTTTGTCTTTGGTAGCGCAGCTGCATGCTCGCCGTTGTCGCGTCGTTCAGGTTCTCGTTCGACTTGGACAGGGCACTCGGATTAAACGAGCTCGGAACCCCTTCAGTCTCCTGCTTATTGAACATGCCGCTTACTTTCGAAAGGCCTTTGTTATACAGGGAGCGGGTTACATTACGCTGAACCGCATCGACCATCGTAGATTTTGCTTTTGCCGGCATTGGGATATGGCCGGCGGCTTTGGAGAAGACGGATCCTAGTTCGTCCTTGTATTTGAAGACGACAAAGATGACAACGGACTCGAGCAACATGCCCGCGAACCATCCCGCTTTCGCCTTAACGGCCACCAGGTTATAAACCATATGCCCGACCACTAAGGATAAATCAAGGAAGAACATGGTGAACACGCACATGAGCATAAGGCCAATTAGCTTGAGAAATTGAGACCGGACCACAGACAGCCCCGCTTCCCTCCCGGGCAACAGGGAAGCGAGCAGTGTGACCGCCATGACCATGGCGTGAATCAGCAATTTTAGTCGAACATAGATCGTGGCTAGCGACCAAAAGCTTAATAGGCCGATAATGATGGAGCCGAATACCGCATTACATAATAGGACGATCATCTGTTCGTCTGAACGCACATCGTTAACCGCAGGAAAGTCGGATTCCGCTGCTTTTAAGGCCACGTCTCGATCGTCTGACCATGGCTGCGACCTCAGCACCTTATCGACTTCCGTCGTATGCGTCTCGTAGGCTGTCGCGTCGTCGAATTGCAGCATGCCATACGGCTTCATGACGAGCTCCATCCAGATTTGTTCACTAATCGCTTCGACGCCTGTCGTGGTGGACGAGCTCAATCCGCCTGGTTTGGCCAGCCCGGCATACATCGACGCGGCCACCTCGTTGCCCGTGTCATTCAAGAACGTGAGGAAGGTCCCTGCCTGTGTAAAGAAGGCGAATGCGACGACAAGGGCAATGAGAAAGGAGATCATGGTCTGTAGAGAATCCAGAAACCTGAATCGGACGATTTGCCAGAGCACGGCAAGCAGCGTAATGGATGCAAAGACGCCAAACATCCCGCTCCAAAGGCCATTGCCGAGGGTGCCATAACGGATGCCGGAGATATTTTGAATAATTTCCTCTGCACCGTCGATAAGGCTATTCATGTAGGAAAAGGTAAACGCTTCTCGAGCAATAAAGTTGAAGAAGCGGGTGATTTGAACCCCGATTAAGAAGCCCCCAGACAGCATCTGATCGTAAATGCGACTTACACTATCATTAGCCTTCGCGCCGATCTGCCAGAAATGCCGCTCGGGGGAAACCGTTTGAAACGAATAATGGGAGGAAGGATACGTGTTGTATAACGTGTTCGTCGATGTATCTTTTGGAATCATCTCATCCATCGCATCCGCGGACACGACCGTTGCGGATACCACGAAAGCAAGGAGAAGCGTTAGGACGATGCTAAAGATAAAGCGCGAACGGAGGTTAATCATCCGAATCCTCGGCATCTGCATCATCGAGATCATGCGGATCCTCCCCTCCCGCTTCCGCCTGATACTGCGCAAATCGCGCTAGGATGGAAAATTCATGTTCCTCTTCAGGCACCTCTTCTCCCTCCGCTGTTTCAGGCGGTCTCGTATCGAAACAATCGAAAAGATGCTGAAACACCACATCGACCGAAAGCACGCCAACTCGGCCATAGATGTCCTGCATGAGACATTGCCCATTCTCTAGGTTTCGAATCAAATCAATGTTATCCTGCGTGCGTTCTAAGCCGAAATAGGCTAACGTGTTGTTTATTTTCTCCCTGTCTTGATCTCGGAAGGCAAATTTCATGCCGATATTCCCGGCGAGGTCACCGGCCATATCGGTCGCATTTTGCGTTGCAATGCCAAGTCCACCATTCAAGGAGCGTCCCGTCCGGATGACGCGGTTCGCCATTTCCTTGCCTATTTGCGTGGCTAGAATAGCCCAGGCTTCGTCCATATTGGCAAGCGTGAAGACACCTCGGTCGAAGTAGATAAAGGAATCCATGAAACTACCAATCGAGTACATGGTTGCAATCGACATCTTCTCGATTAAGGAATAGTTGGCCGGCGGTTTCTCGACGGGCGGCATCTTCAAGTTCTGAACCTGGAGAATATTCATGGCGAAATCCATGTTAATCGATTTATGGTCCCCCTTGCCGAAGAGCAGCTTTGCGAATGACAAATCTGCAAAGCTATGCAGAACCTCCGCAATGACTGCTGCCTCATGGCGCGTCTCGCCCATTGTACGGAGGACGTCAATACACTTGGTGAGATAGGGCTTAGGCTCAGAGGCGACGCGCATGACTGACTGGGAAATGTAACTGTATCCGATCGTGTCCGTCTTGACCGAACTGAGATAGGCCAGGATGTCCATGGCGGCTTCCTTAGCGTCTTCAATGTTCTTCAGCATGACGAACGGATCGAGCTTACCGACATCCTCTGGTGCCGATGAAAGGGTGGCGACTTGAATATGACCTTTGAGTTCGGGCAGCATGTCCGGCCAATGCGATCGTTCGCCTTTTGGATCGAACATCAAGGTCTTGCCGCCGTTAATCGTGTTTTGATAGCCAAGCAAGTTTAAGAGTACCGATTTACCACCGCCCAATGTACCTGTAATGCTAAACGAAGGCGAGCGGTTAATCTGACTGGCATGACGGAGATCCACATAGACCGGATTTTGGTTCGATCCGGTTGTGCCAATATAAAGCCCTTTCCCGTCTCCCAAGCTTTGAGTGGCCCCAATCATGCCGGCAGCAAGCGTCTCAGGCGGTATCCGCTGAATATAATCGGATACGTAACGGGGAGAGCCCGGGATAAAGTCGTTGAATAAGAGCCACTGGTCGCCGGCAGGCAATTCAATTTGAATGTTTCCCATATCGCGGAAGTGGTCCTGAAAAATCTTCACGTTACTTTTCAGCATATTGAGGTCGGCATGGTATAGCCCAAACGAGACATGCGTAACGAACGTCGGGTTCTTTCGCTTCTTGTACTCATCTTCTAAGTACAACGCCTTTTCTTGCTTTTCCTGAAGATCGAGCGGAACCTGAGCATGGGCTTCGTTGATATTCTTGACCTGGTTATCGATATCCATTTTCTTGCGACTGAGCTTCTTGATGGCATCCCTGGACTCTAGGACGTCGACTTTAATACTCATTTGAACCGGAAACGGTAAGGTTGCGGCGCTGTACAGCCATTCGCTGCCAGGGTGGTCCATATTGTCCGGAAGATCTGAGAGGGCAAGGTACGCATGATGAATTTTCTTGTCCTCTCCATCATGTGGCTGGGTTATCGTAACCCGGCGTGCACGGCTGGTATCGATGTCACCTTCGGTGAGCGTAAGGACTTGGCGGGGATCGTATAGGAAGGTTTTAAGTCCGCCTCGCAGCCCTTTTGTCTTCTTCGGACTCCAGCCATCGATGTCGGATGAACGAAGGGTAGGCTCCGCGATCCCCCACCAGAAATTTCGCTTAATCAACCATTCGATTTTTTCGTGGTCGACCCGCTCGACTTTCAGTTTTCGCGAGAGACGATCAAAGATTTGCCTCTCTTTGATGGTGTAGGCTTGCCACTCGTGTTCAAAAACCTCTGGTTCATTGAGGCCAGTAAAATGTTCAATCGTTCGCTTCGGATGTAAAAAAAGTTTCTTCACTTCGCTTGCAATGGTCCCCAGTTGATCCACGAGGTCCTTCGCTTCATTCTTGGGGAGGTAAACGGCAATAAAGGCACGGTAATCCGCATTATTGGTTCCGGATACCGCGTTATATCGTTCGTTTAAATAACTGTCCAGGGTGTTAATGAATTTTTTGCTCCAATTTCTTAATGGGCCTTGAAGCCGTTCTTTGAGGCGGCTGTGGTGTTCGGTTATGTCATGGGTGCGAGGCAGCCAAAGAATATGAAAACGATCGGTGAGCAGCGTTAGAAATGAGGTATGCGCAATCAGTTTATCAATTTTTTGCTGATCACTTAGGTGATCATAAACGAATGTATCAATTTCATAGATGGCCCATACGGATTTATCGTGATTAAAGATGAGATTCCCCTCAAAGTAGCCAATCGGGAATTCGATTTTCACCTTGCTGACTTTCTTTTTAACGGTTATCGCCAATGTCCAAACCTCCTAGTAAAAAGAGGAGCGCGCTAAGCACGCTCCCTCTCCTTGCGATACACAACCTTGCTTCCATACGTATAACGCTTTAAGTGCTCGAATTTCCGGTACCGATGGAGCCGCTTAGGGCGCATCCAGTAGAAGATCATTCCCAGCAGCCATTTGTGTGGTGCCTTTCCATCCAGCTTCTGCTTTGCGATGAGCCAGGTGGCTCCGATTGGGAACAGAATATGGTTGTACGCAAATGGCAGAAAGAAGAAGATGGTTTTTCCAAGCATCCAGAAAATGAACTCGCATACGAAGAAGATACCGACGACCTTCAGATTGGCCGGAATCGGCAGCTTCTTCCCTTCTAACGCGTAAATGACAAAATCAAGGTTCCAAATCCGCGTATAATTTGACACGGTGACACGGGGCGTTTCGTTCTTCTCGGTCATGGCTTAAGCGATGAAGGCGTTGTAGAGTTTTGTAGCGATATTCCCTACCCAGGTCCAGTTCATAAAAACAGCTACAACCAATGCGATGGCAAATGCGCTAATCATCTTGAACCAGTCACGGCTAATCAGGAAAAAGACCGCAATAATGCCGAGAACAGCCGGAATTAAGGCGTTAACGTTCGTGGTAATGGAACGCCCCAGCTTTTCTCCCGGCGTTTCAGCAAATGCTACAGGAGCAATAATGACAAAAATCGTTAAGGAAAGCACGACAATACGGAGAGCTAATTGTGCTTTAGTGGGTTTCATTCTTTTGGATCTCCCTTCGATTCATCAATACATATTAATCAATATACTAATATACAACTATTCGTCTGTTGTTGGTCCATCTAGGTTGTCACTGGATGCATCATCCCGATCTTCAGAAGCGAGAGGATCCTTCTCGGCGGTATGACTTAGCGAATCTGTTGTAGGCGTGATGCCATCTGAGAGCACATACAAGCGGCCCTCTTGTTGAACAACCTCAAGGTTCCAGGAGTTAGCGAAAGGTTCACCCATATCGCTATTTACCAGAACAATCACCTCGATTCGGTACTTTGTCAGCTCGGCTAGCCCAGACGGTAGCTCATACACAGACAGCTTATCGAGGCTTTGATACGTGAATTCGGACTTTTTCATTTCATTTGGCGCTTTGACACTGTCCGAGTAGAAGTAACGAAGCTGGCCCGCATTCCCTTCATACCATGACCGTAAGTAACTATCAGCGAGCTCCTTGCTTTTCACTACTAGCTCTTCGTTTCCGACTAGCTTTCCCATCGACGTGTCGTCTACCGTCTCCCCTCGTGGTTGTTCAGAAACGAATCGTGGGTAGGATTGTATGACGGGTCCTTCCTGCGCCAACGTAACGGGGACAACCATGTACGTCTTCTTTTTCAAGATGGGCGGCATCACCGCTTTTCCTTGTGCATCGAGCAATTGATCCGGGAGTTGTTGAACGTCACGCCAAACAACAACCGTCACATCCACATGATTTGCATCAAGTTGATGGGTGTCATATATTTCGGCGGAGGTGACTTTGCTTGAACCTTTAACGTCAAGACTATTTAATCCCATAGCAGGATCAATCCCCTTAATAAAGCTGGCTAGTCGCGTTGTCCGGTCGTTAACGAATTTTGCATCCCAAGAGAAGTATTCCGTCGCGAAGTCAGCCGCAAAGCCCTTAACGGAATCCGAGATGACAGGTGTTGTGTTTCCTTCAACGATTGTCTGATTAACTGTCCGGTTACCTTGCGCAAAAGCGATAGCACCTTTCAAGAGCAGTAGGCTTGCGAATACCCAAAAGAACATACGTAAAACTTTCTTACCGGCCATTGCTTTTGGCGCTCGCGGCCTATTTGATTTGTCTTTCTTCGGTTTAAGTTGTTTCTTTTTCTTGAGTTCTTGTTTCTCCTCCGATAAATCGTCATCGGTCGTATTCTTTTTCTTTAATAACGGCAAACCTTTATCACCTACCTAGTGTGTTTTGCGTTTGCTCTTGCTCGCGCTATTACCGTTGATGAGGACGCCTACAACCATTACTCCCACGAGAATTAATATGATTGCATATTTAGCATCAAACTCCATCAACCAGTTCCAATAATCCACCATTCGGCTCCAGACACCCGGTGCTTTGTCAACTACAGCATGGGATGCATCATCTATGATTCCGGCAACGAACTGATGTGAACCGTCCATTTCTTTGGGGGTACCGTCCTCAGGAGCGGGCTTTGACGTTGTCACTGGTCTTTCAATTTCCGTGGAATGTTGTTCATCCCTTGGTGCCGGATCCCGAATCATTAGCACCGCCATGATTAAGGCAAGTAACGCTCCAACACTTATGAAGACGACCTTCATGTTTTTACGCAATCGCTCACCTCCTCTCAGAATAGAAATCAGCTTATTAGATGATCAATAATATAACATATCACTATACTAATTAATATACGACTATTGGTAAATTTGTAGGCTTAATAAATCCATAACCTTATTCTGTTACGTCTTCACTTTGTTTATATGCACTTAACCATCCTTCCTCCCTGCCGCGGCGAATCGTTGCGATAATACATCGCCAATGGTGCGGCCAACGAATACTTGCGTATCGAATCCCTTAAATACCGTCTTTGCTGCCGCTCTAATGTTATTCAGACGAGCCTCATATCTCGCTTCTGGGACTATAAAGGCAATTATGCCGTTCTTTTGGATAAGGGGCGCATCCTTATAATGCATGACTTGCTTGTAGCGCTGCAGCTTGTTTTCAATCGATACCTGCTGGTTCCTGGCGCTGACGAATGGAGATCGCTGCACGGGTTCTGTAGATCGGTCGAGTTCGATGTAGAACACTTGCTCGTCCAATCTAAAGACAGCATCTGGTCGCACCTCGATATAAAAGTCCTTGTTTCCCAAGATCGAAAGTGAGGGATACCAATCCCAATCGATAAATTGCTTCGCACCGATTTGCTCCAACTGGTTGTATTTCAGTTCAAGATACACTTTGGCCAGCTCCCAGAAGTGTTCTTTCTTTGCCCGTTCTAGATCGAGCTCGAGTTTCGAGAGCTTGGACTCCTCTAATACGCCAATCCTCATCTCTACAAGTCTTAGTCCCCGGGTGGTCAAATAATACCAAGTCTCCCCTTTCACCCTTGTCCTAAGTTTAGGCGCTTTATCTAGTTCATCGGGAAGTGCATTAGACTTTTCCAAAACACCCTTAGCGTAAAGATCAAAGAGTTTCCGTTGTGTTCGAAGTTTGGCTGATTTCAAACTTTTAGCATGCATCTCCTCCTGTTTATCTCTTGAGGATCTGGCATAATTCGGATCATCCACGGGGTTACTCCAGAAGTAGTGTTCAACAGCAACCGAGATTGGCATGCATCTGCAAATGTAGAGATCGATTAGGAACCGCCAATCTCTCGAACTTAATCGATCAACAACAGAACCAAACGACGATTCACCAGGCGTACGAACCTTTCGTTTCTTACCTTCTCCACTTGTAGGGACATGTTCCAGTTCTCCCTTCAAAGGCCTCCACTCCTTTCGGATTCATGGCGACGGAAGTCATTTTCATACCACAAACATTTCGTATTAGTCGTGATTTCATGACTCGGGTGAGTATTTGAGATAGCTACGTTTTTTAGAAGATCATTAAGATTAATGGCTGCAATGTTCTGCACGATAAAACCTTTATTGTGTAAGCAAGGACGAAACGCATTATTAAACACGGTGTAGACTCATTCTGATTGAGATATTGAAACACATTGGAACCTTATAAAATTGTCAGATGGTTACAAAAATGAGCCCTCCTCTCTTACGGGTGGTAAGCCGCCTTGGATAAAGCTTGTATGGATATTCCAGATTCAGAAATTATCTTAATATAGGCTGCCTTGGTTCGGCAACGAATTAGCCGGAAAAGTGGAATTGTGGAATTATGACCGTGGATTATGAGCCTCAATGACGAAGCACAAGGACCCAGGAGAGAAACAATTACTCAACTTATTAATACCGAATATAAATGACGTTATAATTCAGTTTTACCTTCATACTTATTTAGTTTGACTCTGATTTAAAAAAGGAATACAATTTTGACAGAATGATATTTTATCCTCGGGAGGAAATAGAATGAAACTGAAACTCCACTCTAATGCAGGTTTTGATTTTGGTAACTCTGAATTAGATGCTTACGTAAATGGAGTCTTGATTGCTCAACCAAATGTTTTTGCTGTAGCTGGCAAAAATCCTTGGTCTGATGATGATTTAGATGTAAAGAAAAACCTCTCGAACATTTACGATAACATGGTAGTGTCAATCATCTCTGGCGCCGTTCGGACGAATATGTATGCGGTCGGCCGTCATGCTCTGAAGACATATGGTGAAAACGTTACGAGCTTGTATGTGAAGGGCAACAACGCCAAATCTGATCAAGAGGTTCCATACGTGAGCTCCTTGGCCGTATTGGCAGCACAAGCTGTTGAAGAAGCAAATCGGAATGGTTCAAATGTCAACGAAATTGAATTGACCGTTGACATGGCCACTGCCCTCCCAGTTAAACAACACATGCCAGCAAATATTGATACCATGAAGAAAAAATTCATGGATGATACACATACAGTTTCCGTCCATCTTGGTTTGACGAAGAAAGTGGATGTTAAAATTAAGTTTGAATACGTTCATATTCTTCAAGAAGGAACGCCGCCGGTCTTTGCATTACAGATGGACCAAAATGGTGATTGGAGAACTGGCGGCTATAACCCAGCGTCTAGCGAGAATGATCTGTTCAGTGAATTCGCGAAGATCTATGACCTCCCTGCCGATACAGATGGCAGCTATCTTGATGGAAAAAACCTTCTTCATGTTGACCTGGGTGACGGAACGCTCGATGACCCATTTACAAGAGGAGATTCGGTCGATAAGGATTTTTGCAGTGGTGTAAATCACGGTGTTGGACATGCTATTGCAGATTCGATCGATGATCTTCTGGATCTTGCACCTCATGTTTTTAATTCTCTTTCTCGTCAACAATACAGTGATATCCTGAGAAGCCAATATTCTGGTCGGAAACATAAGTTCTTGCCAGAGGCTCTATCAGCTTTCAGGCCGCACTGTGAAAATCAGGTCAATCAAATCCTTAAGCACATTGCAGATCAGATTCTGAAAATCGGTGCAAATGAAATCGACATCGTTCCTGTTTATGGCGGTGGAAGCATCTTGATGCGAGATTACCTGGAACCAAAACTGAAACAGCTTTGTGACGATTCCCGAATTCAGCTCTTCTACGTCCCAGCTAAATATGCTGTGACGTTAAATGCCGAAGGCCTTGATTTCTTTGTTCGCAGCGATATTTATAAGGCGTTAAAATCCCAAGCAGTTACTGTAGCAGCTCCGATCGCAGAAAAAACCAAAAAGCAAATTGCAGCTGCTAAAGAGCAATAAGTATCATGATCATAACGATTTCACTTGGGGGTGAACTTTTTGAAAAAAACAAAAACAAAAGCGGTCCCCGGTAAACCAATAGTCATGAAACTGCGTGAAGATGAAGAAACCAGCGTCTTACAATGGTTGAATCTGCAAAGCGTGTATAGTGATTCAATCCGTTATCTGATACAAAAAGAAATCGCTGAAAACGGTCTAAGGAATCTGCAGCATTTTATTCCACAACATCGTACGGTTGAAACGCTGAAATCCATGAACGTGTTATCAGGACCCGGGGCTACTCAAATTGACCTGCAGCCGGATTTAAAGGAACAAGAGATAACTTCTGCGGAACGCACCACACGACTTACTACTGAACCTGAGGTGAGTGGTGTCGATACGTTCTCACTACATGAGCATGAACTTTCTGAAGGCACGGATCTTGTTACAGGCAATGATGACTCCGTGATAAAAAATGATTTTGAACCTAAAAGCTCGGACAATACCCCGATTGACAAACAGACGGTTGCACCAGGATCTAGCCCAAGACCGGCAAAGAAAGTTTTTGGTGCAGACGTTACGAGTTCATATGCAAACTGAATAAAGGATCCCCAATGATTGGTCAACACCCCGTCGTCGACAATGAAATAAAACCCTACCCTGTAAACTGATTTCGGTACTTCACCGAAGTCAGTTTGTTTTACTTTCGTTAAGATCGTTTGTAAAAGTGTATGAACGTTTCAATTCAGCTTTGTGCTTTCTTGAAGGATCGGATATGTTAAGGTAAGAGTCCTTCCCTCTTAAGATGATAGAAAAAGCTTTCCGGCGCCAACAAATGGCAGCATGTCGAGGTAGTCGTAGGACATGTACGCGGATCCCTGGTCGCTGTGAACGATCAGCCCCGTCACGTCTTTCTCTTTTTCAAACGCTTTTGAAAACGTATCGAGGATGGCATTCTCCATTTCCACCCTTCGAACATAGCGATCCATATTTGGAATGTTTCTCGTTTCCCCCGTGTATCTAAGAGTCCTAACTCCTCTCCTCCATCTGGTTGTATGGCGCATCCACGCCTTCAGTCGGCCCACATCGACGATTCTTTCCTCCGCCACCTTCTGCTTCGTCATCCCTTGCAATCCCAGTTCAATCGCTTTCTTCTTTGTCTCCAGGTTATACGTTAAACGGCCGACCCATTATCGCTATAAAAAAACCCTATCGTTTTCATCGGCATAACACGAGGATGTTTATCCAAGGGTGCACTTCAGTGATGTTGGGTTCTTCTATTACTTTATGGGGATTATATGCTCGGTTTCGCGTAGCTCGTAGCGAGAATGCCTGTGCGCTTACAGCGTACTCAAATATCATCAATGGAGTGACCAGTAGTGTGCGGTGAAAGTTAAAGCGAAGGATGCGTAGCGGAGTATCTCTCCCCTGTTAAAGAACGAATGGCTCAGTCGTCATCTTCTTATTTCGCAGCGGGATCATAATGGCCTTGTAGATTTGCTGGCATGCGTTGCGAACCTAGAGTGACTCCTATCTGGTATATATCGTGCGCTCAATTGCTCAGATCCAAATTGGGTTTACAGGTACCGTGATCGTGTTCATTGCAGCGAAGGTATACGCCGTTCAACGCCTCTCCCTCTTTCCGCTGTTTCCTCCCTCCTTTGTCGAAGCCCTACACTTAGTTTCGTCGTAACGGACATCGTAATGGCCTTTAAGTTTAAGTCCTGGCATCTGTCACGAACATATTGTCTCCCTGTTGATACAACCGTGAGATCTATGTTCAGTTCTACAGCCGCACAACTAATAAGGCACTGTGGCTGGTACTGATAGTCGTGTCGGACTCTCGCTGATAAAACTGTGAGCTCAATAGCTAGTTTCCCGGGCGTCATATTTAGGGCATTGCCGCCGGTATTGATATCTGTTACGGATTCCCTTGATGATATGTGCTCTGGGCTCACTCTCTGTTCTATTCGTTTTGGTAATGCGGCCGTCAACGTTGAAGCGATGGCGACTCACATCGTCTATCTTCACCTGAACGAAAGTTGGTAAAAAGCGTTTAGCAGCTGCCCATCGGTTTGAACAACGTAACGTATTTGTCAAAAACTCTCTGATATTAAACTATCAGGGCTATTATGATGAATCTTCTGCTCGTTTTGGTTGGAACCAATTAATATAAAGTTATAACTAAGGATTGATTAAATTATAATTATATTGAGCCTCCGTACAAACTTGAGTACAATTTTGGTTTACCTTTATATATATGTTATTAATAAGGAGTACATATGGTGAACTCATGTTATTAACGTCTTGTTTGTGATAAAGAAAAGAGACGCAACAAGTGCGTCCCTAGTTAACACCATATTCCTCTTTTAAAGCCGCCTCCATGTTTTCTTGAACATACTGACGGATAAACGTAGACCTTTTTCCCAAATCCTCGTCTTTTCTGAAGAGCCCAACGCGCTTCATTCGTTCATTTTCCGGCAGCTTTGACCATTCCTCAATGGCCTTTTCTTCTAATTTCCATTCAATCCTCATTCGAGACATCTTTTCATTAATTTTTTCAAGGCGGATCTCTTCGTCGGATTTCGGTGCAGGTAGCGATTTACGATGTTCTTCCAAGAGTTGTGTAGCAGCGGATACAACCTCATTGCGAATTTCAATTTGGGCTTTCTGAAACTTCTCTTCGAAGGTAGCCTCCATTTGCCGTCTTATGGCTTCGAGATCGACTAATCCTCCCTCCCCTGTTCCCCAATCTAACGGAAATGGTCGTAACTCAAAAACATCTGGAAGCTGATCGAATATTAATTGTAGGTTATACTTTTTGGCTCTACCTTCACTAATGTATCTTCCGATTTCAAGGTCTTTTTCATCATAAACCTTTTCCCCAAGAATGCGATTAACGTAATGGATTCTCTTTTCTTCCAATGCAATGAACCATTGATTGATTGTATTGTGATGATTGCCTTCTATCAATTTAGCAAATTCCGAAATTTTCCACGCTTTTTCAAGCTCCAATGACTCTCCTCCTCTATAAAATGTCTACCACAAGTAGTTTGTGGTTTATTTGTAGAATACTTGTACGTCAATCATACACAATTACAGCGATAATGTCATCACATGTAGTGGACAAGCCGATTTCTGAGCGGAAAAACACCGAAGCAATACCAAGTCAAAACTGCTACTTGTAGAAAACATAATACATTCAGTTGACAACAATTCCGCAATAATTACTGCAATGAGGATATTATGTCTATAACATGTTTATTTTATATATTATACACCCTATTTTAAGTAGTTAATATGTGCAGAAATTGTTTTTCACATCTCACATACGGTATACTATATGTTTCTATCAAGTATTATACAGACTACATTCAGTGTTTTAGATGTTTAAGACAGGTGGCGTATATTCTATAATCAGTGTACTACATATATTTATTTTGTATTCAATAAACTACATTTAGTATACGACATGTTATATACAAGAAGTGTAAGATCGACAGTTTGTACACCACAAATACCTATTAAATAGAGGTGGAGCGAATAGCGCCACATGGGAATGAAGTCAAACAATGACAAGGACTATTATTATATATTAATATACTAGTAAATTAATATACTGATAAAAGGAGCGGGACAATTGAGATACATAGGCATGGTTATTGGAGGAATATTGTCAGCAATAGGGCATGTGATTGCGTTCATGTTCAAAAATATTTTCATTCAGGTGCGACGATATGCAATGGATTCAGCAAATAAAAACGCGATATGGAACATGCAAGCAATAAGCGTTCTGACGATTTTAATCTTATGTTTTTTGTGGTTAGTGGGTAAATACCAGGATTTGTTCTATGGGGTAGGGGAGCCAGTATTTTATCGTGCGATTCCGCTCCTTATTTCATGCTTTTTAGGGCATATCATTTATTCATCCCCACTTATTTTCAAAAGTAAGTATTCAAAGCCCGTTATTCAAACGTTTTTAAATTCACTAAGTGTACTGGCAGCCGGACAAATAATTATGCACTATGTACAAGGATGGCTAGGGCTCACCATTGCGTATATCCTCTTTTTTGGTTCAGTCGCATTGACATTGTTCTATACATTGCAAATTAACATACGGTCAACAGTGTTTTATAAATTATCTAAAGCAGCTGAGGAATCAACACTCAACATTAACACTTCTAGTCAATTAAAATTAAGTAAATGGAATGGGATCTTGAATGGAGGCTTTGCCACACTTGATAAGATCGACTTAAGTAAGAAAGGTTCATTAAGTCATCTGAGATATTATTCTGAAGAGTGTAAACTTGAACTTTTTCATACAGTACCTACTAAATATCGAGGGAGTGAACTGATTGTTCTTAACAGAGGGGACCGGGCGCAGCATCAACAAACGATAGGTGGAACAGGTGCTGGTAAAACGCTTCTTGCAACTACACTCGTTACTCAAGATGTTCTAAATGATTTTATGGGTACCACAATTCTAGAGCCGAAAGGTTCGTTCATAAAAAGAATGGCAAACTTCATGGATCGGACCGGTAGGCCATATAGAAGACTAGATCCAGAGTATTCATTGACTGATTGCCTCAACCCATTCTTTGTGCCTGAAGGAGAAGACATTGAACCGATGATTGAGGCAAATGTCTCTGCCTTTCACGGCTATTTAGGTCCGGATCCAGAACAATATTTTAAAAGTCGGTCGACGCAATTGTTGCGTATTGGTATCAAGGCACTAAAGATCGTTTTGGGAAATGATTGCACATACAATCATTTGAATAGACTGATTCAACCGATAAATGATGACTATCGAGCTGAGATCATGTCTGAATTTATCGGACGTGAGACAGAGGTTCCATTGCTTCTTGAATACACAAGAAACATGGCGAGTGGGGGCAAGTTGCAAGAACATGCTATGCAAACGTACTCGGGATTATACGATTATCTAAGTGAGTTAACAGAAAGCAAATACGTCCAACGAATCTTCTGTGGTAAATCTACTTTTAATATCGATGATGCGTTACGTAATGGTGAGGTCATCTTAGTAAATGGTGCATATGGAAAGTTGCAGACTTTAACCTACACTGTAGGAAGGCTGTTCCTAAATCTATTGCGTGCAAGTACCTTCAGAAGAAATTTGACTGAAAATGTACGTCCGCATCAACTGACCGTAGATGAGATCGAAATGTTTGCAGATGAAGAATTTTCAACTTTTCTGGAGATGGCACGTGAGTTTGAAGTGTATGTAAATGTCATTCATCAAGGAAATGTCCAATTGACTGATGTTAGTGAAAGACTCGGAGGAATGGTTAAACAAAATGCGGTTCAGAAATTCATTTTGGCAGGCCTCGATAATGAGGACGCAGAGTATTATGCAGATATGATTGGTGAGGATTATAAAATTGGCCAGAGTAGCGGAACCGATGAAATGTCGGTCACGGGGTTTAAAACTCAGCTTAAGGAAGAGAAACGTTATCGAGTAATGCCGAGCGAGATTACAGGATTAAAAGGATACAATCCAGAGACAGGTGAACCAGGTGAATGTCTATTTAGAGGCGTTCACAACAACGTAAGAATGGAACCAGTGATTGGTCTGATTTATCCATTGCCAAGAAAACTATTCGAGCCACTTGAAGAATCAAATCAACCAAATGTAGAACCCTGCAATTCCGAGATGGTAGGTTCAGCAAAAGAGCGTACAGTTCTATCCAAAAGTGGGGGGCCAGACCGAAGTGAGAGTTCCAAAAATCGATTGGATCAGATAAAGGAAAAAGGGAAGAGAGCAGCTAAAGAAACGAGCAGTGGGGGAGAGGAGTCGCAAACTGGTCCAAATATGATTAGGAGTTCAGCATGGGATAGTGAAGATGATGAAACGCCAAAGGTGGCTCAAGGTAAAGTTAAAGTAGTAGAAGACGAAACAATTGTTAAAACTGGGACACTATTGGCATCAAAGAATCGGGCACTAAACGATCTTGAAGAGAAACTTGCCCAGCGTGCTGATGCTGCTCGAAACTCAGGATGAACATTGAAAAAAGCCGATGTCTAAGACATCGGCTTCATTATTTATTATGGTTGAATTTGATGTTAATCAGCATCTTCATCCTCAGTAATGTCCATAAATAATTCATTGAATTTCTCAAAGGCAGCAAGGCCAAGAGGAGTGAGACTATATAATTTTTGTCTGCCGGAGGAGTTAAATTCAGCAAACCCTAGAGCTTCAAGCCAACAAACGGCGAAGTTTAGCTCGCCCCTTCTGACTCTTGCTTTTAAAGAAAGATCCTCTTTATTATAATCCTTTTTGGACAATGCCTGCATAACCAATTTTGGGCCATTAGGCAAGTTACTGATCATTTTTTCCAAGTAAGGCTGTAGCGTGCCTTCGATTTCAAAGTCAATAGACATAACTCATTGCACTCCTTTACGATTGTTACTCAATTAACTAATATAGTATCACATTGAATTATTAATTGACATACAACAATGATATCCTGTTGAAGTCTGCAGTATACCTTATTCCATTAAGTTAAATCAGAGAGTTGTTCAAGATCATATCTCAATAGTCGATAATTACACTATTATTAATTAAAAATAACGATCTTAACAAGCATGGAATAGGGGGATTGTAATGGAGTTCTCCTTATATGGAGTACTTTGCATCCTGGGTTGGAGTAGATATGGTATATGTGTACGTTCCTTGGGATTGTAACTACATTAACTTTTGATGTCTACAATATGAAAGCTATTGGGCCAATAATAATCTGCTCAATGGTGGTTACAGTAATTTACTTGTCAAGGAGAAAGATCAGGGATGCAATACAGATCTCGGCCATTACGTGCGGTCTTGGCTTCTTAGTACAGTCATTAACTTTTCATTATGGAGATCCTACAAGCAGGGTTGTTGAAGAATTAATCAATACATTCATATTAACAACTGTGAGTAATGTACTGATAAAAAACAAAATTCATTTTACCTTCTTAGCAAGTCCTAGAATTATGGCCAAACATGGACAGGGATTAAGTAGATTATGTGTTTCGATTTTAATCTTCTTATCATCTTTAGGATTCCTCTATATCATATTGCCAAACGAATTTTCATTTTACCTAGTGACAGCTTCGATGATCATTGAGAACTTAACACTATTCGTAGAATCCTATCGACTTGAGATACAGTAGTCCTTATTCCTAATCCTCTGTTGAACGAATGAATAACGAACGGGATTGATTAGTTTCGATTTTATATTCGATCGAATTTTCATTATTACGTGCAACAGCATTCTCAATTAGCATTTTCAATAACTTTGCCCTTAACCATGCAATTTCGACGAATTTACCGGCCTTTCTTTGATCAAAAAAGATACGGTTATTTTTTTCATCATAAGAATAAACCCTTCTTAGGTTTACATAGGTACCTACATTAACTCGAATAAAGTCCGAGTTCTCTAATCGCTCCTCAAGCAACATGTACTCATGCAAATGCATAATTTCATAATAGACTTGTTCGAGAAGATGGACTTGAACTTGATTATTCTCGTCAACATGGACATACAGGACATCATCAAGACTGATTTCAATAATGCAGTTAGGTTTGTTTGGCGAATGCTGGGGATCGTCAACATGCCCAGCAATTCTCATTAATTCATTGAAGTCAGCGTCGTAGGCTTCCGCGAATTTCCTAAGGGTTTGAGGGCGGGGAATGATTTCGGTTCCCTCTCCATTACATCGTTTTTCTCCCAGCTCGACATCGCGAATATAGCCATGACTTAACCTGCTTTTTTCGGCAGCTTTTCTAAGACTTAATTTGCGTTCGATTCTGAGTGATTCAAGATGGGACCCGATTTTGTTTGTGCTCACTGGAATATCCACCTTTAATTTAGGTTTAGGCGAGAGTTGGCAACCCGGCTATCATAGAAAAAATCTTTAGACCCGTGGTTTTGCGTCCTGCGCTTTCACGCAGTTTGCCCAATCTGCATACAACCTCTTAATAAAAATATAGCATGATTATAAAGTTTATCCAGTGATTAAATGGGAATTAGAGAAGACGCATTGTCGAAGAAAAGATTGAAGTTGTCTGTAAATGTCGAATAGAGGCTGAATTGGAAGAAAAATGTTGACCGGTTATATACGTCGTAGTACAATTCCACTGTACTAAAAATAGTACATTTGAATTAGTCAATACGGTGCTTTATATCGTTAAATGGTTATAATGACCCAAAATTAACATGGAGAGGAAGATTGAAAATGCAAACAGCAGCAAAAATTTCGAACAAAGTGTTAATTACTTTGCTATTTGAAGGTAATCAAAGTGACAGAAATTATTCCGTTTATATCCCTGAATTACGTCTTGGTGTTATCGGCGATACTCTTGAGGAAGCAAGGGAAAACGCAATAGACTTGGCCAGAATGGAATTGACTCGCTTAATAAAAACAGTAAAAAAAAATGTGCCAATTATTGAACGGCTTGAAATCGAGTTCGGATAACCGCAGCAATATGGAGAATGGTGGGCTACCACCTCTTTTTTTGGTGTAAGTCTATTGAAGAATATCGTCAAAAATACACAAGATATTTTCTCGAAACATTATGTGCTTCAAATAGTCTTGAGTAGAATCAGATTAAAGTTCCGGAAGGAGGGAATCAATGTGAGACAATTCTTTGATCCATCGTTGTTACCGGTAGCTACAACTGATCTTGATGATGGGAACATTCTGTATGTTCAAACGAACGGTCTTCAGCATTATGGTTATCCGGACATAATTGCAGACGAATGCAACGAGGATGGTGAGCAGTTGATTCTCAATTTTCACGACCGGATCTTTAGTCTCAATTTCGATACTAGCTCGATGTAGAAACACAAAGAGTCATTGTTTGTCCGGAAGATTACTGCGATGGATTAGTTAATATCAGATCCATAACAATCTACCAGAGCCTCATGTTTTGGCAATCCTCAACCCCGTCATAGGTGTGTCTAAGAATGATTCAAAAGGTTTATCAGAACTATATAGCCACCTAGAAGAGGAAATGGAATGCTTCATGCAAAATAAATTTTAGCTCATTTAGTTTGATCAAGTAATGGACGCTACGAGCTTTTACGATGACTCGGTTATCATCTGTTTGAAACAAATTTGCGATATTAATTTCAATTATGAACGACTAAGAAATCTAATATTGAAGATAGAACCACAGGAGTTGCCACTTGATAGAATTAAAGCATGGAAAAGCAGCAAGACAGCGGGGCACTTGACGGATAAAATAGTCCTTCTCAATCCCATTGTCGTATAGTAGTATATTAGTATATATATTAGTTTATTATTCAATATGATACTGACAAAGATGGGGAATGAGTCTGAAATGGGACATGAAACGTTGAACTTAATTCAAGGGCTAAATTCCGTTCTGACTCACCCAGGCTTCAATGCCACAGCCGTTGCAAAGTCGGTTCGAAACTATCTCATTTAGACGTGAGGAGGCAAGTAGATGAATGGACCATTACTAACCAGCCCAATGCAAGAATATAGAACGTCTGCCCGTCGGAGAATGCTCCATCAAGGCATGGTTATTGGTATTGAGAATCACTCACCATTTGGGAAGAATATGCAATGTGCAGTTGTAGAACTGAATTATGGACTTAAAGGGTTAATTTACGAGGATCAATTCGATCGCAGGAAGTACAGCTCACTCGTTGGTTTTCTTGGCCACAAAATTGACTTCATGGTTCTTGATGTCACAAAGCTAGGACAGGATGACACGAAGGTTAATGTGTTTGATGAAGAGAAAGGAATTGTACTTCTTTCTCGTGTACAAGCAATTGATGAACTGCAAGAGGAATTCTGGTCTACAGTTGAGTTGAATCACATTGTTACCGGTGAAGTCTCCGGATTTGAGAATGAGCGCATCTACATCCGTATAAAAGGCGTTATCTGCGTCCTAGCTATCCAAGACTATGAGCACGATTGGACAGTTAGTGGTAAAGCCCTTGTACCACTTGGAACTGAGCTTACAGTCAAAATCACTTTCATTGATCGTGATAATCATCATGTCCGTGTATCCAGAAAAGAACTTCTCGAAGATCCATGGAGCAGAATCCACGAAAAATATGGAGTAGAAAATTTTTATACTGGCATTATAACAAGTTGCGTTCAAAACGTTGGGATTTTCATTAAGCTCGCACCGGGGATTGAATCACTTGCTTGGTTTCCGCCAGCAAATAAAATGCCTAAAGACGGAATTCTCGTGGGAAAGAGAGTGTCGGTACGTATTAAAAATATAAATGCTGACAAGCGCAGAATTGGGTCTAAAATTGTAGATTTTCCATACGAGATCTAACGAAAGGGGAAAGCTGATGGACATTAATGTTTCGCCAATCATAAGCCCGCACAGCAATGCAGCGGTTCCTGAACAGCCAGCATGGGATGACCCTTATGCATTCATTACAAACCAGAGTAAGCTGCCAAAACACGAATATTATTATATTGTCGAAAAAATCGAAAGAAACTGGATAACAGAACGTGATATTGAGCTTGTCCGATTTGTATTCGTACATCGCTGGCTTGTACTGAAGCAAATTGAACGCTTGTTTTTTCCTGATGTAGATAGGGGGAAATCTGTTCGTGATCGAATTAACCGTCTTATCAAATACGGATTACTACGAAAAACCCAGTGGAGCAGCTACTCGTTGCCAGAGAAGAATAGACCAAGCATTTATGAACTAGGAGATAGCGGTGCAGATATACTTAAATATAAATATGGCATAATGGTTGGACAGCGAGATCCGCGTAACCCAAAAACAACCACCATGATATATCGAATGCGTTATGTTATCACGAATGAACTATACATCCAGTTAAAAGAACAATTTGAGCTTGTTCATTTTGAATTCCATCCTTCATTAAAACGAAAGGAAGCCCTTGTAATTCCAACCGCTCGGTTTGTCCTACGTAATCCGAAAGGCAAAGAAATGCCGTTTTATCTTCTGTGTCAGCGAGAAGATGAGAAGTGGTTAAAAACAATACGTTTTCAAGCCAGATTCTTTAAGGAGTACTTTACCAGTGAGGAGAGAGACACAACAATCGTTGTTTTGGTATCCTCTGATGAAAGAGCTTTGCTTGCAAGCAAAATTGCTGAGCAGGAGAATCTAAAGGGTCGAATTTGGTTTGTAACCGATAAAGACTTGCTCGATGAAACTGTTGATTTACGAAATGGATTTTTTGTCTTCAATGAGAACCAGAAGATTTATTACGATTTGCGATGATGGAAGGGAGGAGTGCCGCCAGCGTGCTTCATACGATGAAACTGCAACTTCTAACTGATGTACATCAGCATGATACACTTACCAATGTAATGTCCCGTTTCAACCTAGTGTGTAATCACATCAGCGAGATAGGGTTCCGAACAAGGACACATCGAAGTAAAGTCAGACTTTCGAAGCAATGCTATTACGACATTCGAGAAGAATATTCGATGCCTTCTCAGATGGTAGTTCGCGCCATAGGAAAGGTTGTCGATTCGTACAAATCGGGATTCAATGCAGTAATGAGGTTCGGAGAACTTACATCAGTCGTTTATGATTCTCGATCACTTGCTTTTAAATGGATGAACCACGTTTCTATAGCTACTTTTGAAAAACGTATTGAAGTTCCGTTTCGTGTAGTCGAATACAGGCAAGGTTCTTTTGAGCGACTTGGTAGCGGACTCGCGGATCTTATTTTACAGGATAATAAATTCTATTTACTCTTAGTAGTAAATCTTCCTGTCGAGACCTCCACTCCGGGCGGCAAAAGAAAAGAGGAGAACAGAATCCTATAGTAACGTATTAGTATATTAATTAATATATGAGTGTATGCGGGCAGGTGAAATCATGAGCTATCGTTTATTTCTTGTTTATGATGATACTGATTTTGAAGAATGGGTTATCGAGGAGCTTGCTGAATACGGAAGAGTGATACGGAGTATAGAGTCGTTGGACTTCTTTATTCCTCAATGGAGCTCACTCGATTCACCAGCGGATGTTATTATCATTCCCGAAACAGTTGTTCAATCCGATGAATCCTTCCAAAGAATATATCGATCTGTTCGTCATGAATCTCCGGGAACAGTATTCCTATTTATTCATTACAGAACCAAGGACGATTTAATTTTGCTGCTTGAGGCAGAAGGTAACGTCTGCATAAGTTTTGATGAATTAGACGCCGACTTGCTTGAAGCGAGTTTACGAGGACTAACAGTAGATCATATACCTAGGAAGCATTTACTCCAGGTTCCGCACATTTCAGAAATCCCAACCATGTTCGTTGAGAACGATGATTATATCGGTGCTGAGGAGGTTGAAGCTCAGCCGAGCCTCCAGAAAAATGACGAGGATGCTCCGCTTCCCGTAGCAGAAACGAATGAACCCTGGAGTATAGACCGAGAAGATGATGTAGTTTCAGAAAATAGCTTAATAGCAAATGATAACCGTCTTGTTGAGGAACCTATAGATTCTCTTGTAAAGCCCCAACAAGCGAAAACCAAAAAAAAGAATAGTACAGCAGAAGAGCAGAAAGTAAAGCTGCAGAAAATAAAAGAACGCATCATTATCGAAGAGAGAATTGTTACGATTCATGTACCTGTGCATTTTAATTCCATTTTAATTTCTGTTCTTAGCTTGTACCCTCGAGCTGGTGCAACTTTCGTTACCTCCAACTTCGCAAGAATGCTTGGAGAAAACAAGGTGCCAGTTGCGGTATTTGAACCAGTATTGTCGAGTATTGGTTCAACCTACTTCGAGCTTTTGCACGGTGATATGAATGCTCCAAAAGAATGGAAGTCCTGGGCGGAGCAAGTTCAGAAGAATGGATACATATCAAACGACAAATCGTGGCTCTCCCAAGGCGTTAATTGGATCCCAGCCAATGTACGACCAACTGAGAATTGGACAGACGAACAAACGATGAAGCTCTTAATAGCAGCAAAGCGATTTCCTGTTGCACTCTGTGACATCTCATCACATTACCAAGAGCCACGCTGCAAACAGATTTTGAGCATGTCAGATGAAATTTGGATAGTCACAGATGGGGATCCTGTGCAATTAAATCACCGTCTTCAACATATCGACGAACTAAGAATTGAATACCCTGGAAAACCCATGAAAGTAATCGGCAACAAATGGACCTGCTACATTAAGCAAAGCGAATGGAGGGAAGCAGTAATGTTGCCGACTCTTTCGCTGATTCCGGATCTCGGTAGTACTGTGATTAAGCTGGCATGGGATGGGAAACTTGCGTGGGATGACTTCAAACTCAAAAGCACGCTATTCTCACCGTTTAAGCCGATGGCAAGAGCAGTAATGGCTAAGGAAATATATGCATTACTGAAACAACATCATGGCTTAAAGGCGAAGCTGAAGGGGATCTTCTCTCAATTGAAAACGCCCGAAGATGAAGCCTTGCAGACAATTGAATAACTGAAAGGAGTAGGTTATGAATCGGAAATGGATCTCCGGCGCAATTGGCCTGTTGATTGTAGTAGGGTGTTCAATCGGGTTTTGGAAATACATGAATAGTATCGAGACCGATGTAACGACGATGCAAACATGGAAGCCGGTAAAAATGATACAACAAGGCCAACTTATTACATCAAGCATGATACGTGAAGTGTCGATACCGACAGTTCAACATATGGATAACGCGATCGTCGAGCAGAGTCAGATTATCGGAAAAAGAGCTTTAATACCAATCGGGGAGACTGAGGAATTCCTTTCGTGGAAGATCGGAGAGGACAAGCTTTACCCTTCCGGAGAAGACGAATATATCGGCTTCAATATTGATTTTGTTGGTGCGGTAAATAACATGGTGCGTCGTGGGGATAAAGTGGTGGCATGGGTGGAGTATGCGCAGCCAAAGGTGTTAGATGTTAGTGGTCATGAAATAAGCGAGGCTCAGCAGCAAGCTGTCCTATCTGTGGAGCCTTCGGCTGTGTTCACCAAAGTTTACACAAAGCAATTATTAAACGATCTTACCGTAGCTTATGTAAAAGATACAGAAGGCAATGAAATAATCGATGCAGACTTAGGTGGTCCAATATCGCTCCCAGGTAGTGCTGCACACCGTGACGAGGCAAGCGCGGATCATTATCGTCAGACCGCGACGGGAGTACCCGCGTATATTACATTTATCATGTCACCGGAAGAGTATCAAACCTTTGCGGCCGGAACAAAAGAGGGGACGATCCGGTTAGGTCTCCCCAATACATTGAGTTCATTTGGTACAATTACCAGCTTGCAAAGTGAAGCAAAGGAACCGTTGGTAGAGCAGACGACAAAAGACTCCTCTACTACTGGAAACTTAACGAATTCCACTCTTCCTTCAAATCAGGAGAGTCATTAAGGAGGAGTTTCAAGGTGAAGATTACGATTGCAACAACAAAGCCTGCATTGTCTGAATCCATTGGTGAAATCATTTTGAAAAGTGATGAAGCGGACTTCGCTTTCAACGAACAGGAATTAAAGAAAGCACTTAACAAGTCAGGAAACGATCTTGATTTTCTGTTTGTTCAAGAGGATATTTTCCGTTCAGAATATCCCTGGGAATGGATGAGCTTAATAAAAATGTCCGTGAATGCAAAGACACGAATTGTTGTATTAATTGCAGAGACAACAGATTCGCTGTATAAGGAGATCATTAAACGCCTTAGTATCGACCTCTGTATTTCCCTCCTACCAAACGGGCTGACAGCAAAAGAAATCGCAGATGAGGTGAGCAATCGACTTTATAGCCATGGAACAAAGCAACCTGGACATACAGATAGCAGTGGACGCCTAATAACCATAATGGCCGCCTCCCCTAAGGACGGTGCTACAACGATCGCAATTTCTACCGCCATTTGTGCAGCACAGAGAATGCCGGAAAAGAAGGTCCTTCTTGTAGATTTTAATCTCAAGAGTCCTGAAGTAAGGGACCATCTTAACCTTCAATCTGATAAAGGCTATCAAATGATCCAAGCGGATTGTGGATCGGGGACGCTCGAACAGACATCTCTCCTCAAGGTGTGCGATCAGCTCAAAAATGTGTCAAATCTATATATTCTCACCGGTATTCAACGTCGCGAATGGGCTGAAAAAATTACAATCGAGGAAATTAGTCACTTCTTGTTCATTGCGAAAAAGACGTTTGATTTGATAATCACAGACGTACACACGTTTCCTGATCAGGCAGCGACCTTGAAATGTATTAAAGAAGCCGATGACCGTCTAATTGTGGTACAGCCAATTGTAACGAGTTATCAATCATCCTGGAATGATTGGTACAACAGCGTTTGGCAGCACTATGGCCTAAAGGAATCGGATTTCCACTTAGTCGTCAATCGAGACAATAAAAATGCGTTGGACGGATTCGGAATTGAGAAAGCAGTGGGGGCTAAGATCGTCACCCGAGTCCAGAACGTTGAAAAGGGTGCTGGCATTAAGGCAATTAATTATGGTCAACCCCTTTATCTTAACTCGGACAATGATGTTGCTGGATTTAGAGAAAATGTTCTTCAATTAACAGCATGGATTGCAAAAAAAGCGAAGATTGAACTCCTGCCGTTACATACCGACAGTAAATCAGCGCTAAGAGGTAAACGAAAACTATTCAAACTATTTGGATAGGAGGGAAGACCATGATTCGGGTTTCAACATTGCCGCCCCGTCCACAGCGAATTAATTTCAGCATAGTTGAGCACCTTCAAAAGGAAAAAGAAGATAAGAGAAAAACAGCCTCCATACGAGGTTATCAGCATCGAACGCTCGAGGAAGTTGTGAAGATTGTGCAGGATCAATTGAAGAAAACAGATGGAACGGCGGAAGAGCAGGACGAACACAAGGAAATGATTCATCAAGCCGGCCTCGGCAATCCAATTGCGCAAGAGCGCGTGAAATCGATTATAAAGCAGATCATCTATGATCATATGCTTTATGCTTCGCTTGGCGAGCTACAAGAACGAATGAGTTTACCTGAAGCGGTCTTTGCCCTCACGGTTGGCGCTGGCTACATTGAGGACTTATATAAGGGAAAAGAGATCGAAGAAGTCCAAGTAAACGGAATTGACATATACATCATGCGAGATGGAGTATCAGTTAAGTTTCCACGGGTGTTTAACAACATGGATCAGGTTATTCGTCTTCAGGAAAGGCTTGCACTGTACGGCCGAGCTCGTATCAACGAGCAGCATCCAATCTGTCATACCTATATGTTCAATAAAGCACGGCTTACAATGACGCAGTCTCCGTATTCAGCCTTTCCGACAATTGCAATTCGGAATTTCATCCTTCGGGATCCAGAGTTGCATTCTACGTTGGTTGATCGTGGTACGCTGAATACGGCTATGGCAATGCTGCTTTCCCTGTTTGTAAAATATCATGCATCTATTATCGTAGCTGGGGGAACTAAAACCGGTAAAACGACTACATTGTACGCACTTGCCAAGGAAATACCAGTCCTTGAACGTGTGCTCTCCCTGGAAACAGAAATGGAGATGCGGTTAGATGAGCGTCTTCCAGGCCGTAACATTGTGCCATATCAAGCGGTTCCTGAACTAGGAATATCAATGGAGGATGCATTTTTACCGCTTCTTCGTTTAAGTCCAGATCGCATAATCATTGGCGAAGTTCGAGGTCCTGAGGCTTCTCAAGCTGTACAGGCTGCATTACGCGGACATGATACCATGGTGTCCCTTCACTCAAAATATCGGAGCATGATTATCACGGACATCATGGACATGGTTAAGCAAGATGGGCGAACACATGATGACAACCTTCTCAAGAACCGCATTGGCCGTGCATTCAACATTGTCATTTATCAGCGATTTGTCAAAGTGAATGAACGAAAAAATCTTCGCGTGATGACAGAAATCACAGAGGTCGTACCCACCGAAAACGGAGACATTATCATGCGCCCATTATATGAATGGAAAGCAGAAAAAAACGATTGGGTAAGGACGGAACACAAGATTAGTCATGAACTGATGGAGCACATGATGAGCTATGGTGCATCGGCTGAAGAGTTCACGGCATTGGGGCTATACGGATGCAACTGATTAATTTCGCATTTCTGGCCGCTTTTATCATTGGCGTCATATTTATCGTTGAACCAATTGTCGGCAGGCTAATGGTCGGATTTCTTGTCATGAAGCGAAGCCGATTTTACCAAAAGCGTAAGAATAATGGTCGATACCATACTAAGGAAGGCCATGCATCACGATATCATCCGGTCATGATGAAGCTTAACGATTACCTGAGCGTGGCAGAGGTTTCAATACCTGCAACCTACATTTTGGCCTTATGTTTACTCATCACGTTTTTTGTCTTCATCGTAAGCTTTAAAATGATGCCGGCGCCTGGATATGACATCATCATTGCCTTGTTATTTGGTACCGTTCCGCTTCTTTGGTGCTGGTCACGATTTCAGAAGAAGACGATAGCGATGGCATCTGTCATGATTCCCACCGTACAAAACTTTATTGGATATTTTACTGAGGCTGAGAACTTAGAAAGTGCTATCTACAAGGCAGCACGTACAATACCATTCGAAATCTCCAATGAGTGGAATCGCCTTATTATGGATTTGCAGACTGGAGAAAGGCCAGAAAAAGCACTGATTCAGTTTGCTGACCGTGTTGGGAACGATTGGGCCCATTATTTCGCGGACATCATCATTACACACGTAGATACCGGGGTCAACATTACTCCCTCGCTGTTTAAGTTGATTGGTGAAATGCAAAACTCCGAATACAACGAGGAAAAACGGTTGACCTTATTGACGGCTTACAAGTATGGAACCTTTATCATGATTGGCTTAGCAGCATTTGTTGTTTACTTCAATATAAGAATGGATCCGGAGAATTACGATTTTTACTTTCACACGTCAACCGGGGTTAACATCATCACGTTGTCTGTCTTCGTTCTCTTCATATCGTTTATAGGAGCGATGTACATGGGACGAAAAAAATTATGAGCAGGTGAGTAATGAATGGTATCTGTGCTTATTGGCGTTGGCTTTTCCGTAGGCGTAGGTTTAATTGTGTATTCGATGTTGTTTTCCGTCAAGTTAAAGAGAAGGCTTAGGATTCCATCTACGAGGATTAAAAGGAGGCAACTCTTTCAAGAAAAGTACGCGACTGCTGTAACTCGAGAAAATGTCAGAAAATCTAATTATAAAGTCGCACGAAGATTAAAAACCGCCGGTAATCCGTTCGGGATGCAAGTGTTTCATTACAATATGCTACGTCTTGCATTGCCGCTGGTAACCATCCTATTAATGTTCGTGCTGTACGAACTAAGAAATAGTTTGAATGGGTATGTGACCAACTTTCCCATCATTCCCTTTATCGTTATCGTGTTGCTCTCCTATGCGGCGCCCCCTCTCTTTCTAGTCATGCTTGCTCGACAGCGCCGAGAGGTATTAGCAGAAGAAATTGTTAAGTTCTCACATCGCTTAATTGTTTGCATGACTGATAAAATTCCCCTTTATTATGCAATACGTCGGGCGGGGAGGACCTGCAAGGTCCTCAAGCCTTATGTAGACGAGATGCTCATTGATTGGATGAACAATCCAAGAGCTGCCATTAACCAGTTTGGAGAACAGATTGGCATCAATGAAGTCCTTCCATTGACCAATACATTATTGGCTAGCTGGAACGCGCCAGAGGATAAAATCATCAACTTATTTCACCAACAGATTCGCAATATTGATACCATGCGAGATTTTCAAGTGAAAAAGAAGATTGAAGCCTCGCCTTTGCGTGTAACCTTTGTCATTTTGATACCTTTCTTAGTAACGGGCATTCTCTGTCTGTTGCCTTGGTATATGAGTTTCCAAGCGACTATTCAGCAAATATTTTAAGGGGGGATCCAGTGGAGAAAATCATTACAATCATCGTTGTGTGCATTATTGTTATTGGGCTTACATTCTGGGTTTTCAACAATCCAAATGGAATAGGGCCTGGGCTCGATCAAGGTGGAAGGAATGTCAAAGACAAGATTGTAGAAGCGACAAAATAAGGAGGTTTTTGCTGATGATTGACAAGGCAATTGGAATTTTTATTATTGTGGTGATCGGAATTGGACTTCTTTTTTGGGCTTTCAATAACCCGAATGGTCTAGGCAGCAGTGTCGATAGCGGGGCTTCTAAGGTTCATTCAAAAGTTGCCACCTTTGATTATAGCGGTGGAACGGCTCCAGGAGCCGGTCACACGGCGCCGTAATTAAGAGATGGACAAGCCTGTAATAATTATCATTACTGCGATTATCGTTATCGGAATATGCACATGGATGTTTTTAGGCCCTAGCGGTATGAACAATACCATAAAGAATGGCTATGAGAATTTGAAAACTGAGACGCGTTCTTATGGCTATAAGCCGGGTTCATAAAACAAAGAGGGAGAGCGAAAGCTTTCCCTCTCCATAATTAATTGGGAAGTAGCGGGTGAGAACATGATTGCAAGGCTGCTAGCTGGTCCTATTAAGAACGAAAAGGGAGTTTCAGATCTAATTGTGCTTCTTATTGTCCTTCCGATTTTCTTTGCAATCACGGTTATGATGGTTACCTTATTTACGTTTAAAATGAGACAGGCCAAACTGGACGATATCAAGGACCGGGCCCTTCAAATGGTTGAAACAGCTGGGTACTTGACACCTGCCATAGAAGACGATATTCGAACTAAAATGGCCAGTTTAGGCTATGATGCAGTAACTAAAAGCGGAACCAATTTTCCAACTTTCGCAGGTAGCACGATGAATAAAGTACGTAAGAACGATGCAGATCCGACAGTTAAACTTGTAATTCAATATCCCGCTTCAGATTTGGCGAAATTAATGGTCTTCTTCGGAGTGGCCTCGACGGAGGATCCAGGATACTTCTATCTTGAAGGCTATGGAAGAAGTGAACAAAAATGAAACCACTGAAAATTTTGGGTAACGAACGAGGCGGGGTTTCAATAATGATTTTCTCTATTCTTGCTTTGCTTTTTTCTGTAATTGTCATGGTGTACTGCCTTGATTATATATTGCTGTACAGTACGCAAAATAAACTAAAAAACGACTTAAATGCTGCGGTCCATGCTGGTTCGTTATCAATTGACGAAGTGGAACTTGCAGAGGGCAATTTTAAATTGGATACAATCACTCCAGGGATTAGCGCCCAGGACATGTTCTACAAATACCTTCGTTTAAATATGGGACTAGACCTTAACAATATTGCAGTTGCCGGCAGTAAATTAAAGCCGGGGACACCGGTCCATGTGGATGAGCTAGTCTATATTGATTATGAAGCAGGAACGCTATTTAACCTAGGAAAAAACCCGACTACATGTTCATACTCCCTCATAGCTTCACGCATAACATGTGCGGTGACTTTAAACAATGGGAGCTCTACAAAAATAACACGGACCATTGATGAGACAATCGTGGGTCCATCTATCGTAGCTGTTGTCGATACGATACATGAGAGTATTGGCTCGCTTTCCAATGAACCGTTATTACTACCGGCTGTACAGGAAGTATACTTTACTAAGTAAAGGTAGAATAGGTGTATTCAATTATGATATATAATCTAATTAATAAACTAATATACAACAATTATTTCGATGAATACCCATACGTACTCAAGTATTAACTTTTGAACGCCCATCATCGAGAGGAGAGTTGCAGCAATATCTCGCCATCTTGGATCATTTTACTAACTTCATGTGGTGACCGATATTAATAGTACTTATTACTTAACTTTTTGGGGGAAACGATGATGAATAAGAAGAGCTTAACAGGAGCGATTATTGCCACGGTGATGGCATCAAGTATCTTTAACGTTGGATTTGCTGCGGCTGCAGGGACGCCGGTTATGCGGCCGACTAATATGCCTATTAAGGTTTTATATAACGCGCGACAAATTGCTACGGACGTTCAACCAGTTAACGTCAATGGAACTGTTCTTGTCCCAATCCGGTTTGTCTCCGACAAGCTCGGGGGCAAGTTGACGCTGACCGGCAAAAAGATCAGCATTGTGAAGGGAAGCAGTAAGTTGGAACTAACGATTGGCTCTTCTTCGGCAACGATAAATGGAAAAGCAAATTCTCTACCCGTATCGGTTCGTGTGTCTTCCGGAAGGACATTGGTTCCTTTACGTGTTGTGAGTGAAGGCTTAAATGTCTCGGTTCAGTGGGATAGCGTTCTTCATTTCGTTTGGATTGGGAACAAATCAGTCCCGAAAATTGAAGACATTGCAAACCCGGTCAATATTAAGCCATATCTACCACTTTATAAAGGTAAGGAATATCTCGCTGCATATATAGAGGAAATGCCTTATTCAAAAGTAGCGGTACTAACAGAGGCTAGTTTCCCGTTCATTTTAGGAGCGCGAACATTCTATAGACTCGATATGGCATTCGATACTAATAATAATGCATACCTTCAGACATCTATAGTGGATAATACTTCAATCGGTTTTAAATACTTTTTTCTCTTAAATAACTCCATCGCCCGGTTACGTTCAGAAGCTAGATACTTGCGCACTTCTCCTCTTTCAGGAATTAGAATGAAATACCATCCAATTGTATCTTTGACTGACAAGGTAAACGATAACATCAGTAACTACGAGAGCTTAAGCATAAGGAACATCTCATACATCGGAATTCGTGAAGATTTTACTAAAAATAATGAACTTACTGCGATACTCATCAAGAATCCTTGGAGGTAGTAAATTGAGGTTTAGACATAAGAATAAATCTACCGCTATACTTCTATTGGTTTCATTAATTGTGTCTTTATTTTTTTGGCTTCAGTACATTGACACTGTAAAGGCAGCTGCAGGCAATTCAAATGTTACTCCAGTTAAGGAACTTGACCCTGTAACGCAGCAGCCTCTGCCTTCAAACAAACGCTATGCTGTTGCATTCGTATATTACGACATTTGGTCAAACTCTAGTGGTGAATGGATGACGTATAAGCCCAATGATACTAACGTCCCCATTACATCCCCCTATACATTTTCCTTTCCTGAAAGAACCGTTAAGGATGTTCAAGTTTATAGATTTGACCCAGCAAATTTGCGACAAAAAGATTTTTTCAATCGCTCACGTGCCGGTGAGAGCTGGAACGATTATGTGGATTGGGTTGGAGTCAATCCTTCCAACCCAATTGAATCTTCACCGTCAGGAATTAATTCAAGTACTGTTTCATTCAATATTTCTTTAACAGGAACATTATCCGCCATTAATCCATATAACATTCGAACTGAAGAATCGGACACTTGCAGCTCATGCTCCGAGAATGTGGTTGGCTTGCGATACTTCTTCCCAGTTCTTATCGAGTTCACACTCAATGGCAAGTATGAAGTACATCATAAGGACACAAACGGACAGTCGTTGGATTCCTTGTCTCCAGCCAAAATTGGAGACATGAATGCCGGTTCATCGTATCCTCCTACACCGGATGTCATTGCAGGGTACACATACGCAAATAAATACAAGAAGACGACCGACGGTAGTGATCCTGCTGAAGGCTCTTTTTTATCGGGAACACCGTCTATTGTGTACGACGGTCTCTTTGACACGTACAAAGTGAATTACTATTATGACAAGGTTTCTAACGATGGCAAGGTGATCATAAAGCACTTTGACACCAACAATAACAGCCTCGACGGTATCGCAGGGCTCAGCGATCGGGAACAGGTGCTGAAGGAAGGGACCTCCTATTTATTCACACATGACGCTCCAACCGCTGGCGCTGGCTATGTATATGCTGGTTACAAAAAATCCACGTCCGGCAGCATCCCAAGTGGCTCTAATAATTCCGGCGAGTACACGCTTGGAACGTATACGAAAGCAACTTTCCCGAATCCTGTATATCTATATTATTACTACGATGTCGATTCTACGGTAACGGCCGGAGAAATCAACATTCGGCATATGGTCCGAATCGGACCGAACGGTACATATACCCTCGCAAAGCAGCAGACCATCCCGGTCGCATCTCTACCGTTCGGCGCAGGCTACAGCTCAGACAGTACATACGGCGCAGTCCAGGGCAGTAACTTATCTTATGTTGCCTACTCCAACACGGTAACGGTTAAGACCAATCAATCGGTGACGGTCAATTCAACAACGCCAAAAGCGTACGTCTCATTCTTTTATGAAAAGCCATTTGATTTTACCGGGGATTTCGATGTCATTCCAAGCACGATTCCCTATAAAGATTCATTTAGGCTGCATCCAAGGGACTTTCAATTAAAGGGCTGCACCTACATTTCGCACCGATTCAAGATTGAACGAAATGGAACGTGGGTTGGAGATCCGGTCACAGGCCAAACAACGGATTCGACATTCACGTTTGGTAATTATCCATGGGTGATCGGGGTCGGCGTGCATAACGTCTACATGCAGATTGTGACGAGCTGCGGCACGTCAGATTGGATCGGCCCCAAGCCACTTACAGTGACGGGGCCGACCGTCAATAACCCGCCAACATTTGAGATCGGCTTCGTCGATCCCGGCCAACCTACGAAACCGTTGCATCAAGTGGTGGAGGGAACGACGCTCAATTTGATTTTTATCAACGATCCGACCGTACCGACGCCGAACGATCCGGACGGAGATTCGATTTACTTTATGGGATTCGATTTCGCGGCCGGTTCGCCCTTTGTCCAATCGATTCCATCCAAGAGCATTGAATATGTTGACGGGCAGCATAACGTAAAGATGGACACGTTAGGGTACCAATACGTGTGCGCGCAGATGCGCGACGAGTGGGGCGCGACCGCAGATGCTTGTACATATATTGAAGTCGTCCCAAAAAATCCGGTTCCCGTCATCGACTGCCCTCCAACCGTCATCGCGAACCATCCGATTCCTGATGGTGCAATTAACAGCAATCGCAGTTACAGTCCAATTACGTATTTAAAGATCGACCACAGCCGCGATGAATGGACGAACAAGCAGACCAGCTATCCAAATCCGGGCACGACGGATACGACCGTACAGGTCTCGTTATCTGTCTACGATGAGAATGGCTTGAAATCGCTGACGCCGGCGACATGTACGATCATCGTGAAGCCGGATCTCCCGCCGGTCGCCAAACTCGTCGTTCCGCCGTTATCGGTCCGTGGCACGGAATTGGACTTGTTGAATAAATCGATGAGTCCGGATGCTGATGCGATTGTGAAAGCAGAATACAAGTACAAATATGACGCGAACAACAACGGCTTTGGGGATGATACATGGCAGACGGCAAACGGCACGCTTGTTAAGCTTCAGTTTACTCCGTCGAAGGTCGGCAAGTACCTGTTCTACTTGAAGGTAACGGAGGAGTACGGACAGTGGGATAATACGGATTCTGATCCACCTACAACGCTGACGCTCGATGTTGTGAATAATGCACCGGAAGTCTCCTTTGAGATGGAAGGGAACAATCCGAATCCAAACCTTGATCCGTATACAAGCATTCAACCGGAAGAGATGGTAAAATGGCCGGTTTATGTGCCGGGTACCAATAATTTGGTTTACAACACCAACAACTTGTGGCGGACAACGACAGGGAATATGATCAGCGGGGAAGGACGGAACTTCGGCCAACAAACGGATGAAGCGTATCAATATTCGATGACCCGGTTCAGCCGAACGCTCTCTTCCTATCAGGCTTATCCGTTAACGAACAACGGATTTGGCTCAAACGAGCTAAACCCTTGGAGATCCACACTGCAGTCCACCCTCGTCACCAATCTCTTAAATAAAAAGGGCGACGGACTTCTGACTTGGTATTATAATCCGCCTAAGATCCGGTCTACTAAAAAGCTGTTGATCTATGATTATCACTATACAACAAGCAACTATAACTCCAATAACGGGTCATGGACCTACTATTATGACGATGAGTTTTTCGCACTTGATCCGCATAAGCTATCGCCGATAAAAGATGTGTTCGGTGATTGGGGATCAGTCTCTCAAGCGTACACGAACGGTGATCCAAACGCTTATGTGCTGACCAATTCAAGCCTAGGCGGCAGCCGAACCGTAGATGTATTGTTTGATGGCACATTGAAGAAAAACGTCAACATCTATATGAAGGATGCACCGCAATATGAACTAGCCGATCAGTATTTGTACATTAAACGGAATTGGGAATTCGGAAAGGATTCAATTTCGGACATTGGTGTGTTTGATGTCCGAACGGGGAAGGAGCTGTCCAGCACCTTCATTAATACAACGCTCGACCAATATTATTATAATAAAACGGCCTTCAGCGGCATGGATTTTTGTGGTGTACAAGGTAGCAGTGTCATTCTCTGTACCGGGACAGCCAATGAAGGTGAAAATCACTTCAAATTAAACCGGGACATGTCCATGGTTGAGCTGCCGTCTTGGACGAAACCAGCGCCGATTAATCCGGCAATCAAGACAATGGACATGCCTACTTATATCGCCGTAGCGAGCATGACCGACGCTGCCGGTAACATCTACCGACTAGAGACGTATGCCAATTTGGCCTACAACGCTGGCTACTATGATCTGAATGTTGCGAAATATAACTCGGATTACTCGCTCGCTTGGCGGCAATACATTGGTGATTCTATTCGGAACGACCCAGCGGTTAACGGTCAAAGCATCGGCGTGACGCCAGCAAACTCGTTCCTCACCGCGTATTCCTACCCGGAGACGCGAGGCGGTTTCTTCTTTAATCCAGTGAAGAATGAACTGTATGCAAAGGTTTATTACGATCATACAAGGCCCGGTGATGTCCTCCCCATGTTATACGAACGCGTTTTCGTCCTCAGCAGCTCTTCCGGTGCGATCAAACGTAAAGCAGATTCGTTAACTGGCGACGACATGACGATGTACCACTATGGCGGAAGCGATTTTGGGCCGTACACGCAGTTCTCGACAGACTTTGCGGGAAATCTGAAGCAGAAGAGTCGGCTTAGTCAAACTGCGGACGGATACAGCACCAGTTTGGGAGAAGGCGTCACCTGTGAAGGCATGTCTACCATGTATTCGATCTATGGTAAAAATACCGTGTACGATGCTTCAGGGAAGGAAACTGGTACGGTGTCCACTGGCTGTAATTACTCGACACAGCCAATCTACGGTGCCTATTACATGGACGGCGTGTACGTCACACTATCCCAAGCCAATCAGTCGTCAAGCTCCGATCAGGGGACGTATTCGAATACGCTGCGCATGACCGTTTCGGTCGGTCAGCCGACAACGAATCCACTCCTCTTTAAGCCATTCACGAGTGGTCAGTTTTACTCGCCATTCTCGCTTTCCGATGATGAAGTGAAATTCTACTTCAAAATTGATGACGTGGATTACGATAACGAGTGGATCGGATTCTCCTTTCGCATGAAGGATCGGCAGAATGGCTATGCGCTCGAGACGGATGGGAACAAGATTGAGCTGGTGAAGTACGTCGGCGGCACGCGAACCGTACTTAAATCGCAAGCATATCCGCTGCTCAGTCAGAAGACGTACGCGGTGAAACTGCAAATGAACGGCAGTCATTTTGTCGTGTTTCTCGACAACACGCCCCTGTTTGAAACGGATGACGAAACGTATACCGTAGGTCGTTTCGGTTATTTCTCGAACAAGTCGTTCGTCACGTTCAGCGGGCTTGCGTATAAGCCGCTCGTGCAGAATGACGTTTGGTCCGATCAGTATGCGATTTGGGACGAAGGATCGGCAAAAGCGGAAATTCAGTACAACAACATCGTATTTAGTGATCCGGAGAACGACCCACCGGCTGGCGGTGTATACGATTGGTCCGTGAAGCATACCGTACGTTTCATTCACAACCAGGGCGTCTCGGCACTGAACGGTAAGACGTTCCATAATGCACAGCTCACATTCGATAAGGTCGGGGATTACCTCGTCACTCTAAAGGCAAAAGACGATCCGAATCCGGACTACCTCTCGCCGAATGACACGTTCGCCGACTACCGGAAAGCATCGAACGAATTCACCAACAAAATCACGGTGCACCGCCGGCCGATCGCCAAGTTCACGCTGGACAGCGACGCACAGCACAAAGTACTGTGGACCGATTACAGCTACGATCCGGACAGGTATTTCAGCAGCACAGACTATTCGACCGAGGATACCGGAATCGATTACAAGGCGACCAAAGGGATTTTGAAGAAACGGTTTTATTACGTCTCACCAAGCGGCGTGTATAAAGAAGCGAAGCTAACCGCGCCGCAGGAGCGCGGCACGTACGAGGTCGGCATGGCGGTCGCTGACGAGTATGGCGCCTGGTCGGATTGGTACGTCGTCCTGTTGCCGGTGACAGACTTGGCGCCGCCGAACGCGCCGCCGGTTCCGGGCTTTACGTCCGATCACATCAATACGTTCCGCGGCGTGCCCATAACTTTCGATTCTACGGCTTATGATGCTGAAGACGGCGACCGTACGAAGGTGCCGCATGAATACTATCTTTCAAATGCAACGACTGGCGGAGCAGAGACATTCGCAAACGATTCCCGAACAACTTGGACGAAGAGCTTTAGCAGCATGGGGAGCTTCAAGGTCCGTCAGGTAGTGACAGACTCCGATGGTGCATCGGCGGAATTTAGTCTGCAGGTGAATATCGTGAACCAGAAACCAGGGGCAGCAATCACCGTGCCAGAAAGTGTCGATCAGGCTAACCCGACAAAGTTAACCGTGCTTAGACCGGATTTTCAATGGAACTATTGGGATCCAGACACCGACGCTCAGTCTCAATTCCAAGTTAAAATCTATAAGTATGGTGGCGTGTTGCAATATGATTCCGGCGTTAAGACATCGCATGCGAATGATTGGGTTCCTGGTGCCGATCTTCCAGAGCACGTAAACATGTACGTCATTGTCCGTGTTTTCGATGGATACGACTGGAGTGATTACAGCGATCCGCACTACTTTTTGATTGAGACGAACCGACTGCCTACTGCCAGCTTCAATTGGTCACCGAAGCCGGTCTATGAAGGCGACACGGTTAAGATCTCGCAGGCAATTGACGATCCGGATAAGGATACCCTTAGTGCTCAATACGAAGTTACGGATCCGGATGGCCCAAAAACAACGTACCCTTATACATTAGATAGTCCGTACGCGATAACCGGGCCAACGCTTGTGGGGCCGAAGGTCGGAGCCTACACAGTGAAACTTACGGTAACTGATGGGAAAGCACCGCCCGTTATCGTGACGAAAACTATTCAGGTGTTGCCGCTGTCCATTCAGGGACAAGTGAACCATACGCCTCAATGGGATGAACGCAGGATTGCATTTAATATGGATAAATCCGGTACACAAGATAGCCCGCGTGGGTACAGCGTTTTTTGGGCGGGGGAGAAATTTATTCTTACAGCTCAAACAACGGATACCGGAACCGCGACTAAAGCGACTGGCGTTGAGGTGTCCATGAATGGGGTAGAGGTCAATCTTGCAGCGGACAATGCGCAGCAGATTTCCTGGAGCGGAAGCATGTGGCAGAGTAACTTTGATGAACTTACGGACGGTCCCTATGTTTTTTCCTTTGTTGTGACCTATTCAAATGGCGTGAAGAAAACAAGCAATATGACGATTACCATTAAGGACAGCATTTGGGACGAGACTGCAACACACCGCTTGCATTAGAAAACAGCCCAGGGGATATGAATTTATCCTCTGGGCTGTTTGTTGTCATTAAGCCATGGCAGTGGGATGATGGTAAACTTCAATGCTGCTTTTAGTTAAAAAGGTAGCCGATCATCCTGACTGGCTGCCCGTGTGATGTAACTTCTATAGCATCGAGTGTACGCTCCAATTAAGAAATGAGGATCCCCATAAATAACTAACGAGTGATGCGACAGCAATGAAAGGACCGAACGGAACAACAAATTCTTGGCTGTGTTTTTTCGTCACCAGAAGAAACAAGCCGGCAATAAACCCTGCAAAACTGAAAAGTAACACAGAGAGGATGCTTAACTTTAGTCCGAGCACGATACCGGTCATAGCCAGCATCTTAATATCACCGCCGCCAATCGAATCTCTTTTCGAAGTCAACTGGATGAAAAGGGCTATCAGATAAAAGACTCCCGCTCCAACGAGGGCTGCCAAGACATAGTTTAATAAAGGAAGCGGGTGTATGCATAGTCGAAGTATCATAGCGACTAGAATCCCAGGTAGCGTCACTATGTCAGGTATGACTTTGTGAAATAAATCAATGAAGCAGATTCCGACTAAGACAATAGCAAAGGGAATGGCGATAAACCACTCAGCAAAGCTATGAATCGAACAAACACATAAGCAAAGGCAAACGGCTAACATGAATCGGATCATCAATGAATAGGGAGGAGGAGAGCTCGGCTTTTCTGCAAATCGAACTGATATGTGATTAATATAGCCTCCAATCCAAAAACCAAATGCAGCTGCCGCAGGTAAGGAAATAAAGAGGTGATTCATTCTAGGGGCTCCTCAGCATCCTTGAAGAGGAGGTAAGGTAAAAAATCTCCAACATCAAGTTCCTTATGTAGTTTCGGGATGCCAATCACAAACGCAATGGAATTATTACCTTTTCAATAAGGAGGATGTATGGATCAAATAAAACTATAATTGAAAATCAACCATATGTGAAAAGAGTTATGATGTTTACCAATACAACTCGCTTGAAGCTTCTGCAAGATCATGAAGGTATCCAAATAGCCAATAGGCAAAGACATTTCGGAAGCATTGAAAAACAAGCAGAGCAGACCCTGCTTATTTTTCGGTGTATTTTTTTCGAGAAAATGGAGGATATGTGATGGAAATTTGACATGACTGGTAATAATTCAGAATGTATGGGGAGCAGCGCATCATTAATTTATTTTACTGGAGAAAGTTAATCAAAGCCGCTTACCGGACGTAGAACCGGCAGGTGGCTTTTGTATAGTACATGCCGTTGATTTTGACGGCATCTTTATTGAGCTCCTGAATAGGGCCGCCGTAGTCAGCTATCTCGCCGTCATCGTACTTTACCATGACCGGTAGCTGCGCAAGCTTGGCGCGTTTAAGATCGGTCTCAAGGTAGAGCTCTTGGCCTACGCTGAACATGTAGATCGCCTCCTGTTGACACTACTCGCCACTTTTGATGAGGTTTCCTTTCACCAGTAGCAGGGTGATTGATTCTCAATTATGAATGCATTTTAAGCGCGGACTAAATGTCCAGTTGTTTTTGCCTGTTCGAGTCATATAGTCTTTCTTCTACCGTCGGGCTATAAGCCCACAAGGAATTAGACAAACCAATTAGATACGCCAAGCCCTACGTACACGTTCCATTGAATGAACCTTAGCTTGTGGCACTTCTTTGACTTTGATAATCACCATTCGACCACTTCCTTGAATGTTTATTCCTCGATATTCTTTGGTTTACTATTATATACTATTATATTCTTTTATTGTCCTCTAAGAAAGTAATCGTAGGTCACTCTTCTCTAAGGCTAATTCTTATCCCATAGATTCTAAGAGGTGTTCGAGATTAATGAGCAGCGAAACGATACAAAATCTAAAAGCCAGGCCATTGTAAGTTAGTTTGTCATTACCAGACATAAGATTGGTCGATAAAATAAAAAAGGCGATATGTAGGACATATCGCAAAGTGAATCGTGACATCTTTTATCATACATTAAAAACAAAATTTGTATACTCAAATTTGATCCATCGAATTGATCTTAACAAATGCAGGATCCTTACTACATTTTCCGGCAACTTTTTGAGCGATACAGCTCAGCCTATCACCAGGCAAATCAATGCTGACCGATGCATAAAAGAGGGCTGCCTCAATTCGAGGCCGCCCTGTTAGCGGTTTGAAAAATACTAACGAAAGTTATTTGCTCCGCCAAGACTCTGTTCGGCGATTTGGACCAATCTGCGGGTTATGGATCCACCGATCTTTCCGGCATTATAAGTAGTTAGGTTGCCGTTATAGCCGTCAGGTGAAAGCTGAATACCCAGTTCTTGAGCAACTTCAAATTTCAGTTGGTCTAGAGCATGCGAAGCTTGCGGTACAACTAAATTGTTTCTTGCCATTTTGTTGACCTCCTATTTTTGGGATTGAAAATAATTTCCCCAGTTTGGACTGTTATATACCTTGATGAAATACTCGCCGGTTGTTTCGGTTTTTTTAAAAACCGTTTGCAAGGACAAAGTAGAGGAATACTATAAACCCTGTGGGAACCAACGGTACGGAAGGTCTCAGGTCAGACCTATTGCATAAAAATACCTCTTGCATGACAAACGTATGTTCTGGTTATAATAAGATCATACGTTCGTACCGGAGGGGATTGCGTTGAAACTCGAAAAATATATAGGACATACATTACAGATTGTCTACGTTGATCGGCGCGGTCAAATTACACAGCGAAATATTGAAGTAAAATCGCTGGCTGACGGTCAGATCCGGGCGTATTGCTTAACATCAAAAGGACCACGCGTATTCGCAATTGAAAATATACTGGCGTTTGAATTGGTGCATCGCTATGCAGGATAAATTCGCAAAAATGATTACGACTGAAGAGCGCGGTCTCGTCAGAGACAACATCATATTGCTCAAAATGCTCGAGATGATTGATCTTAACCGCAATCAGATTGAAAATTCGACGAATCTTTTACGCCCGATATTCCTCAAAGCAGCTGATCGTTTGATTGATTTAATACTTGCCGATCTGAAAAATATTCGTATGCAACTGCGGAAGGCAAATATCAAATGGTGGGAAGCCGAACAAAAGGATTTGATTCTTAACTATCACATCGTTTGCCGGGGGTTCGAGGATACCTTTGGGATGACCAGGGACGTTGCAAAGACGCAGCTCTCGATTAAGTTTGGGGAGTATTTCGCTCTGGTATCGGAGCCATTTAAGGCCCGCTCCATCGTGGATGTAGAAAGCGTTGCTTCGAACACAGTCTGACTACCGCCCAATGTGATGCAGTATAAATTGCACCAAGTTCGAAAGGAAACGTTATTTGGCCTTGCTGTAATAAAAATTTTTGAACTGAAAAAGCTACCGTCCTGTTGTTATTTAAGGGCAGGGCGAGGGTGTAATGATCTCCGTTGCACTGCTTGCTATGGTCATTCTTTACTAGTATCCTAAGAATAACCGAATAACTAGAACGGAGAAGCACTTCAATGATTGCCTGGAACAGGCATCATTTGAAGTGCTTGTTTTTATTCGGTATTAAATTACATCACCCTCACTAGCACCACTAAATAGGTTGAGAAATGATCGCAAACGGCATATTGGCACCGGCGACACCGTTAAGCTTCGGATCCGCAACCTGCACAGGCTGCATCGCGCGATTGTCTACGCGGCCACGCCCGCGATGATTAACGGTACTGCAACCTGAAACCCCAAGTGGTTTTATACGCGGTTCTCGGAGAAATGCAAAGTTAAATTATCACGTTCGAACTTGGTGTAATTCTCTTCGCTGCAGGATCTTCAAAACCCTATGACATTTGATGACGTTTTTGCCCTATATTCTAGTTAATGAGCATACACCTAATCATTTAATAGATTCGCTACATAACATATAATGATCTGATGATAAAGGAGTTGGTTTTATTGCCAGAACAAGGGTCACAAGGTAACAATGGGTCTCGTGGTAATAATGGGTCTCGTGGTAACGACGGTTCCCCTGGCAACGACAAGTCCCGTGGCAACGACAGGTCCCGTGGCAATGACAGGTCCCGTGGCAACGACGGTTCCCGTGGCAACAACGGATCCCGTGGCAACGACGGATCCCGTGGCAACGACGGATCCCGTGGCAACAACGGATCCCGTGGCAACAACGGTTCCCGTGGCAACAACGGATCCCGTGGCAACGACGGATCCCGTGGCAACAACGGTTCCCGTGGCAACAACGGATCCCGTGGCAACGACGGATCCCGTGGCAACAACGGATCCCGTGGCAACAACGGATCCCGTAGCAACGACAGTTCCCGTGGGAACAATGGTTCCCGTGGCAACAACGGATCTCGTGGAAACAAGCGTTAAACGTAATGAGGCCTTTGCAAAAATTAAACAAAGTGCATATCGGATGACAGAAACAATTTTGTGATCGCAGTTTGTTGTTTCATGAAATAAAGTTCTTGCCAATCATTTGAACAAAAAGAAAAGCCCCGGCGGATGTGGTCAAGACCCCATTTAGTGGACAGTTAGAAAAAGCCCTACCCAATTAGCTGTTTCCGGTATTGTGCCGGAGGCAGCTTATTTAATTTTCTCTGCGGACGATGGTTGTTGTAAAAACAATTCAGATGTTCGCTGGGTCTATTCGTTATGGTGTTTTTACCGTACAGCAAGGTTTCACGCATGCGACGGTAAAAAATTAACCGCCCTTGGGCGGTTCGACTTACGAGATGATTCCCGTGCCGGTTAGATGGATTCGAACGTTCGGCTTAAGCGCGACATCCTTATACCCGTTCTGCCAATCGATCTTCTTCCACAGCCCAGGCCGACTAACGCTTAGCTTTCTGCCGACCCCCAGCGCATCACAATTTGCTTGAAGCAGCTTGCTAACGACCGCAACTGCTTGCTTGTTTAGCGAAGCGGCGATTTTATTCTTAATCCGTTCGCGATCGACCGCCTCGCTCAAGCTGTTCGGGTCGCTTGCAATAAACCCGTATAGATCAAGGTTGATGGCGCATTCGATCTTGGACGTGCGGTCATCGACAGACAGGTCCATGGATCGCTTTATTTTAACCACTCGAAAGGAAACCACATTTGCATCGCTATCGGTTTCCATCGCGGCGAATTTGCCCAGTTTACCCATAAGGAGCAGAAGTAAGGTGCTTTCTTCTTCTGGCAACGACACGCCGGAATAATGTCCGCCGCTCATCAATCCGACGCCATCCACAATCACCGCTTTGTCGTTCATTTTGCGAATCATCGGCATTACGGTATCCTGACCCGGATCGGTCATCTCATTCCATAGCGAATAGAGCGTCTGCTCTGGCACAATTGTCTTGCTAACAGATCCTTCGAAGATTTGCTTAATGCCGAACGCGATGGGATTATTTTCGATTTTCTTGAACGCAAGAATATCGAACCCTTTGCCTCTGCCTATCAGCACGTTCGATTTCAAATACCCTTTCGGATTGCGGTAGAAGCTTTCCAATGCAGGTAGCATGCCTTTCCTCGCAAGCTCTTCCCCAATAATAATCACATGGACCTTGCTCGCTTCAAGCGTGCCCGGCAGCATATTGTCGATCTTCATTCCGACCTCATTCGTCGAATCCCCGACCGCATGCACGATTTCGTCCTTGACGTCGAATTGTCCGCCTCCCTTACTCTCTAATGTAACGGCCCTCACCGCCCCCAGGAGACGGTTGCCGTTTGCAGCATCCAAGCTGATGCCGTTGACGATTTTTTTGTGGGTCAAATATTGGCTGTCCCAACAGCCTGTCAACGTTATGAGGCATAACAGCCCCCATGTCGCATTGATTGTTCTACGTTTCAAGTCGCTTCCGCCCCCCGGCCGTCTTTGATAAGCAAGGATCCGAACCACAGCAGTGCAGGCACCGCCGCAATCATAATCAGATAGCCGTATTCGAACCATTTGCCGACCAGCTCCGTGCTTTCCAATGTCGACAAATACCATCCGATGGCGAAGACGCTCCCTGCGCTGAACCAGACCAGCTTTCGGTATGAGCTCTGTTTGGCAGTAAGGCTCTTCCCGGCCAAGCAGAGATATGAAACGATTGTCGCCGTCATCGGAATGATCCAAATGGTCAAGAAGATCAGGTCCAAGCGATCGAATAATTGATACGTCAACCCTTTCAGGAGGAACAGGACCGGTTCATTCACCTGCTCCAGCACCTTCGGGCTGAAACCAATCAAGCAGATGAAGACAAAATACGCGTAAAACAAAGTAACGAAACCGTTTGCCAGCGATATGACGCCAAATATGCCTTTCCGGCCGCCATCAACCTGCGAGAAGAAATAAAGCGTGATTTCGAAGCCTAGCATGGCGAAGAACGTTCGCTCGCTTCCCTTGAAGATAGTCAACACGCTGGCTTGCCCCACGGGCATGATGTAGGATAGATGCACTTCATTCGAAAAGTTCAACAAGCTGATCAGAATTAAGACGATGAACAAGAGCGAAGTGAGGACGAAGAACCTCGCGATGACGCGCAAGTTATCAAGCGCCAAATACAAGCTTGTACCGATAATCAACAGGAATAGAATCCATGGAGGAGTCAAGGTGAGCATCCAGCTTTTGATGAGCCGTACGTAGAGCATTGTCGCGTAAGCCGCAATCAGGACAAAGAACACATAATAGACGCAGTTGACCGCCTTCCCAGGATACCGGCCTAGAATCCGTATCGTAATATCGCTTAAAGTTTCATTCGGAAACTTGACCAGCAGCTTCCCGTATACGACAAGCACGAGTTGGATTACGAGTCCTGCGACGATAACGGATATCCAGGAATCGCCCTTCGTAATATGCTGCATTTCCGACGGCAAGGACAGTAAGCCGATTCCGATTTGCGTCTTGATAATCAGGAAGAACAGTTGGGCTTTGGTGATCGACTGCTTCACGAACGCTTCCACCTCCCGAACGCAATCCGCTTCATCGGACCTGCCTCTCCGCTTTGCGCGCCTTTATTGACCGCCCATAACGGCAATCTAAGAAAGACGTCTCTCCAACACTGTTTGCCGTGATACGGTCCGAACGGCGCGAAATATGGAATCCCCATCGTTTCGATTTTGCACAGGTGAATAAAAATCAGCATCAACATAATCGAAATGCCGAAAAATCCGAACATCGAAGCAGCGACCATCATTGGAAACCCGAGTATCCGTAGACTGGTGCCAAACTCGTTAATCGGCGCCACGAACGATGCGATCGCCGTCAACCCGATGACGACGATCATTGTATGGGATACCAGTTGGGCTTCCACCACGGCTGTGCCGATGACGAGACCGCCTACGATTCCGATCGTCTGCGCGATCGGCCCCGGCAGCCGAATCGCGGCTTCCTTCAACAACTCCAGTATGATCTGCATCATGAAGGCCTCCAATATCGGCGGCAACGGCACATAAGTCAGCGACACTTTCACGGAATACAGAATGCCGATCGGCAGCACTTCAGAATGGAAGGATACGATCGCAATGTAAATTGCCGGCAAGCAGATCGCCAGAATAAAGCTGGTCATCCGGATTAATCGATAGAATGAACCGATTATCCAGCGGCTGTTGTAGTCGTCGGGCGATTGGTAAAAGGAAAGAAAGGTGATCGGCAGAATCAGTACGCTAGGATCGCCGTCCACAAGAATCGCGATTTTGCCTTCCATGAGGTAGGAAACCGCCCGGTCCGGCCTCTCCGTCTGCAGCGTTTGCGGAAACGGCGAGAATGGATGTTCTTCCAGCATCTCGTCGACGTTGCCGGCCGAATACAAGTAATCCAAATCAATCGCGTGCAGCCTTTTCACGCATTCAGCCGTCACATTGGAATCGGCTATGCGATCCATATAGATCATGGCGACGCGCGTATTCGTCACACTTCCGATGGTCAAGTAGTTCACTTTCAGGCGATGGCTCTTCATCCGATTGCGCAGGAGGCTTATATTCGTTTCCAGGCTTTCGACGAAGCCGACATGCGACCCTTTAATGATTTGCTCGCCTTTGGGCTCCTCGATCGTCCGGTTATGGGATTGCGCCGCCGGCAGCATAAGGGCCGCGGATTCGTTCTCCATGACCAGCACGCAGAACCCTTCAAGCAGACAGGCGCCGATACGATGCAGATCCGTCGACATCCGCGCATCGAAAGAAACGCGAAGCTGTTCGATACCATCGGCGCCCGAATCTTGCAGCCGCTCCATTATTGTCGATTGGATGATTTCGGGCTTGATCAGCGGTTGAAGATACGACAATGCACAAGATTGGCCGTGAACGATGAGTTGCTGAAAGCGCAAATCTTCGGTGTCGGAGAAATGCTGCTTCAACTGTTCCATCTTCCGTTTCAAATCTCCGTTATCCAACTCGACCGCAGGATGCGCCGACAGGGACGAATGATTACTTCTTCTGATACGGAACACGAAAGCTCACCTGCCTCCAGACAATGATTGCCATTAGCATGGGCACTTATGCCGCGAATTATGAGCAGGCGAGAGGAGGCGATTTCGCCGCAGGCTGGCAGGCGAAGAACCAGATTAAACTGCAGCTTCCCGACCGGCGGTTCCAGGAACAGCCGGCGCATCTCTACATGCTTACCGTCGATGCGGTTTCACCCATTGCGCGGGTCTTATATCTATATCGGCTTATAAGGAAATGGCAGCTGTGCGTGGGCAGGGCCTCGCCCAAATGACGCTCGCCTGGACGCTGCGAGGCGGCAAGTATACTGTATAAAAACAGCCTCTATTGCGATACATGGACTAAAGAACTTATGAAATATCAGTTTTGAAAAAGCGATTGAACAACAGACGACTTTCAACCTTTATTGGGTAGAAAGTCGTCTTACGTTTAGAAATGATCAGCAGGTCAGGTCATGTTAAATAATTTTTTAGACAAATTTCTTTTTTTATGGGATATACTTATGAATAGTCCGCTTTGTGGGCAAAATGTTTAAACTGTGGAGGTTTTAAATTAATGGAAACAGGTACTGTCAAATGGTTTAATGCGGAAAAAGGTTTTGGCTTCATTCAAAGGGAAACTGGCGATGATGTATTCGTTCATTTTTCTGCCATTCAAGGCGAAGGATACAAATCTTTGGACGAAGGGCAACGTGTTGAATTCAATGTTGTTAAGGGCCAACGAGGACCGCAAGCTGAGAATGTTGTAAAACTGTAATACATAAATCAAGCCTGGACTTGACGAAATGTCAGGTACAGGCTTTTATTTTATTGATTGAACTCCCTGGGTACGGTGTAGTTTTTTCGCTTATTCGCAGGATATCTCAATAGATAAACCGTTTCCGAATAGAAGATGGGGGATGTACCGGCAAACTTGGTAACCGAAGAGTATGCGGGAACAGAAGGGGCGAGTTTTCGGCCCTTTTACTATCCTTTGTCGCATGCTGCTCCACATACCTCCTTGGCTTTAACTCCCACTTTCTCGATGGGTCGATACCCCTTCCTTTCTTCGTTACGCCTATCCGGTGGGTGGAGGCGGTGTGCCCTTGGATTTAAAGGAACTGAAGAAGCTTGCTGAGACGTTGGATGATAACAGCTGCAGAATAAAAAACTCCACTACAGGAAAAACAACTAAGAAATCAAACGACCTGTTAAGAAGTTGAATTACGATTAAAAAGCAATATCTCTTTAAATTTCTTTTGGTTGACTGTATGACCTTAATGTTAAGCGCTGGAATACTTAGCGCTCAAGGAACAGTCACTAACCAAAGTACCAATGGTATGAATAACCAGTCGTGTGATGGCCAAGGAATGAATACAAACAGCTACAATGGCACACCGACTGCTGGTGGCAACTATCGAGCCATTGCTACGAATGATGACAGTGGTATGGACTGGGACTGGTTGGGCTGGTTGGGATCGCTTTGTCTGATAGGCTTGAGAGGCCGTAGTCGTAATCATGAACCGGAACGTAGCTAATTACCTTTAAAGATACGAACAATAATAAAGAAAAGCCCCAGCGAATGTGAACTGCACCCCTTATAGTGGACATTGGAAAAACACCCTGGTGTTTAAACCGATGAAAACCTATAGGAGGTGCTTTTCGTTATGGCAAAAAAGGAGCGACAATACCAAACGTATAGCTTTGAGACGAAGAAGAAAGCTATCGAGCTGCGGCTTCAAGGAATGACGAAGCAGAAAGTGGCGGAAGTATTAGGGATTGCTGATGTGGGACGATTGAAGGTTTGGATGCGACGATACATTCAAATGGGTGATTTCGGGCTGACGGATACTCGCGGGAAGAGGAAGGATTATGCGAATGAAAACAGTTATGTCAGACGATTAGAGATGGAGAACGCCGTTCTAAAAAAGTGGTTGGCCATTACGAAGGCGGAGGTGTACCAGAAAAGTGTCGGCTCGTCGAAGAGCTCCGAGAGCATTTCACCGTTACAGAACTTTGTAAAGAAGTCGGACTATCCAGAAGCGGATTCTACGCCTTTTTAAAACGTAAGGAAATAGATAAGGATCAGCATGCCAAGAACGAGTACGAAGCACGTTTGAGCGCTACAAAGGCATCTACGGTTACCGCCAGATTCAGCTGTTCATGCTACAAGATGACGGAGTATGGATGAACCATAAGAAGGTACTTCGTCTCATGCAAGAGATGGGGCTGCAAGCTAAGATACGCCGAAAATACCGTCATATCCGTAAATGGCATGTAGGTGACCGAGTCGTTAAAAATTTGCTGGAGCGACAGTTTGAAGCGGATGCGCCTAACCAGAAATGGGTCACCGATGTCACCCAATTTCGAGTCGGTGATACGTGGTTGTACCTCTCTGCCATTAAGGATTTGTGCCAGAAGAGTGTGGTAGCTTATAACATGAGCTTACGCAATGACAACGAGCTCGTCCTTCAGACGTTCTCGAAGGCTTTTGACAAGGAAAAAGACGTGACTGGACTGATCGTTCACAGCGATCAGGGATCCCAGTACACGTCCTACGATTACCATGACATGCTGCCCAAGGTTGGCGCCCAAATCAGCATGTCTAGCCGAGGCAATTGTTACGACAATGCCTCAATGGAGAGCTTCTTCTCTCATTTGAAGACGGAAGCACTCTACCCTTATGATATCCGATCCATTGAGGATGCACAAAGCAGAATCGAAGAATATATCTATTTTTACAACAACCATCGTCCGCAGAGAAAATTAAATAAGCTGTCTCCGGCACAATACCGGAGACAGCTTATTAAGTAAGGCTTTTTCTAATTGTCCACTAAATGGGGTCTTGACCAATGCTCGCTGGGGCTTTTGCCTTCTCTCAGGAGAGGCCAACTGTGGGATAGCAGACCTTATCGGTATGTGATGCTATTGAACCATCAGGAGGTTGGCGTAGCTGGGGTTTCAAATGGAGTCAATTACCTAACAAAGTACTCCCCGCAAGATGATTACTAACAGAATGAACAGTACAAGAATAATGCCGAGCACGTTGCCGCCGCCGAAACCACCGACAGGTCCACAACCTACTCCGCCTACTCCACCAACACCATACATTGAGGTCAACTCCTTTAATTGAGGTACACCGCAGTATATGTTCATAAGGGTATGGTGCATGGGCTGTTGTCAGAAAGGGGCGAACGACCGGTGAGGACAACCGGCTTGTATTATTTACCGCCGGTCACGGCTGCCGCGAGGGTTTATAATGGCATTGGGTGATGGATATGTTTGTTTCTCCAATGCTGTTGCAGTACGCGGCTGAGAACAAGCCGTTCGATAAAGAGCATCACGTCGCGGAGCTGAAGCTCGATGGCATTCGGCTGATTGTTTCCACAATGGACGGGTTACGGCTTTACACACGGCACGAGAACGACGTCACTAATAAATTTCCGGAGTTGCATAATTCTCCGGTACCGTCAGGCACAATATTAGATGGCGAGCTCATTGTCACAGATTCAGCCGGCAAACCAGACTTCGAGGCGATGATGAGCCGCTTCCAGTCGCGAAGCAATCGCGAGCAAGCGACGTTTTGCGCTTTTGACATCATCAGGCACAAAGGCATCGACGTGACCGGCCTGCCACTATCCAGACGCAAGGAGCTGCTCGCTGAGGCGTTCACGGAGACGGAGCGATACACGAAGGTGATGCCGGCTAACGGCAGCGCGGTTCAGTACTTCGGAGCTGTCAGCACGGTTGGTCTCGAAGGTGTAGTGATTAAGGACCTACGTTCGCGTTACGCAGTCGGCACCCGATCGTGGGCATGGCAGAAGGTCATCAACTGGACTCACGCCGAAGTGTTCATCACTGGCGTACGCCGCGGTCAGCTCGGCTGGCTTACATCGATTCAAGAAGGCGAAGGCCGGCTGCGACCGGCGGGCATCATTGAGTTCGGTATCAACGAGGAGCACAAGCGAGCGCTCCGAAGCGTGCAAAGCCAAATCGTATACAAGGAAGATCGATTTGCGGCACACTTCAAACCGCTGATCCGGGCGCGCGTGAAGACTCGCAACTGGACGCGGAATGGCATGCTGCGGTCGCCAGTGTTCGAAGATTTTATTTTATAAACATAAAGAAGACTGCTGAGTTCAGCAGTCTTCTTTGCTGTCATACATCAAAAACCGGAATCACACTTAACTCCTCAGGAGCAAAACCTTGATTATTGACCAATTTTCCGAATTCGTCGATGCCATACACCGAGACTAGAGCTTCTGGTCCCACAGGACTTGTGTGTCGCACCGAAACTTGAAACTCATAAGCTACATTTCCTGCAATATTAAATGTTCTAACTTCATAGGCACCAATGGGTATAAATAATACTGACGTTGTCGCCAAATAGAATATGTTTGAATCGACGGAAGCAAAGATTTTTACAATTACCGTCAAACCGGCGGAAGTTATATTGTTTATATTTAGGACGATGGTTGATGCCGCGGTCCCTTTTGCTCTAGTATTTGTAACAACTCCAGTCGAAAAAGCAACAGACACGTCAATTCCCCCTTATAAAGAGACATGCTTTATCTTATGAAAGATTGTAAAGTTTGCTTGTACTGAACCACCTAATCCTTGCCAAAAAAAGTAAACTTAAAGAGAGCATTTGCATAATATTCTTCTATGAGGGCAAGAGGGGGGGATTATGGATAAGATATCTGTACAAGTTTACTGCCCTATGTGCCAGCAGATAAGGTGGATTACTGCTTTCTCTGGGCAATATAAATACAGGGGAGAACAAATATATCCTGTCGCTGTCTGTTTTGACTGTAAAGAAGAAGTGGAAAGAAAATTGAATGATTACATCTGGAGAAACAAAAAGAATGATTGATCCCGGGCGCCATATGGCGCTCTTTTTCGTGTACACCCCATTCCTGGGGCTGGACACCCTTTCTATGTGGAGGCTATGTCAGCATACTTCAAAAAGAAGGGTACTTAGTGGATCACATGATTACACTAACGGGCAGGATTGCAATAATAATGTGTGGAATGAATCTTTTAACTTGTGAGGGGGGCTTTTGATGAATCGAATTGTAGTCATGACGGTAGGAAAGACACACAGTGGTAAGACGACATTTGCTAAACAATTGGAATCGCAGTTGAAAAACACAATTACTATTGACCAAGATAATCACGCATCTTTCATTAATGCTCACTACAAGTCGTTACGTCCGAAAGAAGGACCAAATACGCTGAAATATGCAGTTACCCAAACGATAGTCGATTACGCTGTAAAACAGACCAATTGTAATCTCGTACTTTGCAATTCTAACCTTGCCCGAAACGGTCGTATGAATTTATTGGACTATTTTCGTAGGAATGGAATTGTCAGCATTCTTGTCTATTTCGATATTCCGGAAGTCGTAATTAAAGAACGGATAACAGAAAGCCAGCGAAGTAAAGATATTTTTCGGAGTGCGTCAACTTTCGAAGAGGTACTAGCTCGACAACAAGAGAGCGATTCATCGGCTCCGGAAATAGGGGAAGCTGACCACTTCTTTATCGTAAACCGTAATGAAGAAGACGTACCTTTGGTTATTAAGCAAATTACGGAAATTATGGAACCGTTATTAAACTAACGGGCACGATAGTTCAATGGCAGCCAAAAGTATGGCTGCCTTTCTCAACTAAGCGCTTGCCCCGAAGATCGATACCATATGGGTTTTTGGGGTGATTCGCGCTGCAAGGTTCCCCTATTGTATCCAACACGTCCAAGGT
>NZ_JAGGDJ010000129.1 GCF_017652985.1 Paenibacillus artemisiicola
GTACCAGGAAGCGCGGATTCAGCGAGCCCATCGGATCCTGGAAGATGATCTGCATCTCTTCCCGCAGCGCCCGCAGCTCGCCCGGGCCGACCTGCTGAATGTCCCGGCCGTTGAACCGCACCTCGCCGCCCGTCGCCTTCTGCAGGTGCAGCATGACCCGGCCGAGCGACGACTTCCCGCAGCCCGACTCGCCCACCAGGCCGAACGTCTCGCCCGGACGCACGCCGAAGCTGACGTCGTCCACCGCTTTCACGTTCCCGACGACCCGGCTGAGCAGCCCTTTCTTGATCGGGAAATACTTCTTCACCTGTTTGGCTTCTATTAAATACGGTGCCGCTTGATTCCGTTCCGTCATATCGCCGCCTCCTCCGGAAGTCCGTCCAGCCAACAAGCGGCCCGATGGCCGCCGCCCGTGTCCAGCAGCGCCGGCTCCTCATGCCTGCAGCGATCCATCGCATACGGGCAGCGCGGGTGGAACCGGCAGCCCTTCGGGATGTCCGCGATGCCGGGAATGCTGCCGCGGATCGCGTACAGCTCGCTTCCCGGTTCCTCCTCCAGCCGCGGGATGGAGCGCAGCAGCCCGAGCGTGTACGGATGCC
>NZ_JAGGDJ010000130.1 GCF_017652985.1 Paenibacillus artemisiicola
GCGCCTGCTTACGGCTCCCCGAGGCATTTCGTTGTTCGCCACGTCCTTCTTCGGCTCCTAGCGCCTAGGCATCCTCCGTGCGCTCTTAGTAGCTTAACCAACGATGATTGGTTTGCGTGATCGATCCGAAGATCGAGCATGCAGCATTCATCGCATCGCATACATCGTTAATCTCAGCTAAGAGATCTTTCGCAAATTTCATATCCAGTTTTCAAAGGACAATTGATGGTTGTTGGTGGAGCCAAGCGGGATCGAACCGCTGACCTCCTGCTTGCAAGGCAGGCGCTCTCCCAGCTGAGCTATGGCCCCGTAAAGGGAATGGTTGGCCTTAGTGGACTCGAACCACCGACCTCACCCTTATCAGGGGTGCGCTCTAACCAGCTGAGCTAAAGGCCATCGTTATGATGTCTCCCGTCAGCGAAAGCTGATGGACTCGACCTTTTAGGTTGAAGAAGACTTGCTCCTTCAAAACTGAACATGAGCGATCCTGTCGTTTTCGTTTCCTGCTCGGGAAACGGTATTCCTTAGAAAGGAGGTGATCCAGCCGCACCTTCCGATACGGCTACCTTGTTACGACTTCACCCCAAT
>NZ_JAGGDJ010000131.1 GCF_017652985.1 Paenibacillus artemisiicola
GTACCAGGAAGCGCGGATTCAGCGAGCCCATCGGATCCTGGAAGATGATCTGCATCTCTTCCCGCAGCGCCCGCAGCTCGCCCGGGCCGACCTGCTGAATGTCCCGGCCGTTGAACCGCACCTCGCCTCCCGTCGCCTTCTGCAGGTGCAGCATGACCCGGCCGAGCGTCGACTTCCCGCAGCCCGACTCGCCCACCAGGCCGAACGTCTCGCCCGGCCGCACGCCGAAGCTGACGTCGTCGACCGCTTTCACGTGCCCGACGACCCGGCTGAGCAGCCCTTTCTTGATCGGGAAATACTTCTTCAATGCCTTCGCTTCAACCAAATAAGGTTCCGTCATATCGCAGCCTCCTCCGGTAATCCGTCCAGCCAGCATGCCGCCCGGTGGCCGTCTTCCGCGTTCAGCAGCGGCGGCTCCTCATGCCTGCAGCGGTCCATCGCGTACGGGCAGCGCGGATGGAACCGGCAGCCCTTCGGGATGTCCGCGATGCCGGGAATGCTGCCGCGGATCGCGTACAGCTCGCTTCCCGGTTCCTCCTCCAGCCGCGGGATGGAGCGCAGCAGCCCGAGCGTGTACGGATGCC
>NZ_JAGGDJ010000132.1 GCF_017652985.1 Paenibacillus artemisiicola
AGGCACGCGGCGAGCCGGGCCCAGTCGTCCTTCGCGCCGGCCCCGGCGAACAGGCCGAACAGCGGGTTGAGCGCCGCGCGGACGGCCGCCGCGTCGCCCGCCTCGACCGCTTGCAGCAGCCGTTCGGTGCAAACCGCGATGTCGGGCAGGCGGCAATCGCCGTCCGGCGCCCTGCTGGGGCGCCGGTACGGGTGCAGGCCGGCCCGGCGCCCCAGCAGGGCGCGCCGGCGCGCCTCGAGCGTCTGCCCGTGCAGCGCGGGCAGGACGGCAAGCCCTTGGCCGCGTTCGCTGGCGTACACCGCCAGCCCGTCGAGCGCGTCCGGCAGGCGCGCGGCGGCCTCGGCGAGCCGCGCCTCGAAGTCTGCGCCGGCTTCGCGCTCGTCGAGCACGAGCATCCCGCACCGGCCGGGCGCTTCCGCGAACGCGATCGCCCGGAGCCCGTCCGGGAAGGCGGCCTCGAGCAGCCGCCGCAGCCGGACGAGCGCGCCGCTGCCGGGCGAGCCGGAGCCGGCGAGCGGCTCGGCGAGCAGCAGCCGGCAGCGGAACGGAAGAGCACACGCCCGAGCTCCAGTT
>NZ_JAGGDJ010000133.1 GCF_017652985.1 Paenibacillus artemisiicola
AATTATTTTTGCAGTGCTGGGAATACTCCTTGGATGTATTTTCTTTATTAATGATTACCGGTTGGAATCCCAACGGATACAAGTTGCGGAATCTACGTTTAAACTGCTCGATGACGGTGAAATAAGCGAGTCCGACAAAGAAGTCATTGTTGAACGTATAGAGAAAGCTACTCAGGTAACAAACTTCCATATTTATCAGTGGGAAGGTTCGTCCTCCAGGGTAGTATTCGAGTACCAAAGAGCGAAGCCGTTCAAGACCATGTTGTACATAAACGGAATGGGTGGCGAGGGTTATAAAGCCGGAGATTGGTCAGTGGACATCCTCTTCGAGTATTTTACCTTTGTTTGGAGATACGCTATTATATTGTGTTTCATCATATATTGGATATTGTTCGCTATATGGGCGATGATTCAGGGTTATAGGCACAGCAAACTTCATCCTATGTGGATGGTTGCATTTTCACTGTTTAATGTACCTGCATATCTAGTTTACCGTGCGTCATTAAAAAAATTTATTTCGGCATGAATTTTGTTATTCAACGTTCAACTAACGGGA
>NZ_JAGGDJ010000134.1 GCF_017652985.1 Paenibacillus artemisiicola
CTTCTTCCGATTTACCTTCTGCTTTTAACTCCTCAACCGCTTCTAACAAGTGTGTTCGCATTTCAGTTTTAAGTTCATTTGCTTCCTTATCTTTTACATGTGCATAAACAGAAGTGATAAATTCCTCGATTCGTTTCATTGGTTTTCTCCCCCTTCTAAAAAAGAATCAATTATTTTTTTTAAAAATTGCCATTCAGAGCGTTTTTGCCTGTATTCATCTTTGCCAGTTGACGTAATTTTATAGTATTTTCTTCTACCTCCAGGACCCTGCTCGACTCCCCAGTAGGATTCAATCCATTTGTTTTGTTCCATACGCTTTAAAGACAAGTAAAGCGTACCTTCCTTTATCTCAAACTGATTATCGCTTTTTTCTCTAACCAGCTTGGCTAAATCATATCCATACATTTCAGTGGTTTGAAGCAAAGAAAGAATGAGGGTGTCTATGTGACCTTTTAACACCTCTTTGTTAACTTCCATTTTTTTCACCTCTTGCAATCACTATAAAATAGATTACTCTATAATACAAGGTATTGGATT
>NZ_JAGGDJ010000135.1 GCF_017652985.1 Paenibacillus artemisiicola
GAAGGTGCCCGTACCGCAAACCGACACAGGTAGGCGAGCAGAGTATGCTAAGGCGCTCGGAAGAACTCTCGTTAAGGAACTCGGCAAAATGACCCCGTAACTTCGGGAGAAGGGGTGCCTCGGTAGGGTGAATAGCCCGAGGGGGCCGCAGTGAAAAGGCCCAAGCGACTGTTTAGCAAAAACACAGGTCTGTGCGAAGCCGTAAGGCGAAGTATACGGGCTGACGCCTGCCCGGTGCTGGAAGGTTAAGGGGAGTGGTTAGCCGCAAGGCGAAGCTATGAACCGAAGCCCCAGTAAACGGCGGCCGTAACTATAACGGTCCTAAGGTAGCGAAATTCCTTGTCAGGTAAATTCTGACCCGCACGAATGGCGTAACGACTTGGGCGCTGTCTCAACGAGAGATCCGGTGAAATTTTAATACCTGTGAAGATGCAGGTTACCCGCGACAAGACGGAAAGACCCCATGGAGCTTTACTGCAGCTTGATATTGGACTTTGGTACGATCTGTACAGGATAGGTGGGAGCCTGAGAA
>NZ_JAGGDJ010000136.1 GCF_017652985.1 Paenibacillus artemisiicola
CACCCGAAGTCGGTGGGGTAACCCGCAAGGGAGCCAGCCGCCGAAGGTGGGGTAGATGATTGGGGTGAAGTCGTAACAAGGTAGCCGTATCGGAAGGTGCGGCTGGATCACCTCCTTTCTAAGGAATTACCTAACCACGTTGATGGTTAGATACATGTAGGATTCATGACGTGAAACCATGTGTTCAGCTTTGATGGAATTTGTTTGGGGCCATAGCTCAGCTGGGAGAGCGCCTGCCTTGCAAGCAGGAGGTCAGCGGTTCGATCCCGCTTGGCTCCACCAACAACCATCGATTGCCCTTTGAAAACTGGATATGAAATTTGCGAAACATCTCTTAGCTGAGATTAACGATGTATGCGATGAATGCTGCATGCTCGATCTTCGGATCGATCACGCAACCCAATCATCGTTGGTTAAGCTACTAAGAGCGCACGGAGGATGCCTAGGCGCTAGGAGCCGAAGAAGGACGTGGCGAACAACGAAATGCCTCGGGGAGCCGTAAGCAGGCGCTGATCCGGGGATGTCC
>NZ_JAGGDJ010000137.1 GCF_017652985.1 Paenibacillus artemisiicola
CCTACCGAGGCACCCCTTCTCCCGAAGTTACGGGGTCATTTTGCCGAGTTCCTTAACGAGAGTTCTTCCGAGCGCCTTAGCATACTCTGCTCGCCTACCTGTGTCGGTTTGCGGTACGGGCACCTTCGCCTGGCTAGAGGCTTTTCTTGGCAGCCTGAACTCATGACCTTCGCTACTGCAATTTTCGCTCCCCATCACAGCCCAGCCTTTCGATGTGCGGATTTGCCTACACATCAGCCTCACTGCTTGGACGGGCATCCATCAGCCCGCGTCACTATCCTTCTGCGTCACCCCATTGCTCGTAACGGCTTACGGTGGTACAGGAATCTCAACCTGTTGTCCTTCGACTACGCCTTTCGGCCTCGCCTTAGGTCCCGACTTACCCTGAGCGGACGAACCTTCCTCAGGAACCCTTAGGCTTACGGCGGACAAGATTCTCACTTGTCTTTTCGTTACTCATACCGGCATTCTCACTCGTGTACCGTCCACCAGTCCTTACGGTCTGACTTCTACCTATACACGAC
>NZ_JAGGDJ010000138.1 GCF_017652985.1 Paenibacillus artemisiicola
CAGACGCGCCGGCCGGCCTCCGCCTCGCCCCGCTGCACGCGCCACAGGCCCGCGGCCAGCGGACCCGGCGGGCGGGCGGCCGCGAGCGCCCACAGCGCCTCCGCCTCCGCGGGCAGTCCCAGCTCGCACAGCCCCTCCAGCAGCTCGCCGGCCGGAAACGTCGGCCGCAGCCCCGCTTTCGTCCCGGCAATCCGCAAACGCCCGGCCGCCTCCGCCGCCTCCCGCCACAGCGGGCGCAGCGAAGCGTCCAGCGCGCCGAGCAGCAGCAGCCGCTCCCAGGCCGGCGCGTAGTCCGGCCGGCGCGCGAGCGCCGCGCCGTACGCCTCCGCCGCGTCGCGAAACCGGTACAGCCGCTCCAGCGCCGCGCCCGCCAGCGCATGCGAGCGGTGCGCGCCCGCGCCTTCCGCCGTGGAATAGCGCGCGGGCGGCGGCCCGGCCGCGAGCGCCGTCCGCGCGCTCGCAAGCGCGGCTTCCGCCTCGTCCAGGTCGAGCAGCGTCTCGGCGCGCGCGTCGTGCAGATCC
>NZ_JAGGDJ010000013.1 GCF_017652985.1 Paenibacillus artemisiicola
CGCCCCGCCGGCGGCGAGCTGGCCGCTGCCGCCCGACAGCTTCGCCGCGCCCGCGGACACTTCGCGGGCGGCGGCGACCAGCCCTTGCAGCGCGGCGTCCTGCGCGGCGTCGGGCTTCGCGGCGGCGTACGCGTCCAGCGCCGCCGACAGCTTCGCGGCAGCGCCGGCGAGATCGGCGCTGCCCTGCTTCGCCGTCGCCAGGCCGTCGGCCAGCGACGCCGCGGCCGTCGCCGCTTGCGACGCGCCGCCGCTCAGCTCGCCGCCGGCGGCTTCCAGCTTGCCGAGGCCGGCGGACAGCTTCGCCGCGCCGTCGCGGACGGCGGCCGTGCCGGTCTTCAGCCGGCCCGCTCCGCTATCCAGCGCGCCGACGCCGCCAGCCAGCTCCTTCGAGCCGCTCGCCAGCTTCGCCACGTTATCGCGCAGCCGAGCGGCGCCCTGCTCGGCGTCCTTCGCGCCGCCGGCCAGCTTGCCGGCGCCTTCGCTGGCCTGCGCGAAGCCGTCAGACGCTTCGCCGAGGCTGCCGAAGACCGCTTTGGCGTACGCCTTCGTCACCTGCTGCGAAATGTCGGTCTGCAGCTTCTCGATGGCGGAGGAGCCGATCTTCGCGGCCAAGTAGTTCTCGCTGTCGTTGGTCAAGTAGCGCAGCGCAGCCGGATGCGGCTCCGGATCCAGCAGCGTCGTCGCCTGCTTGGAGAATGCCGCGGGGATTTCGATGACATAATAATAATCGCCGTGCTTCAGGCCGTCTTCGGCCTGCTTCGCGTCGACGAACGCCCAACGGAACGTCTTGTTCGTCTTCAGCTCGTCGACGAGATCCTGCCCGACGGCGAGCGGCTTGCCCCGGAAGTCCGCGCCGGCGTCGGCGTTGACGACGGCGACCGGCATCCGGTCCAGCTTGCCGTACGGATCCCAAAACGCGCCGATCAGCATCCCGCTGTACATGATCGGAATGAACAAAATCCCGAGGATCGGAATAAGCAGCTTCGGGCTGCGGAAGATCCGGCCCATTTCCTTTCCGAATAACGATAAACCCAGCATGATGTCGCGCCTCCACTCTTTCTCTTGAACTGAATGATTGACCGTTTCGTACTTTTGGTCATTTTATCTCAAAAAAAGAAGCAGCGGCTGCCGCTTTTTTTTGATCTCGCCCGCATCGAGGCCCAGCCTGGCAGCTTCCCGGACCTGCCTGCGTCCTTCGCCCGAGCCGGGCTTTAGCGCCGGGCCATCCCGTCCCGCATCAGGTCGCCGAAATAATCGGCGATCTGGTCCCGCGTCAGCGGCTCATGCTGCCGGCCCCAATCGGTGCTCAGCGCCACGTACAGCCGCAGCATCACGAACGCGGTCAGCCGCGGATCGGCGCCGCGCAGCTCGCCCTTGCCGATCGCGTGCTCCACTTCCCCTTGAATGCAGGCGACGATGGCCTGCTCCAGCTCGGCGATGCCTTCCTTCGCCATCGGCGTGCCGATGTCCCTCACTTCCTGCGACAGCTTCACGATCAGCTCGTGCTTCTCGCGGAACAGGAGCAGCTCGTGCAGCACCGACGACAGGTTGTCGAAGAAATTCCGGTCGCGGTCGATCGTCCGGTCCGCCAGCGCCCGCAGCTCCTTGGCAAGCTGCGCGATGATCTCGCCGAACAGCTCTTCCTTCGTGGCGAAGAACGTATAGATGGTTCCTTTGCCGACCGCGGCGATCTTGGACACCTGTTCCATCGTCGTCGCCTTGTAGCCGAACATGGCGAACGACTTCGCCGCCGCATCCACGATCTGCGCCCGCCGATCCACCGGCTTCCTGGTTACCGCCATGAGCCGCGACCTCCTAACGATTCTATTTCTTCTTTATTGCTCCATTTTTATTGCTTCACCTTTATTGCTCCATCTTTACTGCTCCATCTTTACTGCTCCATCTTTACTGCTCCATATTTACTGCTCCACCTTACTGCTCCATCTTCACTGCTCCATCTTCACTGCTCCATCTTCACTGCTCCATCTTTATTGCTCTTCTTTGCCGCTTCCACTTTATTGTTTCTCCAGCTTCGTATCGCCATCATACCACCGACTGACCGGAATTACAATATGGTCAATTGGTCATTTCGGTGCGCGCGAGGAGCGGCTCCGTTGCCGCTCCCTCTTCCGCTACGCGCGGTACGCCGCCGCGGCGCGCTTCCTTCGCGATCGCTTAATACTCCTTCTCCAGCTGCCGCAAGTTGTCCATTCCACGCTCCGTCCAGCGGCGAAGCCGGTCGAGCCCCTCGAGCTCGGCCCGCAGCGCGTCCATGAGCGAGGCTTTGTAATCCGGCACCTCGCCGCGGAACGGCCCGATGTCCCCCAGCGGCACGTACGTCTTCTCGGTGTAGCTCATCGCCCGGCGTTCGTGGAACATCGGCACGTCGGGGTCGTACGGATGATGCAGGTCGCCCTGCTCGGGATGCTTCAAGACCGCAAGCGTCTTGACCAGCACCCTGGATCCGTTCGTTTCCATCACTTCGCCCGCATAACGCCCGGTTTTATTCGCGAACGCTACAATCGAGCCGATCTCCGGCATTCGTTTCTCTTGCTCGGCCATGTCCGATCTCTCCCGTCTTCTTGAAAGCTGCTGCTTTTTCATCCGCTTTTAGGATAATTTAACGCCGCAATCATACGCAAGTCTCAATTCCGTCCTTGTGCTGGCCGTCCGCCCGTCGTAATATGGTAAAGAGAGAAATTAGTTTTCTTTCATCAGGTACGAGAAGCAGGTGAGATGATGCATAAAAAACGAGTGTTGCTGCTCTCCGAGGGTTTCGGCTCCGGGCATACCCAGGCCGCTTACGCGCTGGCCGTCGGGCTGCGCTCGCTCGATTCCTCCATACAGACGCGCGTGATCGAGCTGGGCAATTTCTTGAACCCGGTGCTCGGTCCGCTGATCGTGTCCGCCTATCGCAAAACCGTCACGAAGCAGCCGAAGCTGCTCGGGATGGTGTATCGCCGCCAATATAAGAAGTCGCTCAACCGCTTCACCCAGCTGGCGCTGCACCGGTTGTTCTATACCCATACGTCGCAGGTGATCGCGCAGCTGAAGCCCGATCTGATCGTCTGCACGCATCCCGTTCCGAACGCCGTCGTCTCCCGCCTGAAGAGGCTCGGCCTGCGGACGCCGCTCTACACGCTGATCACGGACTACGACGCGCACGGCACGTGGACGAGCTCCGAGGTGAACAAGTATCTCGTGTCGACGAACGAGGTCAAAAAGAAGCTGACGGACCGCGGCATCTCCGCGAGCCGGATTCAGGTCACCGGCATTCCCGTCCATCCGAACTTCTGGCAGACGCACGACAAATCGGAGCTGCAGGCGCAGTTCGACTTGAAGCCGCTGCCGACGGTTCTTATTATGGGCGGCGGCTGGGGCATTATGTACAGCGACGACCTGCTCAGCTACATGACGCGCTGGCGGGACCGCGTGCAGCTCATCTACTGCGTCGGCAACAACGACAAGGCGCGCGAGCGCATGCTGTCCGATCCGCTCTTCCAGCACCCGAACATCAAGGTGCTCGGATTCACGAAGGAAATCAACAAGCTGATGGACGTGTCCGACCTGCTCATCACGAAGCCCGGCGGCATGACCTGCACGGAAGGGCTCAGCAAGGGCATTCCGATGCTCTTCTACGAGCCGATTCCCGGCCAGGAGGAAGTCAACTGCGAATACTTCGTGGCAAGCGGATTCGGCGAAATGCTGGAATCGACCGAGACGATCGACAAGTGGTTCGAGCTCATTCAAGAGCCTTACTCGTCCGTCAAGCACCGCACCGATTTAATGAACAAGCGCAATCAGCACTACAACCCGATGGAATGCTCCCGCGTCGTCCTGCAGCTCATGCAGTGACGGCTTTTTTTTGCCCTTCCGTCCCGAGCGGATGCCGGGATGATTGCCGCGGTTCTCCGAAGGGACCGGTACTCGTACTCCGCCCCGCCGTCCTCCAACAACGCAAAAGCCGGACAAGCCCCACGGGCTCGTCCGGCTTATTAGGATGAATCATGAACGGCCGGGCCGCCTACACGACGCTGCCGCCGAACAGGAAGCGGTACTCCCAGTGCGTGCCCGAAATGACGCTCGTGCGGACGCCGCCGGATTCGATGGAATACGTGTGCAGGATCTGTCCGTTGCCGAGATAAATGCCGCAGTGGGTAATCGTCTCGTCCGACTTGTCGACGCCGGCATACGCGGACGCCTTCGTGCCCTTGTATGCCATGAAGAACATGATGTCGCCGCGCTTCAGCTGGTGCCAGTCCGTGACGACATGGCCGAGGCCGCGGACATAGTCGCCCTGTTTGCGCGAATCGACGGGGAGAAGGAGGTTCGCGCCTTCGCGGAACGCTTGGCGCACGAAGTCCGAGCAGTCGAACGTCTTCGTTGTGTCGCGGTCGGAGCCGAATTCGTACGGCGTCCCCAAATATTTCATGCCGGCGGCGATGACGCGCTCGACGAGCGCGTCGTGATTGCCCGAGCCGCCGCCGTTATTCGGATTGCCGTCCGACGGATTGTTGCCCGGCAGCGAGCCGGTCACCGCAATGTATTTGTCGTCCGAGCTGACGTAGCCCTTCGTCCCGTCCGCAGCCGTCACCGCGTACCAGTAGCCGTTCGGCTGCCCCGTGATCGTCACCTTCTCGCCCTTGGCCAGGTAGCGGATGCGCGATGCGTCCGTCGACGGCCCCGTGCGTAACGACACCGACGCGATGATCGTCGCGTTGGCGCTCGACGGACTCTCGACCGGCGCCGAGCCGCCTCCGCTCACTTGTATGTATTGGTCGTCCGAGCTGACGTACCCTTGCTTGCCGTCCGCCGCCGTCACCGCGTACCAGTAGCTGTTCGGCTGCCCCGTGATCGTCACCTTCTCGCCTTTGGCCAGGTAGCGGATGCGCGACGCGTCCGTCGACGGGCCCGTGCGGAACGACACCGACGCGACGATCGTCCCCGTCTTCGCCGCGGTGCCGGAATCGCCGCCCTTCGCCACGATCTCGACGTATTTGTCGTTCGAGGAGATGTACCCGATGGCGCCGTTCACGTCCTGCGCCTTGTACCAGTACGCGTTCACTTCCTCGAGGATGACGACCTGCTCGCCTTGCTTCAAATACCGGGTGACGTCGGACGACGTGGATGGCTGGGTGCGGAAGCTGACGCTGGATTGGATTTCCCCGACGGTCGGCGATGCGGCGGAAGCCGCGGACGCCGCCGCCGGCAGCATTAAAGCGGCCCCCAGGACCAAGGTCAATAATGCCGCGGTACTCTTTTTCATGAATGCTCTCCCTCTCTGATTCAGTCAAATGGATGGCCGGCCTGTCGCCTGCAGTTTCCATTGTACGGAACCCTCCTTAAGCACCATATCGTCCGCCCGTCTCATTTGTCGAAAACGGCCGTAGGCTGGAGGAACCATGATCTGGCAAAGCACCCATCAAAAAAGACGTCCCTTCGCGGGACGCCTTCCTGCCGAACTGCCGTATTCCCTTGCTTCGAACCGCTCCACGGAATCTTAACATCCGGTCCCATTCCGCATCTAAAGCCCTACGCCCTTCCGTCCGAGACGGATTCATGTAAATAATGCCAATTACGCGCCGCGCTTAGCTTTGTTCCGGAAACATGGCGTGCATCTGCTCTTCCGCCTGCCCTTTCTTCATCAGGTTCATCAGCGTGTCGTATCGGTTCGGGGAATCGATTACGGTCTGGTAATCCTGCTTGCCGATCGAAGAGAAAATAGCCACGTCGCCCGTGTGGTAGTACAAGTACAAGGACGACTCCGCCTCATTGTACGAGCAGAACGCAATTTGCTTGGATTCTACGGGTACCAGCAATGTAACCGCCTCCCAAAATTCGAATTTTAGCGATCCCATTCCTATATATATCCCGGTTTTACCCGTTCAAGCACCATCGCGAATCAGCTTTTGCCTATATTTCGTTCGTGCAGCGCGCGCTTCCGTCCGCGCGGCGACGATCGACACCGAATCGACACCGAACCGCCATGCCTTGGAGGCATCATGGACATGCCGCCGCTTCCCCGCCTGAACCGAACGCAAAAAAAAGCAACCCCGGCCCGCGCGATCGCTTGCCAAGCTTGCTTTCGGATGCCGCTTGCCTGCCGTTCCCGTCCAACCGCCGTTTCGGTTAAAACGTATGCTCCGGCGTCCCGTTGTTCAGTCCCGTCCCGCAGGTGACGCAGAATTTGGCGTTCAGCTCGTTCTCCGCGTGGCACTGGTTGCAGATGACGACGATCTCGCCGACGGTCGTCTCGGCCTTCGGCTCCTCGGTCGCGAGCTGCGTGCCGCAGTCCGGGCAGAACTTCGTGTCCAGCGTGACCACCTTGCCGCACGCGCACGTCTTCTCGTTGCGCGTCCACTTGATCCGCTCTTCGATCACCTTGATCTCCGTGTGCAGCTCATCCGCCTGACGGCATAATTCCGTCACTTCCGTCTCGGTCGCGGCGATGTCGCCGGCCTGATGGCCGCGGTAGACGGTTTCCCCGATCTGCAGGCACAGCTTCTCGATGTCTTTCTCCTTGCCGGAGATTTGCGCCTTCAGCTTCGTGATTTCGACGGTTTGCTGCGCCCGCTTGGCCGCGTCCGATGCTCCTTGCTTGACTTTATCGAAAAAGGACATATTCCATCGACTCCTTTAATAATTCGTCTAGCTTTGTCGCTTTCGCTTATTTTACCATAACCGGCCTAGCGAATCACGCCCCGTTCGGCCGACGCGGCGCAGGTCGTTCGAGACTTCCGCCTTACTCCTATCGTATGTGTCCGCCAGAGGCGCGAGAACATCAAAAAGACCGTACTCGCGGGGAGTACGGTCCGTCTGCAAGCCGGCTGCACGCGGCTTATTCGACCGGATACAGGCGTTCCCGGAGCGCCTTGATCTCGGCGTTCTCCAGGTATTCGTCGTACGACATCATCCGGTCGATGATGCCGTTCGGCGTGATCTCGATGATGCGGTTCGCGATCGTTTGCACGAACTGATGGTCATGCGACGTGAAGATGAGCGTGCCGTCGAAATCGATCAGTCCGTTGTTGAGCGCCGTGATGGATTCCAGGTCCAAGTGGTTGGTCGGTTCGTCCATGAGCAGCACGTTGGAGCCGGACAGCATCATTTTGGAGAGCATGCAGCGCACCTTCTCGCCGCCGGAGAGCACGCTCGCCTTCTTCAGCGCTTCGTCGCCGGAGAACAGCATGCGGCCGAGGAAGCCGCGGATGAAGCTCTCGTCCTGATCCTTGGAATACTGGCGCAGCCAGTCGACAAGGTTCAATTCGACGCCGTCGAAGTAAGCCGAGTTGTCCTTCGGGAAGTAGGCCTGCGTCGTCGTCACGCCCCACGAGTAGGTGCCGGCATCGGCTTCCAGTTCTCCCATCAGCAGCTGCATGAGCACGGTCTTCGGCAGCGTGTTCGGACCGACGAGGGCGATTTTGTCGCCTTTGTTGATCGCGAGCGTCAGGTTGTCGATGATCGTCGCGCCGTCGATCGCCTTCGTCAAGCCTTCGGTCAGCAGCAGTTGCTTGCCCGCCTCGCGCTCCGGCTTGAAGTGGATGAACGGATATTTGCGGCTGGACGGACGAATGTCGTCGAGCGAGATTTTATCGAGCAGCTTCTTCCGGGACGTCGCTTGCTTGGACTTGGATTTATTGGCGCTGAAGCGCTGGATGAACGCCTGCAGCTCCTTGATCTTGTCTTCCTTCTTCTTGTTGGCGTCGCGCATGAGCGTGAGCGCCAGCTGGCTCGACTCGTACCAGAAGTCGTAGTTGCCGACGTACATCTGGATTTTGCCGAAATCGATATCCGCGATATGCGTGCACACCTGATTCAGGAAGTGACGGTCATGGGATACGACGATAACGGTGCCTTCGTAGCCGGCCAGGAAGTTCTCGAGCCATTCGATCGACTGCATGTCGAGATGGTTGGTAGGCTCGTCAAGCAGCAAGATCTGCGGGTTGCCGAACAGCGCCTGCGCCAGCAGGACCCGGACCTTCTCGTTGCCGGACAGCTCCGCCATCTTCCGGTCGTGCATTTCCGGCGGAATGCCGAGGCCGTTCAGCATGCCGGCCGCTTCGGACTCCGCTTCCCAGCCGTTCATTTCCGCGAATTCCGCTTCCAGCTCGCCCGCGCGCATGCCGTCCTCGTCGGTGAACTCCGCCTTGGCGTAGATCGCGTCCTTCTCTTTCATGACTTCGTACAGCTTCTTATGGCCCATGATGACCGTCTCGAGCACGGCGAACTCGTCGTACTCGTAATGGTTCTGCTTCAGTACCGCGAGGCGCTCGCCCGGCGTGATGTGGACTTCGCCGTTCGTTTGCTCGACTTCGCCGGACAGGATCTTCAGGAACGTCGATTTGCCCGCGCCGTTCGCGCCGATGAGGCCGTAGCAGTTGCCCGGCGTGAATTTAATATTGACATCTTCAAATAGCGCACGCTTGCCGAATCGAAGCGTGATGCCGCTCGTACTGATCATGTTCAGGTATCCCGTCCTTCGCTAATGAATGTTACGCATCACTCCATTATAGCACAGAAACGCCATGCGATGCTGACTTTCTGCTATAAACGCCAGGTTTCGCCGTGCGGCAATATCCGGACCGCGCCTTCCTCGAGCCGCAGCCGGCGGATTTCCACCTCCAGCCGGTCGAGCGCTTCGCGCGGCGTATCGTCCGCGAGCTTGTAGGAGCCGTAGTGCATCGGCACGAACCGGCGCGCGCCCGTATCGCGGAACGCCTGCAGCGCCTCTTCCGGCGTGACATGCTGCGGCCCCATGAACCATTCGGGATCGTACGCGCCGATCGGCATGAGCGCCACGTCGATATCGGGGAAGCGGCGGCCGATTTCCTTGAAACCGTCGAAGTAGCCGCTGTCGCCCGCGAAGTAGACGGTCGGCACGTTCCGGCGCTCCATCACGAAACCGCCCCAGCGGGACGAATTCGTGTCGGTCAAGGTGCGCCGCGTCCAATGCTGCGCCGGGACGAAATGAAACCGGACCCCGCGGAGGGAGGCCGACTGCCACCAGTCCAGCTCGATGATGGACGAGAAGCCCTTGCGCCGCAGCTTGTCGGCGAGTCCGACGGGCACGATGAGCGTCTTGCTGCCCTTCAGCTGCTTCAGCGAGGCGATGTTCAGGTGGTCGTAATGCGAATGCGAGATCAGGATGACGTCGATCGGGGGCATGTCGGCGATGGCGACGCCCGGCGGCACCAGCCGCTTGTGGATGGCCAGCTGCTCGGCCCAGACGGGATCCGTGACGATGTTCAGCCCCGCCAGCTGGATCAGGAACGTCGAGTGGCCGATCCACGTCAGCGCCGGCTCGGTCGTATTGGCATGCAGGAAGGTCAGGTCGGGGGCGACGGCCGGCACCTTGAAGGAGTAGTCCTTCCGCTTCATCCGTCCGGCGCGTTCCCTGCGCCATTGCCGGACTTCGCGGAACGTTTTCGGCACGGCGTCGGGGTTCAAGTTGGTGTAGCGCATGTCTCGCATCTCTCCCGTATTCAATCATGTGCTGGCCGCTTGGCGCGCTGCTGCGAATGAGGAATAGACCCGCACCGGACCGCTCTAATGCTGCTCTTTCCAAGATACCAAGCTTAATGGGATTAATCAAACCATGGACGGGCGAAAATCGCGGACCGGGAAGCGGCTTATGGCGGAAAGATGAACGGACGGCGGGCCGGATTGAGATTGGCCGCCCGGTGGTTTACACTGAGAGGACAAGCACGCGCGGCGTTCGGAGGCCGCGCGAAAAACGGAGGTTGATCACGATGAAACTGATTGGCATCGAACCGACGCCAAGCCCCAATTCGATGAAGCTGAACGTCGACGAGAAGCTCGCGCCCGGCGTGCGCCTGAACTACGCCCCCGCCGACGCGGCCGGCGCGCCGGAGCCGCTGCGCGGCCTGCTCGGCATCGACGGCGTGCGAGGCCTGTTCCGCACGGCGGATTTCATCGCGCTCGACCGGAAGCCGGGGGCGGACTGGGAGCGCATCCTGTCCGCGGCGCGGCAGCTGCTGCAGAGCGAGGACGCCGGCGCCGGCAGCGCCGGCGGGCCCGGCGCCGCCGAAGCTTTCGGCGAAGCGCACGCGTTCGTGCAGCTGTACCGGGGGATCCCGATCCAGGTGCGCGTGCGCACGCCGGGCGGCGAGACCCGCGCCGCCATGCCCGCGGCCTTCACGGACGCGGTGACCCGCGCGGCCGCCGCGTCGATGATCCGCGAGCGGAAGCTCGAGGAGCTCGGGGTCCGCTACGGCGAGCCCGAGGAAATCGCGGCGGAGCTCGTCCGCGAGCTGGAAGCCGCGTACCCGGCGGAGCGGCTGGACGCCCTCGTCGAGGCGGCGCTCGCGCTCGGCGCCGCGGGCGAAGGCGAAGCCGCGGCCGCGCCGGCCGTGCGCCCCGCGCCGCTGAGCGCGGAGGCGCTCGCGGAGCGGATGGCGGACCCGGACTGGTCGGTCCGCTACGAGGCGCTCGACCGCACGGCGCCGGAGCCGGCGATGCTGCCGTCGCTCGCGAAGGCGATCGCCGACGACAACGCCTCCATCCGGCGGCTGGCCGTCGTCTACCTCGGCGAGCTGCGCCTGCCGGAGGCGATGCCGCTGCTCTTCGCGGCGCTGAAGGATGCGTCGGCGTCCGTCCGCCGGACCGCCGGCGACACGTTGTCCGATCTCGGCGACCCCGCCGCGGTTGGCCCGATGATCGAGGCGCTCGGCGACCGCAACAAGCTGGTCCGCTGGCGCGCCGCGCGCTTCCTTTACGAGGCGGGCGACGATACCGCCGTCGAGGCGCTCGAGCAAGCGGCGGGCGACCCGGAGTACGAGGTCAGCCTGCAGGCGCGCATCGCGCTCGAGCGCATCCAGCGGGGCGAGGAAGCCGCCGGCTCCGTCTGGCAGCAGATGACGCGCAGCCGCGAGGGCGGGCAAGCTTAAGCGGGGATGGTTGTGAGGCGTGTGCGCTGGAGGGTTCGCGCTGCCGCTCGAGCACGGCGAGCGGTAACGGCGGCGGAGCACTGCAGGGTTCTCTTTCACGGGAACCCCGATGCAGGTGATCACACTCGCGCGTTTGATTGCGGTCTAGGCCGTAGGCATAGCGCCGCGGTCAAGCCGCAAGTAACCGTCGGCGCGAGCCGGCGGGGACGCCCGCGCCACTCGCCTCGTTACCAACCTATGAAGGCTGCTGTATCACCTTCTTGCACCAATTCCGTCTGCTTTCTCGACCATGCAGGTTACCTGATAACCCTCTTACTCCTAATTCACCATCACTTTCGACCATGTAGGTTGCCCTATCACCCTCTTGCCGAATCCGCCTGCTTTCTCGACCATGTAGGTTACCCCATCACCTTCTTGCACCATATCCGCCTGCTTCCTCGGCTACGTAGGTTACCCTATCACCCTCTTGCGCCATATCCGCCTGCTTCCTCGGCTACGTAGGTTACCCTATCACCCTCTTGCGCCAAATCTGCCTAATTTCAGGACTATGTAGGCTACCCCTTCACCTTCTTGCACCATATCCGCCTGCTTCCTCGGCTACGTTGGTTACCCTATCACCCTCTTGCGCCGAATCTGCCTAATTTCTCGACTATGTAGCCTACCCCTTCACCTTCTTGCACCAATTCAGCCTGCTTCCTCGACTATGTAGGTTACCTCATCACCCTCTTGATTCAAATCCGTCTGCTTGTCCGACCAAGTAGGTTCCCCCTTCACCTTCTCGCGCGAAATCCGCCTACATTTCGACCATGTAGGTTACCTTAACACCTTCTTACTCCAAATCTGCCTGCTTCTTCGTCCATATAGGTTATCTCATCACCTTCTTGCATCCTATTACGCCTTTACTCACCGACAATCTCTCTAACGGGACACTAGAAACAAGGTGCCTTTACTAGATGCGTTACTAGTGCGTTACTAGTGTATTACTAGTGCATTACTAGTGAGTCACTAATGCTTCACTAGCCACTAGCGCTTCACCAAGCGCTTGCTAGACGCTAGACATTTCACTAGGCGTTCCAACAGGCGCGCCACTAAGCGTCAACGCCAAAAACCTTGGCCTCCGCCGAAGCGGAAGCCAAGGTTTTTCAATACGCATCACGCGCGGTGCCGGCGCATTCCCGGCGAAACCGCCTTACTTCCCGACTCCCGCGGGAACCGCGCACGACAGCGCGATGTCGGCATGCCCGACTTCGTGCCGGGAGCCGTCCGGCAGCACGACGACCGCCGGCACGCCCTCGGGTACGTTCGCCTGCAGCGTGAAACGGCCGTCCCGGATCTCCCAGCGGACCCGCACGCTGCCTTGACGCGTCGGCACGGTGCCTTCGGCCCACTCCTGGCCCGCCGGCTTCGGCGCGATGCGGATCGCCGCGAAGCCCGGCCGTTCCGGCTGGACGCCGAGCGTCTCGGCGACGTACTCATGCAGCGGCAGCGCGCTCCAGGCATGGCAGTCGCTCCGCTGATGAACCGGGTCCTCGACCCACGCCGTCAGCCCGAGCGCGATCTGGTCCTTCCATGGCTTCCACAGCTGCTCGGTCCGGCCGTAAAGGCCCGTTTTCGCCAGCGCGCGGAACGTATAATGGCTCATCGAGAACGACGTCGCCGGCAAATCCGCGCGCGCCAGCGTCCGCTCCAGCAGGCCGCGCGCCTCCCCGCCTTCGACCGCGCCGGAGAGCACGGCCCAGATCTGCGCGTGCTGGCTGAACATCGGCACGTCCGGCCCGTCGCGGTACAGCTCCGCTTCCGCGTCGTAGCAGGCGCCGCGAATCGCCGCGTTCACCGCGAGCGCCCGCTCGCGGTATTCCGCCGCCGTGTCCTTGCGGCCCGCCGCTTCGTTCAGCTCGGCGCCTTGCAGGAGCGACAGGGCGTACATGGCGTTGTACACGGTGAGCGCCCCGTTATGCCGCGCCGGCGGCGCGCCGGCGTTGTCGTGCCACGCCGTTACCCAGTCGACGAACGCCCAATACGGCTCGGGAATGTACCCGACGAGGCCGTCGTCCCCGACCAGCCGGTCGAACCAGCCGAGCACGGCGTCGATCGTCGGCAAGTACCGGCGGACGAGCTTCCCGTCGCCGAAATGCGCGTAATGATCGTGTACCATTTGCACCCAAAACAGCGCGAACCCCGGAATCACCTGCCGCGACACGGACGGATAGCGGCTCTGCAGCATGCCCGACGGCATGAGCGAGCCGTGAAAATCGTCGATCGTCTTGCGCGCCAGCCGGTCGTCCCCGCTGACCGCGTACGTGAACAGCGCCTGCGACTTCGCGTCCATAATGTACTGCATCTGCTCGTAGTACGGCGTGTCCTCGTACGTGTCCTGCATGCAGCCGCGAAGCGTGTTCAAACTGATCCGCCACATGTCTTCCGTCAGCGGATCCGAGCTGCGCACGGCGCCGAGCTCCTCCAGCGGAAAGCCCGTCGCGCGCCAGCCGAGCCGCGCCACGGTCAGCGGCGCGTCGCCGGCCCGGATGACGACGCGGACGAAGCGGAACGCCCGTCGCCCCATCGGCTCGTACGTCTCCGGCCCGCCGGCGCTGCCCCAGCCCGCCGGGAAGAACCGGTCGTCGTTGCCGACCAGCGTCTTGCCTTCCATGTCGTCGCGGACGGCCTTCCGGACGCCGCCGTGCAGCTCGGGCTGCGCGTATTCATACGCCTCCGCGTACAGCAGATCGAGCTGGCCGCCTTGCCCGCCGTGCACCGCCAGCTGGACGTACCCCGTCGTCAGCCGGCCCGCGTCCAGCTCCAGCGCGACGGTCTCGCCCGGCTGGACGGTGAGCGGGAAGAGCGCGCCGGCCGGGCTTTTCTCCGCGGCCGCGATGCCTTCGGCGCGCATGAGCCGCGGGAAGTCCTGCTCGGTCTCCCGCAGCGGCGGAATCGGACGCGGCGTCAGCTGCCACGGCATCAGCTGGCCCCAGAAGCGGTCCAGCGGCTCGAGCGGCCGCGCGCAGACGCTCCAGGCGGAATCGTCGAACCCGGCTTCCCGCCAGCCGGCCGGAATCCGGTCGCCGCGCACGTCCTCCGTCCCGCCGACGAACAGCGTCTTCGTCTCCTGGCCGATCCGGACCGCGTCGCACAGCAGCAGCTTCCACGTACCGTCCGTATCCAGCGTCTCCGCCGCCGAGCCGTGCTTGTCCTTTAGCGCGCCCTGCAGCCAGAGGCCGCCGGCGTCCGCGCGCCATTCCGACAGCGGGCCGCCGTCGGAGCCGCCGCCCGTCAGGAGGCTCGGATAATGCACGACTTCGACCGCGATCGCGTTGCGCCCTTCGCGCAAATACGGCGCCAGATCGACCGTGTCGTAATAATGGCGCCAATTGTCGCCTTTGCAAGGGCCGCGGAGCACGAAGGTGCCGTTGACGTACAGGCGGTATTTGCTGTCGGCGGTCACCTCCGCCAGAAGCTCGCTCGCGGCGGGATCGGCGACGTCGAACGTTTTGCGGTACAGCGTTCTGTGCTGCATCCGCTCCGTCGCGGGAGCGGACCCGGCGTCCGGGCGAATCCATCGCGCCGTCCAGGCATGCTGATGTTCCATCTCGCACCTCTTCCTTCCGTATCCAAAATGAAAACGCTTGACATTCCCATTATAGAAAGTTACAACGAAGGAAAGCGGGATTTTCGAATCAATCAAAGGGAGAATCGGTTCAGATTGCGAGGAGGGGTAGAGAGATGGCGGAAAAGCGAAAATTCACGCACGCGCAGCTGATCCGGCCGGACGAGGGAATCCGCGTGCATCTGCTGCATAACGGGCTGTACCGGTCCGTCGGCGCGCACGGGCACGATTTCGTGGAGCTGCTGTACGTTCGTTCGGGGAAGGCGGTCCATCGCGTGAACGACAAGACGTTCCGGGCCGGGGCCGGCGACGCGTTCGTCATCCAAGCCGGCGATACGCATGCGTTCGAGCCGATCACGCCGTATTTCGAATGGATCGACTGCATGTTCCTGCCCGCGTTCGTCGATTACGACGTGCGTTCCCTGCTGTCGAGCCGCAAATATTTCTCCGGGGACGGCATGGAAACGGATTATCTCATGCAAGCCATGCTGCGGGAATACGAGGAAAAGAAGCCGGCTTATCTGACCAAGCTCCGAGGCTACATGCTCGCGCTGTTGGCCGAGCTCGGGCGGCAGATCGAGCAGCGCGCGGACCTGTACTACGGAAGCCGCAAAAAAACGCGGCTGCTGCAGGAGGCCGTCGAATACGTCCACCTGCATCACCGCGACAAAATCACGCTCGACGACGCCGCAGCGAAGCTCGGCATCAGCCGCAGCACGCTAAGCCGGCTGTTCCGCAGCCACGCGAACGACAGCTTCGCCGGCTTCGTGAACGCGTACCGGCTGGAACGGAGCGGACGCCTGCTCCGCGCCGGCGACCTGTCCGTCCGCGACGCGGCGCTGGAATGCGGCTTCGCGGACGGGAAGCATTTCCGCACGCTGTTCCGGCGGCGGTTCGGGATGACGCCGGGCGAATTCCGGCGCGCGGCCGAAGACCCGGCGGAGGTCCCGGGCGAGCCCGGCCGGCTCTGATTCGGCCGGCGCGGGCCGGGCCGGCGGGCGCAGCGGGCAATGGCGCATGCGCGAGCCGAGGAGTTCCGGCGGGAACCGACGCCGGCACGACCAGGCGGCTGCTACCGTTGCGGCGGAGCTGACGCTGGCCCGAGCGGGCGGCCGCAGCCGTTGCGGCGGAGCCGACGACGGCACGGCCGCAGCCCCGACACCAGCCCGACCGGACGGCCGCAGCGTTACGACGAAGCCGACGCCGGCCGACCGGGCGGCTGAGGCAGCCGCGGAGCCGACGCCGGCCCGGCTGCGGCGGAGCGGCTACCGGCTCGCCGCCCGCCGCCTCACCCCGCGGGCGGATACGTTTTCGTCCACGCATGGTCCTTGCTCATCTCCGCGTCCGACTTCAGGAAGTAGGCATGGCTCGCCTGGCCCGGCCGGTCCGGCACGGGGTCGTCCCATGTCGCGTCCATATGGTACCACCGGCCGTCCGCCTTGACGAGGTTCCACACGTGGCTGCCGGAGTCCACGCGGCCTTCCGCGATCCGCGTCTCGATGCCGGCGAGCTTCAGCATGCGGTACGCCAGCAGCGAATAGCCCTGGCACACCGCGCTGCCGGTCTCGAGCGCGTCGTACGCGGTATAGCGCCGCAGCGCCGTGTCGTACGCGACATGCGTCACGATCCAGTCGTGAATCGCGCGGACGCGTTCCCGGTCGCCGGCGGCATCCTTCACAATCGCGGGCAGCACGACGCGGATCCGCTCGTCCACCAGCGCCGTCTCGGCGGCGGTTTCGCGGTACGTGACCTTCACGCTGACGTTGGCCGTCGCGCCCCATTTGCGGATCGTATAGAGATAGGCATCCACGTTGTACGCCAGATAATCGTCCCGCGCAAGCGTCTCCTTCAGCAGCGACGCGATGCGCGCGGACAGCTCCTCCCGGTCGCCGGCGTACGCGAAGGCGATGTCGGTCTTGCGCTCCTCGAGCTGCGCGAAGATCGCGTCGCCCAGCTGCGCCAGCGTCTGCTCGGAGGACGCCACGCCGATGCGCCGGTCGTCGAACCCGAGCCCCGCGAACAACACCGACGCGGCCAGCGCGATCCGGCCCAATCGCTGCAGCATGCGTCCTCCCCCTTTCGGATCCGTTCATGAAATGTCTCTCTATTATACCCAGAATATGGCTGCGTTGAACATGCCGGGCTGCCGCCAAGACGCTCTGACCCGCCGGCATCGGGCCAAGACTCCAAGAACGTCAAAAAGGACGCCCGTCGGGCATCCTCCATCGTCCTTCCCGGACCCTTTACGATTGCATACACGGCATCTTCGAGGACCGGCGAAAACCCGATTCTCGCGCCGGCGCCCCTATGTCCGCGCCGCCATCTAGGTCGCGGTCTCCCGCGCGGCCGCGCGGCCCGCTTCGACCGGCTTGCGCAGCAGATGCATCATGCCGTCGCCGTTGCCGGGGTCGAAAGCATGGAACCGCTCGTAGCCCCTGCGCTCGTACATCGGCAGCAGCCACGGATGCTTCTCGGCCGTCGCCAGCAGGACGGCGGGAGCGTTCTCGCTCTCCGCGGCCTTCCGCTCCGTCCAATCCAGCAGCCGCCCGCCGTAGCCCTGCCCCTGACGGGCGGGATCGACCGCGAACCATTTCAGAAACGGCAACTCGCTCAGCCCCTTCAGCTCGCCCGCTTTGGAGTGCGTCACCGTCGCGACGATGTCCCCGTCCTCCTCGAGCACGTAGCAGTCGCTGGCGCGGACGTTCGCCCGAATCAGCGCTACGTCCGCGTGGGCCGCGGGCCAATGCAGCTCGAGCTCGCGAATCGTCGCGTACGCCCCGTAAATAATCGCCTGCAGCCGTTCCGCGTCCGCCTCCGTCGCCAATCGGATTCGTTCGCTCATGCTTCCACCTCTTTCTTCGTTGTTCGATCGTGTCCCATGCCGTGCCTAACGCGTCGCTAGCCCCTTGGACAGGCGCCGGACAAGCCAACAGCGACGTTGCGGTATGCCAACCGGCCGGGGGCCGTCACACCGCGCGTTCCGCGAGCGGAGCCAGAATGCCGCGGAGCTGCTCCACGATCGCGGACTTCTCCAGGCTCTTCACCTTCGCGCGGCGCTCCTTCAGCTCCGCCAGCAGCCGCGCGCGGACGTCCTCGTCCAGCTCGCCGATCGGCTTGCCGCGGCCGGATAGCTCCGGATGGGACGCCCAGAACTGCTCCTGCCACACCTTGAGCAGCACCGTGATATCCTCCGGCCGTTCGATGAAGCTGCCCAGCTCCTCGCCGGCTTGGCTGACGAACACGTAGGTCGGAATCCGGCTCTGCCCGTCCTTCGCCGGAAACAGGTCGGCGATGTCCCGGTTATCGGGATCGCGCGGCAGGATGCGCAGCCGCAGCTTGCCCGTATCCCGCCCGATGCGGGCGAACAGCGGCAGATTTGCCGCCACGTCGCCGCACCAGTCGTGCGCGAGCGCCAGCACGTCGACCGGTTCCCGGAACGACGCGAAGAACGCCAGGTCCTCCCTGCTCAGCGCGAAGGACTCGTAATTGGCTTGCAGCGTATCGCGGTTGGCCTTCGCCTCCCGCGCGAACGCCTCGAAATCGACCGCTTCCCGGAACGCCTGCTCCCGCCGTTCCTTCGGAATGCGGTTGCGTTTGAACTCCGCCATCTCCTCCACCTCGCTTTGCTGATGAGATCGGCCGGCCGAAAGCCGGGAAGCCAAAAAAGCCGGAACCGTTCAAGCGACGCGCGCTTGGCTGGCCCCGGCCTCCGTTCGTTCGGTCGGCCGCCGGTTAAAACCTATCAATCTCATCGGGTTTTATGGATATGGTACACGGCGGAGGCGCCGGCGTCTAATCGAGTTATTCTATCGGTCCATCGAGCCGCTCGATCAATCGCTTATCGGGCGCCCCGCTCAAGTTTGCCAATCCAGCACGACGCCCAGGCACGGACTGCCCGGCGCGGCGATCAGCTCCCACGCCCGGACCGCGTCGCGCGCCGGGAAGCGGTGCGTGACGAGCGGCAACGTCCGAAGCCAGCCCTCGGCGATGCCCCGGATCGTCGCGTCCATGCGCGGCTGCGTCCAGCCCGACGGCGTATGCAGCGTGATTTCCTGCGCCCGCAGCGTCTGAATGTCGATCGCCCCGTCCTCGCCGAGAAAGCCCGCCGAGACGAGATGGCCGTCGCGCCGCAGGAGCGGCTGCAGCCGCCGGAACGTCTCGAGGCTGCCGACCGTGTCGACGACGACGGCGATGCCGCCGGCCCGCGCCAGTTCGGCGGCGGGATCGAGGAGCCTGCCGTTCAGCGCGGCGGCGTATCCGCCCTCCTCGGCCAGGCGCAGCCGCCCGGGCCGGCGGCCGAGCATACGGACGTCGGCGCCCCGCCGATGCAGCGTCTGCGCGGCCCAGTGCCCGACGAGCCCGTCCCCGACGACGACGGCGATGTCGCCCCGCTCCACCGGCGGACGGCTGCCGCAGTTATAGCCGACCTGTGTCAGCACCGCGCCGGAGTAGGCAACGTCCGGCACGTCCGCGTCCGGCAGCTTCCATACCTGGCTCCCGTCGGTCACCGCCGGATTGACGTGGCCGCCGAAGTCGAAGAACAGGCCGCCGATCCGGCTGACCGTCGCGAACACGCGGTCGCCCGGCCGGACATGCGTCACGGCGCCGCCGACCCGCACCGCCGTTCCGACCTTCTGGTAGCCCGCGACGTGCGGGAACGGCCAAGGATCCCCGGGCCTATAAGGCACCTCGCCGGAGATCCGCTCGCCGCGGAAGAACGACGACTCCGTCCCGATGCTGATCCACGAATGCGCGACCTCGATGACGACGTCCCGTTCGCCGGGCTCGGGCACCTCCACCTCCCGGAACGCCGCGCGCATCCGGTCTTCGAACACGACCGCTTCCGCTTTCATCCGCCGCACGCTCCCTTCGCGTCGGCCTGAACCTCGCGCCGCATCAGAACGCCTCCTGCGGATCAAAGCAGATTTTCACCGCCTGCTGCGCCTTCAGCAGCGCGACCGCTTCGGCGTAGTTCCGGAACGAAAGCTGCTTCGTCTGCAGGATCTCCGTATTGAACGAGGGGCGGCCGAGCGCGTCCAGCAGCAGCCGGCGGATCCGGTCGTCCGCCCGGCGATAGCGGTACGACTCCAGCTTCACGCCTTTGAACCACAGCCGGTCGGCATAGGTCAAGCTCCCTTTCAGCACGCCGAAGACGACGACGTGCTCGTCCGTCCGGTCAAGGACGTTCTGAACGGACGCCGACGCGCCGACGCAATCGTAGCCGAGCTCGAACGTCCGGTCTCCCAATTCGTCCGCGAGCAGCGCCTCTCCGGCGCCGAGGGAACGCGCCGCTTCCACGCGCGCGGCGTTCACGTCGACGGCCGTCGTCTTCGCGCCCCAGAGCGCCGCGAGCTGCATCGCCAGCAGCCCGGCCGGGCCGAGTCCGGCGATCAGCATCCGTTTGCCCCGCAGCTCCCCGAACTGATCCAGTCCGTACAGGACGCATTTCAGCAGCTCCGCCGATACCGCCTTCTTGTCGGAGATATGGTCCGGCAGCTTCAGCAAATCGCCTTCCCGGTAAGCCATATATTGCGCGTACGCGCCCTGTCCGGGAGACAGATGCTCCAGCGCCGCGACACGGTCGCCCGGGTCGAAGCCGCGCACGCTCGCGCCGACCGCCTCGACGACCCCGACGGCCTCGTGGCCCGGAAAGCCCGGCTCCAGCGGATAGTTCGGCGCGCGGTCCGCCGCGAACATGTCGTAGCCGCCAAGCATGCTCATGTCCCAGCGGGGGCAGGTCGATACGAGCGTGATGCGGACCAGCACTTGATCGTCCTTCAGCTCCGGCAGCGGCAGGTCGACGATGTCGTAGGCGCCCGCGCCGGTAATTCGCAATGCTTTCATGTCCCGTCATCTCCTTCTTGTACGCCGGACGAAGCCGGCGGCGTTACCTCAAGGATAAGCGCTCCCAATGCCCCGCGTCTTTGCACGTGATTGTCCTTCTATGGCGATCGTACGCGAATTCGCCGTATACGCCGCCGGCTTGGCGTAGTATCATTTGCACATCATTGACTTTCGGACGGGAGGCACGGTCATGCGGCTCAGAAATCACGGCTTCGCGGACAAGGCGGGCAAGCCCGGCGAACGCGCCGGCGGGGTTCATCCGTATTGGGAGCTGCTCTGCATCCTCGAAGGCGAAGCGGAGCTCGAATGGTCCGGCGTCACGTACAACGCAAGCGGGACGGCCCTGTTCGTCCTCATGCCGAATACGCCGCATCAGCTCGTGCAGCGCTCGCGGACGCTCCGGTATTGGTACGCGGAATTTCACGCCGGCGACGGCGATCCGCTTCCGGCCGCGGACGTCATCTTCCGCTGGAACGCGCTGCAGGGCGGCATCGATTGGACGGCGGAGCCGTATCCCGCGCTGCGCGCCGCCTTCGACGCGACCGGCTTGCTCCTGCGTTCGGAGGCTTCGCTGCGGTGGGACCGGTTCCCGGAAGCCGTGCTGGCCGATCTGACCAAGCTGCTCGTCCTCACCGGCAGCCTCGCCGCCGCCTCGCGGCCGGCGCCGGCCCGCTCTTCGGGCGAGCTGCTCGCGACGGAGGCGCTGCGTTTCCTGGAATCGATGTTTCCCCAGCCGATCACGCTGCAGACTCTCGCGGATTACACCCACTACAATCCTTCTTATCTCGTGCGGCTGTTCAAGAAGCACACCGGCAAGACGCCGTTCGGCTACCTGAACGAGCTGCGGCTCTCCGCCGCCGCGGATTACCTGCTCCGTTCGGACATGACCGTGCTGCGCGTCTCGCTGGCGTGCGGCTTCCAGAGCATCCATTATTTCAGCCGTTCCTTCAAGCGTAGATACGGCCTGGCCCCGAGCGAATGGCGGCGCGCCATGCGGGGCTGACCGCGGCGAAGCGGGCCGGAACGCCGCGGCCGGGGAGCGAGGTCCGCGCGACGCGCGCGCCGATTCCCGGCTAGCGTCATGGCCCGGCATCCGTCCCCGAAGGCCATTGTCCTTCCATGGCGAACATACAGACAACTTCCTTTCCCGCGACATAGGATATAGGGAATCGAGCGAGAGAAAGGAGATGAAACGAGATGAGCTATATGAACCCATATAACCCGACCAACGTCATGGGCGCCGCCGATGCCAATTTCTGCCCCGACTGCCCGACGCAATCCGTTTTCGATCCGCCGGTCACGCTGTACGAAAACTACTACCACCCTCAACTGGTCAACGTCATCCAACAGGTAGAGGTCGTCAAGCAACATCACTGCTGCCCGGTTTATCACAAATCCTACGTGTTCACCGAGAAGGACGTCATGGTTCGCGGCGGCAAACGCGCCACGATTTCGTCCAAATCGTCCTCCAAAAAGCGTTCCAAAAAACGCTAAACCCGACCTCGCCTAATCGTCCTAACGACCGCTGCAGCCGTACCCGTGCATGTTCCTTCATTCGCAGCAGCCATCGCAGCGAGAAGCCCGGCGCCCCGCGCCGGGTTTTTCGCGTTTTCGGCGGATGCGCGCGGTTACGGGCTAGAGGCGCGGCCCGTTACGCACGGGGCGCGGCATGGCGAGGCCGGCGTTCGGGCGTGACGGCGCCCCCGGGCGGCGGCCGTTATAACAAGCGCTCGTCATCGCGAAGCTCCGGCGTTCGGACGTGACGGCGCCCCCGGGCGAGAGCCCGTTTCTGCCAAAGCTCGGTTAAGACGGACGGTACGCCGTTAGGAAAATACGCGGATGCCGCTCCCGAACGATGGCCCGCTTCGCCCGGGGCTCGTCCTTGGACGCCCGTTCCGGTGCCGCGAGCCTTGCCGGACAGCCGCCGCCGGACCGAAAATCGGCGCTCATTTGCATTTGAACGGCCGCTGCACTACAATCTTGGCGACGGGGCAAGCCAATTGCTCCCCACGTTTCGCTGTCGTCGCAGCCATCGTCTCATCGCTCGATTCCATCGTACAGGAGGTTATCGTTATGTCCATCGCGCAGTCTAACGCAGCCGCTTCGGGCACGTATGCCGTCGGCGGCGACCTTACGGTCAACCGGCTCGGCTACGGCACGATGCAGCTGACCGGCCCCGGAGTTTGGGGCGATCCCAAGGATCCGGACGAAGCCGTCCGCGTTCTTCGCCGCGCCGCCGAGCTCGGCGTCAACTTCATCGACACGGCCGACGCTTACGGGCCGTTCACCGCGGATTTGCTGCTCCGCAAGGCGCTGCATCCGTACAAGGACGGCATCGTCATCGCCACCAAGGCGGGCTTTACCCGCTCCGGCCCGAACGCATGGAAGCCGGTCGGCCGGCCGGAATATTTGCGCCAGCAGACGGAGCTCAGCCTGCGCCACCTCGGCGTGGAGCGCATCGACCTCATGCAGCTGCACCGGATCGACCCTAAGGTGCCGCTCGAAGAGCAGATCGGCGAGCTCGCCCTGCTGCAGCAGGAAGGCAAGATCCGCCACATCGGGCTGAGCCAGGTCGGCGTGGACGAGCTGAAGGCCGCCGGCGCCATCGCGAAGATCGTCTCCGTGCAAAATCTGTACAACCTCTCGAACCGCGAGTCCGAAGAGGTGCTGAACTACGCGGAAGCGAACGGCATCGCGTTCATTCCGTGGTTCCCGCTCGCCACCGGCGCGCTGGCGAAGGAAGGCGGTCCGCTGGACGCCATCGCCAAGAAATACGACGCCCAGCCGTCGCAGATCGCGCTGGCTTGGCTGCTCAAGCGCTCCCCGGCCATGCTGCCGATTCCGGGCACCTCGAGCGTGGCGCACGTCGAGGAGAACATCGCCGCCGCCGGCGTCGCCCTCTCGGACGAGGACTTCGCCGCGCTGTCCGCGCTCGCGAAGTAACGCCTCGGCGCTTGCGCCGCTTCCATCAAGCGACAACGGCCGTTCGGGCCTCCCCCGAACGGCCGTTTTGCTAGCGCCGATTAGGGATTGCCTGCCTCGTTCCCATCTTCGTTCCCATCCTCGTCCCCGCGGGCCTCCAGCGGCCGCCAGCCGAGCGCCCAGACCGGCGCCTCCGGCCGGAACCGGAAGCGTCCCCGTTCCGGCTCTTCCAGCAGCGGCGGCGCGATCGCGGTATGAACGTCGAAGCGCCCGCCGAGCAGCGCCCGCCATTCCTCCCAGGGAATAGGCTGCTTGCCGTACGTATCCCCGCCGCGAAAGCCGGTGACCGTCGGCGCCTCCCCGCCGGAGCGGTAAAAGAGATTGAAGTCCGCCTCCTTCAGCCGGTCGTCCGACCAATTAATGAAGTGATACAGCTGCTCGCCGGAATCGATGACGGCATTGCGGCGGAACGTCAGCCCGCGGTTCGGCTCGCCCGCCATCTCCTGCGTGCCGAACGCCGCCTTGGCCCCGTTGCGGACGAACAGGTTGTTCTCCACGACGTTGCCGATCCCCTTCGCGAACACGACGAACCAGAGCGAGCCCTTGCCCGCGCCGTACAAGTCATGCACCACGTTGCGGGAGACGAGAAAGCCGTCCGCGGCGTCGTCCAAATAGATCGCGTAGCCGACCGAGAAATGAATGCCGCTGTCGTGGAACCGGTTGCCGACGAGCCGGTTGCCGAGTCCCGGCCCCCAAGCCTCGAACATGCCGCCGTCCTGGCTGTCCGTCATCACGTCCGAGATGTCGTTGCCCGCGATCAGGTTGTTTCGGGCATGGAGGAACGCCCAATGGTTTTCCCACGTGACCTCCGTCCCGTAATAGGCCGGCTCCATCGCCTTGAAGCGCCGCCCCTTCAGCGAAATGCCGTAGCGCGGCATGCCGGCTATGACGTTCCGTTCGATCGCGCAGCCGCCGCTCTGGTACAGCTGGATGCCGCTGCCGTGCCCGATCAGCTCGCCCCCGGCGCGTATCGCGTTGCCGGCGATGACGTGGCCGTTGTTGACGTCCGATTCCGCGGCGCTGCCGAACGCGCCCTCGCCCGGCGCGAAGCCGACGGCGTAAATCCCGTTCTGGCCCACGTGCTCGACCACGTTGTTCAAAATTCGCGCGTTCCGGCAATGTCCGTTCAGCAGTACGCCGCTTACGCCCCCATGGCGAAGGACGCAGTCCGCGATCGTGATCCGCTCCGCGTTCTCGATCCGCACGAGCGCTTCCCGCGCTTCCTCGCGCTCACGGTTCGCTTCCGGCATCCGGTACGCGGGCAGGAAGTCCGACAGCTCGACCGTCAGTCCGCGGAACGCCAGGTCGCGCACGATGCCCTCGCCGGACGGGGCATCCGGACCGGAACCGCCGCCGTCGACGTCGAGCACCCGCTTCACGACCGGCAGCACGATCTCCTGCTCCTCGATCGGCAGCGACCTTGGCATGTAATACAGCCAGCCCTCGCGCTCGTCGCGGACGTATTCCCCCGGCTCCGTCAGCAGCTCCCGCGCGCCCTGCACCCGGTACCGCGAGCCTTGGTCGATACCCCAGGGCGCGGGCTCGCGAAACGCGATCGTCCCGGCCTCCCAATCGACGGACGCGACGGGCTTCGTCTCCGTGAACCAATTCCATTCGCCCTCTCCCGGCCAGATGAACACCTTCAGCCCGCCGTTCCCGGGGTCCGCGATCCGGGGCACGTCGCCCCGCGCGAACCGAAAGCCGAACCGGGCGTCGCCGTCCGCCTTCCCCGCCGCGGCGTGGTAGCCCCGTTTCGGGCTGCGCGCTTCGTCCGCGCGCACGCCGTTCTCGAACAGCGTATAGCCGCGGCGCCGCAGCGTCTCCGAGCCGATGAAACACCGGTACACGCCTCCGCCGGCTTGCTCCCATGCCGTCAGCCTCCGGCCTCCGGTCAGGATCGGCTTGGCCCCGGGCTCGGCCGCGTACGTCGTCGGGGCCGTCTCGCCGCAGCCGGAATCCCGCGCGTCGAAGCGGAGCGGCTCGTCCAGGCCGTACCGCCCGTCTCCGAGCCACACGGTGACCGGTCCGGCGAAGCCCGCCGCCCTTGCCCGGCGGACGCCGTCCCTCGCCTGCGCGAGATCCCGCCACGGCCGTTCGCGCGAGCCGTCCCGTTCCGAGGCGCTCCGATCCGCCTCTGCACCAGTTACACCATCCGCCTCCTTCTGGCTTACATAGAATTCCATCGTCAATGTCCCGGCTTCTTCCACGCTCGTCAGCTCCCTTCCAGGCTAAGAAGAGCATGCCTCGCGGCCGCGGCTTTGCCTACTGCCCGGTTTGGGCATGACTGCGGCGGCGGCTGTGAATTTCGGCATTTCCTGCGCAGGGATTCGCAAAAATCACAGTGGCAAAGCTTCGCGGCCTATGCCATGCTGAAATCAACCATCGCCGCGCGAGGCTAGGAGGAGCGACCGAATATGAAAATGCTGCATTTCTACAAATCCAAACGGTACCTGCTGCGGATGCTGCTGTCCATGACGGTGCTGCTGGTCCTCCTGCTGTCGCTTTCCTCGGCCGTCCTCCATTACGGCGCGGAGCATCGCGTGCTGCAGATGCAGCAGGACGCCAACCGGAAGGTCATGAGCCAGATCAACCACAACCTCACCTTCATGCAGGAGATCGTCAACAATTTGGCGCTGTCGCTCTACAACGACGAGCGGTTTTATTTTCCGCTCATGTCCACCTCGGCGCAGGACGACATCGACGTCATCTACTCCATCAACCAATTGAACAAGGCGATGGATTCGCAGGCGTTCCTGCATTCCATCCTCGTCTATAACGGGCACAGCGGCAAAACGTACGCGCTCGGGCCGCTCGCGGACCGCATGGCGGACAGCTACATGACCGGCCGGCTCGTCGACATGATCAAACGGCCCGAGAAGCTGCCGCAGCTGCAGCTCCTCCCGATGAATTTCAGCGGCCGCCCCAACGCGGTCGACTTCTTCTCCGTCGTCATCTACGAATCGTTCACGAGCATGAACGACAACGAGAGCGCGATCGTGCTGAACGTCAAGCCGCAGTGGGTGTTCGACAACCTGAAGGTCGTCAACGGCTTCGCCGCCCCGGACGAATCCGGCATTTTCCTGATGGACAAAGACGGCCGCTTCATCCTCTCCGGCGACGAGCAGAACCTGCCGCAGCTGAACGATCTCAGCCTCGCCCTCGGCAGCGACGCGTCCGGCCGCGACGAAAGCTTCGGCTTCTTCTCGCACCGGTTCCAAGGCACGGGCGAATCGATCGTCAGCTATATGCAAATGGGCGTCGCGGGCTGGAAGGTGATCGGCGTGCAGCCGTACGACGCGGTGCTCGGCGGCATCTCCCAAATGCGCGAAACGTTCGCGATCGTCATCGCCGTCTTCCTCGTGCTCGGCATCGCCGGCTCCTTCGCGCTCGCGCACAAGCTGTACCGGCCGATCGAAGCGCTTCTCTCCCGCGTGAATCGCCATGGCGGCGTCGTTCCGGACGCGCCGGAGCCGATCCGCGACGAGCTGGCGTACGTCGGCAGCGCCTACGGACGGATGGCCGAGAAGCTGAGCGTCGTCACCGACGAGCAGGATAAGCAGCAGGAGATCGTGCGCCACTCCTACCTGCGGAGCATGCTGACCGGCAGCGGCTCGTTCAGCCGTCACCAGTTCGAGAGCTGCATCGCCAAATACGGCCTTCGCGTCGACCCGGCCGGACCCTATCTCGTCGTCGTGGCCAAAATCGACGACTATACCGCCCTTCTCTCCCGCACGACCGAAGCGGAGCGGAAGCTGTACGCCTTCGCCACGTCGAATATTGCCGGGGAAATAGTGGCGCCGCTCGCGATCTCCTGCGAGACGGTCGACGTGCGCGGCGATCACCTCGTCCTGCTGCTGAGCGGCGGGGCGCTCGGTTCGGAGCTGCCCGAGCTTCCGGAGCAGCTTCGCCGGCTGCAGGATATTATGCTGGCCTACTACAAGCTGTCGCTCTCGCTTTCGTTCAGCATGATTTCCCGCAGCCACGAGGCCATCGCGGAACGGTACGCCGACGCGCAGCATTACGCGATGTACAAAATCCTGTTCGGCCGGCAGTCGCTCATCACGCCGGACCTCGTGCGGTCGAACGTCGCGCACGCGGAGTCCGCCGTCTCCTCCGAGACGGAGAAGAAGCTGACCGAGGCGATCAGGACGAACGATCTGGCGGCGATGGAGGCGGCCGCGGCGCAGCTGCTCGCGACGCTGCGCGACTGCCATTACGACCATATCGTCCACGGCGTGCTGCACGTGGTGGACGTCATCAAGACGACGATCCGGGAGATCAACCAGAACCGGATTGCTTCGCTGCCGATCGATCTCAGCACGCTGAGCCGGCAGGTGCTGGATCAAGAGACGTTGGCGGACATTTCGGAGCTGGTGTGCGCGACGCTCCGCGAGCTGCACGAGAAGCGGCGCGGGGCGGAGCAGGATACGAACGGAGCCTTGATCGAGGCGATCAAGGACATCATCGAGACGCGGTACGCGGACATGAATTTGAGCCTGCAGGGCATCTCCGCCACGCTGAAAATGACGTCCGCCTACGTCGGGCGGATCTTCAAGCAGAGCGAGCTGGTGTCGGTCGGCGAATACCTGAACGAAGTCCGGCTGACCCGGGCCCGCGAATATTTGGAGACCAAGAGCTTCAGCATCAAAGAGATTATGGAGCTGGTCGGCTACGTGAACGAGAGCACCTTCTTCAAGCTGTTCAAGAAGAAGTACGGCGTGACGCCGAAGGAATACCGGTTGAAGAGCAATATCGGGTAGTTTGCGGGGGCGGAGTTGCGGGGGCTGGCGGAGTTGCGGGGCTTCGCGCGCGGCGGCGCGGAGCCATTGGGGCGGGCCGGGATGGTGAACGCTGCGCTGTAGCGGGTGCCGGGGCTCCGCATGCGGCCGTTTCGCTGCCGGCACACAAAGCCTTTCGGCGCGCCGGTACGGTGGTGAGCGGGCCGTGTAGGTGACTGGGTCACCTTCTTGCTCCGGATTCCGCGGCTATTCGGTCCATGTAGGTGACTGGGTCACCTTCTTGCTCGGATTCCGCGGCTATTCGGTCCATGTAGGTGACCAGACTACCTTCTTGCGCCTAACGCCCCGGCTATTCGGTCCATGTAGGTGACCAGACTACCTTCTTGCGCCTAACCCCCGGCTATTCGGACCATGTAGGTGACCGGGTCACCTTCTTGCTCAGATTCCGCGGCTATTCGGTCCATGTAGGTTGCTGGAGGCGCATGTACCGCACCTCGTACCGCTCTTTTATCCAATTCGCAGCTTTTCTCTCCATGTACGGTACCACGTACCGCTCTTTCATCCAAGTCGCAGCTTTCGCCGCCATGTACCGTACCACATACCGCTGTTTCACCCAATTCTCAGCTTTCGCTGCCATGTACCGCACCTCATACCGCTCTTTTATCCAATTCGCAGCTTTTCTCTCCATGTACGGCACCTCGTACCGCTCTTTCATCCAAGTCGCAGCTTTCGCCGCCATGTACCGTACCACATACCGCTGTTTCACCCAATTCTCAGCTTTCGCTGCCATGTACCGCACCTCATACCGCTCTTTTATCCAATTCGCAGCTTTTCTCTCCATGTACGGCACCTCGTACCGCTCTTTCACCAAAATTGCAGCTTTCGCCGCCATGTACCGCACCTCATACCGCTCTTTTATCCAATTCGCAGCTTTTCTCTCCATGTACGGCACCTCATACCGCTCTTTCATCAAAATTGCAGCTTTCGCCGCCATGTACCGTACCTCGTACCGCTCTTTCACCCAATTCGCAGCTTTCCCCTCCATGTACCGCACCTCGTACCGCTCTTGCGCCGGCTTACGTTTTCGCCACCTCGTCCCGTATGCGCCAATGCCCCGTTTCGCCTAGAGTCGGTTCGCCTAGATTCGGAACGCCTAAGCTACGGCGGAAGCTTAGCGCGAAGTGCACGTTAGTAGAAAGAAGGCCCGACACGCCGGCGGCACCCCTGCTCTCCCTCCGCCTCCCCGCGCGCGGCTCGCCCTTGTTCCGTTTCGGAATCCGCCGGCCCCTAAAGCCAAGGCCGAAGTTCCGCGCGCCAGACTAGTTAGTCATAACAGCCACTGTCCGTGGCACCGGCGACGAGACGAAGCTGCCCGGCTCATCTCCTGCTCCCACCGCCAATCCGCCAATGCCCCGCAGCCGGAAGCCCAGTCGAAATTAGCACTCCGCCCTTCACCACAGCCGCTCCCTTCCCAATTGCCGCCCTCCGCTCCCTCCCCCACAGTCAATCGCAAAAAACATAGTTCCCCGCAAACGAAGTGAACGTTCGCACAGTTGCCGGCACAGCCGCGCCGATGCCATGATGGGGCCACGGACACCGTCCAGTATTTCCCCGGAGGTCAATGGCATGATCAAACCGCGCAAATCCCGATCGGAATGGCACTACCTGAAAAAGAACTCGGAGCTGCTCCTCCTGCTGCTGCCCGGGGCGCTCCTCGTCCTCGTCTTCGCGTACCTGCCGATGTTCGGCGTCGTCCTCGCGTTCAAGGACTTCCGTTACGACCTGGGCTTGTGGAAGAGCCCGTGGGTCGGCTTCCGCAATTTCGAGTTTTTCTTCGTCTCGGACACGGCGACGCTGATTACCCGCAACACGGTCGCGTACGGGCTGACGTACATGATCCTGACGACGGTCATCGCCCTGCTGCTCGCGATCCTGATGAACGAGATGGGCAAGCGGTGGCTTCGCATCCACCAGACGGCGATGTTCATCCCGTACTGCCTCTCCTGGGTCGTCGTCAGCTACTTGGCGCTCGCGCTGCTCGACACGCAGAACGGCTTCCTGAACAAAGCGCTGGAGACGCTCGGGCTGCCCGCGCACATGTGGTACCTCGAGACCGCGCCCTGGCCGTACATCCTCATCTCTGCCTACTTATGGAAGAACGTCGGGTTCTCCACGCTCGTCTATTTCGCCGGCATCATGGGCATCAACCAGGAGTACTACGAAGCCGCGCGCATCGACGGCGCGTCCCGCTGGCAGATGGCGACGCGGATCACGCTGCCGCTGCTTTCCACCCTGATCACGGTGCTGCTGATCCTGAGCATCGGGCATATTTTCGTCGGCGACTTCGGCTTGCACTACTTCATCCCGAACGACGCCGGCATGACGTATCCGACGACCGACATCATCGATACGTACGTCTACCGCGCGCTCCGGGTGAACGGCGACATCGGCATGTCGACCGCCATCGGGCTGTACCAATCCGTCGTCGGCCTCGTGCTCGTCGTCGCCGCCAACTTCGTCGTCCGCAAGATCAACGACGAGAATTCGCTTTTTTAGAAAGGAGCTTCCTGCCCCATGAACACGACGCCGCAAGCGCTCGCCGCCGACGCCGCGGAATCCGCCGACGTCCGGGCAACCGGCGCGCGAAGAGCACCGTTTTCCCTCGTCAACCTGCTGTCGCATCTGCTGTTCGTCTGCATCACGCTCGCCATGATCCTGCCGTTCGTCCTCGTCATCTCCATCTCGTTCACCGAGGAGACGTCGATCGTCGAGCACGGCTACCAGTTCTTCCCGCGGGACGTGACGGCGAAAGCGTACCGGTATATTTTCGAAGCGCCGCTCGTGCTGTTCCGCGCCTACGGCGTCACCATCCTGACCACGGTCATCGGCACCGTGCTGTCGCTGCTCGTCACGGCCATGCTCGGCTACGTCACCTCGCGCCGCGATTTCCGCTACCGGACGCCCGCGTCGTTCTTCGTCTTCTTTACGATGCTGTTCAACGGCGGGCTCGTGCCTTCGTACATTTTGATCAAGCAATACCTGCATCTCGACAACACGATCTGGTGCCTCATCCTGCCGTCGCTCGTCTCGCCGTTCTACATCATGGTCATGAAGGGCTTCCTGTCCAAAATGCCGTTCGAAATCATCGAGTCCGCCAAAATCGACGGCGCGCGGGAAATCCGCATTTTCTTCACGATCGTCCTGCCCCTGTCGACCCCGGCGCTCGCGACGCTCGGCCTGTTCCTGTCGTTCGGCTTTTGGAATTCGTGGTTTCCGGCCCTGCTCTACATCGACAACGAGAAGCTCATTCCGATTCAGCTGCTCCTCGTCCGCATGATGCAGAAGCTGGAATTTCTGACGAGCAACAGCGATTTCATCAGCCAGTTCGGCCTCGACACGAGCAAATTCCCGACGCTGTCCGCGCGGATGGCCATGGCGATCCTGGCCGGGGGCCCGATGGTGTGCATCTTCCCGTTCTTCCAGAAGTATTTCGTCAAAGGGCTCACCGTCGGCTCGCTGAAGGGCTGACGCCGGACGCATGCGCGTTTTCAAGTCTAGTGCCGGGCGATAGGAAAAAAGGGGGGTTACGTGGAAGTAATCGAGAAGCCGGCATTAGGTTGAAATAGCTTCAACCAACCCTTACCGAGGAGGTCCATCCCATGAAACTGCGGAAAACAGCCTTGATCCCGCTTATGCTGGCCAGCCTGATTCTTCTCCTGCTTGCAAGCGCTTGCGGCAGCAATAACGGCGGCAGCGGCAAAAACGATGGCGCGGCGGCGGCAGGCAATACGGGCAATAACGCCCCGGCCGACGCGAACAAGCCGGACGAGACCGCGACGAACGAACCGGCGAACGAGCCGGCCAAGACCGACGAGGCACCCGCCGAGCTGACGTACTATTACATCGTCTACGACATGCCCGCGGACCAGCAAGCGGTCGAAGACGCGATCAACGCGTACATCAAGCCGAAAATCAACGCCACGGTCAAGCTGAAGCCGGTCATGGAGGCCGGCTACAAAGATAAAATCAACACGATGCTCGCAGCCAACGAAAGCTTCGACATTCTGTGGACCTCCAACTGGGGCGGCGGCGATTACGACAATAAAGTGGCCAAAGGCGCCCTCCTCCCGCTCGACGACCTGCTGGCCAAAACGCCGGCCCTGAAGGACGCGATCCCGCAGGTGGCATGGGACGACACCCGCGTCGACGGCAAGATTTACGGCGTGCCGAACATGCAGATCGCGGCCAAGGCCGAAGGCTTCGCCATCCAGAAGCGGTTCATCGACAAATACAACATCGACGTGAACGGCATCAAGTCGCAAATGGACATCGAGCCCGTCCTGAAGACGATCCACGACAACGAGCCGGACATCATCCCGATCGCGACCACGAGCAACATGTTCGATTTCGGCCGCCAATACGGCTACGCCGCCCAAGGCTACAAGCTCGGCGACCCGGATTACAAGATCGTCGACACCGTGGATAAGCCGGAGTACAAAACGTTCCTCGACACGATGCGCCGCTGGTACACGTCGGGCTACATTTACAAGGACGCCGCGACGATGAAGGACGACCAGCTCGTCTCCCTGCTCAACACGGGCAAGGTCGCCGTCGAATGGAACACGACGATGAAGCCCGGCGGCGAGATCGACGACAAGAAGCGGTTCGGCAACAACGACGTCGTGTACGTCCGCGTCTCCGAGCCGGAATTCACCGGCGTCCGCCCGACGATGAATGCCATCAGCCGCACGTCCAAAAATCCGGAGAAAGCGCTGGAGTTCCTGCAGCTCACGTCGACCGACCCGACGCTCTTCAACCTCATTACGTTCGGCATCCAGGACAAACACTACACCGTCGTCGGCGACAACACGATCCGCATCAACCAGGACGGCGGCTACAAGGGCGACCAGGGCTGGGTGTTCGGCAACGTGCTTATCGGCTACCTGAAGGAAGGCCAGGCGCCGGACACGTGGGAACGGACGAAGCAGTTGAACGAAACGGCCAAACGCCCCGAGGTGAGCGGCTTCAACTTCAACACGGAGCCGTACAAGACCGAATCCGTCAATATCGCGGCCGTCAGCGAGCAGTACGGCAGGGCGCTCAACACCGGCGCCGTCGACCCGGCCAAAGTGCTGCCGAAGTACCAGGAAGCGCTCAAGAAAGCCGGCGTCGAGAAGCAGACGGCGGAAATGCAGAAGCAGCTGGACGAGTGGCTGAAAGCGAACGGCAAGAAATAACCGCCAAGCGGCCGGCCCGGCCGGCAAGGCAGATCGCGAAAAGACGCCGGAGACGGCGTCTTTTTTGCCGCGGCCGCGGCGGTATGCGCCAGCCGCGGCGCCGGGCTGAGGCGGCTTCGGACGGAGCGACGGAGCGTAAGCGCCGGCAGCTTCGAACGAGAGCGAATTTGACGCGCGGCGTCACGGGAGCGCTCGTCAAGGCTGAAGAGGTGGAGTGGCGGCGCGAAGTGGCGTCCAGAATGCCATGTAGGTTAGGTTACTCCATCACCTTCTTCTACCGAAACTCCCCCGTTTTCCGCAGCTTGTAGGTTACCCCGTCACCTTCATCTACTAAAACGCCTCGTTCTCCGCTCCATGTAGGTTCCCCCGTCACCTTCTTCACTAAAACGCCTCGTTTTCCGCTCCATGTAGGTTACTCAATCGCCTTTATCTACCGAAACTCCTCGTTCTCCGCTCCATGTAGGTTACTCCATCACCTGCTTCTACCGAAACTCCCCGTTCTCCGCTCCATGTAGGTTCCCCCTTCACCTTCTTCTACCGAAACTCCCCCGTTTTCCGCTCCATGTAGGTTACTCCATCACCTTCTTCTACCGAAACTCCCCGTTCAACGCATCATGTAGGTTACTCCATCACCTTCTTCTACCGAAACTCCCCGTTCAACGCATCATGTAGGTTACTCCATCACCTTCTCCCAAAACGCTCCGTTCTTCGCTCCATGTAGGTTCCCCCATCACCTTCTTCCGCCAAATAAAAAGACCGCCCCGACTTTCGGGGCAGTCTTTTCCAGGCAGGCGCGCAACAGCGCCAGCCGGTCATTCCGTCGGAATCGCGAGCAGCGATTCCGCGAGCGGCCTGCGGCCGTTCGGCACCTCGCGTTCGCGCAGCGTGTCGTCCAGCGACGCCGCGTCCCCGCGGTAGCCGAGCGCGATGACCGCGTGCAGCGCGATCCGCTCCGGCGCGCGGAGCGCCTCGCGCGCTTTGGCCGCGTCGAACCCGCCGATGGCGCGGGTCGACAGGCCGAGCAGGTTCGCCTGCAGCGCCAAGATGCCCCACGCGGCGCCGGCGTCGAACGCGTGCGCGCCGTTCGGGTTGCCGTTCTCCCGGAGCCGGTCGGAGGCGAGCAGCAGCAGCACCGGCGCCTTGTCGGTCCACAGCCGGTTGCCCGGCAAAATGAACGAGCGGAACACCTCGTGCTCCGCCCCGGTGCGTGCGACGTAGAAGCGCCACGGCTGCCCGTTGCCCGAGGACGGCGCCCAACGGGCGGCCTCAAGGATCGTGTGCAGCGTCTCGTCGGACACCGGACGGTCCGTATACGCGCGCGGCGACCAGCGATTCAGAATAAGCGGATGGACGGGATGGTCCGGCACCCGGCTCGCGGCCACCTCCGGACTGTACGAACCGGCGGCGCCGTTCGGGCTATCGGGCGTAATCGGGGTTGTCATGCTCTCTTGCTCCTCTCCATGTTGAAACCTCTAAGCCTCTCTATTATAATCCGCGTCCGCGACGCCCAAAAGGTTCGCCCGTACGAGACGGCGCTCCGACTCGCGCGGCATAGCCCGGCCAAGCGGGACAGCGCCCGGCGGGGCACGGCTCGGCCTGCAAGGCAGGGACTAGCGGCCAGTAAGGCAGCGCGCCCCAACGATGCGCGGCGTTACGGTTTGTCAATGCCTCGCGGCAACTTTTGCTTTCAGCGCCGCGCTCAGCTCCCCGCGCGCGGCGCGCCGGGGCTTGACGCCTATCAGCCCCATGCTTCCGGCGCCCCGAACCCGTCGCGCCACGAGCCGAACCGCGGCGTCCAGCCGTGCCGCAGCGCCTTGGCGTTCGACGCGCCGCGTTCGCCGCGCGCGCTTCCCGGCTCGTACGCCGGCGCCGGCGCCTCCGCCGCCGCCGCAAAGAACGGCAGCCACGCCGTGCCCGGCGCCGGCTCGCGGTCGGCGATATTGTACGCGCCGGCCGGCCAATGCAGCGCCAGCACGGCGGCGCGGGCGGCATCCCGGACGTGCACGAACGAGCTCACGCCGTCCGTCGCTTTCAGCCCGCCTTGCCGCGCCTGCTCCGCCATCAGGCCGTCCGGCGCGTACCACGTGCCCGGGCCGTAAAACAGCCCGTACCGGAGGATGACCGCCTCCGGCAGCTCCGCGGCCGCGCGTTCCATCGCCGCGATGCCGGCGACCGTCGTCCGCCGCGGCTCCGGCGCATCCAGATCGAGCGGCTCCTCTTCCTCCGCCGGCCCTTCGCCCGGCGCGTACGCCCACGAGATGCTCTGCACGATCATGCGCCGTACGCCGGCGGCAAGCGCCGCGTCCGCGAGATGGCGCGTGCCTTCCCGGCGGATGCGGGCGTTGGCCGCGAAATCGCGCGTCCCGAGCGCCGTCAGCTGATGCATGATCGCATCCGGCTTCGCGTCGTGCACGGCCCGGAACAGCGCGTCGCGGTCGAACGCGTCCGCGACGACGGCGTCCGCTCCCTGCTCGGCCAGCGCCGCGGCGGCGTTCGGATCGCGGACCAGTCCGACCGTTTCGTGGCCGGCCGCGACGAGCATCGGCACGAGCTGGCGACCGATCGCGCCGGTTGCGCCCGCTACTAGAATTTTCATGTGACATCGACCTCCTTGGATGCGGACGCGGGCTGATTGGACGTTCTCGCCCGCACGTGAACCCCGAGCGTGCCGCCGACGATCAGCAGCGCGCCGATCGCGTGATAATAACCGAGCCGGTCGTGCTCGATCGCGACGCCCGCGGCGATCGAGACGAGCGTGCCGAGGTTGACGAACAGGCTCATCTTGTATGCTTCGATCCGCGCCAGCAGCCGGTTCGACAGCAGCGACGAGACGACCGACGACAGCAGCGCAATATAGAGCAGCGCGGCGACGAATTCGCCGTGCGCGAGCGGCCCGAACATGCCGCCGAGCGTCCCCGCCGACGCATGCCGGACGACAGCCGCGGCGCCGAAGCAGACGAAGCCCGACGCCATCATGACGAAGCTCAGCTGGTAGGCCGTGAATCGGCCCCGGAGTCCGCGGACGAGCACGCCGTAGAGCGACAGCGCGAAGGTCGAAGCAAGCAGAAGCCCCGCGCCGGCCGCGCTCACACCCCGCACCGACGGCCCGCCCATAGCGAGGATGTAGACTACGCCGGCGACGGAGCACAGCACGGCCAGCTTTTGCGCCGCGGTCGTGCGCTCCCGAAGCAGCAGCGCCGCCAATATCAGCGTGAACACCGGCGACGACGCTTGAATAATGCCCGCTTCCGATGAGGTCGCGTACGTCAGTCCGTACGCCTGAAAGCCGAAAAACAACGTCGGGTACAGCAGCCCGACCGGCACGATCCGCGCCCAATCGGCGGCGCGCATGCCGAGCTTGACCGTGCCCGCCAGGACGGGAACCGCCATCGCGAGCAGCGACAGCGCGAACCGGAACGCCATCGTGTCGATGGGATCCGCGTACGCGATCGCCCGTTTCGTCCAAAGAAATGAAAATCCGATAATCAGCGCGTATAATAAAGCCATCGCATAGATCGATCGCTGTCGGCTCATGCCTTTCCCCCCTCGAACGCCTCGTGCAAGCCGGCCGGCTATGCGTCAAGTGTAGGGGACGGCACGGCCGCGTTCAAGGCAAGAATACCCGAACTGTACCGGTACAATATCCGCGTAAAGGAGCGCATGCTCATGCGAACGTACGCCAAAATCATGCAAGACCTCGAAGCGCGGATGGCCGACGGCACGATCCGCGGCGGCCAGAAGCTGCCGTCCATCCGGGAGGCGGCCGAACGGTTCGGCTGCAGCAAGAGCACGGTCATCCGGGCGTACGCCGAGCTCGAGAAGCGCCATCTCGCGTACGCCGTTCCCCAGAGCGGCTATTACGCCGTCGTGAAGCGGCCGGACGCGGGGCGCGAGCAGGGCCGCGGCCTGCTCGATTTCTCGGCGCCTTCCCCGGATCCCGCGCTGTTCCCGTATCTCGACTTCCAGCACTGCCTGAACAAAGCCATCGACATGTACCGCAGCGAGCTGTTCGCGTACGGCACGCCGCAAGGACTGCCGTCGCTCATCCAGGCGCTCGTCAAGCATTTGGCCGGCAGCCAGGTGTTCGCGTCGCCGGACCGGCTCGTGATTACGTCCGGGCTGCAGCAGGCGCTGTCCATCTTAGCGGCGATGCCCTTTCCGGGCGGCCGCCGGACGGTCCTGATCGAGCAGCCGACGTACCATAACATGATCCAGCTGCTGGAGACGCTGGGCATTCCGGCGCAAGCCATCGCCCGGACGGCGAGCGGCATCGACTTGGATGAGCTGGAGCGGCTGTTCCGGTCGGGGGAGATCAAGCTGTTCTATACGATTCCCCGTTTCCACAACCCGCTCGGCACCTCGTACACGGAAGACGCGAAGCGCGCCGTCGCCGCGCTGGCCGAGCGGTACGGCGTCTACGTGGCCGAGGACGATTACCTGGTCGACCTCGTGACCGACGCGAAGTCGGATCCGATTCACGCCTACAATCCCGCGCGCGTGATCTATTTGCGGAGCTTCTCGAAAATCGTGTTCCCCGGCTTGCGGCTCGGCGCCGCCGTCCTGCCGCCCGAGCTCCGGAACGCGTTCTGCGCGCACAAGCGGCTCGCCGATATCGACAGCTCCATGCTGTCCCAGGCCGCGCTCCAACTCTACGTGCAAAACGGCATGTTCGAACGGCGCCGGCAGCAGATCGTCGCCTCCTACGCCCGGCGGATGGAGCGATTGAGCCGGGCGCTCGACGCCTATAACGATATGGACGACGTCCGCCACCCGCCAGTCCATGCCGGCGTGCATACGCATCTGATGCTGCCGGACCGCCTCCGCATGCCGACGCTGCTGAGCCGGCTGGAGCGCCGGCAGCTCGCACTGCAGGACTTCTCGACGAATTACTTGACGGGCGCCCCCGTGCCGAACCGGCTGAAGCTGAGCATCACGCGGGTGGACGAGGATCGGATCGACGACGGTGTGCGGATCCTGATGGAGGAGATTCGGCGGATGCGGCGGTGAGCTGAGGCCGAGTGACCCGAGGCGGCGAAAGTGGCGGGAGAGTGGTGAGGAAGGGGCATTGGCCAAGGCGGCGGATGGGAGTGTGACGTCGGAGAATGCGTGTTCGAGCTGAGACGCGGCAGGCGGCGCGGGCTGCGGCGGCAAGTATCACGAAGTACTGGTTGGCTTGAAGCCGAGTGGCCTAAAGCGAGGTGCCGATTGGCAGGAGCGCGCGGCGATTGGCGGGACGCGGACTACAGCAGCAAGTAACTCAGGGCACTGGTTGGCTCGGGGGCGAATAGCGTAGGGTGATGCGGCGAATGACGGGACGCGGGCTACAGTAGCAAGTAACTTAGGGCATCGGTTGGCTTGAGCGGACACAGGATCCGCTATTCTACCGAATTCATCAATTTCCAGCGATTCGCGGACTCAGGAGCGCTTATTAGCCTCAAATAAATATAAATGGGCTGCTTTGGCACGCGATAACGGATCGGGTGTCCGCTTAATCGGGAAAACGACCCTATTCAGCGAAATAGCGGATCGTGTGTCCGGATTCACGGATCTTTTGGCGCATTTACGAGAGGCCAGTCGGCAATATGGCCTGGTCGTACCGGCTGACTAGGGACTGCGCGCCGCCTAAGCTGCCCCATCAGCCGCCGCATGCGCCTTGCCGGCGCACCTTTCGGACTCCAATCGCCGCAATCGGCAAAAAGCCGGCCAAGGTCACCTTACTTGACCTTGACCGGCTCCCGCCGCCCTACCGCGGCATCACTTCCGCGGCGCTTACCGCGCGCACCGCACTCCGCTTCTCCGCCCGCTCGTGCACCGCGCCGCGCGCCGCTTCGCTGCCTGCGCTCCACATCACCGCCCGCGCACCGCGCCACGCTCCGCAGCGGCCACTCGCGCGGCTCTTTACCGCGCGCTCCGCGCTCCGCATCACCGCCCGCGCACCGCGCCACGCTCCGCTTCTCCGCTCACACAGCGCATCCGGCTCTCGCCGCCCTACCGCGCGCCCGCGTTCCGCAGCGCCCGCTCGCGCAGCGTCGCCAAGCTCTCGGCGCCGGCGTCCATGCTGCCGAGCGGCCAGCGCGCGTCGCCGTACCCGCCGTGGAAGTCCGAGCCGCCGGTGACGAGCAGGCCGTATTCGGCCGCCGCCTGCGCCGCGCGGCTCAGATCCTCCTCGCTGTGCGACGGATGCAGCACCTCAAGGCCCTGCAGGCCGCAGTCGACCCATTCCGGGATCGCCTCGAAATTGCGCAGCTGCCCGGGATGCGCCAGCACCGGGATGCCGCCGGCGTCCAGCACGGCGCGGATCGCGTCGCGCGCGTCGACGTACCGCATCGGCAGGTGCGCGATGCCCGGCTCGCCGTTCTCCCCGCGGGAGAACAGCCGGCGGTACAGCTCGCCGAACAGATGGTTCGCGTAGCCGCGGTCGACGAGCGCGTGCATGATGTGCTGCTTGAACGCGGCGCCGCCCGGCCCCGCGTAGCGAAGCACGTCGTCCCACGCGATGTCGTAGCCGGCGGCCGCGAGGCGCTCCGTCATCTCGTACGACAGCCGCGTGCGGCGTTCGACGATCGGATCGCACAGCGCCGCCAGCGCGGGATGCGCCGGGTCGATGAACAGGCCGAGAATATGCGCCCGCCGCTTCCGTTCGTAGTCGTACGCGGAGATTTCGATGCCGGGCACGATCTCCACGCCGAGCGACCGGCCGAGGCGCGACGCTTCCTCCACCGCGGCCGTCGTGTCGTGATCCGTGATCGCCAGCGCCGCGACGCCCGCCTCGGCCGCCTGCCGGACCACGTCCGCCGCGCCGAACGTGTTGTCCGACGCGTTCGTATGGCAGTGCAGGTCGACTTTGCCGGGTGGCCCGGCTTCGGCATCCGCCGCTCCGGCGCGGCGCTCCGGCATCGCGTGCATGCCGCTCATAGGCCCGCTCCTTCCGCGTCGGCATGCGCCCGCACGCCGGCCCCGAGCACCGAGCCCTGCGGCAGCAGGGACGCCGTCCGGCCGATCAGCTCCGCCCAAGCCGGCTCGTACGCCTCGCGCAGTTCATGCACGAAGGTGCCGCGGAAGTGCGGCGCCAGCGCCGCCGCGATCTCGCGGAACGGCACCTCGCCTTCGCCGATCGGCATGTGCATGTCGCCCCGTCCGTGCGGGATGAGGTCGTACTGGTTCTTCTCCAAGGAGAAATTCGGCTTGCCGAAGTTGTCGTGGACGTGCAGATGGAACACGTGAGGCGCCATCGCCGCCAGCTCCTCCAGCGGATCGAAGCCGTACATCCGCGCGGCGAGCAGCAGATGGCCCGTATCCAGCGTCAGGCCGATCGAGCCGTGGCCGATCCGCAGCATCTGCTCCGCCAGCCGCGTCGGCCGGACGGCGTAACAGTAATACGGGCAGTCGAGGTACGGGCGCATGTTCTCCATGCCGATCCGGACGCCGCGCATCCTGGCCAGATCGCCCGCCAGCCGCAGCTCCTCGCGCTCCTGCTCCAGGAGCCGCTCCTCCGTTTCCGCGGCATACGGCCGCCACTCATGGCGGTAAAGCAGCTCCTCCTCGCCGACGTAACGGGCGGGGTGGTACGCCATCGCGGTCGCGCCGAGCGCGCCGCTCACTTCGATCGACGCCTGCAGCACCTGGCGTTCCTTGGACAGCCCCTCTTGGCGGAACAGATTGATTTCGAACGGGGCATGCGTCGTCACCCGCAGCGAAAATTGCCGGAACAGCTTGACGTACCGCTCGAGCCGCGCTTCCAGCAGCCGGCCGTTGACGATCACGTTCAAGCCCTGGATCGGAATTTCGACCGACCGAAACCCCAGCTCCTCGATCTTCGCCAGCTTGGCTTCCAGCCGCTCCGGCGCGTTCACGAGGTCGTTCGACAGCAGGCTGACGCCCATCGCTTCAATATGCATCCTCAAGCACTTCCTTCCCTACTTTGAAGAGACTGCCATGCCTTGGCGATACGCCATCTGACACACGAGATTGCCCCCGACGAACACCTTCTCGGTCATCGGCCGGTCGCGGTGAAGGCCGACGAGCAGGACGTCCGCCGCCTTGCCCGCTTCGAGCGAGCCCGTCACACCTTCGATGCCCAGCGCGATCGCCGGGTTGCGGGAGACCAGATTGACCGCGTACGGCAGGTCGTAGCCAAGGCCGTGGAGCAGAAAAACCGACTGCAGCAGCGACGGCGGGTAGTAGTCGGAGCACAGCATGTCGACGACGCCTGCCTGAATGGCCTCCAGCGCCGACAGGTTGTTGCTGTGCGACCGGCCGAGCAGCACGTTCGGCGCGCCCATCACGACGTGCAGGCCGCGGCGCTTCGCTTCGGCCGCCACCTCCATCGTGATCGGGAATTCGCTGATCGTGGCGCCCCATTCGCCGACGACGTCCAGCTTCTCGATCGTATCGTCGTCGTGGGAAGCGAGCGGAATGCCCTGCGCATGGGCCAAAGCCGCGAGCCGCATCAGCTCGGCGGGATCCACCTTCGGGAACTTCTTGCGTTCCTCCAGCTGGCGGAGCACTTCCTCCTCGGTCTTGTTCTGCTTCTCCATGATGTACTTGACCTGCACGTCCGGCTGCCGGTACTGGCCCTGCCCCGGGGTGTGGTCCATGAAGGACAGCTGGTCGATTTCGCCGTTGGCCAGAAACGCTTCCACGTAGGCCGCGCCCGGCAGGTTCGTCATTTCGAACCGGACGTGGACGTTATGCCGCAGCATGTGCTTCTCGTTCTTCAGCTCGCGGATGTTGCGGACGTACTCGCGCACGCTGGCGTTCTTCCGCGCCTCGTTGCTGCGGTTGTCGCCCCACAGGCTGAAGGAATGGTAAATCGTCGTCACGCCCTGCCCCGCCAGCTTCCGTTCCAGCTCGTAGAAGGAAATATCCATCGGGAGGCAGCTCGTCGGACGGGGAAAAATCTCGTGTTCGATCGCGTCGCTGTGCGAATCGATCATGCCCGGCAGCACCCACAGGCCCGAGGCGTCGATATCCCCCGGCTGCGCCGGTCCGCCCGATCCGGAGCGCACCTCCGCGATCGCGTCGTCCTCGATCGTCAGCGTGCCTCCGCGGATGACGCCGTCCGGCGTCACGATGTTGCCGCCGCAAATCCGTTGCGTGCGCTTCATAGTTTGTTCGCTCCTCTCCTCATTCGCTTGCTTGCCGCCCGCTTGGCGCCGCCGGCCCGACCCGGCTATTCGGTCCGCGCCGCCGCGGCCTCGCGCTCCGGACGAACCGTCGCGCCGCCGGCGCGGCCGATGTCCACGATCTCGTCGGCGACCTGCTCCATGACGTCCCAGTCGTGGAAAATCCCGACCATCGTCGTGCCTTCGCGCTTCATGCCCTGCAGCATGCCGACCACCGCGGCCGTCGTGTCGCGGTCGAGCGACGCGGTCGGCTCGTCGAGGATCATGAGCCGCGGCCGGACGATGAACGCGCGGGCGAGATTGACCCGCTGCTGCTCGCCGCCGCTGAAGGTGGCGGGGAACGCCTGCCACAGCTTCCACGGAATGCGCAGCGCGTCCAGCATCGCCTCCGCTTCCCGGCGCGCGTCCGCCTGGGACCAGCCGAACGGCAGCAGCCGCTCGGCCACGACGTCGACCGCCGGCACGCGCGGAATGACCTTCAGGAATTGCGATACGTATCCGAGCTCCCGTTCGCGGAGCCGGATCATCTGCCGGTCGTCGGCCAGCGCCAGATCGACGCGGCCTTCGTGCAGGGACTCGTACCAGATCTCGCCGGAGCTCGGCATGTACGTGCGGTAGATGCATTTCAGGATCGTCGATTTGCCGATGCCGCTCGGACCGGCGATGCCGAGAAACCGGCCTTGGCGGATGCCGAACGACAGCCCTTGAATCGGGTTCACCTTGCCGGCCTGCGAGACGTGAAGCTCGAAGGATTTGCTTAGATTGACAACCTCCAGCATTTGCGATGCCCTCCCTTACAGCAAGGAGTGAACCAGCAGCTGCGTGTAGGCGTGCTGCGGGTCCTCCAGAATTTGGTCGGTCAAGCCCATCTCGATGATCCGCCCTTGGCGGAGCACCATCGTCCGGTCGGCGAGCATGCGGATGACGCCGAGGTCGTGGGAAACCACGATCATCGCCACCTTCAGCTCGCGGCGCAGGCTGCGGATCAGGTCGAGCACGCGCGCCTGCACGGACAGGTCGAGGCCCGTCGTGACTTCGTCGAGCAGCAGCAGCGGCGGATTGTTGGCCAGCGCTTTGGAGATCTGCACCCGCTGCTGCATGCCGCCGCTGAAGCGCTTCGGCGCTTCGTCCATCCGGTTCAGCGGAATTTCCACCCGCCCGAGCAGCTCCATGGCCCGCTCGCGGATCCGGCCGACGTGAAAGCGGTCGGCGGCGAACAGCTTCTCGGCGATGTTGCCCGAGCTGGAGTACGACATGCGCAGCCCGAGGTACGGATTCTGATACACCATGCCCATGACATGATTGCGAATATATCGTTTCTGCTGCGCCGATTCCGTCAGCAGATTGCTTTCCCCGTTTTTGTAAGTCGAGATGAGCATTTCCCCGGAAGTCGCTTCTTCGTCGAAGTACAGGCTGCGGACCATCGTGCTCTTGCCCGAGCCGCTCTCGCCGACCACGCCGAGAATTTCGCCCGGGTAGAGGTCGAAGTTCATATCGATGCAGGCCATGACCGCACCGCACTGCGGGCAGCGGTTGCCCGGGAAATCGGCGTTCGGCGCCAGGCACCGCGCGCAGCCGTCGCCGAACCGTTTGTTCAAGTTCCGGACTTGCAAAATCGGGCGTTCGTCCACGGACGCCGCGTCCCGCGCGGCAGCCGGACCGAGGTCAAGCGTGGATGGTTGCGGCATGGGATTCCCTTCCTTCCGTCGTTTTCCGGCAATAGGCCGTGTCGGAGCATTGGTGGACGATCTCGCCGGTCGCGCCGTCCGTCACCTCGTCGAGGAACGTGTGCGCGCTGCCGCAGCGGCGGCACGACTTGCCGTCGAAGCGCTCGATCTCGAACGGATAATCCTCGAACTGCAGCGGCACGACGTTCGTATACGGCGGCACCGCGTAGATTTTCTTCTCCCGGCCCGCGCCCAGCAGCGTCAGATGCTCCGCCTGGTGCAGCTTCGGGTTGTCCCAGCGGGGGATCGGGCTCGGCGCCATGATGTAGCGGCCGTGCACGAGGACGGGGTAGTCCGCGCCGAGGGTGATGCTGCCCCATTTGACGATGCTCTCGTACAAGGTCAGCCAGATCGCGCTGTAGTCCATCTCCGCGTGCAGCCGGCGGGTATTGCGCTCGCTGCGCTCCACCTTGCGGAGCGGCTCCGGCTGCGGCACCTGCAGCACCAGAATCTGCCCGGCGCGCAGCTTGTCCTCCGGCACCCGGTGGCGCGATTGGATGACGGTCGCCTCCTCCGCGTCCTCGGTCGTGCCGATGCCGCTCGTCTCTTCGATCAGCTTGCGGATGCTGACGGCGTTGACGCTGTCGTCGTTGCCCTGGTCGATGACCTTGACGACGTCTTCCCGTCCGATCAGCGAGAGCGTCAGCTGCAGCCCGCCCGTGCCCCAGCCGCGTCCGATCGGCAGCTCGCGCGAGGCGAACGGCACCTGGTAGCCGGGAATGCAGACGGCCTTCAGCGTCTTGCGGCGAATCTCGCGCTTCGAGCCCTCGTCGAGAAAGGCGAAATTGTACGCGTGCTTAGGAAATGCCGGGAGCTGCGCCGACGGCTGGTTCTTGCTGCTGTTGTCCATCTTCGTATTCCTCCTTCCGTTCCTTCGCGACCCGCTCCTTCTCGCGCTGCGCTTGGCGGATGCGGTCGAGCGACGACTGGAACGTAATGTAGTGCGGCAGCTTCAAGTGCGAGACGAAGCCCGTGGATTCCAATCCGTCGATGTGCGTCAGCACGAATTCCTCGTCCTGCGCCGGCGCGGTTCCTTCCGTGTCGAGGCTGCGCTCGAGAATCGCCATGGAGATCGCCTTCAGCTCGTTCTGCCCCGTCACGAGCCCGTAGCCCATGACGAAATGCACCTCGCCGGACGACGCGTCCTGCTTGAACGAGTTGATCGTCTCGACCTCCGTCGCCAGCAGCTCGCCCAGATACAGGCGGTCCTCCGGGTCCTCGCCCGATTCGTACGGATGGTCGATCGTCACTTCGGCGTATCCGACGCGCAGCTCGCCGATCGTCGGATGCACCGACCCGTAGCCGCGCATGGAGCTGTACGCCAGCGCCGTCATCGCGCCCGTCTCGCCGCGGGCCAGCATCTGCAGCCGCGCCGACCGGGAAGCGGGCAGGATCACCTTGCGCCGCGTCACGTCGAACGGCTCGGTGTCGCGCGCCGCCCTCCGCGGCGGCATGAGCCCCTGCTCGCGCAGCAGGTCCGCGACCTTGCGGAATTCGGGCTCCTCGGTCAGCTCGCGGCGTTCCGCCTCCAGGAAGCGGTCCAGGAACGCCCGCGCGTCCTGCGCGCCTTCGCGGCGCAGGCCGAAATTGAGCAGCCGGTGCGTGTAATCGTAGGTCGGCCCGAGCACCTGCCCGCCGGGCAAGTCGCGGAACGACGAGGAAATGCGCCGGATGACGCGCATCGACGACGTGTCCGTCACGCGCGAGACGTGGTTGCGCGCCAGCGTGGACCGGTAGGCCCGCAGCAGGAAGACCGCTTCCGCCGGATCGCCCTCCGCCTGCTTCAGCGCGAGCGCGGCATACTCCGGCGCGTACAGGCCCGCTTCGCCCATGACCTTGTCGATCAGGAGCCGCAGCTGCTTCTCGACCGCGCCGAGCGGCAGGATCTCCTCCGCTTCCTTCAGCCGGTAATAGTGGTTCAGTTCGCTAGCTTGTTCGATTGCTTCTCTTCCGCCCGTTACGGCAACGTAAGCCATGATGCCTCAACCTCCTTGATCCGATTTGGACGCCGCGCGCGTCGTGCGCGGCAGCGCGGCCAGCTTGCCGGATACGGTGAACAGCACCGCGTCCGCGCCGAGCGGGTATTCGGCGTTCCAAACCGCCCGGCGCGCCAGCCATTCCGCGCGCAGGCCGGCGACGGCCAGCGTCCGCTCGCCCGGCACGCCGGGACCCGTCAGCGTCAGGCGAATGCCTTCCGCGGCGGGCGCCGCTTCGGATTCGGCCGCTTCCGCCAGGTCGTCCACCAGCAGGAACACGGTCGCGCCGTGCTCCGGCTCCGCCAGCGTGCCGACGCCGACCGCGTCCGCCCAAGCCGGCGGCGCCGTGCGCCCGTCGGCGAAAATATAATCCGCGCCCGCCGGCTCCGCCGACCGCGCGAACGTATGCATGCGGATGAACGCGGACAGCCGCTCCTTATCCTCGAGCTCGACCGCGAAGCGCACCTCGCTGTCGAGCAGCGTCAGCGCGATGACGGCGGCCAGCCGGCTGCCGGGCGCCAGCTCTGCGGCCCCCGCCGTCAGCCGGCGCGTCGTCTTGACGGTGCCCGGCTCGGCGAAAGCGTCCAGCAGCTCGCGGTAGAAGAGCTGCGTATCGTGCACGGGGTCGAACAGCGTCTCATTTTGCGCGGTCATACGATTCCTCCATCGTTTCGAATTCAACCTTCGTGGCCAGCGTCAGCTCCTGCTCCTTCAGCCGCCGCTTCAGCAGTTCCTGCTCCTCGGCGAGCAGCAGCGCTTCCCAGCCGAGCGTCTCCGGCAGCTGCCGGTTGTACGCCGCGTCCGCGACCGCGAGCCGGTAAGCCAGCTCCGGCCGGTCGCCCATCAGAATGCCGTAGCCGAACGTGCCTTCGATCGAGACGGTGCATTCCGTCACGAGCGCCTCGGTCAGGTAAAACGGCTCCTGCGAGACCGAGTCGCGCGCTTTGGTCAGCACGAGGCTGTTCTCCGGCGCCTTCACGACGGCGACGTCGTAGCGTTCCAGAATCTCGCGCGCCAGCCGGTCCGGCAGCGACGGCGAGCCTTCGATCAAGATGCGGGTGATCCGGTATTTTTTCATCGTTGTGTCCTACCTTCCTACTTGACGTTCAGTTTCATCCGGTTGCTCAGCCACTCGACGCTGAACACCATGGCGAAGATGACGAGCGCCGCGAACAGCGTCTTGTCGAACTCGTACATCCGCATCGCGTTGGCGATCTCGAAGCCGATCCCGCCCGCGCCGACCGCGCCGAGAATCGTCGACTCGCCGATGTCGATCTCGAGCCGGAACACGCTCCACGCCACGAACGAGCTCATGACGTTCGGCAGGATGCCCTGCGCGATGACCTGCAGCCGGCCCGCGCCCGTCGCTTCCAACGCTTCGATGGCGCCGGGATTCACTTCCTCGATCGACTGCGCGAACATTTTCACCAGCATGCCGACCGCGTGCGTCGCGATGGCCAGGATGCCCGGCAGCGGCCCCATGCCGACGGCGACGATGTACAGCAGCGCCCAGACGAGCGTCGGAATCGCCCGGACGAGCGAGGCCAAGCCCTTGACCGCCCACGCGGTGCGCGGGGATACGTTGGCCGCGGCCACGAAAGACAGGAAGAAGGCGATCACGATGGCGACGGCCGTGCCGACGACGGCGATTTCGAGCGATTCCAGCGCGGCCTTCAGGACGTACGTCCATTCCGTGGGGTTCGGCGGGAGCATCTCGACGAGCATCGAGAAGAGCTTGCCCGTGCCGTGCGACAACAGCGAATAGTCGAAGTTCATCTTGACGAGACAGAAGACGAAGAAGACGGCGCCGAAGATCGCCGCTCCCGTCAGCACGGGATCGCGCCGCCGTTTGGGCGGCTCGCCGAACGCGCCCGCCGGCAGCCGGGACTCCTCGCGGCCCAGCAGCTTCGAGCCTGTCGCGTATTCCGGGTTCATAGGATCCTCTCCCTGATTTTACTGGTCACGAATTCCGTGCCCGCCACGAGCAGCAGCACCAGGATGACCGCCAGGCTTACTTCCTTGAACTGAAACAGCTTCAGTCCTTTCTGAATGACGAAGCCGAGCCCGCCGCCGCCGACCATGCCGATGATCGTCGACGACCGGACGTTCAGCTCCAGCTTGTACAGCGACCAAGCGACGAAGCCGGGGAAGAACTGCGGCACGACCGCCTGCCCCAGCACCTGGAAGTACGACGCGCCCGTCGCGCGCACGGCCTCCACCTGGCCCATGTCGATTTCCTCCAGAATTTCCGCGTACGCCCGCGTCAGCGTGCCGATCGCCGTAATGATGAGCGCCAGCGTGCCGACCAGCGTGCCGAGGCCGTAAGCGGCGACGAGCACGATCGCCCAGATGATCGTCGGAATGTTGCGCATGACGGAAGCGAAGGCGCGCGTCGCGACCTGCACCCCGCGATGGGGCGCGGTCGTCTGCGCCGCCAGGAACGCCAGCACGACGGACACGGCCGCGCCGATCACCATGCCGATGTAGCTCATGTAGATCGTGTCGAGCGCGGGCCCGAGCAGCTCGTTCAGCGTCGACAGGTCGGGCGGGAGAAAATCGTTCACGACGAACTTGAACATCTCGCCGACGCCTTGAAACACCGTGTACGGCGTAAATCGGGTACGCACGGACGAGACGATGACGAGCGCGAGCGCCAGCGCGACGCCGAGCAGCGTCTGCAGCCGCTTCTGCCGCCTAAGCTCCAGCAAGCGCTTCTCCACCCTGTTCCCTCCCATCCGGCGCGGCGCCGTAGATCCGGTGAATCACGTCTTCCGACAGCTCCCCGGGCGGGCCGTCGAAGACGACCTCGCCCTTGTGGATGCCGATGATGCGCGTCGCGTAATCGCGGGCCATCGCGACCTGGTGCAGGTTGACGATGCACGTGATGCCGTCCGCGCGGCAGATGTCGCTCAGATGCTCCATGATCGCCCGGGACGTGACCGGGTCGAGGCTCGCGATGGGCTCGTCGGCCAGGATGAGCTCCGGCTTCTGCGACAGCGCCCGGGCGATGCCGACCCGCTGCTGCTGGCCGCCGGACAGCTCGTCGGCGCGCTTGTACATCTGCTGCGACAGGCCGAGCCGGTGCAGAATGCGCTTCGCTTCCTCGACGTCCTTGCGGGAGAAGAGGCCGAGCGAGCCGCTGAACGCGTTCATGTAGCCGAGCCGTCCGTGCAGGACGTTGCGCAGCACCGACACGCGCTGAATCAGGTTATAATGCTGGAAAATCATGCCCGTCTGGCGCCGCAGCTGGCGCACCTGCCGGCCCGAGGCGCCGGCCGCGTCGATCTCCTGGAAGCGAATCTCGCCGCCGCTCGGCTTGACGAGCCGGTTGATGCAGCGGAGCAGCGTGCTCTTGCCCGCGCCGCTCGGCCCGATGACGGCCACGAACTCGCCGCGCCGGACGGAGAAGCTGACGTCCTTCAGCGCCGCCGTGCCGTCCGCATACACTTTGCTCAGGCCGTGGATTTCCAATAACGAAGCCATTTTCGCAACCCGCCCTTCCTTATTTCAGCAGTTCCTCGGGGCTCATGTTCAGCGCTGTGGCCGTGTCTTTGACGACTTGATAGTCGGCGTCGGTGACCGGGAAGTAATGCGTCATATTGCCGTTCGCGTCCTTGAAGAATTCCGGGTTTTGCTTGTCGTAGTTGAAGACGAAGTCCTTGATCTTCTCCACGAGGTCGGCCGGCAGGTCGCCGCGGTACGCCAGCGGGGAGCCCGGAATCGGGTCGGACGTGCCGATGACCTTGTAATCGGATTTCTTCACCAGACCGGCTTCGACGACGCGATCGATGCACGAATCGCAGACGCCGGCGCCGTCGGCTTGGCCTTTGGCGATCGCGATGATCGACTTGTCGTGGCCGCCGGAGAACGAAACGTTGGAGAAATACGACTCGACTTGGTCGTTCGTGATGCCGAGCTCCTTGATCATCATCATGCGGGGGAACAGGTGGCCGGACGTCGACGCCGGGTCGGCGAACAAGAACGTCTTGCCTTTCAGGTCCGCGATCGACTTGGCCGGCGAATTCGCGGGCACGACGATCAAGCTGTGGTAGAAAGCGGTTTCCTTGCTGGCCGCCTTGACCGCGAACGGCACGGCGCCGCTGCGCTGGGCGGCGATGATGTACGAGAACGGCCCGAAGCCCGCGATGTCGATCTTCTTCGTGCGCATCGCTTCGATGACGGCCGTGTAGTCTTCGCCGACGTACAGCTCCGTCTTGATGCCGAGCGCTTTGCCCAGGTCGTCGACGAACTGCTGGTTGCCGCGCGACAGCTTGCCTTCTTCCTCGCCCGGCAGCACGCCGAAACGGATGACCTCCGGCCAGTCCTTCTTGTCGTCCGCCGGAGCGGTGTTCGCCGCGGCGTCGTTCGTCGCGGCGTCGTTCGCCGGCTTGTCGGCCGCGTTCCCGGCCGCGTTCGCGCCGCTGGCGTTCGCGCCGTTCGCGTTGCCTTGCGCCGCGTTCGCCGATTGATTGTTATTGCCGCAGCCTGCCGTAAACACGATGACCATAATTGCCAGAATAGTCAGAATACTGAACCAATGACGCTGTCTCATGGCTTGCGTACACCTCCGTATTGTGGAAAACCCGCTTGACTTCGCCTCGAACCGACGCTTTCGGATCCGCGGCATGACTTAGGGACCTTGCGGACCTTGCCTTGAACGACCGGGACTGAAACGGATGAATCAACGCCTTGCCTTGAACGTCAACGACCTTGAACATAACCGGCTTGAGCGCGAACGGTCTGAAGCGCGGCGCCCTCGTCTGTCGGACGCGGACGGTCAGGCCTCGAATTGAATCGATACTTTGCACAGGTCGCCCCGGTATTTGGCCGAGGTCAGCTCCACCCGGCGGCCGTGCTGGTCGCGCATGACGCTTTCGATGTGCAGGATGCTCGTGTTGGGGGAGATTTGCAGCATGCTCGCTTCCGCCAAGGTCGGGTTGCCCGAACGGAACGTGGACTGCATGCGGTAGAGCCGCATGTCGTAATGCTGCTCCAGCAGCGCGTACAGCGACGTCATCCGCTCGACGGTGTCCAGCAGCTCGGGAAAATACAGCCCCGGCAGCCAGGTCTCGTTCCAGGACAACGGCACGTCGTCCGCCAGCCGCAGAATTTGCAGCCGGTACACCGGGTCGCCCTCCGTCAGCCCGAGCGCGTCCGCGATGTCCCGCGGCGCGGCCAAGCGATCGCGGCTGAGCAGCTTCGCCTCGGGCCGGCGGCCGAGCCGGCGGATCACGTCGGAGAAGCGCATTGCCGGCGTGATCGTGTACTGGATGTCGAGCGGCTTCTCGCAAAGGAAGTAGCCCTTCCCTTGGTGCGGCCGCAGCACGCCGGTGAGCACGAGCAAGTCGAGCGACTGGCGGATCGTGTAGCGGTTGGCGCGGAAGCGCCGGCCGAGCACCTGCTCCGACGGCATGCGGCCGTCCTCGCTGTAGAGCCCTTCCCGGATTTCCGCGAGCAGCTTGTCCGCGATGATGTGGTATTCGGGCACCTGCGGCGTCTTAGCGAATCGTTGCATGGTGGCGGTTCACCTCCTTCATGGATCGGCTTGCTGCCTAGAAGCTAACTTGTCGACATCAGGCGAATGTTAACCCGGCTTAACGGTTTTATGAATTTGCCGCCGAAACGACCTAAATGGCGTCATATTTGGAAAGAAATTGCTCCAAATCGTTGAAATCCGCAAACCGTTCCTCCAGCTGCTCCCTTGTCCAGTCCCACCAAGCGATGCGCTCGAGCCGCTCCGCCGTCTCCTTCGGAAACCGTTCGCGGATCGGCTTGGCCGGCACGCCCGCGACGATGCAATACGGCGGCACGTCCTTCGTCACGACCGCGCCGGACCCGACCACCGCGCCGTTGCCGATCGTGACGTCGGGCATGATCGTCGCCCCGTGTCCGATCCATGCGTCGTGGCCGATGGTCACCGGATGCGCGCGCCGCCAGTCGAAGAACGCCGCGTCGTCCGTCTCGTCAAAGCCGTAGGCGACCCTGCGGTACGTCGCATGGTGCAGGGTGACGCGCCACATGGGATGATTGCCCGGATTTATGCAGACATGCGAAGCGATATTGCAGAACTTTCCGATGGTTGCATAGTGGATGATCGCTTCGTCGACGCAATAGCTGTAATCGTCCATCGTGCTTTCCATGATGCGGCTTCTCGCGCCGACGGCCGTCCATTCGCCCAGATGGCTGCGCTGCACGACCGCCGTCTCGTCGATGTTCGGCTCCCGGTTCAATTGCCCGCGCCGCCGCGATTCCTGATGGACATACGTTAACGCCATGCTTGTTTCTCTCCCTCCTTTATCGTTCTAGTTCAAGCTTATCTTGTCGATATGTAGCGCGGGTTAAGGTTTGTTTAAGTTCGTGTAATGCCCGTGAAAAGCCGCGCCGGCCCACGGGGCCGGCCGTTCGGGCCGGAAACGCCGCGGCTCCGGGGGGCGCGGCGGACGGAACGGCAAAAAACGCGGCCGTTTACGTTTTCGTAAACGGCCGCGTTTTTTGGCGGATTGGCGCCGGGGCAAGCGGCTGCCCGAAGCGAGTATCGGCGCGGCGCCGGGCCGCGGACGAGCGCGCCGAGCGATGCGTCGGCGCTTGGTCACGAGACTTAGCGGCGAGCAGCGTGGCGGCGCTTGGGGCTCGAGGCTGGTGCCGGGAAGCGCGTGGCCGCGCGCGCGGCGCCCGGCAATCCGCAAAGGCGCCCCCGCGGCTAGGCGGCGATGCCTGCAAACGAAGCCTGCCCGCTTGGCGCCGGACCAAGCGACACCTCGGCACCGGGCCGCGCGCGGCATTCATCGCCCCGCCGCGGGTGCTACCCCTTCAGCCGATAGCTGACGAACGCGAGCTTCCGGCTGTCCGGCGACCATGAATTGACGTTGATCGTCCCCTGTCCGCCGAAGAGCGCCGCCAGCGTCCGAAACGCGCCGCCTTCGCTCGGCATAAGCCGGAGCTCGACCTGCTTGTTCGCCGGATGGTCGTTCGGCGCGACGTCGCCTTTGCGGTAGACGAGATAGGCGACGGCGCGTCCGTCCGGCGACACATGCGGAAACCAGGCGTTGCTTTCGTCGAAGGTCATCTGCGTCGGTTCGCCGCCGTCCGCGTTCATGCGCCACACCTGCATCAGCCCGCTGCGGGTCGAGTTGAACCAGATGTGCCGCCCGTCCGGGGAGTACTCCGGACCGTCGTCCAGCCCCGGCGTATCGGTCAGCTGCGTCTCGACGCCGCCTTCCGCCGGGATGGCGTAAATATCGTATTGCCCGTTTCGCTCGGCGCAATAAGCGAGCGTGCTGCCGTCCGGCGACCAGCCGTGCAGGTAGCTCGGCGCCATCGGCGTAATTAGCGTCGGCCGCCCGCCGGCGAGCGGCAGGACGTAGATGCGCGACTGGCCGTCCTCCCGCGTGTGATGGCTGACCGCGACCCGCGCGTTGTCCGGCGAGAGCACGTGGTCGTTGTTGCAGCGGTTCGCGAAGCCGGAATCGATGGCGGAGGACTCGCGCGTCGCCAGGTCGAACGCGTGAAGCAGGCCGCCGCTGTTATAGATGAGCCGCGCGCCGTCGCGCGTCCAGTTCGGCGCCTCGATCAGCTCGTCGAACTCGGCGAGCGTCGTCCGTTCGCCGGTCTCCGCGTCGATCGTCTCCAAGACGCTGACGACGCCGCGGTCCTCCGGCCGAGGCATTTCCCGTATCGTGTCCATGCGTTCCCCTTCCTCTTGGCGGGAAGAAATCGCGCAAGCGCTCTCATTCAAGCACGCTCGCGTGCGCGACCTGCGCGGTCCCGCCCGTACTGCCCATTATGCGCGATTCCGGACAAGGTGGCAATGGCAGCCGCGGCGGAAGGTAACCGTATCACCCTCTTGCCTCATTTCCGCCCGCTTCCCCTACCATGTAGGTTACCGGATCACCTTCTTGCCCCATTTACGCTCGCATTCCCCACCATGTAGGTTACCCGGTCACCTTCTTGCCCCATTTACGCTCGCACTTCCCACATGTAGGTTAGCCCGTCACCTTCTTGCCCCATTTCCGCTCGCATTTCCCACCAAGTAGGTTACCGGATTACCTTCTTGCCCCATTTCCACTCGCATTCCCCACCATGTAGGCTACCGGATCACCTTCTTGCCCCATTTCCGCACGCTTCCCCCACCATGTAGGTTACCGGATCACCTTCTTGCCCCAAAACCGCCCACATTTCCCGCCATGCAGGTTACCGCGCACCAAGCGCACTCCGGCAACCGACTCCCCGCAAAAAAAACGGGACCCGCTCCCGGACCGCTCCGGCAGCGGCTTCCCGCTTCCAACCCGCACGCGCGCTCACGCCTGCAGAAAATTGCCCCAATTCGTATCCAGCACTTCCGCTTCGTGCATGCTGATCTGGAATTGCAGCTTGCTCAGCTGCTGCCGGCCGATGTTGCCCTGCCGGTATTCCTCCTGCAGCGCCTCCCGCTCCGCCTGCAGCGAGAGCATCCGCAGCGTCTGCACCTGCTCCTCCTGAATCTCCGCCGGGTCCGGCGCGGCGAGCTTGTTGTTCAGCATGTTGATCATTTGGCGGTAATGGCCGCACACGCGGTTGACGGTGGAATCCTGGCACGTCTCGTTGACCTGCAGCTTATCCAGCGCGTACGCCGCGGTCGCGATGCGCAGCCGGATGAACGATTTGCGGTCGACCGCCTTCAGGCTGTCGTACATGCGCCGCTTGGCCGGCTGGACCGCCGTCAGCACCTTGTTCACGAGCGCGTACAGCAGCAGGTAGAAAATATGGAACCGGTTCGAGACGACGAGCTCGATCCGGCGGAAGATATTTTGCAGCACGACCGCTTCCTCCGGCTCGATCTCCCCCTTCTCCCGCAGCAGCTGCACGCACCGGCGCTCTTCGGCGATGCCGAGCTGGCGCAGGAACAGCTCCTCCGAGCGCGCCTTGCGGGACAGCATCTCGTACGTGGTCCGCTTGACGTCCGACAGCCGCTGGTCGTTGTCCGCGATCACGATCGCCGCCGAATGGGTATTGTCGTCGTCGATGGCAAGGCGCACGGCCTGGTTGGCCGCCTTGATCGCGGCGATTTGCGCCCGGAGCTCCTTCTCGCGGGCGTTCGACGCTTCGTTCTTCGGCGACGACTCCGCCAGAAGCGGCAGCATGACGCTCGCGATGAGGAGCGAGACCAAGATGACGCCGGCGGCCAGGAAGATCATGAGATCGCGCTGCGGGAAAGGTTCGCCGCTGCCGACCATGAACGGAATCGTAAACGCGCCCGCAAGGGTGATCGCGCCGCGGATGCCGGACAGCGACGTCAGCCCGATCCCGCGCCAATCGTAGTTTCTGCTGGCGCCGGGCTTGGTCAGCCGCTCCGACAGGGTCAGCCAGACGAAGCGCAGCGCGATGAGCAGCAAGTAAATGGCGAGCACGTACCCGACGACTTTGAAATTGTCGTACGCCCGGTTGCTGAAGATGCTGGTCGCGATCGCCGGAATTTGCAAGCCGAGCAGCACGAACACGAGTCCGTTCATGATGAAGAGAATGATGTTCCACGTGATTTCCGACACGAATTTCTGCTCGATCGTCGTGAAGCCGGAACGGTCCTGCTCGATCGCGTGCAGAATGCCGCCGGCGACGGCCGCCAAGATGCCGGACACGCCCACATGCTCCGCGGCGTAATACAGGATGAACGGCGTGACGATCTGAATGAGCACGTGCACGGACGCGTCCTCGATGCCGAACCGGCGCAGCGCCATGCGCCCCCAAATGATCACGAGCGCCAGCACGGCGCCGACAAGCAGTCCGCCGACGGCAATGACGACGAAGCTCCAGGACGCCTGCCAGATCGAAAACACGCCCGTGACCGCGGCGCCGATGGCGAACTTGAACGCGACGAGGCCGGAGGCGTCGTTCATGAGCGACTCGCCCTCGAGCACCCGGTGAATGTTCGCCGGCAGCTTGACCCGCGAGGCGATGGCGGAGACGGCGACCGCGTCCGTCGGGGACAGGATCGCGGCCAGCGCGAACGCCGCCGACAGCGGGATGGCCGGGATCAGGGCATGAATAAAATATCCGCCCGCGACGACGGTCAAGAGGACGAGTCCGACGGCCAGCAGCACGATCGGCAGCCTCAGCGCCCACAGCTCGTCCCGCGGCGTCCGCCGGCCGTCGTTGAACAGCAGCGGCGCGATGAAGAGCAGGAAGAACAGCTCCGGCTCCAAGGAGACGTGGATATGCCAAGGCAGATAGACCACCAGCGCCCCGAGGCCGATCTGAATGATCGGCAGCGGAATGAACGGCAGCGACCGCTGCGCCACCTGGGAGACGGCAAGCATCAGCAGCAGGACGAGGACGATTTCGAATAATTCCATGGGTTTTTCACTCCGGCATTCAATATGATTTCGCGGGTGCTAGCTTCTTCCAGACGGCCCGCCCCGTCTTCAGGATACCCCGTTCGCGGCCGGTCAAAACTCCGCTTGCGGCGCTTGGGACGGATCCCGATGCGGCGGCGGGTTCCGGCAGGAGGCTGGGCCTCGCTTCCAAAAGCATACGCCAGCGGCGACGGCAATCGCAAGTACCGGCGCGATCGGCCGACGGGAATCGCGGCTGCTCCGCGCAGGCGCAGGCTTCCTGCCCGAACGGCAAAAAAGCCGCCCGAAGCGGGACGGCTGTTCGCGTTTCTTTCATAAGGCTTAAGGGGCGCTATACTAATAGGCAGCTCGCGAAGGCGGCTTCGCGCGGATGCGCGCTTCTCCGTTTCCCGGCGGACCGGACGCCGGCGGACCGGACGCCGGCGGACCGGACGCCGGCGGACCGGACGCCGGCGGACGCGCGGTCATCCGATATACACGACCGCTCCCTCCCGCTCGAACGCGCCGGGCAGCTCCTCCGTCAGCCGGCCGAGGCGCGCCAGCAGCAGCGCCAGGCGGTCGCCGTCCAGCGCGCGCTCCGCCCACGCCCGCAAGCGGCCGAGCTCGCCGAGCACCTCGGGCACGTCCGCCTTCGTCAGCTCGACGCCGGTCGCGAAGAGCGGCACCCACCGCAGCCCGAGCTCCTCCGCCGCGGGCTCCCAGCAATCCTCGAAGAACGCCTCGGTCGCGACCGGCACGTGGAACAGCCGCTCGGCGTCGCTGCCCGGTTCGGGTATGAAAGCACTGATCGACATTACGGTTTCCCCCTAAATAAGACTTGGAACGTATGATCCGGAAATTCGGACCGGAGCGCGTTCAGACTGTTCTCGACCGCGCTTCGCAGCGCCGGCGTGTCGCCGTCCAGCCGGAAAACGAAATGCTTGATGGACCGGATCTGTTCCAGCGACGGCACGTCCGGCGTGCCATGCGCCGTCGCACGGGTTCCGGCCGCCTTGGCCGCCAGGTTATGAATCCTGGTACGGGTCTTCGCGAGAATCTGCTTGTCGGCGAACTGCTGCGGCGTCTGCGTCGGCAGGCCGGTCCGCGGGTTGACGATATCGAGGCCGCGGGCCGTCTTGTCTTCGTAGAAGATGCCGCGCTCCGCGTCGATCTCGTCGAACTCCCCGATCGGATTGCCCCGCTGGTCGACAATTTCGACCTCGCGGTAGCCGTTCCCTGCCGCCGGCGCGGCATCGTCGTCCTTGTCGCCCTCGTCTCCGTCCCGGTCGCCGTCCTTCTCCTTGCCGGCGTCCGGCTCGTCGCCGCGGTCCGGATGCGGTCCGCCGTCCTCCCGGGGCGGCTTGCCTCCCGGCATGTCGGGCTCTTCCTTCCGGCCGAGCCGCCCGAGCTTCTTCAGCAGCCGCTCGAGCGGGCCGCGCGCCTTCTTCCCCAGCCATTCCGCCGCCCTGCCGAACGGCAGCCGGCTGAGCACGATCGCGGCGACGGCGGCGATCGCGTTCTCCGGGGTCAGCAGCCGCTTCGGATCGCGGATGTCGGCGGCGATTTCGTGTCCGCTGCCCGCGACGCCGGGGATCGTCAGCGCGAGGCCGAGCGCCGGCCAGAACTCCAGGAAGAGCAGCCCGAGCGCCAGCGCGCCGACGATGATGGCGCCTTTCTCCAACCCGCTCAGGCGGTCCCACCAATTCTGAAGCGAATCGAACAGGCAGGCGAAGCAGGCATCGGCCGAAGGAACGGCCGCGTGCAGCTGCGCCCAAGCGGCGAAGCCGGCGGCGGCGCCGGCCGCCAGCAGCAAGGCGCCGAGCCCCGCCGCGGCCCGGTACAGCCGCTTCGTCCGTTCCCGGACGGCGTCCTCCCGGCCGAGCGCCTCGGCGTTGCCGTACAGCAGCAGGTAGGCCAGCTCCCGCCGCTGCCGATAGAAGCCCATCCGGTACGCGAACGAGCCGCGGTCCCGGAACAAGGCCTCGAGCATGCCCCACAGCTCGGAGAACGGATTAAGGACGGGCAGCTCGCCCGGCAGCAGGGGCAGCTTGCGCCGAACGGAATTGAGCGCCCAATAATCGTAACAGACGGCGGCTGCCAGCAAGAGCAGGAATGCCGGCCGCGTCTTGTAGCCGCTGCCCGTCCATGCATGGACGGTCATGACCCAATCCGGCAGGCTGATCTGCCCGTTGTAGGCCGCGTGGTCGAGAATCGCCCAGAGCAGCAGCAGAACCGGCAGCAGCCAGAGCCACCGGCTCCGCTTGGCCCCGAACCGGACGGCCGCGCCGACGCCGAGGGCGACCATCGCCGTATGCACGGGATGGCTGACCGTCATGAGCGACGGGAGGAAGCTCTCCTCGAAGCGGCCCGGGAACAGCGCGAAGAAGTCCCAATGGATCGTCTCCCCGCCGAGCATCGTGTAGCTGTAGCCGTACAGATCGGAGAGCTTGCCGGCGTTCGTCCAGCGCCGCGACAGCTCCTCGGCCAGCTGGAAGCCCGCGCCGGAAGCGGCGCCGGCGAGCGCGTAATCGCACAAGCCGAGCGCGGACGCGCGCCGCGAGAACAAGAGCAGCGCGCCGAGCGGCAGCAGCTTCCATGCCTCCTCGACGATCGGCGTCAGCACGGCCTGCGACCAGGTGTCGCGCGCCCGCCCGCCGGCCAGCGCGTGGACCGCGTTCACCGTGAACGCCGTGAACGGGACGACCAAGAGCGCGCCGGCCATGACGAAGAGCGCGGTTTGCCGCCAGGTGAGCGTCTTGCCGCGGCACAGCGCCCAGAACTGCAGGACCACGTAGAACGACCATAAGTACTGCACCAGCATCGTTCGCGATTCCTTCATGAAGACGAGGCTGAGCACGAGCGCAGCGAGCGACAGCCAGGCGTACAGCGCGTACGCCGCGCGAAGGGCCGGATAGCGCGCGTTAAGCGCTTTCAGCGCGCGGAAGGCCGACTCCCCCGCGTCTCGGATGCCGGTGCGGATTTGCCAGAACGTAGTCGCGATTTTGGGTTCCCTCCCCGTGCGGTGGTAGGCGATGCGGCCGGCGGCGATCGGAATGCAAGGAGCCGCCTTGGCCGCACGCGCAAATATACCCTTTTACCCCGCGGAGCGGCCGGCGAAAACGCGAGACGCAAAAATAAGACCCCGCTCCCGGGTCGGGAGGAGGTCTCGGCAAGTCTCGCGCGGCCGCGGCGGGACTTGCGGCGCAAGCAGGCGCGCCGCTCCGCCTATGCCCATGGCGGCAGGTCGAGACGCGGCGCAGCCATCCTTCGTTCGATGAAGGGACTAGACGGTACTTGCCGAACGAAACGATCTTCCGCGGATAGCCGAATTACCCGATCGCCGAAGATCCAGCCCCTGTCCGCTCACGCCTGCCCCCGCCGGCGATGCCGGTACTCGGACGGCGTGCACCGGAACACCGCGCGGAACCGGTTGCAGAAGTAGCTGAAATTGTCGAAGCCGACCTCGAGCGCCGCCTCGCTGACGGACATATTCCGGTCCTCCAGCAGCGACGCCGCGATCCGGATGCGCAGCGCGTTGACGTATTCGACGGGCGTCTGGCGCATGAACGATTTGAACACGCGCGAGAAGTGGCCTTCGCTCATCCCCGCCTCGGCGGCCAGCTCGCGCACGGTCAGCTTCCGGGCGTAATGGGCGTCGACGTACGTCAGCACCGCCTTCAGCCGATCCTGGGTCTGCGCGTCGAGCGGCGAACGGGCCGGCCCTTCCACGAAGGCGCCGCGGGACGCGTACTCGGCGAAGAGCTGGTACAGGCCGCCCTTCAGCCGCAGCGGCTTCGCGGGATCGTCCGCGTGCTCCAGGTCGAGCAGCGGGCCGAGATGGCGGAAGAGCGCCGGCGCGAGACCGGGGACGGCGCCCGCGAAGGGCACCGGCAGCCCGCGCCCGGCCCGGATCGGCTCGAGCAGCCGCTGCGCGGCGCCGTCACCGGGGCTCGTCAGCCAGTCCGGGCGGAACACGACCGCCCCGTACGAGCAGGCCGCGCCGCCGCGCGCGTAGCCGCCGTGCAGCTCGCCGCCCGGAATGTACAGCACGTCGCCCGCGGCGGCATGATACGCGGTCAGGCCGATTTGGAACACCGCCTCCCCGCTCTCCACCGCCAGAAACTCCGCCTCCTCGTGCCAATGCGCGTCCAGAATCGGCTCGCCGGCCGCCCGCGCCATCCGGTACACGCCGACGGGAACGTCGGGACTCCCGTGCCGGCGGTCCTCCCGTAAATGCCGCTTATCCATGCCATCGCCGCCTCATGATCAGAATCGTATTAATATAGAGCATAATACTGCAAGAGAAGCGGCATTTCAATCAGTATACTGTTAGCAAACGCAATCATTCCGATACGACGAGAGGATGGAATCACGATGAAATTCAGCGACGGCTACTGGATGACCCGCGAAGGCTACGAGGTCATTTCCCCATACGAGGTGCATGACGTCGTCGTCGGCACCGACGGCATCACCGTGTACGCGACGCACCGCCATTTGGAAACCCGCGGCCACACCTTGAACGCGCCCCTGATCACGATGGAGTTCTCGTCGCCGATGAAGGATATCATCCGCGCGAAATTCTACCATCATAAAGGAACGCGCCGGCAGGGTCCCGCTTCGTTCCCGCTCCTGACGCCGGACCGCGCGCCCGTCGAGATCGAGAACGGGGCGGACGCCGTCACGCTGAAGAGCGGCGACGCGGCCGTCACGATCACGAAGGCCCATCCGATCCACATCGTCTATACGTATAAAGGACGCAAGCTGACCCGCGGCGGCTCCCGCGCCACCGGCTTCGTCCAAGCGGCCGACGGCCGCCATCACTTCCGCGAGCAGCTCGACCTCGCGATCGGCGAAACCGTGTACGGCCTGGGCGAACGCTTCACGCCGTTCGTGAAGAACGGCCAAACCGTCGACGTCTGGAACCAGGACGGCGGCACGGCTTCGGAGCAAGCCTACAAGAACGTTCCGTTCTACGTCACGAACCGCGGCTACGGCGTATTCGTCAACCATCCCGAGCTCGTCTCCTACGAGATCGCGTCGGAGAAGGTGTCCAAGGCGCAGTTCAGCGTCGCCGGCGAATCGCTGGAATACTTCGTCATCGGCGGCGATACGCTCAAGGACGTCCTGGCCAACTACACCGCGCTGACGGGCAAGCCCGCCCTGCCGCCGGCCTGGTCGTTCGGCCTCTGGCTGACGACGTCGTTCACGACCAACTACGACGAAGCGACGGTCACGAGCTTCGTCGACGGCATGGCCGAGCGCGACATCCCGCTCGCGGTGTTCCATTTCGACTGCTTCTGGATGAAGGAATACGAATGGTGCAACTTCGAATGGGACGAGCGCGTCTTCCCGGATCCGCGCGGCATGCTGGAGCGCCTGAAAGCGAAAGGCCTGCACATCTGCGTCTGGATCAACAGCTACATCGCCCAGCGCTCCCCGCTGTTCGACGAAGCGGCGGCGCTCGGTTACCTGGTGAAGCGCGCCGACGGCAGCGTCTGGCAATGGGACCTGTGGCAGTACGGCATGGGGCTCGTCGACTTCACGAACCCGGCGGCGTGCGACTGGTACAAGAGCAAGCTGGCCGCGCTGATGGACATGGGCGTCGACAGCTTCAAGACGGACTTCGGCGAGCGCATCCCGACCGACGTCGTCTACCACGACGGCTCCGATCCGCACCAGATGCACAATTACTACACCCAGCTCTACAATAAAGTCGTCTTCGAGCTGCTGGAAGAGAAACGCGGCAAAGGCGAAGCCGCGCTGTTCGCCCGTTCCGCGACCGCCGGCGGCCAGCAGTTCCCCGTCCATTGGGGCGGCGACTGCGAAGCGACGTTCGATTCGATGGCGGAAAGCCTCCGCGGCGGCCTGTCGCTCGGCTTGTCCGGCTTCGGCTTCTGGAGCCACGACATCGGCGGGTTCGAAGCGAGCGCGACGCCGGACCTGTACAAGCGCTGGGTTGCCTTCGGCCTGCTGTCCAGCCACAGCCGCCTGCACGGCAGCACGTCGTACCGGGTGCCTTGGCTGTTCGACGAGGAAGCGGTCGACGTTCTCCGCCATTTCACGAAGCTCAAGCTGCGCCTGATGCCGTACCTGTTCGGCCAGTCGGTGCAAGCGAACAAGCTCGGCGTGCCGGTCATGCGCGCGATGGTGCTGGAATTCGGCGGCGACCCGGCTTGCGATTATCTGGACCGCCAATACATGCTCGGCGATTCGTTCCTCGTCGCGCCGATCTTCAACCCCGATGGCGAATCGGTCTATTACGTGCCGGCGGGCACGTGGACGCACTACTTGACCGGCGAGCGGATCGAGGGCGACGCGTGGCGCAAGGAAACGTTCGATTACTTCAGCCTGCCGCTCTACGTGCGCGAAAACTCGCTCATCCCGGTCGGCGCCGAGGACGGCCGTCCGGACTACGACTACGCGTCGGGCGTGACGCTGCAGCTGTTCGCGCTTCAAGACGGGGCTTCCGCTTCGGCCGTCGTGCCGGACGTGACGGGCGAAACGGCCTTGACCGCGACGGCTTCGCGGCGCGGCGGCGAGATCGCGCTCGACGTCGACGGCGGCGCCGAAGGCTGGAGCCTGCTCCTCCGCGGCGTCGAAGCGGTCGCTTCCGTCGAAGGCGGGCAAGCCGACGCCGGCGCGGAAGGCGTCCGGATCGTGCCGGCGCCGGGAGCCAAACGGCTGGTCGTTCAACTGTAAGTTCGAGCGCGGCGGAATCGGGAAACAAAGGAACGGAAAGCCAAGTAACGGAAGCGAAGAATGGCGATACGAAAAAAAGGGAAGCCGCAGGCTCGAGCCTGCGCGCTTCCCTTTTTTCGTCCTGCGGCGGAGACGGCGCAGCCGCGCGCCGCGTCCCCTCCCGCCGGGCCTTAGATCATGAAGCCGCCGTTGATGTCGAGCGACGCGCCCGTGATATAACCGGCTTCCGGCGACGCGAGATACGCGACGAACGCGGCGATCTCCGCCGGCTTGCCGTAACGGCCGCCCGCCATCAGCGTCCTCAGGAAATCCGCGAACGGCCCTTCCGCCGGATTCATGTCGGTATCGACCGGTCCCGGCTGCACGTTGTTGACGGTAATGCCCCTTGGGCTCAGGTCGCGCGCCAAGCCGCGGGTCATCCCCGCCACGGCGGCCTTCGTCATGCTGTACAGGCTCATGCCGGCGAAGCCGCTGGCATCCGCGTTCACGCTGCCGATCGTGATGATGCGGTCGCCCTCGCCCATCTCCGGCGCGGCGGCTTGCACGGCGGCGAAGACGGCGCGGACGTTCACGGCGACCATCCGGTCGAACTCGTCGAGCGTGAAGGCATCGTATGGCTTGACGTCGAGCAGGCCGGCGTTGTTGACGAGGATGTTGACGCGGCCGAGCTTCGCCGCCGCCTCGGCGACGGCGCGCTTGACCGCCTCGCCGTCGGCTCCGTCGGCGCGAAGAGCCAGCGCCCGGCCGCCGCCCGCTTCGATGTCCTTCGCAAGGCGATCCGCTTTTTCTTGCGCGCTGGCATACGTAAACGCGACGGCCGCGCCTTCTTCCGCGAGCCGTCTTACGATGGCCTCCCCGATGCCGCGGGAACCTCCCGTCACGAAAGCGACCTTGCCCGTAAACATACCGTTTGTTTTCATCGTCATTATCGATCTCTCCTTGTAGGTTGAATGGATGGTTGAATAGTGAGCTGATGCAATGCACTAAAAAGCCTCGCGTGACTTGTTCCGCCTTACGCAAAATCGGGAATGATCGTTCCGGAAAAGCGCAAAAAAAATCAGCGCAGAAAATGCAGCGTCACCGCCACGATATTATCCAGCGCTTGACGATCCGAGGTTACGGCCGACACCGTAATGCCGTGCCGCGCATTGACAAGAAATTGGGCCAAAGCGCGCAAATCCGGCCTGCCCTTCAATTCCCCGTTGGAAGCCGCCCGCGCAAGCAGCTGATAGAAGGCCCGCTCGCTGCCCGCCGCTTCGGCTTGAACCCGGCTTTTCACTTCGGGATGGCCGCACATTTCGAGCGAAGCGCTGACCATGAGGCAGCTCTGCGGCATGTTATGCGCGATGAGCTTGTCGAAGAACGCAAGCAGCAGCTCCTTTGCCGTCCCTTTCCCGTAAAGGATCCCGGTCAGGTCCTGCGCCTGGTCCCCGTAACGGTCCAGCGCCACGAGATACAGATCCTTCTTGCTGCCGAACGTTTCGTAAATGCTGCTCCGGCTTAGGCCGGTCGCGTCCACGAGATCCTGCATCGACGCGCCTTCGTAGCCTTTCTCGCGAAAGACGCGCATCGCCTTCTCGATCGCGTCGTCGATATTGAACGTTTTGTTTCTTGCCATCGTTGATCATCCCCTGGTTCGTATCGTAACCCACTGCGAGACGAAAAGCAAGGTTTTTTCGGAACGATTGTTCCGTTTATTTTTTCCTTCGCTCAGAGGAATAGCCGAAACGCCGGCAGGCATAATAAGGCCGTTGTTTAAATCAAAGGAGGAAAATTCACCCATGCAATTCACGAACGCGTCTTGGAGCCAATCCCTGCACCAGTGCGAGCAAATCATCCAGCAGCTGGTGAACCAGACCCATCAAGCCAGTCAAAACTATCAAATGCTGCTGCAGCAAGAGCAGCAAAACGCGCAGCAGCTTGAACAGCTGGCGCAGCGCGAGCAGCGCGCCGCGCAAATTATCCAAACTGCGCTGCAGGGCCACCAAACGGCCATCCAGCAGCTCCAGCACGTAGCGGAGCTCTGCCGCCAGGCCGAGCAGCTCGCCATGACGCAGCTGGGCTCCCAAAGCCTGCAGCAGCCGGTTCAGAGCTTCGGCATGAACCCCTACCCGCAGCAGATGCACGGCTACCAATCGATGCATTAACGGGCAAACCGGAAAACGGCAGAAAGGCAAGGACCTCCGCGATCGCGGGAACCCTTGCCTTTCTTGTGTTTGCGCCGAGTACGCGCTATAAGACCCGTTTGATCTCGTAATAGCGCACGATCAATTTATCGAGCTTTTCCGACAGCCGAAGCAGGTCCTCGTTAACGGCGGCGAACGACCGCTCCATGCGGTTCAGCTCCTGCCGGGTGCCGTTGATTTCGTCGATCACGTCGAGCAGCTCGAACGGTCGAATCTCCGTGGACTTCGCGAAAAACAACTCCTTTCCGGAGGGCGGCATCGAATATTGACGCCATTGTCGTTTTGTCGTTCCATCATCGATAGCGGAGTATGCGCCTGGTGTCCTACCCAGGTATTACCACCGTATCGCAGGAAGTAAACAGAATGTATCATTATATTTGGATAGTTGGAAAACTTTATTGCGCCTCCGCGGCCGCCATGATATGATACTGCTTGTCTTGCGACGCGGAGCCGTGGTGTAGAGGCCTAACATGCCTGCCTGTCACGCAGGAGACCGCGGGTTCGAATCCCGTCGGCTCCGCCATTTCATAGTTCGAACGACCTGAGCAGGAGCTTGCCTCCCTGCTCATTTTTTGCATCCGAAGGAGGCCGCGCTCATGATGAGAGGACGATTCGCCCCGACGCCCTCGGGGCTCATGCACGTCGGCAACGCCAGAACCGCGCTGCTCGCCTGGCTGCAGACGCGCAGCGCCGGGGGGACGTTCCTCATGCGCACGGAGGACGTCGACACGTCCCGCTCCCGCGCGGAGCTGGCCGAGCAGGCGCTGGCGGACCTGCGCTGGCTCGGCCTGGACTGGGACGAAGGGCCGGACGTCGGCGGCCCGTACGGTCCCTACACGCAGAGCGAACGGTTGGACCGCTACGAGGAAGCGCTCGCCGCGCTGGAGCGCGCCGGCCGGCTGTACAGCTGCTTCTGCAGCCGGGCCGATCTGGCCGCCGTCGCGAGCGCGCCGCACGGGCTCGGCAGCGAAGGCGCGGCCTACCCGGGCACCTGCCGCGCGCTGACGCCGGCGGAGCGCGCGGAGCGGCGGCTGCGCAAGGAGCCGTCGCTCCGGTTCGCCGTCGGCGCGGCGCCCGTCCGCTTCGACGATGCCGTCGCGGGCCCGCAGGCGTTCCCGCCGGGCGCGGGCGGCGACTTCATCGTCAAGCGGGCCGACGGCATGATCAGCTACCAGCTGGCGGTCGTCGTCGACGACGCCGCGATGGGCATCACCGACGTGCTGCGCGGCGCGGACCTGCTCGACTCCGCGCCGCGCCAGCTGCGGCTCTACGAGGCGCTCGGCCTGAGGCCGCCCCGCTTCGCCCACGTTCCGCTGCTGTTCGGCTCCGACGGCAAGCGGCTCGCCAAGCGGCACGGCGGCATTTCGCTCGCCGCCCTGCGGGACGCCGGCGCCGCGCCCGAGCAGGTCGTCGGCTGGCTGGCGCATGTCAGCGGGCTCGCCGACACGGACGAGCCGGTCCCGGCGCGCGAACTGATTCCGCGCTTTCATATCGGCCGCGTGCCCGCGGAGAACGTCGTCGTCACGGACGAGCTGCTCCGCCGGCTGCTTCGCGAGTAGCGCTCCTCTTTCTCTTGCTTCTCCTTCTTCTCCATAACCGCGCGGAACCGCGCGCACGGCGAACAAGCCGCCTTCGATCGCGAAGGCGGCTTGCCGCGTCGGCCGTTCCCTGAGCAGGGCCGCCGTCCTCCCCTTAACGGGAGGCTTTTTTCGTTTGCGCGCGTCTTAGCCGTTGCCGCCGTTGTTCGGCCGCATCGCCTTCGTGCCGCTGTCCTCGGCCAGCTTCTCGCCGTATTGGTCGAGCCGCCCCGGATGGGATTCCGGCCCTCTCCGCTTCGGCTTGTTGTTTCTGCCCGTCATGCTAATCACCTCCGTCTCGGATAAGATGGGCCCGAAGCACCGGTTTCATGCACGCCCGAAGCCCGCCTCTCGCGCTTCCCGGCAGCCCGCGCGCATAGAAGAAGCAAGGCCGGGGCATTCTGAAAACAGTCATTTCATGGAAAAGGGGGCGGCGGCGTTGAAAGCGGGCGATCAAGCGGCGGAACGGCTCAAGCAGGAACTGGGCACGTCCCCGGACTTCAACTGTCAGCCGGTCCCGATCGGCGGCGAGACGGCCGTCTACTGCTTGTACCTGGCCTCCATCACGCAATGCGCCATGATCGAGGAGCAGATTCTGAAGCCGCTCCTGGAAGCGCGGACGCGCCTGGCCGGCGAACCGGCATTGGACCCGGAACGGCTGTCCGACTATATTCCGATCGCCCGGAAGTCGTTCGGCGGAGGCGTCCGGGAAGCGGCCAAAAACCTCCTGGACGGCCAATGCCTGCTGCTGACGGCGGAAACGGCGGCCTTCTTGAGCTGCGACGTGGCCCGAAGCGATTACCGCGCCGTCGCGGAGCCCGAGACGGAAGCCGTCATCCGCGGCCCGCGGGAAGGCTTCGTGGAGGACCTGCAGGTCAACATGGCGCTGATCCGGAAGCGGCTGAAGACCCCGCATCTGGTCTTCGAGCCCTTCGTCATCGGCACGGAAACGGCGACGGACGTCTATATGGCGTACCTAAGCAACGTCGCCAACGACGCCGTCGTCGGGGAATTCCGCCGCCGGATCGAGGCGGTGCGGACGGACGGCATCCTGGAAAGCGCTTATATCGAAGAATGGATTCAGGACAAGACGCTGTCCCCCTTCCCGCAGCTGGCCAGCACGGAGCGGCCGGACGCCGTCGCCGCCAAGCTCCTCGAGGGGCATGTCGCCGTGCTGGTCGACGGCTCGCCGATGGCGCTGGCCGGCCCGCTGACGTTCTTCCAGCTGTTCTCCTCGCCGGAGGACTATTACCAGCGCGCGGATATCGCGACGCTGCTGCGCTGGCTGCGCATGTTCGCGTTCGTCCTGTCCATCTTCGTCCCTTCCCTGTATATCGCGATCGTCAGCTACCACCAAGAGCTGCTGCCGACGCAGCTGCTCATCAGCCTCGCCGCGCAGCGCGAGGAGGTGCCGTTTCCCGCCGTGATCGAAGCGCTGATCATGTTCATCACCTTCGAGATTCTGCGGGAGGCGGGCCTGCGCATGCCCCGCATCGCGGGTCAGGCGATCTCGATCGTCGGGGCGCTCGTCATCGGGCAGGCGGCGGTCGAAGCCGGCTTCGTCACGGCCGCCATGGTCATCATCGTGTCGCTGACCGCCATCTCCAATTACATCTCGCCGATGTACGGCTTCGGCATCGCCCAGCGGATCGTCCAGTTCGTGTTCATGCTGCTGGCCGGGGTCATGGGCTTGTTCGGCCTGCTCTGCGGCGTCTTCGTCCTGTTCATCCACCTGGTGTCGATCCGGTCGTTCGGCGTCCATTACATGGCCCCGCTCGCGCCGATGATGCCGTCCGACTTCAAGGACACGCTCGTCAGGCTGCCGCGAAAATTCATGCGCGGCCAGCCCCGGGAATTCAAGGCGAAAAACAACACAAGGTGAGCGCATGAAACCGATAACCGTCCTTCTCTGCCTGCTGCTCTGCCTTCCGCTCTGCGCGGGCTGCTGGGATATGAAAGAAATCAACGAGCTGGCCATCGTCAACCTCGGCGCCGCGGACAAGGATCCCGAGACGGGCAAGATCACGGCCTACTACCAGGTGATCAATCCGAGCTCGCTCTCCAACCGGCCGGGCGCCGACAAGGCCGCGGTCTATACGTTCAAGTTCGAGGATTACAGCCTCGGCCGGTTCACCAAGCAGACGACGACGCTGATGCCCCGGCGCCTGTTCATGCCGCACATGCAGGTGCTCATCCTCTCGGAGCGGTACGCGAAGCAGGGCATCGAGGACATGATCAATTACGTCGAAATGAGTCCCGACCGCCGGACGAACATCCTCTTCCTCGTGGCGGAGAGCCCTGTCGAGACGATCCTGAACAGCTTCTCGCCGCTCGAACGGATGCCGGGGCGCTATATCCGGTCGCTTCTCGACCTGTCGAACAACGGTTACGGCTTCGGCACGCCGGAGCCCATCCGGGTGAAAAACCTCGTCATCGGCTTGTACCGGAAGCAGGCGATGGTCGTCCCGCTGATCCGGTATACGTCGCCGCGTCCCGCGGATGTCACGGACCGCCTGGAGGATGTGAACATCCGCAAGCAATCGTTCCTGTTCGCGGGAGGGGCCGTGCTCCTGCAGGGGCGCATGGTCGGGAAGATCGATTTCGACGAGAAGGAATTCTATTTCATCCTGAACAAGGACGTCACGAGCTCCCTCGTTACGCTCCGGGTAGGCGGCGGCAACGTGGACGTCGAAGCCGACGGGATCCGGGTCAAGCGCCGCTTCCGCGCCGGCGGCGCCGAGTACCGGCTGCGCGCGAATCTGCGAATCGTCAACAACGAGCAGTCGGCCGCCGTGACGATCCGCAACATGCGGGAGGTCGAGCAGGCGTTCGACCGCTATTTCGAGCGCAAAGCGGACGCGCTGTTCCGGCTCGGCGCGGACAAGGGCTGGGACCTGCTCGGCCTGCAGGATCACGGCGTAAAGAATTGGCAATCGGCGAAGGTGACGTTCGACATGCGGTCCGAAACCTCTTCCGTCGGCAATACGAACGGTCCGCTGCGGTCCGAAGGGAGGAACTGAACGTGGAGCAAGCAAGGCTGAGCGCCTGGCAGATGTTCCTGGTCACCTTTTATTTCACGACGGGAACGACGTGGATCGTGCTGACCGGCCCGGTCATCGGCGACGCCAAGCAGTACGCCTGGCTCGTCTGCCTCGGCGCGCTGGCCTACGGCATCCTGCTCGCGCTGCTGTGGCTGTACTTGTCCAGCCGCTATCCCGGCAAGAGCCTGGTGGAAATCGCCGTCGCCGCGCTCGGCCGCTGGGCCGGCGGAGTCATCGCGCTGTTCTACGTCCTGTACTTCGTGCAGATCGCGTCCTGGGTCACCCGGAATCTGGGCGACTTCCTGCATACCAACATGATGCCGCAGACGCCGGTCGCCTTCTTCAGCATCATGGTGCTGTTCACGTGCGCCTACGCCGTCGTCAAGGGCATCGCCTCCATCGCGATGGTGTCGGAGCTGCTGACGCCCTACTTGCATCTGGCCTACTGGGTGCCGATCCTCGTCGCGCTCCGGCAGTGGGATTGGCAGAACTTTCACGAAAGCCATATCGGGTCGTTCGCCGCCGCGATTGGCCGGTCGAATTACGCCTTCGCCTTCCCGTTCATGGAGACCGTGGCGCTCATGATGCTGTTTCCGTACGTGCAGAAGCGGCTCAACACCTCGTACATCCTGGGCATCGCCGCGAGCGGCCTCAGCCTGGCGCTCAGCGTGCTGGCGAACATCGGCATCCTCGGGGTCAACCGTAGCTCGCGCCTGATCTACCCGGTGTTCATGCTGTTCCGCGAAATGCAGTTCGCCAGCTTCCTGGAGCACCTGGAAACGTTCCTCGCCATCAACGTCCTGTTCATCGTCTGCCTGAAGCTGAGCATCCTGTTCTACTGCGCCGTGCTCGCGATCTGCCAGCTGTTCCGCGTCAAGCGGCGGGAGGTCGTGGCCTTTCCGCTGATCTGGATCTTGTCCGCCTATTCCCTGCTGTTCCACAACGTCATCGAGAACATGGAATGGGTGCAAAAGTATTTGTTCACCTATTATTTGCTGTACGCCGTCGTCTTCCCGCTGCTCCTGCTGGCCGCGGCTTGGCTGCGGAAGGCAGGCGCTCCCGGGGCCATGCCGACCCCTCGGACGGAATAGCGCGTACGCCTGCCCTAAGCAAAGCAAAAAGCGGCAGACCGGAAGCGCTGCCTCCGGTCTGCCGCTTGCTTATGCCTGCTTAGGCCTCCTTATGGCCCGATTAATCCTCTTCGCTCCACACCGGCGCCAGCCGGTACGCGTTCAGCACGGGCAGCGCCGCCGCGCCGTCCCCGTAGACGGCGAGCCCCTCGCTGTCCTCGCGGAACGGATAGACGCGGCCGGACAGCGCGGTCCGCTCGTTCACGATCACTTCCACCGTCGAACGGTCCAGGAAGACCCGGATCTCGAAGCGCCCGGACGCGGACGCCGGCAGCGGCGCCTCCAGCGGAAACCGGTGCATCGCGGCGTCGCCGTTCATCCGTTCGCGAACGAGCCGCACGACGCCCGCCGCGCGGTCGAATTCCAACGCGCACTCCTCTTCGCCGTTCGGGGAACGGAAGAAGCGGATGCCCCATGCCGCGTCCGGCCCCGTCTCGGCGGTCAGCTCCAGCTCGATCGCCTTGCCGGACACGGGCAGCGCCCGCTCGCCGGCGAGCGGCTCGGCCGAACCGAGCTCGGCCCGCTCGCCCCGGAGCCGTTCCAGCTCCGGGATCGGCCGGATCAGCAGCTCGCCGGTCTCCGGATCGAGGCGAAGGATGCGCGGCACCGCCTGAACGCCGGCCCAGCCTTCGATCGCCGCGCTCTCGCCCCGTCCGCTCTCGGGCATCCAGCCCCACATGATGCGCCGGCCCTGCTCGTCCTCGAACGACGTCGGCGCGTAATAGCCGTCCAAATGGCCGTAATCGAGAATGCCCTCGGTCTCCGTCACGAACGTGAAATCATCCGCCAGCGTGCCGGTCCGGTACGGAATGCCGCGTCCTTGCGGCGAATACGTCAGCACCCATTTGCCGTCCAGGCGGAAGAAGTTCGGGCATTCCCATACCTTGCCTTCGCCCTTCGCCAGCACGTTCAGGAACGTCCACGAGAGAAGGTCGGGCGAACGGTAGATCGTCACGCAGCCTTCGCCGCCCAGCGATCCGCCGGTCACCATGTACCACTCGCCGTCCATCCGCCAGACGTAAGGGTCCCGCCATTCCTTGATCGTCAGGTCCCCGTGAATCGATCCGGCCAGCACCGGGTTGGCGTCCGGCTTCCGCCAGTTCGTCCAGTCCGCGTCGCCGAAGGCGATCCATTGCTCGGCGCCCGACTCGGAGCCGCGCTCCGGCCCGATGCTCGTGTAGATCAGCGCCGGACGGCCGTCCTGCATGACGGCGCAGCCCGAGAAGCAGTGCGCTTCGCCCCGCTCCGGCGACGGATGGAGCGCCATCGGAAGCCGCTCCCAATGCACGAGGTCGAGACTCTTGGCGTGACCCCAATGAATGTCGCCCCACTTATCCCCGTTCGGATTGTATTGATAAAAGAGGTGATACACCCCGCCCGCCTGGATCGGACCGTTCGGGTCGTTCATCCAGTTGCGTTCGGGCCGAAAATGGTAGGTCGGTTTCAAGCCGTGCACGAATAAGACAACTCCTCTCCCCAACTCGAAAGGCGCCGGCGGCGCCGTCTTACACGATCTCGGCCAAAAACCGCTCGTACGCGGCGATCGCCCGGTCCATCCGCGCGTTCAGCGCCTCGTCGATCGTCTGCAGCTCCGGCCGCGACCGGAAATACGCGATGGACTGCCGGATGCCGCGTTCGAAGTTCGTCGTCGCCAAATAGCCCGGCACGAACGTCTTGATCTTGCGGTTGTCGACCACGTAGCTGTTGCTGGCATCGCCGAACAGCCCCGCCCGGAATTCGGGCAGAAACCGGGAGATGCACTCGGACGTCATATGGACGGCCCGCGGCTCCGCGTCCACGGCCCGGCCGATGGCGGCGAGGTATTGATTCCACGTCTTCACTTCGTCCGACGTGATATGGAACGACTGGCCGAGCGTCTGGTCGTTGCCGAGCAGCCCGACCAGCCCCTTGGCGAAATCGGTGTTGTGCGTGATCGTCCAGAGCGACGTGCCGTCGCCGGGCACGATTACCGGCTTCCCCCGCAGAATGCGGTCGACCAGCGTCCACGGATGCGCGCCGCTTGCGACGGCGAACGGAATCGCGGTCTCGCCGTACGTATGCGAGGGGCGCACGATCGTCGCCGGAAAGCCCGTGTCGCGGTAGGCCCGAAGCAGCCGCTCCTCGCAGGCGATTTTGTCGACGGCATAGTCCCAGCCGGGATTATGCTGCGGCGCGGACTCGTCGAAGACGTAATGGCTCGGCGGACGCTGGTACGTCGCGACCGTGCTGATGAAGATATATTGGTTCGTCTTGCCCGCGAACAGCCGAACGTCGCGCTCGATGTCTTCGGGCTTGAAGGCGATCCAATCGACCACCGCGTCGAAGCGCATGTCCGACAGCAGCTCCCGCATGGCAGGCTCGTCGTGGATGTCGCCGAGGAGGATGCGCGCGCCCGCCGGCACGCGCGACCCCCGGTTGCCCCGGTTCAGCAGATAGAGCTCGATCCCCTGCCGTACCGCGAGCTCCGAAGCGGCCGTGCTGATCAAGCCCGTTCCGCCGATAAATAGAACTTTCATGATGGCAGCGTTCCCCTTTCCGCGCGATTGGCCGCGCGCTACTCGTCGTCGAAGACGCTCGCCGGGTACCCGGCTCCGAACGGCGCGTCCGGCCGCTCGTATTCGCCGGCCAGATAGCGGCGGACGGGCGTCGCCCGCGCCAGGTAATCCGGGTCGTTCGCGAACCGGTCGGAGAACCGGACCCACGGCGGACTATAAATATAATGCATGGTATAGCGGTCGTAATCGCCGTCGTGCGCGTAGGTGCGGTGCCAGACGGCGTTGTGGAACAGGAGCACGGATCCGGCCGGCGCGCAGATGACGTGGCCGATCGGCAGGTCGCCCTTCTCCTTGCGGAGGTCGGGCGGCAGCGGCACCTGCGCCCGGTGGCTGCCCGGGATCATTTCCATGTTGCCCATCCGCGGCAGGGATTGATCGGTCAGCAGATACGACGCCCGCAGCTGCAGCAGCGGAACCGGATAGCCGAGCTTCTTGAAATCGTACGCGCCCGAGCCGTCCTGATGCCAGCCGCCGAAGCCGCCGAACGCCGGCTGCTTCGTGCACCAGGCGGATTGCAAAATGAAGCGGTCGCCGTACAGCGCCCGGACCTTCGGCAGGACGGACGGATGATCGACCAGCGCGTCGAGCGCCGGCTCCGTCTCGAAGCCGCGGCCGACTTGGGCCCAGCCCTCCGTGCCTTCCTTCTCGTGCAGACGGACGGACGCTTCGAGGCACGCCTGGACCTGCTCGGCGGTCAAGACGTTCGGAATGACGAGATACCCCCAGGATTCGAACATGAACCGGTCAAGCTCGGTGAATGCGCCGGGCTCGGAAACAGCCTGAAGTCCTTGATGCGGTTCAGCAGCCATGCGGACAACCTCCCGTTATCATGAATTGAGAACTGGCTGTGGGCGCCGACCGGCAAGCTTGCTTCTTCGTGGACGTACGAGGTCAGCGCGGACAGAGGATTGCTGCGCCGTCGGAAGGGCAGCCGAATCACCTCCAAACGCGTTCGGTCAACCAGAATATATCATACATATATAATATGTACAATAATACAAATTTGACGGGCTCGCACAGGCTTGATGACCGCTGCCGCGCATCCTGCCGCGGACTTCGCGCCGCCGAGAACGCAAGCGTCCGGCGCCGACCCGATGAGGGAAGGCGCCGGACGCTTGCCGCTTGCGGCTGCCCATGCGGTCAGCCGTTGCGGTAATGCCGGATTTTGTCCGCGTACGCCGCCGCCAGCTCCCGGGCCGCCTGCTGCGATTCCGCGTTCGTGTATACCTGGAAGATCGGCTCCTCGTTGTCGGGAAGGATGAGCGTCCAGCCCTGATCGTGGAAGATTTTGAGCCCGTCGATCATCTCGACGTCCTGCCCCTTCGTCTCCTCCATCAGGAAGCGCATCACCTTGCCCTTCTCCGTCCACGGGCAGTCGACCTCCTCCTTGAACAGCGCGAAGCTCGGGATCGTCGCCACCAGCTGCGACAGCGACAGGCCCAGCTCCGCGAGCATCGCCATGGCGTGCACGACCGTGTAGATGCCGTCCGCGTACGCATGGAAGCCGTTATGCTGGCAGCTCTCCAGCAGCGAGCGCGTATCCGCTTTCGAACGGACCGCGCGCCGGCCTTGCCGCTCCGCCAGCAGCTCCGCCGTGCCCGGGAAGTGCACCGGCACGCGCACGGTCTCGTCGGCCGAGGTCCGCAGCCGGATCATCAGCTGCAGCATGTGCAGCAGCTCGTCCGACGCGACGCCGCCGCGCTCCGTGACCAGCTCGAGCCGTTCGCCGTTCGCGTCCAGCAGTACGCCGAAGTCCGCTTCGTTGTCGCGGACCCACCGCGCCAGCTCGGCCGCCGTCGAGACGACGCCGTTCAGCTGGATGACGCGGCAGCCCAGCTCGTGCAACAGCTCCGGCAGCACCTGGTTCAGGTTTTGCCCGTTGTACACCGTCACGACCTTGAAGGAGCGCTTCGCGACGAGGCCGGCGTCGACCGATTCCAGCAGATCCTTGCGGTAGAGGGCGCCGGCATGCGGGGAGGTCCGTTTGCGGCCCAGCTTGTCCCGCTTGATCAGGCGGCGGTCCTCCTGCACGAACGCGTTCTCGATCTTCCGCTCCGCCGCCTTCGGTATCGGCAGGCCCTGCCCGTCCAGAAACTCGATGACGAGCTGATCCTCGTCGTCCGCATCCGACACCCGGATGTAAATGCCGGCGGCGCAGTCCAGATGGCGCGTCGCGTAGCGGGTGATGGAGGACGTCACCGCGCCGAAATCGTACGTATGGATGCCGGAGGCATGCAGGACGGTCGCGAACGTATCCGCGATCAGCTCGGCGAACGGCGCCGCGTCGCGGCCGATGCCGACCGTCGATCCCATTGCGAGCGAAGACGCGAGCGCGGTCGCCAGCCGGTCGACGAAGCCCGTCGTCATCGTGACGTTGCAGACGCCTTTGACCCCGCGCCGGCCGAAAATCGTCTTGGCGGCGCGCTCTTCCACGATCAGCGAATGCTTCAGCACGGCGTTGTCCTCGACCGACTTGTCCGGGAAAATTTTCACGCCGGGCTGCACGATGCTGTTCACGCCGATGCTGCAGTGATCGCCCAGCACGGCGCCTTCCTTGACCGACGCGCCGTAGCCGGCGAGCACGTTCCGGCACAGCGTGGCGCCGACGATCTCCACCTGCCGGTCGAGCACGTTGTTGCGCCACAGCACCGCCCGGTCCAACGCGACGCCGTCCATGAGAATGGAGCCCGCGCCGACGACGGAATGCGCCGACACCGAGGCGCCCCGGCCGACCGACGCGTGGTCGCCGATAAACGCCGGTCCGATCACCGAGGCCGTCGGATCGATCAGGGCGTGCTCGCCGGCCCAGACGCCGGGCGCGACTTCCCGTCCTGCGATCGCGACGTCGACCTTGCCCTCCAGCATGTCGAACTGGGTCTGGCGGTACTGCCCCAGATTACCGATATCGGACCAGTAGCCTTCGGCCACATACCCGTACATCGGCCGGCCGCGCTTCATGAGCGCCGGGAACAGGTCTTTGCTGAAGTCGACTTCCCGTCCGCTCTCCATATAGCCGAAGATCTCGGTATCGAGGATGTAGATGCCGGTGTTCACCGTGTCGCTGAACACTTCGCCCCAGCTCGGCTTCTCCAGGAAGCGGACGATCCGCCCCGCCGGATCCGTCATGACGACGCCGAATTCCAGCGGGCTGTCCACCTGCGTCAGCACGAGCGTCGCCACGGCCTCCTTCTCGCGGTGGTACGCGATCGCCCGGGTCAGATCGAAATCCGTCAATGCGTCGCCGCTGATGACGATGAACGTCTCGTCGAGAAACGCTTCGGCGTTCTTGACGCTGCCGGCCGTGCCGAGCGGCGAATGCTCTTCGAAGTAGTGCAGGCGGACGCCGAAATCCGAACCGTCGCCGAAATACTGGCGGATCGCCTCCGGGATGTACTGCACCGTGACCGCGATGTCCGCGATGCCGTGCTTCTTCAACAGCTCGATCGTGTATTCCATGACCGGGCGGTCCAGCAGCGGTACCATCGGCTTCGGCGTGTTGCTCGTGAGCGGGCGAAGACGGGTGCCTTTGCCGCCCGCCATGATGACTGCTTTCATCGCGATCCCTCCGTCGGTTCGATTGCGGCAGCCGCTTCCCGGCTGTAGTACAACTGCGACTGCTCGCGCAGCACGCGGCGGTATACGGCCGCCGTCCGTTCGGCGATCGCGCCCCAGTCGTACACGGTCGCGGCTTTGCGCAGCGCGTTCGCCGCCATCGCCGCGGCGTTGTTCTCGTCCCGCAGCAGCAGGATCAGCCGGGACGCCAGCGAATGCGCGTCCCCGGGCAGCGCCGTGTAGCCGTCCTCGCCGTCCGCGACGATCTCCGCCAGGCCGCCGGTGCCGGATACGACGACCGGCACGTTCGCCGCCATCGCCTCCAGCGCCACGATGCCGAACGGCTCGTACAGGCTCGGGAACGCCGCGGCGTACGCCGCGCGAAGCAGCCGGTTGCGCGCCGCGTCGTCGATGAAGCCGGCGAAGAGCACCTTGTCCCCGATGCCGAGCTCGGCCGCGCGGGCGCGCAGCTCCTCCTGCATCGGTCCTTTGCCCGCGATGACGAATTTCGCGTCCGGACAGGCCGCGAGCACCTCGGGCGCGCTCTCGAGCAGCACGTGCACGCCCTTCTCCCGCACGAGCCTCCCGACGAAGAAGACGATTTTCTCGTGCGGCAGGGCGAAGGCGGCCCGATCGGCGGACCCGTCGTCCGCGGCTTGGATCAGCGCCGGCTCGACGCCGTTCGGAATGACGTCGAGCTTGTCCGCGGGCACGGAAAACAGCTCCCGGAGCTCCCGCTCCATGGCATGGCTGCACACGATGACCCGCCACGCCTCGTAGCACAGCTCCCATTCCCGGTGGTGAATCGTGCGCTGCAGCCACGTCCGGATGCCCTGGTTCCGCCCGTGCTCGGTCGCATGGACCGTCGCGACGAGCGGCAACCCGAAGCGGTGCTTCAGCGTCTTGGCCGCCTGGTGCACGAGCCAGTCGTGGGCGTGCACGACGTCGAAGGCGGCGCCGTCCGCGATCAAGTCGGCGACGTAATCGGCCATGGCGAGATTCAGCTGGAAAATCCAATCCATGAACGGCAGTCCTTCGTGCTGGTACGTCCGCAGCCGGTGCACGCGGACGCCGCCGTCCCGTTCGTATGCCGGGCGGCCGTCCGCATGGCAGGTGACGACGTGGACCTCGGTTCCCTGCTCGGCCAGCTTGCGGCCGAGATCATAGACATGCCTGGACAAGCCGCCGACGACGAACGGCGGGTATTCCCAAGCGAGCATGAGCACCCGGAGCGCCCGTCCCGATGACGCCGGCACCCGCGCGCCGAGCGTCCGGACTTCGGCGCCGGACGCGTACAGCCGGTAATCGAGCGCGGGGAACGCCGCGTCGCGCCGTTCGATGCCGCGCAGCCAGCGCTCGTCGATGATGCCGCCCCGCAGCATGCAGCGAAGCGTGCGGAAGCGCCCGGCGTGGGCGTCGAACCGGCGCTCGGCATCGTCCTTCGTGCCGGCGTCGCCCATCCGCAGCGCGAGATCGCCCTCCTGGGCGAGCAGCAGCTCGCGCGCGGCCTGGTCGAGCGCCCGGCGGACGAGCCCCCGCGCGTCCGCGTGCCGGTCGGCCAGCCCGATCATCTGCGCTTCCATCTCGTGCAGCCGGCGGTAGATCCATTGGTTGGCGCCGTTCAGCCACGCGTCGCCGTAACCGCCGCTTCCGGCGCTCGCGAACGACGGGCGGCATTCCTCGTACCGCGTGCCGGCCTGCGCCTGCAGATACGCGCCGGGCGACGTCGGCGCGAGCGGGCCGTCCGCTTCGGCGAGCGTCCGGCACAGCCGGTCCAGCCGCGCCGCGCCGTCAAGCCGCCAGGACGCGGACAGGAGGTCGAAGCAGGCGGTGACGACCGGCGCCTTGCCGGTCCCCGGCTGCGCCGCCTCCGCCCGTCCGGCCCATGCGGCGGCGAAGTCTTCGCCGTCCGTATCGGGATCCCGCGCGAACGCGAGCATGCCGCCGGGCGTCCGGACCGGCGCGTGAAGACCGCCGGCCGGCTGCGGGTCGGCGTGCCGGAACGAATGGGCCTCGACGATGAAATAGCCGAGCCCGCATTCCCGCAGCACGCGGTCGAGTCCGTCCGCGTAGCCGCCTCCCGGCAGCCAGATGCCGGCCGGCGCGGTGCCGAGCAGCGCGGCGTGCGCCCGGACGGCGGCGCCGATCTGCGCGCGGAGCGCCTGCTCCGTGCGGAGATAAGGCAGGAAGGCATGCGTGGCGGCGGACGTCACCAGCTCCAGGCGGCCCGCGTCCGCCAGCGCCTTGAAGCCGGCGACGAGACTGCCGCCGTATGTATCGGTCAAGCGCGTCCGGGCCTGGCGGAGCTTGTCCGCCTCTTCGCGGACGAGCGGTTCTTGCTCCGCAAGTCGGATCAAACGGTCCAGATGCGCGAGATAACGCGCTTGCAGCGACGGATCGGAGAGCATGGCCAGCAGCGTAGGCGACAGCGCGAGCGCGAGCCGCCCAGGCACGCGGTCGCGGGCAAGCCCGTCCAAGACTTCCAGCAGCGGGAGCATGACGTCCGTCGCCGCTTCGAACAGCCGGCGCTCCTCCGCGCTGCCCTCGGGCTGCGCCTGCGGCGCGAACGGCAAATGGGCGTGAAGCACGATCGATAGGGATCCTTTTTCCACAAGCGCCTTCCTTTCCATGGTCGATTCGTATAGGTGCGATGCGATCGATCTCCGCCCGCGGCGTCCGCGGGGAAGGCGCGTCAAGGCCGAAGCCGCTCGTGCAGGGCCGGCGTCTCCGCCGTGCCGGAACGAAGCACGGCGACGAACCGGCCGTCCAAGGCCGTCGTGCCGAGATCGGCGCAGAAGACGGTTCCGGCGGAGAGTCCGCGCACGAACCAATTGTCCGCGCGCCCGTCGATCCGAACGTCGCGGTAATGGTTCGCGTTGTCTCCGTTGAACGACGTATAGGACACGTCGTACACCCGCAGCAGCTTGGGCAGCTCGTCCCACGCGCAGTGGAAATGCTCCTCGATCATCCGGATGCGGCGCTCCGTGAGCGTCCAATAGACGTAGAGCGTGCCGGGGTCCTTCGCCAGCATGACGAGCCGGTCGTCCTCGGCGCGGGCCGTTCCGCGGTTGGCGTCGGCGGCGTCATGCCACGCGGCCTCGCCTTCGGCCGGCGCCGGCGCGGCAGCGGCGGCAGCGCTTTCGGCGTAGGCCGCTTCCACGACGGCCCGCCAAGCGGACTGGCCGTCGGCCGGCGCCGGCGCGGACGCCGCCGCGGCTTCGTTTGCCGCATGAGCCGCTTCCGCGAGCGCTTGTTCGGCAGCCTCGCTGTCGACCGGCTCGGCGCTTCGTCCCGCCGCTTCGCCTTCATCCCCGCCGCGTCCGTTCCTCGGTCCCCCGAGCTTGGCCAGCTGGTATTTCACTTTCCCGATGCTGAGGCCCAGCCTATCCGCGATCGCTTTTTGCGTCAGCCCTTCTTCTTTCAACTTGAGGATCTCGTCCAACACGTGCCGGCCTCCTCCCTTCGAATCGCGGCCGTCGGCGGCTTAACGCCGCCGTCCGCCCGCGTACCTCCGCATTATATAAAGAAGTCGGCGATAAATTGCTCGAAACCTGACACGAAAATAAATTGGGGAGAACGTCCCATCCCTCCGGATGTCCACGCCCATTCCCCCTAAAAAGCGCCTAGCGGATTCGGGGCGCTTTCATGCCGGATCGTTGGCGCAGCGCCGCCGCGGGGCCGTTTAGGACGGCAATTAAGGGCAGCGGCTTCGCGCCTGAGCCGAGCGACCCACGCCCCGCTTTCGCGCCGCTGTCGAACCATAGCCGTTTCCGCGCGGCTTTCGACGGGCGAAGTCGCAAGAAAGCGCAAAAATCCGCAGCCGGGCGCGGCTGCGGATTCCCAAACGCATGCAGGGTGGAAGCTTTTTCCTTAAAAGTTTAAAGTTCCGGCCGCCGGCCAAGCTCCGGTCGCCGGCGGCAGGGGTTACGCTTCGGCCAAATAAGCCTCCAGCTGATCGAACGTGCCTCCGTAGCCTTCCTCCATCGACGCGAAGCCGCTTCGGAAGACCCACTCCTCTTCCGGCGTCGCGTTCAGGGGACTGCTCTTGAGCAGGATCGTCGTGCGGGCGCCCGCTTCGGCGAACGTGACGCTGTGGAGGATTTCGAGCGGCCAGTCCTCTTCGAACGGCGGACGGACGACGCCGCCCTCCGCGTCGGAGAAGGAATTGACGAACACGATCCGTTCCGGCTCGGCAATGTCCAGGAAACGGAACAAGCCCCAATTTTCATGGCCGTCCGGGGTGCGCATGACGTAATGGAACCGGCCGCCCGGCCGGAAATCGAGCTGCGCGGCGCTGACCGAAAGCCCCTTCGGTCCCCACCACCGCTCCAAGTGCTTCGCCTCCGCCCATACCCGGAGCACCAGCTCGCGCGGCGCGTCGAACGTGCGCGCAACGACGAATTCGTTGGCCGCGGCGCCGGCGGCCGCTTGGTTGTCGCTCATGATCAAACCTCCGTATCTGCATAATGGATGTAGCCTTCCCGATTCGCTCGGGGTTCTATTTATATATACCTCGAAGGGAATATTCCTGTCAAGGCATATATCGGACAAGCGGTTATCCTGAACGTCCGTTTTATTCCCGAATCCGATAATCCATGACAAACCTTGTCACGATTGCGGTTTATACTCGACATCGAGCCCCGGCCAAGCGGCTGCGGGCCATACACGACTCGCGAAGGAGAGGATTCAGCATGACTTATCAAGCTACTCCGTTCATTCTGCTGGACGGCGAGGCGAAGGCCGCGATCGCGTTCTACGCGCGCGCCTTGGACGCGGAAATCGCCTTTACCCAAACGTTCGGCGAGGGACCGGCCGATCCCGGCCACCCCGTCCCGGACGCCGCGAAGGACCGCGTCGCGCACGCCGTCCTGAAGCTAGGCGGCGCCGACCTGTTCGTCGCGGACGCGTTCCCCGGAACTGCCGGACCGGACGGCGGCCGCGTCCAGGTCTGCCTCACGGTGCCCGACGCCGAGACGTCGCGCCGGTTCTTCGACGCGCTTGCCGATGGCGGCCGGATCGTCATGCCGCTTCGGAAGATCCATTTCAGCCCGTCCTACGGCGTCGTAACGGACCGGTTCGGCGTGACGTTTCAAATCTTCACCAGCCGGTAAGGCGCGGGGAAAGGACTAAGGGCGAACCGGCGCGCGCGGCCTTTAGGATCGGGCATGCGCGCCGTTCGCCCGGCCGAAGCCGGAGCAATCCGGCTTTTTTGATGCAAGCGCGGCCCGGCCTCGACGGCCGGCCGTCCGGAAAGGGAACGCCGACGATGAAACGATTGAAAATTTACGCGATGCTCGCCGGCTTTTCCGTCTTCACCGGCGCATCGTTCGATCTGGCGAAGTACACGGCCGGCTATTTCTCGCCGCTCGCCGCCGCGGCGTGGCGGTTCGGCCTGGCCGCTCCGGCGCTGCTCGTTTTGCTCCACGCCACGGAAGGCATCCGCTTCGCTCCCGTCAGGCGGAACGCGCTCGCGTACGCCGCGCTCGGCGTCGTCGGCATCTTCGGCTTCAGCGCGCTGTTCTTCTGGGGCCTTCGCTATACGTCGCCGGTCAACGGCGCGCTGATCATGGCGCTGAATCCGCTGCTGACGTCGGTCGCGGGGCGGTTCATTCTGAAGGACCGCATGACGCCGAGGCAGACCGCCGGACTCGGCGCGGCGCTGGCCGGCGTCGCGATCGTCGTCCTGCACGGCTCGCCGGGCGCGATCCGGACGTTGTCGTTCTCCGCGGGCGACCTCCTGCTCTTCGCCGCCAACCTGTGCTGGACCGGCTACGGCGTCTTGGGGCGGCGGCTCGTCCGGGACGGCAGCGCGCTGTCGACGACGGCGTATTCGACGCTCGCCGGCGCGCTCTGCCTGATCGCCGCGGCGCAGTTCGCGCCAAGCCCCGCTCCGCTCGAACGCGTGCCGCTTGGCTCCTGGGGCGCCATCGCCTTCATGGCCTTCTTCACGAGCGTGCTCGGCTACTCCTGGTGGAACAAGGGCATGGCGGAAATCGGAGCCGGCCCGACCTCCGTCTTCTTCAACGCGGTTCCGGTCGTGACGATGGCCGTCTCGCTGGCGGACGGCGTGCCGGTGACCGCGGCGCAGGCCGTCGGCGCGCTTCTCGTCCTGTCGGGCGTGTGGACCGCCGCCGCCCCGCTCCCCGCGGGACGCCGCCGCGGCGAGTCCTGAAGCCGCGCCGATCCGCCGGAGCGCGACGGCCGGCTCGCCGCCCCGGCGCTTACGAGTAGCGCGCCAGCAGCTCGGTCAGCTTCCGCCGGATCGCTTCCTTCAGCTCTGCGGGCCCGAGCAGCTCGGCTTCGGCGCCGAGTCCGATGAAGAAGTCCGCGAAGAACGCCAGGTCGCCGCCCGGCACGTCCGCGTCGATCGCCCCGCTTCCGTCCTCGCGCACGTCCAGGAGCGGCGCGAGCCAGAGCTCGCTCTCGCAGCGCTGCACGCCCGCGCGCGTCAGCGCGGCGCGCAGGCGGACGGGCGCCGGCGGCGCGGAGGCGGCCTTCCGGCTGTCGCGGACGTCGCCCAGCTCCAGCGGCTTCGTGTCCGGATCGGGCGCCGCGGCGCGGATCCGGTCGCACCGGAACACGCGGTAGCCCCCGCGCTCGAAGCAGTACGCCGTGCAGTACCAGAAGCCGTTGTTCGCGTACAGGCACACCGGCTGAATCCGCCGGCGTTCCGCGTCCGCTTCCTTCGGCGCGTAGTCGATCGCGAGCACCTTCCGGTAGACGGCGGCGTCGAGCAGCAGCGCCAGATGCGGCGTCTCGCCCCTGCGCGCCGGCGTCACGAAGTCCACGCGGTCCTTCATCCGGTCGATCCGTTCGCGGACGTCCCCGGGCATGTGCAGGTAAAACTTGCGCAGCGCGGAGGCGGATTCCGTCTCGAACGGCAGCGACGCGTAATGGCGCAGCGCGTGCACGGCGAAGAACATCGCCGCGGCCTCCTCCTCGGTGAACGCGATCGGCGGCAGCACCCGCTCCCGCACGACCTGGTACCCGCCGTGCGGGCCGACCTCCGAATAGAGCGGCACCCCGAGCTCGCTCAGCTCCTGCAGATCCCGCAGGATCGTGCGGGTCGACACGCCGAATTCGTCGGCCAGCTCGCGCACCTTGAAGCGCCGCTTCCGGTTCACGGTCATCATCAGTTCCATCAGCCGTTTGGACTTCGGCATGCAGGCCGCCTCCTTTCGTTCGATTGCCCCAATAGCTTATCAGGCGTTCATGACAGTTTCCGTCACCATTATGCGGTACGCTGGACGCGCAAGCAACTTCAACCCGTTAGGAGTGTTCGACGATGGGCAAATTCACCGCCCTTTTCTTCCTCGTCATGTTCATGATCGGCACCGACACCTTCCTCATCTCGCCCCTGATTCCGACGCTGCAGGCCGAATTCGGCGTCTCGACGGGCCATGCCGGCTGGATGATCGGCGCCTACACGCTCGGCTCCGCCCTCTTCGCCCTGATCGCGGGTCCGCTGTCCGACGGCTGGAACCGCCGCACGGTCATGCTGTGCGGCCTGCTCGGCTTCTCCGCGGCGACCGCGCTGTGCGGCTTCGCGGACGGCTTCTGGACGATGTGCCTGCTCCGCTTCCTGGCCGGCGTCAGCGCCGCGTTCACGGCGCCGCAGGTGTGGGCGTCGATCCCGGCCGTCATGCCGGCTTCCCGCATTCCGAAGACGATGGGCGTCGCCTTCTCGGGCCTCGCCGCCTCCCAGGCGTTCGGCGTGCCGATCGGCAGCTGGCTCGCGGCCGCCCACTGGTCCGTCCCGTTCTGGACGATCGGCGCCGCCTCGCTGCTGCTTGCCGCGGCCGTCTTCCGCCTCATGCCGGACGTGAAGCCGGCGGCCGCGCCGCCGGGCGGCCGCGCGGCGATCCTGCGCCGGTACGCCCCGCTTGCCGCGAGCAGCCGGGCGAGATCCGGCTTTCTCGCCTACCTGCTGCTCCATCTCGGCAGCGGCGCGTCGCTTGCCTTCGCCGGCAAGTGGATGGCCGACCGCTTCGCGCTGCCGGTCGGCCAGATCGGCACGGTCATGATGTTCCTCGGGCTCGGCACGCTGCTCGGCAGCCTGCTCGGCGCGTACCCGGCCCGGAAGCTGGGCCGCGCGAACGCCGCCGCCGCGGGGCTGGCGCTGATCGCCGCGCTGTACGTCCTCGGACCGCATCTCGGCAGCCTGCCGGCCGCGACGGCGCTCTACCTGCTGATCTTCGCGCTGCTCGGCATGGTCTTCCCCGTCATTATGGAGGCGCTGACGTCGCTGAACGCTTCCATCCGGGGCACGATCTCCAGCCTGGCCAACGCGACCATGAACGGCGCCAATACGATCGGCGCCTGGATCTCGGGCCTGCTGTACGCGCAGCTCGGCGGCTATGCGGCAATCGGCCTCTTCTCGGCCGTCTGCCTGCTGCTCGCGCTCGGCGCGTTCCTCGCCGGCGGCGTGCTGGCGGAGCGGGCGCCGGCGCGCGGCGGCGAGGCTGCCGCCAAGCCGTAACCCGCGCCGCGCGGCGGCTGGGCGCGTGGCCGTCCGGCTCACGGCCGCACGCCAAATCGTCGGCGCTCCGATCGCGGCACGCCATACGCGTACGCCGTTCCGCGGCGCGCCAAAAAGCCCCGGGCAAGTTCAACCTTGCCCGGGGCTTCCGCGCGGGAGCCGGCATGCCCGGTCCCGCTCCGCCGCACGGTCTTCCCTCCGCGCGGCCCTCCATCGCTCCCGGCGATACGCCGCGCCGCTACAGCCGGCTCTGCCGCCGGTATTCCGACGGCGTCACGCCGATATGCTTGCGGAAGTTTTTGGACAGCACATGGATGCTGGAATAGCCGTATTTCTCCGCGATCTGCGTAATCGACGCGTCCGACTGGCGCAGGTCGCACTTGATCCGCTGCAGCTTGCGCAGCATCATGTAATGCTTGGGCGAGAGGCCCGTCTCTTCGCGGAACAACGCATAGAACCGGCTGCGCTTCAGACCGGCCTCCGCCGCGTACCGCAGCAGCTCCCGCTCCTCGAGCTCCTGCCGGCTCGCGACCAGACGCAGCAGCTCCCGGATGCGGGGATCTCCGCCGCTGGCGAAGTCCCGGTACGCCGCCGACAGGAAGCGCGACAGAAAGACCTGGAATTCGCCGCGCCACCGGATCGTCTCCCCGACGGCGTCGCCGCCGCGCTTGCCCGGCGCTTCGAGAAACCGGTCATGGTACGACAGCCAGAGACCCAAGTCGGCGGCCGCGGTCACGGGCTCGATTCGCAATGCCGGCTGCTCGTCCATATACGCCGGCACCGGCTCGCCGGATCCGGCGGCGTAGTGGAAAAACTCGCCTTCGCCGGCGAACGGGCGGCGCCGCGGCTGCCAGTCGAAATACGCCTCCCGGTGAATCATGGGGTCGGCCCCGTCCGCCCGCCAGCGATGCATCCCGCCGGCCGGAATATAGACGAGCGCGCCCGGCTTCAGCGCGTATTCCCGGTCGTCCAGATGCAGCAGTCCCTCGCCCGCCTCCACGATGATGACGGCGTTCGTATACGCGGACCGGCCCGGCGTCGTCTCTTGCGGGCAGTACGCGTACCGCCGCGCGAACAGCAAATAAGGGTGAAGGGCGGCAGGATCGATTCGTGCGTTCTCGTTGCCGCGGGTGGCAGCGCTCATCCGTTGACTCCTCCTCGAGCGGAATCCGGTCCCGCTTCCGGGACGTGCCGGCTGCGATTCGTTCTATTATAAAACCGCCCGCGCGGGCGGGACAAGGGCTCCCGGCCGCGCGGACGGTTCGCCGTGCGGCCGTCTATTGCTGCTTTTGCTTCTGCGTATCGTAGGCCTTCTGATAAATTTCGAGGTACTTCTTCAGATTCAAGCCGTCGAAGCCCTTCACGTAGCCGTCCCATTCCCCGTCGGTCAGCTTCTTGGAGCCCGTCACGAACTGCGCCATGTTGGAGCGGACGTACTCGTTGATCTGCGTGCGCAGCATGATCGCCTCGTTCGCGTCGTTCTCGTCCATGAAGATCGTGAGCGGGAACGTCTCTTCCGGCTGGCGGTTCTCGTAGTTTTTGGCCGTCTCCGTGAACAGCCGGAATTCGTAGCCCTGCTGCGACATCATGTCCGCCGGGGCCGTCCACGATTCGCGGATCGCGCGCGTCCGGCGCGTAATGCCCATCTGATCCCAGTTGTCGTTGAACGTCGTGCTCAGGTTCCAATATTCCGGCTTCAGCGTATACTTCGCCTGTTTGCCGTGCACGTCCTTCTCGCCCGGCTGCGCCTTCGTCCAGTACTTGCCTTCGAGGCCGTATTCGTTCATGATCGCGAATTCCTCGGAATACATGTAATCCGCCATCTTGATCGCCGCGATGGCCTGCTCCTCCGTCGCCTTGTTCGTGATGGCGAACTGGCCGTTGCCGTAGGCCTTGTAATACCCGGCGTACGCGACGCCGCCCGGTCCCTTGAGCGGCGCGACCGTCACGTATTCCTTGTGGCGGTTCTGTCCTTCGGCCAAGCTGAAGTACATGCCGATATGCCCCGCGGCCACGCTGCCGCTGACGTTGTCGCCTTCCTTGTTGCCGACCTGCGCCATCTGGTCGTTGTTCTGCGTGAACGCCTCCTTGTCGATCAGTCCTTCGCTGAACAGCTTGTTGATGTACGTCAACCCTTGGCGCCATTCCGGCTGGTTCGCGGCCAACTGCACCTTGCCGTCCTTCATGAAGAAGAAATCCTCGTCGTTGTCGTAGATGAACGCGTTCATCAGGAAGTTGGACGGAATGCCGTGCCACGTGTTGAACGCGCCGGACAGCGGAATTTCGTCGGCCTTGCCGTTGCCGTTCGGGTCCTGCGTCTTGAACGCCTTCAGCACCTCGTAGTATTCGTCCGTCGTCGTCGGCATTTTCAGCCCCAGCTTATCCAGCCATGTCTGGTCGATCCACAGCTTCTGCGAATACCAGCAGTGGAAGCAGTCGTTGATGTGCGGCAGCGCGTAAATGTTGCCGTCCGGCGCCGTGATGGCCGCTTGCAGGTCTTTGTCCTCGGCGAAGGCGCGCTTGATCTCGTTGCCGTACTTGTCGATCAGGTCGTTCAGCGGCTGCAGGATGCCCTGCTTGCCGTACGAGATCTGCTCGGCCTGGGTGAAGTCGCCCGAGAGGAAGATCGCCGGATAGTCGCCGCTCGCCAGGATGAGCTTCTTCTTGTCCGCGGCGTTGGCGCTCGGGGTCGCGTCGAATTTGAATTTGATGTTCAGCTTGCTCTCGACGGCCTTCGTGACGTCGTTGGTATAGATGTCCTCGATGCGCGGGGACACGCTGATGAACGTATCGAGCGTGACCGCCTTGCCGCTGCTCTCTCCGCCGCCGTTCCCGGCGTTGCCGCCGTTCGCCGCTCCGCCGCCGTTGCCGCCGCCGTCGTTGCCGCATGCGGTCAGGAGCAGGACCGTCGCCAGGATCAAACCGAACCATTGCGCGCTTCTCTTCTTTGTTCTCAAGACAGACGCCTCCTTGGTCATATCGTGCGAAACCTTGCCATTGCATCGGCACGCCGGCCGTGCCTCTCGCCCCCGATCGGCGGCATCACCCCCTGACCGGCCGCGTTCCTTATCCCGCGTTCCTTATCCTTCTTGCTCCTTATCCTTTGAGGGAGCCGATCATGATGCCCTGCACGAAGTACTTCTGCACGAACGGATAGATCGCCAGCACCGGCAGGGTGGCCACGACGATGAGCGAGAACTTCAGCAGGTCGCGCAGCCCCTGCATCGCCGCCATCTTGTTCGCGTCCACCATCATGCTGGAGTCGATGGAGTTCAGAATGAGAATGTTCCGCAGCACGATCTGCAGCGGGAACAGGTCCGGCGACTTGAGGAAGATGAGCGCCTCGAAGTAGGCGTTCCACTGGCTGACCGCGTACATGAGCACGAGCACCGCCAGAATCGGCTTGGATAACGGCAGCACGACGCGCCAGAGGAAGCCCAGGTCGCTGCAGCCGTCCAGCTCCGCCGCCTCGCCGAGCTCCTTCGGGATGCTGGACTGGAAGAACGTGCGGGCGATGATGACCTGCCAGACGGCCATCGCGCTCGGCAGCAGCATCGACCACCGCGTGTCGAGCAGGTGAAGGTTCTTGACCGTCAGGTAGTACGGGATCAAGCCGCCGCTGAACATCATCGTCAGCACCAGCACCCCCATCAGGAGGTGGCGGCCGTAGAACGTCGAGCGCGACAGCGGATACGCCATCATGACCGTCAGGCTGACGTTGATCAGCACGCCGAAGACGGTGTAAAAGAGCGAGTTGCCGTAGCCCGTCATGATCTGGGGATTGGAGAATATCGCCCGGTACCCCGCCAGGCTGAAATCGACGGGCAGCAGCCATACCCGGCCGCTGATGACCGCCTGCGGCGAGCTGAAGGACGAGCTCAGAATGTAGACGAGCGGATAAAGCACGATGAGCAGAATCAGGATCAGGAACGCGTAGACCAGCGTCAGGAACAGCTTGTCGCCGAACGATTCCCGGATGGCGTTCGATCGTGTCATGGCCGATCCTCCTTTACCATAGGCTGCTTTCGGACAAGCGCCGCGCCGCGTAATTGACGGTCAGCAGCAGAATGAGATTGATGACCGAGTTGAACAGGTCGACGGCGGCCGAGAAGCTGAAGTTCGCCCCGAGCAGGCCGATCTTGTACACGTACGTCGAGATGACCTCCGAAGCGCTGGTGTTGAGCGGGTTTTGCATGAGGTAGATCTTCTCGAAGCCGACGTTCATGATCTGGCCGACGTTCAGAATGAGCAGCACCGTCGCGGCCGGCATGATGCCCGGGAGGTCGATGTGCCACACCTTGCGGATCCGGGAGGCCCCGTCCACCCTCGCCGCTTCGTACAGGTCGACGTTGATGCCGGAGAGCGCCGCGAGGTAGATGACGGCCCCGTACCCGATGCCCTGCCAGACGTTCGACCAGACGAAGATGCTGCTGAAGTAATTCGGGACGCCCATGAAGTTCACGGATTCCATCCCGAACGCGTTCAGGATGTGGTCGACGAAGCCGAGCCGCGGCGACAGGAAGAGGATGATCATCGACACCATGACGATCGTCGAGATGAAGTACGGCGCGAACGTCACCATCTGCACGAGCCGCTTGAAGCGCATCCCGCGCACCTCGTTCAGCGCGAGCGCCAGCAGGATCGGCGCGGGAAACCCGACGAGCAGCGAATACAGGCTGATGACCAGCGTGTTCTTGATGAGCACCCAGAAGTTCGGCGATTCGAAGAACGTCCGGAAGTGCTTGAGCCCGGCCCAGTCGCTGCCGAGTATGCCCTTCACCGGGCTGAAATCCCGGAAGGCGATCTGCGCTCCGTACATCGGAATGTACTTGAAAATAATCAGGTAGGCGAGCGGCAGCAGCACGAGCAGGTACAATTGCCAATGCCGCTTCACCCGCTTGCCCCGGTCCCTGAGCGCCAGCGTGCCGCGCCGGGCGGGCGTCGTCGTCGCGTCCTTTCTTTCGAGCACTCCCGTGGTGGACGGCATGTTGCTTCCCCACATCCTTTCGGTTTCGGCCTTTCGATCGGATCTGACGATTCGGCGGATTCGGCCTGGATTGACTTTCACGATAAAGGAGCGTGGACAGACGGACAACCGCCGATAATCCGCGGGGCGATCAATTTTCCGAAGCCGCGCCGCGCTTGGGCTCCGGGGCGCGGACGCTCAATTTTCCGAAGCCGCTCAGCTTTCCGGCGGACGCTTGCCGCGGCCGAAAGAACCCCTCCCCGCCCCGCCGGCGCGCATGGCAAAAGGGCCGGACGCGAGCGGCTTCGCCTGCTTGCGTCCGGCCCTTCTGCCATGCCCGTCCCGCCCCCGCGCTCAGATCGCGGCGTTGCGCTTGCGGAAATCGACGGGCGAGATGCCTTCGACCTTGCGGAAGACCCGGCGGAACGTCGCGGCATTGGCGTACCCGACCCGCTCGCCGACCTCCTGGATGGAATCCGGCTGCTCGAGCAGCCGCTTCTTCGCTTCCATGATGCGCAGCTGGGACAAATAATCCAGGAAATTTTCCCCGAACTCCTCCTTGAACAGCTGGCTGACGTATTTGGCGCCGAGGCCGAACCGCTCGCCCAGATGGTCGAGCGACAGCTCCGGATTGGCGTAATGCTCGGCGATGTAGTCCCGGATATCCTGCAGCAGCTGGCGGTGCTGACGATGGCCGGAGAGCCGGTCGAGCCGCGCCGCGAACTCGCCGAGCACGGCGCCGAACCGCTCCCGGAGCCGGTCGAGCGTATCGAATTCGTCGACGGCCTGCAGCAGCGGCCCGGCTGCCTCGTGCTGCCACAGCTCGTAATATTCCTTCGACGCCTCCGACAGCTGCAAATCCATGAGCGCCAGGAAGTACCGGCACAGCTCGGCGATGTCGCCCCGCGGCAGACAGCATTCCCGCATGCCCCGGAAGAAGTCCTCGAAGCGCGTACGCCACTCCTCTTCCCGCAGGCGCAGCTGCTGGCTCAGCTTGTGAATCGCCTGCAGATGCTTGTTCGTCTCCTTGACGGCCGCGCGCGCCGTCTCGCCGTGCACGATGACGCGGTCATGGCCGAGCACGGCCTTGAACGTCAGCGCCTCCAGCGCCTGACGGTGCGACGGTCCCGCGCCCGCGCCGGCATCGGCCGCGCCGCCGATGCCGATCGTCACCGTGAACGCCAGATGCTCGCGCACCCAGGACGTGATATGCGGCGCCGTCTCGCGCGCGATCTCTCCGGCCGCTGCTTCGAGGAACAGAATGCCCGTCATCCGCACCGGCGACGTCCATTCCAGCCAGAGCTGGACCGGATGCCGGGAGGCGAACAGCTCGTGCGCCGCGCTGCCGACGACGTATTGGAACAACGACCGGTCGCGGCCGGAATACCGGCCGAACGCCAGCTCCGGCTCGTCGATCTCGACGACGAACGCCTGGATCCGGTCATGCGGCGGCAGGGCGAGCGGCTCCAGCTCCTCCGGCGGCCCGTGCTCGGCCTGCAGCAGCTCCCGGAACAGCGACTTCCGCCTGCGCGCCGCCGTCTCCTCGGCTTCCTTGCGGAACCGCTTCGACTGCTCGGCGAAGTTGTCGATGGCGGTCTCGATGAACGTGAATTCGTCCACCGCCAGCCGTCCGAGCGAGGGCTTACCGGTCCCGAACTGATCCTGGATGCGGTAGACGAGATCGGCGATCGGCTTATAGTTCTTCCGCGCGATGTAGACGATCGAGAGGCCGCCGGCGAGGAAGACGAGAAGCCCCAGCATGAGCCACACGCTCGACAGGCTGGACATGACCGCGACGGCCATCCCGTTCGCCACGCCGGTCTCCGCCTTCCACCCGGTGTAGGACGAGGTCTGCGCGGCGAGCACCTTGCCCCCGGCCGGCGCGCCGCCCGGATCGAACAACGGCCGGCCGGCCCGGTCGTATACCTGCACGAACGCGCGCTTCGCGTCGAACGTTTCGCCGAGCATGCTCCGGATCTCGGGCAGGCTGACGTTCACGACGATCATCCCGTCCATGCCGCTGCTGAGCGAGACGTTGCGGACGAGGCTGACGACCCCCTTCGGGCGCTGGTTCGGAAATTCGCGGAACGGCCGAAACGCGCTCCAGGACGACGTGTACGTCGGATGCCCGCTCATCCGGCTGTGGATGAAGTCGTAGTCCGAGAACTTGTCCAGCTTGGTCGTGACGCCGCTGAAGACGATGCCGTCCCGGTAGCGGACCAAATAGTACGAGTCGATCATCGGCATGGCCTGCTTCAGCTGCAGCATCCGGTTGACGACCTGATAGTTCAGGAAGACGTCGTCCTCGCCGCCGGCCAGGAAAAAATCGTTCAGCAGCTTGCCGGACGACATCTCGCGAATCAGCGTGTTGTCGATCGACCGCAGGCCGACGTCCAGCGACTGCAGCAGCTGGTTCAGGAACACTTCGCTGGAATCCTTCGTGTTGCGGTTGTTCTGTTCGACGAGCGTCTGGAAGAAGACGAAGAAGAGGAGGGAGAAAATGATGCAGAAGATCGGCAGGTAGGACCAGATCGTCTTGCGCAGCCAGGTACGGTTCAAGGATCATCATCCTTTGTACGAAGTTTGAGGACCCGTCCTCTATCGGAAGGCGACATATGTAACCGTATACATTTAGTTCCATTATAGAACCGGCCGGACGAATCGTCTTTGTTGTTCCCGCCAACTTTTTGTCCGTTTATCCAATCGTTCGCGATCTTGACCGCGTTCGAAGCGCCGGTTTCCGACGGATAGGTAAAAAATGAGAAAGGAGGCATACTAACCAAGCGCGACGGCATGCAGCGAAAATTCCGGGAGGTGCGCGAGGTGAAAATGCGTAAAACGCCCTTCGGCGCGAACGGCGACGGCGGCGGCGGCAATAACGCGGGCGGCGCCGGACAAGCCTTCGCCGCCCGCGGCGGACGGCTCGATACGGACTTGAACGCGAATCTCGACCGCATCCGCGGCGAACTCGCGGGGAGTCCCGATCTGGTCGTGCGCAAATTCACCCTGCGAATCGCGGGACGGCTCCCCGCAGCGGCGGTGTATCTGGAGACGGTAACGGACAAGGACACGGTGAACGATTTCGTCATGCGGTCGCTAATGCCGCCGTATGCCGCCGATGCCCCGGAAGCCGCGGACTCGCCCGAGGCGGCGTTCCGTTACGTCTGCGACAACGCGCTCGCGGTCGGCCACATCGAGATGCTCGACGACTGGACGTCGCTGCTGCTCGAGCTGCTCACCGGCAAGACGCTCCTGCTGCTGGAGGGCTGGAACCAATGCGTCTGCGGCAGCACGATCGGCGGCGAGAAGCGGGCGGTCTCCGAGGCCAGCACGCAGGTCGTCGTCCGCGGCCCGAAGGACAGCTTCTCCGAATCGGTCGCGACGAACATCGCGCTCGTGCGGCGGCGAATCCGCAGTCCCAAGTTCGGCTTCGATTCGCTCAAGATCGGCACGGTGACGCAGACGACCGTCGTCATGCTCTACATCGACGGCATCGTCAAGGACGACATCCGCCAAGAGGTCCGCAGGCGCCTCGAGAAGATCAACACGGACGCGATTCTGGAATCGGGCTACATCGAGGAATTCATCGAAGACAGCTGGTATTCGCCGTTCCCGACGGTGTTCCACACGGAGCGGCCCGACGTGGTCGCGGCCAACCTGCTCGAGGGGCGCGTCGCGATCGTGGTCGACGGGACGCCGTTCGTGCTCATCGCGCCGACGGTGCTCTCGCAGTTTTTTACCGCGGCGGAAGATTATTACCAGCGTTACGACATCGGCACGTTCATCCGGCTGCTCCGCTACGTGGCGTTCGTCATCTCGCTGTTCGGCCCGGCCTGCTACATCGCCTTGACCACGTTCCATCAGGAAATGCTGCCGACGACGCTTCTGATCAACTTGTCCGGCGCCCGGGAGGGCGTCCCGTTCCCGGCCATCGTCGAAGCGTTCCTGATGGAGATCAGCTTCGAGATCCTGCGGGAGGCCGGCATCCGGATGCCCCGGGCGGTCGGCCAGGCGGTCTCGATCGTCGGCGCGCTCGTGCTCGGCGAAGCGGCCGTGCAGGCCGGCATCGTGTCCCCGATCATGGTCATCGTCGTGGCCATCACCGCGATCGCCAATTTCTCGATCCCCGCGTACAACCTGGCGATCACCGCGCGCATGCTGCGCTTCCTGTTCATGCTCGCAGCCGGCTTCCTGGGCTTCTACGGCATCATTCTCGGCATGCTCATGCTGGTCGCGCACATGAATTCGCTGCGCTCGTTCGGCGTGTCCTTCCTGTCGCCGCTCGTGCCGCTCAAATACAAGCAGCTGAAGGACGCGTTCGTTCGGCTGCCGCACTGGTATGCTGACGAACGGCCCGACGATACCGCGGCGGATACGAGCCGCATGCCGCCGGATCAGAAGCCGCGGCCATGACGGCGCGAAGAAGGAAAGGAGGCGAGGGCCGATGAAGACGGGAGCCGGACGGATAGCCGTACGCCGGGGGAGAAGCGCGCTGCTGCTGATCGCCGCCCTCTCCTTCCTTCTGGCCGCGACGGGCTGCTGGAACAGCCGGGAACTGAACCGGCTCGCGATCGTGACCGCCATGTCCGTGGACAAGGCGGAGGGCTCCGACCAGTACGAATTGGCTTTCCAGGTCGTCATGCCGGGCGAGATCATGAGCTCGAGCAAGAGCGGGAGCGGGAACGCGCCGTTCTCCGTGTACACCGTGCGGTCCAAAACGTTGTTCGAAGGGATCCGCAAGGCGTCCAAGCAGGTGCCGCGGCAGCTGTTCTTCTCCCATATCGAGGTCGTCATTCTCGGCGAGCGGCTCGCCAAGTCGGGAATCGCGGAGCTGTTCGACTTCTTCGAACGCTCGCACGAGGTGCGGCTCACGTCGATGCTGCTCGTCGCGCGCGGCGCCCCGACGGACAAATTGATCAGCACGATCGTGCCGCTCGCGCCGCTGCAGTCGGAAGCCTTGATGGGCTCGAGCGAATTTTCGGCGAAGATCTGGTCCGGTTCGCCCGTCATCGGCATCGACGACGTGATCCGGAAGCTGATCAATCCCGGAGCGGAGCCTTCCATCAGCGGACTGCGGCTCGTCGGCGACGGCATCCCCACCGACAACAAGCAGCGGCTGACGCAGACGCGCCTTCCCTATCATCTCGAAATTTCCGGCGTGGCCGCGTTCCGCGAAGGCAAGCTGGCGGGCTGGCTGGACAACGGCCAGGCGCGGGGCTACATGTTCATCGCCGACCGGATGCGGAGCACCGTCATGAACCTCCCGTGCCAGGACAAGCCGGACGGCATCGCGCTCGAAGTCGTCCGAAGCCGGACCCGGACGAAGGTGTCGTTCCGCGAAGGCCGGGCGAAGGTCGAGATCGCCGTCAATGCAATCGGCAACGTGGCGGAGGTCCAATGCGGCGTCCCGCTGCAGAAGCTGGAGGAAATCGACAAGCTGGAGCGTGAATGGAGCCAAGCGGTGAAGGCGGATATGATGGCGGCCGTCAAGCGGGCGCAGACGCTCCGGTCGGACGTCTTCGCCTTCGGCGAAGCGCTGCAGCGCAGCCAGCCCAAGGCGTGGAAATCCGTGGCGGGCCGATGGGGCGACGTCTTCGCGGAAGCGGACGTTTCGGTTACGTTCCAAGGGCAAATTCTAAGGACGGGCATGCGGGCCAAGTCGTTATTGGAGAAATCTTGAGAAACGGAGGCGAATAAGCGATGGATAGCAAAACGGCGCGCATCGGCCCGCTCCACTTGTTCGCGTGGATTACGTTGTTCGAGCTCGGATCCGCGGTCGTCATCCCGGTCGGCATGGAAGCCAAGCAGGACGCGTGGATCGTCATCGTGATCGGCTGCCTGATCGGCATGGCCTTCTTCGGGGGCGTGTTCGGCACGCTGTACCGGCTCTATCCGGAGCTGCCGCTCACGGCGTACATCCGCCGCATCGTCGGCCCGGTCCCGGGCTGGCTGATCGGCTTCGGGTACTTGCTGTATTTCATCTACATATCGGGGCGCAACACGCGCGACTTCAGCGACCTGCTGACGGCGGCCGTCTACGATATGACCCCGATGTTCGCGATCGCCATGTTCATGCTCCTCGTCGTCGGGTACGTCGTTCGGCTGGGCATCGAAGTATTCGGGCGGACGGCCTTCCTGTTCTTCTTGTTCAGCTGCTTCTTGTTTCTGTTCATCGTGACGCTCGCGGTCTTCTCGGACATGTCGCAGGCGAACCGGATGCTGCCGGTGCTCGGCGAGGGCTGGAAGCCCGTCCTGAAAGCCTTGTTTCCGACGAACCTGACGTTCCCGTTCGGGGAAATGGTCGTCATGACGATGTTTCTGCCGTACTTGAGCAAAGGGTACAAGGCGGTCGGCGTCGGCGTAAGCGCGATGGCGTTCAGCGCGGTGCTGCTCTGCCTGGCGACGTTCGTCAACATCTCCGTGCTCGGCATCGAGATCGCCTCGCGCGCGACGTTTCCCCTATTCACCTCTCTCAGCCGGCTGCGGCTCGCGGAAATGATCCAGCGGATGGACTCCGTCGTGCTGTTCCTGCTCGTCATCACGAGCTTCTTCAAGATCGCCACGTTTCTGTTCGCGGCGGTCCTCGCGGCGGGCGACTTGTTCGGCGTCCGCAATCTCCGCGCGCTAATCATGCCGATCGGCCTGATCGTGCTGTTCCTCTCGCTGACGATGGCGGGCAGCCTGACGGAGCATTTGCAGGAGGGGCTGAAGATCGTGCCTTACTACCTGCACCTGCCGCTGCAATTCGGCATCCCGATCCTCCTATTGATCATCGGGCTGATCCGGCGGGGCGGACGTCCGGCCGCTTCCTCCTGACGGCCGCTTCCCGCCGCCGAACAGCCGCCGGAATCCGGCGGCGAGCGGCACGCGGAAGAAGAGGAGGAGAAGCGCGGCCATCATCGTCTTCTCGACCGCGCCGTACAGCGTGAACGGGAAATACAGGTTGCGCAGCATCCGCGCCGGGGGCAGCCGCTGCAGGACGTCTATCCCCAGCATCAAGGCGACGGCGCTCGGAAACAGCAGCGCGAACACGGCATAGCGTTTGGCGTCTTTCATGGGCGTACTCCCTTTCGTTGCCGCTTATAGCGGATCGCAGGTATTATTCCCGGAAGACGCCTTCTTCTCTCCCGCGGCCGAACGTTTCCGCCAGCGCCGCCGCGAGCACGGCCGCCAGCAGCACCGCGAGCTCCGCGCGCGACGGCGACGGCCGGAGGCCCGCCTGCCCGAGCAGGAGGAACGCGGCCCCGAAAGCGGCGCCGCCCAGGACGCCGTAGAGCCGGGGGCGCGGAAGCGGCGCGCGGGCGGGGCGCGCCTCCGGCCGGGCCGGCGCGGACGGCGGGAGCGGAGCCGACAGTTCGCCGGCCGCGCCCAACGTCACGCCGGCGAAGCCGCAGCCGGCGCCGAGCATCGCGACCGCGGCCGCCGTCGCGTCGGCCCCGCTCCACGCGAGCAGGCCCAGCAGCGCGGCCGCGAGCAGGGCGAGTCCCGGCCGGACCGAGATCCATGCCGAGCGCGACAGCATGTTGTCCGGCACGTAGGCGCCGACGGCGAGCAGGAAGCCCGGCAGCAGCAGCGTGCCCGCCTCGGCCGGCGACAGCCCGGAGCCGGCGATCAGCGCGCGGGCGACGGAGACGAGCAGCGCCGCGTAGGCGAAATGCGCGACGAAGAGCAGGGCGGCAAGCCGGCGCAACCGGCGGCTTCGGCCGCTTGCGGACGGTTCCCGGTCGATCGTATCCGTCGCGGGGTTCCTCATGCGCTCCCTCCTTATCTTCGCAGGTTCCAAGCGTCCGCGCCGTACTTCTCGGCGGCGAGGCGTCCCGCCAATTCCATCTCGAACGCGGTCAGCGCGCCAGGCTGCGGCTCGACGCCGAGAAGCTCGGCGAAGCCGGCGAGGAATGCCGTCTCCAGGTCGCCGATGGCCGCGGGGGCCAAGCCTTTGCGGCGCAGACAGGGATTGACCGCCACGGCATGGCGCTCGAACGCCGCGCGCATCCGGCGCCTTCGTTCCGCATCCCGGAAGCGCAGGACGTCGTGCAGCAGCCCGGCATCCAGCTCCAGCGGAATCGAGCCATGCTGCAGCAGCGCGCCGTCCGCGCGCATTTGGGCGCTGCCGGCGATTTTCCGGCCTTCGACGACGATCTCGTAGCCGGCCGGGGCGTCGAAGCAGGCCGCGGACGCCTCCGCCTTCTCCCGGGCGGACGGCCCGGGGCCGCCGCCTGCCGGCTCGGGTTCGACGGCGTCCGGCATGCCCGCACCGCTTCCGCCCCCGAAGGGACGGGCCTCCAGCCCGAGCCGGCGAAAGCCGGCCAGCAGGCCGCCGCTCAGCGCGGCGCACGCTTCCGCCACGCCGGCCGGAAGGCCCGGGTGATCCTCCGCCGCGACGAGGCTGTACGTCAGCTCGCGGTCGTGCAGGACGGCCCGCCCGCCGGTCGCCCGGCGGACGAACTCGACGCCGCGCGCCCGGAGCGCCGCGAAATCGACGTCCCGTTCGGCGCGCTGGAACCGCCCGACGGACAGCGTCGGCGCGCGCCAGCCGTAGAACCGCAAGGTCGGCGGAACGAGCCCGCGGGCATGGGCCGCGAGTATCGCCTCGTCGATCGCCATATTCTCCGCCGCGCCGCGAACGCCCGTATGCACGAATCTCCATTTCGGGCTCGCGGGGCTCGCGTCCCGATCGCCAGACCGTCCGCGCGAAATGACGTTGTCCCAGTCCTCCATGAATTTCCCCTCCGCCTCTGTCGTTCTCGGCTCGATGATGATTTCCGGTTTCGAATATTATTTCAGCTTCGAGGATCGCCTAGGTTTCGGTTATGGCTTCGGCTTCGATTATGATTTTGGTTATGGCTTCGGCTTCGGCCGCGCGTTCCGCAGCCGTTCGGCGATCTCGCGCCCGGTCGGCGTCTGCGCCAGGCCGCCGAGCGCCGTCTCGCGGTGCGCGGCGGGCATCGCCGAGCCGATCTCCAGCATGACGCCGATTACCTCGTCCGACGGAATGACGCTTCGCACGCCGGCGAGCGCCATGTCGGCGGCCGCCAGCGCGTTGACGGCGCCGAGCCCGTTGCGGACGATGCAGGGCACCTCGACGAGCCCGGCGACGGGATCGCAGACGAGCCCGAGCGTGTTCTTGAGCGCCAGGCCGACCGCGTGGACGGCCTGCTCCGCGCTGCCCCCGCGCAGCTCGGTCAGCGCGCCCGCGGCCATGCCGATGGCGGAGCCGACCTCCGCCTGGCAGCCGCCCTCGGCGCCGGAGACGAAGGAATTGTTGGCGATGACGTACCCGATGGCGCCGGCTGCGAACAGCCCCTCGACGAGCTTCCCGTCCGGCCAGCCGAACCGCTCCTGCGAGCTGACGAACACGCCGGGGATGATGCCGCACGAGCCGGCGGTCGGCGTGGCGACGATGCGCCCCATGGAGGCGTTGACCTCCGACACGGCGAGGGCGTACGCCATCGCGAGGCCGGCCCAGCTGCCGACGGACGGCTCGCCGCGCTCGAGGTACGCGTTCATTTTGCGGCCGTCGCCGCCGACGAGGCCGCTGCGCGAGACGGGCTCCTCGTCCAACCCCTTGCGGACCGCTTCTTTCATCACGTGGTAATAGCCGGCCATCTGGCGAAACGCGTCCTCCTCGGACACGCCGGCTTCGGCCGCCTGCTCCGCGAGCATCAGTCCGCCGATCGTCCGGCCTTCCGCGGCGCACAGCGCCGCCAGTTCTTGCAGCGTTCGGAATCTCATCTCGCCAGCTCCCCTTAGTTCAGATGAATGACGGCCGCTTCCGCGACGTGCGGCAGCGACGCGATCGCGGCCAACAGCGCCTCGTCCGGCATCCGGTCGCATTCGGCGACCGTCAGCGCCGCGCCGCCGCGCCCCTGCCGGCCCGTCTGCAGGTAGCCGATGTTGAGGCCGGCCCCGCCGATCGCCTGCGCGATGGCGGCCAGGACGCCGACCCGGTCGGCGTGCGTGACCGCGATCGCCGGATAATGACCCGAGCAGCCGGCCTTGAAGCCGTTGATCTCGTGAATCTCGATCGTGCCGCCGCCGACCGACGCCCCGCCGACCGAGACCGTGCGCACGCCGCGCGCGGCTTCGATCTCCGCATAGTTGGGGTGGGGCTTCGTCCCGGCTCCCCGGCGGATCGTCACCCCCATGCCCGCCTGCTCCGCTTCCGCGAAGGCCGACGGAATCCGCCCGTCGTCCGCGGCGAAGTCGAGCAGCCCGCCGACGATCGCGAGATCGGTGCCGTGGCCGGCGAACGTTTCGGCGAAGGAACCGTACAGCGTGACGACCGCCCGCTCCGGCACGTCCCCGAGCAGCTGCCGGGCCGCCCGGCCGAGCCGCGCCGCGCCCGCGGTATGCGAGCTCGACGGGCCGACCATGACCGGGCCGATGATGGCAAACACGTCCTTAAACCGCATGGCTTCGTCTCCCCCTGCGCGGCGCGCGGCGCATGACGGCCGCCTGACGCGGATCGCGCCGCCCGATTATTTGCCCGTAATGAACGCCTCGTAGCGCTCCGCGTCGAGCATCCCCGCGACGACCTCCGCCGCATCCCCGTCGACTTCGACTTCCGCGATCCAGCCTTCGCCATAAGGATCGGAGTTGACGAGCTCCGGCGCGTCCAGCAGCGCTTCGTTGATCTTCGTCACGCGGCCCGTCACCGGGCTGTACAGCTCGGACACCGTCTTGACCGATTCGATGGACCCCATCGGCTGGGTTGCCTCCACCTCGGCGCCGATCTGCGGGAATTCGACGAACACGATGTCCCCGAGCTGAACCTGGGCAAAGTCCGTAATGCCGACCCGAATGCGCCCGTTCGCCGCCTCCGCCCATTCATGCTCCTCCGTATAACCCCGTCCTTGCTTCACTTCGCTCATGTTCAGCATCCTCTCGTCATATGGATTGGCTTGCTCTGTTCCCGCAGGGCCGCGCGGCCTCCGCTTTCCGGATACCGGAGCTGCACGGGAGCCGCGCACATGCAAAAAAGGACAGAGCTTCGGCCTGTCGCCGAATTCCCTGTCCTTGGTACCTGAGAGTTTGGGCGGCCCGGACGGACCGCGTTTACCCCTTTGGTGGCTGCACGCTCTCTCCAGAGCCGCGTCGAATGGCGGTTCCTTGTACCTGAGAGATTGATCGCCGGCCGGCTAGCCGTCGACTTGCTCCTTCGGTGCCCGCGGGAAACGCTTCCCTGCCGGGTCTCTCCCATCCATCGTCATCCGCTTATGATCGTATGTATGCCTAGCTTACCGGACCGGACGAGCTCATGTCAATATACCTAACAAGCAATTTATTTTTTTCGCGTTTCCCCGTTGACGTTCGACAAGAATGTCATGTATAAGTAAATTATCCAACCGAATATGCGGATGATGATAACGGGAGAGATCGCGGATGGCACGATCGCGGCGCCGAAGGAGTAAGCCCGGCCGGGTGAATCTCTCAGGCAAAAGGACCTTTATCGGACGCGCCTCTGGAGAGCACGCCGCACCGGACGCGGGAAGTCCGCGGCGTCACCCACGGGGAAACCCCGGGCAATAGCGCCCGCGGGGCAACTCTCAGGTACAAAGGACAGAGCGAAACGATCGGGCGCCGAGCGGCTATGCTGCTTCGGGCGACGCTTCTTTTCGCCGCTGTCCTTCTTTGCGTTTTCGACCGTTTGCGTTCGTTCAAACCCGTCCAAGGAGGTTCAAGTATGGAGAACCCGCTCAAACGCACCCCGATCTACCCGCTTTACGCCGAATTTCCCGAAGCGCGATGCATCGATTTCGGCGGATGGGAGCTTCCCGTCCAGTTCTCCGGCATTCAGAAGGAGCACGAGGCCGTCCGCGCGCGGGCCGGCCTGTTCGACGTGTCCCATATGGGCGAATTCCTCGTGACCGGCTGCTTCGCCGAGGCGTTCCTGCAGCGGCTGACGACCAACGACGTCGCCAAGCTGAAGGACGGCCAGGCGCAATACGCGCTCTTGTGCTACCCGGACGGCGGGGTCGTCGACGACCTGCTCGTCTACCGGATCACGAACGACCAGTACCTGCTCGTCGTGAACGCCGCCAATATCGCCAAGGACTTCGAGTGGCTGCGCGAGCATCTGATCGGCGACGTCGCCCTCGAGGACCGTTCCGACGCGTTCGCCCTGCTCGCGCTGCAGGGTCCGGAAGCCGCCGTGATTTTGCGGGACGCGACCGGCGGCGGTTTCGACGGCCGCGAATTGACGCCGTTTCATTTCGCCACCGGCGTCCCGGTCGGCGGCGCGAAGGCGCTCGTCTCGCGAACCGGCTACACGGGCGAGGACGGCTTCGAAATCTGCCTCGCCGCGGAGGACGCGCCGCGGGCCTGGCGCGCGCTGCTTGCGGCGGGCAAGCCTTACGGCCTCGTGCCCGCCGGCCTCGGCGCGCGGGATACGCTCCGCTTCGAAGCCCGGCTGCCGCTGTACGGCCAGGAGCTGTCGAGCGCGATCTCGCCGCTCGAGGCGGGACTCGGCTACTTCGTGAAGCTGGACAAAGGCGATTTCATCGGCCGCGACGCGCTGCTGGCGCAGAAGACCGGCGGCGTGACGCGCAAGCTCGTCGGCATCGAAATGATCGACCGCGGCATTCCGCGGCATGCGTATAGCGTCTACGGCGACGGCCGTCGCATCGGCGAGGTGACGTCCGGCACGCAGTCGCCGACGCTGAAGCGCAATCTCGGGCTCGCCCTCGTCGACGCCCGCTTCGCCGCGCTCGGCACGGAGCTGCAGGTTGACGTCCGCGGCAAGCTGCTGCACGCCCGAGTCGTGCCGGCCCCGTTTTACAAACGAACCCCGAAGGAGTGATTCCCATGGCCAACGCGCATCGCTATATTCCCATGACCGAAGAAGACCGCGCCGAGATGCTCGCGGCGATCGGGGCGGGCTCCGTCGAGGAGCTGTTCCGCGACATCCCCGAGGACATCCGCTGCCGCGGCGTCCTGCCGATGTCCCCTGCGCTGGACGAACCGTCCCTGCTCGGGCACCTGAAGGAACTCGCCGGGCGGAACGCCGATACCGGCACCCGCGCGAGCTTCCTCGGCGCGGGCATCTACGATCACCACATTCCCGTCGTCATCAACCATTTGGCGACGCGGTCCGAATTTTATACGGCCTATACGCCGTACCAGCCGGAGATCAGCCAAGGCGAGCTTCAGGCCATCTTCGAGTTCCAGTCGTACATCTGCGAGCTGACCGGCATGGCCGTCGCCAACGCCAGCATGTACGACGGCGCGACGGCGCTCGCGGAAGCGGCCGCGCTGGCGTCGGGCGCGGCCAAGCGCAAGCGCATCGTCGTCTCCCGCGCGGTCCATCCGGAAGCGCGCGAGGTCGTCGCCGCGACGGCGCGCGGCCTGAACCTCGAGCTCGTCGAGGTCGGCTACGCCCCGGACGGCTCGACCGACCTTGACGCCCTGCGCCGGGCGGTCACGCCGGAGACGGCGGCCGTGCTCGTGCAGTCGCCGAATTTCTTCGGCTGCCTCGAGGATCTGGCCGCCATCGCGCCGATCGCCCACGGCGTGGAAGGGCTGCTCGTCGTCAGCGCGAATCCGATCGCGCTCGGCCTGCTCGAGGCGCCCGGCAAGCTCGGCGCGGACATCGTCGTCGGCGACGCGCAGCCGCTCGGCATTCCGCAGTCGCTCGGCGGCCCGACCTGCGGCTTCTTCGCGGTCGCGGAGCCGCTCATGCGCCGGATGCCGGGCCGCATCGTCGGCCAGACGAAGGACATCGACGGCAAGCGCGGCTTCGTGCTCACCCTGCAGGCGCGCGAGCAGCATATCCGGCGGGAGAAAGCGACCTCCAACATCTGCTCCAACCAGGCGCTGCTCGCGCTGTGCGCTTCGATCTACCTGTCGACGATGGGCAAGCAGGGCTTGATCGACGTCGCCGCGCTCAACGCGCGGAAGGCGCATTACGCAGCCGGCGCGGTAGCGGCGCGCGGCGGCTTCTCGCTGCCGTTCGCGGCGCCGTTCTTCAACGAATTCGTCGTCCGGCTGCCCGAAGGCGTCTCCGTCAAGGACGCGAATCTGGCGCTGCTGCGCGGCGGCTATCTCGGCGGGTACGATCTCGGCCTCGCTTATCCGGAATTGGCGGGCCATATGCTCGTCGCCGTCACGGAGAAGCGGACGCGCGGCGAAATCGACGGCTTCGCGGCCAAATTAGAGGAGGCATCCGCATGACGAACACGAATGTGCCCGAAAGCGCCACGGCCCCGGGCGAGCCGGTCAAGCCGGACAAAGCGCTGATCTTCGAGCTCAGCCGCCCGGGACGCGTCGCCTATTCGCTGCCGGCGTGCGACGTGCCGGAGGAGAGACTCTCCGCGCTCATTCCCGAAGCGCTGCTGCGGCAGACGCCGGCGCAGCTGCCCGAGGTGTACGAGGTCGACGTCGTGCGGCATTACACGGAGCTGTCGCGCCGCAATTTCGGCGTCGACAACGGCTTTTACCCGCTCGGCTCCTGCACGATGAAATACAATCCGAAAATCAACGAGGACGCGGCGCGCCTCGGCGGCTTCGCCAACCTGCACCCGTATCAGCCGGAGGAAAGCCTGCAGGGCGCGCTGGAGCTGCTCCATACGCTGCAAAACGACCTTGCCGCGCTGACGGGCATGGACCGGGTGACGCTGCAGCCCGCCGCCGGCGCCCACGGGGAATGGACCGGGCTCATGATGATCCGCGCTTACCACGAAAGCCGCGGCGAGCGCCGGACGAAGGTCATCGTCCCGGATTCCTCGCACGGCACGAACCCGGCCAGCGCGACCGTCGCCGGCTTCGAGACGGTGACCGTGCCGTCCGACGCGCGCGGCCTGGTCGACCTGGGCGCGCTGCGCGCGGCCGTCGGCACCGACACCGCCGCGCTCATGCTGACCAACCCGAACACGCTCGGCCTGTTCGAGGAGCAGATCGCCGAGATCGCGCGGATCGTGCACGAGGCGGGCGGCCTGCTCTATTACGACGGCGCCAATTCCAACGCCATCATGGGCATCGCCCGGCCGGGCGACATGGGCTTCGACGTCGTCCACCTGAATTTGCACAAAACGATGAGCACCCCGCACGGCGGCGGCGGCCCGGGCGCCGGTCCGGTCGGCGTCAAACGCGCGCTGATTCCGTTTCTGCCGAAGCCGACCGTCGGCCGCCGCGACGACGGAACGTACTATTTCGACTACGACCGTCCGTCGTCCATCGGCCGCGTGAAGGCGTACTACGGCAATTTCGGCATCCTCGTCCGGGCGTACACGTACATCCGGACTTACGGTCCGGAGGGACTGCGCCACGTATCCGAATGCGCGGTGCTGAACGCCAATTACATGATGCACCGGCTGTCGTCGCACTACGAGGTGCCGTATCCGGGCGTGTGCAAGCATGAATTCGTCCTGTCCGGCCGCGGCTTGAAGCCGTACGGCGTCCGCACGCTCGACGTCGCCAAGCGGCTGCTCGACTTCGGCTATCATCCGCCGACCGTCTATTTCCCGTTGAACGTCGAGGAATGCATCATGATCGAGCCGACGGAGACGGAAAGCAAAGAAACGCTCGACGGCTTCATCGACGCGATGATCCGCATCGCCGAGGAAGCGCGGCTGACCCCGGACGTCGTCCTGAACGCGCCGTACGGCACGGCCGTCCGCCGGCTCGACGAAGCGACGGCGGCACGCAAGCCGGTGTTGAACTGCTCCTGCGGCTGACGCGGCGAGGCGCGGCAGGTAGGCGTCCCCGTGCCAAGCAAGTCTCGCTTGCCCGCGACATTTGCAGCGTCGCTGAGCGGTTCTGGCGGCGAGGATTCGGGCTTCCCTACGCGCAAAAAAGCCTCTTGCCTCGCCTAGTCGGCGGGGTTGGAGGCTTTTATCGTTGGAAGCTTTTTTCGGCGCAACCGGAGGAAATGGTAGAGCACCTCCTGTAATTAGCTCCGTCACTCTCTTTCGCGCGTGAAAGATTTGTAACCAAGCTGAGGTCTCCCTCGTCGCTTTCGTGCACTTAACCACTTCCGTCACTTATGTAGGCTACCCCCTCACCTTCTTGCACCTAAACGCTCCACCTTCGCACCCATGTAGGTGACCCCGTCACCCTCCTGCACCGAAACGCACCATTTCCCCACCTATGTAGGCTGCCTCGTCACCTTCTTGCACCTAATCGCTCCACTTCCGCACCTATGTAGGTGACCCCGTCATCCTCCTTCACCGAAACGCTCCACCTTCGCACCCATGTAGGTGACCCCGTCACCCTCCTGCACCGAAACGCTTCACCTTTGCACCCATGTAGTTGTCCCCATCACCCTCCTGCACCGAAACGCTCCACTTCCGCTCCTATGTAGGTGACCTCATCACCTTCTTGTACCTAAATACTCCACTTCCGCACCTAGGTAGGTGACCCCGTCACCCTCCTTCACCGAAACGCTCCACCTTCGCACCCATGTAGGTGACCCCGTCACCTTCTTGCACCTAAATGCCACACTTCCGCAACTAGGTAGGTGACCCCATCACCTTCTTGCACCGAAACGCTCCGCTTCCGCACCCATGTAGGTGACCCCGTCACCCTCCTGCACCGAAACGCTTCACCTTCGCACCCATGTAGGTGACCCCGTCACCCTCCTGCACCGAAACGCTTCACTTCCGCTCCTATGTAGGTGACAAACGCCTGCCCTGCTCCTCCTCACCGGCCGTTGCGGTACCCGCGAGGCGACACGCCGCAATACGCCTTGAACTGCTTATTGAACGCGCTGAGCGACTGAAAGCCGCTGCGCTCGGCAATCTCGATGACGGAGAGGTCCGTCGTCCGCAGCAGGTCCATCGCGTCCTGCACGCGCAGCCGCACGACTAATTCATGCGGCGACGCCCCGGTGAGCAGGCGGAACTGCTCGAAGTAGCGGCTCTTGCCCATGCCCGACTGCCGCGCCAGCGCCTCGCCGTCCACCGCCTCGCGGTAGCGGTCGAGCAAATAACCGACGGAATCCGCGATTTCGGTTTGCGGCAGGGCATTCCCGGCCGAAGCGGCTTCGGCCCCCGCTCTTCTTCCCGCTCCCGCCGCAGCGCCCGGTCCGGCCGCGCCCGCCGACTCGGCGGCAAAGTCGTGCACCTCCAGCAGGATGCCGAGCAGCGCGGCGAACTGCCTCGTCTCCGCGGCGGCTTCTCCCGCCTCCTTCGCCCGCACGGCCGCCTCCGCCGCCTCGCGGATGCGCGCGGCGCGCGGCGACGACGCGGGAAGAAGCGGCGCAAGCCCGCGGCCCGCATAGAACGGGACGAGCAGCCGGCTGCCGCCCGGCACCGCCCGCACGGCCGAAGGCGTGAACAGAATCAGGATCGCCCCGAACGTTTCGCCCGGCTTCGCGTAGCTCCAATGCGGCTCGAACGGCCGGCACAGGAACGCGTCGCCCGGCCGGCCGGCGTACGTCCGGTCGCCGAACCGGTACGTCAGCTCGCCTCGCAGCAGCACGCCGATTTCCAGGCAATCGTGCACGTGCAGGTCATGCTCCTCGTCCGAGCCCGTAACCGGAATAAACGAGAACGATCGCGTCAAATGAAGCCGCTCGACGTACATGCATTCCACCTCGCTTCGAATCTGTACCCACTATAGCCGCATCGCGGACAAAATGACAAGTTTACGGCCGCGGCGAGCGAGAGTTCGGCGCCGGCCCGTGATACAGTGGGGACGAAAGCGAATTCTCGATGAGGTGATCCAAGCATGAGACTGTATTTGATCGGCGCGGGCGTCATCGCCCGGACGCATGCCGAAGCGGCGGCGAAGCTCCCGGTAACCGCGGAGCTCCGCGTGGCCGACCCGAGCCCGGCGGCGCTGGAGGCGTTCGCCGAGCGGTTCCCGGACGCGCTGCGCTTCGCGGACGCCGAAGCGATGCTGGCGGCGGAGCCGCCGCGCGAGGACGACATCGTCATCGTCGCCACGCCGCCCTTCGCGCACCTGGAACCGGTCAAGCTGGCGCTGCGTTCCGGACGCCACGTGCTGTGCGAGAAGCCGCTCGCGATGAACGACGCGGAAGCCGAAGAGATGCTGCGCGTCGCCGGCGAATGCGGCCGGAAGCTCGGCTGCTGCAGCGTCCGTTTCAAAGGCATGGCGCATATGGAGGCGGTCAAGCGGGTCCTCCGTTCCGGCGCTCTCGGCGACGTCTACCACGCGACCTTCGCGCACAAGAGCGAACGCAGCCGCGCCGGCATCGAGTACCAGCCGGCCAGCCGGTGGTTCCTGGACAAGTCGAAAAGCGGCGGCGGCATTCTGATCGACTGGGGGCCGTACGATTTCGCCACGCTGATCGACGTGCTCGACCCGGCCGAGATCGAGTTCGGCGGCGCATGGACGCGCCGGCCGGTTACGGAGGCCGACCCGGCCGACGTCGTCTTCGACGTCGAGACGCACGCCGGCGCGTACATGACGTTCCGCGGCGCGGGCGAACCGGTCCGCGTGCATTACGAGCGCGCCTCCTGCGCCCACGGCGAAGCCTGCGGCCGCGCGGAGATCGAAGGCACGCGCGGCGCCGTCCGGTGGCATCCGTTCGACTCGAAGCAGCCCGTCTACATCCGCTACGACAAGGGCGGCAGCATCGTGGAAGAGCAGGTCGAGACCGGGCCGCGCGGCGACCTGACCATCTTCGACAACCCGCTCTTCCACTTCTGGGCGGAGCTGCAAAACGGCGAATCCCTGTCGAACACGGGCCGCCGCGCGGTCGACCATTTCCGCTGCCTGTCCGCCTTCTACGCCTGCGCGGAGACCGGGCAGAAGCAAACCGTCGCCATCGCCGGCGCGAAAGGAGAACGGGCATGAAGATCATCGGATACTCCTCCAACCTGTACGGCTGGAGCGAACGGTGGAAATCGGACGGCAAGGCAGTCGACTGGCGGGCTATTTTCCGGGCTTGCGCCGATGCCGGACTGGACGCCGTCGAAATCGACGCCGACGCCGGGCAGCTGGCCTTGCTGCGGGAATTCGGGCTCGCCGTCTCCGCTTCCTACGTCGGCCTGCAGCTCCACGGCGACTATGACGCCGTGGAGGCCGGCGCGCTGCCGGCCGCGGAGCGGCTCGCCGCCGCCGGCGGCAAGGAGCTGCTCGTGAACGCCGACCCGTACGGCGGCTGGAAGCAGCCGCTGCCGAAGCCGGAGGACCTCGTCAAGCGGCAGGGCGACAATCTGAGCCGGCTCGCCGCGCGGGCCGAGGCAGACTTCGGGCTGCGCCTCAGCCTGCACAATCACGCGGCGGACCGTCACAACGCGGAGGCCGACCTGCGCTCCGTCGTCGAATTCGCGGACCCCGCCGTCGGCTTGTGCGTCGATACCGGCTGGTCCCATGTCGCCGGCTGCGACCCGGTCGGCTGGGTTCGCCGGTACCCGGAGCGGATCGCCGCGTTCCACCTGCGCAACCAGCGCGGGGGCGTGCCGGCCGAGGACTTGACCGAGGGCGACATCGATTTCCGCGCCTTGGCGGACGCGATGGCCGACGCCAACTACGAAGGCTGGCTCGCGCTCGAGCTGTGGCATCCGCGGGAAACGATGCCCGCGCGCTCCATGGAAGAGGACGTGCGCCGCTCCCTGGCCATGCTGCGCGGCCTCGTCGGCGAGCGGACATAAGTCCGCGCGCGGCTCCGCCACGCATAACCAGCGCAAAAAAGCCGGCTCCGGCGTCACGCGACGCGGGAGCCGGCTTTTTGTCCGTTTCCGCTCAACTGGCTTTTTGTCCGTTTCCGTTTCCGTTTCCGTTTCCGTTTCCGCTCAACAAGCTGCGCCTGGTTTCCGCAGGGGCGTGTCTCCCCCGCAAACCAATTCCGTCTTCCCCGGCTTACTTGCCGTCGTAAAACTTGACCAGCTCGTCGACCTTCACGGCCTGCCCCGTGCGGATCGACTTGTTGGCCGCGATGCCCGTCAGGATGGACCGCGCGCCGTCGACGTGGTCGGCCGCGCGGTTGAACTCGTCCGCGACCGGAACGCCGAAAATATCGTTCAGCAGCACCGGGTCGCCCCCGCCGTGCCCGCCGTCGCCCAGCTCGAATTCGGCTTTGTACGGCTCGCCGAACATCGGGAAGACGAGGATCGACACGCCCTGCACCGCGCCCTCCAGCGCTTTGTCGCCGCCGGAGTTGACGTACGACTGCTCGACGACCTGCATTTCGATGCGGCCTTTGGTGCCGTTGAACGCGATGCGGTAGCCCTCCCACGGCAGATAGGCGTTAAGCGAGTACGACAGCTGCGCCTTGTTCTTGTACTTGACCAGCACGCTCATCGTGTCCTCGATCGAGATGCCGTCGCCGAAGACGCTCTGGTCGCGCCGGTAGCCGTCCTCCGCTTCCGCGTCGAGGTACATCGCCTTCAGATGCTCGTTCTCGTCCAGATGCAGCGCGAACGGATCGTCCTGCGCGTTCGGGTTGCCCGTCGCGCGGTCGTAGAACTTCGTCACCCCCCGGTTCTCCGCGTTCTCGCGGCCGTAGAAGAGCAGGTCGCCCATGGCGAAGACGGTGTCCGGCTCCGAGCCGATCCAGAAGTTGACGAGATCGAAATGATGCGTCGACTTGTGCACGAGCAGGCCGCCTCCGTTGCGCTTGTCGCGGTGCCAGCGCCGGAAATAGTCCGCGCCGTGCTGCGTGTTGAGCAGCCATTCGAAATGCACCGACGTCACGTCGCCGATCGTGCCCTTGGCGATCAGCTCGCGCGCCTTGGTGTGATGCGGCGCGTAGCGGTAGTTGAACGTGACGCGCACCTGGCGTCCCGTGCGGTGGACGGCGTCGAGAATCCGCTGGCACTTGCCCTCGTCCACGGTCATCGGCTTCTCGGTAATGACGTCGCAGCCCAGCTCCAGCGCTTGAATGATGTACGTATGATGCGTCCGGTCCACGCTCGTGACGATGACCGCGTCCGGCTTCTCGGCCTCGATCATGCGCGCGAACTCGTCGTGTTTATAGGTGCGCGCCGCCGGATAATCGTATTTCTCCGTCAGCAGCTTGTTCGCGTAGTCCATGCGCGTTTGGTTGATATCGCAAAACGCGACCAGCTCAGACGTCTCGCGGTAATGGTTCGCGATCGCGGAATAGAAGAATTCCGCCCGTCCGCCGATGCCGACCTGCACGTATCTTTTCTTAGCCATTCGTTCGTACGCTCCTTTAGTCAGGTTCGCCTGCCTGGTGTTTGAGTTGAAATCCGCAATCGTCAAGCCCCGCTCCGGGTCCGCCCGTCCCCCCGGCCGAAACGCTCGGCCAGCGAAGCGGCGACCGCCTCGGCGAGTCCGTCCAGCGCCGTCAAATCCTCGCCCCATACCGCCTCCAGGCGCAGAATGTTCGCCGCCGTGCGCGCCGGATCGTATCCGCCGCCGGCCGGCCCCGGCGCCCATGCGCCGCGAACCGCTTCGACAAGCGTCTCGTCGTCCCGCGGTTCGGCCGGCGCGCCGTCCGCGGCGTAAGCGTCCCGCGGGCGGTACAGCCAGATCAGCGCGGCCAGCGACCGCGCGATGACGACCGGAATGCTCCCTTCGGCCTGCGCGTACGCCTTCAAGGAAGGCAGCAGCCGCGTCCGCCATTTCGACAGGCTGTTCATCGCGATATCCGTCAGCCGGTGCCGGATGTACGGATTGCGGAACCGGTCCAGCGTCCCGCTCACGTAAGCGTCCGCCTCCGCGCGCGGCAGCGGCAGGCCGGGCAGCACCTCGTCCCGCAGCGCCCGCTCCCAGACCTCGCCCCACGCCGGATGCTCCATCGCTTCCCGCACCTCGGACAGCCCGTCCGCTAGCCCCAGCGTCGCCATCATCGTGTGCGCGCCGTTCAGGATGCGCACCTTGAGCAGCTGGTACGGCGTCAGGTCCTCGACCCAGCGCACGTTCAGCCCCGCCTGCGCCAAGGGCAGCCGCGATTCCAGGCCGTCCGTCGCCTGGATCGCCCACAGATGGTACGGCTCCGCCGTCGCGAGCAGCGGATCGGAATAGCCCCATGCCGCGAACAAGCCGTCCGCTTCCTCGCGGGGATACCCGGTGACGATCCGGTCGACGAGCGTGTTCACGAACCGGTTGGACGCTCGCACCCACCGCTTGAACGCCTCCGAGAGCCGCCAATCGTCCGCATGGCGGAGCACGATGTTCAGCAGAAGGTCGCCGTTCCGCTCGAGCAGCTCGCACGGCAGATGAACCAGTCCCCGCTCGGGATCGCCGGCGAAGGTCACGAACCGGCGATAGAGGAACACCGTCAGCTTGCCCGGGAACGAGGCCACGGGCGCGCCGGGATTCCATTCGGCCTGCTGATACGCGAGCCCCGCCTCCGTCGTGTTGGAGACGACGAACTCCAGCTCCGGCGAATCGGCCAGCGCCAGGAAGGCGTCCCATTCCTCGTACGGATCGATCATCCGGGCGAACACGGAGACGATTTCGCGCTCCTCGACCTTCCGGCCGTCCTGCAGCCCGCGCACGAGCAGCGTATACGCGCCCCGCTGGGCCTTCAGCTTCTCCAGGTTCGGCTTGCCGGCCGGGCGCGGCTGGGTCACGGCGACGCCCCCGCCGAACAGCCCCTGCGCGTTGCAGCGCTGCACCATCCAATCGACGAAGCCGCGCAGGAAATTGCCTTCGCCGAACTGCAGCACTTTCACGGGCAGCCGGCAGACGGCCTGCCCTTCCGGCAGCTGCGCCAGGCCGGGGACGGCGCCGCCGGGATTGACCTTCGCCGTCATCGCGCGGTCCCTCCCGCCGCTTCCACGCCGTCGAAGCGGAAATAATTTGCCGCGTTGCGGTACGAGATGTCCTGCACGATGCCGCCGAGGTAGGCCATGTCATGCGGCGCTTCCCCGTTCTCCGCCCAGCCGCCGAGCAGATTGCACAGGATGCGGCGGAAATATTCGTGGCGGGTGAACGACAGGAAGCTGCGCGAATCGGTCAGCATGCCGACGAACCGGCCGAGCAGGCCGATGTTCGCGAGCGAGGTCAGCTGGGCGAGCATCCCGTCCTTCGTATCGTTGAACCACCACGCCGAGCCGAGCTGCAGCTTGCCCGGGATGCCGCCGCCCTGGAACGAGCCGATGATCGACGCCAGCACGTCGTTGTCCCGCGCGTTCAGCGAGTAGAAAATCGTCCGAGGCAGCGCGCCTTCGCGCTCCCACGCGTCCAGCAGCCCGACGACCGCCTTCGCCAGCGGGCCGTCGTACATCGAATCGTACCCGGTGTCCGGGCCGAGCGCCGCGAACATCCGCCCGTTGTTGTTCCGGTGGGCGTGCAGATGGAGCTGCATGGCCCATTCCCGCTTCGCGTACCATGCGCCCAGCCGAAGCAGGGTAAAGGTTTTGTAGCGCTCCTCTTCTTCCTTGGACAACGGCTCTCCTCCCAGCGCCTTCTTGAACGCCGCGGCGGCGTCTTCGAACGAAGCGTCCGCATGCGGGACCTCGTCCAGCGCATGATCGGACACCCGGCAGCCGTGCTCGTGGAAATCGTCGACCCGCGATTCCAGCGCGGCGAGCAGATCGCCGTAATCCAAAATCGCCCGGCCGGTCGTCTCCTCGAGCCGCCGCAGCCACGGCCGGAACGTCTCCTTGCGGATGTTCAGCGCCTTGTCCGGGCGGAACGACGGCAGCACCCGCGCCTCGACGGTCCCGTCCGCCCGGATCGCCTGATGGTGCTCGAGCCGGTCGGCCGGATCGTCGGTCGTGCAGATGACCGCCACGCGGCTCTTGCGGATCAGGTCGCGGACGGCATAGCCTTCGCCGGCGAAGCAGGCGCCGGTCTGCTCCCAGATGGCGCGGGCGTTCGTTTCGTTCAGCAGCTCATGCACGCCGAACAGCCGGCGAAGCTCCAGATGCGACCAATGATAGAGCGGGTTGCCGATCGTCTGCGGCACCGTGCGCGCCCAAGCGGCGAACCGGTCGTAGTCGCCGATGCCCGGCCCGCCGGTCACGAGCGGCTCCTCGACGCCGTTCGCCCGCATGGCGCGCCATTTGTAATGGTCGCCGTACAGCCACGCTTCGGCCAAATTGGCGAACCGCTTGTTATCCGCGATTTCCTTCGGGTCCAGGTGGCAGTGGTAATCGATGATCGGCAGCGACGCCGCGTAGTCGTGGTACAGGTTGACAGCGGTTTCGTTATGCAGCAAAAATCGTTCGTCCAGGAACGGCTTCATGCGCGAATCCTCCATTCTCATCGTGTTCTTATGGTATCATAAGACAAAATACATCCGGCGGAATGGCCGATTTTGTTCAATCCTCCGGATATATGATCGATTTTGTCCCGAGGTGAGCACATGAGCGCAAGAGAGCAGGTTATCGTCGAGTACGGGCACGAGGAAGGGGAATTCTACCTCAGCCAGGTGCAGCGGACGGAGCCGTTCGAGCGGAACAACCACTATCACGGCACGTACGAGATCTACTATCTGCTGGCGGGCAGGCGGTACTACTTCATCAAGGACGCCTCGTATTCCGTCGCGGCCGGGGATCTGATCTTCATCAACAAATACGACGTGCACAAGACGTCCGTGCTCGGCTCCCCGCAGCACGAGCGGATCGTCATGAATTTCAGCGACGATTTCCTCGGCAAGGACCATCCGCTCTTCCGGCCCGAGCTGCTGCGGATGTTCGTGCGCGAGCCGCATCAATTCCGGCTGAAGCCGCAGGAGCAGTGGCATGTCGAACGCTTGCTGGCGCGCATGGCCGAGGAAGCGCGGCGGCGGGATGAAGGCTTCGAGCTGTCCCTGCGGCTGCTGCTGACGGAGCTGCTGCTGTTCGCGGCCCGGCTGAAGGCCGAGCCCGCCGATGCCGCCGAGGATCCGCTCAGTCCCGTTCACCGCAAGATCGGGCAGGTCGTCAAGCATCTGAACGCCCACTTCAGCCAGAGGCTTCCGCTGCCCGAGCTGTCCACCGCCTTCGGGCTCAGCCCCGCCTATCTCAGCCGCACGTTCAAGAAAATCACGGGCTTCACGATCGTCGGCTACCAGCACCTGATGCGCGTTCGCGAAGCGCAATCGCTCCTCGCCGCGACGGACGACAAAATCGCGGACATCGCCGTCGCCGTCGGCTTCGAGCAATTCGCGCATTTCAACCGGACGTTCAAGAAGCTCACCGGCGCCTCGCCGACCCGCTACCGCAAATTGAACCGCCGTCCGTAGCCCGGCGATCCGCGCCGCGCCGCCCCGCGAGCCGCGCGCGAATGCGCCGCCGGCTCCCGCGCGAAAAAAAAGCCCCGGACCCCGGGGCTTTTTCGCTGGTATTGTCGCTGCTTGTCGCCGCTATCCTCGCTATGCGGTCTTATCCGCGCCCGCGTCCGGTTCGCGGCTCAAGCAACGCCGTGCGCTTGCCGGGCTCGCGTTACGACAAGCCCTTCGCCGCCGCCGCGAACGCCTTCGCCAGCTTCGTCAGTTCCTCGAATTTCCCTTCCTTGACGAGCTGCTTGTCCACGAGGTTGCCGCCGAGTCCGACCGCGGCCGCGCCGGCGTCCAGCACGCCGCGGATGTTCTGCAGGTTGACGCCGCCGGTGGCGATCATCGGAATATGGTTCAGCGGCGCGCGGATTTCCTTCAAGTAATTCACGCCGAGCGAGCCGAGCGGGAACAGCTTCACCGCCGTCGCGCCGGCCTTGAATGCGCGCACGATCTCGGTCGGCGTCATCGTGCCCGGCCAGACGTCCACGTCGTGCTCCAGCCCGTACGCGATGACTTCCTCGTCCAGGTTCGGCGAGATGATGTATTCCGCTCCCGCGGCGACCGCTTCCTTCGCCTGCCCGAGATCGAGCACGGTGCCGGCGCCGATCCGCATGCGGCCGGCATATTGCTCCCGGAACCGGGCGATCATGCCGAGCGCCCCGTCCGTGTTCAGCGTCACCTCCAGGAAGACGATGCCGCCGTCGGCCAGCGCCTTTGCCGTGGCATCGCCCGCTTCCTCCGGAATGCCGCGGATGATCGCGATGATTTTCTCCTCGTACAGCGCCTGCAATAAATTCAAAGACATGATTGAACTCCTTTCTCCGAACGCCTCCGTTCGGCAGCCGATCCGTGTACCGGACCGGCGTCAGCGGGCCATCCAGCCGCCGTCGACGCAGAGCACGTGGCCGTTCATATAGTCGGAAGCGGAGGAGGCCAGGAACACCGCCGGCCCCTTCAAATCGTCCGGGCTGCCCCAGCGGCCCGCCGGGATGCGCTCCAGGATGGCCTGGCTCCGCTGCTCGTCCGCCCGAAGCGGCGCCGTGTTGCGCGTGGCGATGTAGCCCGGCGCGATCGCGTTCACCTGAATGCCTTTGCTCGCCCATTCGTTGGCGAGCGCCTTCGTGACGCCGGCCACCGCGTGCTTGCTCGCCGTGTAGCCGGGCACGTTGATGCCGCCCTGGTAGCTGAGCATGGAGGCGATGTTGATGATTTTGCCGCTGCCCCGCTCGATCATATGGCCGCCCGCGAGCTGGCTGAGGAAGAACAGCGCGTTCAGGTTCAGGTCGATGACGTCGTGCCAATCCCGGCGCGCGTGCTCGGCGGCGGGCGCGCGGCGGATCGTGCCGGCGTTGTTGACGAGAATGTCGACCTGCCCGAAGCAGCCGAGCGCCCGGGCGAAGACCGCCTCCAGCCCGTCCAGGTCGCTCAGGTCGGCGGAAAATTCCGCGATCGTGCCGCCGAACGCGCGCGCCAGCGCGACCGTCTCGGCGCTGTTCGAGGCCGAGACGGCGACGACCGACGCGCCCGCTTCCGCGAGCCCGACGGCGATCGCCTGGCCGATGCCGCCGGACGTGCCGGTGACCAGCGCCGTTTTGCCCGTTAAATCAAAGCTCATCGCTTCCACTCCCTTGTATGATTACCCGCGCGCCGCCCTGGCGGAACAGCTCCGCCGTTCCGGACGGCATGCCCGAGTCCGTAATGATCGCCGCGACCTCGTCCAGCCTGGCGAAGGTGAAGAGCGCCCCCTGCCCGAACTTGTGGTGATCCGCCGTCACGTACGAGGCCTTCGCCGTCTCCAGCCACGCCCGCTTGATGCCGACGGATTCGCCGGAATAGATCGTGAAGCCGTATTCGGCGTGCACGCCCGTCGCGGAGAGAAACGCCTTCGTGATGTTCAGTTTGCGGATGTAGGCTTCCGCTTCGGCGCCGATCAGCACGTTCCGGCTCTGGTAGCCGCCGGGCACGACGAGGCGGATCCGCTCCCTGCGGGACAGCTCCGCGATGATGAGCAGGTCGTTGGTCACGACGGTGAGCGGCTGATCCGCAAGCTGCCGGGCCATCTCCAAGGTCGTGCGCCCGCCGTCCAGGGCGATGACCTCGTTCGGCTCGACGAGCGCCGCGGCCGACGCCGCGATCTCCCGGCGCTCCGCCGCGTTCGGCGCTTCCTCGCGCTTCGGCGACAGGATGCCGAGCTGGTTCGGCTGCGCGAGCACCGCCCCGCCGTGCACGCGGGCCAGCAAACCTTTCTCCTCCAGCTTCGCCAGGTCCTCCCGGATCGTCTTGCCCGTGACGCCGAGCGCCTCGGTCAGCTCCGCGACCGTCACCTCGCGCGCGGCCAGCAGCGTTTCCATGATCTTCTCGTATCTTCGCAGTGGGTTCATGTCGGATTCGTCGCTTTCTTGCGTAGTTTTGCTCTTATTTTAAATCTTTCATGGCCACGGCGTCCATGTCCTCGAACACTTGGTTCTCGCCGGCCATGCCCCAGATGAACGTATAGCTGCTCGTGCCGACGCCGCTGTGGATCGACCAGCTCGGCGAAATGACGGCCTGCTCGCCCCGCACCGCGAGGTGGCGCGTCTCGTCCGGCTCGCCCATCAGATGGAACACGACCCCGTCCTCCGGCATGTCGAAGTAGAAGTACACCTCCGAGCGGCGGTTATGCGTATGGCACGGCATCGTGTTCCACATGCTGCCGTCCTTCAGGAGCGTCATGCCCATGACGAGCTGGCAGCTCTGGATGCCGCCGGTATGGATATAGCGGTAGATCGTCCGCTCGTTGGAATTCGTCCGGCTGCCGAGATGGTTCGGGGACGCCTCGCTGATCGCGGCCTTCACCGTCGGGTACGTCTGATGCGCCGGGGTCGAGTTCAAGTAGTACTTCGCCGGCTTGCCCGCGTCCTCGCTCGCGAAGACGACGTCCTTCGCGCCGCGGCCGACGTAGAGGCAGTCCTTGCTCGCCATCGCGTACGTCTCGCCGTCGACCGTCACCGTGCCCGCGCCGCCGACGTTGATGATGCCGATCTCGCGGCGCTCCAGGAACGTGGCCGCGCCGATCGTCTTCGGGTCCGCCTCGAGCTTGACGGTCTCGCGGACCGGCACGACGCCGCCGATGATGAACCGGTCGACGTGGGAATAGCTCAGCACGAGCTTGTCGGCCTGGAGCAGCCGCTCGATCAGAAACTCGTCCCGCAGGCGGGTCGTGTCGAACGCCTTGACCTCGTTCGGATGGGAAGCATAACGGATTTCCATGATTGCATTCTCCTTTTCATGTTCATTTAAGTTCATTTATTACTTTATATGTTCATTTTAGAGCCGATTCGTCGTTTTGGCAACGGGATTCGCTAAAAATCCGTTGAGGCGTCCAAGCGCAAAGAAGCATGCCGCTTCATCGGCGGCATGCTTCTCGAGTATGGTTATGCGCGAATCGGGCGCAACCCGATCCCGTCAACGATCCGCGGGGGATTACGCTTCTTCCTTCAGCTTGTAGCTCACGAACGCCAAACGTCCGCCGTCCGGCGACCAGGAGTTGACGTTAAGCGTGCCTTGTCCGCCGAACAACGCCGCGAGCGTGCGGTACTCGCCTCCGGCGCTTGCGATGACGCGAATCTCGACCTGCTTGTTCGCGGGGTGGTCGCCCGGCGCGACGTCGTCCTTCCGGTACGTGATGTACGCGACTTGTTCGCCGTCGGGCGATACGTGCGGGAACCAGCTGTTGCTCTCGTCGAACGTCATTTGCGTCTGCCCGCTGCCGTCCGCGTTCATGCGCCACACCTGCATCAGGCCGGATCGCACCGAATTGAACCAGATGTGCTTGCCGTCCGGCGAATACTCGGGCCCGTCGTTCAATCCCTCCGCGAAGGTCAGCTGCCGCTCGATGCCGCCGTCTACGGGAATTTCGTAAATATCGTACTCGCCGTCGCGCTCCGCGCAGTACGCGAGCGTGCGGCCGTCCGGCGACCAGCCGTGCAGATAGCTCGGCGCCATCGGCGTGACGAGGACCGGCTGCCCGCCGGCGAGCGGGAACGTATAGATGCGCGATTGGCCGTCTTCGTAGGTATGATGGCTGACCGCGACGAACGCGCCGTCCGGCGACAAGACATGGTCGTTGTTGCACTGCACGGCGAAGCCCGATTCGATGACCTTGCTCTCTCCCGTGGCGATGTCGAACGCGTAGAGATAGCCCAAGCTGTTATAAATCAAACGCGTGCCGTCGGGGGTCCAATTCGGCGCCTCGACCAAATAATCGAATTCGGCCAGGACGCGCCGTTCGCCGGTCCGCGCGTCGACGGTCTCCAGCAGGCTGACGACGTTTCTTCCCGCTTCCTGCCGCGGTTCCTTCAATCGCTTCATGATCGCTCGCTCCTTCTCGTTATCCGCGGCGCTCCCGGGAACCCGGGCGTTACGCCTTCGGCTTGATGTTCAAATTCACGCCCAGATCGTCCTCGCTGTCGACGATCGTCCAGCTGCTGCCGGGATAGTATCCGACCGTGCGCATCGCGTACCCCATTTCCTCCAGTTCGCCGATCACCGCGTCTCGCTTGTCGCCGACCTGGAAGCCCAGATGATGAACGCCGTTGCCGTGCTTGTCGAGAAACTCGCGGAACGTGCTGTCGCGCTCGTCCGGCTCGTGGAGCTCGATGACGAAGCCGCCGGCCTGAATGACGGCGAACTTGAGGCCGTAATAGGCGGGCTGCCCGCGATAGGTCAATTCCGGATTGCGGGCCGGCGGATGGTCGGCGATGTCCGGCACGGGCACGTTGAAGAAGCGGGCCCAGGTCTCGGCCGCCTTCCGGATGTCCTTCACGACGAGCGCGATCTGGATGAATCCGTCGAAACCGATCGGGTTGTTCATGGCGGTTTTCCCCATTTCGTAGATGAAGTGATGAGTCTTGCAATTCAAAGCGTCGAATCAAAGTTGCTAATTGAAGTTTCTAATCAAAGTTGCTAATCGAAGTTTCTAATCGAAGTTTCAAATCAAAGCTTCTAAATCAAAGCTTCTAATCAAAGCTTCAAATCAAAGCTTCTAATCAAAGCTTCTAATCAAAGCTTCTAATCAGAGCGTCGTCAAATCGGCATTTCCTTCCCTGCATGATCCACGAAATCGAACGGTGCCGCGGGAACGATTTTCCGCTCGATCATATCCAAGATGCCGCTCGCGCTATCGCGCGGATTGCCCGGCGCCGAGGGGCCGCCCATATCCGTCTTCATCCAGCCGGGGTGCACGCTCAGCACCGCGATGCCCCGGTCCTTGACGTAAGCGCGCAGCTGGCGCGTGAACATATTGAGCGCCGCCTTCGACAGCGCATAAGGATAATCGCCCGGGTACGCGTGCGTGACGCTGCCCGCTTCCGACGAGATGTTGATGAGCGCCGCGTCCCGTTCCGTCAGCAGCGGCAGGAAGTGCTTCGCCACCCGCATCGGCCCGAACAGATTGATATCGAACGATTCGGCGACCTCGTCCATCCGAAGCGCCTCGATCGGGGTATTGCGCGCGGCGAGCACGGCGGCGTTGTTGACGATCGCGCCGAGCCGCGTCCCGGCTTGTTTCAGACGGGCGGCCAAGTCCGACAGCCCCGCCTCGTCCGTAACGTCCAGCGCGGCCAAGGCAAGCCGCGCGCCATGCCGCCCGGCGAGCGCGGCCAGACCGTCGCTCTTCGCGGCGGGATCGCGCATGCCGGCGATGACGGCATGCCCGCGCCCGAGCGCCGCCTCGGCGATCGCCAAGCCCAGCCCGCGGTTCGCGCCCGTGATCAGGATGTTCATCGACTTCGCTCCTTCCCCATTCGCCCTTCTACCGGCAAGCGCGCGGCATAACGGACGCAATCGCCCCGTCCCGCGTTCGCAATAATCGGCAAGGGACCGTTAACGATCGTTCTCCAGCAATTCCAGCAGCACCTTCAACGCCCGGGACGAATCCATATAAGCGTATCGTCCGCCGGTATACTCGCCCTTCTGCTGCAGCGGAATGCCGTGCTTCTCCAGCGCGTCGATCTTGTCCTTCATCTTCTCGACGACGAAGGCCAGATGGTGGACGCCTTCGCCGCGCGCGTTCAGATGGTCGCGCCAGGTGCTCGGATGACCGTCGGGCTCGATCAGCTCCAGCTGCACGGGACCCAGATCGATGAACGCCAGCTTCGCGCGCGCCTCCGAAGGCGCGCCGCCGTATTCCGTCTTCGCCTTGTCCGCCGCATCCGTCCAGAACCAGGCCGGCGGCTCGATGCCGAGAAGCTCGGCATACGCGCGCGAGGCCGTTTCGATGTCGTGCACCACCACGCCGATTTGGGCGACGGCGTTCGTGCCCAGCTTCGAATTAGTCATGATCGTCCTCCTTCAATTCGGCGATCGCCACCCAGCGGCGTTCGGCGATGGATATATCGACGGCCTCCAGCACTTCCTGGCACCGGATGCCGTCCCGGAAATTCGGCTCGGGCTGGCGGTCGTCGCGGATGGCTTCCATCAATTCCAGCGCTTCGTGCACGAACGTGTGCTCGAAGCCGATCGTATGGCCGGGCGGCCACCAGGCCTCCATGTACGCATGGGCGGGATCGGTCGCCAGCACGCGCCGGAAGCCCTGCACGTCGTCGGCATCGCCGGTGAAATACACCTCCAGCTCGTTCATCCGCTCGAAGTCGAACCGCAAGCTGCCTTCGCTGCCGTTGATCTCGAATCCGTTCGTGCAGCGATGGCCGGCGGCGAACCGGGTCGCCTCGAAGCTGCCCAAGGCCCCGCCCGCGAACCGGGCCAGGAACAGCGTCGCGTCGTCGACCGTCACCTCGCCGGACGGCCCGTCCGCGCTGCCCTGCGCGTTCAGGCCGCTCATGGATTCGGCGATCGGCCGGCGTCTTACGAAGGTCTCGCTCATGCCGGCCACCTCGTTGATTTCGCCGACCAGGTAGCGGGCCAGATCGATCAGATGCGCGTTCAAATCGCCGTGCGAGCCGGAGCCCGCCACTTCCTTCTTCAGCCGCCAGACGAGCGGGAACGCCGGATCGACGAGCCAATCCTGCAGGAACACGGCGCGGAAATGATGAATCCGGCCGATGCGTCCTTCTTCGATCAGCTTCTTCGCCAAGCGGATCGCCGGCGCGAAGCGGTAATTGAGGCCGGCCATATGCTTGACGCCGGCCGCCTCGGCGGCGGCGAGCATCTCCCGGGCGTCAGCCAGCGACAGCGCGAGCGGCTTCTCGCAGAACAGGTGCTTGCCGGCCTTGGCCGCCGCGATGGCGATTTCCTTATGCGCGTCGCTCGGCGCGTTGATGTCGACGACGTCGATATCCGGCCGCGCGACCAGTTCGCGCCAATCCGTGACGGCATGCGCCCAGCCGAACCGCTTCGCCGCTTCGCGCACGCCCGCCTCGTCGCGGCCGCAGATCGCGTTCATGACCGGCGCCGGCGCGTCCGGGAAAAACATCGGCAAATCCCGGTAGGCGTGGCTGTGCGCCTTGCCCATGAATTTATAGCCGATCATGCCGATTTGAACTTCTTTCATCTCTGATTCCTCCCTGCCGTAACGTTGCCCGATTGCCCGGACGCGGCCTATTCTTTGACCGACCCGAGCGTAATGCCGTGAATGAAGAAGCGCTGCAGGAACGGATAGACGAGCAGCACCGGAACCATCGCGATGAAGATCTTCGCCGCGTTCAACGTCCGGTTGGAGAGCTGGCTCATCCGTTCGAGCTCGTCCGTGGACATCGTCGACGGATCCAGCATGACGACGACCTGCTGGATGTAGGTCTGCAGCGGATAGAATTGCTCCCGCGTCATGAAGACCAGGCCGTACAGAAACTCGTTCCAATGGTAGACGATGCTGAAGAGCGACACGGTGGCCAGCACCGGCGCGGATAGCGGCACGTACACTTTGAGCAAAATATACCAAGGCCCCGCGCCGTCCACGAGCGCCGCCTCGTCCAGCTCCCGCGGCAGGTTGCGGAAGAAGTTCATCGCCAGAACGACGTTGAACACGAGCGTCTGCGCGCCGCCGACCAGCACCAGCGACCAGACGCTGTTGAACAGGCCGAGCTTCCGGATCGTCAAGTACAGCGGAATCAAGCCGCCGTTGAACAGCATGGTGAACAGGACGACCCACATGAGCACGTTGCGGAGCCGGAAATCCTTGATCGTCTTCGACAGCGGGTACGCCATCAGCGGCACGACCAGCAGATTCAGGCCGGCGCCGAGCACGACGCGCTTGACGGACGTCCAGAACGACACGAAGAATTGATTGTCCTGCAGCAGCTGCTTGTAAGAATTCAGGTTGAAGCCGACCGGCCAGAGCGAGATCTGCCCGCCCGCCGCGGCGGCCTTGGTGCTGAACGAGACGGCCAGCGTGTACCAGAGCGGCAGTATGCAGGTCACGGCGACGGCGACGAGTATGACCACGAGCAGGGCGTCGAACAGCTTTGAACCGAGCGTCGTTTCCTTCACCATTTCGCTCGCCTCCTTTCCTTAGAAAATCCGATAATTGGCCCACTTGCTCGCGGCCACGTACGAGAGGGCGATGAGCACGAAGCCGACGACCGATTTGAGCAGGCCGACCGCCGTCGCGAGCTCGTACTGCATGTCCATGAGGCCCGTCCGGTACACCCACGTATCGATGATGTCCCCCGACGAGTACACGAGCGGGTTGTACAGGTTGAAGATCTGATCGAAGCCCGCGTTCAGCACGTTCCCGAGCCCGAGCACGGCCAGCAGGGCGGCCGTCGTGCGGATGCCCGGCAGCGTTACGTGCCACAAGCGGCGCATCCGCGACGCGCCGTCCATCCCCGCCGCCTCGTACAAGGCGGGATTGATGCCGGTCAGCGCGGCCAAGTAGATGATCATGTTGAATCCGAATTCCTTCCACACGTCCGAGCCGACCGCGAGAAACGGGAACAGCGTCGCGTTCGCGAAGAAATTGTGCGCGTGCAGGCCGAAGAACTTCATCAGCTCGTTGATCGGGCCGTCGAAGGCGAACAAGTCGAGCACGATGCCCCCGAGAATGACCCAGGACAGGAAGTGGGGCAGGTACACGATGGTCTGCACCCATTTCTTCAGGACCGCGAGGCGAAGCTCGTTAAGCAGCAGCGCGAAGACGAGCGGGACGATCAGGTTGGCGATAATCTTCATGACGGCGATGAAAATCGTATTGAAGAAGATGCTCGCGGTATCGCTCAGCGTGAACATGTAGCGGAAGTTCTCCAGCCCGACCCATTCGGAGCCGAGCATGCCTTTAACCGGGCTGAACTGCTCGAACGCGATAATAATTCCGAACATTGGGAAAATACTGAATATTCCAAGCCAGACGAAGCCCGGCAGCAGCATGAAGTAGTAGTGCTTGGCGAATCGTTTGCTGTGCATGCGTGTTCCCTCCCCGAAATGTCGGCCGGCGGGCAATGGAAAGGGGCTTGGATCCAAGCCCCCGGCAAGATCTTATGGCTTCACCGCTTCGGCGACCTCGGCGGTAATTTGATCGCCGCCTTGCTTCTTCCAGTCGGCCACGAACTTATCGAACGTGTCGAGCGACGCCCCGCCGACGACGATTTTCAGGAACGTTTCGTCTTCCATCTTCTTCAGGTTGGTCCACTTGGTCTCCATCGCGTTCGTCTGCGAATAGAGCAGGCTGCTGACCCGGTTCATCGGCACGTCCACGAACGGCGCCACGCCGACCATGATCGAGTACAGCCGCGTCCATGCGCCCATGTCCGCCGTCGGATTCCAGTACTGGATGTCCATCTTGTCGTACGGCTCGAGCTTCACCTTCTTGATGTTGTTCAAGTCGCCCGCGAGCAGCTTGTACTCCGGCTTATCCGCGAAGTCTTCGGGCTTCTTCGTGCCCGCGAGCACCTCGCGCACCGCCTGCACGGTAAATTCCGATTCGTCGGACGGCCCGAGCGCCAGCCGGACGGGATAGAACCCGATCGAGCCCTTGGTCAGATCGAATTTGTTCTCGTCGCGCAGCAGCAGGTTTTGCAATTTAATGACCGACTCGGGATGCTTGTAGTCCTTGGAGACGACGACGAATTGGCCGGCCGGCGCGCTCAGATGCGGGCTGAATTGGCCTTGGGCGTCCAGCGGCAGCGCGTACGCCTGCCAATTCGCCTTCGGATTTTGCTTGACGGCGTCCGTCAGCGGACCGTAGCCCATCCACCACGGCGCGAAGAACATGCCCGTCTGGCCGCTGACGATCGACTCGCCGGAATCCGTGCGGATCGCCATCTGCGGATCGATCAAGCCCTTGGCGTAGAGATCGCGGAGCTCGCCGAGCGCTTCCTTCGTCTGCGGCAGCGTCGAGCCGTAAGCCGGATTGCCGTCCGCGTCCTTGACCCAATAGCCCGGGTACGCGCCGTACGCGGAGAAGATTGGATCGAAGCCGTACAGGTTGTTCGCGGAATCCAGGAAGTTCGCGTACATCTTCCCGCTGCTGGACGGACCGGCGATTCCGATCGTATCCGCTTTGCCGTTGCCGTCCGGGTCCTGCTTGACGAACGCTTCCGCGACCTTCTCAAGGTCCGCCATCGTCTTGGGCGGCTCCAGCCCGAGCTTGTCGAGCCAATCCTTGCGGATCCACATCTCGTGGATGCCGGCATCCTCCGCTTGCGGCAGCGCCATGATCTTGCCGTCGAACGTCACGGTGTCGAGCGCGCGCTTGTTGGAGTCCTGCAGGACGCGCTTCAGCGCCGGGGAGGCGTACTGGTCGAAGGCTTCCGTTAGGTCGGCCAGCTGGCCGTTCTCGTACATGCTGCGCAGCTGCTGCGCGTTGACGATCATCGCGTCCGGCAGGTCGTTGCTGGAGATGGACAGGCTGACCTTCTGGTCGTAGTTTGTCGGCGACGCCGTGAAGGCGTCCGTGACGTCGATGTTCAGATTGTCCTTGATGTAGCGCGTGAACTGGTTATTCTCCGGCGTATCGCCCGCAGGCAGCGACTTGTCGGCCGGGTCGACCTTCTGGCCGACGGCGAGCTCGACCGGTTCGGCGTACTTGCCGAACGGATCCGCCGGCGCGGCGGATGCGTTCCCCGTCTGGCTGCCGCCGTCGTTCGCCGCCGTATTCGCGTTCGAATCCCCGTTCGAACCGCAGGCGCTGACGAGCAGCGCGGCCGTCAAGATCGCCGCGGCGGCCGGGATGCTTTTTCGTTTGTTCTTCAACTTGCTCCCCTTCTTTCCGGCTTGTCTTCGATCTGGCAACCTAACTATAACGCACGGGGGGCCTCGAATAAGACGGGAAGCGGCACGGTATTAAGGGAGAGTCATGTGCGCTTCGGGCTTGCCCTTTTCCTGATTTTGTCCGATTCGGACTTCTGTCCGCCCCGCCGATCGGACATCCGTCTGCCTTCCCGGCCGTTAACGGCGCGAAACCGGGAGAAACGTCCGATTTCGGCGGCGCCGGTTACCGCTCCTTCCGGTGGATTTTCCGGTAGGCGCTCGGCAGCTCGCCCGTCTGCTCGCGGAACACCGTGCTGAAATATTTGCCGTCCAGGTAGCCCGTCTTCTCCGCCACCAGCGGAATCGGCATGTTCGTATGCACCAAATATTCCTTGGCCTTGTCCACCCTCGCCTGGCGCACGTACTCGTTGAACGTCCTGCCGACGAGGTCCTTGAAGCATTGGCTGAAATAGCTGCGGCTCATATTGACCCGCTTCGCGATATCGGCGACGTAGAGCTGGCCGCCCAGCTGCTCCTGGATGAACCGGACGGCCTTCCGGACGGCTTCCTGAACCTCTTGGGAATAATGCGGCGATCCGAGCGCCCGGCTCAGGATCGCCTTCGCCCGCGTCAGCCGCTCCGCGGCTTCCGGCCAGCCTTCGACCGACGCCGGCGGCTCCAGCGGTTCGGGCAGCAGCGAACCGTACAGCGCGTTCCATTCTTCCGTCAGCCCGCGCAGCAGCGGCAAGAGCCGGGACGGAGGAAGCGCCATGGCGCGAAGCTCGTCCAGCAGCAGCCCGAACCGTTCGTCGTCCCCGACCCAATCGGGCGATCGCCACGGCTCGGCGGCTTCGGCGAGCTCGCGATCGTACGCGTCCGCCTGCCCCTCGGGCGCGCGCGGCGGCGCTTCGTCTCCGGGCGCCTCGTCCCCAGATTGCCGCCGCTTGTTTTCTTCGTCGGCGATCCGCTCGCGGATGCGCGCCAGGATCTCGGGGAACCGGTCCGCCGTCAGCTCCACCTTGGCGATGTAATCGATGGCGCCGAGCCGCAGCGCTTCCTGGATATACTCGAAATCCTGGTGCAGCGTCAGGACGATGATGTACAGCCGCGGATACCGCTTGCGGACGACGCGCATCAGCTCGATGCCCGACATAACCGGCATCGCGAGATCGGTCAGCATCAGGTCCGCCTCCTGCCGCTCCAAGTATTCGATCGCCTTCTCCCCGTTCTTGGCCTCGCCCACGACCTGCATGCCGTATTCCGACCATGGCAAGGACGTGATCAAGCCCTGCCGCACCAATTTCTCGTCGTCCACGATCAATACCCGAATCACGGCGTCTCCTCCTTCGCTATCGGCAAACTCAAAAAGATGCCCGTTCCTTGTCCGGGAACGCTTTCGATGCGGATCTTCGCTTGGCCGTTATAATATGCCTCGAGCATCCGCTTCACGTAGTTCATGCCGATCCCCATGCCCACCTTCTCGCGCTCCGGCTGCTCGCCGTGCAGCAGCTTGGCGATCGCTTCCTGCGTCATCCCCGATCCGTTGTCCTGGATGGAGATTTCGATCATTTCGCGCGCTTTGACGAGCACGTGAATGACGCCGTTGTCGCTGAAGCCGTGGTACAGCGAATTTTCCACCAGCGGCTGCAGGATGAAGCGGGGAATCGGCTTCTCGAGCAAGCTCGGCTCCACCTCGATGTTCACCTGGAACTCGAAGTCGTAGCGCACCTTCTGCAATATCAAATATTGCTTGAGCGCATCCACCTCGTCGCGGATCGTCGAGGATTGCCCGAGCTTGCCCAGATTGTAGTGGAGCAGCTTGTTGAGCGACGTGATGATCCGGTCGATCTCCCCCTGACCGTTCATGACCGCCAGCCAATGCACCGTATCCAGCGTGTTCATCAGAAAATGCGGGTTGATCTGGTAGAGCAGCTTCTCGACCTCCAGATCGGCGCGGCGCTTCTCCTTATGCTGGACCTCGACGAACAGCTCCCAGATCTGCGTCTTCATGTCGCGAAATTGCGTGAGCAGCTGGTCGAACTCCGGAATGCGCGTCGGGGCGAGATTCGCCGGCGTCCGGTTGCTGGTCAGCGACTTCATCTCCTTGTTGAACGTGGAGAGCGGACGATAGACCATCTTCCACAGCAGCCACCCCATGAAGACGCTGACGCCCAAGAAGAACAGAGACGAGCCGATGATCTGCAGGAACCACTTGTTCATTTCCTTGTCGTAATCCGCGGTCGAGATGACCGACACGATGCTCCAGCCCTGGTTGCTGGTCTCGTCGAACCAATAGAACGCATTGCGCAAGCCGTGCGACTTGTCGGGCGAGTCGCTGGCGAACGTCGCGCCGAGCGGATAGTCGTCCGGAATTTCGCTGTAGGTGATTCTGCGGTCGTTGTTCAGGAACAGGTAGTACGCGTGCTGGGGATTCTGGCCGTTGTCGAGCAGGCTCTCCGTCAGCTTGAAGTTGCTCTCGATGTACACGTACACGTCGTCCCGGCTCGGCAGGTCCACCTTCCGCAGCGCGGACAGGACGTAGTTGTTGTTGAACCGGTCGTAGCTGATGTGCGGGCCGTAATACGTGATGCCGTAATACTCGGCGAGCAGCGGAAGCGTCTTCGGATCGAAATCCGGCTTCACGCCCGTGTTCTCGAATTGGTGCAGCCCGTCCTTCTGAAAGTAATACATCGTCAGCCCGACGTTCGTATTCGTGAAGGTGACCAAATTCAGCTCGGCGTTGATCTGCGTGGTCATCTGCGACCGTTCGTACGCGTTGTTCGAGGTGAGCAAAATTTCCAGGTCCCGGCCGATCGATCCTTTGAACGCGAGCTGCTCGGAGACCGAATTCAAATTGTTGACGGCGTTCTCCAGGGAGAGCTCCACCTGCCGCAGGTTGCTCTGCAGGTTGTCCTGAATTTTGTTCGTCAGGATCGAGTAGATCGTGTGGTAGGAGATGAAGAAGACGAAGATGAAGGGCAGCAAAGAGCTGATCAAGAAGAGAATGATAATCCGCCGTTTCAGCGTCACTGCCCTGCCGCTGAGCGGCTTCGCGATTCGGTCGACAAGTTTCATCGCTTGCGCCATCCTTTCGTCGAATGATGCCGGTTTTTACCTAGTGATTGTATCAGGCATTATAGGAGCCGTAAATAAAACCGCGTCGTGGCGGACGCGAAAACGAGGCCGATGCGATTCGGCCTCATCGGGTAGATTGCCCGCTTACTGGGACGATTAGCCAATCGCGATGCGCCCAAGCCCGCCCCGTACGCAAGGCAATCCTACGGCGCCGCCGACAGCGGCCGCAGGCGAAAACGCAAGCTGAAGACAAACGAAAAAAGCGCCCCAAGGGCGCTTTTTCTCGATCGGATATAGATATGGATATGGATGGGTGGAATGGTTAACCCGAATGATCCAAACGTCCCAATCGCGCGCCCAGCTCGAGCTCGAAGCCGCCTGCCCGGCCCAAGCCCTGCGCGATGGCCTTCGTTAGCGTTTCCCGCGTGCTCTCGGTCACGGCCAGCGAAAGAAAAGCCGTCCGGGATTCGATCAGCTCCGGCGCGTCGGGCAGCTCCGCGCGATTGAGGAGCCGCTTGGCTTCGCTCAACGTCCGGCTATCGAAGGACGCGATCCGATGCGCGAGAGTGTCGACGAAGCCGGTCAGCTCCGCATCCGGAAGCGCGCGATTGATCCAGCCGTAGCGCTCCGCGGTCCCTGCATCGTAGTCGTCCGCGCCGAGGACGATCTCGAGCGCCCGGGCGCGTCCCGCGAGACGGGCCAGCATTTCGTTGCCGCCGCCTCCCGGCACGACGCCGACCGCGACTTCCGGCTGGCCGAAGACGGCCTTCTCGCGGCTGGCGAACCGCATGTCGCAGGCCAGCGCGAATTCGCTGCCGATACCCCGGGCCCGGCCGCGAATCTCCGCGATGCTGACGACGGAAGACTTGGCCAGGCGCGTCGTGAAGTCGATCCAGGCGGGCAGGTCGGACGCGCTTGGCGTCTTCTGCGCTTCGCCCGCGCGCGCCATATCGTAGTGGGCGATGAAGTAGTCGGGATCGGCGCTGTCGAACACGACGACTTTCAGCTCGGGATCCGTCTCGAACCGATCCATGAGCGTCAACAGCTCGTAGATCGTATCCGGATCCAGGAGGTTGATCGGCGGGTTATGGAACGTAACGCGCCAATAAGCGGGCGTCTTGCGGTTTACGGTGAATTGCGCGTTCATGGCGATGGCTCCTTTTCGTGTCATAGTTGCGTAATAGCCTTTTCGGACGTAGGCAGGCCGGCAAGGGCAGGATAATGGCATGCTATGGCGATGAGCGCGTGATTAGAGGTATGCTTAATTAGCCGGCCAATTTCTTGACCAAACGGTCTAGAAAAGAGCAAAAAAAGAGCGCTTGCTTCCTCCGGCAGATTGGCTGCCGCACTTTCCTTCGAGCGCCACTGCCGCTTGTCTGGCTTTGGCCCGCTGTCCATGAGGTCAATTTATCATATCTGGAACGATCGGTCAATAAATATTTTGACCGATCGTTCTAAAACGAAAACACCCGATTCTTGCCGGCGTTCCCGTTTTCGCTTCGACGACTGCCGGCAGGATTCGATGCTTCGCGAGGTGACGCGATGCTGTATCCTTTTTAAGTTTGCATAGCCTTAAAACGGTTTCTGTAATGTAATTGTAATATTTCCTTCATGTTCCTTTCATCTTAAGAAGCTATAATAGACCCATGACCCCCCTTTATTATATATTTTCTCTCTTGCGCCTGCGGATATGCCGCAGGCCTCTTTGTTTTATACGGGTTTTTCCGGGGCTCCTCCGAAGCGGGGAAGCCGGCGGCGCGAAAAAACGCGGTCCCTGGGGACCGCGTTTTTCCATACACAAATCTTACAATTTTCTCATTTTTCCGTTTCGGAAAACTTCCCGGCCTAGCCGATCGCCTTCGCCGCCTCAACGAACTGGCGCGCGCGTTCCTCGAGCAGGTCAAACCGCCCGTCCCGCACCCACTCCAGGTTGACGAGCTTGCTGCCCATTCCGACCGCGCTGGCGCCGGCTCTGAAATAATCGGCGAGATTGTCCAGGTCGACACCGCCCGTGGCGAGCATCGGGATGCGGTCGAGCGGCGCGCGGATCTCGGCAAGGTACTTCCAGCCGAGCGTGCCCATCGGGAAGATCTTCACCGCTTCCGCGCCGGCCTTCCAGGCGCGCACGATTTCCGTCGGCGTCATGACGCCGGGCCATACGGGCACGCCGTGCTTCAAGCCGAAGTCTACGACCGTCTCGTCCAGATTCGGCGAGATCAGAAACCGCGCGCCCGCCGCGACCGCTTCCTTCGCCATGTCCAGATCGAGCACCGTCCCGGCGCCGATGCCGGCCCGCTCGCCGTACTTGTCCTGCCAACGGCCGATCATGCCCGCCGCGCCGGCCGTATTCATCGTCACTTCCATCAGCGCGATGCCGCCGTCCAGCAGCGCTTCCGCCGCCCGGTCCGCATGCCGGTCCTCGATGCCCCGGAAAATCGCGACGATTTTCTCCCGCTGCAGCCGTTCCAACATTTCGCTCATGTTCCTGCCCCCCTGCTTCAGGTTCGCCCGCGCATGCGCCTTGCAGCGCAGCCGGACGCTTCCTTCCCCATTGTAGAACGGGCTCTGCGCCGAATCAATCGGGATTGCGCCAATACGCCTGCAGAATCCGGACGAACACGTTCGGAAAGGCGAGCGTGTCCATCTCTTCGGGGCCGATCCAGCGGTAACGGTCCGGCGCGGCGCCTTCGCCTTCGCCGTACGCGCCTGGGGCTTCCGCGGCCATCGCCGCAAGGCCATCACCGGCGCCGTCCCCGCCGCCGTCAAGACCGCCCGCTTGCCAGAAGCCGAATTCCGCGCGGAACACCTGCACGTCCCAGACGATGTGGCTGAACACGTGATCCGTCTCGCCCCACCAGGCGACGGGCCGGACAAGCAGCCCTTCCTCGGCCGACAAGGCGCGGCTCAGGAAGTCGGCCATCGCCGCGCGGCGGTCCGGCTCGCCGCCACTGGCGGCCGGCAACGCTTCGCCAGCCGTGGGCGGCTCCGGCGCGGGCTCCGCGAGCAGCGCCGGCAGCTCCAGCGCCGCCGCGATTTC
>NZ_JAGGDJ010000139.1 GCF_017652985.1 Paenibacillus artemisiicola
AGATCTAAGTTCCTTTTTCTCATTTTCAGGTATCATTGCTCTAAGCTGGGTAATGACATTTTCTGTCGTCATACCGATCTCTTCAAGCAATTTGGAAACACTACCATGTTCAATAAAACGGTCTGGGATTCCTATACGAGAAATTTTTGTTTGGTAATAGTTATTTTCTTGGGCAAACTCTAAAACAGCACTACCAAATCCACCTTGTAAAACAGCTTCCTCAATCGTTAAAACTGGAATATGTTCAGTGAAAATTTCATGAAGCATGTTTTCATCTAAAGGTTTGATAAAACGTGCATTAACAACTCGAATAGATTTACCTTGTTTCGCTAAGTTTTCAGCAGCTTCTATTGCCATTTCAATGGTCGTGCCGAATGTAAGAATGACAGCATCTCTACCTTCTCTAAGTACTTCCCACGTGCCAATCGGGATTTCTTTAAGCTCTTCATCCATTTTCACACCGATTCCATTACCACGTGCATAGCGAAGCGCGATAGGTCCAT
>NZ_JAGGDJ010000014.1 GCF_017652985.1 Paenibacillus artemisiicola
AGACGGCGAGCTCGCATCGGCGACGAGGGTCGGCGTTGCGGCAGCCGCGGTCGTTCCCGGCGGCGCGCCGGACGCGCCGGCCACGGTCGGCTGCTGGTTCGCGGACTTCACGGCGGGAGGCGAAGACGTTGCGCCTGGCGAGCCCTTTTCCGGCGGCGCGCCGGTTCTGACCGCATACCCCGCTTGTCCGTGCTCGCGGGCGAAGACGTCGTCCGGCCGGAGCGCCGCAAGCGCGCCGGCCAGCCCGCGCGGATCCCAGACCGCGTCTTCGGGCGCGCCGAGCGCCAGCCCGATTCGCGCGACCGCGAACCAATCCGGCACGTCCATGCCCGCTTCGGCGAGCCAATGCGGATTGGCGAGCAGCTCGCTTCGGCCGCAGGCGCGGACGGCGCCGTCCGCATGCAGCAGCAGCACGCGGTCCGCGAGCGCGAACGCCCAATCGCTTTCGTGCGAAATCAGCAGCACGCCCTGCCCTTCCGAGGCGCGGCGGCGCAGCTGTGCCGCGAGCCGCTCGTGGCCGTCCGCGTCGAGCCCGGCCGTCGGCTCGTCCAGCAGCAGCCACGCCGCCGGGGGCGCGAACAAGCAAGCCAGCGCCGTGCGCCTCCGCTCTCCGCCGCTCATCGCGTACGGATCGCGCGCCAGCCATTGCCGATCCCAATCGACCGTCCGCAAGGCGTCGTCCGTCCGCCGCTCGAGCTCGGCTTCCGATAGCGCGTACGGGCGGAGCGAGTAACGCAGCTCTTCGCGCACGGTCCGAAGAAAGAGCTGCTCCTCGGGCGACTGGCAAGCGTACGCGTACGCGAGCAGCGCGCGCGGATTCGGCGCGAGCCGCGTCCGCCAGAGCGTCCGTTTGCGAAGCCACATCGCTTCGCCGCCGAAGGCAATGGTCAGTCGGTCGGGCTCGCGCAGCCCCGCAATCGTCTCGAGGAGGCGGGTTTTGCCCGCGCCGTTCGCGCCGGCGAGCACGGTAATCGTCCCGGCCGCCAGCTCCAGCACGTCCGCGTCCGCGTCGGAATCGCTCCTCGTCCTCCCCCCTGCAGTCTCGCCGACGAGCCTTATCCCATGCAAGCGCAGCGAATTCCCGTGCATGCCGTTCATCGCGCGCTCACCTGCCTCAGCGCCTCGTCCCAAGCTTCCGCATCGCCGGCTTCCGGGAACGGCGGCCGCAGCCTGCCGGCGCGGCCCAGCTCGAGCGCAAGCCGCGCGACGTACGGCAGACGCAGGCCGCAAGCCGCGCACGGCGGTTCCTCCGCGCCGACTTCGCGCGGATACCCGGCGCCGTACAAGAATTGCCCGCCGCTCCCGTCGAACGCGACGCGGCCCTCCGCCATCGCGACGACCCGGTCCCCGGCGCCCAGCTCCTGCAGCCGCTGCGTCACCCACACGACCGCCGTCCCTCCGCGGTGCAGCTTCGCTGCGATCGCGCGCACGCCGCGGCGCGACTGCTCGTCGAGCATCGAGGTCGCTTCGTCGAAGACGATGAGCGGCGTCCGCGTCGCCGAAGCCGCGGCGACGGCCGCCAGCTGGCGCTGCCCGCCGGACAGCTTGTCCCACGTCAGGTCCGCGACGGCCCCCAAGCCGGTCTCGAGCAAAATCGCTTCGGATTCCGCCAGAATCCGCTCCGGCGGCAGTCCGCGCCATTCCAGCGCGAACCGGATCTCCTCGCGCGGCGTTTCCGCGAACAGCTGCGCGTCGGGCTGCTGCATGACGTACGGCGACGGCAGCCCGCCGGCGAAGCCGCGGTTCCACGTGCCCTGCACGCCGTCGATGACAAGGCCGGCGAGCAGCCGGGCGAGCGACGATTTGCCGCTGCCGTTCAAGCCGACGAGATTGAGCCATTCCCCGGGACCGAGCTCCATATGTATATCCGCCAGCCGCGGCGCCGTCTCGCCCGATTCCGGCGCGCGCGGGATCGTCACATGCTTCAAAACCAACTTGCTCTCTTCGCGATCTTCCAACCCGATTTCCCTCTTCCCAAAAGTTTACTCCCATGCTATGATGCTAATTGTTAACCATCACCAGATAACAAGGTTAACATTCAGGAGGAGAAATGACAATGACTACTCTACCGACCGAAACCGCTCAAACCGCCATCGCGGACGCCAAGCGCGCCGATTCCGCCGTCTGGATCCGCAGCGCCGTCTTCACCGCCTTGTTCGCCGCGCTCTTCGTCGCCTTCAGCTTCGTGAAAGTGCCGCTGTGGTTCACGGCCGTGCCGATCACGCTGCAGACGCTCGCCGTCATGCTCGCGGGCGGGCTGCTCGGCGCCGGCTACGGCTTCCTCAGCATCTTCATCGTCGTCCTGCTGTCGGCGGCCGGGCTGCCGCTTCTCGGCGGCAGCGGCGGCATCTCCGTCCTGTTCGGCTTGACCGGCGGCTACATCTGGATGTTCCCGTTGTCCGCGCTGCTCATCGGGCTCGCCAGCGACCGGCTGTTCGCCCGCGCGAAGAAGCTGAACCGCGGCGGCTACGCGCTGCTATTCCTCAGCCTCGTGCTGTTCAGCGTCCTGCTCGCCTATGCCGGCGGCGTGCCGTGGCTGGCCTTCAAAGCGAAGCTGAGCTTCGGCGCCGCGATGAAGAGCGGCTGCTACCCGTTCCTGGTCGGCGACTTCATTAAAGCCGCCATCGGCGCGTTCATGATCGGCACGCTCCGCCCGCTGCTCGCGAGACTGCGTTAAATGCAAGGAGGCGCCTCGCGCCCCTATCGTCCAGCCCGCCTATAATCCGAGCTCCCGGCGCAGCAGCCGGGTCAGCTCGGCCAAGGTGGGCTTTTTGATCGTAATGACCAGCTTGTCGCCTTGAAGCGCCGCGGAACGGATGCGAATCGGCTTCGGCACGCTGCTTCCGAGCGGAATGACGATGTCGTCGAAATAGCGCTTCGGCAGCGTCCGGCTTCTCAGCTTTGCTTCGTCGACGACAGCCACGAGATTCGGATCGCGCCACTGGACGCGGTAATAGACGACGACGCCGACCGGAATCCGGTTTTTCACCTTCAAATTATAATGCGCCGCGATGCGCCCGTCCTCGATGTCGAAGCGCGCCCCCGTTACCGTCACGTCCGGGCCGTAACGCGGATCGGACGCGATGTACGCCTTGGCGATGTTGTCGACGTCCGATTCCGAGAGCGCCAGCGTCGTGCTCAAATTCTTCGCCATCCCGATCGCCCGCTGCTCCAGCGGCACGGTCCGGTACGCCAGATCGAGCTTCTCCTGCGGCTTGACGTACCACAGCCCCGCGCCCGCCAGAGCGGCGATCAGCAGCAGCAGGACGCCGAGCGCCAGCAAGCCTTTCTTCACCATATCGCGTTCACCCCCGACGCTTCTATTATACGCTTCAACCGCGAGCGCCTTCTAGTCCGGGGGAATTCGGGGCGCGAACGGCAAAAAGCCGCGCCTCATCGGGACGCGGCCTTGCGGCGCGCGAGCAGCCGGCGCGACCGTCGGCATGCCGCGGGATTCAGCTTCGCGAAAGCAAGGCTTTGCGCCAAGAACCCGCCGCCGTGATGTCCTCGGCGCCGGCTTCGGCATACGCCTCGCAGACGAAGCCCGGCACCTCGGCGCCGTCGCTCAGCTCCACCTTGCCGATGCCGAGCGGCGCCGGTATGGACGCGACGAAGCCGCCGAACGCCGCGAGCGGCATCTCCCATACCTCCAGCGCGACGGCCGCGCCGCCCGTCTCCACCTTGATCATCCCCGGCTTCGCCGGCACGGTCGGCAGCTTCACGAGCCGATACTTCGGCGCGCTCTTCGCCTCTCGGACGAATACGGCGCCGCAGGCGCGCATCTGCGGCTCCAACGGGAAGCCGCGCATGTGAAGGCCGCACACGGCGACGAGCGTCGTGGCGGGCTTCGCCGCTTCCGGCGGCGCGATCGTCTCGACCGCGCGCGGCGCCGCCGCTTCCCGGCTCGCCACGGCTTCGATCCTCCCCGCAGACTCCGCCAACGCGCCGCGCGCGGCTTCGAACGCCGCAGCCGCGCCGACGATCAGCGACTCGTTGTCCGCCGTCGCGAAGAAGGTGACGCCGAACGGCGTCCGTTCGCGCACCTCGCCCGCCGGCACCGCGACCGCGCACAGGTCGAGCAGGTTGCAATGGTTTGTGTACCGCCCCATGTCGCCGTTCGTCGAAATCGGATCCCGCCGCACCTCGTCGCGCGTCCAGGTGCCGCCGCATGTAGGCAGCAGCAGCACGGCGTCCGCGAGCAGCCCGCGCGCCTCCAGCTTGAGCGCCTGCAGCCGGTGCGCCGCCCGGAACGCCGCGGCTGCCGTATACGCCGGCGACGCGCCGGTGCGCAGCACCCGCTCCGTCACGGGATGCGCCGCGCCCGGATGCGATGTCACGAAATCGCCGAGATCCGCCCAGCGTTCGGCGACCAGCGGGCCGTCGTACAAGATCGCCGCCGCTTCCGCGAACAACGCTAGATCCGCCTTGACGATCGGCAGGTTCATCGCTTGGGCGGCCGAGACCGCGTCCGCCCACGCCGCCCGGTATTCCGCCGCGAACGGCCCGTAGAACGCCGGCGTCTCCTCCGGCAGGCAGACCGCCGACGGCAATCGTCCCCGCCGCGGAGCCGGGATCGCCTTCGACCACGGGTCCGCCGCTTCCGGTCCGCGCGCCGCGGCGTCGACGGCGAGCGCGTCGTCCAGGCCGTGCGCGAACACCGTGACGCAGTCGAGGCTCGCGCAGGCCGGCAGCACGCCCTTCGTCGGCCAGGCGCCGAGGCTCGGCTTGTAGCCGACGAGCCCGTTCAGCGCCGCCGGCACGCGGCCCGAGCCCGCGGTATCCGTGCCGAGCGCGAACGCGGCCTGCCCGCGCGCCACCGCGACGGCGGAGCCGGAGCTCGAGCCGCCGCTGATGAGCTCCGGCCGCAGCGCGTTATGCGTCTCGCCGTAAGGGCTGCGCGTGCCGACGAGGCCGGTGGCGAATTGGTCCAGGTTCGTTTTGCCGACCGGAATGGCCCCGGCGTCGATCAGCCGCCGGACGACGACGGCGCTCGCGTCCGGCTCGAACGCGAAATCCGGGCAAGCGGCGGTCGTCGGCAGGCCGGCGACGTCGATGTTGTCCTTCACCGCGAACGGGACGCCCCAGAGCGGCAGGCTGCCGGGATCGGTCCCCTCCAAGCGCTTCAAATGCGGCGCGATCCGCTCCATGGCGGGCGGCGTGATCCAGATCCGCATGTCCGCGTCGCGTTCGGCGCGCCGGACGATTTCTTCCGCGACTTCCACCGGCGTGATCGTTCCGTCCGCATACCGCTCCTTCAGCCAGGAGACGGTCAAGTGTTCGGGCCATTTCTCGTTTGCGCGTCTCATGCGATGGACACCTCTCTTTCGCTTTCTTGGACGAGGCTGACGATCAGCTGGCCGGCATGCACTTCGTCCCCCGGCTTGACGAATACGGCGGCGACGTACCCGTCGCACGGCGCCGTCTGATTGAACTCCATCTTCATGCTTTCCTCGATGATCAGCGTCTCGCCTTTCTTCACCGCCTGCCCCGGGTTCACCAGCACCTTCCAGACGCTGCCCGGCATGGAGCAGCGGACGCCGACCGCGCCGTCCGGCAGTTCGTCTTCTTCGGCCGGCTTCGCCGCTTCGCTCTCGGAGACGTATTCGGCGAGTCCGAGCGCCTTCCACCGCTCGCGCTCCGCCCGGAACGCGGCCTGCTGCGTCCCGGCAAACGCTACCGCGCCGTCCTCGATCGAGGCGAGGAACGCCAGATAATCGCCGAGCTTGAACGTCGTTTCGACGATATCGGCCTCGAACCGGCCGCGCGCGAAGTCTTCCCGCAGCCGAAGCAGCTCGTCGGCGCCGACGGGGTAGAACCGGATTTGATCGAAGAACCGCAGCAGCCACGGCTTGCCGGCTTGGAAGCTCGCCGTCTCGCGGTTCAGACGGTTCCACATTTGGATCGTGCGGCCGACGAACTGATAGCCCCCCGGGCCTTCCATGCCGTATACGCACATGTAGGCGCCGCCGATGCCGACGGCGTTCTCCGGCGTCCACGTGCGGGCCGGATTGTACTTCGTCGTCACGAGCCGGTGGCGGGGGTCGAGCGGCGTCGCGACCGGCGCGCCCAAGTAAACGTCGCCGAGCCCCAGCACGAGGTAGTTGGCTTCATACACAATCCGCTGCACGTCGTCAAGGCCCTCCAGCCCGTTGATCCGGCGGATGAACTCGAGGTTGCTCGGGCACCACGGCGCGTCCGGCCGGACGTTGCGCTGATAACGCTCGATCGCCAGCTGCGTCGCGGGATCGTCCCACGACAGCGGCAGCCGCACGACGCGCGACGGCACCTCGATCGTTTCCAGCGGCGGCAGCCCGCGGTCCAGCTCGAGGATGCGCGCGCACGCGTCCTGCACCGTCGTCGCCTTCGGATCGATATGCACCTGCAGGGATCGGATGCCCGGCGTCAAATCCCGCACGGGAATCGCGCCGCTCGCCCGGATCGCCTCCATCAGGGCGTGAACCTGGAAGCGCAGCGTCAAGTCGAGCACCATCTCCCCGTATTCCACGAGCAGGTTCTCGTCGCCGCTGCAGCGGATCGTAATCGGGAAACGGCGATGCTCGGTCTCGCGGTGCAGCAGCGGATAGGACGGCGCGAGCTCGATGCCCGGCGCCGGCAGCACGGCCGGCCGCAGCCGGTCGAACGCGCCTTCGCCGATCGCGTCGAGATTATCGTCGTGCAGGCGCCGCATGGCGTCCGCTTCCTCGAGCGTCAGCAGCCGGAACCGCACGCGGTCGCCGGGATGCAGCTGGCCGAGCTTCCAGAACTCCGCCGACGCCGTCGTCACCGGGCAGACGAAGCCGCCGAGGCTCGGGCCGTCGGGGCCGAGCAGGATCGGCATGTCGCCCGTCAAGTCGAGCGTGCCGACCGCGTACGCGTTGTCGTGAATGTTGGACGGATGGAGGCCGGCCTGGCCGCCGTCCTCGCGCGCCCAATGCGGGGCCGGGCCGATCAGCCGGACGCCGGTGCGCGAGCTGTTGAAATGCACTTCGAATTCGGTGTTCGCCAGCTCCCGCAAGTAGCTCGGCTTCAAATATTCTTCCGTGCAGTGCGGCCCCGGAATGACGCCGATCGTCCACTCCCGCGCCATGGCCGGACGGAAGCGTTCCGGCAGCTCCCGCGGCGCCGCCAACCCGGCCGGCTCCGCCGCCCGAGCTGGCGTCCGTCCCGCGCCGCCGACGGCGAGCACGTCGCCCGCCCGCAAAGCCCGGCCGCCGTGGCCGCCGAAGCCGCCGAGCGTGAACGTCGCGGCGCTGCCGAGCGTCTTCGCCACGTCGAAGCCGCCGGCGACGAGCAGGTACGCGCGCATCCCCGCCTTCGCTTCGCCGAACCGAAGCTCCTGGCCTCGGCGGACGCGGACCGGCCGGTAGTACGGCACCGGCTCGCCGTCCAGCTCCGCCTCCATGTCCGCGCCCGCGAGGCACACCGTCAGGTCGCCGCGGAACGCATAGGCGCCGCCGCGCAGCGTCAGCTCGAGGCCGGGCGCGTCGTCCGGATTGCCGAGCAGCTTGTTGCCGATCCGGAACGACAGCGGATCCATCGGTCCGCAAGGCGGCACGCCGACGTCCCAGTAACCGGTCCGGCCGGGCCAATCCTGCACCGTGCTCTGCACGCCGCCGTCGAGCACCTCGATCGCCGCTTCGGTCGGGGCGAAGCCGTTCAGCAGCTGCGTGTAGACGTTCCCGCTCCGGCAATCCGGATCGTCCAGCAGCGCCCGCACGTACGACAGATTCGTCGTAACGCCGTAGAGGCGCGTGCCGTCGAGCGCCGCGGCCAGCTTCGCGAACGCGTCCGCGCGGTTCTCGCCGCGGACGATGATTTTCGCCAGCATCGGATCGTAGAGCGTCGTCACCGTCAGCCCGTCGCGCACCCACGTCTCCACGCGGGCGTCCGCCGCGAATGCCGCGCGGTCGAGCTTGCCGGCGCTCGGCCGGAATTGCCGCAGGCAATCCTCCGCGTAAATGCGCGCTTGAATGCTGTGCCCTTCGGGACGGGGCACCCGCGCCTCGATGCCGCGCAGCTCGTCCGCCGCCTCGAGCACCATCCATTCGACGAGATCGACGCCGAGCACTTCCTCGGTGACGCCATGTTCGACCTGCAGCCGCGTGTTGACCTCGAGGAAGTAGAACCGGCACGTCTCGGGGTCGTACAAATATTCCACCGTGCCCGCGCTGCGGTAGCCGGCTTCGGCCGCGAGCCGCTTCGCCGACGCGAACATCGCTTGGCGGACGTCGTCCGGCAGATTCGGCGCCGGGCTTTCCTCGATGACCTTCTGATTGCGCCGCTGGATCGAGCAGTCCCGCTCGCCGAGCGCCGCGACTTCGCCGAACCGGTTGCCGAAAATCTGCACCTCGACGTGGCGGGCCTTCGCGATGTATTTCTCGAGGAAGATGCCGCCGTTCTTGAAGTTCGTCTCCGCCAGATGGCGCACGCCGTCGAACGCTTCGCGGAGCGCGGCGGCGTCGGCGCAGACGCGCATCCCGATGCCGCCGCCGCCCGCCGTGCTCTTCAGGATGACGGGATAGCCGATCGCGTCCGCCTGCGCCAGCGCCTCATCCGGGTCGGCGATCAGCCCCGTGCCCGGCAGCAGCGGCACGCCGGCGCGTTCGGCGATGCCGCGCGCGGTATGCTTCAGGCCGAACAGCTCCATCTGCTCCGGCGTCGGACCGATGAAGGCGATGCCGCGCTCGCGGCAGGCGCGGGCGAAGGCCGCGTTTTCGCTCAGGAAGCCGTAGCCCGGATGGATCGCTTGCGCGCCCGTCTCCACGGCGACCCGAAGAATCCGTTCGGCGTCGAGGTAGCTGTCCTTGGCCGGTCCCGCGCCGATCGGCACCGCTTCGTCGGCGCGGTCGACATGCAAGCTGTCTTGATCGGCGGTCGTGTATACGGCGACGGACGCGATGCCGAGCTTGCGCAGCGTTCGTTCGATGCGTACGGCGATGGCGCCGCGGTTGGCGATAAGCACTTTGGTGAACATGGTCGTTCCCTCCCGAATATCCGTATCTTCTCTAGCTAACCATTGGAACGCGTCCGAGCCGTCGACCGGTCTCGAACCAGGAGCTCCGAATCAGGGGTTCCAAATCAGGACGCGAATCGGCGTCGGATCGTACGCGTTGCACGGGTTGTTCAGCTGCGGGCAGTTGCTGATCAGCACCGTCGTGCGGGCGATCGCCTTGAGCTCCACATAGCAGCCCGGCGCCGAGACGCCGTCCGCGAACGTCAGCCCGCCTTCGGGCGTAACCGGCACGTTCATGAAGAAGTTGACGTTCGGCGCGAGGTCCCGCTTCGTATAGCGTCCGTCGTGCCTCGCCAGCTGCAGCATGAACGTATCGCGGCAGTTGTGCATCTGCAGCTTCTCGTGCGCGTACCGGACCGTGTTGCTCTGCGCGGAGCAGGAGCCGCCGACCGTATCGTGACGGCCGCACGTGTCGGCGACGATCCGCGCGAGCGGCTTGCCGGATTCCGCCCGCAGGACGGAGCCGGTCGTCAAGTACAGATTGCCCTGGGCCGCGATCGTATTGACGGCGCTGTAATGATCGTCCGGGTTGTCGGCGTCGAAGAAGAGCGTATCCGCCGCCTGATTGCCGGCCAGGTCGACGATCCGGAGCGTCTGCCCCGGCTCCAGCACGTTCATCCAGCCGTCGCCGGCCAAGACGGTCTCGTCGTGAATCGCCTGCTCCTCGAGCAAGCTGCTTTCGGTTCGAATAAATGCGGTCATCGGTTCAACCTCCTTGTAGGTTAGCGGACGGCCAGCAGCCGGTATTCCGCGGTATTCTCGAACGCGCGCCGGTTCTCGGCGCGGTATTGGAAGCAATAATCCGTCGCCGGATCGAACGGCGGCGCCGCGGAGACGTCCAGCTTGACGGAGGCCGCAGGATAAGTCGTCCCCGGGTTGAGCGGATTCGGCGTGTTCGACAGCACGACGAGCACGTCCATGTCGGTGCGCAGCGTCACGGCCGCGCCTTCCCGGCAGTGGTCCGCGTCGTAGATCAGGCGCCCGGCCGAATCGCAGGACACCTTGGCGAACAGGTTCACGACGGGACCGAGGTCGCGGACGCCGAGGCCGCACCGCACGAGCTCGACCGCGAAGTTCTCGTAGCCGCTGCGATGCCAGCCGTTGCGCTGCGTCTGGTAGTCCGTCGCCCCGTACTTGGCGTCCGTCGATTCGCGCGTCGTGAGGCCGCCGATGGGATCGTGCCAGCCGAGACCGTCTTCGACGATGCTCGCCAGCACGCGCCCGTTGTCGCTCATCAGGACATTGCCGCGCGTCAGGCGGGCCGTGTACTGAGCTTTCAGCGTATCGGGCATGTTGTAGCGCTCCGTCAAATCGTTCGCGTGAAACAGCGTCAGCGCCAGGTTGGCGTCCGGCTGCAGCGCCGTAAAGGTCAGCAGGCGGCCCTGCGCGACGACGCCGGACCATTTGTCCCCCGGCGCGAACGTCTTGCTCCACAAGGTTGAGCTCGTCATGGATAATTCCTCCTTTTGTCGTGAAAACAAAAAAGCCCGGGAGCATGATCTCCCAGGCTTTTATCCTTCCGTGTTATGCAGCCGCCGGAAGCCGAAGCATCCGCGTGCCGCACACCGTCTCTCGGACCAGGCTTGACGTCAAGAAAGCGAACGCCAACGGAACCCTAGACAGCTTTTTCGTTCTCAATAGCTAACATGAGAACCGATATGCGATTGTCAGTACCTGCCGTTGCTGCTCATTATAGCCGCGGCCTTCCCGGTCTGTCAATCGCTATGTCAGCTTTTATTACATATGGTTTGTTCGACGCTCGGTTCAACGCTTCGGCAGCGAACGGACATACTTGTCCGACACGTCCATCAGCTTCAGGATATAGTCGTAGTCCTTGCGGTAAGGCGCCAAGTCCGTCACCGGCTTCAGCGTCCGCAGGTCGACGGCGGTGCCGTCGTCGAAGCTTTTGCCCGGCACGAACAGGATCTTGTCGTTGAAGAACGAGCCGGTCGGCAAATAATAACGCGACCCGACGACGTTATGGTCGATGTTGAGCAGATCGTGCCCGAACGCCGTGTAGTTCGCCTGCTCGAGCGAGATGCCGAGCAGGTTGGCGATCGTCGGCATGATGTCGACCTGGCCGCCGACCCGATCGACCACCTTGCCCTGCCGCTCGCCCGGCAGATGGATGATGAGCGGAATGTTGAAGCGCGATACCTGCGGATCGTACGGCACGCCGAGCGCCTTCGTGACCGCGTTCGGGTCGTTGTCGGTCGGCTGCAGGCCGAAATGGTCCCCGTACAGCACGAGCACGGTGTCGTCCCACAGGCCGCTTGCCTTCAGGCGGTCGATCAGCGTGCCGATCGCGTAGTCCGTGTAATTGACGGCGAGCAAATAATTGCCGAGCTGCGTCCCCTTCAAATCGTCCGGCAGCGTCATCTTGGCGCGGCCCGCCGGCACGTCGAACGGGAAGTGGCTCGATACGGTGATCATCTGCCCGTAGAACGGCTGCTGGGTCTTGGCGATTTCGCCGAGCTTCTCGACGGCTACCCGGTACAGCTCCTCGTCGGAGGCGCCGAAGCTGTTGAAATGGTCGTTCTTGTAATACGGCTTGTCGTAGTACCGGTTGAAGTTGAGCGCCGCGTACAGCTTGTTGCGGTCCCAGAACGTCACGTCGTTGACGTGGAACGTGTCTGCGGCATAGCCGTTCTGCTGCAGCAGCCGCGGCAGGCTCGGCACGTTCCGGTCGCCGTAGCCGGTCGACATGGCGATCTTGGCGGTCGGATAGATCGACGTGTTCGACATGAATTCCGCGTCCGACGTATTGCCTTGGCCGATTTGTTGGAAAATATGCGGGAAATACAAGCTGCCGTCCGCCAGCCCGTTCAGCACGGGCGTAATCTCCTTGCCGTTCAGCTTCAGATGGATCGGGAAGTTCTGGAACGCCTCCATTTGGATGACGATGACGTTCTTCCCCTTCTGCGTGCCGAAGTAAGCGGGCGCGCCGCCCGGCTTGTCCTTGTACGGATACGTCGCCTGCAGGTCCTTCGCCTGCTTGACGAAATCAGCCGTGTTGCCTTCGGAGGCGATGCTGTTGTCCTTGGCGTCCTTGATGGCCGCGGACACCTGGTAATTCAGGAAACCCTCGTCCTCCGCTTCGACGAGCTCGTTCTCGATCGGCATGCCGACGTGGATGATCCGCGCGGACATCGCGACGCAGAGGATGAACAGCGCGCTCAGCACGACGCGGTACATCGGAGTCGCCGCGGAGAACGCCTTGCCCCGGCTTCCCCGCCGGACGGCCGCCGCGGCGGCGATCCAGACGACGAGCCCGATCAGCACGTCCGGGAAGAACCAATAATGGCTCCAGCGGATCGTCGATTCGACGCTGTCCTGGATTTTTGTGACCTGATGCAGCTCGTAAAGAGCGGTGTACGTCGGCACCGAGCCGAAATGCTCGAAATAAACGGCCGACGAAAAAAACAGGAGCGACACGAGCAGGTTCAAGCTGCCGTATGCCCATGCTTTGAACCGGGCCGGCGTCGCGAGCTCCAGCGCGCACAAGAGCACGAGCAGCGCGGAAGCGTCGGCGAAGAGCCGGGGCCACTTAATCTCGCCGAACAGGAAGTAGCGCAGCAGCGCCAGCTTGGCGAGCAAGATCGCGATCGCGACGTAGAACAGCGGGACGCGGAGCTTCCGCTCGCCGCCCAGCCGCACGACCGTTTCGTTGGGACGTGATGTCGTATAGGCCATATATCGTTACAACCTTCTTTCCTTCACATGCTGAACCGCTGCCGGTAGCCGCATTTGCGGCACAACTCCTCGACCACCTCGCGGCGGGAAAAGCCGTCGTACAGGCGCTTCGCCCGCTCGCCCTCGATGATGTCCGAGAACGCGGTTTGATGGATGTTGCCGAGATCGATGACGCCTTCGCCGTCCAGGCAGCAAGGAATGACGGTGCCGTCCACGAGCACGCCCGCCTGATTGCGCAGGCCGTAGCAGAAGCCGCGGTTCTCGTCTTCCTTCTCCTTCAGGTCCGGCCACTTGAACTCGTGATCGTGGTTCAGGTAGATGCGGTCGGCCAGCTTGATGCCCTTGCCCCGCGTATAATGGTCCCGGATCCGGAAATCGAGCCCGAACGTCCGCTCGAGCTGGTCGAGAATCTCCTGGTTGCGCTGGCGCGCGACGTTCGTGGCGTTATCCTCCGTCAAATTCCACAGCCGCAGCGAGACGAGCACGTCCGACGCCGCGACGGCTTCCTTGGCGAACGCGAGCACCTTGCCGACGTAGCCTTCCTTGTCGACCGAGCCCTCGTGGCCGTCGAAGCTGTGCAGCGAGAAGTTGATCTGCCGCAGCGCGGGCTTGCCGAGAATTTTCGGCCCGGCTTTGTGAAGCAGCGTGCCGTTCGAGGTCAGGTTCACCTTGAAGCCGCGCTCGTGGGCGAGGTCGAGCAGCGTATCGATCTTGGGATGAAGCAGCGGCTCGCCCTTGACGTGAAAATAAATATGGTCCGCGTGCGGCCTGATCTGCTCCAGCGTCCGCGTAAAATCCGCCACGGAGATGAATCCTTTCGCCCGTTCCGTCGGCGGGCAGAAGGAGCAGGCCAAATTGCAAACGCTCGTGATTTCGATGTAAAACTTTTTGAATTTCTTCATGCGCGATGCCCCGTTTCCTTCGTTCGGCCGGCGCCGGCCGGCGACAACATACCCTTCATTATAGGACGCCGGCGCGTGCGATGTCCACTTTCGGGCCCGGTTCTTCCGGTTATCGCCAGGATAGGCAGCAATCGAAACGCAAAAAACAGGACCTTCGGCGAAGGTCCCGTGCGTATTCGGGTTTTAAGTCGGTTGGGAGCGCATTCAAGGAGGCTACGCGCGCTGCAGCAAATCGTGCATATCGTCTTTCGTCCGCTCGACCTTGAGCACGTCCTCGACGGTAATGTCGGTCTTGTTCTCGTTGCGGAACGTCGTGCCCTCGAGCCGGTAGCCGTTCGCTCTCGCCATCGAGTAGAACGCGCAAAGCTGGTTCGCGATCCGCACCGCCTGCTCCTTGCTCGCTGCCGCGTACAATTTGTTGCCGAAACTGAGCGGGTTGCTGTTGCTTTGAATGTTGACATGGAAGGCCTCGGCTTCGCCGTCCACCTGCTTCACCAAAATTTGATTGTTGTAACAGTTCAACAGATAATGGACTGTCATGTCATTCACCGCCTGTTCACTAGGTTTCGGCCCGCTTATCCGCTTGCCGTACTCCTTATTACACGGGCCTCGCCCCCGTGAAACGCCGGCTGCCTTCCGCTTTTATTTTATGCCTCCGACTCGGAGAAATGCGCCCCGCAAAACGATTCGAGCATCCGTTCTTCCTCGTCCTCCAGCTCGAAATCGTGGAACGCGTCGTTGATCCGCTTGTACAGCTCGTACTTGACGAGACGCCCGGCATCTCCGTCGACGCGGTAGATCGCCCGAATGAACAGCCCTCCTTCAACGTACAGCTCGTCGTCCTCCGCGACGTCGATTTCCAGCTTGAATTCGTATCGTTCCCCGGCCAAGATGCCGAACGGATCCTTGATTTTCTCTACGGTATAGGCTTCGATCTCGATCAATTTCCTCATCCTTCCTGACTTCGTCGCTCCATTATACCGTTTTCTCCGCCGGGTTACGAATCGGCGCCGGACGCGAAGGATGGGAGCGCCCCCGAGGCGCGGGCGCATGGCTATCGCCGAAGCCTCGACGAAGCGGACAGGAGCGTTAACGGCGCGCGGGCGGGCGTTACTCCCGATATTCCTCGCGCGTCGGCTTCGCCTCGCCGGGAACGCGCCGTCCCGCCATCGGCACCGTCGCGGCCCGGAACCAGCCGCCGTACCGGAAGACCGGCCCGAGCAGCGGATTGACGACATCGACCGTTATCCGGAAGCGGCCCGCCTCGTCGTCGTACCATTCGTGCACCTCCGCCCTTCCCGTCAGCCGATCGGGAAAGCGGAACCCGAGCGGGCCTTCGTAGAAGCGCTGCTCGCCCGAGCGGATCAGGATGCCGCCGTGCGGCGACGCCGCCATCTCGAGGTCGACCGCCAGATGCTGCTTCGTGCCCAAATAATCGACGATGCGCCGGCGCTGCCGGCTGTAGATCATCGTCGCGTCGAACTTGCGGACGCCTTCCGGGAAGCGGAACCGGCGGCTCCACGTGACCGTCTCGCGTCCGAAGGCGTCCTCGTAGGCGTAGTTGGCGATCGTGAACGGAACGCCCTCGCCCGCCTTCGGGAACATGATATGGCGCGCCGTTCCGAGCCAGAGCGGCGCCGCCGCCCACTTGTTGTACCAGATGCGCTCCATGACGCCTTCGCCGATGGAGGCGACCCCGTCCCCGCTGCTGAAGCCGAACCGCTGGCGGATGCGCGGGTGCAGCTTCGCGAACTCCGCCCCGAGCGCGCGCTCGTAGATCGACGCCGCCGTCATCGCGCTCGCCCTCCCTTCGGCCGCGGCGCGCGCAGGCAGCGTCCGGCAGCGGGAAGCTCCCGCGCCGTCAGCGCGGCGGCCAGGCTGAGCGCGGCCATGCCGACGCCGAGCAGCGCCGGATTGAACGGCGAGCGCAGCAGCGCGGGATCGCCGGCCGCGCCCAGCGCCGCGAGCAGCAAGAGCAGCGGCGCCTGCGCGGCGAGGAACCGCCTGCGGCGGTGCAGCGGCAGCGTGGCGAGGCCGACGCCGGCTTCGCCAATGCCCAGCAGCAGCGCCGCGAGCGTCTCGCGGCCCTCCGGGATCCAGCCCGTCGCCGCCAGGATCGCTAGCTCGCCGTCGTGAGGGAACAGCAGCTTCGGCAGCAGCCCCTGCGCGAGCCACAGACAGGCGAGCGTCCCGGCGCAGGCGTAATGGACGACCGCCTGACGCAGCGCGACCCGCGGCGGAATGCCCGCTTCGAGCCACAGGCGGAGGGCGTCGAAGCTCCATGCCGTGGCATAACCGAACAGCGGGCGGAACGCGAAGCGGTCGAACGCGCGGCCGAGCGGACCGAAGCGCGTCCGGTAGTCGTATTGCGTGATGAACCGGATGCCTTCATCGTTTCCGTCATTCTTTCTGTTAGGGCAGCCGTCTTCGCTTCCCTCCTCGGGCTCTTCGCCTCCCCCGACATCCCGGCCCCGCTTCGGCGGCACGTATTTCCAGTAACCCGTTCCCCGGCTGATCAGCGACAGCGGCTGGCCGGAGCCGAAAGCCAGCGCCGACAGCCGCACGCCGCTCTTCGGGAACCGCGCCGTCCGCGACTCGCCCGTGCCGGCGATCGCGAGGCCGAAGCCGATCCGCGTGGCGTACGTGAACCTTTGCGGCGCTTCCGGATTCGGGCGTGGCAGGTAAGCGATGTCGGTAAACCGGAGATCCCACTGCCGGTGGAGCTCCGGCTTCTGCGTATGGTTCCACAGCGTCTCCATGTCGGTGCGGATGGTCGTTTCGACGTAAATCGGTTTGCTTCGCCGCATTGTCCTTCGTCAGCTCCTCTCAAGGCCAAGTATAACGGCGTACGCCGGACCTCGGGCAGAACCAACTTTCATGGAACGCGCGGCGAAAAGGGTACTAGAATCTCTAGTACCCCCGTTCCCGGTTGCGTTTTTTCGGCCCGCTTAACGCGGCTTCACGTCTTCGGATTCTCCGGCTCGTCCGGCTTCTCCGGGGCGAGTCCGATCCGCTTCACCTTCTCCACCGCTTCCTTGCTGCTGCGGACGCCGAGCTTCTTCAGCATCTTGTTGACCTGGTTCTTCAGCGTGCTCTCCGCCTTGAACAGCTTGCGCTCGATCTGCGGCTGCGTGTAGCCCGCCTCGATCAAGTCGAACACCTCGCGCTCCGCCGCGGTGAGCGGCTTCAGCTGCTCCTCCCGCTTCAGCCGGGCGAACTCCTTCAGCAGCGCGTCCATCGGCGCCGAGTGATGGTAAGCCGCGCGGATGGCGTGCGGCAGATGAAGATAGTTCGTCTTCTCGATATAATTGACGGCGCCGGCCGTGAACGCCTTCGTCATGACCGACTCCTCGCTCATCGACGTCAGCATGATGATCTTGGCTTGCGGCGCGAGCCCGTGAATCTCCATCGCCGCGTAAATGCCTTCGAGCTTGCGGTCGGTCAGCTGGATGTCCATGAGGACGACGTCGAATTCCAGCGTGCGGGCGAGCGACGCCGCCTCCGCCGCGTTGGTCGCGGCGCCGACGACGAGCAGGTCCTCCTCCCGGTTCAGAAAAGCGGTGATGGCCTTGATCCAGCCGGGATCGTCCTCGACCAGAACTACGCGGATCGCATTCATGTCCGTACGTTCATTCCTTCCGAAGTTGTTTCTTGCGCGGGAACGCCAGCGTCACGCGCGCGCCGCGTCCCGGCTCGCTGCTCACGGCGAGCGTCCCGCCGCTCAGCAGCATGACGTTGTACGCGTAGGACAAGCCGAGCCCGTAATTGTCGGCGCGGCTCTTCGTGCTGAAGAACGGCTCCAGGACGCGCCGCTGCAGCTCCTTCGGAATGCCGGGCCCGTCGTCCGCCACGGTCAGCAGCACCTGCCGTTTGTTCCCCTCGAGCGTCAGCCGGAGACGACCGCCCCGTTCCATCGCCTCGGCCGCGTTCGCGATCAGGTTGCCGACCGCCTCCCGGACGTGGACGGCGTCCAGCGTCAGCACGGGGCGTTCCAGCACGCCGAACGAGACGGCGATCCCCCGCGCTTCGAGCTCGTCGGCGTACCGGGCGAGGCAGTCGCGGACGACGGCTTCCAGCGCGTGCGGCTGCTCGCGCAGGACGATCGCCTTCGTCCGCCCGTGAATGCGCGTCACCATATCCAATAAATGCGCGGAGGATTGCGAGATGATGGCGAGATGCTGCCGCGCTTCGTCGTCGGCGTCCGGCAGCCGATGGCCGAGATTGAGCGTGCTGAGCGAGATTTTGCCGATTTCGTTCTTGATCGTGTGATTGAGCATCGTCGTGCCCGAGCTGACGGCCTCCATCGTCGCGTCGAGCGGATCGCGTTCGAGCCGCAGTTTGACGCCGAGAAAGCCGTACATGAAGACGCACAGAAGCGCCATGGCGAGCGAATAGATGACGAAGACGGAGATGTACGCGAAGAAGTCGAAGTCCGGCTCGATCGCCCGGGCCACGTTGATGAACGCGAGGGCCGCGAGCACGGTGGGCACGATGATCAGCGTCGTCAGGAGCCGGGCGCGCCTGCGCCGCGGGTCCGCTTCCGTCAGCAGCGCGCGCAGCAGCACCCAGCAGGAAGCGGCGTAATACGGCCCCACCCAGCAAAGCAGCAGGCCGAAGTCGACGCGGATCGCCGGCTCCAGCGGCGTCACGGCGAGCGTCGCGGCGGCCGGAATCAGCAGCGTGGCTTGCAGGAGCGCGCGATGCCTCCGGCGCTTCGGCCACTTCTCGGCATAGGCCAGGCTGAACGCGAGAATGCCGTACGGGGTCCACGTCTGATTGACGTACACCGACGCGTCCGCGACGCGCGGCAGGCCCGCCACGCGCAGCGTACCCTCCAAGCCGCCGACCGCAGCGCACGCCAGGAAGAACGCCGCCCAGCGGTTCGCGCCGCCGCGCGGGTTCGCCAGCAGCAGCACCGCCGCCGCCGCCGACAACGCGAAGAAGTAAAAAATCACGACGTCGCCCGGAGCGCTCCTTCGCGCCGGAGCAGCTCCGCCTTCATCGCCATGCCGGCGCGGAAGCCGGTCAGCGTGCCGTTCTTCCCGAGCACCCGGTGGCAGGGCACGAAGAGCAGCACGGGGTTCGCCCCGATCGCGCCGGCGACCGCCCGCGCCGCGGAAGGACGGCCGAGCCGTTCGGCGACGTCCGAGTAGGCGCGCACCTCGCCGGGCGGAATGAGCCGCAGCTCCTGCCAGACGGCTTGCTGGAACGCGGTGCCCCGCAGATCCATCGCGACGCCGGCGTCCCGCGCGCCGTCTTCCAGGTAGGCGCGGATCGCCGCCCCGTAGGGGGCCATCGCCGCGTCGTCGCGCCGCGGCTCGGTTCCCGGCAGCTGCCGGGCGGCCCAGCCGGCCAGTTCGGCGTAGGCGGCCCCGGGGGTGCCGATGTAGCACAGTCCCTTGTCGGTGGCCGCGATATGCATGCGCCAATCGCCGCTGTCGAGCAGCGACCAATACAAATTGCCGTCGAATTTACTCATGAACGTCACCATCTTTCGAAGGGTTCGGCGCGCGATGCGCCAGTCGGTATTGCGTGGGCGTGCAGCCGGCGGCCTTCTGGAACGCGGTCGCGAAATGCGCCGCGTTCGGCATGCCGACCTCGCCGCCGACCGCGGCGATCGCGGCCGCGGATTCGCGCAGCAGCGTCTTGGCCGCCTCGATGCGCACGCGCAGCAGGTAATCGGCGGGAGACTGGCCGCGGACCCGCTTGAAGGTGCGCTGCAGGTGGTACGGGCTGACGTGCTGCTGCTCGGCCAGCGCATCGAGCGTGATCCGCTCCGGATAATGCGCGCGGATCGATTCCGCGATGGCGTCGACCCATTCCTCGTCCGGAAGCCGCAGCCCGTCCGGCTTGCACCGCTTGCACGGCCGAAAGCCCGCTTGCGCCGCCTCCGCCGCGGTTTTGAACACGCGCACGTGCTCCCTCTTCGGCGCCCTCGACTTGCAGGACGGCCGGCAAAAAATGCGCGTCGTGCTGACGCTGTAATAATACTTGCCGTCATGCGACGCATCGCAATCGACGATCGCGGTCCACTGCGCGTCCGACGGCGTCTCGTTCGGTTGAACGGCCACGCGCCTCACCTCCACAACGCAAAGTATACCCGCTTTGCCGGCCGGATGTAAGCCTGCCCGAATGGAAAAGCAAGATTGCGAAAGGCGCCGTCGCCGTGTTTTATGGTACAACTAGTACGGAGAGCGGAGAACAAAGCTCCGCCCGACGAGGGAGGCTTCGAACGCATGACAGCTATCATAACCATCGAGACGCCGGACGTCTTCGATTTCGCGCCTATCATCGATTACTTGAACCGGTCCGCCAACGAGTGCCTGTACGAAGCGGATGCCGCGTCCGTAACCCGGCTCGTGCCCGCTGGCGGGTCGCCCGCGCTGATCCGGCTGTCGGCGCGCGCGGACGGCGCGCTGGCGGCGGAATTCCCCGCCCTGACCGGACCGCCGGACGACGCGACGGCGAGAGACGTCACCGCGTACGTCCGCGAATGGTTCGACATGGATCGGGATTTGAGCGGCTTCCTGGCGCTCGCTTCCGGCGACGAAGTACTGGCTCCCGCGGTCCGGCGGTTCCGCGGCCTGCGCATCGTCGGCATCGCCGATTTGTTCGAGGCGCTGTGCTGGGGCATCATGGGGCAGCAGATCAACCTGGCCTTCGCGTACACGCTCAAGCGCCGCTTCGTGGAACGGTACGGCGCGGCCTTCCGGTGGGACGGGCGTGCCTACCGGATGTTCCCGGCGCCGGAGCGGATCGCGGCGATCGATCCTGCCGAGCTCCGCGACCTGCAGTTCACGGAGCGGAAAGCCGAATACGTCGTCGGCGTCGCGCGGCTGATGGCCGAAGGCGCCTTGTCCAAAGCAGGCCTGCTCGCGCTGCCCGATTGGACGGCCCGGGAGAAGGCGCTCACCGCCATACGCGGCATCGGCCCGTGGACGGCGCATTACGTGCTGATGCGCTGCCTGCGCAATCCCGGCGCGTTCCCGCTCGAGGACGTCGGCCTGCACAACGCGCTCAAGGCCGCGCTCGGCCGCGAGGAGAAGCCGTCGCTCGCCGAGATCAAAGCGCTTGCCGCGCCATGGGGCGAATGGAAGGCGTACGCGACGTTCTACCTCTGGCGTCTCCTGTACTAAACGAAAAAACCGCCTGGGCGGCGGCTTAAAAATCGAATTCCGATTTCGGTTTTTTCGGTTGTCGTTTGATCTTGTTTTGCACGGCCGGCAAATGCCTCATGCTCCGATGCATGGGGCCTTTGCAGATCGGGCAGCTTTGCTCGCTCTCGGCGAACTCCTCGCGCACCCACGCTTTGCACTCCGGATTTTTGCATTTCCAAATCTTCGTCGGAATCAATTTCGGTTTCTCTTCTTCGGTCGTCGCCAACTTGTAAGCATCCTTTCCATTCATCGCGCATGATCTGAGGTTTAATAACTTTTCATTTGACGTTTGCGTTCTTCGTGTTATATTATCTAACAAGAAAAACCGAATTGCATACGAAAATCGTTTTCTAGGGTTCCGCGGCGGCAGTTAACCTGACCGACGGCCTGGTCCGAGAGAAAACGCACGGCGGCCGCCGTGTGCACGGAGGGACAAAAGCCCGGGAGGATATCAGTCGACGCGATATCTCCCGAGCTTTTTTATTTTAGCCGCCATCGGAAAGGGTTGCTGCGCATGAGAGAGCAAGTGAAGCTTCAACAGACGCTGTCGCTATTCCAGGTCACGTTTCTCGGACTCGCCTGGATGACGCCCATGATTTACTTCTCCATTTACGGCATCGCGTACGATGCTTCGTCCGGCATGCTGACGCAGGCCTATCTGCTCGCGTTCGTCGCCATCCTGTTCACCGCGTACAGCTACGGCTTGATGGCCGTCGCCCACCCGACGTCGGGTTCCGCCTACACCTACGTCAAGAAAGCCGTCCATCCGTATCTCGGCTTCCTCGTCGGCTGGGCGCTGCTGCTCGATTATCTATTCTCCCCCATCATCGCCTGTCTTACGTTCGGCATTTACATGCATGCGCAATTTCCCGCCGTTCCCGCCGCGGTATGGATCGTCGGCATCAACCTCGCGGTTACGTTCGCGAACGCGAAGGGCGCCTCCTTCTCCGCGAATTTGAGCAAATGGATCGTCCTGCTTCAAATGGGCTTCATTGCCCTCTTTTGCCTGCTGCTCGTCCGCCATCTGCCATCGCATGGCGATCCGCTCGCGCCGCTGCTGCAAACGCGCGTCCCTCTCGAAGGGGTCTTGTCCGGCGCCTCCGTGATCTGCTTTTCGTTCCTCGGCTTCGATTCCATCACGACGATGGCCGAAGAGACGAAGAACGCCCGGAAAACGATCCCTCGCGCAATCGCCTTCATCATTATAATCGCCTGCGTCCTATATGTCACACCGTCTTATTTGACCCAGCTCGATTTTCCGGGCGTCCTCTCGTTCGCAAACCTCGATTCGGCCGGCCTCGAGATCGTGAAAATGGTCGGCGGCGCCGCGCTCGGCACCGTGTTCATCGGCGTCCTGCTACTCGCGATCTTCACCCAAGGCGTCTCGTCCGTCTCGAGCGCGTCCCGGCTCATGTACGTTATGGGCCGCGAATCGATCCTGCCGGCGCGCACCTTCGCGTACGTGCATCCGAAGCTGAAGACGCCGCTCGCCAACATTCTGATCGTCGCGATCGTGTCGCTGCTCGCTCTCGTCATCCGGCTGGACACGGCCGTCAAATTCGTCAATTTCGGCGCGCTGACCGCCTTCTTCTTCGTGAACGCGTCAGTCGTCTGCCATTATTTCGCCAAGGAGCGCCGCCGCTCCCTGACCGGCACGCTGCTGTACCTCGTTCTGCCGGCCGTCGGCGCCGGCTTCATCGCCTGGCTGTTCCTGCTGCTCAGCAAGGACGCGCTGATCATGGGCCTCGTCTGGCTGGCCGCCGGCATCGTTTACAACGCGCGGAACGCCGCGTTCGTCAAGCGCCTGCTCGGCCGCAGGCGCATCGGCCGCGCGGAAGCCGCCGGGCGCCGGTAAGGCGGCTCGGCGTACGACGGCGGAAAACGCAAAAAAAGCACCTGAACCAGGTGCTTTTTCGTCTTCATCCGCGATTCGGCCGCTCAATCGTTGACGGTATTGGAAGCCGCGCCGAGGCCGCCCGTCTCGATCAGGCTGCGCAGGTCGGGTTCGATGGCCGAAGGATCCGTCGGAGCCGGATACTGCTTCAGGACGTTGCCCTGCCGGTCCACGAGAAACTTCGCGAAGTTCCAATCGATGTCGCCCGCATGGTACGGCGCCGGCACCGCGTCGACCAGGTACTTGTAGAGCGGATGCGCGTCTTCGCCGCGCACGTCGATCTTCGCGAACATCGGGAACGTCACGTTGTAATTCAGCTCGCAAAACTGCGCGATCTCTTCGTTCGTGCCCGGCTCTTGGTTCTTGAATTGGTTGCACGGGAACCCGAGCACGACGACGCCTTCGTCCTTGAACGTCTCATAGATGTGCTGCAGCCCCTTGTAGTGCGGCGTCAATCCGCAGGCGCTCGCCGTGTTGACGATCAGCAGGATCTTGCCCTCGTACGGCTTCAACGTCGTCGGTTTGCCGTCGATCGTCGTCACTTCATAATCGTAAATAGACATGCTCGTCCCTCCCGAAATCGCGTTGATTTCATTAAATTGCATAAAATCATTATAGCCGAACGCGCGATCCGGGAGCAAATCCGATTTCGGGACGGGTGCCGGTCAGCTTTCCCGTCCGATGGCGACCTGCAGCTGGCCCGCGAGCTGTTCCGCGTCCTCCCAGACGATCGGCCGCACGCCCGCCGGCTTGTCCGACGCCGAGGCGGAGCTGCAGGTCCAGGTCACCGGGATCTCGTTGCCGAGCGCGTAGCCGGCGTACATCCACGTCTCGGCCTCCGGCGCCGAGATGTCGGCGATGAGCATCTTGCAGGTAAGCACCTGCTGCAGCGCCTCCTGCATGGACTTGCCGTCCGACGGGCGCCCCTCTTCCCGTTCCACCAGCTTGGGCGAGTAGCCGAGCTGGATCAAGCGCGGAAACACCGTGTTCATCCACTCCCGCGTCATGTCCTCCTCGCGTTCCGGAAGCAGCACGAAGCAAGGCTTGAGCGCCTTGCCCGATGCGCTGGATTCCGCCTCCAGCCAGCCCTTCTCCGTCAGCCGGAACGTCGAGCCGATCCGCTCGATCATGCCGTCTTCCTTCAGCTTCTCGGCGATGTACACGAGCTCCTGCAAATTCATCGAATACGTCAAGTTGAAGCTCTGCGCGAACTGATTGATCACGACCGGCTCGCCCGGCCCTCCCGCATGGCGGTGCAAGTACCGCAGCAGGCGCAGCCCCTTGTCCTCGGTCGTCAGCGGCACGAGCGGCGACTGCAGGATCTCGTCCTTCCCGTCGAAGGAGACGATGACCGTCTCCTCGCAGTCGCTCTTCTCGCGGATATAAGCGGAGATGATCGGGAACATGCTCCTCTTCTCTCCGTAAGACAGCTGCCTGAACGGTTCGTAGCTGCCGTCCTTCAAACCGTAAGACGCGCTCGGCGAGCATAGGCAGTTCATGTACCATTCGCTGCCGCCTTTATGTTTGACCTGTACGAGCGAATCGCAGAACAGGCATCGTTTCTGATCCAAAACTTCCATGAGTGCGTTCATCCTCCCTTTTGTCTCTATGAAGGATTCGGATCGTCGGCTCCGTTAGAGGGTGCCGGAGCCATTAAGCTTTTCTCATGTTTGATGTACCCCGTTTCGCGCGATCCGAAGCGCTCCGAAACCGTCCAAATGCTGCCAGTCCAGACGATGGCGTCCCCCGCGGCGGCTTCCGCCGCCACCTTGTCGCGCGGCAGCCGCAGCGTCTTGCCGCCGATCGCCGCCGTCACGCCGTCCTCGCCGGCTTCGGTCACGATGCCGACGCGCCGGACGACGCAGCTTGCGCCTTCGCCTTCGTTCGCCGATTCCCGCATTCCGCTTGCCCGCTCCCTTCGCAAGAAGGACGACCGCGCCGAAGCGCCGATCGTCCTTCCTCTGTCCTTTTAAGCCGTGCCGAGCCGCGGCATCGCTTCCCGCGCTTCACGTCCGCGATCAATCGCGCTCATAGATCGAACCCGACCGGCTCGCGTAAAATTCCGCGTACACTTTCTCGGCGTACGCGTCGGTCATGCCCGCGATGTAATCCGCCACCATGCGCTCCCACGGCCACTTGCTGCGCTGCCGCTCGTAGCTCTCCAGCCAGTCCGGCGGGATAATGAGCCTCCCCGTCTCCGGCGTCCGGAAGCTGTCCCACAGCCGCTGGATCATGATCTCGCTTCGCTTGTGCAGCCGCTGCACGCGGAAGTCCTTGATCAGCGTCACCCAGGCGAGCTTCTTCAAAATCTCCATCGTCCGCAGCAGCTCCAGGTCCTGCACGCCGTCGCGGATGAACGTCACGCGCTTCCAGCCGGTGACGGGATCGTCGATGATGCCGACGCCGCTGACGAACTTGCGCACCCAGCGCGCCTTCATCTCGCGCCTCGTCCGGGACGGCTCCCGGCCGCACTCGACGTAGACCGTCTCCCACTGCTGCAGGTAGTGATGGAGCGCCTGGCGCACCATCTGCATCATGTCGACTTCCTCCCAGTGCATGACCGCGTTGCCGGGATCATCGACGATCTCCTGCATGACGCTCGCCACGAGCCGGTCGTCTTCGAACAGGCTGGGATTCATCTGAATCTTGCCGGCGCGAATCCCGTCCTCGATATCGTGCGTCGAGTAGGCGATGTCGTCGCACAGGTCCATCAGCTGGGCTTCCAGCGTCGCGACTCCGTCCGGCATCCCCCAGGCTTTGCGGAGGCCGGCGATGCCCTCCCATTCCATGCCGTAGACGCCCTTGAGCCGTCCGGGATGGTCCAGGCAGAACGGGTATTTATTGATCGCGAGCAGCACCGCGGCGGTCAGATCGAGGCCGCTGTCGCTCCCCGCGCGCTTCTCGAGGAACATGAGGATGCGGAAATTTTGGGCGTTGCCCTCGTATTTCATCCCGCATTCCGCCGTCAAAATCTCGTTCAGCACTTCTTCGCCCTTGTGGCCGAACGGCGGATGGCCCAGATCGTGGGCCAGCGAAGCGACCTCCACGACCTCGGGGTCCATGACCAGTCCGGGATGTTCGCGCCGCGCGAGAAACGGATTCGTTTTGCACAGCTTGCGCGCCACCTCGCGGGCAATCTGCGATACCTCCAGCGAATGCGTCAGCCGCGTCCGGTAATAGTCGCCGGAGCCGGCGCCGAATACCTGCGATTTTCCTTGCAGCCGGCGGAACGCCGGCGATTGGATCAAGCGGGCGTAATCCTTCTCGAACTCGTCCCTGTCCTCGCTGGAGTGGATGTTTTCGGAGTCAAACAACCGCATCTTGCGTACGTTCATGTCTCATCCGCCTCCCTTGTTCGTTTGTTCTTATTTTATGTAGAACGTTCGTGAATAGCAATAAAAAAACCTCGCAAGCTGACGATCCAGGACAGATGGCCTGACGTCGGCTTGTGAGGTTTCGGTTAGGCATAGGAGGCTGTTCCAGCAATTAGCCTTCCAGCAGGAGCGATTCCGGATCTTCCAGCAGCTGCTTGACCGTGACGAGGAAGCGGACCGCTTCCGCGCCGTCGACGATCCGGTGATCGTAGGACAGCGCGATGTACATCATCGGACGGTTTTCCATCTCGGTATCGTTGATCGCGACCGGACGCACCTGGATTTTGTGCATGCCCAGGATGCCGACCTGCGGCGCGTTCAAGATCGGCGTGGAGAGGAGCGAGCCGAAGACGCCGCCGTTCGTGATCGTGAACGTGCCGCCCTGCAGGTCGTTCAGCGACAGCGTGTTGGCGCGGGCTTTGGACGCGAGCTCGCCGATCTGCTTCTCGATCTGCGCGAAGCTCAGACGGTCCGCGTCGCGCACGACCGGCACGACGAGGCCTTCCTTCGCGGATACCGCGATGCCGATGTCATAGTACTGCTTGACGAGGATATCTTCGCCTTGGATTTCGGCGTTCAGCAGCGGGTACGCCTTGAGCGCGCCGATTACCGCCTTCGTGAAGAAGGACATGAAGCCGAGGCCCACGTCGTGCTTCTCTTGGAACGCTTGCTTGCGGCGCTTGCGCACGTCCAGGATCGCCGTCATGTCGACTTCGTTGAACGTCGTCAGCATCGCGGCCGTGTGCTGCGCTTCGACGAGGCGCTTCGCGATCGTCAAGCGGCGGCGGGACATCTTGCGGCGCTCGGCCGGCTTGCCGGCTTCCGCGGCAGGCTGGGCCGGTGCGGCAGGCTGGGCCGGTGCGGCAGGCGCGGCGGGAGCCGCAGGCGCCGTCGGGCGCGTGCCGTGCGCTTCGATGTCGGATTGGCGGATGCGTCCGAGCGGATCGACCGCCTGCACTTGCGACAGGTCGATGCCGCGCTCGCGCGCCAGCTTGCGCGCGGCCGGCGTCGCCGACGCCGAGGCGTCGGATGCCGGAGCGGGAGCGGATGCCGCGACCGGCGGCGATGCCGGCACGGCAGGCTTCATTTCCGGCTGCTCGGCAGCCGGCTGGCTTGCCGGCGCCGCCGGCGCCGCGGGAGCGGCCGCAGGCTGGCTAGGCGCGACGGCGCCGGACCCGCTGCCGATCGTGCCGATCGTTTCGCCGACGGCGACGGTGTCGCCTTCGGCGCGCAGCAGGGACTCGATCGTACCCGCTTGCTCGGCGCTGATTTCGATGTTGACTTTATCCGTTTCGAGCTCCGCCAGCACGTCGCCGACGTTGACGCTGTCGCCGGCTTTGACATGCCATTTGGAAATTGTGCCTTCTACGATGGATTCGCCCATTTCGGGTACTTTGATATCACTCATGGCTCGTTCTCTCCTTGCCTGATTCGCTGGATTTAATTTTGCTTGCTGCGGTTAAGTGCGACGGATACGATCCGCTGCTGTTCCATCGTGTGGATGTAGTGGAAGCCGCTCGCCGGGCTGGAGCGCTTCGGACGGCCGATATAGCGGACCGTCGTGCCGGCTTTGACGCGCGCGCGAATCCGCGGCTCGACGTAGTTCCAAGCGCCCATGTTTTGCGGTTCTTCTTGTACCCAAAGCACTTCTTTCACGTTCGGATACCGCGCGATGATTTGCTCGACGTCGGTTTTCGGGAACGGATAGAGCTGCTCGACGCGCACGATGTGCAGCCAGTCCCAAGCATCGGCGGCTTGTCCGTCCTTCAGCTCGAGCGCCGCTTCCAGATCGATCGCCATCTTGCCCGTGCAGAAAATCAAACGCTCCACTTTGTCCGCTTTCTTGCCGAGACCCGGCTGCTCGAGCACCAGCTTGAAGGAGCCGTCGCTCAGCTCGGCCGGATCCGAAGCGACGCTCGGGTTCCGGATAAGGCTCTTCGGCGCCATGACGATAAGCGGACGCGCTTCGTCAGTGCCCAGGATCGACGCCTGACGGCGCAGCAGATGGAAGTATTGCGAAGCGGACGTCATGTTGACGATCGTCAGGTTGTCTTCCGCCGCGAGCAGCAGGAACCGTTCCAGCTTCGCGCTGGAGTGCTCCGGCCCATTGCCTTCGTAGCCGTGCGGCAGCAGCATGACGAGGCCGGATTTTTCCTGCCATTTCACGCGGCCGGCCGTCACGAATTGATCGATGATGACTTGGGCGCAGTTCGCGAAGTCCCCGTACTGCGCTTCCCAGATGACGAGCGTTTCCGGCGAGAAGACGTTGTAGCCGTATTCGAAGCCGAGCACGGACGCCTCGGCGAGCGGGCTGTTATGGACGGCGAACGACGCCTTCGCCTGCGGCAGCGTGTGCATCGGCGAGAACGTCTTGTTGTTCTCGACGTCGTGCAGCACGATGTTCCGGAACGCGAACGTGGCGCGCTCGGAATCCTGGCCGCTCAGACGGATCGGCGTGCCGTCGGACAGAATCGTGGCGAACGCCAGCGCTTCCGCTTGGCCCCAGTCGACCTTGCCGCCTTCGTTCAACGTGTTCGCGCGACGCTTCAGGATGCGATCCAGCTTGTCGTACACCTTGAATCCGTCGGGCCATTGCAGCAGCGCTTCGTTGATCGGCGCCAGCTTCTTCAGCGGCACGCCGGTCACGATGTCCTTCTTGCGGCGCTTGCTGCCCACTTCGTCGGCCTTCGGCTGCTTATAGGCTTTATCATTTTCTTTGACTTCATCCAACGCCGCCTGCAATTTCGCGAGGCCTTCGCGGCGAAGCGCTTGAACTTGCTCCTCGGTCACGAAGCCTCTCTCTTTCAGGCGCTCGGCGTAAATGACGGAGGCAACCGGATGCTTGCGCAGCTTCTGGTACAGCAGCGGCTGGGTCGTTTCCGGGTCGTCCGTCTCGTTGTGGCCGTGGCGGCGGTAGCCGATCATGTCGATCAGGAAGTCCTTGCCGAATTTCTGGCGGTATTCGCACGCCATCCGGACCGCGGCGATGCACGCCTCCGGATCGTCCGCGCTGACGTGCACGATCGGGATTTCATACCCTTTCGCCAAGTCGCTCGCGTAGTACGTGGAACGCGAATCCTTGCTCTCCGTCGTGAAGCCGAGGCGGTTGTTCGCGATGATGTGGATCGTGCCGCCGTTCTCGTAACCGGCCAGCTTCTTGAAGTTGAGCGTCTCCGCCACGATGCCTTCGCCCGCGAACGCCGCGTCGCCGTGAATGATGATGGCCGCGGCGCTGCCGAAGTTCGCGACCGGGTAGCCCGGCTTGGAGCGGTCGTCCTGCGCCGCGCGCGTGAAGCCCTCGACGATCGGATTGACGTATTCCAGGTGGCTCGGGTTGTTCGCCAGCGTGATGCGCGTCTCGACCGTCTCGCCTTCCTTCACCGAACGGTGGGCGCCCAGATGGTACTTCACGTCGCCGGTATAGCCGATGTTGATGCCGAGCGCGCCTTCGGACGGGAACAGGTCCTGGTCCTTGTTCGGCGAATGGTGGAACTCGGAGAAGATCGACGCGTACGGCTTGCCGAGCACGTGCGTCAGCACGTTCAGCCGCCCACGGTGCGCCATGCCCATCAGAATATGCCGTGCGCCGTCATGAGCCACTTCTCTCACGACTTCGTCCAGCATCGGCACTAAGCTATCGGTTCCTTCGATCGAAAAGCGCTTCTGCCCGACGAACGAACGGTGCAGGAACGTTTCGAATTGTTCCACGTCGATGAGGCGCTGCAGCAGCGCGATGCGCTCCTTCGCGGTCATCGGCTTGGAGGCCATGCCGATCTCGGCTTGGCGGCGAAGCCAGAGGCGTTCGTCTTGCTCGTGGATATGGGCGAATTCGAAGCCGAACGACTTCGTGTACACGTCCTTCAGGTGTTGAATCGCTTGCTTGCCGTTGCTGATGGATTCCGGCGCTTCTTCCCAGATCAGCGAGGCGGGAATGCCCTCGAGATCGGCGTCCGTCAGCTTGAACGTGGCCGGCTCGATCAGGCGGGTGTCCGGCGCCGGCGTCAGGCCGAGCGGATCGTTGTCGGCCGCCAAATGACCGAACGTGCGGATGTTCCGGACCAGCTTCCCGGCGTCGACGATTTTTTTCAAATAAGCGGGGTCGACCGTCTTGATGCTATTGGAACCGTCCGTCGTTACCTTCAAAGGGGGGAACACGTTCACGTTGCTGCCGGCCGAGACGGACGGCGGCGGTCCCCACTTCTCGAAAGATTCTCTAACGGCGGGATCTACGTCGTCAGGGTTGCGCAGGTATTGCTCGTACATTTCTTCAATGTACCCCAGGTTCGGACCGTAATAGAGCTCCCAGGGCGACTTGCGGTCATTGCTGTCTGCTGTCATTAACGGCTACCTCCATCAAAAGTAAGTACAACGGGAACCAAAAAGTCCTTCTTATTACATTAACCCGTCATAGCGTTCATCCATACATGATACCAGAACTAATTGGGAGGGACAAATAAAGCGACGAATCTCCTCATAATCTTCATATTTACATCCCGAGGATTCGACAGCGCTGGGAGATTCCGTAAAAAAAGGCCGCCCGCGTCCAAGACGCTGCGGCAGCCTTTAGCTATTTGACCTGCGTTTGACGAGCCGGCAGAACCCGCTCTTCGTCGTCCGCCTCGTCCTCTTCGTCCGGCGCGCCTTGCTTCAGGCCGTTCGCGAGGAGCGCGGTGATCAGGATGAACGCGATGAGCGCGAGGAACGGAATCGTGACGTAGCCGCCGAACCAGTCCAGGTAATCCTCGCTGCACGGCACGCCGACCGTGCACGGCAGCACCTTGGCGAGCGCGGGAATCTGCTGCTCCAAGTAGTGATACAGGGAGATGCAGCCCCCGATCACGGACAGGGGCAGCACGTAGCGGATGATTTTGCGGTCTTGATTATAGCAGGCGATGCCGAGCAGAATGACGATCGGATACATGAAGATCCGCTGATACCAGCAGAGGTTGCACGGGATGAATTTCATGATTTCGCTCAAATAGAGGCTGCTCCCGACCGCGACGATCGAGACGACCCAGGCGAAATAAAGCGCATAGCGGCGAAAGAACCCCGGGAACGGCGCCGTCGTCATTCGGACGCGTCCTTCAGCGCGTCCTCGATGGCCGTCTTGATCGCGCCGTAGTCGGCGAAGCTGCCGGTGAATTCCTTGCCGTTGATGAACAGCGTCGGCGTCGACTGCACGTTGGCCTTGATCGCGGCCGAATTGTTCGCGTTCACTTCCTTGATGTACGTCTGGCCGTCGATGTCCTTCTTCAGCAGATCCGTATCGACGTCGATCCCGTTATCCTTCGCGAGCTTCACGAGATAGTCGGGCGTCGCCCAGAGCGTCTTCTCGTCGGGTTGGTTCTTGTACAAGGCGTCGTAGTATTTCCAGAACGCGTCGTTGCTTTGATGGAAGACGGAATGCGCCGCCAGCGCGGCGGTCGTGGAGTCCGGCCCGATGAACGGGAAATCCATGAAGTAGAGCGCAACCTTGCCGGTCTCGACGTATTCCTTCTCCAGCACCGGCTTTACCTGTTGGCTGAAAATTTGGCAGGACGGGCATTTGTAGTCGCCGAACTCGACGATCTTGACCGGCGCGTCGGTCTTGCCGAGCACGGGGAGGTTGGCGTAATCGAAGTCGGTCGGATTCGATCTCGGCGTGAAGATCAGCGCCGCGACGATGCCGAGCACGACGACGATCGCGGTCCCCCAGATCAGCTTCCTCATCGTCTTGCGCTGTCGTTCCATCCGCTCCTGCTCGGCCTTGCGCTGGCTTTTGTAGGTGGACTTTTTGATCGGTTGCGTCATCGGTTCCCTTCCTTTTCTATCAGTCTACTCAAATTGTAAGAGCCGTGCTGGTAGATGTCAATTCGCGGACGGAGCCAAGACGGACAGCGCCGCGCCTTCCGGAAGGACGTCCCGGACCGGGCCCATCACCGCTTCGTCGGCCAATTCGCCGCCGAAGATCGTCGCGATTCCCTCGTCGTCGCGCTTGCGGATCAGCCGGCCCATTCCCTGCCGCAGCCGGAGCAGCATGTAGGGCATGTCCACGTCCCGGAACGGGTCGGCCGCTTCCCGGCGCTTGGCCGCGAACACGGGATCGCGCGGCGGGAACGGCAGCGCCCAGAGCAGCACGTGCGACAGCGAAGGTCCGGGAATGTCCAGTCCTTCCCACAGCGTGACGGCGCACAGGACGCTTGCCTCGTCGCGCTGGAAGTCCGCGATCAGATGGCTGATCTCCGCGTCCCCTTCGTACAGGAAGCGGAACCCGCCGAAGGCGGGCATGCCGGCGATGCTTTCCCGGAACCGCGCCAGCTCCTCCCGCGACGGGAACAACAGCAGCGCCCGGCCTTCCGACTGCCGCAGCCGCGCGAGCGTCAGCCGCAGCTTCGCGGCGATGTCCGTCTCGCCCGAGACCGCCACCGCCATCCGGTTCTCGTAATCGTACGGCGAAGGGACGGAGAACGACAGCGCGTCCTCGATGCCGAGGCTGTCGGCGATGTAGCGGAACGAGCCGCCCGCGGAAAGCGTCGCCGACGAGAAGACGACCGGCATGCCGCTCGAGAACACCCGCTCCTTGAGCAGCTCCTTCACGAGCTTCGGCATGATGACGAGCGTCGTGCCGTCCGGCTCCCGCTCCGCCCAGGAGATCAGCATCTCGGGCTGCTTGAACAGCCGCAGCGCCGTCTGGAGCATGTCGAGATGCTCCTCCACGATCGTCAGCTGGTACGCGTCGATCGTGAACATGCCGCTCTCGAAGACGAGCTCTTCCTCGATGGCGTCCAGCAGCGCGGCGAACCGCTCCACCTCGCGGAGCAGCCGCCCGGTCAGCGGCACCTCCAGCCGGTCCGACGCCTCGACGGCGACGCTCGTTCCGTCGATCAGGCCGAACAGCTTCTCGCTCTGCGCGATGGCGTCCTCGACGGCCATGGCCAGCGATTCGCGGATATCGCTCTGCAGGAGGCGCGTGACGATCGCCTCGAACGCCGCGTGCTTGAGCTTATAGGTGAGCGCGCTTTGCGCCGCCGTCTCCAGCAGATGGCCTTCGTCGAACACGACCGAGCTGTGCTCCGGAAGAAGCGGCAGCTGGCCTTCCCGCTTCCGGGATTCGTACGTCCACACATGCTCCATATAGAAGTCGTGCGAGCAGACGATCACGTCCGCCGCCTTGCGGTAATGCTCCCGCGAGAGCGTCTGGCCGCAGCGGTGGCGCCGGCTGCAGACGAGGCAGTCCTGGAACGGATCCCAGGAGATCGCGCGCCATTGCTCGTCCGACAAATTCGGATAGTCCTTCCGGTTGCCGTACGGCCGGAAGGCCTGCATCGTGCCGGGACTGTTCACGAAGTCCGGCAGCGAGGCGTACACCTCCCCGATCGCTTCCAGATGCTCCGCGTTCCCGCGCGCGTCGTCCAGCTTGTTCAGGCAGAGGTACTGGTCCATCGATTTGCCCAGCCGGGCGTCGATCGTCAGGTCCAGGTAGCGTGCGAGCTTGGGGATGTCGCCCTCCGGCTTGACCAGCTGCTCGATCAGCGATTCGTCCGCGCAGGCGATGATCGCCGGCTTGCGCGCGTAGCGCGCGTACAGCACGGCGTACAACAAATACACGAGCGTCTTCCCCGTGCCGACGCCGGCTTCCGCGAAAATCGTCCGTTTCTCCTGATACGCGCGTTCCAGCTGAAACGCCATGTAAATCTGCTCGTCCCGCAGCTCGAAGCCCGCTTCGGGCAGCCGCTCGTAAAAAACGTCCGCGATCCAGTCGCTGGCCTGCTGGATGAACGGCGTTTTGGGATCGAATTCAAAAGGATACGTATTCACGACATGCGAGCCTCCAATCAAGCCTTAATCATAGCATGCCGCGGCGGCGCAAGAAAAGGCCGATCCGGCAAGGGGATCGGCTTTTTTTGCGCTTGCGCCTTCCGAGGGGGACCGGCTCAGGAGACGACGTCGAAGCCTTGGCCCTCGATCGTCGATTTGATTTGCTCGATCGTGATCGCCTTCGCTTCGTAATCGACCGTCACGCGGTTGCGCGGAAGGTCGACCTTGGCGGCGACGCCTCTCTTCTTCAAAGCGCCTTCGATGCTGCTGACGCAGTGCTGGCAGGACATGCCCCGGACTTCGATCACGCTCGTCATGTCGATCCTCTCCCGTTCGGTTCGTCTTGAACGGCCGGTTCGCCATCCGTAACCAGCCTATGCGCGCACTTCAACCGAAATGATCGCAAGCGTCGCCGTCGGCCGCCCCGCGCTTCAGGCTTGATAAAGGAATACGGCCGCAAGCACGAAGATGCCGAGCCCGAACACGTACGGATGCAGCAGCACGGTGCCGGCGCCCGAAGCGCCGGCGTTCCGATCCCCGGCCGAGGCCGGCGCGCCGCCTTCTTCCCGGATCAGCTGCTGCAGCACGATATGTATAAATAGAAACAGCACGTCGACGAACAGCACCATCGTCGCCGCGCGGTCGCCCAGCATGACGCCGAGCATCGCGCCCATCATGCCGCCCATGATGCCTGCCAGCATGCCGTCGAGCGCCGCCATCGTGCTGACCGGCTTTCCCGCCAAATAGCCGCAGGCGACGCCGAGGAGAACGGCGCCCGCCGTCGGAACCGCCAAATCCTGCGGAAACAGGATGCCCGCCACCGTCCCGGCGGCCAGGCTCTGCATCATGCCCACCGTCATGGCGATCATCATGCCGGCCATGCAGCTCAGGGAGGCGCGCCGCCGGTACGCGTGCCAGATCGACCTGCCGGACAAGCCCGTCACCGCCGCCATGCTTGCCAGATAGAATACCGTCATGATCGCCGGCTCCTTTGCCCCATTATGACTAATTGTATTCGGATAAGCGCTTTCAATATGTCAAGATACCGATCATGAGGAATTTCTAATGGTTTTCTCATAGTTCGCGTGAAAGCCTTGATGGGCTTGTGACGCAAAGGTTGCATGCAAATGCTGGGAAAAAAACTTGTGGTATAGTTGGACTAGGTCAAACGGCCTTGGTCAGACGGCAGACGCTGCGTCCGACGCACTTATCCAGGCGGACTGTCGCCGAACTTTATTCCTAGTCGGAACCGACAACCAGAACCTACACCCAAGGGGGAATTTACTCATGACGAAGAACAAATTCGGTAAACTGATGATGAGCGTAACGGTGAGCTTTTCTTTATTGATGGGCGGCACGGCGGTCCTTCAGGCCAAACCGGCGCATGCGGCAATTTCTTCCTCGAAAGCGTCTGCGGTAATCGCTTCCGCTAAAAAATACATGGGCACGCCGTACAAATTCGACGCGTCCACGTCGACGACCCGGGTGTTCGATTGCTCGTCGTTCACGAAGCGCGTCTTCGGCATGCACGGCGTCACGCTGCCGCGCTCGTCGCACGCCCAGTCGAAGGTCGGCAAGTACGTCAGCAAGAGCAATCTGAAGCCGGGCGATCTCGTGTTCTTCTATAGCCCGGTCCACCACGTCGGCATCTACATCGGCGGAGGCAAAGTCATCCACACGTACGGCAAGCCGGGCGTCACGATCTCCACGATCAACTCCGGCTGGTGGAAATCGCACTACGCGTTCGCGCGCCGCGTGTAGCCTGGCAGCACCTAACGCATCGAGAAGACAAGAGCACCGTTTCCGCAAGCCGGAAACGGTGCTCTTTTTCGTTCAAGAAGATCGCGACCGGGCGGATTTTCTCCGGTTCAGCCGGTCGCGCAGCAGCGCGGCGCCGGGAAACCGAACGAAATACCGCGGCTTCGGCACGCCGCCTAGCTGCGCCCCGTAAATGCCCGCATGTCCGGAAAACATATAACTGACCAAGCAAACGACGAGCATGTACGCCGCGCCGTCGGCGCCGAACAGCTCGAGGCCGAGGAAGAAGCAGGCCGCGGGCGCGTTGGCCGCGCCGCTGAATACGCCGATCAGCCCGAGACCGGCCAGAAACGAGGCCCCGAGATGAAGCAGCGGCGCCAGCGCGTTGCCGAGCGCCGCCCCGATCACGAACAGCGGCGTCACTTCGCCGCCCATGAATCCGGAGCCGAGCGTGACGGCGGTGAATACCGTCTTCCACAGAAACGCGAGCGCGGACAGCGGCTCGTGAAAAGCCCGCACGAGCAGCGGCAGGCTGAGCCCGAGGTAATTCCGCGTGCCCGCGGCATACGTCAGGCCGATGACGAGCAAGCCCCCGGCGACGCTCCGCAGCCACGCGCGCGCGATAAGCGCGGCCAGCCCGCGCTTGACCCAGCCGACGGCGAGCGTGAACAGCAGGCTCATCAGTCCGAAGAGCACCGCCGCCGCGATGATTTTCGCGAGCAGCGCCGCCGAGAAGACCGGGATGATCCCCAGCGCGTACTGCAGGTGGCGAATGCCCCACGCGCGGGTGACCGCGTCGCCGGCGAACGCCGCGACCGCGCACGGCACGATCGTCTTCGGCGAGATCCGGCGGCCCGGCGTCACGACTTCGAGCGCGAATGCGGCGCCGGCCAGCGGCGTGCCGAAGACGGAAGCGAATCCGCCCGCGACGCCGCTCATCAGCAGCGCGCGCCGGTCGGCGCCTTCCGCCCGGACCAGCCGGCCGAACGCTTCCGCGAGGCTGCCGCCCATCTGCACGGCGGTCCCTTCCCGGCCGGCGGAGCCGCCGAATAGATGCGTCGCCCACGTGCCGATCAGGACGAACGGCGCCATAACCGCGGATACCCGTTCCAAGCGCTCCGCGGGCGCGTCGCCCAACCGGATTTGTTCCACGATGAGATTGTTGCCTTTGCCGGCGCTGCCGCCGTAACGCGAATACAGCAAGCTGACGAGCGCGCCCGCCGGCGGAAGCAGCCACAAGAGCCAGGGCGCCGACAACCGGACGTCCGTCGCCCGGTCCAGCCCCCACAGGAAGAGCGCCGAGGCGCTTCCCGTCAAGCCGCCCATGACGGCGCCGTAGGCGAGCCAACGAATAACCGTGCGCATGATTCCGTTCCTATTGCCTATGATGCCCGAACGAACGATAGGCCCCTTCCGTTTTTCTCCATGATATAGCGGACGGCGGCATACGGCAATCAAATTGCGTCGGTCGGGTATAAAAGGCATGCAAAAGCGTCCATCCTAGACGAAGGATGGAGGTGAATACGCTCATGGCGAAAGATGTATTGTGCGAAGTGAATTCCTGCAAATATTGGGCAGCCGGCAACCAATGCAACGCCTCATCGATTTATGTCGTGAACAACCGTGGCAAGCAGGCCCATAATTCCGAAGAAACCGACTGCAAAACGTTCGAACCGAAAATCTAAAGCTGTTATGCGGGCCGCCTTTGCCTAGAAGGCGGCCCGCCTTCGTCTAGAAGTAGTATAGCCAAGGCTGATAATAATTATCAGTGAGAATGGAAATCGGATATGATTTTTTCAACCGTTGGCTAGCGTCCCGCCCTGCCTTGCCTAGCGTCCCGCCATGGAGCCCGTTCCTTGCCGGGATGTCGTCTCACTGGCGAGAATCCTATGCGGTGTCCGGCGCCGCCGCTTCCCGCTCCTGCAGCCGGAGCTGCTGCGTCGCGAACTCGCGGTACATCGGATGCTCCCGCAGCAGCTCGTCGTGCGTGCCCCGTCCCGTGATTCGCCCCTTCTCGACGAAGACGATCTGGTCCGCGTCCACGACGGTGGACAGGCGATGCGCGATGACGAGCGTCGTCCGGCCGGCCATGAGGTTCTTGAGCGCCTCCTGCACGACGACCTCCGACTTGGAGTCGAGGCTCGAAGTCGCTTCGTCGAGCATCAGAATCTTCGGATCGCGCAGCAGCGCCCGCGCGATGGCGATCCGCTGGCGCTGGCCGCCCGAAAGCTTGATGCCGCGCTCGCCGACTTCCGTGTCGTACCCGTTCGGCAGCTCCCGGATGAAGACGTGTGCATACGCCATTTCCGCCGCGCGCGCAAGTTCTTCCCCGCTTACGGCGCGGTCGATGCCGTAGCAGATGTTCTCGCGGATCGTCCCCGCGATGAGCGGGCTTTCCTGCGAGACGTAGCCGATTTGCCGGCGCCACGACGACAAGGCGAAGCTGCCGATCTCGTCGCCGCCGAGCTTGATCGTTCCTCCCGTCGGCTCGTAATACCGCTCGAGCAGCGAGAACAGCGTCGTTTTGCCGCCGCCGCTCGGACCGACGACCGCCGCCACCGTGCCCGGCGCCACGTCGAACGCGACGTCCCGCAGCACCTGCTCGCCGCCTTCATAGCCGAAGCTCACGCCTTCGAACCGGATCGGCCGGTTCGCGTCCGCCACCTCTCCGCCCCGCTCGTGATCTTCTTCGTCCGCGTCCAGGATGTGCACGATGCGTTCCGTCGCGCCGACCGTCTTCTTGAATTGCGTGAAGAAGGTGGAGATTTGCGACATCGGCATGACGATCTGAATGAGATACAGGATGAACGCGACCAGCTCGCCCGCCGACAAGGCGCCGGACGATACCCGCATGCCGCCGTAGCCCACGATGACGACGAGCAGCATCATCATGACGAAAAACATGAGCGGCGCGATCAGGGCCTGAATCTTGGCCTCCCTGCGGCCGAAGCGGAACAGGCTCGAGATGCCCCGCTCCCCGGCGGCGTATTCCCGCGGCTCCGCGTTCATCGACTTGACGAGCCGGATCTCCGACAGCACCTGGGTCAGCGTGGCCGTGAAGGAAGCCGTCTCGGTCTGGATCCCTTTGGACACGAGGTACATTTGACGGCCGAGCGGCACCATGAACAGCGCAGCGACGGGGATCACCCCCAGCATGACCGCCGTCATCCGCCAATCCATGTAGAACAGCACGACGACCGAGCCGGCGACGGAAATAATGCCGCTGAGGAACCCGGTGAAGTTCTCCGCGATCAGCTGCTTGACGATGCCGGTGTCGTTCGTCATCCGGCTGATCGTCTCGCCCGTCCGGTTGCGGTCGTAGTAGGCGACCGGCAGCTTCAGCAGCTTCCGCCACAGCTGGTCGCGCAAATTCGCCACGACGCGCTGGCCCGCGAGGTTCAGCATGTACATCGACACGCCGCTGACGACGGCTTGAAGAATGAAGACGCCGGCGAACGCGGCGATTTGGCCGAAGCCGAGACTGCTGACGTCGAAGCCGTCGACCAGCTTCTTCGTAAAGAGCGGGATGACGAGCGAGACCAGCGTGCCGCCGAGGCTCAGCGCGATCGCCGCCGCGATGAGCCGCTTGGACGGCTTCGTGCGGGCGAGCAGCTTCAGGAACAGCCGCCAGTTCCCTTTTCCTTCGCCTTTTCCTTCGCCTTTTTGTTCGCCTTCCCCTTCTCCTTTCCCGGAGCGGCTACGACTCGGCGTTCCCGCTTCCCCGCCGGCGGGTTCCTTGCCCCGGCCCGATGCATGACGCGCGGTTTCGGCTTTTCTATCATGCTCATCCGAGGGATGACGGTGATTTTCGGTCGATCCTGCAGCCTGTTGATCTTGGACGTGACGAGCTTCCATGGCATTCCTTCCTTTCGCGCCTCTTCGGCGTTCCCTTCGCTAGCTTGCCGATTCAGCATAACGTTCGATTTTGAACGGAATATGAACAGTCCCGGCACGCGGCGCGCGCAATCCGGAGACCGAAAATTGGACTATACGCGGCGCGCGAGAAATGCTTCAATAGAGAAGAACGGACCGGCTTGTCCTGCAAGCGGTTCCATTGCATTCATATCCTTGTAGGGGAGGCTTCATTCGCCATGGCATTGATTCAATGCGACTTCTTCTCCGACGTGCTCGGCTTATCCAGCTCGATGTACGTCATCCTGCCGCAAAACGCGCAATCGCAAATCGGAATGGAATCGAAGGCAACCCAGCGCAAGCATAAGACGCTGTTCCTGCTGCACGGCTTGTCCGACGACCATACGATCTGGCTGCGCCGCACGTCGATCGAGCGCTACGTCGCGCCGCTCGGCCTCGCGGTCGTCATGCCGGCCGTCCACCGCAGCTTCTACACCGATATGGCGAGCGGCGGCGATTATTGGACGTTCGTCAGCGAAGAGCTGCCGGCGCTGGCCCGCTCCTTCTTCCCGCTGTCGGACCGCCGCGAGGACAACTTCGTCGCCGGCTTGTCGATGGGCGGCTACGGCGCGTTCAAGCTCGCGCTCAATAAGCCGGAGCAGTACGCCGCGGCCGCCAGCCTGTCCGGCGCGCTCGACGTGTCGACGTTCGAGGAACGCGCGCCGGTCGATTTCGGGCGGATCTTCGGCACGGCCGACGTCGTGAACGGGCTACCGAACAACCTGTTCCTGGCCGCCGAGACGCTGAAGGCATCCGGCCGGCCGATTCCGCGGCTCTATCAATATTGCGGCACCGAGGATTTCCTCTACGAGGACAACGTGAAGTTCCGCCGGCACGCGGACGCGCTCGGACTGCCGCTCACCTACGAGGAAGCGCCGGGCGAGCACAGCTGGGAGTATTGGGACGAATACATCCAGCACGTGCTGAAATGGCTGCCGCTCGGCGAGGAATAGGCACCGACGGTTACGCATGGTTAGTCATGGTTACGCATGGTTAGTCATGGTTGTCATGGTTAGCCAAGGCTCGGCAAGGCCCGCTCCTCGTGCTTCGAGGCTCGAAGCCCTTCGCCGGGCGCGCGCAAAAAACCGCAAGGGAGAGGCCGCTTGCCTCGTCCTTGCGGTTTTTTGCTTTTGCCGTTCGACCCCTGCTAGCCCTGCAGCAGAATCGGGGATACCGCCACGCCGGACGGAAAGCTGCCCGTCGGCAGGATCGCGATCGGCAGTTGGCTGGCCACCTCGATGACCGCTACGTACCCGAACGTCAAAATCGTCACGTACAGTTTGAGTCCGTCCGCGGTCACCGCGATGTCGCTCGCGTTGCTGCCCTGGGGCAGCTCGATCTTGGTCAAAATCTCGTTTCGCGACAGGTTGACCGCGACGATCTCGTCCGAACCCCGGCAGGCCACGTACGCCAGCGCGCCGTCGGGGGTGACGGCGAGCTGCTGCGGGTCGCTGTCGATCTCCAGCTGGATGACGGCCGAGACGGCATGCGTCGCGGTTTGGATGCAATAGACCCGGTCGTGATAGACGTCGGTCACGTAGGCGCGCGTTCCGTCCGGGGAGAGCGCGATCGCCGACGGCTTCGCCCCGAACGGCAGCTTGATCGTCACGCCGACGCCCAGCGTCTCCGCGTCGATCACCGCGATCGTGCCGCGGTTGATGAGGCAGCAGTACGCCCGTTTCCCGTCCGGCGACACGGCGACCGACGCGGGATCGCTGCCCGCTGGCATGGCGATAAGCTTGATCAGCGACCTGGCGTCGGTATCGAAGACGGCGACGTAATCGCGGATGACCGTCGTGACGTACGCCCGGGCGCCGACGGGCGAAACCGCGACCGCGATCGGCACGGCTTCCTGGGGAAACGTCAGCTCGCCGCACACCTCGTGGGTGAGCGTGTCGACGACGCGGACCGTTTTGTCGCCTTGGCAGGTGACGTACACCTCCCGGCCGTCCGGCGTGAACGACAGCTTGCGCGGACTGCTGCCCGCCGGCAGCGGGATCGCGGCGACCCGCGCGTTCGTGTCGGTCTGCAGGACCGTGAGCGAATGCTGGGTGTGATTCGCGATGTACGCGTGCAGGATGTCGTCCGTCCCGGCGGGCAGCAGCTTGAGACGGTGCTGCGCGATGACGGCGCCCTTCTCGTCCAGCTCCGCCAGCGTCGCCGCGACCTCCCCCGCCGCGAGTCCGCTGACGGTTACGCGAATGCCGTAGACGGCCTCCAGCAGCACGTCCCGCGAGACGAAATACATGCTCCGGTCGCGTCCCGCCGGACTTAGCTGCACGGTCGCCAGCGATTCCGTCTGCATCCGGCCGAAGCCCGTCTCGTGCCCGCCCGTTCCCTGCGCGCTTCCCGCCGGCGATGCCGTGTACAGCTGCACGGCCGCCCTTGCCCCCTGTCTGCCCCGATTCATGACGCTGATGCTCAAGCTCGCCGTACGCCGCTTTTCCCGATTATACAGAAGTCCCGTGTCCAATACCGGCAAAGGTGACGCCTCCTCTATTCTTCCATTCCTCTATTCTATGACGCGGGGAATCGAATGGAGCGGGGCATCCTCCTAGGCCCGGCTGGTAGATTGCAGCGCAAAAAGAGGCGTTCCCGCGAGTCGGGAAACGCCTCCGTGCCGCGCATCGCGGCCGGAATCCGGCCCGCGCCGGTCAGCCCTGCGGCCCGTCCGCCAGCAGCGCGCGGATCTCTTCCAGCCGGGCGATCATCGTCTTCAGCTCGACCGCCAAAAAATCCTCGTCCGCGGCGCGGAACGCCTCGCGCAGCGCCGTCAGCCGCTCGACCGCGTCCGGCAGCAGCCGGAACGCCTGCTCCGCGTGCCGGTAATAGGGATGCGCGGCATCCGCGGCTTGCGGTACGGCATCTTTATCGTTGGTGCTCACTTTCCATCGCTCCTCCGTCGGTTCATCGGTTCGTCTCACTCTATCATCCGGAAGAAGGTCTGTAAAGCGGCCGACGGATGACGCGGAAGCCCGATGATCCAGCGGAGGACGCTTGCCGTCCCCCGCGTACGCCGATTCCGGAATCGCGGGCACAACGAGCGACGACCTTGCGTGCCGTGCGATAAGGGAGCACGTCGCGCTTGCCATAGAATAACGCGCGTCCGATGCGCAATCGCGAATGTCGCCATCCTCTTCGCCGTTACTCCTCCACGCGGTCGCGCAGCCTCAGCTCCGCGATGCGCCCCGCTTCGGCCAACGCCTGCCTCCGCTCCATGCCGCCGTCGTTCTCCAGCCTGCGGGCCATCGCGGCCAGAATGTCGGCCTTCGTCTTCCCCCGCACGGCGATGATGAACGGGAAGCCGTGCTTCGACGCATACGCGGCGTTCAGGTCGGCGAACCGGCCGGATTCGTCGGGCGTCAGCGCATCCAACCCCGCCGAACGCCGCTCCGCCGCCGATTCGTCCGTCATGGCCGCGCGCGGCGCCAGGCCGGGATGCGCCCGCAGCAGCGCGAGCGTCTGCTCCTCGGTCGCCTCGCCCACCGCGTGCATCATCGCCTCGTGCAGCTCGCGGAGCGAACGGAACGGCCGGTACGGCCAGATCCGCTCCGCCACCCACGGCGAATGCTCGAATATCGCGCCCAGCTCGCCGATGAATCGCTCGCGGCTCAGCGTATTCAACTGCCACAATTGGATGCTCATCTCCGGCCTCCCTTGCGAGCCGGCGCCGCTTCCGCGCGGCCGGCACAGCCTTCCGTCGTCATCAGGACGATGCCCTGTTCCGGCAGGAACCGGTCTTCGCCGTCCGCCGGCAGCGCGCCGAACGGCATCGTGCCGTCGGTCCGCGCCGTCCTTCGGAATTCGATGTCGCTTCGCAATAAGCCGATATGGCGCTTCCCGTCATTCATGCGGCTCCCTCCTTTGGTTCCGTAATCCCGATCCCGGCCCTCTGCCTTATCGTGCTCTGGCCTGCACCTGCGACCAGATCAGCCTTGCCTTCTCCAGCTGCGCCTTCGTGTCGATGTCGACGAACGCCCACTCCGCGGCGCAGCGCACGGCTCTCCCCCGATACTCCGGCGATTGCAGCAGCGCCCGCACGCCGGCGTCTCCCTCCAGCCGGCATAGCCGGTCGAACATGGTCTTGTTGAACAGCACGGGAAACGCCGATACGCCGTCGCAGCCGCTCGCGACGAAATCCGCGGCCGGATCCTCGCGGAAGACGGACGCTAACCGCCGGAGCAGCGAAACCGACACGAACGGCTGGTCGGCCAGCGCGACGAGCACCGCGTCCGGTTCGTCCGGCAGCAGTGCCTGCATGCCGATGCGAATGGAGCGCGACATGCCTTCGCGCGCATCCCTGCACGGGGCGATGCGGAACTTCGGCAGCCGGGCGCGGCCCGCCGCGCCGTCGTACAGCCACAGCAGCGGATCCTCCGGCCGGACGACGACGACGATCGGCTGAAAGCCGCCGCGCCGCACCTCGAGCAATCCGCGGCTGCCGAGCGTCACGCCGGGCGCGAGCTCGAGCGGCAGCTTCGCCTCGCCCATTCGCCGGCTGAAGCCGGCCGCCAAATAAATCGCGCCGATTTTCACGTTGCACCTTCCTTTCATCGTTCGCGGCGGTGAAGCACGGCGCGATGCATCCGGTAATCTCGCTCGCTTAACCGGCGGCCGCGTACTCCATGGCCGTATTTATGTTATATTATATTACATAAAATTCACTTAGTGAACACATATGTAGCATTGGTGTTATATTTATTAACACAAAGCTCCGGGCGACGCAAAAAATCCTTCCCGCCGTCCCCGTTCGGACGGCAAGAAGGATTTCGCGGCGGTCGTCGCCGTTTATTGCATGTAGTTTTGAGCCATGGTTTGCGTGTTGGCGCCGCTTTGCATCGATCCCGGGACCGTGCCCTGCACCTGCGCCATCGCCTGCTGGATTTTTTGCTGGATTTGCTGGATTTGGCGCTTCTGCGCATCCATCTGCATTTGCAGCTGGTTTTCAGCGAGTTTCAGCTCGTTTTCCACGCCGTACAGCGATTGGACGATCGCCTGTATATGCTGCGATTTCGGGTCGAGCCCCGCGCTGCGAAGCGCATCCTTCGCGCGCTGCTGCTCTTGTTCCTGCCGCTGCCTGACCTGCTCCTGAAACTGCTCGTACGTCAGCTGCTGGCTGTTGACCGGCTGACCGGGCATATTGTAGTTCATGGACGAACCTCCTTCGGAATGCATCAATGTGCCGCCTTAGGTTTCCCCGACCATGGGTAAATATGTATGCCCGCCTGCCGGCTGCCGGGCTACGGCTTCGATTGGCCCAACCGGGACGCGATCGCCTGCAGCTGGTCGTCGGTTAATTTCCCGCTCCCGTACCGCACCTCTTGATAGTGCCGCACGAGCGTCTCCGCCGCCGCGTCGTCCGCCGGGCCGTCGCCGCTCAGCGCGCGACGGATTTCCTCCGGGGTCAGGTTGGCCCGGTGCTCGTAGCCGCGCTTGACGGCGCCGCCGACCCAGCGTCTGTACAAATAACGCAGGCGCGACTCGTTGTCCGCGAGGTCCTTCCACCGCAGCCGTTCGTCCTTCGATCGGCCGAACCACTTGAACAATCCGCGCTCCGTCTTCCGGATTCGCTCGACTTCGTCGACGTAGCCGCGCTCCGCGACGCTTCCGTCGCGGTCGAACAGCTGCATGAATTTGCGGCCGAGCGCGCCCAGCCAGCCCGGCAGCCGGTTGACCCGCCGCAGCAGCAGCACCAGCAGCACGAGCAGGAACGCGATGACGATCGCGTACATCAAGTGGTCGACCCACGCGGGCATCGTGCGCGTCTTGTCGAGCGGCGGCAGCATGTCCGGCGACTGCTGCGCGGTCTGCTCGTCCGGCGGCTTCACGTCGCCGCCGCCCCCGCTGAACAGCCCCGCGAGCCACTGCTTGAGCGACTGCCAGGCCGAGCCCAGCAGCGCTTGCAGCTGGTAGCTGGCGGCGACGAGGACGGTGACGGCGATCGCGACGGCAACGAAAATGCGGTTGTTGCGCCGCACGGACGGCTCGACCGTCGGCTTCGCCGCGCCGGACAGCGTCTCGCGGCCGACCATGCCGCGGTTCGTCAAATAAAGCGCCGCGAACAGCGTAAACAGGCCGGCGCCGAGATAGAGCCCCCGATACCCGTCGATCGTCTCCTTGATGCCGTCCGCGAGCGCTCCGACGAAATACAAGCCTACGCCGACGATGTAATCCTGCGTCGCCAGCCTGGCGTGCAGCGGCCAGCCCGGCAGCCTGGAGCCCCGGTACACGGCGCAGGCGAGCAGCAGCATGAGGACGATGCTCCCTTTCGCGATGCCGAACAGCGCGTAACCCGCGGCCGCTCCGATGACGGCGGCGATCAGCAGCCGGGGGAAGGCGCGCTTGAACTTCAGCAGCGCGTTCAGCCCGTAGCCGACCGCGTACGCGGCGAGCAGCAGCAGCGCGACGGCGGCAAGCCCGGCCGAACCGGGCGGCGCCAACACATAGGCGAAGAGCGTGACGGGGAAGAACAGCAGCAGCTCCAGCACGCCGGCGACGATCAAGCTGCCGCCGAGAAGACGCATGTTGTTTGTCATACCGCTTCCGCCTCCCTCGCGGCGATCGGCAGCCAGTCGACCGCGTGACCGTCCCGCCGAAGCCCCGCCATCGCCTCCGCGATGTCATCGCTGATGAAGGCCGACACGACGACGATGTCGCTGCGCTCTTCCCATTGCGGCGCGAGCTGTTCCACCATCGTATGGAACGGCAGCCGGCGGACGATGGCGAGTTTGGCCAGCTGGCCGAACAAATGGGTCAGATGCTCGCTGCCGCTGCCCCGCTCCACCGTCATCACGTCGTCCGGCGCGTCGATCGAATGGCCGTTGCACGCGAAGGCGGTCTCCAGCCCCTGCTCCGTCGCCAGCTGCAGGATGCCGGCGGCGAGCCGGATCCCCTGCTCGATCAGCGCCGTATCGTTGACCGCCTCCCACATGCCGGCATGGTCTTCGACGTTCAGCAGCACGATCAGGCGAAAGTCCGCGGTGTAGTCGCGGCGGTGCACTTGCAGCTCGCCGGTCCGGGCCGTCGCGCTCCAGTTGACCATCTTGAACGAATCGCCCGGCCGGTATTCCCGCACGCCGCTGATCGCGAACGGATCCTCGACGATCCAGCGCCGCACGGCGATGTCCCCCTGCCAGCTGCGGGACGGCAGCTGAATCAGGCTTCTGTCGGCCGGAAGCGGATAGACGAGCAGCTCCACCTGCAGCGGCACCTTCTTCCAAGCGCTGAACAAGCCGAACAGGTCGCCGAACGTCAGCGAGGCGCTCGTCACCCGGTAGCAGCCGCGATGCGCGGCATGCACGGCATGCCGCCGCGTCAGCTGCTTGTTGCCCATCAGGCTGAACAGGCTCTTATGGTTCTGGAAAAACTCCCCGTTGCTGACGTCGAAGTTGGCGTCGCTCCGGAACCGCAGCCCCGCGTGCAGCATCGATTCTACCCGCAGCCAAGGCACCGGCAAGAGCTTGCCGTTCGCGAGCTTCTCCACCATCTCGACGTCGTCCCCTTCGAAGCAGGCGGCCGTGCTGAACGCGCGCGAATAACTCACCTTGCGCATGCCGAAATACCGGAACAGGTAGCGCTGAAGCACGATCACGAGCACCGCGCTCAAAATGTACCATTGTATGCCCATGGATCCCCTCTCCCTTCCGCGGCGGGGTTACGCCCGCCCGACGAGCGGCGCGTCCGCGGGCACGGGGACGGTCGACAGAATGCCGGCGACGACGTGCTCGGCGGCATCCGCGCGCATCCGCTGCACGCTGCGCAGCGAGATCCGGTGCGCGAGGACCGGCACGGCCATCGCCTTAACGTCGTCCGGCAGCACGTGATCCCGGCCCTGGATGGCCGCCCGGGCCTGGCAAGCGCGCAGCAGCGCTTGGCTGCTCCGCGGGCTCGCCCCGAGCACGGCGTCGGGATGCTTGCGCGTGGCCTCGACGATGGCGAGCATGTAGCCGAGCAGCTCGTCCGTCGCCTTCACGCCCGTGTAATGGCGCTTCGCGTCCTCGATCTCGGCGGTGCCGACGACCGGCGCCAGCTGCTCCAGCGGGCTGTCCGCCATGAACCGCTTCATGATCGCGATGCCTTCCTCCGTCGTCGGATAGCCCATTTTCAGCTTGAACAGAAACCGGTCGAGCTGCGCCTCCGGCAGCGGAAACGTCCCCTGCTGCTCCACCGGATTCTGCGTCGCGATGACCAGGAACGGGCGGCCCAGCTGATGCGTCGTGCCGTCGATGCTGACCTGGCGCTCCTCCATGCTCTCCAGCAGGCTGGACTGCGTGCGCGGCGTCGCGCGGTTGATCTCGTCCGCCAGCACGATGTTGGCGAACAGCGGGCCCGGCCGGAATTCGAATTCCGCCAGCTTCTGGTTATAGAAATGGATGCCCGTCAAATCCGACGGCAGCAGGTCGGGCGTGAACTGAATCCGCTTGAATTCGCCGTCGATCGACCTCGCCACCGCCTTCGCGAGCAGCGTTTTGCCCGTGCCCGGCACATCCTCCAGCAGGACATGGCCCGAAGTCAAAATGGCGATGATCAGTTGATCCACGATATCTTCTTTCCCGACGATGACTTTGCTGACGTTGGTCCGAATGGCTTGCGCCGTTTGCGCGATGTTTCCCGGATTCATCTCGCCGTGCTCCTCTCGTTACCCATCGAATGGAAGTGCTTACACCAGTAGTATACCTGCATTTCCCTTCGGGGGCCATCCTTTTACGCTTCGGTCTCCGGCCGGAGCGCCTCGAGGCCGTACATGTACGGACGAAGCGCCTCCGGCACGCGGACCGAGCCGTCCTCCCGCTGATGATTCTCGAGCAGCGGGATGAGGATGCGCGGCGTGGCGGCCATCGTGTTGTTCAGCGTATACGGATGCCGCAGGCGGCCGTCCTCGTCCCGGTACCGGATGTTCGACCGTCTCGCCTGATAATCGAGCAGCAGCGACGCCGAATGCGTCTCCCCGTAGTCGTCCCGGCTCGGCATCCAAGTGTCGATATCGTACTGCTTGTGGTTTTTGGCCGAGAGATCGCCGCCGCAGACGGCCACGACGCGGTACGGCAGCTCCAGCAACCGCAGCAGCTCCTCGCTGTTCGCCGTCAGCCGCTCCAGCCACGCCAAGCCTTCGTCTTGCTCCGCGCGGCACAGGACGACCTGCTCCACCTTCGCGAACTGGTGGACGCGGTACAGCCCGTGCACGTCCCGGCCCGCCGAGCCGACCTCGCTCCGGTAACAGGCGCTTGCCGCGCCGAGCAGCTTCGGCCGGTCCAAGTCGATGATTTCGCCGGCGTAATACGAGACGAGCGGCACTTCCGACGTGCCCGCCAGCCATTTGTCCTCGCCTTGGACCGCGTAGCTCTGATCGCGTCCCCCGGGGAAGAAGCCCGTCGCGAGCATCGTCCCTTCCTTGACGAGCGCCGGCACGTCGAGCAGGTCGAAGCCTTTGCGATGCAGCAGATCGAGCGCCAGCTGCTGCACGGCGCGGTGGAGCAGCAGCCCCCCGTTCTTCAGCACGTACTGGCGGGCGCCGCCGATCTTGACGCCTCTGGCGAGGTCGACGATGCCGAGCGATTCGCCGAGCTCGACGTGGCTGCGCGGGCCGAACCCGAACGCGGGCGGCTCCCCGACGCGCCGGATCTCGACGTTGTCCCGGTCGTCGGCGCCGTCCGGCGTATCCGGCGAGATGATGTTCGGCACCTGCAGCATGAGCACCTCGTACAGCCGTTCCGTCTGCCGGAGCTGCTCTTCGAGCGCCTTCAGCTTCGCCAGCGCCGCCGCCGACGCCGCCTTCTCGCGCTCCGCCTCCGCCTTGCGTCCTTCCCGCAGCAAGCCTTCGATCGCCTTCGAGCTGCGGTTCCGTTCCGCCCGAAGCGCCTCCGTCTCGCGCAGCTGCGCCCGCCGGCGCTCGTCGACCGCGAGCAGCTCCCCCACCGACAGCTTGATCCCTTTCCGATCCGCCGCGCGCTGCACGTCCGCCGCCCGTTCCCGAATAAATCCGATGTCCAACATGTCCATCACTCCCTGTTTATGGTAAAGGGGGATCAAAAAAAACGCGTTCCCGTCCCCATGCCATGGGACGAAGAACGCGTTCGCGGTGCCACCCAAATTAGCCGATCTTGCGACCGACTCTCTCGGTTCCGCGGGTAACGGCGCGGTGCCGGACTGCTTGGGGAAGCCGGCTCCGGGTGCCGCTCTTCCGTACGCAACGCCTCCGAGTTGGAATCTCATCATCGGCCTGTTTCCTGTATTGGGTTGAAGTATAGCAAAAACAACCGCCTTTGCGCAAGAGGCGGCTGCTCGGGAATACATAAATTAAAGAACGGAAGAAATCAGCTCGTTATCCAGCACTTCGCGCTCGAATTGTTCCACATAGCTCGTCATGCAGTTGCAGTAGTAGTCCCTTCTGCAGATCGGACAAGGCACGGTCAGCAGACGGTTGACGCCGATCAGCTTCCAGTCCGGTTTCTTCGTGAAGATCAATCGGCACTGCGTATTGTCGGACATCGTCACGACGAAATGATAAAGACCCGCTTCCGGATTCATATCAGCCGCCGCAAAATCTTTAATTTTAACGTTGAATTTCATCATCGATCTCCCGTTCCGTGAAATTGAAAATTCTTTGTAAGCTTATATAATTTAGGCCTGAATGTCAATTCATTTATCCAGTGTGCCCCGATCGCCGGCTTGCCAACCAAAGGCGAAAAAGGCAGGCCCTTCCATGCCGGAAGCGGCCTGCCTTTTTGCCTTTTGACGGTCAAGCGCCCGTCTGCATCGCGAGCGATTGCTGCATGTCGTATTGGGTCAAGTACAGCTTCTTGTACAGCCCGCCCTGCTGCAGCAGCTCTTCGTGCGAGCCCTGCTCGGCGATGCGGCCGTCCTTCACGACGAGAATGACGTCCGCGTCGCGGATGGTCGACAGCCGGTGGGCGATGATGAACGCGGTGCGTCCTTCGAGCACCGTCTGGAGCGCCGCCTGAATGTGCTGCTCCGTCTCGGTGTCGACGCTCGACGTCGCTTCGTCGAGAATAAGGATGCGCGGATCGGACAGCAGCACGCGGCCGAACGCGAGCAGCTGGCGCTGGCCGACGGACAGCTTGGAGCCGCGCTCCTCGACCTGCGTCCCGAAGCCGTCCGGGAACTGCGCGGCGAATTTGTCGATGCGGACGCTCTCCGCGGCCAGCCGCAGCGCCTCGTCGGACGCGTCCTCGTTGCCGTAGCGCAAGTTGTCCTCGATCGTGCCGGAGAAGATGAAGGAATCCTGCAGCACGATGCCCATCTGCCGGCGGAGCGACTCCAGCGTCACCGCCTTCACGTCCTGGCCGTCGATCAGAATCCGGCCGCCGGTCGCGTCGTAGAAGCGCATGAGCAGGTTGACGATGGTGCTCTTGCCGGCGCCCGTCGGCCCGACGAGCGCGACGCGCTGCCCCGGCCGGATGCGCAGGTTCACGCCGTGCAGGACGTCCGGCTTCTCTTCCCCGTACCGGAACGACACGTCCTCGAACACGACCTCGCCGCGGATCCGTTTCATGTCCTTCGCGTCCCGCCGGTCCTTCACCTCCGGCTCCGTGTCGAGAATTTCGAAGATCCGCTCGGCCGACGCCATGGCGGAGAGCACTTGGCTGTAGACCTTGGACAGCGCGCTGAGCGGACCCCAGAACCGCCAGAGGTAATTGATGAACGCCATGATGAAGCCGAGCGTCAAGTCGCCGTCCAGCACCGCTTGCGCGCCGAACCAAAGCACGATGCACGTGCCGATCATGCCGATCATCTCGACCGACGGCCACACCGTCGATTCCAGCGTGATCGCCCGCATGAAGGCGTTTTTGTTGCGCGCGTTCAGCCGCTCGAACCGCCGGCTGTTCTCCTTCTGCCGGGAGAACGCCTGGATGACGCGGATGCCCTGGATCGTCTCGTTCAGGTTGCCGTTGATGGCGGACATCGTCTTGCGGGAATGCGACCAGGAGCCTTCGATCTTCGGCTGCATCAAGCCGACGATGAGATAGAGGAGCGGCAGCGTCACGAAGGACATCAGCGCCAGCTCCCAGTCCATCCACAGCAGGATGGCGACGATGCCGGCGAGGTGGGTGAATTCCATCACCATCGTGATGAGGCCGCCGTTGATCAGCTCCCCGATCGCGTTCGTGTCGTTCGTGATCCGGGACATGATCTTGCCCGCGGGCCGCCCGTCGAAGAACCGGAACGACAGCGTCTGCAGATGGTTGAACAGCTGCTGGCGCAGATCGAACAGGATGCGCTGTCCCGTGAAATTGATCATCTTCGTATGCAGGTAGCCGAGCAGCCAGCCCGCCGCCTTGGAGCCGAGCAGGATGGCGCCGAGAAGATTGATGAGCCGATAATCCCGATTCAGGATGCCGTCGTCGATGATGTACCGCACGAGCAGCGGCTCCGCCAGGCTCAGGGCCATGTTCAGGAGCACGATGACGATGACGGCCGCCATGACGCGGCGATAGGGAAGCACGTAGCGGAACAAACGTTTTACATACACGCGGTTAAACGGCTTTTCTTCGATCTCTTCGCCGGAATCCCACTCGACTTGGCTCACGCGCGTTGCCCTCCTTCGGTCCGATCGGAGTCGGACGTGCTCGTTATTGGTTCTGCCCGCCTTGCGTCGTTTGCGAATGCCGGCCTCAGCGCGAAGCCGCCGCCTCCTGCATGTCGAACAGGCTGCGGAAGAAGCCTTCCTGCGCGAACAGCTCCTTGTGGGTGCCCTGCTGCGCGATCCGGCCCCGGTCCAGCACGACGATGCGGTCGGCCCGCTTCACCGACGACAGGCGCTGGGCGATGATGAACGTCGTGCGCCCCTTCATCACTTCGAGCAGTTCCTCGTGAATCGCGGATTCCGTCGCCGTATCGACGCTCGCCGTCGCTTCGTCGAGGACGAGAATCGGCGGGTCCATCAAGACCGCCCGGGCGAGCGCGACGCGCTGTCGCTGCCCGCCGGAGAGCCCGACGCCGCGCTCGCCGATGATCGTATCGTAGCCGAACGGCATGCCTTCGATGAAGGCGTGGATCTGCGCCTTGCGCGCGGCCCACTCGATCTGCTCCTGCGTGGCGTCCGGGACGCCGTACGCGATGTTCTCGCGGATCGTCGCCGAGAAGAGGAACGTCTCCTGCGGCACGATGCCGATCTTCCGGCGCAAGCCGTCGAGCTCGTAATCCTTGACGTTCACGCCGTCGATCGTCAGCGCGCCCCGGCTGACGTCGTAGAAGCGCGACAGCAGCGCGATCAGGCTGCTCTTGCCGGAGCCCGTGGCGCCGAGCACCGCGATCACCTCGCCCTGCTTCACGTCGAGCGAGATGTCCTCGAGCACGCCGGCTTCGCTCTCCGGATCCTGGTCCGCGAAATGGAACGCGACGCGGTCGAAGACGACGTTGCCCGCGATCCGGTCCGCGCCGACGCTCGAAGCGTTCGCGGCGATCTCGGCCGGCGTATCCAGCACCTCGAAGACGCGCGGCGCGGCTTTGATCGCCTGCTGCATGACGTTAATCTGCCAGCCGAGCATGTTCAGCGGCCAGATGATGCCCCAGGTATACCATTGGAACGCCATGAACGTGCCGAGCGTCATGCCGCCGTTCGCGACGTATAAGGCTCCGAACCAGACCATCGTGACGAACACGATGCCGCCGTAGAAATTCATGAGCGGGAACGCCTTCGCCTCGAGCTTCGCGCGTTCCATGTTCGTCCCGAAGTTATCCTCGTTGCGCGCCTCGAACTTCGTCTGCTCGACCTTCTCGCGCGCGAACGCCTTCACGACCCGGATGCCCGAGATGTTCTCCTGCAGCGTCGTCGTGAGTTTGCCCATCTGTTCGCGGACTTGGCCCCAAGCCGGGCCGACTTTCTTGTTGAACCGGTGCAGCGCGAGCATCAGCAGGGGAACGGTTGCCATGCTGAGCAGCGTCACCTGCCACTGCATGGCGAGCATGAACCCGATCGTGCCCGCGAAGGTGAGCGCGCCCGTGAACATCGCCATCGCGCCGAAGCCGATGAAGTTCTTGACCGCTTCGATGTCGCCGGTCATCCGGGACATCAGCTGGCCCGTCTGCGCTTTGTCGTAATAGCCGAAGGACAGCCGCTGGAGGTGGTCGTACATCTGTTCCCGCAGCTTGAAGACGACGTTCTGGCCGACGAGCTCCTGCGATCTCCCTTGCACGAACATCGCGACGCTCTTCGCCACTTGAATGCCGGCGAGCGCCAGCGTGAAGAAGAGAATCTTGTTCCCGCTCCGCTCCGCGATGCCCTCGTCGAACACTTGCTTGAGCAGCCAAGGCGCCACCAAGTCGACGAACGTGCCGAACACCAGCAGCAGAGCCGAGACCACGACCCATTTCAGGCTCGGACGCAAATACTTCAACAAGCGTACCATGACGTTCATCGCCTGCATTCCTCCCTCGATTCGAAGCCGTTCCGGCGGGCGGCAACAAAAAAGGAGACTCCGAGCCTCATGGCTCAAAGTCTCCTGGCGCACGGAACAGGGGCAGCCGTTCAAGGCCGTCTCATCTCATGCGCGGGAAATCGGGCCGATGGACTGGATTGCCATGCGAAATGCGCGACGCATTCTTCATGAAAATCATAGCCATCGCCCTCCTTATTCGTGGGTTTGCCCGCCTTAAACATCCAAATCTTATCATCCCTTCCAGCATTGCGCAAGAGGGGCGAACGAAAAAAAGCCGCGACCGGAGGAGGATGACGTTCGTCCCCCGCCCCCGGCGCAGCCTCTATCGCGTCGCGTCGTTCTTCGCCTTACAGATCGCGGGTCGATTCGAAGTCCGACGCTTCGATCCCTTGTTCGACCGCGAATTCGTAGTCCTCGATATCGTACACCTGAACCGGCACCTCGGCTTCCAGCAGCTTATCCTGGAATTCGAACTGGTCCGACAGCAGCGGCACGCCGAGCTTCATGGACGTGAGCAGCAGCTCGGTCTCGATCGGATCGAAATATTCGCCGTACTGGGCGTTGTCCACCGCGTGCACGACGGTGAACTGCACCGTGTCGTTCAGAAGCAGCGGCGAGCTTTCGCGCCACGGCATTTGCAAGGCCCGCTCGATCTTCTTGCGGTTGAACGGATCTTCGAAGAATCCGATCAGCTCTTGGATTTTGCCTTTCACGTGCTTATCGTCTTCCGGATCGTCCATGACCGGCTCCGGTCCGTCCTTCATATCGTAAAGCTCCATGATCGTCGAATATGGCAAGACAAAATCGACCGGCCGGCTTGGCACGAGCAATTGACCATACGTAGCAACCATTACGGCTTCGATAACGAATCGCCGTCGCATTCTATCTCCCCCTTCAAGCAGCGTTAGCTTATTATACAACAATTTGTTCCTGCGACACAGAGCCAAATGCTTGTATCGCCGTTCCCCGCGGCGGCGCGAGACGCGACCCGCGGCCGGATAAGGCGCCGCTCGCCCGAGGATGTGTTAAAATAATACGTATTCCCGCAGATGGCTTGAAATGAATAATGGAGTTGATAGAATCATGCTTATGCCTGACGAACAAATCATCATTATCGGCGCGGGGCCGTGCGGCCTTGCCGCCGCCGTCGAGCTTCAGTCGGTCGGCCTGTCCCCGCTCGTCATCGAGAAGCGGAACGTCGTGCATTCCATCTCGCAGTACCCGACGTACATGAACTTCTTCAGCACGCCGGCCAACCTGGAGATCGCGGACATCCCCTTCACGACGGCGAACGAGAAGCCGTCCCGGCTCGAAGCGCTCAACTATTACCGCAGCATCGCGCTCCGAAAGAACGTTCGGATGCACGCCTACGAAACGGTCACGGCCGTCGAGCCGCAGCCGAACGGCGGCTTCGTCCTGCGCAGCCATGACCGCTACGGCGAAGGCCGGCAGTACCGCGCGGACGCCGTCATCGTCGCGACGGGCTACTTCGATCATCCGAACCTCATCGGCATCCCCGGCGAAGAGCTGGACAAGGTCACCCACTTCTTCCGCGAGGCGCATCCGTACACCGGCATGAAGGTCGCGATCATCGGGGGCAGCAACTCCGCGATCGACGCGGCGCTCGAGCTGGAGCGCGTCGGGGCGGACGTCACCGTCGTCTACCGCGGGGAGACGTATTCGTCGCACATCAAGCCGTGGGTCCGGCCCGGCTTCGAAGGATTGGTGAACAAAGGCCGCATCGGCATACGCTTCGCCTCCCGGGTCGTCGAGATCGGACCGCGGACCGTGACGGTCGAGCGCGACGGCGTCCGCGAATCGCTGCCGAACGACTTCGTGCTCGCGCTCACCGGCTTCCGCCCCGACCGCGCGTTCCTGAACGGCATCGGCGTCACGATGGAGGACGAAGGCTATCCGACGTTCGACGACGAGACGATGGAGAGCAACGTGCCCGGCGTCTACCTGGCCGGCGTCGTTGCTTCTCGCCACGAGGCGAACGAGATTTTCATCGAATCCGGGCGCTTCCACGGCCGCAAGATCGCCGCGCACCTGCTCCGGACCGGCAAAATTCGCGCCGGCCGCTAAACGCAAAGGGTTTGATTCCGCCGCAGCCGGATCGCTGCGGGAATCAAACCCTTTTTTTGGCCGCCGGCCGCGTCACAGGCTCGCGATCGGCTGCAGGCCGTCGGAATCCGCGCCGGTGAACGTCATCACGGTCGCGATTTTCTGCAGCCGGATATACTCGTTGTTCGCCAGCTCCGTCCGGAAATACGCGAACATGTACGCCGCTTCGAGAAAATCGAGCCCCGGATAAACCGCGATGTTCTGATTGGAATGCGGATTGTCGAGCAGCACCTGCCATTCGCCGTCCCGGTCCGCCGCGGGCACGTCCCGGAACACCTGCGCCTTCGTACGGACGATCCCGTCGTATTCGCGCCAGACGTACGTCCAGGACGGGCTCATCCGGCCCGGCTCGGGAACGGCCTGCTTCGCCCGCTTCAGCAGCTCGGACGCCTGGGCGCATTCCGCCTCCCCGTAGGTCCGCAAATAATGCCGGAACGCGTCCAGAAACCGCCGCAGCGGCGTGAAGCCCGCCTCGCGCAGCGCTTCGCCGAACGCCTCGGTCTCTCCCGCCGAGCGAAGCTCGCGCAGCCTTGCGAAATAATCGTCCTCGCGTGCAGCGTCCATGTCTCTCACGACCTTTCCTCCCGTGCCGGCGCTAGGTTTTGATCACGGCGACCGTCCCGTCGGGCTCGAGCACCAGCCGGCGCCGCCGGTCGTTGTTCAGCTTCACGTTGAACAGCTTGAGCCGCTCCTCCCGGATGTCGAGCGCGTCCCAGCCGCCGTCGTCCTCGTAGCCGGCCTGCGCGAGGGCCGCTTCGGCCTCGCGCTCCGCCGTCTCGTTATCCTCCCACCAAAGGGCGCCAAAATATGCGAATTCATAGACATTCTTCAACATGCCGCAGGCGATCTCGCCCGACGCGCGGTGACGCAGTACGACTGGCATGGCGATGCCGCTCCTTTCTTCCGGGCCCGGTCCGCCCGCGCGCCGGCCGGTTCTTCCCGGGACCGATGCCGGAACGCAACAAGGCGCCGGCCCTTTCGAGCCGCGCCTTGTTAACGGCGTGAAGGATCCTCTTTACAGATACGCGTTCTCGTGCTTCGCTTTCAGCCGCTGCCAGCGGCGTTCCACTTCGTCCTCGAACATCTTCAGCGCCTCGGCGTATTCCGGCCGCGTCATGTGCTTCGTCTTGCCCATGTTCTTGAGCCAGTCGCCGAGCGGAATCCGCTTGCCCTTGTCCTCCGGGTTGAACGTGATGGACGTGATGCCCTCCTCCACCTCGTACAGCGGGAAGAAGCAGCTGTTCACCGCGTCGTCGATCAGCGTTTGGCCGATCTTCTCCTCGGACAGCCAGTTGAGCGGGCACGTGATGAGGATTTTGCCGTACACGAGACCGACGTTCTGCGCGTAGTACTGCGCCTTGGCCGCTTTGCGGAGCAGATCCTGCGGCAGCGATTCCGAGCCCGTGAAGACGTACGGAATGTTCGTGGCCGCCATGATTTGCGCCGTGTCCTTGTGATGGAACAGCTTGCCGCCCTGATGCTTGCCGACGTTCGACGTCGAAGTGCGGTGGCCGAGCGGCGTCGAATACGACAGCTGCGCGCCGGTGTTCATATAGCCTTCGTTATCGTATTCGAGAATGATCATCTTATGGTTGCGCAGCGCGCTGCCGATCGCCGGGCCCATGCCGATGTCCATGCCGCCGTCGCCCGTGATCATGACGAACGTGAAGTCGTCCTTCAGCCCGTACTGGTCCAGCTCGCCGCGGCGCTTGCGCTCCCAGAACATTTCGACGACGCCGGACAGCGTGGCCGCTCCGTTCTGGAACAGGTTGTGGATATACGTCGCCTTGTGCGAGGAATACGGAAAGCCCGTCGTGACGACCATCGCGCAGCCCGTCTGGTAGAGCGCCACGATATCGCCCTCGATGCCCTTGAAGAACAGCTCGAGCCCCGAGAAAATGCCGCAGCCCGGGCAGGCGCCGTGCCCCGGCGCGAGCCGCTTCGGCTTCTTCGTCAGCTGGCGGACCGGCGGCACCTTCACCTTGAGCTTGCCGCTCGCGGCGTCGCGGTCGACGGTGATCAGACCCGTCTTCAGATCCTCGTACTTCAGCGGCTCCAGCACGCGCTTCGGCGCTTTGGCCGGATCGCCGGGCGTATGGCCCCAATAATCGAACGGCACGTCGACCTTGCCCGTATTCGCCGCTTCGATCGCGAGCTCGAACAGATGGTGGCCGTCCTCGGCGTAGAAGTCTTTGCCCCCGAGTCCGTAGATGCGGCTGACGACGAGCGTGTCCTTGGCGCCGTGCGTGAACAGCGCCGCCTTGATCTCGTTCGTCATGTTGCCCCCGTGCCCGCCGTAGGAATCGGCGCGGTCGCCGATCGTGACGGCCTTGACGCCGCGCAGCGCTTCGGCGATCTGCTTCGCCGGGAACGGGCGGATCATGTTCGGCGCGACGGAGCCCGCCTTGATGCCTTTGGCGCGCAGCTGGTCGACAACGTCCTTGATGATCTCGGAAGCCGAGTTCATCAGGAACACCGCCACCTCGGCGTCGTCCATCCGGTACTGGTCGAGGATCGGGTAATCGCGTCCCGTCAGCGCGGCGTATTCTTGGCGGATGCGGTCGTAGACGTCCGCCGCCTTGTACATGGCGATGGACTGCTGGTAGCAGTTGTTGATATAGTCCGGCTCGTTCATGTAAGGGCCGACCGTGATCGGATTGTTGCGGTCGAGCACGTGCTTGAACCCGTCCGGCGAATGCTCCCCGACGAAGGCGTGCACGTCGGCCCGGTGCGCGAACGTCTGCACGCGGCGCTTCTGGTGGGACGTGAAGTAGCCGTCGGAAGCCACGAGCACCGGCAGCCGGACTTCCGGGTCCTCGGCCAGCTTGAGCGCCATGATGTTCATGTCGTACACGGCTTGCGGATCGCGGCACATCAGGATCGGCCAGCCGGTGTTGAGCGCGAAATACAAATCGGAATGATCCCCGTGAATGTCGAGCGGCCCCGAGACGGAACGGCAGACGAGATTCATGACCATCGGGAAGCGCGTGCCGGATTGGACCGGCATCTGCTCCAGCATATAGAGGTAACCGTTGGAGCTCGTCGCGTTGAACACGCGTCCGCCCGCGGCCGACGCCCCGTAGCAGATGCCCGCGGAGCCGTGCTCGCCGTCCGCCGGGATCAGCTTGATGTCGTGCTGGCCGTTCGCCTTCATGAGGTCGAGGAACTGCGCGACCTCCGTCGACGGCGAGATCGGGAAGTAGCCCATGACGTGGTAGTTGATTTGATGCGCCGCGTAAGCGGCCATCTCGTTGCCCGATTCGTACACCATCCGTTGTTCGACCGTGCCCGTGCTCACTTCTTTATTGATTTCAATGGCCATTTCGAAGCTCCTCTCTTTCGCGCGCGGTGCCGCGCCACGACGTTAATTCGCTGCTGCCCATTCGAATTTGTGCGGTACCCGGTGCTCGTCGCCGTAGCCGTCCGTTTCGCGCTCCGAGGCGAGCGCTTCGGTCGGACAGGCGACGACGCATTTCAAACAGCCCTTGCAATATTGGTAGTCGATCCCCTGCAGGAACATCTGCGGCCGGCCTTTCTTGTCCGGCTGCTCCTCCCAGACGAAGCAAAAATCCGGGCAGGCCGTGTCGCAGGCCGCGCAATGGATGCACTTCTCTTCGTCGAAATGCGGCATCATGCCCTGCCGCGAGATGCTCAGGTCCTTCAGCACGCTGTTGCCCGGATTGACGATCATCCCGCCGATCGGCTGCGTCGCGTAGCCGAGCGCCGGCACGTCCCACCGCGTCGGCTCCGGCATCGCGACGCCTTCCGGCAGCGCGAACGTCTGGAACCGAACCTCGTCGTAGCCGCGCTGGAAGGTGCGCAGCGCCGGATCGACCGCCTGCGGGTATTTCTTCTCCAGCGACTTGCGGATAATGCCCTTCATATGCTCGAAATCGAGAAAATCGCACAGCCGGAACAGCCCGCCGAGCATCGCCATGTTGACGCGGTTGTTCTCCTCGAGCGCGATCCCCGTAGCGTCGACGACCGCCAGCGTGCCGCCGGCCAGCTTGATCTTGTCCTTCAGCTGCTCCGGCGTCTTGGAGGAGTTGACCAGCACGACGCTGTCCTCGTAGATGCCGCTGATGACGTTGATCGTCTTCGACAGGTTCTCGTGGAACACGCCGACGATGTGCGGGCGCTCCACCGGCGTCGTGTCGCGGATATTCGTGTCGATGTCGCAGAACCGGATATGCGCCTTGACCGGCGAACCCTTCTTCTCCGAACCGTACGAGGAAAAGCTGACTCCGTTGAAACCGCTTCCAACAACGCCCGCCTCGGCCAACATTTTGCCGGCCAGGTTTGCCCCCAGGCCGCCGATCGACTCCAAACGAATTTCAAAGAATCCAAGTTCATTCTGCTTTGGAAGTATTGCCACCTGCTCCACTCCCTTTCCGAATTAACTGAAAACTTTTTATATTCACAACAGTCAGTATAACACTAGAACCCCCCACCGAATAGCGGTTTTTTCCAAAACAGGAAGCCCAAAACACTGCTACAGCCGATTTGTCCGACGTACTGTGCTAGTACAGCTCGTCCGTTTTGCCGCAACAAGGCTGGAACAGCGGGTTCCGCCTTGCCGCGCCGCCCGTTACGGCGCGCTGCGCCTGCGCTGGTGCTGTCTCAGTTCGCGCCACCCGATCCGCGCGATTCCTTCCCGGCTCATCGCGTCCTGCACCTCGGGATCGCGGAAGACGTCCAGCTCCATGCCCCTGCGGTACGGCTCGCCGTGGAAGGCGACAAGCTCGTCGGTGACGAACGACGGATGGATGATGAGCTCCGTCACGCCCGGCTTCAGCCGCTTGAGCAGCGCGATCATCCCCGCCTTGAACTGGGCGTACGTCTCGCCCGGCGCCGACCGGAACGGCATGCCGACGAGGTAATCGAGCACGAGCACGCCTTTGCGCGCGGCGGCCTCCGCCTGCTTCATGGCCAAGCCCGCCAGCTCGGGCGGCGCCGGCATGCCGCTCTCGAGCAGCAAGCAGCGGGGCAGCCGGAACGGCAAGCCGTAATGCGCGCACGCCTCGAACGTCTCGCTTAGGAAATCCCGGCCCGTCTGCAGCCCGTACAGGCTGCCCATATGGTTGTCGGCATGCGTCACGTCGACGCCTAGCGTCAGCGCCATTTCGATCTGGGCGACGATTTCCTGCTTGACCTGCGCGGCGTCGGCGCGCCGCTCGAACGCCTTGGCGTCCTTGTAAAAATACCCCTCCGCCGTCGTCATCGACTGGGTCGGACCGCCGCGGTAGACCGGCCCCCACTTCAAGGCGTCCCATTCGCTCGTGAACGTCAGGTGGACCCCGACGTCCAGTCGGCCGCGTGCGGCGCTCCACTGCGCCGCTTCCCGGGCCCACGCGCAGGGCATCATGATCGTGGCGGACGAGACCGCGCGCTCCTCCAGCAGCTTCTGGACGCCGAGATTGGTCGAATGGCATACGCCGTAGTCGTCTGCGTTAATGATCAAAAGGCGGTCGTTCGGACCGTATCCGAGCTGCTCGGCCGTGCTTTTCATCGATTGCGTTCCCCTCCTGCTGCGCCTGCGGACGCGGTGGCGTTACGAACCCATCATGGCATGTATATGACGAAAGCCCGGCGGTTCATGCCCCTTTCGGGGATGAACCGCCGGGCTTTGCCCGTGCCGTTCCTTTCGGTTAAACGGAGGCCTTCCGCGCGAGCGCGTTCCGAAACAGCGCCAGCAGCCGCTCCCGACGGCGCTCGATCCAGCCGCACGCGAAGGAGACGCGTTCGATTTCCCGAAGCCATACTTGCTCCGGATCCAGGCCTTCCGCGAGACGGACCGCGAAATGCAGCCAGACGTCGATCAGGCGCAGCTGCATCAAGTCCGGCAGCAGCGCGATCTCTTCGGGTTCGAGGGGAAGCTTCTCGCCGTAGCCGGCGCAGAACAGCTCCATCCGCCGGACGGCGCGCTCTTCGTCCCCGCACGGAAATTCGGCCAGCACGACGGCGAGCTCCATCGCCCGGACGTCGACCGCGCAGAATTCGAAATCGAGCAGCCCGACGATCGCGTCGCCCTCCGCCAGCGCGTTCGAAAACACGATGTCGCCGTGGATCCACTGGTGCGGAAGCCGTTTGACGCGATCGATTAACGCCGTTAACCGCGTGCGCAGCGCGTGCAGCGACGCGACGGCTTCCGCCCGTTCCGCGAGCGCCGGCGAACGCCGGCACAGCGCCGTGAGCGTCGCCTCGTCCGCGGCGGCGTGCGTCGCTTCGAAGTCGTAATACGGCTTGTACGCCGGCTCCAGCCCGGCTTGCGGGCCGCACGCCGCGAACGCCCGCGTCAGTTCGCCGGCCGCGCGTCCCAAGCCCGCGGCGTGGGCGGGATTGTCCGGCGTCGGCCGGCTGCCGGCGATGTAGCCGAACAGCGCGGCCAGCTTGCCGTCCGGCGCCTCGGCGATCGTCGAGCCGTCCCGGCCCGCGACGGGCGACGGCACGCGGAAGGAGAGGCCCGCATGCTGCAGCGCCGCCAACAGCCCGTGCTCGATGCGGACGATCGCGCGGTCCCGGTGATTGTCGTACACGCGGAGCACGTAGCGGTCGTTAGCGGCATAAACCATCCGCGTCGTGTTGTTCATGCCGCTCTCTTCCTTGGCGATCCGCAGCGGCCCGGCGAGCGGATACCGGCCAGCGACGGCGGCGAAATACGCGTCCGCCCCGGACGCCGCGGCACGCGCTTCCGTCATGCCGGCGGCCCGTCCAGCTTGGCCAGCCGTTTGGCCAGCGTCTGCCGCCAGCTCTCGGAGAGCTCGGGGACCGCGAGCAGCCTCGCGATGCCGTCCCGGTCCTTCTGGTCGCGGTGCATGACGCGGTTCGCTTCCGCGACCGTAACTCCGGCTTCGCTGCGGTGCCGCAGCACGAGCCGCTCGCCCTGCGCGACCTCGCCTTCCTCGAGCACGCGGAAGTAAAAGCCCGTATAACCGCTCTCCTGCACGTCCAGCTGCAGCGACGGAAGACCGTGCTTCATGCCGAGCTTGTAGCACGGCTGCCTCGGCTGGCTGACCTGCAGCAGCGCCCCGCCGGCTTCGACGACGTCCCCGATGCAGAGCGACGTCTCCGTCAGCGCGGATACGGTGAAGTTTTCGCCGAAATCGCCGGCTGCCGCGGTTCTCCCCCAACGTTCCGTCCAATACGGGAAATGGACGGCGCTGTAGACGCAGACCGCCTTGTCCGGTCCGCCGTGATAGACGAGATCGCCCTGCGCGTCGCCGGTCAGCCCCGCGGCGCCCAGACGCAGCTTGCCGGCGAACGGCTTCTTATTGATGCCCGTTACGACTTCCTTGTTGCCGAACGGCACGGTCTCGAGCAGCGAGACGTTCAATGACAGCAATGTTCCGAGTTCCATATTCGACCTCCAGCCTAGCAAGCGTTAACGAAATTATACGCGCAGCCCGGGAGGTTGGCAATCCTTCCGGCGAGGGCGCGGCAGCGGATCCGGCACGAACAGGCAGAATGTTACAGTCCGTGTCGAAAGTCCGCCGATCGTGTTGCATTCTGCGCTTCCCCGGGAAATGACGGACGGCTAGCCGCGAATATTTCCCCGGTCATCCGCGCGTCATTTCCCGCGCGTCCGAGGCGTCCGAGAATGCCGGCCGCTCCCCGTCCGGGCACCGTCGGCGCTGGTCTGATCCTTTATTGCGGGAATTTTCTTTCAATTCTGATACATTCATCGATCGACCTTCGGCTGAAGCGCATCGATCCGACGATTTTGAGCGGCGATTTGCGCCGCAGCGCGCGATGCCGGCGCTCGATGCCGATCGCCGTCGCCAGCAGGACGGCCGCCGCGGTCAGCAGCGCGGCCGGCTTCAGGAGGCAGACGGCCGTCAAGCCGGTCCCCGCGAGCCAGCTCGCCGTCGCCGCGTCGACGGCGGCGCCGTATTTTCCGAGCTCCCACGGCCCCTTGAGCCTGGAGCGCTTCCACGTCCCTCCGGCGCCTTGCCCGCGCAGCGTTTCCTTCAGCCGGCCGCCGATCGGCAGCACATAGGCCGCATGCATGGCCGCGATGCCGGCCAGCACGAGCTGCGGCAGCAGCAGCGGCAGCGCGTCGCGCGGCACCGCCAGGGCGAACGCCAGGGCGGGCAAGCCGGCGCCCGCCGCGGCCGCCAGCGTCGCCCGGACCGGCCAGCGGAGCCGCATGGACACGGCGGCCAGCTTCGCCGCGTACGGCGCCGATTCGTCGCGCGCCATGGCGAAGAGCGTCTTCGAGACGGAGGCCAGCGTCGTCGTTCCGCCCGCCCAGACGACTGCCGCGGCCAGCGCGAAGAACAGCGCGGCGGCGGCGGATCCGAGCCGCTCCCACGCGCCGACGAGCCAATCGCCGACCGCGGCCTGCGGGACCGGGCCGCCCGCGCCGTTCCGGGCTTGCATGGCGATGAACGCGAACAGCACGAAGCCGAGCAGCGCGAGCGCTGCGGCGGACAGGAAGACCGACCACGGCACGGTGACGCGCGGGTCGTTCGTCTCTTCCCCCGCCTGCGCCCCTTCGCCCAGGCCGAGGAACAGCCGCTGCAGCAGCACGAAGCCGAGCAGCGCCGGGGCCTGCCCGCCCCCCTCCCCCGCCGGGCTCAAGTCCGCCGCCGTCAGGCCGAGCGCCTGAAACGGATCGTCTCCGTGCCAGACTTGGGCCGCCAGCAGCGCGACGATCGCGACCGGCAGCAGCAGCTGGACGGCCGCGGACCATGCCAGCACGCGCCCGAAGCCGCGCATCGCCCGCGCGGCCACGGCCGCCTGCGATGCGAAGAGTCCCGCCAGCACCGTATAATACAGGCCCGCGCCGCCGGTCGAGCCGAACAGCCGCTCGATCTTCCGGCAGCTCCAATCCGCGAGCCATACGTTCGTGGTAATCAACAGCAGCGCCGATCCGCCGATATGCAGCCAGCCGGACCACAGCCCGGCCCGCCGGCCGCTCGCGGCCAGCGCCCAATGGTAGCAGCCGCCGGCCGTCGGCACCGCCGATGCGTACGCGGCGACCGAGCACGCCGTCAACAGGCCGAACAAGCCGACGATCGGCCAGCCAATGCCGATGACCGCGGGCCCGCCGGCCTCGATCGCGGGACCGAGCAGAAACAAAGCGCCCCCGACAAGCGGCAGCGACGAGAACGCGAGGCCGAAGGACGACGGGGCGCCCATATGCCGGGTGAGCTGCTGGGCGATGCCCAGTCCGTTCAGCTCGTGTTTGTCCCGCATGTAACGAACGTAGGCGCCGTGGCTTCGCAGCGGCTGGTGCAGCGACAGCTTCGCGCCGCGCTCGGCGACGCGCGCCAAAAAGAAGGCCAGTCCGCATACCGCGGCGAACAACGCGCATCCGATCCAAAGCAGCAGCATGCCGACACCTCCTAATTGACTCTATGAAGCGGCCCGTTCGGTCAGCACGCCGCCGGAGCATTTCCCCGCAAACATTTCCCCGCCCATGAAAAACCGCCGGCTGCGCGCAGCCGGCGGACGAACGTGGGTCGTTATGAGGCTAAGGACCAGGGTTTAAAACCTTCATCGCTTGATAAAGACGCTTGATGCGGGCGCGTGATTCGGACTTAGAGGAAACGCGCGGTTGCCGCAGCCGATCAGGAAACTTCGCCGGCGTCGATGCCCGCGCCGTTCGCGCCTCCCAGCACGTGGCGTTTCACGCGCTGCAGGTCGAACGGCTTCATGAAGCACGCGCCGATCCCCAGCCGCTCGGCCTCGGCCAATTGCTCGGGGCTCCCGTAGCCCGTCATCAACGATACCGGCACGCGATCGTCCAGGCGCCTGATGGCCCTTAACGCTTCGATGCCGTCCATGTCCGGCAGCTTCAGGTCGAGCAGGACGTGATCGATGCCGCCCGACCGGACCGCGTCGATCGCGGATGCGCCGTTCAGCGCCTGGCTGACCGTCGCGCCTTCCCGTTCGAACAGCTCGGCGAGCATCGTCCGGATCAGCGGCTGATCGTCGACGATGAGCACGCGGCGGACGCCGCCGGCCGGTTCGCCCGAAGACGCGATTTCCCGCCCGGGCGTTTCCGGAGGCTTCGGCCGTCGCGGGTCCGCGGCGCCGCGATTCGCGATGGCCGGCTTGCTCCGCTCGTCCCTCCGGCGCCGCGCGGCGAACAGAAGGATGCCTAGCAGGACGAGCAGCGATACGAGAACATACACCATGGGAACCGGGAACCCCTTCTACACGTTAATCGTTCGCGTCCATCCGTCCGAGCGGCCCGTTCGGATTGACGATGTCGCTCACATCATACACCGAAATCGGAAAATAGGGAAATCCGAAGGCGTAAGGCGTGATTTCGTAAAGCGCGAAATAGATGACCAAGGCGCGGTCCGCGATGTAAAAAGGCTGATCCGGCCGAATCGCCTTGAACGGCTCGAACGTCTCGATCTGCCGCTCCGCGATTTGGGCCCTGACCAAGTCGGACAGTCGCTTCACGTAATCGCTTCCCGGCTTGAACAGCTCGGCGAGGGTGAACGCTTTGCCCGTCGCCGCGTCGAAGGTAAGCGATTCCTGAAGCGTCAGGCCGTGCGCCCCGCCGGTATAGGCGTAATTGAAGAGCGAGAGGCTGAGCACGTTTTTTTCGTTCGTCTTGATTTCGAAATAGCCGATCATCTCCGCCCGGGGATCGGCAAGCGAGCCTTGGTCTTGGACCAGCTGCCGCTCGGTCTGGCGGATCTTGTTGTTGATCGCGGTCTGCGCGGCCGGCTGCCGGAGCCCGCTCACGACGGGCACGTAAAGCTCCGCCTTCGGAAACGCGACCCGCGAGGACTGCACGATGGCCGGCTGCTGGAATTGAAACGCCATGTCGGAACACCTGCCTATATAGGATGATGTTCCATTCTATGCCGGTTTCTTCCTGCCGTTGCCATTTGCTTCATTCGCCCGGCAGCGCGGGTGATTGAAGCTTCATTTCGTGCCACTCCAGGCCGCCGTGCGCCGAAGCCGACTTGCCTATATGCCGGAAACCGAGTCCTTCGTAAAAGCCGATCAGATGCGCCTCGCACATGAGCACGATGCCTTCGAGCCGGTCGGCCGCGGCTTGGCCGATAAGCGCTTCCATGAGCGCCTTCGCGATTCCCCGTCCGCGGTGCGCCTCCGCCACCGCGACGGACAGCACGCACAAGTAGCGGCCTTCGTCGCCCGGCGAACCGTGCGCGCTCTTGACGCCGTCCGCCGCGCTGCTGTCGTCGTCGGTACGGACGCCGCACGCCAGGCCGACCAGCTCGCCGCTTCGCCAGGCCGAACGGAAATAGCCCGGGAAATGCCGCTGCCGGAAGGCGAACGCCTCGCGCGTCGCCGCCGCCTCGGCCGGATAACAGGCCAGTTCCAGCACATGGGCCGCATCGAGGTCTTCCGCGCGCATCGGCCGGATCTCGAACGCGCGCCCGTTAGGATCCGCGGCGCTCACAGCAGGTTCTTCTCCCGCTCCGTCATGCGCCTGCCCTTGATGTCGAGCACGATCTCGCCGTTATTCAGACCGACGATCCGGTCCGCGAACCGTTCCGCCCAATCGCCCTGGTGCATGACCGCGACGACGGAGATTTGCTGAATCCGGCACATGCGCTTCAAGTCGGACAGCACCTGCTCTGCCGCGTGCGGATCGAGGCCGGATACCGGCTCGTCGACGAGCAGCGTCTTGGCGCCGTGCACCAGCGCCCGCGCCATGGCGATGCGCTGCCGCTCCCCGCCGCTCAGCTTGTCGCCCTTCTGGTGCGCCTTGTCGATCAAGCCCATCTTCTCGATCATGTCCATGGCGCCCATGTAATCGTCGCTGCGGACCATGCCGGTGAACCGCCGCCAGAACGGCGTCTGTCCGACCGCGCCGATCGTCACGTTCTTGAGCGCCGTCCGGTTGCCGTACAGCGTCGGCTTCTCTTCCAGGTACGCGATTTCGCGGTGCACCTTCAAGCGGCCCTGCAGCCCTTTGGCGAAAATATCGACGCCGTCGACGGTATAGCTGCCGCTCGTCCATTTTTCTTTCAGCGCGAGGCATTTCAGAAGCATGGATTTGCCGCTCCCGCTCGCGCCTTTCACGGCGATGAATTCGCCCGGTTCTATAGTCAGGCTGATGCCGGAGAGAACCTGGGGCCCGCCCGGAATTTGTTTCGATAATTGCGATACTCTGATCATGACTGGCGCTCCTTATCCCTCGCGGGGCTGCTTAATCTCGTTAATCGTTCGCGATAAAAGGCTTACATATGAATCTAGTGTAAGGGAAAAAAATAATAGTTTCCATACGAACAGATGTTTGCTATAATCAAAACAGGAACAAATGTTCTAATCTCTCAGATACCGTAAGGAGGCTGACCATCATGACAAACTGTGAAAACTATCGTTTTATCGAGAACCACCGTCCGTTCCGGGATTTGACGTTCAAGTTCTATTCCAACGGCGCGTTGACCATTATCGACAACAGTGCGGATGAGGTGATCAGCCCCCGCGATCTGAAAGGCGCCAGCTACGACTTCTATGTTAAGAAGAGACTGGCGTTCATCAAGCAGGATTTGACCGCCAAGATGAAAAAATACGCGTGATCGCGCATGCGCGGACATTTCGGGTTATCGGAGTCTCTATATGACGGCCGGCCTCCCGATGGACGCCGTTAGTCATGCCGTACGTCGTACCTTCCGTCATGCCGTACGTCATCTCCATCATGCCCTCCATCATGCCCTCCATCATATAGAGACCTTTATCCTAGTTAGGGACTTTCCTCATCAAGACATCGATGCCGCGTCCGTTCGGTTACGGCAGCTGCTTGTTAATGCCGTTCAGGCTTGCCGGCCTATTGGCTGCTTTTTCCGGCTTCAGGCTGACGTAATACTCCTTCAAGCCGGACTCGTCGTTCCGGTTCCGCTTGCCGTTCTTGTTCAGCACCATTTCCCACTCACCTCCGGACCTTAGGGTTTGTAAATCATCCCAGCGCTATTCGATTTGACGGCGAATCCCAAGATGCGGTAGATTGAATCTACAGCGAAATCATCCGGGGAAGGAGCCGTGCTTAAGATGAAACAAACCATTCTATTCGATCTCGATGATACGCTTATTTACTGCAACAAATACTTCTTCTTCGTCATTGACCAGTTCACCGACTGCATGACCGACTGGTTCCGAGGCTATGGCGTCACGAAGCAGGAGATCCACGACAAACAGACGGAAATCGATATCGCCGGCGTGCAGCTCGAAGGATTCAAGAGCGATCACTTCCCGCGTTCCTTCATTGACACGTACCGGCATTTCTCCGATCTGCTGGGTCGCGCGAAATCCGCGTCGGAGGAAGATTTCCTTTGGAAGCTCGGACACAGCGTGTACGACTTCCAGGCGGAGCCGTATCCGAACATGGAAGAAACGTTGTACGAGCTATCCGATCAAGGGCATGAGCTGCACTTGTATACCGGCGGCGAGCTGCTCATTCAGCGGAAGAAAATCGAACACATGCAGCTGGAACGGTATTTCGGTCCCCGCATTTACGTTCGCGCCAAGAAGAACACGGAAGCGATGGAAGACATCCTCCGGGAAGGACAGTTCGACCGGAACGCCACCTGGATGATCGGCAATTCCATCCGCACCGACGTCATTCCGGCGTTGACGGCCGGCATTAACGCCATTCACATGAAGACCGATTCCGAGTGGGTCTATAATATCGTCGGCATCGACGTGGAGCCGAAGGGCGCGTTCATCACGCTGAACCACCTGCACCAAATTCCGGACAGCATCAAGAATTACGTCGACGGACGTCCGCACTGAATGCGGAAGACGCAAACAGGCTTGCCTTAAGCCGGAGCAGCGCTGCTCTTGCTTAAGACAAGCCTGTTTTTTAGGTTGCCGGTTGAAAGGCGATCGTGCCTTTGGCCGGGTCGGTCAAGGTCCATTTTCCCGAGACGGCCGTGCCGTCCGCGAGCTTGAACGTCGACTTCCGCGTGACGCCGTTCTCCGCCAGCGCTTTGGCCATAGCCGGCGTCACGTGCTTCCCCTGCTGTTCCTTCCAGATGACGAAGCCGCAGCCCTCCCGGAAGCGGAGGCAGCCGTATCCGCGCTTGCCTTCGATCAGTTGCCCGCCGCAGCCCGGTCTCGGGCATGCCGCGATCGTGCCGCGCGAACCGGCCGAGCCTTCGCCGTTCGCCGGCGCCGGCTTAGTCGCGCGCCCCTCCGTCTTCGGGCGGGACGCTGCGGCCGGCGCCTTGGCGCGCGAAGCCGGAGCTGCTTCGACCGGGGCGGCGAGCATCCGGCCGCCATCGCTCGCGCCCGTGCGGGCGGACGGGCGACCGCGGGAAGCGACCGGCGCCGAATCGGCAGCCGCCGCTCCTCGCGACCGGGTGCCGGCGCGCGGCGCCGTCCCGCCCGCCTTCCGCGCCGATGCCGCAGCTCCGCGGCCCTTCCCTTTCGCCCCGCGCTTGCCGCCGCCGTCCGGTTCGTCGAACAGACTCGCGGGCGCCTGCTGCTGCTGCTTCACCTTCCCCACGATCATCTCCGCGAATTGCTTCACCTTGGCGATGAACTGCTCGTCCGACGCTTCGCCTTTGGAGATTTGATGCAGACGCTGCTCCCAGCGGCCGGTCATTTCCGGCGAGGCCAGCAGCTCGACGCCCGCGCCGCGAATGAGCTCGATCGCGGTACAGCCCTTCGTCGTAATGTCGAGCCGCTTGCCCGCGGACGTGATGTATCCGACCTGCTTCAGCCGTTCGATCGTGGCGGCGCGGGTAGCCGGCGTGCCGAGCCCGGTCTGCTTCATCGCATCGCGAAGCTCTTCGTCCTCGATCGCTTTGCCCGCGCTTTCCATCGCCTTCAGCAAGGTGCCTTCCGTGTAGGGCTTCGGCGGCTTCGTCTCCTTCTCGACGGCCGAGGCGTCGTCGCAGCGGACGGGCCGGTCGGCATCGACCGAGAACGGGCGATCGGTCTCGACCAGATCCTCGTCGCCTTCGACCGCCGCCGACGCGTCGTCGTCCTTCTTCTTGCCTTTGCCCTTCCCCTTGGCCGCGTTTGCTTCCGTCTGCTCCAGCACGACGCGCCAGCCGAGCTCCAGCTGTTCCTTAGCCCGCGTGCGGAACGACTCGCCTTCGACCTCCGTGATGACTTCGTGATTGTTATAGACGGCCGGCGGATAATAATGCGACAGGAAGCGGCGCACGATCATGTCGTAAATATTCTGCTCTTCCGTGCTTAACGTCCCCGGCTTCTTCGGCGTCGGCAGGATCGCGTGATGGTCCTCGACCTTGGCCGGGTTGCATACCGCCCGATTTCCTTTATGCACGCGGCTTCGGTCGGCTCCGTTCGCGAGATCCGCGTACGCGGTCCCCTTCAGCATGTTCAGCACGCTGCCCATGACGGGGATGTTCTCTTCCGTCACGTAGTTGGAGCTCGTCCGCGGATACGTGATGACCTTGTGCTTCTCGTAGAGCGCCTGCGCGATATCCAGCGTCTTTTTCGCCGGATAGCCATAGCGGCCGTTCGCCTCGCGCTGCAGCAGCGTCAAGTCGTAGAGGCGGTACGGGTATTCCTTCGACTCGTTGACGGTGTAACTGACGATGGTGCCGGGCTTGCCCTTCACCTTGGCCGCGAGCTTCTCCGCCTCCTCGCGCTTTGTGATCCGGTCGCCCTGCCAGATGCCCTTGTAGCCGAAGTCATCCTGGGTGAAGGCCGCCTGCACGATAAAGTACGTCTCGCTGTTGAACGCCGTAATTTCCTTATGGCGGTCGTACAGCAGCGCGAGCACCGGCGTTTGCACCCGTCCGACGGACAGCAGCGCCTTATGGCGGATCGTGAACGCGCGGGAGGCGTTCATGCCCACGAGCCAATCCGCCTCGCTCCTGGCGCGCGCGGCGCGCGTCAAATCGTCGAAGTCCGTGTCGCTGCGCAGACCGTCGAAGCCGCGGCGGATCGTCTCCGGCGTCAGGTCGGAAATCCACAGCCGGTCCGTCGGCTGCGGAAGCTTCAGGTATTGCCGGATGAGATGAAAGATCAGCTGGCCTTCGCGCCCGGCGTCGCAGGCGTTGACCAGCCGGCCGCACCGCTTGGACAGCTCGCCGATCGTCTTCAGCTGATCCTTCGTCCGCGCGTTCGGCCACAGCTTGAAGCGATCCGGGATGATCGGAAGATCCGCTTCGTTCCACCGTTTATATTTCGGGTCGTATTGATCCGGTTCGGCCAAGCCGACCAGATGTCCGATCGCCCAGGTGATGATATACCGCTCGCCTTCCAAATACGTGCGCTTGTTCTGCGCCCGCGGTTCCACGACGGCGGCGATGGTACGGCCCATGTCGGGTTTTTCGGCTATGATTAATGTTTTCAGGACTATCCCTCTTCTTCAGCGTTTCGAGTCCGCCGTGATTTGCGTCAGCATCGCGTTGAACAGGCTGTTCACGCCTTTCGACCAATTGGGGTCCTCCGCGTATTCGCGGTTGATCCACGTGACCGCGTCGACGCGCTCCGGCCGGTCGAAGCTGAGCCGGTTGATCGTATTGCCGGCGATGCGGGCCGATTCGGCGATCGTCGTGTTGAACGCTTTCCAGCTATAGAAGACGTTGAACGGATTGTTCGCGATCTTGGCGGCGTTCTTGGCCGTCTTCGGCACGAAGGCCTGCTCCTGTCCGGTAATGGCGAACAAGAGCAGCGGATGAATGTCATGCTCCTTCGCGGCATGCAGGATCGCGCTCAAATACGGCTCGTCCGCCAGCAGCGACGACTTGCCCCGCAAATACCGCACGAGCCGTTCCCGGTCGACCTCGGCGTACCGCAGCTCCGCGGGCAGCGCGTTCTTCTGCTTGACGACCGGCGGCGTCGGCGCCGGGATCCGCACGATCGTTCGCGGCCGCTCGATTTCGGCCGGCACCGGACGAACCGACCACCAGCCGTAGCCGAGCATGGCCGCGCACAGCGCGAGCGACATGGCCAAATAGGCGCCCGAAGGCAGCTTTGCCGCCTTTCGCGCAGGCAGTCTTACCGGCTCGGGCAGCCGTACCGGCAGCGCTTCTGCCGCGAACGCGCCGCGCGGGACGAATCGGCCGCTGTCGCGCAGGCCGGCCGCGCCGACGACCGCGTCCCATGCCGACAGCCCGAGCTCCGGCGACGCCGCGATGACTCTGCTTTCGGCCAGCGCTTCCCGAAACCGCGCCGGATCGATCGCGATGCCCGCGCGTTTCTCGCACCAAGCATGCAGCGGCCGCAGCAGCTCGGGCAGCTCCGTATCGAGCTGCATGCACGTCTCGTAAATCAGGGCTTCATTAACCGGCAGCGCCTTGCCGGCCGCGACGTCGCGAATCAGCGCCCGCATGACCGTGTGCTTCGCGTCTTCCGGAAAGTCCGGCAGCTGGCGCAGCACGATGCGCTGCATGGCGTCCGCCACGATTTCGGCCCGGCGTTCGTTCGGAAGGGCGCCGTGCTTGTGCTGGACATAATGGCGGAGCTTGCGGATATCGGCGTTCGTGAGCACGCCTGCGGCTTGGCCGTACATGACATCGCCTCCTGATCACCATGGCTCTCAGGAATATAGTACCACAGCTAGACTTCGCCGCGCGCTAGATTTGCGATCGCTTGCTGCATCGCTTCGTCTTCGATATACGCGCGAATTTGATCCTTCTCGTCCGCCGTAAATTGAAACTCGCAGTCCGTCCCTTCATCTAAAGGGACGATCTGGGCGATGACGCCGCCGTGCGTGCAGATGACGAGCGCCGTCATCGCCGCGAGCCCGGACGGGACCGGCGTGGCGGGGTCGACGTCGACCGCCAGCTCGATGTCGATCCATTGGGCATCGCGGCGTTCCAGACGCGGCGCGAACGAGCGGAATTTCAGGTGCGTAACGGTATCGGAACCGTATTGAATCATAGGTCTGCTCCTTTCGAACGGCATGAACGAAATAAAAGCGCCCGAAGGCGCTTTGGGTGGATAGGCTTGTGAAGAATGGGCTTAAGGAAGCATCGTCGTGCCCATCAGGTAGCGGTCGACTTCGCGCGCGGCTTCGCGGCCTTCGTTGATCGCCCATACGACCAGGCTTTGTCCGCGGCGCATGTCCCCGGCGGCGAATACTTTTTCGACGTTCGTGTTGTATTTGCCGTACGTCGCTTTGACGTTGGAACGGCGGTCCTGCTCCACGCCGAGCTTCTGGATCAGCGTGTTTTCCGGTCCTTCGAAGCCGACGGCGATCAGGACGATATCCGCTTTCCATACTTTCTCGGTACCCGGAATCTCTTTATAGATTTTACGTCCGGTTTCGTCGACCGTACGTTCGATTTGCACCGTGTGCAGCTCTTTCACGTTGCCGTTCTCGTCGCCGACGAATTTCTTCGTCAAGACGGAGAAGGCGCGCGGATCTTCGCCGTACAGCGCGCGAGCTTCCTCTTGCGCGTAATCGAGCGTATAGACGTTCGGGAATTGCGGCCACGGATTCTTCTCGTTGTCGCGCGTCAGCGGCGCTTTCGCGTGCGTGCCGAATTGGGTAACGGAGCTGCAGCCGTGACGAAGCGCCGTAGCCACGCAGTCGGTGCCCGTGTCGCCGCCGCCGATGACGATGACGTCCTTGCCGGCCGCGTCGATATAGTTGCCGTCTTCCAGGTTGGAATCCAGGTAGCTCTTGATCGTGCCGTTCAGGTAGTCCATCGCGAGATGGACGCCTTTCAAGTCGCGCCCCTCGATCTCCACGTCGCGCGCCTTCGTCGCGCCGCCGCAGAGCACGACCGCGTCGAATTCGTTCATGAGCTGCTCTGCCGGCACGTTCACGCCGACTTCGGCATTCGTCACGAAGTTGATGCCTTCGGCTTCAAGCAGGTCGACGCGGCGCTGCACGACTTTCTTGTCGAGCTTCATGGTCGGGATGCCGTACGTGAGCAGTCCGCCGATGCGGTCCGCACGCTCGTACACCGTGACCGTATGGCCGGCTTTGTTCAGCTGCGCGGCCGTAGCCAAGCCTGCGGGGCCCGAGCCGACGACGGCGACTTTCTTGCCCGTGCGCATGTGCGGCGGCTGCGGAACGACCCAGCCTTCTTCGAAGCCTTTGTCGATGATCGCCGATTCGATCGTCTTGATCGTGACGGCGTCGCCGATCAGGCCGACGGTGCAGGAGCCTTCGCACGGAGCCGGACAGACGCGGCCGGTAAATTCAGGGAAATTATTCGTCTTGTGCAGACGGTCGAGCGCCTCGCGCCACAAGCCGCGATAGATGAGATTATTCCATTCCGGAATCAGGTTGTTGACCGGGCAGCCGGACGTGCCGCCGGGAAGCTCGATGCCCGTATGGCAATACGGCGTGCCGCAATCCATGCAGCGCGCGCCTTGCGTCCGCAATTGATCTTCGCTGAAATGCTTATGAAATTCATTCCAATCCTTGATCCGCTCCAGCGGGTCGCGGTCGGCCGGCAATTCGCGCTTGTAGTCCATAAATCCAGTAGGTGTCGACATGATCGCTTTCCTCCATCCATTTTCCCATTACCGAATGTTCGTCTTCTCTCTCAAAACTATATCGGGAAATCCGCCATGATTCAATATCAAACTTTCCCAAAACTATTTAGAATATCGTAGCAATAAGGCCTACGGCATGTAATGGATTTTCCGTACAATCATTTGCACTTTCGTACATAATGTTCGACGTTTCCTACGGTGCCGTTCAGCGTTCGGGCTTCGTCCTCACATAGGTGACGATGGTGAAATCATAGGCGTTTTTCTCGTCTTTGGCATGAAACTCGCGGCTCGCGACCTGCCACTCCGACGCATCGAATTCGGGGAACCGCGTATCTCCTTCGACGGTCGCGTCAACTTCCGTCAAGAACATTTTATCCGCGTGCGGCAGAAATTGCGCGTAAATTTCCGCGCCCCCGATGACCATCAGCTCGTCTTCCCCCGCGTAGCGCGCGAGCGCCTCTTCGACGGAATGGACCGTCTCCGCGCCTTCGGGACGGTACGTCTCGCTGCGCGTCAGGACCGCGTTGCGCCGGTTCTTGAGCGGTCCGCCGAACGATTCGAACGTCTTCCTGCCCATCACGACGGTTTTCCCGGTCGTCGAGCGCCGGAAATGGCCCATCTCGGCCGGCAGATGCCACGGCATCGCGTTATCCGCGCCGATGATGCGGTCATGGGCCATCGCGGCGATCATCGTAATCGTCATGGCTGATCCCCCCTTTATCTCTGGTATGGTTATACGGCCACGGGCGCTTTAATGGAAGGATGCGGATCGTAGCCGTCGACCGTAATGTCCCCGACTTCGAAATCGAAGACGGACGCCACGTCCGGATTCAGCTTCAGCACCGGAAGCGGCCGCGGCTCGCGGGCCAGCTGCACGTCGATCTGCGTCAGGTGGTTCGAGTAAATATGGGCATCGCCGATCGTATGCACGAACTCGCCGACCGCGAGGCCGCATTCCTGCGCGATCATATGCGTCAGCAGCGCATAGCTGGCGATATTGAACGGAATGCCGAGGAAAATGTCGCCGCTGCGCTGGTACAGCTGGCAGGACAGCTTGCCGTCCGCTACGTAGAACTGGAACAGCGTGTGGCATGGCGGCAGCGCGGAACGCTGCGGCGTCGCGTCTTCCGGCGACCATGCCGTGACGATAAGGCGCCGCGAATCGGGATTGCGCTTGATCTCCGCGATCACGTTCTTCAGCTGGTCGATCGTCTCGCCCTGCGACGTCTGCCAACTGCGCCACTGCTTGCCGTAGACGTTCCCCAGGTCGCCGAACTCGGCGGAGAACGCGTCGTCGTTCAAGATCCGCTCGACGAAGAGCGCTTCCTGCTCCCGGTACTCCTCCGCGAAAGCTTCATCGGTCTGCGAGCGCAGGCCGAAGTTCGTCATGTCCGGGCCCGCGTAAGCGTCGCTTTCCACCCATTTCTTGAACGCCCATTCGTTCCAGATATGATTGTTGTGCTGCAGCAGATAGCGGATGTTCGTATCGCCCTTCATGAACCAGAGCAGCTCGCTCGCGATCAGCCGCAGCGGCACGCGCTTGGTCGTCAGAAGGGGAAAGCCCGCCTGCAAATCGAAGCGCATCTGGTAGCCGAATACCGATAACGTTCCCGTTCCGGTCCGGTCCTCCTTCTTCGCGCCGTGCTTCAGGACATGCCGAAGCAGGTCCAGGTATTGCCGTTCGCTCGTGCTCAACGTCGTTCCACTCCCGCTCATTGCGGCCGCGGCCGCAATGGTATTTCACCTATTTTATCACTTTATGTCGGATCTGTCCCGCTTTCGCTGCATGCGAAGTTCATAGCGATCCGGAGCCGTGCGGTGCAGATCGGCCTCCTCGTCCGTTTCCGGGACGATGGCCGGCACCGGCTTCGGCTTCCCGGCGTCGTCGAGCGCGACGAACGTGAAGAACGCGGTGACCGCCGTCTTCCGTTCGCCCGTATAGACGTTCTCTGTCTCGACCTTGACGTACACTTCCATCGAGCTGCGATGCGTCCACGCGACGAACGCCTCGACGTCGATCATGTCGCCGACACGGATCGGCGCGACGAAGTCGAGGCTGTCCGTGGAAGCGGTCACCACCGGCCCGCGCGCATGGCGCATGGCGGCGATGGCCGCGATTTTGTCCATGTACTCCATGACTTTGCCGCCGAACATCGTGCCGTGATAATTCGCGTCCAGCGGAAAAATGAGCTGCATCATCGTCGAACGCGATTCCCGCGTCGATTTGGCGTTCGTGGTCATTTGCCTATCCCTTCCTGTTCGCGGAGTCGGCCGAAGCGGCGTTCGGCTGCGTCATTATGTAAAAAGAGGCCCGCCTGCAGAACGACTGCGGCGGGACCTCTACGCGCTTGTCACGCTATTGTATGTGCATATCGCGCAAGGCGATGCTTACTTCTTCGCGATCGCGTGGATCGGATGGCCGAGCGCCACTTCGACGGCGTCGAGCACGATCTCGCCAAGCGTCGGATGCGCATGGATCGTCAAGGCGATGTCTTCAAGCGTTGCGCCCATTTCGATGGCCAGGCCGAGCTCCGCGATCATGTTGGACGCTTCGATGCCGGCGATTTGCGCGCCGAGCACGAGACCGTTGTCCGCGTCCGCGATGACTTTGACGAAGCCCTCGTTCACGCCGAGCGACAAGGCGCGGCCGTTGATGTTGAACGGGAATTTGCCCACTTTGACGTTATAGCCTTTTTCCTTCGCTTCCTTCTCGCTGTAGCCGACGCTCGAGCATTCCGGATCGGAGAACACGACGAGCGGGATGCACTTGTAGTCGATCTTGCTCGGCTGCCCGGCGATGGCTTCAGCCGCTACGCGGCCTTCGTACATCGCTTTGTGCGCGAGCGCGGGACCCGGAATGATGTCGCCGATCGCGTAGATATGCGGAATGCTCGTCCGGCATTGGTCGTCGACTTCGACGAGTCCGCGGTCGGTCATCTTCAGGTTGATCAGGTCGAGGCCGAGCTCGCCGTCCGTGTTCGGGCGGCGGCCGACGGTCACGAGCAGGTAGTCCGCCGTCACTTGCTTGTCTTCGCCGTTAACCGTGTACGTAACGGTAACGTCCTTGTCCGTTTGCTCCGCGCTCTTCGCTTGGGCGCCGGTCACGATTTCCGCTTTCGCGCCTTTCAGCTTCTTCGCCACGAGCGAGGACATGTCGGAATCGAAGCCCGGCAGGATGGTGTCGGAACCCTCGATGATCGTCACTTGCGTGCCGAACTTCGAATACATTTGGCCGAGCTCGATGCCGATGTAGCCGCCGCCGATGACGACGAGGCTCTTCGGGATGTCCGGCAGCGACAGCGCTTCGGTCGAGGACACGATGCGGCCGCCGTACGGGAATGCTTTCAGCTCGATCGGACGGGAACCCGTCGCGATGATGCAGTTTTTGAAGCGGTAGCGCGGCGCTTCTTGATCGTTGAAGACGCGCGCTTCGTTTTCGTTGATGAACATGACCTCGCCGGCGAAGTATTGGATCTTGTTCGCCTTGAGGAGCGAAGCGACGCCGCCCGTCAATTTTTTGACGACGCCGTTCTTGAACTCCTGCACCTTGCTCCATTCGACCTTCACGTCGGAAGCCGTGATGCCGAAATCGGACGCGTGGCTGATGGATTCGTATTGATGGGAAGCGGAGATCAGCGCTTTGGACGGAATGCATCCGACGTTCAAGCACACGCCGCCTACGTATTGTTTATCGACGACCAGCACGTTCTGACCGAGCTGGGCCGCGCGGATCGCCGCGACGTAGCCCCCCGGTCCCGCGCCTACGACGAGCAAATCGATATCGAGTGAAGCGTCACCTACGACCATGGTTTTTAAACCTCCATTACTAGTAATTGCGGATCAGCAAGCAGCTGTTTGATGTAATTCATGAAGTTTTGAGCTGTCGCGCCGTCAATCAGACGGTGGTCGAAGCTGAGGGACAAGGCCATGACGGAACCGGCGACGATTTCGCCGTTCTTGACGACCGGCTTCTCGGAAATGCGTCCCGTGCCCAGGATCGCCACTTCAGGGAAGTTGATGACCGGCGTGAAGAACATGCCGCCCGCGGAACCGATGTTCGTGATGCTGATCGTGCTGCCGCGCATCTCTTGCGCGCTCAGCTTGCCGTCGCGCGCTTTGACCGCGAGGTCGCGGATCGCGTCGGCGACCATCCAGACGTTCTTGCGGTCCGCGTCCGGGATGACCGGCACGACGAGACCGTTGTCGGTATCGGTCGCGATGCCGATGTTGTAATACTTCTTGTAGACGATCTCCTGCTTCTCTTCGTCGAGCATCGCGTTCATGATCGGGAACTGGCGGCATGCCGCGACCAGCGCCTTCACGATGAACGGCAGGTAGGTCAGCTTCACGCCTTTCTTCTCGGCGAGCGGCTTCGCTTTCGTGCGGAGCTCGACGAGCGCCGTTACGTCCACTTCGTCCATGATCGTGACGTGCGGAGCGGTATACACGGATTTGACCATCGCGTTCGCGATTGCCTTGCGGATGCCTTTGAACGGCACGCGCTCTTCGGCGCGGTCGCCGACGGATACAGCCGCTGCCGGAGCCGCTTTGGACTCGGCCGGAGCCGCAGCCGCTTCTTGGGCAGCCGGAGCGCTTGCCGCCGTGCCGCCGCCCGACGCGAACGACGAGACGTCTTCGCGGGTGATGCGGCCGTTCTTGCCGGAACCGGCTACGTTCGCGATGTCGACGCCTTGCTCGCGGGCGAACTTGCGCACGCTCGGAGTCGCCAGCACGAGGCCGCCGGCCGGTTTCGAAGCCGCCGGAGCTGCCGGCGCAGAAGCAGGCGCTGCCGGAACTGCAGGAGCTTCCGCTTTCGGCGCGGCCGGTGCTTCCGCCTTCGGCGCTTCCGCTGCGGGAGCCGGCTCGCTGTGGCCGCCGCCCGCCGGCGCCGCCTGCTCGGGCACTTCGCCTTCGGCATCGATGACGGCGACGATATCGCCAACGTGGCAAACTTGTCCGTCCTTCACGAGCACTTCGAGCACTTTGCCGTTCACAGGACAAGGAACCTCGACGATCGCCTTGTCGTTTTGCACTTCCATGATGATATCTTCATCCGTCACCGTATCGCCGGGCTTGATGTGCATTTTGACGATTTCGCCTTCATGCAAGCCTTCGCCCAGCTCCGGGAAACGATATTCAAACTTTGCCACGTCCCGTGACCTCCTTTCAGGTCTCACAACCTGCCCAATTGTCGTCTAGCGGTGCTTAAAAGTTCAGAACTTGGTTCGCGGCCTTCACGATGCGGTCCACGTTCGGAAGCCAAGCGTCCTCGATTTGCGCGAACGGATACACGGTATCCGGACCCGCAACGCGGAGCACGGGCGCTTCCAGGTGAAGGATGGCGTGTTCGTTGATTTGCGCGATGATTTCGGCAGCGGCGCCGGATGTCTTCTGCGCTTCCTGCACGACGATGGCGCGGTTCGTTTTTTGGATCGACTTGACGATCGTCTCGATGTCGAGCGGCAGCAGCGTGCGCAGGTCGATGACCTCGGCTTTCACGCCGTTCTTCTCGAGCTCGTCGGCCGCTTTTTGCGCCGTATGAACCATCAAGCCATAGGCGATGATCGTGACGTCGGCGCCTTCGCGGACGACGTTCGCTTTGCCGATCTCGACCGTGTACGCCTCTTCCGGCACGTCCGCGCGGAACGCGTGATACAGGTTCAAGTGCTCCATGAAGAACACCGGATCGTTGTCGCGGATCGCCGAGATGAGCAGGCCTTTCGCGTCGTACGGGTTCGAAGGCACGATGACCTTGATGCCCGGCGTTTGGATCGCGAGGCCTTCCAGCGAATCCGTGTGCAGCTCGGCCGCCTTGACGCCGCCGCCGAACGGCGTGCGGAAGACGATCGGCGAGTTGTAGCGGCCGCCGGAGCGGTAGCGCATGCGCGCCGCTTGGACGAACATTTGGTCAAGGGCTTCGTAGATGAAGCCGACGAACTGGATTTCGGCTACCGGACGGAAGCCTTGGATCCCCATGCCGACCGCCATGCCGGCGATCGCGGATTCCGCCAGCGGCGTGTCGAATACGCGCTCTTCCCCGAATTCCCCTTGCAGCCCTTCCGTTGCCCGGAAGACGCCGCCGACTTTGCCGACGTCTTCACCGAAGACGATTACGTTCGGATCGTTCTTGAGCTCCACGCGCATTGCGTCGCGGATCGCTTCTTTCATATTCATTTGAGCCATTGTCGCGAGTTCCTCCTTAGCTTGCTTCTCTATTCATCCCATTATTGAAAATCGGCTTTTTGCGCTTCCAGGTAAGCCGGCGTCGTTTCGAACATGGAATCGATCAGGCCCGAAACCGTCATTTTTTCCGTCGCTTCGGCTTTTTTGATGTTCTCGTTGACGGCCGCCTTCGCTTCCTCTTTCACGCGGGCCGTGTCTTCTTCCGTCCACAGGCCTTTCTTCTCGAGGAATTTGGCGAAGCGCGTGATCGGATCCTTCAGGCTCCATTCGCCTTCTTCGTCCTTCGTGCGGTATTTCGACGTGTCGTCCGCCATGGAGTGGGGGCGGAAGCGGTACGTGAGCATCTCGATCAGCGTCGCGCCTTCGCCGTTGCGGCCGCGTTCCGCCGCTTCGGATACCGCTTTGATGACGGCCAGGACGTCCATGCCGTCGACCTGCACGCCGCGAACGCCCGCAGCCAGCGCTTTATGCGCGATGGATTGCGCCGCCGTTTGCTTGGCGAACGGCGTCGTGATCGCGTAGCCGTTGTTTTGAACCACGTAAATGACCGGAAGCTTGAAGGCGCCAGCGAAGTTCAAGCCTTCGTAGAAATCGCCCTCGGAGGAACCGCCGTCGCCCGTGTACGTAATGGCGACGCGCTTCTCGCCTTTTTTCTTGAACGCCATCGCGACGCCCGTCGCGTGCAAAATTTGCGCGCCGATGATGATTTGCGGCATGAGAACGTGTACGCCTTCCGGCACTTGGCCGCCGTGCTGGTGACCGCGGGAATACAAGAACGCCTGGTACAGCGGAAGTCCGTGCCATACGATCTGCGGCATGTCGCGGTAGCCCGGGCAGACGAAATCGTCTTTGTTCAGGGCGTATTCGCTGCCCACCATGGACGCTTCTTGGCCGGATACCGGCGCGTAGAAGCCGAGACGGCCTTGGCGGCCGAGGTTGACGGCGCGCTCATCCCACGTGCGGGTAAAGACCATGCGGTACATGATTTCTTTCAATTGCTCGTCGGTAAGATTCGGCATATAAGCCTCGTTTACGACTTCTCCCTCGGGAGACAAGACGGAAAGCGGCGTAACCGGTTCCGAATGAACTTCGTAAGGCAACTTGCTCATATTGTTCACCTCAGTTAAATATTTGAAAAAACGCGTAGCTCTGTTATAGAATGATTATAAACCTGTTTAACCGATATGGTCAAAGCATAAAGCACTAAATTCCGCTGTACTCGGCAACAAAATGTCTATTATCCTGCCAAATTGTATATGTAACAGCTATTAAACTTTGGTAGTACAGCATAATACAACGGCATGAAAAACCCGTGGCCAAGCGTGGTACGCCTCCCTTTTTGTTTACCCTAACGCCCGCCAAACCATGCAACAAAAATCGCGCCGCATTCGAGCTGCATCGAGCTGCATTTGTGCTATAAATGAGCTACGAATGAGCTACAACCGAAAGGAGATTTCGCCGCATGACGGACGAACGCTATTTAAAACGAACGATCGTGAAAGAAGTCGTCGCCAGCCGCTTTTTGCCGGAAGGCTCCCGCAATCTTCGCGTCTATTTGCCCCCGGGCTACAACGAGCTGCTCAGCTATCCCGTCGTCTACTGCCAAGACGGCGAGCAGTTTTTCAATTTCGGACGGATCGCGACGATCGCGAACCAGATGATTCTCGACGAAGGCGCGGAGCCGTTCATCATCGTCGGCGTCGACGTGGATCTCGCCCGTCGCACGGCCGAATACGCGCCGGAAGGCGATCGCCACCGGGCTTACGTCTCTTTTTTCGGCGAAGAGCTGGTCCCGTTTATAGAAGACAAATATCCGATCCGCCGCGAGTCGGAGTCGCGGATTCTCGCCGGGGACTCGCTTGGCGGGTCCGTCAGCGTGCTGCTCGCGCTCGCGTATCCCAATTTGTTCCATCAAATTATTGCCTTGTCCGGCGCCTTTTATCCCGAGGCGCGCAAAATCGTCGAAGCCGCGGGCGATCTGAGCGCGCTCTCGCTGTACATGATCGTCGGTCTGCAGGAGACGGCGTTCAAATCCGATCTCGGCGTCTTCGATTTCGTCGCGCTTAACCGGGACATGCGGCGCATTCTCGAAAGCAAAGGCGCGTCGACGGTCTACGCCGAGCACGACGGCGACCACGTCTGGGGCTTCTGGCAGCGATTCCTCCCGGACGCGCTGCGCACGTTCCTTCGCTCGGAAAGCTGAGGACCTCCCAGCCCCGCATGGCGATTGAAACACCAAAAAACCGTAAGCGTCCCGGCCGGGAGCTTACGGTTTTTTGGTTCGTAAAAGCCGCTGGTTGAGGTCCGCGCGTCGCCTCGGTTACACGTTGTCGGGATGCGCGCGGCGGATGCGGTCAAGCAGCCGCTCGCAGCCTTCCGCGACCAGCTCGTACACCTCGTCGAAATTGCCGGTGTAATACGGGTCCGGCACGTCCTTGCTTTCTTTCTCCGGCAGCAGATCCATGAACCGGAACACTTTCGCGTTGCCGTCCGCCTTGCTTCCGAAGACGGCCCGTACGTCGCGTTCGTTGTTGGCGTCCATGCAGACGATGTAGTCGAACCGGTTGAAATCGTCCAGCAGCACCTGCCTGGCCCGGATGCCCTCGTACGAAATGCCGTGCCGGTCGAGCAGGGCGCGCGTTCCCTCATGCGGCGGCTTGCACAGATGCCAGTCCCCCGTGCCGGCGGAATCGACCTCGATCCGGTCCTCCAATTCCCTGGTCTTCACCAGGTTCCGGAACACCGCCTCCGCCATCGGCGACCGGCAGATGTTGCCGAGACATACAAACAAAACCCGAATCAAAGCCCTACCCCTTCCTTATGCTCGTTCTTCGCAGCGGTCCGTTCCTCTTCCGCGAACACCGACTGCGACAACGCGTATTTCAGCGACCGCCGCGGCAGCCGCCATCCGTAATGCACCGAGAGCATCCGGAACAGGATGACGATCGCGAACAGAATCAGCAGCTCTACCGGCGAACGGAACCAGCCGAGTCCGATCGCGGCGCCCGCGCTCATCGCCCAGACCGCGTAAATCTCGTCGCGAAGCACGAGCGGCTTCCGCCCGGCCAGCACGTCGCGGATCATGCCGCCGCCGATCCCCGTCAGCATCGCGGCCACGATGACCGCGCTGAGCGGGTATTTGCCCGTCGCGTACAGCGCGCCTTGGATCGCGAAGGCGGACAGCCCGATCGCGTCGAAGAACGCCTCGCTCTTCTTCCAGGTCCGAATCCATTTCAAGGGCAGGACGAACGCGACGGTCATCGCGATCACCGCGGTCTTGAGCAGCATGCCCTGCGTCCAAATCGTCGTGATCGGAACGCCGATCAAGAGATTGCGGATCACGCCGCCGCCGAACGCGGTCACGAGGCCGAGGACGTAGACGCCCAGAATATCGTATTCTTCTTCCATCGCCACGATCGCGCCGCTCACCGCGAACGCGATCGTGCCGATAATGCTGAAGACCGTGAAGATGTCCATATTCATCGCTGCATTCATCTCATGATGCCTCCGCCGGTTCCGACCTATTCTTCAATAATCCTTTCTCATTTTAGCCGCGGCGGATGGAATCTTCAAGCGGTAATTGCGCGCAAGTATCGGAAGGCGGACGGTTGGCAAACGACGGCGGACGAACGTATACTTGGCTAAAGCAGCCGTCGCGGCTATTTATGAAATCGGCTGCCGCACGGATTCGAGTCCCGGAAGCGGTCCGTCCGGATTACAAGTCTGAATTCGGATCTGAATACGCATCTGAATATGAATCCGCACGCGGATGTGAATACGGCAGTGACCGGCTGCTCCCAATGACGGATCCGTACAGCTGATCCGAACCTTTTCTTGAAAGGCGGTTTCTACGCGCTATGAACGACAGACGCATTGTGATCGTGACGGGAGGCCGGCTTGGAGACTGGGCGCTACTCCTGATCGGACCGGACGATTTCGTCATTGGCGCCGACGCCGGCGCGCTGTTCCTCGCGCGGCGCGGCATCCGGCCGGACATCGCGCTCGGCGATTTCGATTCCGTCACCGCGGGGGAGCTCGCGCTCATCCGCAGAGCCAGCGCCGAGACGCGGGAATACGATCCCGTGGACAAGGACTATACGGATACGGAGCTCGCCTGGCGGCTGGCCGTCGCCAAACGCCCGAAGGAGATCGTCCTCATCGGCGGCATCGGCACCCGCTTCGACCATACGCTCGCGAACGTGCACCTGCTTCGTTTCGCGGCGCGCGAAGGCGTCCCGGCCTGCCTCGCGGACGAGCACAACCGCATCCGGCTCGTGTCGGGGTCGCTGCAGATCGCGGACGAAGGCTACCCGTACGTCTCGCTGCTGCCGCTTACGGAAACGGTAACCGGCATCACGCTGACCGGCTTCCTCTATCCCCTTGCGGACGCAACGATCGAGATCGGCCAATCGATCGGCATCAGCAACAAGCTGACCGGCGACGCGGGCACGATCGCGATCAAGCAAGGACTGCTGCTCGCAATCGAGAGCCGGGATTGAGTCCGTCCCCCCGCTGCAAGGAGAGAGGGCGGCGCTTTCTTCGGCGCCGCCCTCTCCGCTACTTTTCTTTATCCTCCGACGGCGATTCGATCGACAAGCCGGGCACGTATTTGCGGCGCATGAGGTTCCTCTTCTTCCGGTTCTCCTTGGATTCGAACACGATGTCGAGGTCGTAGCCGCCCCCGGGATACAGCTCGGTATTCGCGATGTACAGCGACAGCCGCTTCCGGTTGAACGTCATCTTCGTCTTCTGCACCTGCACGACGACATCGCCGCGTTCGTCCGCCGTCCGGTAGACGATGCCCGTTCGTCGGAGCGGGTAGATCCAGACGCAGTCCCCGACCTCTAGCGGCCGCTTCGCCTTCGGTTCTTCCGCCGGCGAATTCGGCGCATCGTCCGCGGCGCCGGCGACGTTGCCGGGCTTCTTCGATCGCTCCGGCATTTTCGCCGAACCTTGGCTTCGCGAAGGCGAATCCGCCAAAGCACCGTAAGGAACGGCTGCGTCCGCGTCCGCGCCTCCGCCGTTGCGGATCGCCGTCTTCGCCCGCTGCTCCGCCCGTTTTACCACGGCTTCCGGCAGGCCGAACCGCCGGGCGATCGCGAAGGCGAAGCTGTCGCCGGCTTCGCCGATCTCCAGCAGGTAGAGCGGCCTCAGCGACTCCGAATCGAACGTCATCCGCGCGTTCGTGCAGCCCGGCACGAGCGAGGCGAATCGTTTGATCTCGTTGAAATGCGTCGTCGCCGCCACCAGCGATCCCCGCTGCAGCAGCTCCTCCAGCACCGCGATGGAAAGCGCGATGCCTTCCCCCGGATCCGTGCCGGCCGCCAGCTCGTCGAGCAGCAGAAGCGATCGGCCGTTCGCCGCGCGCAGCATGCCGCTTAACGCGTCCATATGCGCGGAGAACGTGCTGAGCGACTGCTCGATGCTCTGCCCGTCGCCGACGTCGGCCAGGACATGCTCGAACAGTCCCATCTCCGTGCCGCGCTCCGCCGGAAGCAGGAGCCCCGCCTGGCCCATCAGGGCGAACAGGCCGATCGTTTTGAGCGCGACCGTCTTCCCGCCCGTATTCGGCCCCGTAATGATCAGCTGCCGCCATGCTGCGCCGATCTCGACCGTCAGGGGCACCGCCTTCTCGCCGAGCAGCGGATGCCGCGCGCCGACCAAGCGGACGAGCGGCCGGTCGACGAGCGCCGGCGCGATGCCGTCGTACGTCCGGGCAAGCTTGCCGCGCGCGAAGATAAAATCGAACGACGCCATCGCCTCCATGTTCCACCGGAACGCCGCGGCATGCCCTTCCGCCAGGTCCGACAGCCCCGATAAAATGTGCGTCCGCTCGCGCTCCTCCTCGCTACGCCACAGCTGCAGCTCGCCCTGCAAGTCCGCCACGTCGGCGGGTTCCACGAACAGCGTCTGGCCGCTCGCCGATTCGTCCCATACCGTACCCGGCACTTGACGCCGAAGCTCGCGCTTGACGGGAATGACGAAACGGCCGTTTCGCCTGCTGACGAGCTGCTCCTGCAGCGCGCTCTTATACTTGCCGAGCAGTTGATTGAGCCTGCGTTCGATCCGGTCTTCGGCAACGGCGATATGACGCCGGATGTCGCCCAGCTCGGGGCTCGCCTGGTCGGTCAGCCGTCCGTGCCGGATGCAGCGGTCCAGCTCCCGGACGAGCTCCGGGCAGTCCTGCATGGAATCGGCGTACCCGCTGATCGTTGGCGCCGTCATCCGTTTCCCGTCCATGTAGCGCTTCATTTGCGCCACGGACGTCAGCCAGAGCGCGAGCTGGCCGAGCTCGTGCTCCGTGTAGATTTTGCCTTTGCCGAGCAGCGCCAGGAACGGCCCGATGCCCTCCATCGCGGACAGCGGTACGCTCGCGCCGGTCGCAAGCAGCGCGGCCGCTTCTTCCGTTTCCTTCAGCCAGGCCGCCGCTTGCTTGAAGTGCCGGCTCGGCTCCAGCCGGTCGACAAGCGCCCTTCCAGCATCCGAGACCGTAAAGTCGGCCAGCTTTGCTTTGATTTTATGGAATTCCAAAGCCGTCATCGTCGTGTGATTCATTGTACACCCATCCTCTTTTTCTGATTTGAAGTTCAGATGAAAATAGAAAAAGGGACGGAAAGCGCATAAACGCATTCCGTCCCTCTGGGATCGACGGTTCTTCAGGCGGCGTTCCATTTCTCGCGAGAAATGGAACGCCGTCATGAAAAAAGCGTGCTCGAAGAGCACGCTCAATTACCGTCCTGCAGCAGGCGGGAAATGGGTCATGTTCTTAACTCATTGGCGACGAGAACGCGGAAGTGAGAATCTCGAAACAGACCTGCCGCTAAGCGGTCAAGGCGTCGTTCGATCATGCTCTAAAACTCGCGCTTTCGTCCCTGGCGGCCGTCGGCCCCAGGTCATATCCAATTAGAAGTTAAGAACACCGACACGCATCAAAATTTCCCCTTGCTGGTTAAAGTTATTCTCATCATAACGGCTGGCCGCCGCAAAAGTCAAGCAAGGTTACGCCTATTCCGGATCTGCCAGGCCTACACCGTAATCGTCTGTCCCGTCCGCGCGAACGCCGTACCGGCCGGCAGTCCGTAATCGCGGCCGACGTCGATGTCGTGCGACATGTGCGTGAACAGCGTGCGTCCCGGCTTCAACCGTTCGAGCAGCGCCAGCGCCTCGCGGACGTCGTAGACGGAACGGGATTCGAACGCGTACGGCTCCTCGTAGAAGCTCGTGCCGAGAATCAGCACGTCGAGCCCGCGGAGCGGCTCCAGCTCTTCGTCCGACAGCGCGATGGCGTCGGAGCAATACGCGAAGCTGCGTCCCGTCAAGGCATGATCGAACCGGTAGGCATACGCGTGGCCGTTCTTGCCGTGGTTAACCTTCCAGCAGAACGCCTTCCAACCGCCGAATGCCGGCTCGCCGCCGATCGGCACGAACGCGATTTGCCTGGACAGCCACGGAAAACGAACGAGAATCTCCTCGATCGTGTCCGGCATCGCGTACGCCGTTCCTCGGCGCCCGAGCCACCGGCACATGTCCGCGTATTCCGGCAGCCCGGCGATATGGTCGAAATGGGCGTGCGTGATCAAGACGGCGTCGAGCTGCCGAAGCCCCGCGGCTTCCATGCCGCGGCGCCAATCCGGACCGCAGTCGATCAGCAGCGTGCCGGTCCCTTCGTCCTCCAGCCGGACGAGCGAGCGGTATCGGCGGTTCGTGCCGCCGCTTCTCGCCTCCTCGCAAACCGGGCAAGCGCAGTAGACGCGCGGAACGCCCATGGCGTCGCCCGTTCCCCAAAACGTGATTTTCATGCTGCGATACTCCTTTTGCATCACCTTGCCCAGAATGACCTACAGCCGCGCCGGTGCTTCGCGCGACGCGGGCGCGGCAAAGGAGCGGGATTACAACGGCAGCAAACGCAGCTTGTCCTGCGTCTTCAACCGTTCCATCATCGCGAACCATTCCTCCGGCTTGTTCGGCAGCGCCGAGTAGTACTGGGTCAGAAACGCCGTCACGAGCGAGGCATCGAGCTCCGTCCGGTTCTCGTCGGCGGGCAGGAAGCTCAGATTGAGGCCGCCTACCGCCGAACCGTCCTCTTCCCAGGACGGGTGGACGTAAGGGAAATCCAGGCGCATGTAGCCGATATGCGAGAGCACTTCCCGGCGCACGTACGGATTCATCGGATAGATGCCTCCGAATTCGTAGCTTGCCTGCGTCGGATCGTAGATTTCCGCGAACATGCCGAGCGAGACGGTCCCGCTCTCCATCGCCAATCGCCGCAAGTCCCGCTCGCGGCTGCGAAGCAGGAAACGGCCGATGCCGAGCCCCGGACGGCCGACGATCGTGAAGTCCGTCATCGCGACCCGCAGGTCCGGATAATAGCGGTACTCGGTCGTGCCGACGACTTCGCCTTCGTGCACGGCGACGTAGACGTGGATCGTCTCGTCTTCCAGCGGCGCGCGCCACTTCTCGAACGCCAGCACTTCCTCCGGCGGGAATACCGTCTTCATCAGGTCGTGCATCTTGGCGAACAGCGGGTTGTCAATGGATTGAATGCGTATGTAGTCCATGGTTTCGCTCCTTCGGTCTGTTAATGGACGCCCTCTCCGGGTAGAAAGGGGTTGCGCCACTCCATGAGCGCGGCGTAATCGCGCGATTCTTCGTCGTCCAGATAGCCGGCGACGGTTCCGATCGGCATCCGGCCGCAGCGCAGCAGGAAGGTGATGACGGGATCGCGGTACCGGCCCGCGACGATGCCCGCCAAGTAGTCGTCCGGCGCCACCACGTCCGCATACCGGTGATAGCTCGGCATCCTTCCGCCGCCGAGCAGCCGCTTGAGTCCGAGATGAACGACCGTCTCGTACATGCTCTGCATGAGCCATTTGCCGATGCCGGCTTTGCGCATCTCCGGAACGACGCAGATGTCCGCGATGTAGAGCGTGTCGCCGCCGGGATCGTGCGTGCGGATATAGCCGCGGTCGGTGACGGTTTCCCAGCGATGATCGCCGCGGAGCGCGTCGCAGTTCACGACAAGGCCCGTCATCGAACCGATCAGCTTGCCGTCGTGCTCCGCGCATAACGCGCCTTCGGGGAATCGCGTCACGTGCTCGCGGAGCTGCGCCTCGTTCCACCACAGCTCGGCCGGGTACGGCGGGGGAAAACACAGCTTCTGAATCTCGATCATGCCCGAAAAATCGGAAAACGTATAATTGCGAATGACGATTTCAATCGGATTGCCGTTCAAGAAGACGATCATTTGCTTGCGCATCGCGGTTGCTCCTCCTTCGCGCGGACGGACCGGGGGATCAGGACCAGTCGCCGTACAGATCGGTGCGCCGGTCGCGCCAGGTCGTGACGGAGCCGGCCGCCCGAACGTCGTGCAGGAGGCGGACGTCGACGTCCGCGACGACGAGCATGTCGTCGTTCATGACGCCTTCCGTCAGAATGCCGGCCGGCGGGAACGGAATGTCGTTCGGCGAGATGACCGCGGCCTGCCCGAAGTTCGCCCGCATGAAGTCGACCTTCCGGAGCGAGCCGACCGTGCCGGTCGTGACGATGTACACTTGATTCTCTACGGCGCGCGCGTGGCAGCAGTAGCGCACGCGGTAGAAGCCGTGGCGGTCGTCGGTGCAGGACGGGCAGAATATGATATCCGCTCCCTTGGCTCTTGCCATCCGGACGATCTCCGGAAACTCGATGTCGTAGCACGTCAGCATCGCGATCGTGCCGAACGGCGTGTCGAACACCTCGAGCCCTTCGCCGGGCGACATGTTCCATTCTTCCCGCTCCGTCGGCGTCATGTGCAGCTTCGCCTGTTTCTCCACGCGGCCGTCCGGATAGAACAGATGCGCGGCGTTGTTCAGCTTGCCGCCTTCCGCCGCGACGACGTGCGTGCCGCCGATAATATGGACGCCGTATTCCCCCGCCAGCGACCGGAACAGCGCGATGTAGGCGTCCGTGAATTCCGGCAGTCGGCCGATCGGCAGCGCGGCGCCCGTCCCGTCCCCGATGGAGAGCAGCTGCGTCGTGAAAAATTCCGGGAACAGGATGACCTGCACCCCGTATTCCGAGGCGTTCCGGACGTAGTGCCGGACTTGAAACGCGAATTGATCGAAGCCGTCGATATCGGCCAGTTTATACTGCACGGCGCAGACGCGGATGCCGCTCATGGTACGCTCTCCCCTTTACGTGACGTTATTTTTTTTGCGGAATCGCGATCGAGATCGTCGTTCCCTGGTCGGGCTTGCTGAACACGTCGATCTGGCCATCGTGGAGGTCGACGATCCGTTTGGCGATGGACAGGCCGAGGCCGACCCCTCCGGTCGACCGGCTTCTGGCGCCGTCTACCCGGTAAAACCGCTCGAACAAGTACGGCATCTCTTCCTCCGGAATGCCGATGCCTTTGTCCGAGACCGAGAACCGGACGACGTTCTTGTGCAGCGCGATATTGATGTCGATCGGTTCCTTGCTGTATTTGATGGCGTTATCGAGCAAAATGACCAGCAGCTGGCGGATTTTCTCCTTATCGGCGTTCATCCGGATATCCTGCTTGCCCGTCGTGTGGACGCGGATCATCCGCTGGAACGTCATATGCAGCATGTCCGCCGTCTCGTCGGCCAGCTGCACCAGATTGAACGTTTCCCGCTGGAGCCAATCCTCCTGCTCCGCCTGCGCGAGCTGCAGCATGGACTTCGTCAGATTCTGCAGCCGCGTCGATTCCTTGCTGATCGCTTCGATCGCTTCGTCGCGAATGCTCGCGTCGTCCCGGCCCCAGCGCTTCAGCATGCCGGCATAGCTGGTGATGACCGTGATCGGCGTCTTCAGCTCGTGCGACGCGTCGGCGACGAACTGCTTCTGGCGATCGAACGTCCGCTCGAGCCGATCGACCATCTGGTTGAACGCCCGGGCGAGCTGCAGCAGCTCCGCGGATTGGTCGCGCTCGGCGAGCTCGATTTTGCGCAGCTTGCCGCTCCGGTCGATTTCCCGCATCGTCTGCACCATGTGCTGAATCGGCGACGTGAGGCGGGACGTGAACCAATACGTCCCGAAGATGGCGAATAGAATCGCCCCGATGCTCGTGATCGTCAGCGCGATGACGAGTACTTTCAAGTAGCTGTCGAGCAGCGTCAGCTTGCGGTACAGCTCCAGCGTGCCGATGATCTCGTTGTTATGGAAGAGCGGCACCTTCATGTATAGCACGCGCCGCCCGTCGATGAAGAACATGCCCGTATCGTGCCGCGTGGTGAAATCGGGCTTGAGCGCGAGCAGCTCCGGGTCGGAGCCCTGCGTGTTGACCACTTTCCCGTTGACGTCCACGACGCGCATCAGCTCGCTGACGTTGTAGTAATCCCGGAGCAAATCGGCGTTCGACAGCTGGGTCGGGTCGTTAATCCGGGGATCCTCGAGCAGAATGTTCACTTTGTTCGTGAGCAGCTGGTCCTCGCTGCGGATCGTGATTTTGATCACGAACAAGTAGACGAAGATATTAAACAAGATCAAAATGAAAATAAGCCAAAATATGGTAAAAAACGTAAATCGGCGGCGAAGCGTCATGCATCCGGCTCCTTCAGCATGTATCCGACGCCGCGGACCGTATGAATCAGTTTATGGCGATAGCCTTTGTCGACCTTCTGCCGCAAATACCGGATGTAGACGTCCACTAGATTCGTTTCCCCGATAAAATCGTAGCCCCACACTTCGGATAAAATGTCCTCGCGGGATTTCTCTTCGTTCCGATGCTCCGCCAAATAGACAAGCAGCTCGAACTCGCGCGGCGTGAGCTCGATCGGCAGATCCTTGCGGAACACCTTGCGCGTGCGCAGCTCGATCGACAGATCCGCGGCCTTCAGCACGTCGGGGCTCTCCGGCTCCTTCGGCTGCTGCTGGAAGATCCGCAGCAGGTTGCGCACCCGCGCGAGCAGCTCCTCCATGGCGAATGGCTTCGTTATATAATCATTGGCGCCGTGCTCGAATCCGCTCACTTTATCCGGAATCGTATCGCGGGCCGTCAAGAGAATGATCGGAATCGGATTGCCCGCCTGCCGGATGCGCCGCAGCACCTCGATGCCGTTCAGCTCCGGCAGCATCACGTCCAGCAGCAGCATGTCCCATTCGCCGTTCGTCGTCTGCTCCAGTCCGCTTCTGCCGTCCGCCGCGCGGCCGACGATATAGCCCTCGTGTTCCAGCTCGAGTTGAAGAATCCGCGCGATGCCGTCCTCGTCTTCGATGACGAGAATGCGTTCGTTCATACGCCTTTGCACCTACTTTGCTCTAATCTGTATCCGGGTTCCCGGCGAACCCTTCCCATAATCATAATGAAGCATGTCCGCCATTGCAAGCGTCTTCGGCACGCCCGCGCCAAGTCAAAACCGCATATTAGGCAGCGTCCATTCTGCGCTTCCCCTGCAACCGCACGTCCCTCATTGTATCACATGAAGCGCCTCGCGGGGCTTATACCGACGCGGAAATCGCCTGCAGCACGGGCTGCAGCGACCGTTCCAGCAAGGGCTGCCACGTCCGGTGTGCGGTAGCCCATTTTCCCGACCAAATCTGATCCGCCCAGGCTTCAGCGGGGAGCAGCGGTAAGGAGCAGCCGGGTTTCGCCGGCATCGCCGCGAGCCAGTCGCCGCGGGCGCCGAACTTGCCGTCCTTGTTGGCGATCCAGTACGTGCTGCGGCCCGTCAGCTCCCGCTCGCCGCAGATCCGTTTCGCGGCGGCCAGCCGTTCGATCGTCCATTTGGCCGGGAACGGATCGGCCACGAACAGCAGCATATCGCACGACGCCAGCTGCTCCGCCATCTCCGGCGACAGCCACCGGCTGGACACGTCGGTCAGCACGATCGGCGCTTCGATCGCCTGCAGCATCAGCCGGTGCTTGAGCTGCAGCTCCGCGTCCTGCCCGGCTGCCGCGTGGGCCGCGGGCTCCAGGCGGTACCAGATCGTCCTCCCGGACGGCGAAGCCGTCGCCGCATACCTCCTGTCGGGGCTGTCAGCCAGCCGTCCCCCGGCCCGGCCCTTGCCTGCATCGGGCAGCAGGGCATGCCATTCCGGCTCCAGCGCGGGATGTTCCACGGCCGCCGCAGGCGGATACGGCGGGCGATCGAGCAAATGCCCGAGCGTGATCGCCGTGAACGTCGCGCCGGCCCCGGGCGACAAGGAAGCGACGACCACCGACAGCCGGCGCGAAGCCGCTTGCCTGCCATGCGCCGCAAGCGGCTGCCGATCCGCTGCGTCTGCTGCGCGTTTGTTCTGGCAAGCCGCGAGCGCCTGCCGGGCTTCTACCATGGACGGATAGCGCAGCGCGGGCACGGGATCGGTCATCCGGGCGATGACGGCGACCAAGGCTTGCGGCCCGCCAAGCAGACCGCCCATGATCGGCGCGTCTCCGCCCGCCGGACCGCGCCCCAGCTTGATCCCGCCGGCAAGCAAATAATAGAGCAGCGCGCCGAGGCCGTACACGTCCGTCCGCGCGTCGCTCTGGCGGTCGCCTTCCTGCTCCGGCGCCGCGAAGCCCGGCGTGCCCAGCGTGACCGTGTCCTTCGCCTGCCCCGGCTTGAATTCGCGGGCGATGCCGAAGTCGATCAGCCGCACGAACCCGCCGCGGTCCATCATCACGTTCGTCGGCTTCAAATCGCGGTGGATGATCGCGGGCCGCTGACCGTGCAGATAATGCAGGGCCTCGGCCAGCTGAAGGCCGATCTCGACGACGCTGGCCGCGGGCACGACGCCGCCCTGCCGTTCCGCATACGCCTGCAGCGTCATCCCGTCGATGTAATCCATGACCATCAGCTCGCAGCCGTCATGCTCCTCCGCCGGAAAATAGTCCACGATCAGCGGCAGATGCGGATGGTTCAGCCGCATGAGCAGCGCCGCTTCCTCCGCGCCGCGGAAGCCCGTTCCGGCGCCCGGCCGGTTCGCCTTCAGGGCGCGAATCTTGCCGTGGAGCCGCGTATCCTCCACCGTGTACACCTCGCCCATCCCGCCTTTGCCGATCAAACCGTGGATGCGGTAACGCCCGCCGATCAGCGTACCGCTCGCAAAAACTTCTTCCCGTTCCTTGTTCATCCTGAACCTGCCTCCGTTCAACGTCAAAAAAGCATCCCGAACGAACGGACCGACGGTCCGTGCGATCAGGATGCTTTCCTGCGGTTTCCTTATATTCGTAAAGCGATGTTATGAACGCGTCAGCGTTTCGCCATGTAGATCGTCATTTCGTCGCGATTGTGGAACAACTGCTTCGCCTTGCGCAGCTCGAACGCCGTCTCCAGCTTCGCGACCACGTCCCGGATCGTCTGCAGCGGCTTCTTGTGCATCAACTTGATCGTGATGACCGCCGCCGCGCCTTCCCGGAGCGCGTCGGTTTTCTCGAGCACCAGCTTGGCCATCTGCATCGGGCTCCAGCTCATGTCGCAGACGAGCAGATCGAAGGAGCCCGGCGCGAACGTCACGTCCGAGGCGTTCTTCTTGAGCGCCGTCAGCCGCGGATACCCGTCCAGCTTCGGATGAAGCTCCGCCGGGTCGATCGACGTGACGCGCAGCCCGCGCTCCAAGAGCAGCTGCGTCCACCCGCCCGGCGCGGCGCCGATATCGAGCGCGTCCCGGAACGTCTCGAAATGAAGGTTGAACGCGCGCTCGGCCTCCAGCAGCTTGAATTTCGCGCGCGAAATTTGCCCCTCCTCGCGCTGGAACCGGACGGCGCCCCCCGGCCAATCGGAGAGCTGTTCGGTCGGCGTTCCCCAGCCGACGTACAGCTCGTCCGTCCCGGCGAAGACGGACAGGATCTGCTCGGGCGCCTGCATCGTCGTCTCCCCGCCCAGTTCCATGATCACCGCTTCCAGCACCGTCTTCGTGTCGGCGGCGGAGTACGGATAGCGCGAGCCGTCGACTTTGCGCAGATGAATCGCGGTCGAGCCGGACGCGCAGCGCGCCCGGGCGTGCCGGACGAGCTCCGACAGCGCCTGCAGATCGTCCGCGTTGCCTTGAATCGGCAGGATGCGGTCGATCGCCTGGATATGCCGCAAAAAGATCGGCTCGTTCGTCCGGAGCAGGTCGACCATCGCTTCCCGGTTCAGCGGAACCTCCATCCGAAACGTCTCGCCGGCGATGAGCTGCGTAAATTTAAGGCCTTGAATCATTCTGCGAAGCTCTTCCATCGCCAGCGAGGCGAAGCCATGGTTCGCGGTTCCTATCCATTCCGTCACTGCGTCTTTCCTCCCGGTAATGCCCGAATCCACGGGCGGTCATTTGCCCAATTCACCTCGACCGGCCAGTCGTAGGCGGCCGAGAGCCATTCGGCGCTCAGTACGTCCTTCTTCGGTCCGGCCGCGACGATCTCCCCGTTCTGCACGAGCGCGACATGCGTGAACAGCGGGATGATTTCCTCCATATGATGCGTCACGTAGACGACCATCAGCTCGCGCCGGCTGAGCTGACCGAGGTCGATCAGCAGCTTCTCGCGCTCGTACAGGTCGAGGCCCGCGCACGGCTCGTCCATGATCAGGAGCTTCGGCTCCTGCATGAGCGCCCGGGCGAGCAGCACCTTTTTCCGCTCTCCCTGAGACAGCGAACCGAGCGACTGCTCGGCGGTATGCGCCAACCCTACCTGCTCCAGCAGGGACAGCGCTTTTTGCCGGACGGCTTCGTCGATCTCCTGATAGAAGCGCAGGAACGCGTATTCGCCGGTCGCGACGACTTCCCATACCGGGTCCCGCAGCGTCAGCTTCTCCATGATGGACTGGCTGATGTAGCCGATCTCCTTGCGTACCTCGCGCACGTCGCACTCGCCGTAACGGTTGCCGAGCACGTCGATCGTGCCGGACGTCGGAAACTCGTAGCCGTTCATCATCTCGAGCAGCGTCGTCTTGCCGCAGCCGTTGCGCCCGAGAATGACCCAATGCTCCCCTTTGTTCATCCGCAGATTGACGCCGTTCAGAATTTGCCGTTCCCCGCGGCGGAACGTAATATTTTGCAGCGTGATCATGCCGGTCCCCTCCCCCAAATTACGCTTGTTTCATCGGCCCGTGGTGGATGGCCACGTCCGGCGGCGCGTGCCGCGTCAGCAAATGGATCATCCCGATCCGGCCCGCGGCGCTCGACGTATGGAAATAACAGCTCCGCGGATAGCGCCCGCTGTCCACGATGTACCGCACCACGGCGAGGCCGTTCGGCTGGCCCCAGCCCAGCTCGTAATCGAGCGACAGCACGTCCACTTCCTCGTGCTCCAGCAGCAGGATGCATTCCGCCGCCGACTTCGCGAGCACGAACCCCTTCGGGCACGGCCGGTAATCGTCCAAATAGACGTTGATCATGCGACTCACGCGCCTCCCATGCGCCGGATTAGCGCCAATTGCTCCCGATGCGTGCCGTCCTGCCCCGAAGGCGTTTCCAAGACGAACGGCGTGCCCGCGAGCAGCGGATGCCGCAGCAGCCATGTCAAGCCCGGCTCCCCGATATGGCCCTCGCCGATGACCGCGTGGCGGTCCCGCTTCTCGCCGCTCGGATAGACGGAGTCGTTCAAGTGGACGGCCGCGAGATGCTCGATGACGCCGAGCGCTTGCGCCTTCCGCAGCCAATCGGCGTCCGGGCTTCCGTCCCACGTCCCGCTCGCGAACAAATGGCAGGTGTCGAGGCAAAACCCGATGTTCCGGTTGTCCGTGCACAACCCGCGGATCTGGGCGAGCTCCTCCATCGTCGTGCCCATGAAGGTATGATCGCCCGCCTGATTCTCGATCAGCAGCTTCGCCTTGCCGCGCCACTGCTGCGAGACGGCGCTCAGCGTCACGACCGCGTTGCGGTACCCTTCCAGCGGGTCCGGCCCTTTGTAGACGCCGAAATGCACGACGACGCCGAGCGAGCCGCACGCCTCTGCGATCTCGAGATCGTTCAGCAGCGAGAGCACGGTCTGCGCGCGATGATCGGCGTCCTCGGAGGCGACGTTGGTCGGGTACGGCGAATGCGCGATCGAGACGATGGCCCGTTCAGCGCAGAATTCGGCGCAGCGCAGCGCCTCCGCGCGGTCGAAGCTCTTGACCGCCAGGCTCCGCGGATTCTTCGGAAAATATTGATAGGCTTCCGCGCCGAACGCCGCCGCTCTTCTCGCGGCCTCGCGGTAGCCCCCTTTGGTCGATACGTGAAAACCGGCGCGCATCCGGGATTACCGTTCCTTCTGACAGGACGGGCAGAAGAACAGCTTGCGCGAATTGAGCTCCGTCTGCACGATCTCGCTTCCGCAGCGCGGGCACGCTTCGCCGCCCCGGTCGTAGACGCGGCAGTGATCATTATAGCCGCCCGTCACCGTATCGCCCTCCGTCAACGGCAGCTCCATGTACCCGCCCTTGGCGACCGCGTCGTTCAGCACCGCGTGCATGGCGCCGTAGAGGCGCTCCCAGCTTGCCGGCTCGATGTCGGCCAGCTTGGCGTCCGGGCGCACTTGCGCCTCGAACGCGATTTCGTCCGCGTAGCAATTGCCGATGCCGGCGATGACGTGCTGGTCGACGAAGGCCGTCTTGAACGAGCCCCGTTTCCCTTTGAACCGCGCCTTGAAGGCAGCCAGGCTCAACCGCGGATCGAACGGCTCCGGTCCCAAGTCCGCCAGGCGCGCGAGCGTCTCCTTCACGGTCAGGAGATGGAGATAGCCCAGCCTCAGGCCGATGAAGCACAAGTCCCCCGCGGGAAAACCGAGGGTCACCTGCACCGAGCGGTCCGGACGTTCGGGCGGCAGCCCTTCCGGCGTCAGCAGCGTATGCGATTCGTACCGGATCAGGCCGCCCAGCATCAGATGCAGCAGCAGCCGTTTGCCGTTGTCGAGGTGGAAGAGCAGCATTTTGCCCCGCCGCTCCACGAACCAGACGGTCCGGCCGAGGAGCTCGCGCTCGAACGTCTCGACCGGCACGTTGATGGATTTCGGCCGCGTCACGTCGACCTTCGTAATGGGCTGGCCGGCGATGCGTTCCGCCAGCAGCCTGCGATAATGTTCCATTTCCGGATATTCCGGCATGCCTACAACTTCCTTCCTATCGGCTCTCTCTCTGCCTTGTCAGCCGGCGCTGCAGCCACTCCCGCAAACGTCGCAAATCGTCGATGATCTCGTTCGCCTCGCAGTCGGCCGACGCGAGCAGCTCTTTATAATTGTCGGCCGTAGCCAGCCCGGTTAATACCAGGACGGACGAACATCCGACGGATTTTCCAGCGGCGATGTCGGTCGCCGGATTATCGCCGATGACCCAGGTTTCGTTCGGCTCCAAGCCCAACCGGTCCAGCGCGAAGCGCATCCCGATCGGAGACGGCTTGCCGATGACGACCGGCTCGACGCCCGAGGCCGCCCTCAGCATGGCGCCGATCGAACCGGCGCCCGGGACGAGCCCGTGATCCGAAGGCAGCAGCAGATCGGGATTGGTCAAAATATACGGCGCGCCGCCGCGAATATGCCGGACGGCGGCGGCGGCTTTCTCATATGTAAACGCCCGGTCGATCCCTTGGACGACCAGCTCCGGTTCGTCCTCGACCGGGCGCAAGCCCGCTTCCTCCAGCGCGGCGATCAAGCCGGCCTCGCCGATCGCGTGCACCCGCGCGCCGGGCTGCCGTTCCGCGATATAGGCGGCGGCGGCTTGCGCGGACGTGCAGACGTCCTCCGGCTCCGCCGGAATGCCCATCCCGTTCAGCCGCTCCGCGACGACGGCGGGCGTCGCGGACGAATTGTTCGTGACGAACAAATAGCGGACGGCCTCTTCCTTCAACGTCCGGACGAAGTCGTCCGCGCCGGGGATCATCCGGCCCCCGCGGTACAGCGTGCCGTCCAGGTCAATCAACAAACCGCGAAGGCGGCCGGCGCCCTGTCCCATGTCGTTCACCCCTTCGATCGTTTCAGGCGCAGGCGGTCGATCCGCTTGCGGATCAGGTCCAGCTCGCCCGGCCGCTTGCCGCGCGCGCGCAGGCCCGCGCGGCGTCCGGCCGCCAGCTCGAACGCCTGCTCCGCCAGCTGCAGCGCGCGCTCCAGTTCTTTCGTCTTATGCTCGTAATACATCGCAAGCTCGATATGCGCCTCGTAGTCCGGCAACACCGCGTCCCCGGACGTACGGACAGCCTTCTGCCACAATAACACAGCGCGTGACCAATTGCCACATTTCTTGTCGCGTTCCGCCAGCAGGCACAGACTCCGGTACGACGGCCGCGGATGCTCCGCGAACCGGGCGTACAGCGGCTCCGCCAGCTCCGCCTTGCCCATCCGTTCCAGCCATAAGCCGGTGCGGAGCAGCTCCTCGGCTTCCTCCGGCATCGCGACGCGCGTGCCGACCCCGCCGGCGAGAAAATGGCCGAAGCGGATCGCCAGCGAGGCGAGCGACAGCATGTCGGTCTCGTTATGCGCGAAGACGCCCCGAAGCGGCTCCGGATCCCCGTCCGCCAAATATTGAAAATAAATCGCCGGCGCCAGCGAGCCGGGCACGTCGTCCTCCCGGCTGATGCCGAGCCGATCCTCTTCGACGCGGCTCAGCTTGCACGACGCGAGCGTGTTGCGCCAGACGGAGCGGGACGGGTGGAGCAGATCGATGTGGACCGGCTCCCACTTGAACGCGCGGTGGCCGTGCAGGATGAAGCGGTTGTGCAGCACCGGCCAGTCGAACGTCCGGCCGTTGTACGTCACGAGATGCGTGAACGTCGGCAGCATGGCGCTCAAATAGCCGATCATCGCCCGTTCCTCCGCGGGATGGCGGATCAGCATTTGCTCGACGACGAACCGGTCGTCCTGCACGTACGCCAAGCCGACCATGAACGGAACGTTGCCCGCGCCGACGCCGAGCCCCGTCGTCTCCAGGTCGAGGAACAGCGCGTTCCGATACCCGGAATCGTCGCCGGCCCCGAACGCGGACATCGCCTCCTGGACGCCGTGCCATTCGTCCAGCCGGTGCGCCCCGTGCCGGTGCGAGAGCGGATAGCGGGTCTCGCGCACGAGGAATTCGCCTTCGGTCGAGCTGACGAGCCGAACGCCCATCCCGCTCCACGCCGGATGAAGTTCCTCCTCCGCTTGCGCGGCCGGGCCGCTTTCCCCGCTGACGGCGTCGCCGATGCTTCCGATGGCCGCCCCGGCATCGGCGGCTGCCGCGCCCGCGGCGCCCCCGATGCCTTCGCCGAACGTCATGGCTTCGCCTTCTTCCCTGCCTTCTTTCCTGCCTTCGGCGGCTTCAGGCCCGTGCGCCCCGGCCGCGAAGCCCGGCGCTTCCGCACGGACCGCGTCCGCCGGCGGCTGCTCCGCCATGCCCGCCAGCCGTTCCGCCTGCGCGGTCTGGGCGCTCTTCAGCCGCAGCAGCTTGTCGCGGAGCCCGCTCATGGCGCCATGTCCGCCTTGATGCGCAAGTTGACTAGCGATCGGCCGCGGACGGAAGGCCCCCGCCGTCCCGGACGATTGCGAAGGTTTTCGGTCATTTACAGCCCCTCCAATACCAATAGGCTCTTAGGCTTCGCGTCCATGCCTTCGATCTCCGACCCGATGCACGACGGGCAGCCGTCTTCGCACGGGCAGCGGCGGATGAGGTCGATCGCCGCCGCCTTCACCTCGTCGAACCGCTTGTAGACGCCGTCGGCGAGCCCGATGCCGCCGGGATAATGATCGTAGATGAATATCGTCGGCAGGCCGGTATGGTCCGCTTTGATTTGCGAAATGACGTGCACGTCGCTGCGGTCGCACATCGCGAGCACGGGCACGATGTGGTTCATGACGTTCGCGATGCCGAGCAGCAGCTGCTCCAGCGTCTTCGTGCCGAGACGCGAATCGACGTCCTTGAGCTCGATCCAGGTCGCGCTGGTGTGCAGCTCCTGCTCCGGGAGATGAATCGGTCCCCAGCCGATGTTCTCGTTGGTGGTCAAGCGGATTTTCTTGAACAGCGTCGGGAGCGCCGTGACGCTGACGTCGCCGTAATGAATGGCGCCGAGCGCGCGCTGCGCCGTCCGGTCGATCTCCAGCACCTTCGTCTGCACCGCCAGGTTGGCGTCCGTATAATACTCGACGTCCACTTCCCGCACGTACGCTTTGTTATGGTCCCAATCCAGCTTCTCGACCTGGTACTGCACCCCTTCGTGCAAATAAATCGCTTCGTCGTGCAGCAGCGTCATGGCGCTGAATTTGTCCATCTCCCCGATGATTTTGACGTCCGCGGTCACGGATTGGTCGACGATCACGACGTTCTCCTGGGAAGCGGAGCGCAGGCTGACGTTGCTCGCCGGAAACGCCAAATTCGCCCAATAATAGGTGTCGCCCTTATGGTGCAGCACCCGCTCCTCCGTCAAATATTCCATGATGTCCGTCACGTCCAGCGGCCCGAATTCCTCGGTGCCCTTGAACGGCAGCTCGTACGCGGCGCATTTCAGATGGTCCACCAGAATCATCAGATTCTCCGGGTTGATCCGGGCATACTCCGGCGTCCGCCCGAAGAAGTAATCCGGGTTCTGCACGATGTACTGGTCGATCGGCGTCGAGCCGGCGACCATCACGATGAGCGCCTCGCCGTGGCGGCGTCCGGCCCGGCCCGCCTGCTGCCACGTGCTCGCGACGCTGCCGGGGTAGCCGGTCATGACGCACACCTGCAGCTGCCCGATGTCGACGCCGAGCTCCAGGGCGTTCGTGCTGACGACGCCCAGAATCTCGCCGTCCCGCAAGCCGCGTTCGATCTCCCGGCGCTGCTGCGGCAGGTAGCCGCCGCGGTAGCCGCGGATCGACTTCGCGGACAGCTCGTTTTTGACCAGCTCCTGCAGATGGCTCAAGATGAGCTCGACGCGCACCCGGCTGCGGGCGAACACGATCGTCTGGATTTTGTTCCTCAGAAACTCGCGGGCGAGGTGATTGACTTCGACGGTCGCGCTTTTGCGGATGTTGAGCGGCTTGTTCACGATCGGCGGGTTGTAGAAGACGAAATGCTTCCGTCCGCCGGGCGCGCCGTTGTCGTCGATCAGCCGCATCGGATTGCCCGTGAGCTGTTCCGCGAGCTCCTTCGGGTTCGCGATCGTCGCCGACGTGCAGATGAAGACGGGATTGCTCCCGTAAAACGCGCAGATGCGCTTCAGCCTCCGGATGACGTTGGCGACGTGGCTGCCGAAGACGCCCCGGTAGGTATGCAGCTCGTCGATGACGACGAATTTCAAATTCTCGAACAGGCTGACCCATTTCGTATGGTGCGGCAGGATCGCGGAATGCAGCATGTCGGGATTCGTGATGACGATGTGGCCGGCTTTGCGCACGGCCTGCCGGATCGTCGGCGCCGTGTCGCCGTCGTAGGTATAGCTCTTGATGTCGATGCCCATCTCGGCGATGATTTCGTTCAGTTCGCTCTTCTGGTCCTGGGCCAGCGCCTTGGTCGGGAAAATATACAGCGCGCGGCTCGACGCGTCCGCGGCGATCGCCTGCAGCACCGGCAGGTTGTAGCACATCGTCTTCCCCGAAGCGGTCGGCGTGACCGCGACGATGTTCTCGCCCTTGTTCACGGCCTCGAAGGCGGAATGCTGGTGCGTGTACAGCGCCTCGATGCCGCGCCTCGCCAGCGCGTCGCGGATGCGTGCGTCGACGCGGTCCGGAACCGGCCGCAGCCGGGCCTCCCGAGGTTCGATTTCGTGCCAGTGGATGACGTTTTCATTATGGCGAAGCTGCTCGATCAGATCGGGCAGCGATTTTCGTTTGAACATGTGCGGCTCACCTCTTTATACGCTATATTTTAGCGAATATCTGTTCGCTTGGCCAGCAGGAAGTGGGCCGGGCGCGAATTCCGGGGCAAACGTCCGGAGACCTCGCTTGCCCGGGCGTCCGGTCGCGTCCTCGCTTCCCGACCAAACGCAAAAAAGCCCGCGGGAGCGGGCGCCGCATGCTGCCGGCCGCCTTGCCGCGGACTTTCCTATGTCTATCGCATGAATAAAGGAATGCGCGTTACACGAACGGCGGCTGCCACGATTTCTTGTTCCAACCGATCTGCTCGCTCAGCACGTTCAGGTTCCGGTCGAGCGTCACCGCCGCGCTGAACGGCATGCCGCGCTGATGCCAGAAGCGAACGTCGCTCCACGTCACGAGATACCCGTCGACGACTTCCTGCACCTTCACGTGGACGCGCTCGGAGAAGTGATGGAACGCCCGCACGCCGGCCGCGGCCATCGTTGCCTTCGCCGGTTCCTCGAGGCTCTCCGGCTTCGCCTTGGGCAGCTGCGCCGCCTCGTCCACCCGGCCGCCCTTGAAGTAGCCGGTCGCGTATTCGTCGCCCAGGTCGGCCACGTACTGCCAAGACGCGCCGAGCAGCGTCGGCAGCATCGTGACGTTCGCCTCGTCCATGCCGTAGTGCGCGGCCAGCTTGCGCAGGACGACGCGGTTGACGGCAAGGCGCCAGGCCAAATAAACGGCGGTCAGCGCATAGACGAGCATGAATACGAGCACGGCGTGCGGATAGCTGGACAGCCACAGCAGCGCCGCGGCCGCGTGCCCCGCGAACAGATACGGGTCGAACAGCGGCAGCGCGTCGAGATGCAGCCATTTGCGCGTGATCGGCCTTAAGCATTGCACGCCGTAGGCGTTGAACAAGTCCAAGACGATGTGGAAGCAAACGGCGAACAGCGTCCAGAGGACGACGGTCCAGCTCCACTCGCCGGCGCCGCACAGCCAGGCGATCGGAAAGCCGAGCAGCGGCGCCCACGCCAGCGGGGCCGGCAGCGAATGCGTCAGGCCGCGGTGATGCCGGATGTACGCGGACGGGCCGCGCAGCCGCATCACGGAATCGAAGTCGGGGGCATGGCTGCCCAGAAGCGTCGCCGCGAGCACGGCGTGCTGCAGCTCCGGATGGGCCGCCACGGCCGGATCCGCCATGGCCAAGCCGGCAAGCGTGACGCCGAACAACAGGTGACTACCGGTATCCATGCTTCATCATCCCTTCGTCTGCTGGTGTCGTTGGTCTTCGCCATCATCCTACCAGCGGACTGTCAAGGGAGCGTTCGCGGTTCTTTACGAATTTGTAAGCGGGGGCCGCGGGATGACGATGTCGGCCATCTCGACGGCCGGCTCGATGTCCGGGAAGATCGGCTTGACGCCGTTCGCCAGCTCCGCGACGGCTTCGTCGTCGTAGCGCGAGCTGAAATGCGTCACGACGAGCCGCTTGGCGCCGGCCGCGCGGGCGGTCTCGGCCGCCTGGCCGAACGTCGAATGGCCGTAGGCCGCCGCCTTTTCCTCCAGGCCGACGGCGAACGTCGCCTCGTGCACGAGCAGGTCGGCGCCGCGCGCGAGCCGCACCGCGTTGTCGCACGGGCGCGTGTCGCCGAGAATCGTCACGACGCGGCCGGGCTGCGGCTTGCCGACGACGTCGGCCGCGGCGACGGTCCTCCCGCATTCCAGCGTGACGTCCTCGCCCCGCTTCAGCTTGCCGTACAGCGGCCCCGCCGGCACGCCGAGCTCGGCCAGCCGCTTCAGGTTGAGCGGCCCGTGCTGCGGGCGCTCCGTGATCCGATAGCCGAAGCACGGCAGCCGATGCTGCAGCTCCGCCGCTTCGACGATATGACGCTCGTCCTCCAGCACGATGCCTTCGGCGATTTCGACGACGTTCAGCTCGTAGCCGAGATGCACGCCCGTCAGCTCGAAGACGGTATCCAGGTAACGCTTCAGCCCCGGCGGACCGAAGATATCCAGCTTCGCGGCCCCTTCGAAATAACTTCGGCTGCTCAGCAGGCCGGGCAGGCCGTACAGATGGTCGCCGTGAAGATGCGTCATGAAAATGCGTTCCAATTTATTCAGCTTGAACCGGCTGCCGAGCATCCGGTGCTGCGTGCCCTCGCCCGCGTCGAACAGCCAAAAGCCGCACTGCGGCTCGGGGAGCGACAGCGCGATCGACGTCACGTTGCGCGTTCTTGTCGGCCTGCCGGCGCTAGTGCCTAGAAACGTTAGCTGCAAGCGGTTCCCTCCATTTCGTCTGCAATCCCGATCCTTATAACAATACCCTCCGAAGGGCAAGGTTCATACCTTGCTCCGGAGGGTAGGCCGATGTCGGCTATGCTTTCTCGACGTTGAAATACTGCGCTTCCGGATGCGCGAACACCATGGCGGAGACCGACGCTTCCGGCTCCATCATGAAGCCTTCCGTCAGTTGGACCCCGATGTCCTCCGGATGCAAGAGCTCGAACAGCGGTCCCTGGTCTTCCAGATTCGGACACGCCGGATACCCGAACGAGACCCGGATGCCTTGGTACCGCGCCCCGTGGCGCTGCTTCATGGTCATCTCCGGCGGATCCGGGAAGCCCCACGTATCGCGCATCATATGGTGCACGCGTTCGGCGAGCGCCTCCGCGACCTCGAGCGCTACCGCCTGCAGGGCGTGGGAGCGCAGGTAGTCGCCGTTGTCCTTCAGCTCGCTTGCCTTCTCCCTCACGCCTTCGCCCGCCGTCACGACGAGGAAGCCGACGTAATCCATGACGCCGCTCTCCACGGATTTCAAGAAATCCGCGAGGCACAAGTACGGCTCCACGTGCTGCCGCGGGAACGTGAACCGCTTGATCTCGACGCCCGGCTGACGCGGGTCGTAGATGATGATGTCGTTGCCCGACGACTGCGCGGGGAAGAACCGGTACATGCCGTGCGCCTGCAGCTGGCCCTTCGCCGCTTCGTCCAGCAGGCCGTCCACCGTCGCTTTCAGGCTGACCGCCTTCTCGTTGCCTTCCTTCAGAAGCGCGTCGACGCTGCCCTTCAGCCCCAAGTGATGGCCGAGCAGCATCTGCATGTTGACGTACGGGACGATGTGCGGAATCGGCACGTTCCGCAGGACGTGGCGGTCCGTATCCGGCGGGATGTACACCGGCGCGTCCGGCGAGATGTTGGAGCGGACGGCGCGGGTCAGCTCCGGCATCGGCTTCTTCTCCGCCTCGTCCAACGCGCCGGACGCCTTGAACGCCGCCATTTCTTCCTCGTACGCGAGGCGATGCGCCGGATCCATCAGCTTATTGGCGATGTCGAGGCCGTCCATCGCGTCCTTCGCGTACAGGACGAGACCGTCGTATTCCGGGCCGATCCGCGTCTTCGTGAACTTCCGCGTCAGCGCGGCGCCGCCGACCAGGATCGGCGCGTCGATGCCGGCGTTGCGCAAATCCTGCGCCGTCACGACCATCTGCTGCGCCGATTTGACGAGCAGGCCGGAGAGGCCGATCGCGTCGACCGGCTCGCTGCGGTACGCTTCAATGAGCTGCTCGGGCGGTACTTTGATGCCGAGATTGATGATCTTGTACCCGTTGTTCGAGAGGATGATCTCGACCAGATTCTTGCCGATATCGTGCACGTCGCCCTTGACGGTCGCGAGCATGATCTTGCCTTTGACCGCGGACTCCGCCTTCTCCATATGCGGCTCGAGGTACGTGACGGACGCCTTCATGACCTCGGCGCTCTGGAGCACCTCCGCGACGATCAGCTCGTTGTTGTTGAACAGACGGCCGACCTCTTCCATCCCCTTCATGAGCGGACCGTTGATGATGTCGAGCGGCGGGTACTTGCCGAGCGCTTCGTCGAGATCCGGATAAAGCCCTTCCTTCGTGCCTTCCACGATGTACGCGCCGAGCCGTTCCTCCAGCGTCAGCGTGGACACCTTTTCTTTCTTCTCGACCTTCTTCTCCCGGAACGCGGCGACGAACGCGGCGAGCGTCTCGTCGTTCGTGTTGTAGATGAGGTCCTCCGCCAAGCGCCGCTCCTCTTCCGGAATGGACGCGTACCGTTCCAGCTTCTCCGTGTTCACGATCGCGTAGTCGAGGCCGGCCTTCGTCGTATGGTAGAGGTAGACCGAGTTCAGCACTTCGCGGCCGGCGTCGGGCAAGCCGAACGATATGTTGCTGAGGCCGAGAATCGTCTTCGCGCGCGGGTACTTCGCCTTGATCATCTTGATCCCTTCGATCGTCTCCACGGCGGAGCCGATGTACTGCGGATCGCCCGAGCCGACCGGGAACATGTTCGGGTCGAAAATGATGTCCTCCGGCTGCATGCCGTACTTCTCCGTCAACAGCTCGTACGCGCGCGTCGCCACTTCCATCTTCGCTTCGCGCGAGACCGCCTGGCCGCGCTCGTCGATCAAGATGCAGACGACCGCCGCTCCGTAACGGTGGATGAGCGGCAGGATCTTCTCGAACTTCGACTCGCCGTCCTCCAGGTTGATGGAGTTGATGATCGCTTTGCCTTGCGAATATTTGAGCCCGAGCTCGATGATGTGATCGTACGTCGAATCGAGCATGAGCGGGACCTTGATTTTTTTGACGACCTCCGGCAAGAACCGCTTGACGGCATAGGACTCGTCGATGTCCGTGTCCTGCAGGTTGATATCGATGACGTGCGCGCCGCCCTTGACCTGCGCCCGGGCGATTTCCGACGCCTCGTCGAATTTCTCTTCTTTAATGAGGCGTTTGAATTTGCGCGAGCCGGAAATGTTCGTCCGTTCCCCGATCATGATCGGGCGGTTGTCTTCCTCGATGAACACCGTCTCGATTCCGGAGACGGCCGGCGGATGGTCGCCGTACTCCTTGCGCGGCGCGTAGTTCGCGAGCGTCTCGGCCAGCGCCTTGATATGCGCCGGGGTCGTGCCGCAGCAGCCGCCGGCGATGTTCAGCCAGCCGTTCTCGGCGAAATCGGCGATCTTCTTCGCGAGCGAAGCCGGCGACTCGTGATAGTTGCCGTTCTCGTCCGGCAAGCCCGCGTTCGGGTAGCAGCTGACCGCGGTGCGCGCGATGCCCGCGAGCGAGCGGATATGGTCGCGCATGAATTCCGGGCCGGTGGCGCAGTTGAGCCCGATCGAGACCGGGTTCATGTGCTCGAGCGAGATGTAGAACGACTCGATGTTCTGCCCGGCGAGCGTCGTGCCCATCGGCTCGATTGTGCCCGAGATCATGAGCGGCAGCGTCTTGCCGGCCGCTTCGTAGGCGCGCTGGATGCCGATCGTGCCGGCTTTGACGTTGAGCGTATCCTGCGACGTCTCCAGCAGCATTGCGTCCACGCCGCCCTCGATGAGCGCGATCGCCTGCTCGTAGTAGCTGTCGACGAGCTCGTCGAACGTCACGCCGCCCGTGACGGAGAGCGTCTTCGTCGTCGGCCCGAGCGCGCCGGCCACGAACCGCGGCTTGTCCGGCGTGGAATACTTATCCGCCGCGTCGCGCGCCAGCTTCGCCGCCGCCAGATTGATTTCCCTCGCCTTCTCCGGAATGTCGTATTCCGCGAGCACGACGCTCGTCGCGCCGAACGTGTTCGTCTCGAGAATATCCGCGCCCGCGGCCAAATATTCCTCGTGAATGTCGCGGATGACGTCCGGACGGGTCAGCACGAGCATCTCGTTGCAGCCCTCCAGCTCGTCGCCGCCGAAGTCGGCTGGACCGAGGTCCCGCTGCTGAATCATCGTCCCCATGGCGCCGTCCAAGATGAGAATGCGCTTCCCTAGCTCTTCTTTGATTGTCGGTTTCGTCATTGGTGCCCTTCCCTTCCGAAGCTGCCGCTCGCCGCCGAACCATGGTTCAACTTGGTCAAGGTCCAGCTCAAAAATCATTTCCCTATACTCTACCAGAATTCGCACCCGGTGAAAAGGCATGTTCACCCGTATTCGAAAGCTTCCGCGCTCCGGTCGACAGGTCCCGGAATATGCTCTATACTTATTCGTATCGGAATAACGATCTTATTGAAGGAAGCAGGGATACGCATGGCAGAAATCCGTATTCGCAGCACGAACGAACGCATTACCGGCGAAGCGAACGTCCGGGCGTTTTTGGACAAACAGGAAGTGTTGTACGAGCATTGGGACGCTTCCAAGCTCCCGGCCGAGCTGCAGGACAAATTCGTCCTGAGCGACGAAGAGAAAGCGACGATTCTGTCGACGTTCGACGGCGAGATCCGCGACCTTGCCGCGCGCCGCGGGTATCAGATCTGGGACGTCATCTCCCTGTCCGACGCCACTCCGAACATTGAAGAGCTGCTGAAGAAGTTCGAGCAGATTCATACGCACACCGAAGACGAGATCCGCGGCATCGTGTCCGGACGCGGCATCTTCATCATTAAGGGCGACGAGGAGACGGGCTACTTCGACGTCGAACTCGAAGCCGGCGACGTCATCTCCGTGCCGGAGAACAAGAATCACTTCTTCACGCTGATGGACAACCGCCAAATCATCGCCGTCCGCCTGTTCATCGAGAAAGACGGCTGGATCGCGCACAACGTCGAAGACTCGGCGTTCGCGTAAGCGCCAAGGATCCCGAGCACAAGCGCTAGGACAAAACAGCAATGCAAAAGAGACCTGTCCGCAGATAGGTCTCTTTTGCATTGGGCTGCTCTATCGGTTGCATTCCGCCGGTTGCATTCCGTCGGTTGCATTCCGTCGGTTGCATTCCGTCGGTTGCATTCCGTTGGTTGCTTTCCGTTGGTTGCTTTCCGCTGGTTGCTTACTGTCGGTCTCTTCCTGTTGCAACAAGCGTCCGGCAATGTCCGGCAGATAGCCGGAACCGCTAGGCCAGCAGCGGCAGCAGCTCCGCAAGATGCTTGATTTCGTGCGTAGGAATGATATCGTCCGTACGCATCGCGCCGTGGCGGTTGACCCATACCGAGGTCATGCCGATCGTGTTCGCGCCGAGAATGTCGGTCGTCAGCTTGTCGCCGACCATGATGCCGTGCTCCGGCTCGATGCCGAGGCGCTCCAGCGCATGGCGGAAAATGTCCGCGGACGGCTTGCCCTTGCCGAATTCGCCCGAAATGACGATATGGTCGAAGTATGGAACGATGTCGGGCACGCCGGCGAGCTTCTCGCGCTGCAGGTCCGGAGAACCGTTCGTCAGCAGCAGCAGCTTGTACTTCCCTTTCAGCTCGTTCAGCACGGCGAACGTCTCGTCGTACACGTACGGCCGCTTGCGCCGCTCCGCCGGGAATTGCTCCGCCAGCTCCGCGCCGAGCGCTTCGTCGTTCACGCCGAGCGCCTTCAGTCCGCGGGTCCACGCGTCCTTGCGGTAGCCGGGCGCAAGCGCCTGAAGCTTGCGAAACTCTTCCTGCTCGCCTTCCAGGAAATTCGCCCACAACCCTTCGAACGGGTTGATGCCGATCATTTTCGTAAACGGAAACGTCTCATACGATTCATAGAGCGCGCGCGCCTCGCGGCGAACGGCCTCCTCCAATGCTTTGGCGTCGACGCCCGTAAGGGCCGCCGCCGCCTCGCAGGTCGCGTCGAACGCTTCCTGCACGCTGCGGTCGTCCCATAGGAGCGTATCGTCCAAATCGAACAAAACTGCTTGTTTGGCCATGGTTCCAGTCGCACTCCACTCTCGTTATTTTTCGGTAAACGGAATTCCGTTCTGTTCCGCGAAGGCTTTCAGGCGCGCCGCCATTTGCTCCGTCGGATAGCGGTTCATGACGCGGGAGAACACCCAATTGCCGCCCTTGTGCTGCTCGATGACGACATAGCCCTTCTGCGCGTTGATTCCCTTGATGTTGCTGACGTAAATGTTGCGGTCCCCCGCGAACCGGCGGGAGCGGACGAAGTCGCGGCCGATCGCCAAGTAAGGCCGGCGCAGGACGAACAAGCCCGCGAGCAGCACGTAACACGCGATCGTCACCCAAAACATCGTATCGCCCTGCTTGAACGCGTCGGACGTGACCGTCACGATCACGTAGAACAGAATGAAGAGCAGCAGGAACGCCGGCATTAAATAGCTGCGCCCCTTGAAGGTCTCCACCCCGGCCGCGCCGCCGGACTTGGCGGACATTAGCGGGGCTTCTCCGCGCTTTTTGCGCTGTTTGTTGATGAGTTCCTGGTTTTTTTGCACTTTACGCTGCCACGATCTGGACACGAATGAACCCCCTCGAAATGTTGCAAACCTTTCTCTCGTTCGCTTGCCTCTTCATATGTAAGCGCGCGATCAGAACGGACGGGCGAATTTGGCGATGAACCGGTTCGGATACTCGCTCGGAAGCGCGCTCGCTTCGTCGAGGGCGTTCCAAATCCCGTCCGGCATCGTCCACCCGGCCGCGCCCATGTTCTCTTCGTACTGCGCGAGCGTGCTCGCCCCGAAGATCGGCGAGGTGATGCCTTCGCGACGCAGCAGCCAGGCCAGCGCGACCTGAGCCGGCGTCTTATCCAATTCCTTCGCGGCGGACCGCACCGCTTCGAGCACGGCGAAGTTTTTGTCGGACGCACGCAGCGCCCAGGAGCTCTCGCCCTGCTTGGCCGTCAGGCGTCCGCTGACCGGCTCCTCGCGGGTGTAGCGGCCCGTCAGGAACCCGCCGCCGAGCGGCGCCCACGGAATGACGCCGACGTTCTCCTCCAGGCAGAGGGACATCATCTCGCGGTCCATCTCGCGGCTCACGAGGCTGTACTGCGGCTGAATCGACACGAACCGGGCGTAACGCTCGCGGTCGCTGACGGCCAGCGATTTCATCAGCTGCCACGCGAAGAAATTCGAGCAGCCGATGTAGCGGACTTTCCCCGCCGTGATCAGGTCGTCGAGCGCGCGGAGGGTCTCTTCGATCGGCGTCGCGTGATCCCAGACATGCACTTGGTAGAGGTCGATGTAATCGGTATCCAACCGCTTCAGGCTCGCTTCCGCCGCGTCCATGATATGCTTGCGCGAGACGCCGCCGCTGTTCGGATGCGCGCCGGTCATGAACCTGACCTTCGTCGCCAGCACCGTTTCCGAGCGCCGGCCCTTGATCGCTTTGCCGACGATCTCCTCCGACTTGCCCTGCACGTATACGTTGGCGGTATCCAGAAAATTGCCGCCCCGACCCAGGAAATCATGGACCATCGCGATGGAATCCGCTTCGCTCGTCGTGTTGCCGAACGTCATTGTGCCCAGACAGAGTTCCGACACCGCAAGACCGCTGCGGCCCAAAAGCCGATATCGCATTCGGTTTCCCCTCCTCGAATGAATCGTTTAATGCTTGATGGAACCGTCGCCGTTTTCTTCGTCTTCCGCCCACTTGATCGTGTCCAGCTGGTTGCGGAAATTGCGTTTGAAGTTGTCCAGGTAGATGCGGCGCAGCTCGTCGCGTTCCGCAAGCTCCTCCGCCGTCAGTCCCACCGTTTTATTTTTCCGGGAAAGCTCGTTGATGCGAGCGATGATTTTCTCCATGTATGTCTACTCCTCTCGTCCTTCGGCCAATATCCCATCCTTTACTTTGACATTTTCTAACGGCCATTGTCAAGGCAAGGCGGCCTTGCGCGCAGAGCCGGACAAGCTTCGGACAAGAGAAAAGACCGAACGCATGCGTTCGGTCTTCGTCGTCTGGTCTAGGCTAGGCGTTACTCCCGGTCGTCCGCAGGCACGATAAGCGTCTGGCCCGCCCGCAAGGAAGAGGAGCTTAAGTTGTTCCGCTTCTGCAGATCGTAGACCGTCCGGCGAATATCTTCGCCTTCCTTGCGCACGCTGCTCGCGATGTCCCACAGCGTATCTCCGGCTCCGACGACGATGGTTTGTTCGCCCGCGGCAGGTACGGCGGGGAGGTCGCTGTCCGCGTGTCCCTTCACGATCGTGAGTCCGACGAACAACAGGACGAAAAACAGCGAGGCGGCGGCAAGACGAAGCAGCAGCCGTTCGATAGCGCGATCCTTACGGGACGCGTTCGCTTTGCGAACGGCGGGTTTCTTATTGGAATTAACAGTCGAGTCGGTATAAGCAGTCGAGTATGTCGAGATTGTTTGCATGATCATCAGCACCCCAAACGTTTGTTCTGTTCTTATGCACTCAGCTTAACACGAACATCCGTTTGGCGTCAATCGTTTTTAGAACATTTGTTCGCAACCCGATGCGAACTTGTGTTTCTCGAACTTATGTTTGTACGAACTCCGGTTCTGTGCTATAATTTTACACAAATGAACCTTATGGAGTGATTCCGGTGTCGAAACTTTCAACCCGCCAGCAGGCGATCCTAGAATTCATCAAGACGGAAGTCCGGGAGAAAGGCTATCCCCCTTCCGTCCGCGAGATCGGCGAAGCGGTCGGACTTGCTTCCAGTTCGACCGTTCACGGCCACTTGGACCGGCTGGAGAAGAAAGGCCTGATCCGGCGCGACCCTACGAAGCCGCGCGCGATCGAGATTCTGGACGGCGAGGGCAACGAGATTCCGTTCCCGCTCGCGATCGCCAAAGTGCCGGTCGTCGGTAAAGTCACCGCCGGCGTGCCGATCACCGCGACGGAGAACATCGAGGATTACTTCCCGCTGCCGGCCGACAAAGTCGGCGACGATACCGTATTCATTCTGAACGTTATCGGCGAGAGCATGATCGAGGCGGGCATTCACGACGGCGATTACGTCATCGTCCGCCAACAGCAGAACGCGAACAACGGCGACATCGTCGTCGCCATGACGGAAGAAGACGAAGCGACGGTCAAAACCTTCTACAAAGAAAAGGATCACATTCGCCTGCAGCCGGAGAACGCCACGATGGAACCGATTCGGCTCCGCAACGTCAGCATCCTCGGCAAGGTCATCGGACTCTTCCGCGACATCCATTAATTCGTACGAGCAAGGGGCAGCCCCCGCTTTCACAAGCGCCGGTGGCTGCCCCTTTTTATGCGTTGCTTCTGCCTCGGGATTCGCGGCGGATGTCATCTAACCTCCGATTTCCCGGAACAATAGGTTGCGATACGTGAATTTGCTGCTGCGGTACTTGAAGTTCAGCTGAACGCCGGAGAAGCGGATCCGCACCGACTTCAGCGCCGCGGTCGTCACCTTCCGTCGAACAAGGCAGCGAACCGTCGCCGGCCGATTGCCGTTGATCGCCGCCGCGACGGCGGACGCATAAGCTCTCGAGCGGGCAAGCGCCCGGTAGAACGGCAGCACGGCCCGCGCGATCGCTTGGTGGATCGGCGTCGAGAACGTGAATTGCGTCGAACCCGGCGGGATCGTCGTGCCGTTCGTATACTGGACGATCGGATCCGGGAACCCGAAATCGACGAAATACCCGATCGCGTTCGTCGAGAACCCGTCCCGTTTCGTGAACGTCGTCACCGACTTAAACATCCGAAGCAGCGTGTCTAGATCGCCCTGCCGCACCGCCTTCGACCATCGCAGCGCGAAGAGGCGGTTCGTCGCGATTTTCGTATAGAAGGGAACCATGATGGCAGCCACGCGGGAGAGCGTCGAGCCGCTCAGCTTAAACGCGCCGCCGTTCGTCTTCGTATTCCCGGCCATCGGTGCCACCCCCTTTCGTCGTACTCGGATAGGGCATACTATGCGGCCGTGAACGTACAAGTGCGGATCGGCCGTGTTCGGACCTCCCGGCTGCCGAGCCGTCTTCCCCCGATCGCCTTATGCTTTTTCCCGTCTCCCTCATGCCCCGAACGACAAAAACCCCTCGGCGCCTTAAGCGCCAAGGGGTTCGCGGCTGCTTCGCGAGAAGCTTAGTACAGCGACAGGTACTGGTCTCTTTCCCACTCGTGGACTTGCGTACGGTACATGTCCCACTCGATTTCTTTCAGCTCGTAGAAGTGCGCCAGCGCGTGGTCGCCCAGCGCGTCGATGATGACTTCGCTGCGGAGCAGCTCCGTCAACGCTTCCTTCAGGTCGTCCGGCAAGCTCGGAATGCCTTCGTCGATCCGCTCTTCGTCGGTCATGACGTAGATGTTGCGGTCCGTCGGCGCGGGCAGCGGCAGCTTGTTGCGGATGCCGTCGAGTCCGGCCTTCAGCATGACGGCGAGCGCGAGATACGGGTTGGCCGCCGGGTCCGGGTTGCGTACTTCGATGCGCGTACTGATGCCGCGGGAAGCAGGGATGCGGATCATCGGACTGCGGTTACTCGCGGACCAGGCCACGTAGCACGGGGCTTCGTAGCCCGGCACGAGACGCTTGTACGAGTTGACCGTCGGGTTCGTGATCGCAGCGAACGCGCGGGCGTGGCGCAGTACGCCGGCCATGTAATAGCGCGCCGTCTGGCTCAGGCCGAGCTTATCGCTCTCTTCGTAGAACGCGTTCTCGTTGCCGCGGAACAGCGACTGGTGACAGTGCATGCCGGAGCCGTTGACGCCGAACAGCGGTTTCGGCATGAACGACGCGTGCAGGCCGTGCTGGCGGGCGATCGTCTTGACGACGAGCTTGAACGTTTGGATTTGGTCGGCCGCTTTGATCGCGTCCGCGTATTTGAAATCGATCTCGTGCTGGCCCGGCGCCACTTCGTGGTGGGACGCTTCGATTTCGAAGCCCATCTCTTCGAGCGTCAGCACGATCTCGCGTCGGCAGTTCTCGCCGAGGTCCATCGGCGCCAAGTCGAAGTAGCCGCCTTGGTCGTTCAATTCGGTCGTCGGATTGCCGTTCGCGTCCGTCTTGAACAGGAAGAATTCCGGTTCCGGACCGACGTTCATGGACGTGAAGCCGAGCTCCTCCGCCTCTTTCAGCACGCGCTTCAAAATGCCGCGCGGATCGCCGGCGAACGGCGTGCCGTCAGGCATGTATACGTCGCAGATCAGACGGGCGATGCGGTCCTCGGCTACCCACGGGAAGACCACCCACGTGTCCAGGTCCGGGTACAGGTACATGTCGGATTCCTCGATGCGCACATAGCCCTCGATGGACGAGCCGTCGAACATCATTTTGTTGTCCAAAGCCTTTTCCAGCTGGCTCACCGGAATTTCGACGTTCTTGATCGTGCCGAGCAAGTCGGTGAACTGAAGGCGGATAAAACGGACGTTTTGTTCCTGGGCGATGCGTCGGATGTCATCTTTCGTGTAGCTCACGGGATCAGCTCCTCTGTCATAGTGGTGTTGCGAATCTTGCGGCGTCGTACGGCGTTACTTTTTGTTGTAAAAACGGGACAGCTGGCCTTGGATCAAAGACGCCTTGCCGGGTCTCTTCTCCAGCAGCTGCTGCTTCAGCATGCGGTGAAGCTGCGCGTCGGACAGCTCGCGCCGTTTCACTTCCGACAGCTCGCTGACGACCGTGGCGTCCTCCGATTCCTTGGAGACCGGATTCATGACTTGCTTGATGCCGGCGATATTGACGCCTTTTTCGATCAGCGATTTGATTTCCAGCAGCCGTTCAACGTCATTGAACGAGAACAGACGCTGATTGCCGGAGGTACGAGCGGGTACGATCAGCTCGTGCTGCTCGTAGTACCGGATCTGCCTGGCGGTCAAGTCGGTCAGCTTCATCACGATGCCGATCGGAAAGAGCGCCATATTCCTGCGAATTTCGTCACCCATGTCGCATCAACCTTCCAGTATCTGATATATGCTCTCATTGTACCGCCATGCCAAAAACGTGTCAAGTTGTGTGAGGTTTAGTGTGAGGTTTAATTACAATCAACTCTCGTTCGGCAAGCAGCGATAACGCATTCAGAACCCCGTATTTGACATGGGCGTAGGTAAGCCCGCCTTGCATGTAGGCGATGTACGGTTCGCGGATCGGCGCGTCCGCCGACAGCTCCAAGCTGCCGCCCTGCATGAACGTGCCCGCCGCCATGATGACGGGATGCTCATAGCCGGGCATGTCCCACGGCTCGGGCACGACGTGGGCGTCGACCGCCGACGCGCGCTGCACGCCCTGGACGAACGCGATCAGCTGGTCCGCCTCCTTGAAGCGGATCGCCTGGATCAGATCGGTGCGCGGCGCGTCGAAGCGCGGATTGCTCTCGAAGCCGAGCAGCTCGAACATCGCCGCTCCGAACACGCTGCCCTTGAGCGCTTGTCCCACCAGATGCGGCGCGAGGAACAAGCCCTGGAACATCGCGCGCAGCGTGCCGAGCGTCGCGCCTACTTCGCCGCCGATGCCCGGCGCCGTCAGCCGGTAGGCCGTCAGCTCGACCGCTTCCCGGCTGCCGGCCACGTATCCGCCGGTCGGGGCGAGGCCGCCGCCCGGATTCTTGATCAGCGAGCCGGCCATGAGGTCGACGCCGACCTGCGTCGGTTCGAGCTCCTCCGTGAACTCCCCGTAGCAGTTGTCTACGAACACGTAGACGTCGGGTTTCAGCGCTTTCGCGCGCGCGACCATCTCGCCGATCTGCGCGACCGTATACGACGCGCGCCAATCGTAGCCGCGCGAGCGCTGGATGCCGATGACGCGCGTGCGCTCCGTGACGCGGGCCGCGACGGCTTCCCAATCGATCGAACCGTCGGGCAGCGGCGCGACTTCCCCGTATCCGATGCCGAAGTCCTGCAGCGAGCCTTTGCCGTCGCCCGGCTTGCCGATCACTTTGTGGAGCGTATCGTACGGCCGGCCGGTGATATAGAGCAGCTCGTCCCCTGGACGAAGCAGCCCGAACAGCGCGCAGCTGATCGTATGGGTCCCGGACACGAAGTGCGGCCGGACGAGCGCCGCCTCGGCGCCCATCACGTCCGCGTAGACCAGATCGAGCACTTCCCGGCCGCGGTCGTTGTAGCCATAACCTGTCGAGCCGTTAAAATGAAAGTCGCTTACCCGATGCTTCTGGAACGCATCGATGACCTTCCACTGATTGCGTTCGGCGATGCCGTCGAGCGAACGAAAAACAGGGGCGGCCTGCTGCTCCGCAGCCTCCGCCCACATCGTCAACGACTGCCAATGGTTTCCTTGCTGTCTCACGATTCCAGTCTCTCCTCATGCACGCATGCTTATGGTTGCTTATGGTTGCCGCACGTAGCCGTCGAGCTTGTGCCCGTGCAGCTCGTAATCCTGCCTGTTCAATTGTATCGTCATCAGCATCGTCTCGCCGTCGACGGTCTGTTCGAGCACCTCGCCCGACCGATAGGCCAAAGCGATCAGATCGCCCCGGTCCGCGGGCAGCGCGAACGTCCGGGTATCCCCCGTCAGCTTGTCCTGCACCGTTTGGCGCAGCCGCTCCAGATCGTCCGGATTGAAGGCGCTGACCGCGAGCGTATCCGGTCCGTTCGCCGGCACGAGCTGCGGGCCGTTCGCGCCGACGAGGTCGATCTTGTTGTACACCGTCACCTGTGGCTTGCCGGCAGCGCCGAGCTCGCCCAGGATGCGCTGCACGACCTCCATCTGCTCCTCGCGCATATCCGAGGCGCTGTCGACGACATGCAGGACGAGGTCCGCTTCGAGCACCTCTTCCAGCGTCGCGCGGAAAGCCGCGATCAGGTCGTGGGGCAGGTTCTGGATGAACCCGACGGTGTCCGTCAGCACGACTTCCTTGCCGCTCGGCAGCTTCCAGCTGCGCGACGTCGGATCGAGCGTCGCGAACAGCTGGTTCTCCACGTAGACGTCCGCCTGCGTCAGCTCCCGCAGCAGCGTCGACTTCCCGGCGTTCGTGTAGCCGACGAGCGCGACCTGCTGGACGCCGGATTTGCGCCGGCGTTCGCGGTGCAGATTGCGGTGCCGGACGACTTCCTCGAGCGTATGCTTCAGATCCGTGATCCGGCCGCGAATGTGCCGGCGGTCGGTCTCGAGCTTCGATTCGCCGGGACCGCGCGTCCCGATGCCCCCGCCGAGCCGGGAAAGGTTCTTGCCGTGGCCCGACAGCCGCGGCAGCAGATAGCTCAGCTGCGCCAGCTCGACCTGAATGATGCCCTCCCGCGTCTTGGCGCGCTGGGCGAAGATGTCGAGGATAAGCTGCGTTCGGTCGATGATTTTCAAGTCCAGCGCTTCTTCCAGGTTGCGCACCTGGGCGCCGGAGAGCTCCTGATCGAAGATCGCCGTCGTGGCGCCGAGCTCTTCCGCGGCCGCGCGCAGCTCCTCGACCTTGCCCTTGCCGATGAACCACTTCGTGTCGACCTTCTCCTTGTTCTGCGTCAGGGACGTCAGCACTTCGACGCCCGCCGTCTCGGCGAGGCTGACCAGCTCGCGCAGCGAAAGCTCCGGATCGCCGGAGCCCCGCTTGATATCCGGCGTGACGAGGCTGACGAGAACCGCCCGCTCCCTCGCGTCCGTATCCGTATCGTATGTCGTTGGCCGCATCGGTGTCGTCTATCGCTCCTTATTCGTTCGCTGTCTGTCATTTCTCCCACTTCAGATCCTCGGGCCGCACGGACATAAGCTCCTGCTTGCCCGGCGAGCCGGTCGGATATTGCGTCATTAAACGGACGGCTTGATGCCGAAACGCCTTCTCGATAATATTTCGCACGTAGCGCGCGTTGCTGAAGGCGAACAGGGACATCGCCTTCTCCTGCATCAGATGCTGGCGCAGCTTGAAGACCGACTGCGGCATCAGCGCATAATCGCGGTTCCTGGCCATCAGCTCGGCGATCTGAATCAGCTGGTCGATCGAATAATCGGGGAACTCGATCTGGATGGGGAAGCGCGACGGCAGCCCGGGATTCGTCATCAGGAAATGTTCGATTTCCAGCGGATAGCCGGCCAGAATCAGCACGAATTGGTTGCGGTAATCCTCCATCGCCTTCACGAGCGTATCGATCGCTTCCTTGCCGAAATCCTTCTCGCCGCCGCGCGCCAGGCTGTACGCTTCGTCCACAAAGAGGACGCCCCCGAGCGCCTTGCGCACGAGATCTCGCGTTTTCTGCGCGGTATGGCCGATGTATTCGCCGACGAGGTCCGCCCGCTCCACCTCGATCATATGGCCCTTGGTCAGCACGCCCATCTTCTGAAACAGCTTCGCGACGATGCGCGCGATGGTCGTCTTGCCCGTGCCGGGATTGCCCGTGAAAATCATATGGTACACATGCGAGCCGCCCGACAGACCGGCGTCGGAACGCATCCGGCTGATCTGCAGCAGCGCGTAGATCTCATATATCAGCGTCTTGACGTTCTCCAGACCGACCATGGGATCGAGCTCGCGTTGAATGTCGAGGAACGGATCGCCGGGCGTCAGCGGCCTTGCCGCCGGCGCCTGTTCGCTCTCCAGCTGCGGAGGCGAGCTGCCCGTAGTTGCAAACGGCTCGCTGCCGCGAAGGACTACATTGATTTGGCGGGCGGGCCGCCCGTTGCCGCCGCCGCCGGAAGTTACGACTCGATCGTCCATGTCTGCTCCATCACCTATCCTTCACTGGATCGTTGGCATCTAATCCATTGTATTCTAGCGATGGCAGGCATATTAACAGATTTCAGCCGAGCCCGGGAGCATGCTTCAGAAGGAATCCGGCAGGCGGAGGCCGAGCCGCATCAGCTGCTCGTCGACCTTCCACTTGGTGAACGCCAGCACCTCGCGGGAGTCGTTGTACGCGACGCTCAGCACCTTCGATTTTCGGCCGAGCACCGTGGTGTTCGACGCCGGATAGTCCAAGTATTCCGCGATTTCCTTGGCTCGCGGCGCATGGAAATCGTGGGTGACGACCAGCAGCCGCTTCCATCCCCGCTTTGCGGCGAGCGGCTTGCTGAACAACAGGTTCTCGTACGTGCTCCGGGCGTCGTTCTCGAGTACCATGGCCGCGGCCGGGACGCCCTTGGCCGTCAAATAATTTCGCATGCCCTCCGCTTCGGTCAACGTGGAGCCGTTATGGTCGAGGCCGCCGGACAGTATGAAATGGCCGAACAGCCCCTGCTTGTACAATTCGAAAGCGTAATCGAGCCGCTCCTGCAACCCGGGGCTTGGCCGATCGGACCAAAGCGACGCGCCGAGGACGATCGCGGCGTCCGCTTTCGGGACCGGCTTGGGCAGCTCGTACCCGGAGATGACCCAGAGCAGATAGGCGCACCAGAAGGCGCCGATCGCCGCGACCCAAGCGCAGATCCGCAGAAAGAGGACGAACGGACGGAATTTTCTGCGGGAGCCGCGCTTGGCCGGGCGCTTGACGGCGGCCGCTTTCACGACTCGCTGAGCTCCCCGCTCTGCGCCAGCGTCTTGCGGTGCTTCAGGCTAAGCGTGAAATATCGGAACCGTCCGTTCCGAATCGTCGACAGCAGCCGTCCGGCCGTCTTGCGGGCGAGCGCGGCGTCCTTGTTCGTGACCGCCCCTTGCGACACGGCTTCCTCGAGCTCGTCTTCGTCCAGCAGGAAGACCTCCCCGCTCGGCAGCACGACGACGTCCAGGTACAGATCGTCGAACCACGGCACCTGCTGATCGGTCAGCCCCTGCGTCTTGCAAATATCGATATACCATTGAACGACGCGGTTCTTATCGTCGAACATCGTCGTGACGACAAAGTGTTCGCCGCGGGGGAAGTGCTGCATCCACAAATATCCGCGGTCGGCAAGGCATAATTTACGTCCGTTGTATTCTTTCCACAACGGCTCGCGCAATTCATGGATCCGGTAAAAGGTTACCAGGCCCTTGAACTCATCCCCGTCCATGTTCAGGCACGTATAGCTTCTGCGCAGGATGCGGCGCCAGTTGGCCCGGTCAGAAAATTTTCGCTTCATACGGAACGACCTTTCCGTTAGGATCTCGCTTCATTCGCTGCGCGGAACGTAAACCAAGCGGCAGGACGATGTCCCTCGTCGAAATGAAACGGCTGCAGCTAGATGCAAGTCACATCCCCAGAAAGATAAACGGAACGCAGGCCATCATAACCTCGGTATCTTTAAAAAAAGATTACCACAACTTAACGTCCATCTCCAGCAACCCCGGAAAATAAACCAAGCCCCGCCTCGTCCGCCCAACGAAAAGAGAGAACGGCGCGCTGCCGTTCTCCCCTTGGCCAAGCTTATTTCTCCGAAATCGAAATCGATTGGATCGTGACGTCCTCGGTCGGCGCGCTCTCCTCGCCCGTCGCCGGATTCGCGGTCACCGGCGTCGCCGCGATCGCTTTCACGACATCCATTCCCGACGATACTTTGCCGAAGATGGTGTAGTTCGGCATGCTGTTCAAGTTCGCCGCGTCCGCACCGGTGCAGATGAAGAACTGGCTGCCGCCGGAATCCGGCTGGCCGGTGTTCGCCATCGCGATGACGCCTTCCTCGTACTTGTAGCCCTTGTTCAGCTCGTCCGGAATCGTGTAGCCCGGGCCCCCGGCGCCGGTACCGGTCGGGTCGCCGCTTTGGATCATGAAGCTTTGGATGATCCGGTGAAACTTCACGCCGTCGTAAAATTTCTCTTTGGACAGGAACACGAAGTTGTTGACCGTCTCCGGCGCGTCCTTCGCGTACAGCTCGATCGTGAAATCGCCTTTGTTCGTGCTGAAGGCGGCGCTATACGATTTGGCCGCGTCGATCGCCATCTTCGGCTTCTCGGACCACTGCTTCGATTGGCCGGTCGCGGCGTTCGAGGCGCCGGAATTGCCTCCGCCGTTCCCATTGCCGCCGTTCGATCCGCCGCCGGCCGTCGTTTCGGTCTGCGTGCCCGGATTGGTTTGGTTATTGGTTGCCGTATCGTCGGGTTTAGTGCCGCACGCGGACGCTACAAGCAGCATCGCGGACAGGACGACCGTAAGCGCCGTCCGATTCTTCATCGTCATCTTCGTCTTAACCTCCGCAATCGCATTCGTTGTGTTCGTACTAACCGGTACGCCGCCCGGTTCAGTGCGTCGTCAGGAGCGGAACGTCCGTGCCGTTGCCGCCCGAACCGCCGTCCGTGCCGGAATTCGCGCCGCCGGGGGTAACGCTTTTCGTCTTGACGTCGCCTGCCGGCGGAGTCGTTGTGCCGTCGGCAGGCGTCTGGCCGCCGTTAACCGGGGTCTGGCCGCCGTTGCCCGGCGTTTGACCGCCGTTATCCGGCGTCTCACCGCCGTTGGCCGGCGTTTGACCGCCGTCGCCCGGCGTCTGGCCGCCGTCGCCCGGCGTCTGGCCGCCGTTTCCCGGCGTTTGGCCGCCGTTATCCGGCGTTTGGCCGCCGTTGTCCGGCGTTTGGCCGCCGTTGCCCGGCGTCTGGTCGCCGTTATCCGGCGTTTGGCCGCCGTTATCCGGCGTCTGGCCGCCGTTATCCGGCGTCTGGCCGCCGTTATCCGGCGTTTGCCCGTCGTCGCCGCCGTTGCCCGGCGTGCCCGTATCGGGATTGTCCGGCTCTCCCGGCGGAAGCTCGGCGGCCGGAACATCCACCTTCGCGGCTGCCGAAGGCGTGCCTTCCATGTTCGTGGACGGATCGAACGCCGCCACGTAATATTCGTAGCTCAGGCCGGGCGCGATGGCCATATCGTCCACGCCCGTCGCGGTGAGCGAATCCATCAGCCGCGTAAACTCCGCCTCGCCCGTTGCCTTGCGGTAAATCCGGTACGTCATGCCTTGACCTTCCACGGGCGACCACGCCAGCTGCACGGCGGCCTTCTGGTCGTTGTAGACGGCGCTGAAGTTCGCGATCCCGACCGGCGGCTTCTCTTCGTGTTCTTCGGCCGGTTTCGTGAAGCTGCCTTTCGGCACGCCCTTCATCGCCTCGTCCATGACCTTGCCGAACATGGCGGCGGACTGCTCGCTGCTTTTCTTGATCATGTGATTCTTATCGGTACGATCATACCCCATCCAGACGACGGCTGTCCATTCGGGCGTGTAGCCCGCGAACCAGGCGTCGCGGTTATAGCCGTTGCTGAGACCGGGAATCCCGTTCTGCGTCGTGCCCGTCTTGCCGGCTACCGGACGGTCGAGGCGGGCGTTCACGCCGGTGCCGCCTTTCTCGAGCACCGCCTGCAGGACGTCCGTCATGTACGCGGCCGTGGCCGGCTTCATGACCTGAGCGGCGCTCGGCGCGTTGTACGTGTAAATCGGCTCGTCTTCCTGATCGGTAATCTTGATCAGCGCGTGCGGGTCGACGCTCTTGCCGCCGTTCGCGAACGCGCTGTACGCCTTCGCCATCTGGAACGGCGTCACTCCGTACGTCAAGCCGCCCAGGCCGATGGCCAAATTGCGGTCCTTCTCGGCGTCCAGCTCGAAGCCGAGCTTCTTGGCGAAAGCGAGCCCTTTGCCGACGCCGATTTGGTTCAGCAGCCAAACGGCCGACGCGTTGCGCGACTCCTTGATGGATTGGCGCATCGGGATCGCACCGAGGTATTTCACTTTGTTGGAGTCGGACGGGCAATAAGAGCCGTAGCAGGTTTTCACGTCCTGCAGCGTCGACCACGGGAACCAGTCGCCCGTCTCGATGGCGGGGCCGTAGACCGTGATCGGCTTGAACGACGAGCCCGGCTGACGGGGCACCAGCACCCGGTTCAAGCCTTTGTTCACGTAATCGCGTCCGCCGACGAGGCCTTGGATCTCGCCGCTCCGGTGATCGACGATGATCATCGCGGCCTGCTCCTTCTGTTCGTCCACGCTCTTCTCGAAATTATCGTCGTCCTCGAATTCCTTCTCCATGGCCGACTGCGCCTGCGTGTTCAACGTCGTGTAAATCTTGTAGCCCTTGATGCGCAGCTCTTCCTCGGTAATGCCGCCGACCTTCTCCGCTTCGTCGATGACGTAGTCGACGAACGCCTGGTACGTCGGGGTATCGTCCGATTCGTCGCGCTGCACCGGCTTGTAATCGACCGCCTTGGCTTCCTCCATCTCGGCCTTCGTGATGTAGCCCTGATCCGCCATGAGCGTAAGCACGACGGCGCGGCGCTCCTTCGAATTGTCAGGGTTGTTGATCGGGTTGTACGTCGACGGCGCCTTCGGAATGGCCGCGAGCGTCGCGATCTGCCACAGCTTCAGGTCTTTCACGTCGGCGTTGAAATACGTCTGCGCCGCGGCTTGCACCCCGTACGCGCCTTTGCCGAAATAGATCCGGTTCAGGTACATCGTGATGATTTCGTCCTTGGTCATCTTGTGCTCGATCGCGACGGCGATGGACGCCTCCGTCGCTTTCCGGAAGAACGTTTTGTCCTGGGTCAGGAACAGGTTTTTGGCCAGCTGCTGCGTGATCGTGCTTCCGCCTTCGACGGCGCTGCGCGCGACGACGTCCTTCACGAGCGCGCGCCCGATCGACCAGAGGTCGATGCCGGAGTGCTTCTCGAAGCGCTGGTCCTCCGTCGCGATGACGGCGTCGCGCATCAGCTCGGGAATTTCGGCGAATTCCACGTTCTCGCGGTTCGCGCCCAGCTTGACGACTTCCTTGCCGGCGTTGTCGTAAATCGTCGACGCTTCCGGCAGCTCGAATTTATCTTGATTGTCGGCGAGGATGCGTTCCCCGTTCAATATGATGAGCATATACCCGATGATGCCGCATACGACGGCGATGGCCGCCGTGAAAAACAGCCAGACGGCGAGCTTGCGCCGGCTGCGCTTCTTTTTCGGTTTCGCTTTTTTCTCGGTCTTGCCGTTCCTGCTTCGCGGTCCTTCTGCCATAAGACGAGGTCCCCTCCAATTCGAAAGCCTTTTCTCTCTAGTTATACCCTATATGTGTAAACGGCAACGAACGCCCCGAAACAGGCAATCCCTGCAAACGGAAAAGCAGCCTCGCACGGACGCAAGGCTGCTCTTTCGTGCCGATATCCAATTAAACGATGCATGTCGCGAAAAGGTTTCAAAACATGCCCGCCGGGTTGCTTACGCTTCGTTGTCCTGAACCTGCATGAGCGATACGTTGCGCTGCGGGGTAAACGTCGAGATCGCGTGCTTGTACACCATCTGTTGGCGGCCTTCGCTGTCAATGACGATCGTGAAGTTGTCGAATGCCTTGATGACACCGCGGATCTGGAAACCGTTCGTCAGATACACGGTTACCGGCACGCTGTCTTTGCGAAGTTGATTCAGGAACGTATCCTGAATGTTGATAGATTTGTTCATTGCGCGTTACCCCCATCGTCAAAAGGTTGATTAACATTATATTCGGGTTCCATCCTAAACTTTCCTGCTATTATAGCATGAATCGCTTGCAAATTCTTGTTAAAATTTTCACCTGCGTCGATCCAATTAATGTCAGGCATATGCCTGAACCAGGACAGCTGCCGCTTGGCGAAATGCCGCGTGTCGCGCTTCAGCAGCTCGACCGTTTGGTCCAGCGAGAGATGCCCCTGCAGGTACGGCACGATCTCTTTATAGCCCAAGCCGTGCATGGAGACGGCGCCCTCCGGCACGCCCCGCTCGAGCAGGCCGCGGACTTCGTCGACCAGCCCTTCCGCCAGCATCAGCTCCACCCGCTCGTTGATGCGGGCGTACAGCTCCGCCCGGTCCATCGTCAAACCGACGATACAGAGTTCGAAGGGAGACGTCTTTTTCTGTCCCGCCTGCTGCTCGGAGAAGGTCGTGCCCGTCAGGCGGTGAACTTCCAGGGCGCGGATGACGCGCCTTTGGTCGTTCGGATGCAGCCGCTCCGCGGCTTGCGGATCGACGGCGCGCAGCTTGGCGTGAAGCGCCCCGGCGCCGTTCGCGAGCGCGTACCGCGCCATTTCCTCGCGGAACGCGTTATCGGAGCCGACGTCGGCGAAGCCGTAGCCGTACGCGACGGACTCCACGTACAGGCCCGTCCCGCCGACGATGAACGGCAGCTTGCCGCGGCTTTGGATCTCCGGGATCAGCGCCGCGCAGCGCTCCTGGAACTCCGCCACGGAGAACGGGTGCGCCGGATCGCAGATGTCGATCATGTGATGCGGGACGCCCTCCCGCTCCTCCGGTTTGATTTTGGCCGTGCCGATATCCATGCCCCGGTACACTTGTATGGAATCGCCCGAGATGATTTCCGCGTTCCACGCTTTGGCGATGTCGAGACTGAGCCGCGTCTTGCCGACGGCGGTCGGTCCGATCAGCGCGAGCAGCTTCGGTTTCGCGGACGGTTCGGTTACTGGATTCATGCCTTGATGATCACTCCGTAAGCGATTTTGTTGCGGTGCCGGCTTTCGAAGCCGAGCCGTTCGAATTCGCCGCTGTCGGCGTGCTCCTTGAGCGCGACGCATTTGCGGGCGACGCGCAGCGCCTCCCGGATCGACGCTTCGCCGAGCGCCGCGCCGTTCGCCAGCGCCCGCAGCGGCGACAGCGCCGACGAGTCGTGCACCGGCTGGCGGAACATCGGGTCGAAATAGACGATGTCGACGCTCTTGTCGGGCAGACGCTTCAAATAATCGAGATGGTCGGTCAAGCGCATCGCGATCCGGCGCAGCGCCTCGTTCACGTCCTCGTGCTGCGTCCGGTACGTGCGCAGCCCTTCGCGAACCACCGTGTACAGCACCCGCTCGCTCTCGAGGGCGGTAACCGACCCTTCCGGGCCGACGGCGTACGCGAACACGATCGAATCGGACCCGAGTCCGGCGGTGCAGTCGACGACCGTATCGCCGGGCTGGCAGCCCGTGACCGCGATCAGCGGATCCCCCTCGCCCTTGCGCATCCGCTTGACGCGGACGTACGCCATGCTGGGATGAAAATACAGGGGGGCCTCCGAATCCTCATAATAGCGCAGTCCGCGGTCGTCCGCAACAAGCAGGCGGACGTCCTCGTGCTTGGCCTTCAGCAGCAGCAGCGAATCCTGCTTCCGGGGGACGAACCTGGCCCCGAGCTCCTCCGCGAGCCCCCGCGCGTATTCGGTCTGCTCGGGCGTGGGCTTCTGCGGCGTCGTGACGATCATGACATCACCCGCTTGAACATTTTCTCGAGCTGGTACGTCGTCATATGGACGACGATCGGGCGGCCGTGGGGGCAGGTATACGGCTGCGCGCACGCCGCGAGACGGCGGAGCAGCCCTTCGCCTTCCTCGCGGGTCAGCCGGTCGTTGGCCTTGATCGACGCCTTGCACGAGCACATGATCGCCGACTTCTCGCGCAGCTTGCCGATGTCGACGGCGCCGCGCTCCTGCAGCAGCCAATCCGCCATCTCCCCGATGACGTCCCCTTCCTCGCCGGCCGGCAGCCATTCCGGGTAGGCGCGGACGAGGAACGTGTTGGCGCCGAACGGCTCCAGCTCCACGCCCGCTTCCTGCAGCAGCGGCAGCTTCGCCTGCAGGGATGCCGCCTCGGCCGCCGTGAATTCCAGCGTGAGGGGCACGAGCAGCTGCTGGCTCGCCTGCTCCGGACGGCCGAATTTAGCCAAATAATATTCGTAGTTGATGCGTTCGTGCGCCGCGTGCTGATCGATCAGGAACAGGCCTTCTTCGTTCTGCGCGACGATATACGTGCCGTGCAGCTGGCCGATCCAGTACAGTTCCGGAAAGGCCGGCGCCCCTTGAACGGCGGGCCGTTCCGGAGCGGCGGCCGCGGAGGACGAGGCAGCCGCGGATGCATCTGCCGCGGCGTTCGCGCCGGCCGCTTCTTCAGCCGCCTGCGGCTCGAGGCCGCTTGGCGCGTACGCGGCGTCCCCTCGGCGAACCGGCGCTTGCGGCGCGGCCGCCGGAGCCGGCGCGGCATAGCCGCCGGCCTGCGGCTCCGGCGGCCGCCCCTGATCCGAAGAGCACTCGTTTGAACTCCTGTCACCTGATCTTCTTGTATGTCGTCTTCTCTTTGTATAAATGGGGGGGGGGGGGGGGGGGGGGGGGGGGGGGCGGGGGGAGGGGGGGGGGGGAGGGGGGCGGGGGGGGGGGT
>NZ_JAGGDJ010000015.1 GCF_017652985.1 Paenibacillus artemisiicola
AACTGCGACGAAGAGTGGACGTGAGGTTGTGCGAGCTAGGAGCACCGAAGACAGATAGTAATTCGTGAGCTGGACTGCACTGCCGCCGTTCTTGAGCTCGGCTTCGCGCTCGTGTACGCGCCGGTCCACAAAGCCCGGACCACGTGGGCCGCGGACCTGTTCACGGGCAACTGGTGGAACCTGTCGCTGTACAACGTGACCGGCGTCCTCGGCTTCCACGGCTACGACCTGTACCGGTACGCGGACGAGCACTGGATGCGCGGCGGCACCCCGGCGCCCGCGGAAGTCGCCGAAGCGAAGGAGGTGTTCCGGGAGCGCGGCGACGCGCGGGATCAATTGGACGCGACCGACCCGCTGTTCGGCCGGTACAAGGGTTCGAACGTGATTCTCGTGCAGCTCGAAGCGTTCCAGAGCTTCGTCGTCGGGCAGCGGATCGGCGGACAGCCGGTGACGCCGAATATCGACAAGCTGAAGGCGGACTCCCTCTACTTCGATAATTTCTATCATCAGACCGCCCAAGGCCGCACCTCGGACGCGGATCTGGCCGCCAACGCATCGCTGCAGCCGCTGCCGTCCGGCTCCGTGTTCACGCGGTTCGCCCAGCACGCGTACGACAGCCTGGCGCTGACGCTGAAGGACGGCGGGTATGCGGCGAACGCGTTCCATGCGTACGACGGCGGCTTCTGGAACCGGAACATGATGTACGACACGCTCGGCTACGACGAGTTCTACAGCAAGAACGCCTATGCCATCGACGAGCCGCTCGGCTGGTCGCTCGGGGACAAGTCGTTCTTCAAGCAGTCCGTCCGGCTCATGGCCGCGCAGCCGCAGCCGTTCTATTCGTTTCTGATCTCGCTGTCCAGCCATCATCCGTACGCGCTGCCCGCCAGCGTCCAAACGCTTGACGTCGGCGCGTTCAAGGGCACGATGTTCGGGGACTACCTGGAGGCGGTCCATTACGTCGACGCGGCGATCGGCCAGCTGGTCGGCGAGCTCAAGGCGGCCGGCCTGTGGGAGCGCTCGATCTTCATGTTCTACGGCGACCACGACAACTCGATCGACGATTGGCAGCCGTTCGAGACGTTCCTCGGCCATCGGTTGAACGACGCCGAGCGGTTCCGCGTCCTGAAGGGCGTGCCGTTCCTCGTCCACCTGCCGGACGGCGCCCGCGCGGGCACGTACCGCCAGGCCGGCGGGCAGCTCGACGTCGCGCCGACCGCGCTCCATCTGCTCGGCATCCCGAGCGGCGGGAAGGCCATGCTCGGCACGCCGCTCGTCACCGCGCAGCCGCTCGCGGGCAAGGAAGTCGTCTTCCGCAGCGGCGCGTTCATCGACGGCAAGGTGCTGTACGTGCCGCCCGAGGACGGCCTGCCGGAGCACAGCCGCTGCTACGACTTCGCGAGCGGCGGCTTGCTGCCCGATGCATCCCGCTGCTCGCCGGGCGCCCAGGACGCGGTCCGCGAGCTGCAGGCGTCGGATCTCGCCGTGACGCGCGACCTGGTGCCGGCGATGCGCCGCGAGCCTTGATCCCGCGGGCAGCCGGAGCGGGTTGCGCGAAGGCGCGCGCGGCCAAACGAAAAGACCCTTCGTCCGGGAATGCCGGAACGAAGGGTCTTTTCGTTTAGCTCTTCTTGATATATTTGCTTGCCTTCTCGATCGCTTCGTCTTCCGTCGGCGCCGTGATATAGCGGCCGTTGATGAAGACGAAGGCGTACCGGGAGCAAGGCCCGCAGTACGATTTGCACGCGACTTGAATCTCCGCGTCCGGCGCCAGCTTCTGCAGCTTCGGCACCATCGTCTTCGGGCGGATATGTTTGCATTTGTCGCAAATGCGGATGTCGTTCGCCATGTTCCTCTCCCCAAGCCGAAAATCGTTTAGTGGTCGCCGCCGTTGCCTTTCGCCGGGTTCGAAATCATGAAGCCTTCCTCGGGCACGTAGAAATAATCGATGCGCACGCCGTCGAGCCATTCGTTGCCTTGCTCGAGCACGACCTTGATGTCCTTGTCCGTCTCGACGACTTCGTCCTTCTCGGTCGCGTCGTCCATCTTCATGCCGTAGTGGGCGTGGTCGCCGTGGGAATGCGTGACGTACACGCGCAGGAATTTGCCCTCGTTCTCCGGATTGTCGATCTCCTCGCGAAGCATTTTGGCGGCGTTGCGCGAAATTTTGACTTTCATTGCTTCTTCAGCTCCTTTATGGATGAAGCCCGCCTGTCCGGCGGGCGCTCTCCGATTCTCGGATGCGATGCGACCGGCGCGACCGTAACTCGCTACGAACTCGACCCGCGCGATGGCATACGCGATTTCATTGGCTCGCAACCCTTATTCCACGTGATTGCAAACTTTATTTACTCTATTGTATAGAAAGCTTGGCCATTGTTCAACCGCTACTTCAGCGCCTTGCCGTATTTCCGTTCCATGTACCGGGTATACAGCTCCGCGGCGATCATCGTCACGGCGATGTCGTCGATCGGAACGAACGGCATGACGTCCGGAAGCACCCAATACAGCAGCACCGGCACCAAATAGAGGAGCTTGTCCGTCAGCCGAACTTCCTTGGCGGCGAGCAGCCGGAAGATTCGGGCGAACACGTTCCGCCAATGGCGGAGCGACCACAATTTGCGCAACAGGCATCCGCCTCCTTCTTGCGCTTATTATAGCACAAGCGAGCGGGCTTCCTCCAAAGCGGCGACGAGCAGCGCCCGCACCTCGTCGTTCAGGTCCGGGAACGCGTCCAGGGGCAGCGGATTGACGCCCCATCCGACTTCGACGGTGTAGCCGGGCTTGCGGTATTGCAAAATAAACCAGTCCTTGTAGCCGGCGTCGCTGCCGGACAGCTTCACCGGCTTGTAGCCGCTTGCCTTCGCCAGGCTGCGGGCGATGCGTTCGGATTCCGGCGGCTCGTACCCGCGATAGTTCCAATAGATCTCCTGGCCCTGCGTGTGCAGCGCCACGACGAGATCGAACGCCTGCTCCGCCGTGAACGCGGCGAGCGCGGCCGCTTCCGGCTCCGAGAACGGCGAAGGCCCGGGATAATCCCGCGGACCCGGACCGTCCGCATCCCGGCGTGCGCTCTCTTCTTCCCAGAACGCCGGGAACTGATCGTTCAAGTCGACGCCGCGGATATTGGCCTTCCACTTCCGGAAGCGGCGCGAGCCGCGGTTCCACCGAAGCAGCTCCGCTGCGCGCGGATGGTCCGGCCGCAGCCCCTCCTGCGCGAGCTCCGCGCCGTCCGGGTTGACGAGCGGGACGGCCCACAGGGTAACCTGCCGCAGCAGCTCGCGCATGTCCGCGCCGCACAGCTTCTCCCCGGACGCCGCCGCTTTCGCGGCGTCTTCGAGAAACGTCATCAGGAGCGGCGTCGTGATCCATTCGTTGGCGTGCATGCCGGCGTTGACGTGCACTTTCACCGGCCCATCCCCGAGCCGGATGGCGATGAGCGGTTGTCCCATGACGCTCTCCCCGATTTTCTCCACCTGGAGAAACGGGTAGGCCTTCAGCAATGCTTCGGTATCCGCGGTCAACTCGCGCTGGCCGTATTCGGCGCGCCCGTCCACGATCCGGGGAGCGTTGTCCGCGCGCGGCACCGTGAGGAGCTGGCCGGGCTGCAGCTGCTTCAGCTCCTGGCGGCGGTTCGCCTGCACCAGCGCCTGCAGCGTCAAGCCGAACTTGCCCGCGATGCCGAGCAGCGTGTCGCCCGGCTGGACGCGATAAATAAAAGCCGTCTGCGCGGGAACGGACAGCAGCAGGCCTGGAAGCAGCGGAGCGGCGGCATCGAGTCCCGGATTCGCCGCCAGCAGCGACTCCGGATTCACGTTGAACGCGCGGGCGATGCGCAGCAGCGTATCGCCGGGCTGCACGACGTAGGGCAGCATGGTATCACCTCGGTCGGAATCGTATCGCGGCATGTCATTATGCTACATGCTATGCCGGCGCCCGACCCCGCATGCCTACGCAGGCAGCCAAAGGGCCGCCGACGAATGAACGTCGGCGGCCCGGTTGCGGGTTGCCCTGCGCATTATACGATTTTCGGAACCTGCCAGACGACCGGCGTCAATTCGATCTGTTCGCCGAGCCATTGCTGCGCGATCATGCGGAACATTCGCGGTTCGCCGCTGCAAAAGAACTGATGCACCGGCAGCTCTCCGTCGCGGGTCAGCCGGTTGCGGTCGTGCAGGATCGTGCTGATCTCGCGCGCCGTCTCGTTGGCGGAGCTGATGAGTTTCACCTGCTCGCCCATGACCGAGCCGATCGTCTCCGACAGGAACGGATAATGGGTGCAGCCCAGGATCAGCGTGTCGATGTTGCGCTCCTGAAGCGGCCGAAGCGAGGATTCCACGACCTCCTGCGTCTCCGGCGAGCGGAAATTGCCCTGTTCGACGAGCGGCACGAACTTCGGGCAAGCCAGGCTGATCACGTTGATCGCGGGCGACAATTGCTTCAGCGCCGTCTCGTAGGCGCCGCTTCGAATCGTGCCTTCCGTGCCGATGACGCCGACGACGCCGGATTGGGTCCGTCCGTTGGCGGCGCGGGCGCCGGGGTGAATGACGCCCACGACGGGTATCGCGACCCGGGAACGGATATCCTCAAGCGCGACGGCCGTAGCCGTATTGCAGGCGATGACGATCATCTTTGGGCGGTATTGAATCAGATATTCCACGATTTGCCTCGTAAACCGAGTCACTTCTTCGGCCGGCCGAGGACCGTATGGCGTACGGGCCGTATCGCCGAAATACATGATTTTTTCCCGGGGAAGCTGGCGCATGATCTCTTTCACGACGGTCAAGCCGCCTACGCCAGAATCCAAAATTGCGATCGGTTGTTGCACAGACACACCGCTTTCTTGAACGTTTTGACTGAACTTCAATAGAGTATGAATACGTTGACGAAAAGGTACCTACATCTTAGCGCAAATCGGGACAAGGTTCAACACGCGGCGCCGCCCCGCGGGAACGCCGGATAACGCGAAAAAAGCCGCCGGGGCGGCGGGAGCGTCGCGATATCGTTCGGCTCCGGCGGCCCGGGCGGCCCGGCGTGCTGCTTAGGGGAGGACGGCTTATTTGTAGGCGGGCAGCCAGTCGCCGTGCGCCTCGATCAGATCGTCGCACATCGCCTTGATGTCGTCCATCGACAGCTCGGCGCTCGTGTGCGGATCCAGCATCGCGGCATGGTAGATATGCTCGCGTTTGCCCGTGATGGCCGCTTCGATCGTCAGCAGCTGCGTGTTGATGTTCGTGCGGTTGAGCGCGGCGCACTGCGGCGGCAGGTCGCCGACGAACGTCGGCGTGATGCCGTTGCGGTCGACGAGGCAGGTGACCTCGACGCATGCTTCGCGCGGCAGGTTCGTGATCAGCCCCGTGTTCATGACGTTGCCGCCGATGCGGAACGGCACGTTCGATTCGATCGCCTCGAAGATGTACGACGCGTATTCGTGCGTGCGCTTGTGATTGAGCGTCGGGTTGTTCACGAGCTCTTCCTTCAGCTTCTTCCAGTTGCCGATCTGCTCGATGCAGCGGCGCGGATACTCGTCCAGCGGAATGTTGAACCGGTCGACGAGCTCCGGATAGTTACGCTTGATGAAGTACGGATGGTATTCGGCGTTATGCTCGGACGATTCCGTAATATAGTAGCCGAAGTTCAGCATCATCTCGTAGCGGACCATGTCGTGGTGCTTCTCCTGCTGCTTCTCGCGGGCGCGGCGCTTGATCTCCGGATAGAGGTCGACCCCGTCCTTCGACACTTCGAGCAGCCAGGCCATATGGTTGATGCCCGCGATCTTGGACTTGACGCCCGTATCGTCCATGCCGAGGTTCTTGAACAGGTCGCGCACGCACACCTGCACGCTGTGGCAGAGGCCGACGGTGTTGATCCCGCCGTACGTGTTCATGACGTTCGTGAGCACGGCCATCGGGTTCGTGTAGTTCAGGAACAGCGCGTCCGGACACACTTCCTGCATGTCGCGGGCGAAGTCGAGCATGACCGGAATCGTGCGCAGGTTGCGGAAGATGCCGCCGATGCCGACCGTGTCCGCGATCGTTTGGCGCAGGCCGTATTTCTTCGGCACTTCGAAGTCCGTGATCGTGCACGGGTCGTAGCCGCCGACCTGAATGGCGTTGACGACGTACTTCGCGCCGCGGAGCGCTTCCTTGCGGTCGGAATACGCCTTGATGACGGACGTGCTGCCGAACGTGTTCTTGATGTGGTTCAGCATCGATTCGGAATCGGAGAGGCGCTCCGGATTGATGTCGAACAGCGCGATCTCGAAGCCTTGCAGCGATTCGGTGACGAGGCAATCGCCCAGGACGTTCTTGGCGAACACGGTGCTGCCCGCACCGATGAAAGTAATCTTCGGCATGGAAAATCCTCCTCGGATAAGTCCGCTTTGGAAGCGGATTAATGTCTTCTGCTAATCCTTACTATAGAGCAAGAAACCCCGGTTTGAGTAGGAATTAAAGCATGATTTATATGTACATTTGTAGTTTCATCCCGTACACTAAGAAGGTCAGTCCACCCGAAAGGAAGGCGTTCTCATGAAACCGCCCGCAGCCGGCGCGCGCGTCGCGTCTTCGCGCAATCCCGACCATTCCGCGTTCACCGTGATGAACAATACGCAGCCGGCCCAAGGCGAGTTGTCCGTCATGTTCAGCGGCGAAGGCAAGCCGAACCCCGGGCACGGCATCGGGCCGGCCGTTCATAATTATTACCTCATCCATACGGTCATGGGCGGCAGGGGCGCGTTCGAAATCGACGGCCGGCGCTATCCGTGCGCGCGCGGGGACACGTTCATCATCTTCCCGGACGAGCTGTTCACATATACCGCCGACGAACGCGATCCGTGGCATTACGCGTGGGTGGCGTTCAAGGGCCTTGCCGCCGAACACCTCCTGCTCGGCCTTGGCTTCTCGGCCGCGAACCCGATCGTCCGCGCGCGCGACCTCCGTCCGCTCGGTTCGCTGTACCGCAAAATCCGCGGGACGCTGGAGCAAACGCCGTTCCCCGAGCTGGCCGATCTGGAGGCGGGCGGCTACCTGCGCGTGCTGCTCAAGGAGCTTGGGCTTCAGAACGAAGGCAAGCTGGTGTTCAATTCGCTCGCCATTCTGCCGGACATCGAGCGCCAGATCAAACGAGCGGTCCGCTGGCTGTCCTATCAATACGCGCAGCCGATCTCGATCGAGGAGCTCTCGCGCAGCCTCGGCTATCACCGGACGCATCTCTCCAAAATGTTCAAGCAAGTAACCGGCGTCTCGCCGATGCAGTTCCTCTTGAAGGTGCGAATGGAGCGGGCCAAGGAGCTGCTGAACGAGCAAAGCCACCTGTCCATCGACCAGGTGGCTTCGTCCGTCGGCTATCCCGACGCGCTGTATTTCTCCAAGCAGTTCCGCAAAACGTTCGGCTGCTCGCCCTCCGAATACCGGGCGCAAGCCCGCGGCGGCTAGACGCGCGGCACACGCTCGGCAGCTAGAAGCGCGTCCAGCCGCCTCCCCCGCGGGACGCCCGATCGCGCAAACAGGCTTTGCTTCCGGCATCGTTGCCGGAAGCAAAGCCTGTTCCCGTTCAAGGAACGTTGGCGCCTTGCGGCGTCCGTCCCTTCGAAAGCCTCGCTGCCATGCTTCATGGAGCCCGCCGGCCGTTAGTTGTTGACCGTGTGCAGCTCTTCGCGGTGCTCCGCGATAAGCTCCTGGCCCTTGTCCTTCACGTCTTCCACGGCATCCTTGACCTGTTCGCCCGTTTCCTCGAGCGTTTCCTTCGTGTCGGCGCGCCAGCCGCGCACGTTATCCACGACGGAAGCCGCCGTATCCTTCACTTTGACCGCAGCGGTGCTCGCCGTCGAACCGACCTGCTTTGCCATTTGCACCGTCTTGTCGCCGACTTGGCCGGCGATGCGCGCCGTGTGCTCGGAGACGGTTTGCGTTTTGTCGGCGATGTCTCTCCGAAGCTCCCTGCCCGATTTCGGAGCCAGCAGCAAGGCTGCCACGGAACCGACTACGCCGCCTGCGATCGCGCCATACATAAATCCTTTTTTCGCCATGATTGAACACTCCTTTTTAGTTCGCCGCGGCTCGGCCGTTTCGTCCGCCTGCACCGCCGGCGTGATGATTGACTGCCCGGCCAGCCGGTTCGGCCCGCCGCGCTCGCAGTCGCTTATTACTTCATATCGTGCCCTGTTTCACGGTCTGGGCATGCACCCTTTCGGCAGCGGTGTCCTCTTTCCGTTTGTCTTTCCAGAAATGGTACACCGCGTAACCGACTTCCGCCCAGTTCATCGCGTCCGCAATTCCGCGCTTCGCTTTGTCGCCGGACTTGCTCGCGTAGCGATCGACCGCGTCGTTCAGCTCGCTGGAGATCCGGTTGACGGTGAAGGAAAGCTGGTTCGCCGATTCTCCGATGCGCTTCGTCGCTTCCGTCAGTTTCGTAATGCCGTCCACCGATTTTTGGACCGTCCGTACCGTGTCCGTTACCGGGTCGAGCAGATCGCTGACCTGCGCGACGGCGACTTCGGTGCGGCGCTCCAACGATTCGGCCAGCTGCATCATCTTTCCAATCCGCTTATCCAACGACCGCAGCCACAGCAGGATGCCGACGACCAAGGCGACGAACGCGACAGCCGCAGCGCCTTCAAACCAAATGACCATTCACGGCCCACCTCCATTCCAACTCTCTGTACGATTGGGCGCGAGCCCATTTCGTATTACTTATATACACAGCATGGGCTTGGCTTGACACAGCTTTCGACAATAAAAAAAGACGCCGGAGTCTCGCTCCCGCGTCGTTCTTCCCGAATCCGATCATGCGCCCGCGATGCGGTAGCTGCATTTGCCGCCGCCCTTCGCCAGGCATTCCGTCCGTTCCACGTCCGTTCCGAGCAGCTGCCGGAACAGCGCCAGCTCGCACTGGCAAGCCTGCTGATACCGGTTCGCCACGTGCGCGATCGGACAGTTGTATTCGTGGAGTACCAGACCTTCGCCATCGTCCTCCACCTGCACCATATAACCGCCGTCGTTCTGAATCGCGGCCAGCTCCGACACCTTCTCTTCCAGTGACTTGCCTTCCATCCGGTGCGCGTAGCGATCCAGCAGCTTGCGCTTGCGGCCTTCGAACAGCCGGTCGATGATCGCGGCCGTCTCGGGATCGTCTTCCAGCTCCTCCAGCAGATCCATCGCCAGAACGTGGTAGTTTTTGGGAAACAGCAGCTCGGCTTGCTCCGTCAGGCTGAACATGTGCGTCGGCCGGCCCATGGCCTGGCGCACGACGGTCGGCGCGATCAAGCCGTCGCGCTCCAGCGTGCCGAGATGCCGGCGCACGGCCATTTCCGTGATCTGCAGCTGCTTCGCCAGCTCGCCGGCGTTCATCTGGCCGTTCGTCTTCAGCAGCGTGAGCACGGTCTGCCGCGTCGAGCCTTCCTGCCGGACCGCCTGCTCCTTGCGCATGAACGGCGTTCCGCCCGGTTCCATTCCCATTCCATCCACCACCTTCGGCCTATTCAGGCTGCTGCGTTTGAGGTCATTGTACCCCATTTCGGCCGATTCGTAAATCGACGCCGGCCGTCCCGGGTTACTCGCCCAGCTCCCGGAGCAAGTAGGCTTCCACGGCCTGCTTGAACGCCGCCAGCGTGTCCGGCAGCTCCGCCGCGAACCGGTGAAGCTCCGCCCGCTTCCAGTCGAAATAGTCCTGCGCGAGCGGCCGGCGCAGCTGCACGAGCTCGAGCAGCGGCGCGGTCAGCGCTTCCGGAAACACGCCTTCGCCCGCGATGACCGTCACGATATCCTCGTAGCTGCTGGCGTCGCGCATGATGAAGCCGTCGATCAGATAGCTCCCGACGTCGGTGACGATCTCGATCGCCAAGTACAGCGCGCGTTCCTGCGCCAAGCCTTGAATCAGGCCGCCGTTCCACTCCGCGCGGAGCGCGCGGAGCGCCTCGCCCACACCCGGCAGCGCCGCGAGACGGACCGCGATTTGTTCGCGATTTACATAATACATGGTTGCTTGTACCTCGAATTCCGGTTAAGACCGTTTGTTTTTGCGCGCCTTGCGCTTGAGCCAGACCGTCATCACGATCAAACTGACGATGACGACGATCAGGTACGTCATCATTTCGAATACGTCACCCATTCGTTATGCCCCGTCCCTAGGTTTCGTAATCCACGCTCGCGGAAGCTTCGCGGACTTCGCTCATATGCGCGATGACGTTTTGATGGACCGGGTGCACCTGGTACGCGTTCAGCGCTTCCATCGAGTCGAACGTCGTCACGAGCGCGATATGGTACGAACGCTCGGAATGCAGCACGTCGGTGCCGACTTCGATGGAACGAAGCTCGTCGATCTTGCCTTCCATGTTCTTCAGCACCTGGACCGTCCGCGCCACGCTCTCCGGGCTGCCGTCCTTCAGTTTGAACAGTACGATATGCGTAATCATGATCAGTTCGCTCCTTCATAAATTGTGGTGGGGATGCGCTGCACCCTTTCGTCACATAATAACGCAAGGTGCCGGGACTCGGCAATCTTCCAGCAAAGGAGAGGCAGCTCATGCGTTATCCGGTTACGATCGCGGCCACGCTCATCGGCGTCGCGTTATGCCTGTACAATTCCACGGGGTACGATCCGCATAATATGGTCTTCTTCATGTTCAGCGTCCCCGCCTGGATCGCGGACATGATCGTCGACATTCACGCGGTCAACGTGTATCTGATGTACGTCCTGACGGTTGCTTCCTGGGCGCTGCTCGGCTATATCTGCGACCGGGCCGTCGCTAGAGGACGCAGCCGCCGGCGCTCGTACGATTGAACGCGGCCGCGCCGCATGCCCGGATGATAAAAAAGGAGCCGCTTCGGGCTCCTTTTGTTTGCTTATTCGACGATGAGCACGGATTTCATATCCGCATGGCCCACGCCGCACATGACCGCGCAGTGCATTTCGAACGTGCCCGCTTTATCGAAGGTGACTTCTTGCGACAGCTTGTCGCCTTTCAATTCGATGCCGAGATCCGGAATGGCAAGACCGTGAAGACCGCTTTTGTTCACCAGCTCCAGCTTCACTTTATCGCCCTTCTTGACGTGGTATTCCTTTTGGTCGAAGACGAAGTCCTGCGAAGCTTCCACCTTCAGCAGCGATTCGCCCGGCGGCAGCGAAGCCGCTTCGTCCACGGGCTTGTCCGGAAGCTGGGTCGTAAGAAGAACAACGCCCAAAACGCAAGCCGCTGCGAAAACGACGAACATAATCCACTTATGCATTGTCACTTGCTCCCCTTTTCATCAAATGTCTACTCCTTATATTACCTAAGATCGTCCGTTATTCTCAACCTTAAACTAATCCGCGCGTCAAACTTTTTTCTTTTTTTGACAAATCGATGAACGTTTTTTGACAATATTAACCGTCTTCGCCCTACACGCGCCGCTTCTCCAAATACCCCCGGAGCACTCGCTCTGCTTCCGCCTTCACGAACGTCCACGGCATCGAAAACGACCGTTGGTAGCCCATGCACCGGTAGCTGGCCGTCAGCGATTCCTTCGTCCGCTTCTCGCCGAAGCCGACGATCCCGCTCGCCTTGAACTGCCTGCGGATACCGGCGAGCTCGAGCAGCACGCGGTCCTGCAGCCCGCGCAGCATCGATTCGTACAGCCGCGGCAGCTTCGTCTTCGCCGCGCCGACGATCCGGATATCGTGCTCCAAAATCGCGTTCACGATGCCGAGCAGCGCGTACCGCTTGACGAGCTCCATCTCCTTGCCGAGCAGCATCCGGGGAGCGCCCGCCTCCGCCTTCCCGCCCGCCTCCGCCGGCCGCGGCTCCGTATCCAGCGCCATAGGTGTCCCTCCATACATCGCGTTAACGCGAACATTTGTTCCCATTATAGCAGACGGATGCCGAATCCGCAACGCGCCGGGCTTCGAAAAAAAAGAATGGCCGTCCCGATTCAGGATGGCCTAGGCGAATGCGCGCTATGCGCGGCTTATTTTTTATTTTTGAGCACTTCGATCAGCTGACGGAGCCGGTCCGGCATTGGCAGGCCGATCCGTCCCAGGTTCTCGGTCACCGAAATCAGCTCGTTGGCCAAATAGAAATAAATCGCTCCGCCCATCGCGATATTGTCCAGCTCCATCACGATGTCGACGCGGTGCGCCAGCATGATGACAAGCAGCATGAGGCCTTTGCGCGCCAATCCCCAGGAGCCGACCGAACTGTTCAAGCGCTTCTCCTTCAAGGCGGCGGTAATGCCCGTCACGTAGTCGATCCCCATGGCGACCAGCAGCAACGTGAGGGATTCCGGCCAGATGCCGAAGGAGAAGACGAGCACCGCGCCGAACGCGGCGGACGCGCTGCATGCAAGCATATGCGGCACGTTTCCCACTCCCCTTTCCAAATACGCTGCTCTACAGCATATGCATGAGGGAGGCGGGTTGTCCCTGCCGCGGCCGCGATCGCGCGGGCCGTCCTTCGGCGCGGGCGCTGCCCGTTACTTCGCGATGAAACGGTAAACGACGCTGTGATAGTCGCCGTGCGCCCGCTCTTTGGCCACGCCGGCGTACATCAGCTCGTCGCCGCCGACGATCTCGTCCGTGCCGAGCCATTCGTAGCGGAAATCCGGGTCGAGCCCCTTCAGCTTGAGACGGCCGAGCGGCGCGTGCGATTCGTTCAGCACGGTCACGTGCACGACCAGCGCTTCGCGCTTGTCCGACGAGACGAACATCCACGTCGTCTCGTTGCCCTCGAACGGGCTGAGCAGGCGGAAGAAGCTGCCGTACTGCACAAGCCCCCGCACGTCCTTCACGAGCGCGACCTGGCGCTTCACTTCTTCCTTCTCCTCGTCGGTGAACTTCGTCAAATCCAACTCGTAGCCGAAGTTGCCGGACATCGCGACGTCGCCGCGCGTCTTGAGCGGGGTCAGGCGGCCGACCTGGTGGTTCGGCACGGCGGACACGTGCGCGCCCATGGCGCTGACGGGATAGACGATGCTCGTGCCGTATTGGATCTTGAGCCGGCTGATCGCGTCGGAATTATCGCTCGTCCACGTCTGCGGCATGTAGTAGAGCATGCCGGGATCGAACCGGCCGCCTCCGCCGGAGCAGCTCTCGAACAGCACGTTCGGGAACGTCGACGTGATGCGCTCGAGCACGCCGTACAAGCCGAGCATGTAACGATGCGCCGTTTCGCGCTGGCGGTTCGGCGGCAGCAGCGCCGAGCCGATCTCGGACATGTTGCGGTTCATGTCCCACTTGACGTACGTGATCGGCGCGCTGCGCAGGATACCGCCGACCGCTTCGACGATGTAGTCCTGCACGTCCGCGCGCGACAGGTCGAGGATGAGCTGCCGGCGGCCTTCGGACCGGCGGCGTCCCGGCACGTGCAGGCACCAGTCCGGATGCGCGCGGTACAGGTCGCTGTCCGGCGAGACCATCTCGGGCTCGAACCAGAGGCCGAATTCCAGGCCGTGGCTGCGCACCCGTTCCGCCAGATCCTCGAGCCCGTTCGGCAGCTTCTTCTTGTCGACGACCCAATCGCCGAGCGAGCTGTTGTCGCTGTCCCGGCGGCCGAACCAGCCGTCGTCGAGCACGAACAGCTCGATGCCGAGCGCGCTGCCCGCCTCGGCGATCGCTTCGATCTTGTCCGCGTTGAAATCGAAGTAGGTCGCTTCCCAGTTGTTGACCAGGATCGGACGGACCGCGTCGCGGAACGCGCCCCGGCACAGCCGCGTCCGGTACAATTCGTGGTAGGTCCGGGACATGGCCCCGAGCCCTTCGTGCGAGAAGACCAGCACCGCCTCCGGCGTCTGGAACGACTCGCCCGCTTCCAGGCGCCACGAGAAATCGAACGGATTAATGCCCATGTACGCGCGCGCCGTATGGAATTGATCCACCTCGACGCCGCCGGCGAAGCTGCCGCTGTAGACGAGGCTGAAGCCGTAGACGTCGCCGTGGTCTTCCGTCGCCCCTTCGGCGAGCAGCGCGAAGAACGGGTTGTTGTTATGGCTGCTGGAGCCGCGGCGGCTTTCGATCGCTTGGACGCCCGGCGTCAGCGCGCGCTTGTGGATGTAGCGTTCCCGCGTCCAAGAGCCGGACAGCTGCAGCAGCTCGAAGCGGTCGTGCGGCAGGTCGACGCTGAAGCTGAGCGCGCGCGTCAGCTGCGCCGCCTCGGCGCCGGCGTTCACGATGCGCGCGGAACGGATGACCGCGTCGAACGCTTCGAAGACGGTATAGGACAGCTCCGCCTTCAGGCCGGACTGCTTGTCCTCCAGACGTACGGTCAACGTCTCCGCTTCGTCCGCCCGCTCGGCGTACACGGCGGGCAGTCCTTCGAGCGAGGGTTTGCCGGGCGCGATCTCGTGCGAGACGTACAGCAGCTCCGTCACGGTCGTGCCGTTCGGCAGCTGGACGGCGTAAGCCGGATTGCGGAAATCGCTCGAGCCGTAGCCCGGATATTCCTGCGGCAGCGTATCGAGCGAGATGGAGCGGTCCTCCGGCACGGGGTTCGGGCTGAACGAAGCGCGCTCGGCGCGCTGCAGCAGCCGGTTCGCCGCGGCTTCGCTCAGCTTGCGTCCCCAGTAGACGTGGGCCGGGTAGCCCCGGAGCGATTGGAACATGTAGCTCATCGAGCGCGTCTGCAAGTGGAACAGGCCGCTCTCGGCGTGAAAGGCGATCGGCATGGCGGTACATCCTCCCTATGGAATAAACGATGCTGTACGAACGGCAATCCATTACGTCAGTCGTCTACAAGTATAGGTGGAACAAGCCCGGCAGGACATGGATGCTTGAAGCCATCCTATGGAGATTTGTAGGACGGTTGTCTCTATTTCAACTCGAAGACGCCGGCGTATTTCAGGACGAACTCGACGTTCGCTTCCAGCTCCCGGGCGTCCGGCTTCCAGTGCCGCGCCTGCAGCGCGCGCCACGTCTTCAGGTGGTACCGGTACAGCATTTCCTCCAAATTGAACAAGTCCGCATGCTTCTTGATGCCCGCCTCGTACGCCCGCCGGATCTCCTGTTCGATCTTCTGCTCGGCCAGCCGGTTGATCGTCTGTCGGTCGATTTGGCCCGACAGCTCGCTTAGGGTGCCCTTGATGCGCACGCGCAGCCGAAGGATCGGCTTGCCGTCCTTCATCTCCACATGCCGGCTGACCTTCAGCTCCCGGATCGCCACGGCCGCCTTGCCCCTGTCCCCGTCCTCCAGGGTAATGACCTGCCGCCCGAAATGCTTGCTGATCCAGCGGAGCCCTTCCACGTCCGCCATCGGAAAGAATGCCGGCTAATCCTTGTACTTGAACGCGAATACCCCGTCGACTTCTTCCATCTCCATCAGCTTCTTGCGCTGGCGCCAGGATTTCCGGTCGATCGTCAGGCTCGGCAGCAGCGCCGTCTCGGCCCGCTCGTTGTAATCGGAGACGAATTTCTGCATCGTGACGGGCTTGAAGGTGCTGTTCTGCTTGTACTGCACCTCCGGATTGTACAGCATGCTGGCCAGCTGGGACCGCTCGAAAAACGTGTTCGACGCGAACACGTCCTCGATCTGCCCGCGCGTGCCGAAGATCCAGGCCGTGTAGCGGGAAACGCGGACCCGGTTCAGCGCGTCCAGGATTTCGTCCATCTTGAACATAGCCGGTTCGCGGATGACGACGACCTTCAGCTGCTCCAGCGTCAGCTCGATCTGGGCGGAGAGGGAGAGATTCAGGATCGCTTCGGTCACGCTCTTGCCGCTCGCTTTGCCGATCCAGACGTTCGCCGGTCCCGGCGTCGCCGATTCGGTCTTGGCGATCGCGCCGAAATCGAACAGCTGCAGGCTGACGACGAACGCGCCCTTCTCGTAATCGACGCCGATGCCCGTCACGAACGCCTCGTCTCCCAAGTCCTTGGAATCCCAGCAGCCCCCGAGCAGGACCGAGGACAGCAGCACGGCCAGCAGCAAAGCGGGCCTGCGCGCATTTATCGCCCCGGCCTTCATGGATCGCGTTTGACGCGGTACTTCCAGGGCATCTGCAGCAGCGCGGTGGCCAGTTTGCGGAATTCGATCGGCGCGAGCGGCTTCAAGTACGGCATGCCGAACGATTCCAGGGAGCAGATGTACAGCAAGACGCCGAATAACGCGATGAAGAACCCGAATAACCCCAGAAACGCCGACGCGGTAATGATGAAGAAACGGATGACCGTGACGGAGCCGTTCAGCGACTGGTTCACCAGCGTGAACGTCGACACAGCCGTGATCGCCGTGACGACGAGCATCGTCGGCGACGTCAGTCCCGCGCGGATCGCCGCGTCGCCGACGATCAGGCCCCCGACGACGGTCACGGTCTGGCCGACGGCGCGGGCAGCCGGATGCCGGCCTCGCGGAAAATCTCGAACATCAGCATCATGACGAACAGCTCCATCTGCGGGCTGAGGGGCAGGCCGAACCGGGAGACCGTGACCGTCGCGAGCAGCGTGAACGGCACTTGGTCGTTGTTGAACGCGAGCAGCGCCAGCCAGAAGCCGGGCAGCAGCGCGGCGAGCAGCATGCTGATCAGGCGGAGCAGCCGTTCGAAGGACGCGAAATAATACGGCGAGTAGGCGTCTTCCGGCGACTTGACGAGAAAAGAGATGTTGGCCGGCGCGATCAGCGCGACCGGCGTGCCGTCGACGAGAATCGCGAACCGCCCGTTCATCAGCGATTGCACGACGTAATCCGGCCGTCCGACGTATTCGATCGTCGGCACGATCGCGAGCGACCGGTCCGCGATGGCGATCTCCAGCTCTCCGGCACCGTGCAGTGCTTGAATATTGATTCTGTCGAGCCTGCGTCTAGCCTCGTCCAGCATCTCCGGCGCCGTGATCCCGTCCACGGCCAGCAGGCACACCCGCGACTGCGAGTCGGTGCCGATCGTGAACCATTCGGCCGTCATCTTCGGGCTGCGAAACCGCCTGCGGACGAGCGACAGATTCACGGAGATATCTTCCACGAAGCCGTCTCGCTGCCCTTTGACCGAGAGCTCCAGCGTCGATTCCTCGATGGCTCGCGTTGGCTGGCCGGGGCTGCTAATCGAATAGACCGTGCCGCTCTCTTCGTGCAGCAGGATGATCTGGCCGCCGAACAGCAGATCGAAGATCTGCTTCCCGTCCTCCTCCGGCGACACCGGCTGAACCAGCGGATTGACCTTGACGTCCAGGTCCAAGCTGCCATCCCTTCCGAACAGCGACTGCATGTAGGCGAAGTCGACCATGCCCGGGCTGTATGCGGCCGTATAATGCAGCGTCTCTTCCGCGTCGTTGCCGTGCCGGATTACCTGCCGGATCTGGACGTCCCCGCACCGGCCGAGCCGCTCGCGGAGCCACTCAGAGGTTATTCGCGGTACCGCTTCCTTCTCCGGCGCCTGCGGGTTGCGGCGTTCGGTCATCCAGCATTCCTCCCTTCGGAACTCCTTTGAACGACAGCAGCCAGATCGCGGCGGTAACGCCGAACGCGATCGCCAAGTCGACGACGAAGATGGCGCGCATGACGAGCTCGGCTTGAATCATCACGGAGGCCAGCAGCCGCGAAACGACGATATAGACCGCCCCCGCGATGGCGAGAAACCAGAGCCGGCCTTTCTTACCGCGGATCGGGACCAACTCCATGATCAGAACAAGCCCGAGCGTCACGCGGATGAAGGACCCGGACGCCCACTGAAAGATCGCGAAGAAGTCCACGTGCTCGAAATATTTGCCGATCGAGACGAGCCGCCATTGCGAGAAAGCCGGGTACCGCAGCTTCTCCGCCTCTACCGGACCGAACTGAGTGATGGCGCCGATCGTCGGCCCGATCATCAGCACGGCGATGAAGACGCAAAACAAGACAAGCTCCCACAGACGAATCCGATTCTTCATATAATGCTGCAGAAACAGGAACAAAAATATTTCCATCAGGCTGCTGGCGGCGTAAATCGTGCCGTGCAGCGCGCCGCCCCAGCCATGCTCGAGCATCGGCAGGAGGACGCTGTAGTCCTTATGCGGCATGTTCGCGGACATGACGAAGTCGCCCAGCACGACGACGACCGGCAGCAGCAGGCAGGACATGTACGCGATCGCCCGCAGCCCGCAATAGGCCGCGGCCACGTTAAGCGCCATAAGCACGATCAGCACGACGATTTCCGGCGTGATCGGCAAGAACGTCGTAGACGTCCAGACCGCCGTCTCGATGTAAGCCTGGTAGCTGGTCAGGAGCAACTCCAGCATGACCGGCAAGACGATCAGCCAAGCGCCGAAAGGCGTCGCCCGCGTGCGCAGCCAGGCGCGAATATGGATGCCGTTCGTCCGTTTGACACTGCCGTACAGGAAGACGGCCAGCCAAGGGATGACGATGGCGAAAGCCAGCAGCCCGCATAGCCAGGCATCTCGGGCGCTGACGTCGAGCACGGCCGGCAGCACGATGACGTGGGCGGACAGCCGGGCGGACAGCGTCAGCATCATGAAGACCGGCCAGTGGCTGAGCGACCTTTCCTTCATGGGGTGCATCGCCTCCAACGATTCCGTTTTCGGCATAGCTTTGCCAATCCGCCCGCAAAAAAATCCGGCCGTCCCCGAGTCGATTCGGGAACGGCCGGATACGGCGCGCAGGTCAAGGAAAAATGACGCCTTTCTTCAAAATCAGATTCGCGTATTGCGCCCCTTCGCCCGTGGCGACGATGGCGTACGCGCCTCGCGCCCGTTCGTAGAACGCGAACCGCTCCAGCTTCTCGAACGACGCCTCCAGCCCGGTCCGCTCGCGGACGATTCGCCCGTATGCCTCCCAGATCGGGGTCTCGGCCTTGTCGCCGGGCACGACCTCCATAAGCGACGCGGGCTTGTCCACGTACTGATCGAGCGGATAGAGCGTCAGCACCGCGTCCAGCAGCTCCGGTATGGCGTGTCCGTCGCAGCGAACGAGCCGCCGCGCGTGGCTGGCGGCCGGGAAGTTCGCGTCGGCCAGCACGAGCTCGTCGCCATGGCCCATTTCCATCATGATTTTCAGCAAATCGGGTGAAATGATTTTGGGTATGCCCACCAGCATAATTGCATGCCTCCAGTCGGAATGGCGAACGCGGGCTTGTCTTCCGCGCCGCCGGCTTCTTACCCGAAGCGTCAAGGGAACGGCGCGTCGGCGATCCCGATGTCGTCCAGCATCACCTTGCCCCGGTCGCTCGTGAAGTAGAACGTCGCCCGCGACAAATGCTCGGGCTCGAACGCGGGATTGCCGGCCCGGAACCGTTCGAGCGGCAGACTGTACGTCTGGAACACCGGTTCGGTCGGATCCTTGTACTTCCCGTTCATCACGCGCTTCTCCATCCACGGAAACAAGGTGAAGTGCGTGTACGGCAGCGGCGTGACGGCCTTGAACGCGGCGAGCGGCATGCGCACGGCCGCGCCGTTGCGGCTTTCGAGCTCGACCTCGATCTCCGGCAGCGGAATACCCGTGCCGCCGTTCCTCGCGCCGTCCCCGTCGAAGCCGGGCAGGTCTCTCTCCAGATTCGTCATGTTGAAGACGAAATCCTGCGGCTCGCCCCCGGCATGCAGCGCGTCGAACGACGCCGGCAGCCGCAGCGCGTAGCTGCCGTCCCCCTGCTTCCACTCCAGCACCGCGCCGCGCGTGCCCTTGTCGTTGCCGTCCCGGTCCTCCGCCGCGGCCTCGGACCACTGCAGGCGCTCCGCCGACGCCGTGACCCCGTTCGTCAGCTTCGTCTTGTCGTAATCCTCGTCGATGCGCGCCAGCGCCACGAAGCTGCCGTCCTCGTAACGGTTCAAGTACGTCGCCTGCGGCAGCCACGCTTCGCCCGTGCGGTAATCCTGAAAGAGCCGCCGGTAATCCCCGCTGTCGTGCAGCGCCGTCTCGAGGAAAGCCGAGACGTACACCTTCGCGACCTGCCGCTGGTCGTCCGCGTCCATCATTTCGTCCTTCCGCAGCAGCAGGCCGCCCGGCAGGCTGTCGTCCATCGTCCCCCAGCTCGTGTTGAACCGGCTGTGGTTCGCCTCGCCGATATAGAGCGTCGCTTTGAACCGGTCCGAGCCCGGCGAGAAGCTCGACCGGATGTATTGGCGCTCGCCGCCGAACGTATCGACGTCGCCGTCGCTCGCGCCTTGAAGGGACAAGTAGTACGTATCCTTCAGCTGCGCCTTCTGCTTGTCGACCGTCGTATCGGTCGGCGCGATGGCGACGACGGCCTGGATATGGACGGCGTCCAGGCCCGCGAGCGTCTTGTCCGCGGCGAACCACTTGCCGCGGTCCGCGGCCATCGCGACCGCTTGGCCCCCGCGGGAGTGGCCGATCAGCGCCACCCGGTTCAGGTCGACCCGTCCGTAGAACGGGCTGTCCGCCTGCCGATCGAACGCTTCGATCTGCTGCAGATGCTTGAGCAGGATCCACGCCCGCACCTTCATGTCGTTGTCGGGGATGTTCCCCCAGAAGGAATAATTGAGGAAGTTCTCGTCGACCGAGACCGCGATGAAGCCCCGGCTGGCCAGCATCTCGCCCAAGTACGCGTAGCCGTCGTCCGAGAACTGCTCCATCAGGTGGTTGCCGTGCACGACGAGCACGAGCGGGAACGGACCGTCGCCCTCCGGCATCCACACCCTTCCGTTCAGGGGAAGCTTCGTCTCGTCGAAGCCCCAGAACAGGCTGCGGAGCCACTTCCAGCGGTGAATGTACGCCGACGCGTCGACCGTGTCCGACTTGAGCGCGGCGCCCGAGCCGAATTCGCTTCGCTTCGAATCCGTGCCGCTGCCGTACGTGAACGACTTCACGGCGTACGTTCCGTCCGCGGCCGGGTTATCCGCCGCGAGCCGCGCGACGTCCGGTTCGCCCGCGATCAGCTGCGCGTCCGCCGGCACGTCGCCGTACACGTTGATCGGCCAGCTGTCGAACGTCAGGCCCGCCAGCGTGATCGCGACGATCAGCGCCGCCTTGAGCGCCATCGGCACCCGCTCGCTGGCCAGCGCGCCGATGAACAGGCCGCCGGCGAGCCCGATGCCCGCGACGATGGCGGCGAGCACGATCGACATCCAGTCGCCGAGGTTCGCTTTGTCCGCGACGAACCAGAGGGCGAACGCGGCAAAGGCGAGCGCCCCCGCCGTCAGCCGCGGAATCGGCGCGTACGCGAGCGACAGCAGGTACGCGACGGCCAAGCCCGCGACCGCCATGCCGACGGTGCCGAGCAGCACCGCGACCGCGGCGTCGAAGAGCATGCCGATGCCCGTCGGCATGCCGAGCGCCGTCGCGACGAGCACCGCGCTGAGGGCGAGCCATAGGCCCGCGACGGACGCCCGCCAGATCGGCGTATCGAAGCGGAGCGTCGCCCGGCCGCGGCGCAGCAGCCAGGCCCAGATCCGCTTCATCGCCGGATCCCGCCGCGGCGGGAGCGGCAGCGGCGCGATTGGCGTATTCAGTTCGAGTTCCATCTGCGCTCAGCTCCTCGTCGTCCAGGCTTGTCGTTCTAATGGCCGTATGAGCCTTATGAATTGAAACGCGCGGAATCTATAGCAATCATTGGACGGTTTAAGCTTTGAATCTATTCGCGAATCTCGCATTCTTCGATTATACGACGGTTCCCGGCCGCGACCAAGACGCAGTTGTTGTCACGCTTGGGAATCGAACCGGACGGTGACGCACAAGATTTCGCTTCGGCTGCCGATCCGGATCGGCGGTCCCCACGTGCCGAAGCCGCAGGACACGAACGCGTGCAGCGCGCCGAACGCCTTGTACCCCCAGTCCAGCTCGAAGATCCGCCGCGTGATCCAATGGTTCGGGGCCATCTGGCCGCGGTGCGTATGGCCGTGGAACGACACGTCGATGCCCGCGTCGGCGATTTCCCGGATCGCCGCCGGCTGATGGTCCATGAGGATGCGCGGCTTGCCGTCGTCCAGCGTGGCCGTCAGCTCCGCGACGGATGCCCGTTCGCGGTCGGTCTTGTCCTTGCGGCCGATCAAGTGGACGCTGCCGGCGATCGTAACGGTCTCGTCGAGCAGCACGGGAATGCCGTACCCGCTCATCGTTTCAATGTACGTGTCGATGCCGCCGCCGTAGTATTCATGGTTGCCGAGCACCGCGTACGTACCGTACGGCGTCCGGATTTGCGCCAGCCGGCTGCCGTCGTCGCGCCGCACGAACGGCTCGACGTCGTCGTCCAGCACGTCGCCGACGAGCAGCGCCACGTCCGGCCGCAGCCCGTTGATGCGCCGGACGAGCCGCTCCAAGTGGCGGCGGCCGACCGTCGTGCCGAGGTGAAGATCGGACGCCGCCGCGATGCGCAGCTCCTTCAAGGCGCCGCCCGGTTTGGGAACCGTGACCGCGTATTCCTTCACGACCGGCGACCACGCGTTGCGCGAGCCGAGCAGCAGGATTCCGAGCAGAAGCAGCGTGACGGCGCTTCCGGTATAGAGGATCGCGCCGGCGTTCGAGACGCCGGACGCGCGCAGCGGCCAAGCGGCCAGATCCGCGAACGGCAGCAGCAGGACGCTGTATTGGAAAGCCGCGATCCAGTACGACCCGGCCCATTTCAAGCCGAGCGCGGCGAATGCCGGCAGCCGGCGGCGCAGCAGCCTGGCGAGCAGATAGCCGAACGCGAGGACGAGATACGCCGACCAGAACGTCAAGCCGTACGCCAGCCCGGACGCGCCCGTCAGCTCCCCGATATACAGCTGCGCGTGCCAGCCCGCGTATAGTTGCAATCCCACGAACAGCAGCAGCATTAGCATTCTTCTGACCCTTGCCGGCAAGTGGCGCATCGACCGCTTCACACCCTTCCGATTCGCTCGAACCTATCGATTCCGTCTATCAGACGGCCTATCCTATTAGTATAGCGAGTCGGGGACGGAAATGCGACGCGCGCGCAAAAAAGCCGGCTGCGTCCTGCGTGCAGCCGGCCGGAAGCCGGAAAGGCGATTCGCGCGGCCGCGCCCCGCCCCGGTCACCGCGTCTCCGCGCGGCAAGCCCGGGGCGTCGAACCGAACCGCTTCTTGAAGGCGCGTTCGAAATGCGGCAGCGTACCGAAGCCGGAGGCGAAGCAAATCTCCGTCACGGGCAGCCGCGTCGTCATGAGCAGCGACTTGGCGAACCGCAGCCGCAATTCCTGAACGTACGTCTGGAAGGTGACGCCCGTCGCCTTGCGGAAGCATTCGCTGAAATAGTTCGGCGACAGGCCGCAGCTGGCGGCGGCTTCCTCGAGCGGCAGCGGGTCGCGGAAATGATGCTGGATATGGATGAGCGCCTTGCGGACGGCCGGCGCCACCGGCCCGTCGCCGCCCTGAAGGCCGTCGCCTTCCTGCCGCGTCCGGCTGCGCCGGGACAGCCCGACGAGCAGCCGCTCGACGCTGCCCTGCACGAGCAGGTCGCCGCCCGCCCTGCGCTCGGCGGACTCCTCCCAGATCAGCGCGAACTCCCGCTCCGCCGCCTCCGTCTCCTCCGGACCGTAATCCGCGGCATGGCCGCCGCCCTGGCCGAACAGCAGCGCCAGAAGCGGCTCCCGGATGCCCCGGTCGGTGAAGATGAGATCGTACAGCCGCAGCGTCTCGCCGGGATCCGGCTCCAGGCTGTGGAAGTCGGCCGGCGTCAGCAGAAACGCCGAGCCGCGCGCGAGGCGCGAAGGGACGCCGTTCAGGACGTGCGTGCCGCTGCCCGCGACCACGAACCCCATTTCGAAAAATTCATGCCAATGCGTGTCGATGCGGCCGTCGACGTGATGCCGGAACAGCCGGACGGGCGCGGACAGCGTCATGTAGCTCTCGTTCATCAGCCTTTCGGGTCCGCCGTATGCCTGCATGCCCTTGCGCCTCCTTCCGCCCGCGCCGTATGGTCCGCGGCACACCGTCCGAATTTGCGCCTATCCGCCGTAGGATGGGCGTTGTCCTTCCATAGTAAGCGATGCTGCGGTCGGCAGGGAAGTCGTTTTTTCGGCGCCCGCGCCGTTGTCCGCAGACGCCGCTTCAAGCGTTGACGAACGGATTGCCGGCGACGTCTTTGCCGCGCGCCAGCCAAATTTTGAAGCCCGGGTTTTTCTCGGGAAGAACCTTCGCCTCCGTGGAGAAATACCGCATCGTATAGCCGCAGCGGCGGTACGGGCTCTTGTTCGGCGTCGCGCCGTGGATGATGCGGGAATCGTGAATGGAGCACTGGCCGGGCTCCAGTTCGAAATAGACCGCCCGCGATTCGTCGATATTTTTGATCTGCGTGGCGAAAATATTCTCGTCCTCGCTGACCGCCTCGTAATCGGAAAAGCCGTTCTTGTGCGTGCCCGGAATGACGCGCATGCAGCCGTTCTCCTTCGTGCTGCGGTCGATGGCGAGCCAGACGGTGGCGATCTTGTCGAAGCGGTCGAGCCGGCCCTTCCAGTACGCGGAATCCTCGTGCCACGGAGTCTGCTTGCCGATCAGCGGTTCCTTGCAGATGAAATGGCTGGACCAGAGACCGATGTTCGGTCCCAAAATCGGTTCGACGAGGTCGAGCACTTCGTCGGCCAGCAGAAACTTCAGCAGCCGTTCGTCGCGAAAATGCGGCGTGTCGAGCTCGCTGTTAAGCCGGCGCCCCACCGTTTCCCACTGCTCTTCGAAGATCGCGGACAGCTCCGCCTGCTTCTCGGCGCCGAACAGCTGATTCCGGTACAGCGTATAGCCCTGCGCGTCGTAATGGTCCACGTCCGCCTGCGTCAATTTGCGGTTTGCGAGGTTTGACATCTGTTCCGCCTCCCTGGATTGCGGTTTGCCCGCGATGCTACGGCGATGCCGTAACGGTATGGCATCATTATCGCGCGATCGCGGCGGAAGCGCTTTACATCTTCACCGATAAAGTATGCTTATCTTCGGATGGCCGAAAAACCGCAGCCGGAACGGCTGCGGCCGCGGACGGGCGCCGTAGCGGCGCGCAGAGCGTGAATGCGGACTCAGTGGTACGTAAACTCGCCCACCTCCACGCCGCACGGACCGCCGTCGGGATTGCCCTCGAGCACGAGCTCCGTGCCGTCGGCCTTGTACAGCGGATTGTAGTGGACGTTGATCGCGGTCGCGGACGCATTGGCGTAATGGCAGATGAAGGCGCGGCGGAACCGGTCCTTCGTCTTGTTGCGGTACGAACCGTGAATGAGGTTGCCGTTGAAGAAGAGCACGTCCCCCTTGTCCATGACGACCGGCATGACGACGCCGTCCTTCGGCGGCTTCACGTAATGGCTCGTGAACGATTCCCGCGTATCCGCTTCCTCCGGGCAGGAGATCTCGTGCGCCTGCGTCTTCGGCACGACGAGCAGCCCGCCGTTCTCCTCGTACGCCGGATCGACCGAGGTCCACGCCGCGATGCAGTTGCCCGGCTCCACTTTCAGGTAGAAATTATCCTGGTGCAGCGCCTGTCCTCTCGAACCCGGCGGCTTGTAATAGAACATGCTTTGCGCCGCGTAAGCTTCTTCGCCGTACAGATCGGCGAGCACCGCCATGACCGGCGGATGCAGCATGAATTTCTTCGCCGTTTCGTTGAAGCGGTGCGGATGCATGACGCGCGGGTACCGCTTGAGCGGGTCTGCGGCGTCGCCTTTCAAGTCCGGCTCGAAATAGCCGGGAATCGTCTCGTGGCTCAGCTTATCGAACGTTTCCGTGATTTCCGCCAGATCCTCCGGCGCGAACAGCCCTTTCACGATCAAATAGCCTTCCGTGTCGAAGTGGCGCTTCTGCTCTTCCGTCAGCGCCCGCAGTGCGTTGGCCATTGCCCTATCCCTCCATCTCATCTCGAAGCGATGCGCTTCCCTTGCCTCCATTGTAGTCCCGCCGGCGGCGAAGCTGAAGTAACAATCATGCTAAAAACTCCATCGATCCTGCTATAATGGCAGTAATCTGGTTTTCGGGCGAAAGGAGAAGGAGCATGAGCGCCAAACGGATTCATCCGCCGTCCGTCATCAAGGAACAGGGCGAATATGCCGTCATTGCCGGACATTTCAATCATCCCGACTCGTACGCCATCCGGCGGCCGGAGGGCATGGGCGATTGGCTGATGACGTACACGATCGACGGAAGCGGTTGCTTCGAGATCGACGGAATCGAACGATTCTGCCAGGCCGGGGACGTCACGCTGATGCAGCCCGGCGTGCCCCACCGGTACGGCACGCGCAAGGGCGGCCGGTGGCATTTCATGTGGGCGCATTTTACCCCGCGCATTACGGAGACGAGCCTGCTCCCGGGCGACAAGCTGATCGTGCACGCGATGGACAACGAATCCGCGCGCCGGCGCGTCCGCTCGGCGTTCGACCGGATTTTGGCGGACGCCATCGAACGGGGCGCGTATTGGGGCGAGCTGTCCGAGAACGCGATCCGCGAGGTCATCCTGCTGCTTGCCCGCAGGCTCTCGAAGCCGTTCGACCCGCGGATCGAGGAAGTGCAGCATCTGCTCGTCGCCCGCATGCGCGAGGCGGTGCGGATCGAGGACCTGGCCCGGGAGGTCGGCTTGTCGGCATCCCGGCTGGCGCATCTGTACAAGGCCTCGACCGGCTCGTCGATCATCGATTCGCTGAACGACATGCGGATCCGCCAGGCGGCGGTGCTGCTCGAGCATTCCGGGCGCCAGGCGGCGGAGGTCGCGGCCGAGGTCGGGTTCCAGAACTACAACCACTTCCTGAGTCAATTCCGCAAACGGTTCGGCGTCAACCCGCGCACGTACAAGCAGCAGGATCACACGTAAGCGAAAAAGAGCGCCTCGCCTGGCAAGGGATTTCCCTTGGCCCGGAGAGGCGCTCTTTGGCGAACAAGCCGAATTAGGCGGCCACGGATTCGGTTTTCGCGGCCAGCAGCTTCTTGCGGATCATCAGCGTGAACGGAATCGCCGCCACCGCGATGAAGGTCGCGATCAGGAAGACGTCGTTGACGCTCATCGTGAAGGACAACAGCGGGATCGTCTGCGCGTTCCCTTCGCCGCTCTGCGTCAACTCGGCCGCGTGCGTCAGCGTATGGGACGCGAGCAGCGAGGTGAAGAGCGCGATCGCGAACGAGCCGCCGACGTTGCGCACCCAGTTCGTGACGGATGACGCGTGGCCGACCATCGACGGCCCGATCTCTTCCATGCCGGCCGTGCTCGTCGCGGCGGCCGCGAGCGACACGCCGAGATTGCGGACGGCCATCCACAGAATAATATAGATATGCGAGCTGCCGGTATGGAGCTGCGTCATCTCGTAGCTGCCGAAGATGATGAGCACGAGACCCGCGAACGTCATCCATTTCGCGCCGACTCGCGGATAGATTTTGCCGGCGATCGGCATCGCGAGCGCCATGATCAGCGAGGACGGCAGCAGGATCAGCCCGGTGTCCATCGCCGTCGTCTGCTGCACGTTCTGCAGGAAGAGCGGCACGAGCAGCGTGCCGGAGTATAGGCTGATCGTGATGATCGTATTCGCCACGAGCGTGATCGAGAAGCGGTAGTTGCCGAACACCCGCAGATTGAGCAGCGGGTTCTTCGATCGCAGCTCCAGCGCGATGAAGGCGATCAGGAAGACGACGCCGACCGCGAACAGGCCGATCGTCTTGCCGGAGCCCCAGCCCCAAGCGCGGCCTTCGCTGAGGGCGACGAGCAGGGAGGCGCTGCTGATCACGACGGTGAAGAGGCCGAGCTTGTCGAGCTTGGACGGCGAGCCGATCCGGTAGCTCGGGATCATGACGGCGATGAACGCGATGGCCAGGATGCCGATCGGCACGTTAATGAAGAACAGCCAATGCCAGCTGAACTGTTCGATAAGCCAGCCGCTGATCGTCGGGCCGAACGCGGGCGCGAGCATGGCCGACAGACCCCAGATGCTGACCGCGAACGGCTGCCGGTCGCGCGGGATGACTTGGAAGATGATCGTCATCGTCGCCGGCAGGATCAGTCCCGTGAAGATGCCCTGCAGGATGCGGAACACGATCAGCGATTCGATGTTCCACGCGAATCCGCACAGCAGCGAGAACGCGACGAAGCCGACCATCGCGTACAAATAGACGTTTTTGAAGCCGAACTTGTCGCCGAGATAGCCCGTAAGCGGGGCGATCGTGCCGAGCGACAGCATAAAGCCGGTCAGGGTCCATTGGACGGTGCTCAGGCTCGCATGGAAATCGCTCATGAAGATGGTCAGCGCGACGTTGATCGTGCTGATGCCGAGGATGCTGAGGAACGCGCCGAAGAAGATGGCGATCATAATAGGCCAGAAGCGGACGTTCGCTGCGGACGGAATGCTCATAACGTATGGTTCTCTCCCTCGCTACATGGTAATGGCTTTATAAGCGCAACGCCATTTTGTAGACCGATCATACACCAACGCCTAGATAAAGTAAACTCATTTTATCGATTTTAGTTTAGTTAGGATAGATAGTTTATTTCGTTTGCCGGATTGTGTATACTTACACGTAAGGAAAGTGAGTGTGAGCGCTTAATGGAAACGACCAACGACACGCAAAGCTGCCGGTATACGGACGAGACGATCAAGAACAAGTACGTGGCCAAGCTACTCCATCCCGTGAAGACGAACGGCTTCCAGAGCCTGCGCATGGACGACATCGCCAAGACGATGGACCTGTCCAAAGCTACGTTGTACAAATATTTTCCGTCCCGCGATGAAATCATAGATCACCTGTCCCAGCTGTTCATCCGGTACATCGTCGGCTCCGAGAACCAGCTCGAGTCCGGCAGTCTGGACGCCTATGTCAAAGGCTTCAAGTCTTCGTTCGCCCAGACGCTGCTGATCGCGAACTACGGCACGGAGGCGTTCTTCGGCGATCTTCGCGAGGTCTACCCTCAGCTGATGGCCGCCATCGACGTCGCCGTGAGCGAACGGAACGACCGGCTTCGGCAGTTCTGCGAACGCGGCATGGCGGAAGGCTTTTTCCACGAGGCCAACGCGACGCTGCTTATCGTGCAGGATGAGCTGATGTTCCGGCATTTGCTGGATCCCCACTACTTGATGCGGCATAATTTGACGCTCCGGGGCGCCGTGGCCGATTATTACGCGATCAAGAAGCGGCAGCTGTTCAAGCCGGCCGTCTACGAGCAGGTAGACGACTCCGGCATGGCGGAGCGGTTCGAGCAGCTGGTGCGCAAAGTGACGTACGGCGTGTATTAGCTGCCTTATCGCCGGCGGGCGGCGAAGTTCGACCAAGCGGCGTACACGACAAAAAGCCTCCAATTCTTCGGCGGAATTGGAGGCTTTTTTACGTTCGTCGGCCGGACTCCGGTGCCGGTTAGCTCCCCCGTAAGCGAGCCCGTTACCTTCCCGGGCTTCTCGGGCTGATTTTAAGGTCATGTAGGTTACCTCATCACCTACTTATGCCTAACCAGGCTGCTTTTCTGCTCAAGAAGGTTATCTCATTACCTTCTTATTGCAAAGGCTATGTTCTCGACAGCAAGGAATAGGAGAACACAACGTCGAATAAGAAAAACAGGTTGGTGTCATCCTGCCTGTTTTTTGTGAAGTATACAAACGCCAGACTTCGACGGATGGCTTACGGTTGAGCTATTGGGCAGTTTAACGTAAAGGGTGATATTGCCGGTGGAATCAATGGAGTTAATTCTAAACTATTTAGGGTCAATAGAATTTCCTTTAGGAACACCGAAAACACTTATAAAAATGTCTAGCGGATTCAGTAACTATAATTACTTGCTTACGACCAGTCTAGGTAAGTATAGAATTAGAGTTTCCCAATATTCCAGCCATGTAGACGAATTGAAGGCAGAACAAATGATTTTGAAATGGGCGGCGGAAAAAAATGATCTGATCGTTCCGATGCTTGGCCTTGCCAGACTGCCGAACGGGACGGACTATAGTCTGTTCCCCTACCTTGATGCCGACCCGGCATTCGATATCAATAACGAAAAGCTGATGCGGGATGCGGGCAGAGCACTCGCCAAATATCACCTCTCTGTTGACGGGTATAGGGATAAATTGCCGTGGAAGCCCCTAAACGAGACATTCAGCAATGAAACGATCCATGTTGAAGAACTCCGAACAATCGTAGATAAACAAACGTTATCAGAGTACCCGGGATTTTGGGACAGCGTTGAAAACCTGCTGCAACGCATGAAAAATGCTGAAAAGTTTTTGAACCAAGAGCCATACTCTTTGCTGCCTCATCTGCCTTGTCATGGAGATTTCGCACCTGCTAATCTGTTGACACTCGGAGAAAATGTAGCAGGCATTATTGATTTTGAGTGCTGTCGTTGGGCACCAAGGTTATATGATTTAACTACTTTTTTGCTTTCTTTGCAGCAAAGTGAGGGGTATGAGGCGGTTATGTCATCATGGTTCATAGAAGGATACCAATCCATAATTCCCTTATCACAGATTGAACTGATACTAATCCCCGTTCTTCAAAATATCCCTTCTCTGGAGTCGGCAAATAGACATTTAAAAAGAGTAATTCGCGGAGACCAAAAATTGCACGCTGGTTTAGTTATGTACTGGGAACGTAGTACTATAAACTTCTGAACTAACGATACTTTAGCTTAATAAACCGCCTTTATAAGGGCGGTTTTTCTTTTGGCTGAAAATCAACAATAAGACCTAACATAGCCATTGCAAAAAGGGCCGCTTTTCCGCTCATGAGGGTTGCCACGTCGCCTTCTCGCGCTAATTCGAACCGGGTTCAGCTCAAGAAGGTTGTCCCATCACCTTCTTGCGCTAGTTCGGCCCGCTTTCGGGTCATGTTGGTTATCCCATCACCCGCTTACGAAGATTCGCGGCAGCAAGCACGCCTGAAACGACGCGCAAAAAGCCGCCCCTAAGCTCTCGGCTCCTTGACGGCCTTATGCGCGCAACCATGCTTTACACCGCTTCCAAGCCCGGCGCCGCAAGCCCGATCAGTCGGACTTCCCGTGCCGGACCGCCGACGCTTCCGGCATCCCGCTCCGCGACGACACGCGGTTGCGCGCGCGCTTCGCCTCGTACAGGCATATGTCCGCGTCGGACACGAGCGCTTCCTCCTCGCTGCCGAACGCCGGCACGACCGTCGCCACGCCGAGGCTGATCGTCACGAAGCGGCCGACCTTCGAGTTCGCGTGCGCGATTTCCTTGCCCTCCACCTGCGCCCGGAGCGTCTCCGCGAGCGCCGCGGCTTCCGGCCCGTCCGTGCCGGGAAGCACGACCGCGAACTCTTCGCCGCCGTAACGGGCGACGAACCGGTCCGGCTGCTTCAGCGCCGCGCGAAGCAGCGACGCGACCGTCCGCAGGCACATGTCGCCGCCGAGATGGCCGTACGTATCGTTGTACGCCTTGAAATAATCGATGTCGAGCAAAATGAGCGACAGCGGCTCTTTCCTCAGCGCGTGCCGGTTCCATTCCGCGCGCAGCTGCTCGTTGAAATACCGCCGGTTGAACACGCCGGTCAAGCCGTCGAGCGACGACAGCTTGCGGAGCTCGTCGTTCGCTTCCTGCAGCTTCGTCTGAATCGCGATGCGGCCCGTGATGTCGGACAGCGAGACGAGCACGCTCCGCAGGCGCCCGAACCCGTCGAGCACCGGCGAACAGTTGCAGGACAGCATGACGCGCTCGCCGTCCGGCCGCTCGAAGACGTATTCGTAGTCGGACACCGGCCGTCCCGTGCGCATGACGATCGACACCGGATACGCCTCGGGCGCGAGCCGCTCGCCGTCCAAGCCGTATACCGTCCAATTCGGATCCCGGAAAGCCCGGCCCTCGATCGACGTCTTCGGCAAGCCGAAAATATCCTCCGCCATCCGGTTCGCCATCGAAATCATCCCGTCTTCCTCCACGACGATGATGCCGGAGGGCACCGTCTCGATGATCGTGACGAGCCGCAGACGGCTTTCCCGCGCGGCCTGCTCCAGTTCCTTGCGCGCCGACACGTCCTGGAAGTAGACGGACAGCCCGTCCCGCGACGGATAAATCCGCATCTCGTACCAGGCGTTCAACCGCGGGAGGAAGGCTTCCGCCGAGACCGGCGTCCGCTCGTCCGCCGCCTTGCGGAAGCCGTCCGCGAGCGCGGCTTCCGCCGCTTCCGGAAACGCCTCCCGGAGCGGCCGCCCCAAGACCGCCGAACGGTCTTGTCCCAGCATGCGCTCGGCTTCGCTGTTCACGTACGCGAACGTTCCGTCGTTGTCGAACGCCATGAACGCGTCCGTGATGCTTTCGAGCACGCTGCGAATGCGCGCCTGCGACTCCCGGTACGCCGCCTCGGCTTCCTTCAGCGGCGTAATGTCGCGCGTGACCGAGACGACGCCGCTCGGTTCCCCGCCGTTGCCGCGCAGGGTCGAGTACGACGTCTGAAAATGCCGGTCTGCCCCGTCCGCCTGTCCCGATCCCGAAACGGTCCATTCGACGACGGACGCCTTTTCTTCGAGCGCGAGCCGCTGCGCGTCCTCGTGCAGGCCGGCGTTGACGGGATCAAGCGCTTCGCGGATGGACCGGCCTTCGTACCGGTTCTGGAACATCCCGCCGTCATGGACGATGGTGCGCCCATGGATCCCCGTCTGCTTGAGCTCGGCGTCGTACGTCGTCACCACTTCGTCCATGGAGCCGACGATCAATCGGAACCGCTCTTCGCTGGCCTTAAGCTCCTGCTCGACCTTCCGCTGCTCCGTGATGTCGATGCCGATGCCGATGATATGCCGCGCGCCGCCGGGTTCCCGCAGCATCGTGTTCGACCAGGCGATGAGCCGCCGCTTCCCGTCGCGCGAGCGCCAATGATTCTCGTTCGCCGTGCTCCCGCCGTCGGCCAGCAGTCCTCGCAGCCGCGCTTCCACGTCCGCCCGTTCTTCATCCGGAATGAGCATGTCGTAGATGGAGGCGCCCCGCAATTCGTCGAACGCATAGCCCGTCGCCAGCTCGCAGCTGCGGTTGAACCGCAAAATATGGCCGCGATCGTCCAGAACGACGATCAGCGACGCCGCCGTGTCGACGATGGAGGCGGCGAAATTGCGCTCGCCGCGGAGCGCCTCCGTATGCTCCAGAACGGTGTCGGCCATGGCGTTGAACGTCAGGCCGAGCTGCCGGAACTCGACCGTCGAGGCTTCCAGCACGCCAGGCTCGATCCGGTAATGGTACCCGCCCTCGCGGATATGGCGCACGCCGCGGAGCAGGTGGTTGACCGGCATCGCGATTTTTTTGGACGTGCGCAGCATGACGAGCACCGCGGCCAGCATGGCGAGCAGGAGAAACAGGGAGGCGTATTTGAGCTCCGTATACAGCGAAGCGTACACGTCCTTTTTGGCGGCTTCCCCGACGATCAGCCAGCTGCCGTCCTTCGTCCACCGGTAATCGCCGTACACCGAGATGCCGCAGTAATTGTCGTACGAACGAACCGTCCCGATGCCCGCTCTGGCATCGGCCAGCAGCCCTTCGCCGATATGCACCGGCTTGTCCGAGCCGCTGCCTTCGCCCGTGATGAGCGTGCCGTCGCGATCGACGAGATAGGTCTGGCCCTGCTTCCCGTACGTGAACCGGTCCAGCAGCTGCTCGACGGTCGTCAGCTCGACCGCGCCCATGGCCACGCCTTTGAAGGTCCCGTCGTCGCCTTGGACCGGCACCGCGAAGACGATGATGCGCGAGCCGTCCTTGAGCGAGCGCAGCACGTCCGATACGGTTTCCGTCCCTTGCTTGGCTGCCGCGAAGTAATCGCGGTCCCCGACGTTCAGCCCTTCCGGCGTCGAGCCGTCCGGCCCGACGAAGCTGAGCGACCGGAATTCGGCGTGATTGCGCTGCATGAGCGCGATCAACCGGTTCGCGTTCGCGGCATCCCCGTCCTTCAAGGCGGGGTAGTTCGCGACGACGCGGATGTCCGACAGCCGGTCGCCGAGCCATTTATCGATGAACTGCTGCTGGAGCAGCAGCGTTTGCTGCAACTGATGATGAATGGTTTGGCGCTGGTTCACGAGCTCGATGTACGAAAAAATGAGCGTGCACGCGCAGCCGACGATCAGGACGAAGACGAGGCCGAGCGAGCGCAGCTTGTCGTTCAGCGTCGGTTTTCGTTCGAAGAGGGGCATGGCGTTCATGCGGCGTCACTCCCTTGCGGATGGCTGCCCCTTACTGCTAAGCGGCGAAACTGATAAATTCGACAAAAATCCGGCAATTCCTCTCACTCACCTCGCTTTCTTGTCGGTTTTTGTCCGAAGAAGCAGCAAAAAAACCCGCCTAAGCGGGTTTCGGTGCGCAGCCCGTGCCGGTACCGGCCGGCTGCCGGGCAATAACGGGAAAGGGGCCAATATGGATTAACGGATATACGGACTTGCGCCGGACGCCGGATGTCGCCGCCGTCACTTCTCGCAGGCGACGCCGTCGCCGTCCCCGTCCATTTTGGCGCTGTATCCGGGGTCGCCTCGGCGCAGCGGCGCCTTGCCGGCGGCTTTCGCTTCCGCGCAGCTGCGGAAGACGGCCGCGCCGGCCGCATTCGGCGCTCCCGCGTCGGCGGGCGCTTCCGTCGAAGACTCGACGGATTCGTCGGGCGGCGAGCCCGGTGTGCCGCCGGTGCCGCCGGTGCCGCCGGTGCCGCTCGCGATGCTCGGCGCGATCGGCGCAAACGCCGACGTATCCGTCCACATCGACTCGAATTGATGCGCGAACGACTCCGCGACCCCCTCGTCGCGCAGCACCATCAGCACCTCGTCGTTATCCGTGCTGGCGGCCTTCGAATAGTTGAACGAGCCGGTCGTCGCGGTTTTGCCGTCCGCGATCGTCATTTTGAGATGCATGAGCCCGCTGTGCGTGTTCAGCTTCATCGGAACGCCCGCGCTGCCGAGCAGCTTGAGCGCCTCCTTCTGGCTCTTGCCCTGGGCCTGGATGCGGTCGGTGATCAGGCGCACCGCGACGCCGCGGTTCTTCGCGCGCTTGATCGCGTCGACGATATCCGGCTTCGTCAAGCTGTAAATGGCGATGTCGAGCGTCCGCTCGGCGCCGTCGATGACGCCGATCAAGAGCTTCTCCGGCTGCTGGCCGGCTTGCGTGAACGCCCATTCCGCTCGGATTCCGTCTTGCCCGGCCGGGGCCGTCGCCGAAGGCGAAGCGGACAGCGAACAGCCCGCGGCGAATACGGTCAACAGCGCCGTCAGTACGATTGCGATGCGTTTCATGGCGCTCCTCCTGCTTGCGGTTTCCCTTAGTTTACCACGAAACGCCCGGGGATCAACCTCGCCGCGGGCGGAACCGGCCCCGACGCGAAAAGAAGCCATTGCCGGCCGGCTGCCGCCGGAAAGCAATGGCTTCTTTTTGCGCGAAGGAGCGAGCTTAGCCTTGGTTAACGGCGCTCTCGTCCATATAGATGACTTCCCACAGATGGCCGTCGACGTCCTGGAAGCTCCAGGCGTACATGAAGCCGTGGTCCTGCGGATCGTTCGAGATTTTGCCGCCGGAGGACAGCGCCTTGTAGACGATTTCGTCCACTTTTTCGCGGCTGTCGGCGGAGATGGCCAGAATCACTTCCGTGCTCTTGCTCGCGTCGGCCACTTTCTTTTGCGTGAAGTTTTTGAAGTACGGCTCGGACAGCAGCATGACGAAAATATGCCCGCTCACGACCATGCAGGCCGCGTTCTCGTCGGAAAACTGCGAATTGAAGCCGAAGCCGACCTCGTTGAAGAACGTCACGGATTTTTTCAAATCCTTGACCGGCAAATTGATGAAAATTTTATCGGATTGAATACTCATTCTCGATCACCTCTTCGTCAGGATAGAGGATTCGTTCGGCCAAGTCAAACGCGGCATCCGCCGATGTCGGTTGATCGTCGATTTTGTCGATGCCAGCCGGACGAACCTTTGGTATAATTCCGGTAACGCTTGCTTTTCAGGCAGAATGGCGGTCTATCATGAACTTCGTACTGGATCGGAACACGATTTTTTTGTCGCTCGTCCTCGGCCATCTGTTCACGGCGGGGCTGATCGCCGGCTATTGGCGCCGGCACAAGCAGGAGAGGACGATTCGCGTCTTCATGCTCGCGAAGCTCGCGCAGGCGGGCTCGTGGTTCTTCCTCGTCGCGCACGGCGGCATGCCGAACCTCGTCTCGGTCTCGCTCGCGAACTCGCTGCTGTTCGTCGGCTATGCGCTCGAAATGGCCGCGGTCCTGCGGCTGCGGGGCGCCTTCGGACAGCCGGAGAAACGGCGGTACGCGATCATGACGGCCGTCAATCTGGCGGGGTTCCACGCGATTCTGCTGCTCGATAACCGGGAGTCTCTTCGGATCGCGTTCGCGTCCGTCGGAACGGCCCTCCTCGTCGCCGGACCGGCGGTCCGCCTCGCGCGCGAAGGCGGCAAGTCCGTCCTGCCGCGCGCGATGGGCGCCTTCTATCTGCTGACCGTCCTGTCGCTGCTCGGCCGGGCGGCGGCCGCGCTGGCCGCCGGCGCGCCGATGGGCTTCTTCGCGCCCGGACCGTTCCAAACGATGTCGTTCCTCGCGCTGTACTTGATCACGATCGCCAGCAATACCGGCTTTATTTTGCTGCTGCGGGAACGGGCGCATCGCGAGCTGCTCCGCCTGGCGCAGCACGACGATTTGACGGGCGCGCTGAACCGCCGCGCGTTTCTGGAGAGCGTGCGGGAAAGCCTCGCCGGCTGCGCGCGGCGGAACGCGCCGCTCTCGCTGCTGCTGTTCGACGTGGACCGGTTCAAAACGATCAACGATTCGTACGGCCACGATGCCGGCGACCGCGTGCTCGAGACGCTGTCGGCGCGCATCCGGGCGGTGCTCGGCCCGGACGACTTGTTCGCCCGGTACGGCGGCGACGAATTCGCCGTCCTGCTGCCCGGCCGGGACGAGGCGGAGTCGAGCGCGGCCGCCGAGCGCATCCGGGCGTCCGCGGCCGGCGCGGAGCCCGCCTTCACGATCAGCCTCGGCATTCTGACCGTCCTCCCGGACCGGGACACCCAGTGGGAACCGCTCTATGCCCTCTGCGACCAGGCGCTGTACGCGGCCAAGCGCGCGGGGCGCGACCGCGCGTTCCGCGCCGAGCAACCGCAGCGAACGTCCTGATCCCGCTTCGCCGCTCCGGTTATGGCCCATCCGGCTCTTGTTTGTACAGCGCCCGTTGCCGATCTGCTTCCGCCCGCAGCGAAGCGGGCGTCTCCGCTTCCGCGCGCATCATGGCTGCCAACGAATGGCGGCCATGCCGGCGATTTCCGCGTTCGCTATTGATAACGGCTTCCGTTGCGAATATAATGATAATGAAAATCATTATCAATTAATTCACGGAGGACTTCACGCACATGAAGCAAGCCGTAGCCAAAGCCGTCGTGCTCGCCGTGCTTCTCTCCCTTGCCGCAGCCGGCGGTCCGGCCGGAAGCGGCGATGCCGCAGCCGGCAGCCGCGGCAAATCCGGCGATGCCGGGACCTCGTCCCGGAAGACCGGCAAACCGGCCGGCTCCGGGCAAGCCGGTCCCGGCTTCCGCGACGGCGGCGCCTCCCGCCGGATCTAGAGCCCCGGAAGGCTGCATCGCCGCGGCGCCGCGAACGAAACGGCTTTAAGCCGAAGACGGCTCCGCGCCGCATAGAATAGCGCTTAGAGCGGAATCGTGCCGCGGGCAGCCGTCCTTTCGGCAACTCGCGCGGCGCGTCAAGGCCGTCAACCTTATGCCCCGATTCCGGCTCGTCTGCCTTGCGCCCGCGGGCAGCCGTCGCGCCGAATCCGATTTGTTTCCCATACCGCTCCTACGAGAAAGGAAGGAACGCCTATGAAACCGCACGATGACGAAGCGATCCGCGCTCAGATGCTGAACTTCGTCGGCAGCCTGAAAACGCTCGTGCTGAGCACCGTCGACGAGCTCGGCAGCCCTTACGCCTCCTACGCCCCGTTCGTGCGGAAGGACGGCCTGTTTTACGTCTACCTCAGCCGAATCGCGGACCATTACCGCCATCTGGAGCGCAGCCCGCTGACCGACGCGCTGCTCATCGAAGACGAATCGCGGACGGCGAATCCGTTCGCCCGCAGACGCGCGCGCTTCGCCTGCCGGGCCGAGAACCTCGGCAACGAAGGGCATGAAGCGATCTTCGCCTTGTTCGCCGAACGGTTCGGCCAGTCGACGATCGCGATGCTGCGCGGCCTCGACTTCTCCCTGTTCGCGCTCGAGCCCCGGACCGGCCGCTACGTCGCCGGCTTCGGCCGCGCCTACGACATCGATCCCGCCGGCGGCGGGTTCGCGCACGTCGACCGCGCCGGCCATGGCGGGGCGGAGCAAGCCTAGCGGCCCGCGTCCGCGCCACCCAAACAACACCTCTAAAGGAGCATGACGATGAGCCATTTCGACACCGTTCTTCCGGTCTGGAGCGCCATCCAGTCCCGATTTTTCCGCACCGCCTCCGAACTGGCGCCCGGTGACCTCGCGCTGTCCTTCGGTTCCGCCTCCATCGGCTACATGCTGCGGCATAACGCGGAGGTGGAGTACATGTTCGCGGAGTGGTTTTTCCGCAAGCCCATGCCGGTGAGCTTGAAGCTCGCGACGAGCGGCGGCCCTGCGGGCTTCGCGGACGACGCCGACCTGGGCGCGCTGCTGCAGCTGCTCGGGGATTCCAACGAGCAGCTGCGCGGGGCGATGCGCGATCTGCCCGAGGAGGCTTGGACCGAGCCCGTCGCCTCGCCCATGGGCGGTCCCGCGTCGACGCCGCTCGAAGCGGTCGGCCGGCTCATGTACCATTCCGGCATTCATGCCGGACAGATCTCGATGATCCGCAAACAGGCGAGCCTTCGCCGGGCATGACGAAAGAAGCAAAGCGGTCCCGCGGCCGGCAACCGGCATCGCGAGACCGCCTTGTTCATTCCTTGCGCTCGAACATGACCTTGGACGGCCTGCGCACAAGCTCGCGTTCCGGCTCGACCATTTTGATCTGGATTTGCCTCTTGGACGCGCGGCCTGCGCCGGATCTGGCGGCTTTCGGCTTCGCTTTCGATTCCGGCCTGCCTTTCCCGTCGGACCTCCCTTTGCCGTCGGGCTTGGTTTTCTCGCCCGCCCTGCCCTGCTCGTCGGGTTTGGCTTTGCCGTCGGCCCTTGCCTTCCCCTCCGGCTTCGCTTTCTCCCCTGCCCTGGCCTCGGGTCTGCCGTTCCTTCCGGGAGCGACCGCCTTGTCCTTCGGCCTGCCCGTCTTTCCCTCCGGCCCGGCATTCTCGGACGGTTCGATCACGTTCCCCGTCCCGCTTCGGGCCAGCAGGCCGTCCTGCCGGCGGCGCTCCGTGATGCGCGCCGGCTCCTCGAGCGGATTGCCCGCCAGCCGGGCGAGTTCCTCTTTCCCGATCGGTGCTTTGGCGACTACGAAGTGATACAGAATCTCATCCACCATGTTCAGCTGCACTTCCATGAGTCCGATCCGCTCGGCCGGTTCGTACAGCGGCGACAAATACAGCGGGAAATAAAAAAACTCCATGCGCAGCAGCCGAAAATCGACCTCGACGCTCTCCGCGGGGATGAATTCCGGCGAAAACTGCGCCGCGGCGATCATGTCGCGATGATGCTCCTTCGGCGTCAAATAATACGGCGTATACTCGTTGAACGGACTGCGAACGCCCGGATTCGCGATATGAACGGCCGCCTGGGCGTGCGGCGCGACGATGCAGACGATCGCTTTGTGCCGGCACACCCGATAGATCTCCTTCATGAGGCCGCGAAGGTCCTTCGCGTATTCCAGGCTGCGGCAGGCGAGCAGGAACGTCACGGAATCGTCCTCGAACGGCAGCGGGTCGTCGAAATCATGGACGAGATCGGGCTGCGCGGCAGCCGAGGCATCCAGCCCGACGCAATCGCGGTGCTTGGCCGCGCCGCAGCCGAGGTCCACGCGCCGCAGACGCGGGCTTTCCCGGTTCTCGTCCCGGCGTTCCCCGACCGCGGGTTCTTGCGCTTCGGCGTTCATTGCTTCAGTCAACGTGATCGACCGCCTTTCGCCGATAATTTCATTACTGCCATTGTATGAACCGCTCCGCGGGCGATATGCCGCGGACGCGCGGCCTCGGCGCGGGACGCCGAAAAGCGCCGCATCGCATGCCGACACGGCGCCGCGCGCTTGCCGGACGCGGATTATGAAACGAACGGAACCGCGAACAACGCCGCCGCGATGAAGATCAGCTGCATCGCCGCGCGGACGGCCAGCCCGGGGACGGGCTTCCCGCCGATCGTCAGCCGTTCCCGCGCCGCTTTGACGTTGGCCGGGAAGAGCAGCACGAAGAGCGCGACCAGGCCCGCCGCGGCATAGCGCGAAAGCGAAGGAACGAACAGCGCCGCGGCGCCGGCCAGCTCGAGCAGCCCCGTCGCCGTGACGAGCGCCTCCGCGAATGGCAGCCGCCGGGGAACCATCCGGACGAGATCAGACCGGCGCTTGCCCCAATGCGCGGAAGCCGCCAGCAGCAGCATGGCCGAGACCGCCGCCTGCAGCGCATGCTGCCAGTCTCCGAAATAAGGCACGCCCGCATAGCCGAGCAGCCGGAACAACCCGAACGAACCGATCAAGACGATGAATGGAGCCATAGCCAATCCCCTCCGATTTGGATGTGGTTTGAACCGGACCGCGTGCCTGCCGAAATCGCGGCCGTCGCTTACGCCGTTCCCGTTATTCCCGACCGTCACTTGAAGCATCCGCCTTTGCTTTGCCTTAACCTCGCCTTAGCCCTTGAATCCGCCGCGCAGGCTGCCGCTGACGAACGCGGCGAAATGCCCGGCCGTGAACGCCGTTCCGGCCCCCGGTATCGAAGTCCTCGCCCGCAGCCCGAGCGATAGGACGACGAACAGCTCCGCCGTCCGCGCCGCGTCGACCGAGGCCGGAATCACCCCGTGCCGCTGTCCCGTCTCGATCCACCGCCGCGAGAAGAGGACGGACCGCTCGTAAAATTGCCGCAGCACGTCGGCGACGGCCGGGTCGTCTTCCTTGCCGAGCAGATACATGAGCACCTTGTTGGTGGGACTGCCGGCGTCCTCCAGTTCGGCGAACTGCTTCGCCAGCATCTCCATGGGCTGCTCGAAGTCCCCGGGATGCCGCTCCACTTGCTTCTCGAACCGTTCGTTCGTCGCCGTCAGGCTTTCCTCCAGCACCCATGCGAACAGCTCGTACTTGCTCTTCACGTAATGGAAGATCGCCCCCTTCGACAGCTCGGAACGTTCCATGATATCCTTCATCGTAATGACGTGGCAGCCTTTCTCCCCGATCAGCGCCTTCGTCGCCTCCAGCAGCTGCCGGGTCGTCTGCTGTCTTCGTTCTTCCTGCTTCATCGCGCGTTCCCCCGTTTTGCGGTTGTTGCCTTTATTATACATACAGACCATCGGTTTGTAAATAAAACGGCAAAAAATAGGCGCTTCTTCACTTGGCGCTTAGAAAAAGAGCCGCACGCCGCGGCTCCTATCGTCATCATGCGCGCCGCGCCGACGTCCGCGCGAGCAGCCCCCGCACGTAATCGTCCAGCCGTTCCACGATCAGCGCTTTCGTCAAGCCCTGCGCGCCGAGCTCCGTCCAGCCGCCGAATACGTCGGGCTCCCAGTACGCGATGTCGATCAGCGACACGAAGTCCCAATACGGATGGTACGCGAACGCTTCGCCCGCATGCCGGCGATAGGCGTCCAGAAACGCGTCAGCCGCCGCCGGACCGTGCAGCTGCGCCAAATCCGCGCGGCAATGGCCGACGTCGAGACCGGGCGCGCCGATGCAGCCGTTCGGCCAATCGACGATGCCGCTGACCTCGCCGCCCGACCAAAGCACGTTCGCCGCATGGAAGTCGCGGTGAATGAACCGCGGCTCGTACGCCGGCGGCGGCGCGAGCGCGATGCGCGCGGCTTGCGTCCAGGCATCCGGCACCCGCGACCAGGCGGACGCGTCCATCTTCGCGGCGTCGGCGTAGCGAGCATGCGTCCACCGCGCGCCGCCTCCCGCTTCCGCGGCGTGCAGCGCCGCCAGCGCCCGCGCCAGGCCGTCGAGCCAGCGCTCCATCTCCCGCGGGGCCAGAACGACCTCGCCTTCGAGCCGCGTCATCAGCACGGCCGGCATGCCGCAGCCGTCGCCGGCTTCGTCGAACGCGACGAGCTTCGGCGCCTTCACGCCCGTTAGCGCGGACGCCGTCTCCAGGCACCACGCCTCGTGCCGGGCCGCGTCCGGCTCTTCCCGCAGCCACTCCGCGTTGTTGAACAACCGCAGGACGTACTCCCGCTCCGCGTTTCCGGCGCGTATCCACAGCGCGTGTACTAGCGACGACGTGCCGCCGCGCAGCCGCTTCGCCGCGACGACCTCCGCGTCGGCAGCGACCGCGGCGGCCGCCCACTTCAATGCTTGCGCGCTCAAATTCTCAATCATAGCCGCCCTCCGCTTCCGGCAATGCCTTGTACGCTGCCTTGCTCTCCGCGATCCCGCGGACGTATTCTCTGAGATCCGCCAGCTGCCGTGCGTCGTCCGTGATGTCGCAATGCTCCGTCGACAAATGCATCGACTTCGTTTCGCCGGCCGCGGTAACCGTCCAGCTGTCATCCGTATGCGGATCCTGACCGCATCCCGGGTTCTCGGGCTCCAGCTTCTTCTTCCCCATGATGTCGATTTCCCGCATCCGCGCATAGATGTCCCGCATTTCTTGTTCCGACAGTGCGAGATCGGCCGTGGCCGTGCCGTTTACAATAAGATCCTTCGTGATCGTACCGTCGTACGTGTCGACCTCGTTCTTGCCGCCGCCGTAGCCGTACTTGAGCTCGAAATCGAAATCGGCCGGCATGTCCGCCGGCATCGCGGTTGTCTTGCTTGCCGCGGGTTCCTTCCGATCCGCCAAATAGCCGCCGTCCCCGTCGCAGCCGCCGGCGATAAGCGCGGCCGCAAGCGCGAGCAGCAGTCGTCCGCCCGTCCGTGCCATCGCGATTCCCCCTTTGGCTACCTAGACGAACGAAGCCGGGATAGGTTGCACCCGAAGAGGAAGAAAATGGGACCCCGCTCCCCGCTTCAGAACGACGCGCCGACGGCAAGAAGCCGGCCGCTCCCGGCAGCCGGCCTTGCGCAAGCTCGATCGTTCGCGGCGCTTACTTCAGCCGCTCCAGCATGTCGGCCAGCCGCGCGTACGAGTCGCGGACGCCGCGCTCCATGTCGGATTGCAGCATCCCGTCCCGGCCTTCGACCGAGCGGAACACGGATTCCATGACGATGCGCGTCCGGCCGCCGGGCAGCTCGCGGAACAACGCGGTCTCCAGCGTCACGTGACCGCGTTCCGGCATGCCTTCGAATTCGAACGTCTGAATGATCCGTTCCGGCGCCGTCACCTCGTGGAACACGCCGCGGAACCCGTATTCGTTGCCCGCCGCATCGATGTGCACGTACCGGTAGAAGCCGCCGTCGCGCGGCTCGAACGTCTCCAGCTTCATCGTCAATTCGCGCGGCCCGAGCCACTCGGCGTACAGTTCGGGTTCCGTGAACGCGCGAAAGACGAGCTCCCGCGGCGCGTCGAATTCCCTCTCGATGCCAATCGTTTGTTTGCCCGGCTCCGCCGTAATCCGCGTGTCATACCCGTTCGTCATCGTTTCGATCCTTCCCTTCGATTGATTTGGTGGCTGGACCGGCTGCGGAATCGGCGGCCGAGCGCTCCTTCTCGCGCTTCAAGACGGCATCCAGCGCCTCGAACCGCCTGCTCCACAAATTCCGGTACCGCTTGGCCCATTCTTCCACTTCCAGAAGCGCGTCCGGGTTCATGCGGTAAATGCGCTGCTGGGCCCGTTTCTCCACGTCCACGACGCGCGTCTCGCGCAAGATTTTCAAATGCTGCGAGATCGCCTGCGGACTGATGGAGTACCGGCTGGAAATGTCCGTGGCGGACAGCTGGCCGTTCGCGGCCAGCAGCTCCATGATCGATCTTCTCGTGGGGTCTGCAATCGCTGTAAAGGTGTCCATGGGTTTATAATAAACCAAATTCTTAATTAAGTAAATGATTTAGTAAAAATTTTTCCTTCATCCTCGGCAGCGGCTTTTCGGCTTCATGCGCCTGCGGCCGGCTTCCCTTGCGCGAACGCGCAAAAAGGCGGCAGCTCCCGTTGCCGGGCGCCGCCGCCGCCTTCCGTCTTCCCATCCAACCTTTACCCGCTTATCCCGGCTCTTCAGCCGGCACTCCCCGCGAGCGGTTCGTCCTCGTCCAGCCACACGTCCTTGAACTCGATCCAGCCGAGCGAATTCAAGCCGACGCCTTTGATGTGGGGGTTGTAAAACGTGTTTTGCTTCTTGTGCGTCAGAAACAGGACATGCGCCTCTTCCCGCAGCCGCCGCTCGATCTCGGCCAGCCCGCGCGCGCGGTCCTCCGGCCGCCTGCGCCCGAGCGCCGCGTCGATCCGTTCTTCCGTCCACGCGAGCAGCTCGCCGTCCAAATGCTCCCGCATGAAGTTGCCGTGCTGCGCGTACAGCTCGATGAGCGAGACGTCGTCCTCGTCGAAGACGACGCAGTACAGCAGAGCGTCGACCGCGCCCAGCATGCCCCGCTCGCGAACCGATTCGTGATCGCCGGTGCGCACCTCGACCGCGATGCCGGCCGAGCCCAGCTCCCGCTGCAGCCACCTGGCGTCCGGCTCGTGCAGCCCGTACGTGCCGATGACGATCGGACGCCCGTCGTAGCCGCTTTCCCGAAGCAGCCCGGCGGCCCGGTCGGGATCGAAACGGATCGGCCCCAAGGCGAGCCGCTCCTCCGGATGGAAGCCTGCCGCCGGATACAGCCGGTCTTCGCCGAGCTCGCGGATGAGCCGGGCGCGATCGACGAGCAGATGCGCGGCTTGCCGGAAGGCCGCGGAGCGCTGCGGCCCTTCCTTGCGCATGTTCCACGTCAGCATGGAGCAGCCGTTGCAGACGGACTCCATGACCTCCCAATCGCTCTCCGGCCGCGCCACGGCGGCCTCGTCCTTCATGAGCAGCTGCTCCCAGCTCTTCGAGTAGGCGATCGTATCCGCCGGCATGGTCACGATCGCGACGCCGTCCAAGTGGGCGCGCCCCTTGAAGTAACCGGGATTGGCGCGCAGCTCGAACCGGTCGGCGGTCCATGCCTCGAAGCGGAACGGCCCCGTGCCGACGGGCCTGTTCCAAAATTCATCGTCCCGCTCCGCCAAATCATGCGGGACGATGGACATCGCCGGCGAGCATAGAAACCGCGGAAACAGCCAGTTGGGCTTCGCGAGCGCGATCCGGACGGTCCGCTGCCCGACGGCCTCGACGCTGTCGACGGACCGGACGAACCAGCCGGAAGCATAGTCGCCTCGCAGCCGCTCCAACGAATACACGACGTCGGCGGCGCTCAGCTCCCTGCCGTGGTGGAACTGCACGCCTTTGCGCAGATGGAACGTCCATTCCGTGCCGCTCTCGTCATGGGACCAGGCATGCGCCAGCGATGGCGTGAATTTGTCCGTCTCGCGGTCGTACAGCAGCAGCGTATCGAAAATTTGCTTGACCATATGCGCGCTGATCGCATAGTACAGATTCCGCGGGTCGAGCGTCACGATCGGCTTGTAGACCGGCAGGGACAGCATGTCGGCCCCTTCGTCCTCGCCGAACCGCACCTTCCGGTAGCCGAACTGCCCATTCAGCCACGCCACGAACGTCTCCCTCGCGCCCGTCCCGCCGCCGTGCTCGCCGAGCAGCTCGAACGCCTGCTTGTATTCGCCGGTCGCGGCCAGCTGCCGCGCCGCCTCGAGCAGCTTCGCCTCGTACCCGTGAAGAAACGTCAGCTGCGACCGGTTGCCCCGGCCGCGCCCCGCCTGCCAATCGACGAAGCCCTCGTCGATCAGCTTGCGCAGGATGAGCTTCACGTTGCGCGGCGAGCAGAACAGCGCTTCGGCCAGCTGATCGAGCGTGACTTCCACCGGCTGCCCCGCCCCCGCCTCGCCGGCGAAGCGCGCGTACAGCGCCAAATACCGTTCATAGGTCAACATTGCTTCAGCCTCCGTTCGGTTCCGTGTTGCCAAAAGGGGAACGCGTTGTGTATGATTCTACACTTTTTACGCCCTTGCCGTCACGCGATAATGAGGATGCAGCGCACCGATACCGCATGCCGGGAGGAATAAAACCCATGATGGAAACGATCTACGTGGCCGAGAAGATACGCAGCTTTCGCGAAGCGGATTGGGACCGGCGCATTCGCCGGGGCGAGTTCGTCGCTCCGGACGCGGCGGACGCCGCCGAGCCAGCCTCCGGGCAGACGAAAAAGCAGCCTGCCCGCGCGGGCAAGCTGCTTGATTCGCAACGCGACGAATAGCGGCCGTCAGGAGCCGATGCCGTCCAGGAACGCTTCCGTCGTCCGGAGCTTCCCGATCCGCGGAAAGATGAACCGGCACGTGGCATCATGTTCTTCTTCGCTCATCGCCGCCATGGCGTCCGTAATGAAGACTTGATCGTACCCGAGCTGAAACGCTTCCCGCGCCGTCGTCTCCACGCCGATGTTCGTCGAGATGCCGAGGAGCACGATCGTACCGATGCCGCGGCGGCGGAGCTGCAGATCGAGATCCGTCCCGAAGAACGCGCCCCACTGGCGCTTCGTCACGACGTGGTCGCGGGGGCCGACCTCGAGCTCCGGCGCGAATTCCGCCCAGCCCTCCGGGTAGGCGCCCGACCGCGGCTCCTGATCCGTGGCGGGCTTCAAGGCTTCCTTGCCGTCGAGAAAATCGACCTTCACGAACGACACGAAGCCGTTCCGCGCGCGGAATCGTTCGACCAGCTTCGCGGCGTTGGCCACGATCTCCGGCCCTTTCGGCGACAGGCCGACGATGCCTTTTTGCAAATCGATGAGGACGAGCGCGGTTTTGGCGTAATCCAGGTTCAAAGCTTCCATGTCCGATACCTCCGTTAAATGGGTTTAGGCGGCGCCGCGCCGTTTCACGCGGTCGCCCGGCTGGATGCGGAGCACCATCCGCAGCAGCGGCGGAACGACGAAGAAAATGAAAAACATCCGGAACAGCTGGTAGCCGGCCACGATCGACAGATCCGCGTGGATCTCGTGCGCGATGATGCCCATCTGGTCCATGCCTCCGGGCGCTAGGCTGAGCAGGCCCGTCGCTTCGGTGACCGGCTGCAGCGCGGACAGCAGCAGCGCCATGCCGAGCGCGCCGGCGATCAGGAGCACGCTGCTGCCGAGCGCGAGCGACAGGTTCTTCAGCTTGTTCGGCAGCTGCCGCGGCCGGAGCATCAAGCCGACGTAGATGCCGATCATCAGCTGGGCGACTTCGATGACGGTGCCGGGAAGCGCCGGTCCGTGCACTCCGGCGAGCTGCAGCGCCGCCGTCCCGATCGCCGGGCCAAGCATGTACGCGGTCGGCAGCTTGATTCGGTTGCCGAGGAGGGCGCACGCGACGCCGGCGACGGCGAAGATCAGGATGTTCGGGAACAATCCGCCCCAGGTCGGCTGCACGGCGGATGCGGCGGCGGCCGCCGTCGCCGCGGCGTCGTGCGTCTGGCCCAGGATCGGGCTGAACACGATCAGCGGCACGCAGATGACGATCATCATGAGCCGCGTGACCTGGGTGAACGTGACGGCCGTAATGTTGATGCCCTCCGTCTCTTCCGCCAGCAGGATGACCTGCGACAGCCCGCCCGGGATGCTCCCCATCAAAGCGGTTTTGTACCCCATGCCGGAGAACTTCGAGACGACGTAGGCGATGCCGGCGCAGTACGCCAGCAGCAGCACGGCCATCACCAGCATGTAAGGAAGCTGGTGCGCGATTTCCTTCAGCGCGGCCGCGGTGAGGGACAATCCGATCGTGTAGCCGACGATGATAAGCGCCGTATTGCGGAGCTGCTGCGGCCAGTAAAACCGGTTCTCGATCGCGTTGTTCGCGATCAGCATCGCGATCATCGGCCCGAGCAGCCACGGAATCGGAATGTGCAGCAGCTTGAACAGCAGCCCGCCGGCGACCGCAAGGACGATCGTCGCGACCAGGCTGCCGAGGCGGAGCGGTTTGCGCTCGCTCATGGGTCATTTCTCCTCGCTTTCTCTGTCAGAATGCCATATGTTGCCGTTTTTTATGAAAAGGGGCAATATGAGCAATGATTTGCACATTTTGAGCAAAAAAAATTTCGCCTTTTCGGCGGTTCGCGCTCCGTGCCCGATGCGGAGGCTGTGATTGCGTCGATTAGAAGGCTCGATTCGATAGCCTGGATTCGAGAGCCTGGATCCGATAGCCGGGATTTACTTTCGAGCTCCGTTATCGATTCGATCATTCGCTTCGAGTTCCAGAATCGACTAGGGGCCGGGATTTACTTTCGACCTCCGGCATCGACTCCATCATCTAAATTCGCTTGGCGTACCGGGATCGACTCGGATCTTGGATTCGCTTCGACATCCGCGCCCGTCAATTCGAGCGCCGTTCTTGCGTCGGACGCCGCGTCGGTTTTAATCCGGCCGAATCAAGTCCGCCACGGTATAATTGCCGAGCACCAACGTAACTTGCGTGTTGATGTCGGCCATGATCTTCCGGAACGACTCGTTCGCCCGCTGCCCGAAGCCGTGGTTGCCGGTCGTGTCCAGCATCCGGTCCCACTGCGGCTGCTCGTCGTGAAGCGACGAATACACCTCGTACAGCGTGATTGCGCCGGGCGGGCGCGTCAGCTCGTAGCCGCCGGAGCGGCCCTGCCGGACTTCGACGATTCCGGCGTCGGCGAGCTGCGCCAATATTTTGCGAAGCGCCGTCGGCTCGCATTGGATCTGCTCCGCGATATCCGAGCTGGTGCGCAGCTCGTCGTTCGTCGCGAGCACGATGAGCGCCTGAAGGCCGAAGCCAAACCGTTTCAATTGAGCCATCGATGTTCGTGAACGCCCCTGTCTCTCTTATTGTGCCGATTTTAGCACAGTTCCCTCCGCACCGCAACCATTCCCGGGCAAACGCGCGCTTTGCGCCGTAGAGACGGCGATAGCCGCCTCCCTTCGTTTCGTCGCGCGGCACCCATGGCCGGGATGCCGAACATCGAGCTATTAAGCGTCCGCCGCGCAGCGGAAGCCGATGTTGCCGGTCGAGCTGTCCGGCGTGTTCGAGCTTCGGGCGGCGACGCGGTACCGGTTGCAGTACGACTGGTGGCACAGGTAAGAGCCGCCTCGCATGACGCGGGCCGTGCCGGAAGCGGGACCGCGCGGATCCCGGCTGCCGGGCTTGGCATGGCGGACCGAGAACCAGTCGCCGCACCATTCCCAGACGTTGCCGACCATATTGTAGAGGCCGTAGCCGTTGGGCCGGAACGAGCGGACGGGCGCCGTGCCGGCATACCCGTCGGAGGCGTTGTTCTTGTCCGGGAACTTCCCCTGCCAAATGTTGCAGCGATGCTCGCCGTCCGGCTTCAGCAGGTCGCCCCACGGGTAGCGCTTCTGGATCAGGCCGCCGCGCGCGGCGTATTCCCATTCCGCTTCCGTCGGCAGCCGTTTGCCCGCCCACTGCGCGTAGCTCGCCGCGTCATGCCACGAGACGTGGACGACGGGATGGTCCTCCCGCCCTTCGATGCCCGAGCCCTCGCCTTCCGGCTTATGCCAGCAGGCGCCGTCGACGGCGAGCCACCACGGCACCCCTGGCGCGGGACGGGCCGCGGCCTTCGCCGCTTCCGGCACGAAGAGATGGAAGACGAACGACCAGCCGAACCGTTCCGCTTCCGTCACATAGCCGGTCTCGGCCGCGAACGCGGCGAACGCCGCGTTGGTCACGGCGCAGGCATCCATATAAAATGGCGACAGGCTCGCCTCCCGCACCGGCCCCTCCCCGTCCCGCGGGAACCCCTCCGCGTCGTTCGTGCCCATCAGAAATTCGCCGCCGGGCAGCAGCGCCATGCCCTGAAGACGATCCTGCGCATGCGGCGCATGCGGTGCTTCCGCCGCGGCCGCCAGTTCATCTCCCGCCCGCGCTTCCGAATCCTCCCGGATCGCGCCCGGCTTCTCCATGGTCCGTCTTCCCGCCGCGCAGCAGCAGGCCGGCTTGTTTTCCATCGACATGTTCGTCCTCTCCTTCTCCCCCGAGCGAGGCCGGCGGCGTGGGTGGTTGATCCATAAAGCCGATTCGCGCGCTTGGTGATCTTCAATGTGCTGAATGATACCCCCGCCGCCGGAGCTTGTCAATCGCCAAGCGGCAGGAGATCCAGGTCGGCTTGGCGAAAGACTGGGCTGAACGATCGGCGAATGACCGGGCGAACGGCCAGGCGGGCGGCGTGCCATACCGAGGCCGCCGGTTCATTCGGCCGCCGAAAACCGAAACGGAGGTTGTTGGCGATGGAAGACTCGGAACTCGAAGCTCTGCGTTTCCCGCTCGGCCGCTTTCAGCCTGCCGCGCGGCTGGGCGAGGCCGACCGGCTGCGCTTGATCGAAGCGGTCGCCGATCTCGCGGGAACGCTGCGCGCCGCGGTGGAGCCGCTATCCGCTTCGCGGCTTCTGACGCCGTACCGGACGGGCGGCTGGACGGTCGTTCAGATCGTGCATCACTTGGCCGACGCCGACTTGAACGCGTATATCCGCTTCAAGCGCGCGCTGACGGAACCGGCGCCGCTCGCGGCTACTTTCCGCGAAAACGCGTTCGCGGAGCTCGGCGACTACCGGGATACCCGCGTCGCGGCGCCGCTCGCGCTGCTGGACGCGCTCCATCGCCGGTTCGCGCTGCTGCTGCGCGGGCTATCGCCGGAGCAGTTCGCCCGCACGGTGACGAGCCCGACGCACGGCGCGATGACGCTCGACCAGGCGATCGAGCGGTTCGTCTGGCACGGCCGCCATCATACCGCCCAGATCGTCGCCCTGAAGGCGCGGATGGGCTGGCAAGACGGAAGTCCGTGAGCATCGGCCGCGGGCAAGCCGTTCCGTCACCGGCAGAATTGACGGCGTTCGGCAGCCGCCCCGGCACTGGATTCGCGGCCCGGCGCGGCTGCGGCGATCTCGCGCTTCGGCGGCTGCGGCGATCTCGCGCTTCGGCGGCGGCGCGAGCCTTCAGCCGTCCGCTTGCAGCCGGGGATCGTTATTCGCGCCGTCCCCCCATTTGACGGCCCACTTCTCCATCTCCTTCAAGGCGTCCTGAAACCCATACCCCTTCTCGGTCAGCGCATACTCCACCGAAACCGGCACGGTCGGGAATACGTCCCGGCGAACGATGCCGCTCCGTTCCAGATGCCGCAGCACGTCCGTCAGCGACTGCGTCTTGACGACCTTCAAATCCCGGTTCAGCTGATTGAAGCGCTTCGGCCCCGACGTCAGCTCGGCGATGACGAGAAACGCCCATTTGGCGCCGAGAATTTCGAGCACGGAGCAAATATTGGTAAACCGCGATGGCTGCTGCCCCGGCTGCGATGCCGGCCGCGGTTCGGCCGCAGGCTCCCCGCCATCGTTCAAGCGCGCGTCCCGCGGTTCGGTCGACGCCGGGCCGATTCTTGGATCGTTCTTCTTCCCGTTCATCTTCTCCCACCCCTTCTATGCATTTCATCCGCCATTAACTTACTTTTGGTTAGTTAGTCAATTAAGTTGTATTAGGTCCGTTTCATTTGCCTTCTTACGAAAGGTAAGCGGCTCTATTATACTACAGCCAAGAGCAAGCTTACCAATGACCGGAAGGGAATGAAAGCCATGAAAACCACCCCTAGCTTCGCCGTATACGCCTTGGCGTTCGGCGCGTTCTTCACCGCGACGTCCGAGCTCGTCGTCTCCGGCATCCTGAACGTGATCGCCGCCGACCTGAAGATCCCGCTGGCCGAAGCCGGCCTCCTCATTACCGCTTATTCCGGCGCGTTCGCCGTCGGCACGCCCGTCGTCGTCTCCCTGACGGCAAGGCTCGAACGTCGCCGAGTGCTGCTTGCCGCGCTTGGCGCGTTCATCCTCGGCAGCTTCGCCTCCGGCGCGAGCTCGTCGTTCGCCGACCTGCTGCTCTCGCGCATGCTGCTCGGCGTCAGCTCCGGCGTCTACCTTGTCGTCGCCTTCGGCGCCGCGGCCCGCCTCGTGCCGCCGGAGAAGCTCGGCCGCGCCATCGGGACGATCGTGCTCGGCTTCAGCAGCGCGATGATCCTCGGCGTGCCCATCGGCATCGCCGTCGCGGGCCGGTTCGGCTGGCAGGCGATCTTCCTGTTGCTCGGCGCCGTCAGCCTCGCCTTCGTCTTCCTGCTGTACCGGCTGCTGCCGAAGCTCGAAGGCGACGCGCCGGTGCCGTTTCGGCGCCAATTCAAGGCGATCGGGAGCATGGTCGTCGTCAGCGCCCTCGCGCTCACGTTCTTCCGCGAATCCGGCAACTCGGTCCTCTTCACGTTCATGACGCCGTATTTGCAGCAGCTGCTCCATTACGGGGTGTCCGGCGTCGGCGCCGCGATGCTCGCCTTCGGCGCCGTCGGCGCCGCCGCCTCGCGGATCGGCGGCTACGGCGTCGACCGCTGGGGCGCAGCGCCCGTGATCGCCGCCGGCGTCGCGCTCCACGCCGCCGCGCTCCTCCTGCTCCCGCTGCTTGCGCCTTCGCCGGTCGCCGGCACGCTGCTGCTCGGCGTCGTCGTGTTCGCCATGTTCGCCGCCGGTCCCGCGATCCAAAGCTATTTTATTCAGCAGGCGCCGGAGTCGGCCAATCTGATTCTCAGCGTGAACACGTCCGTGATCCACCTCGGCCTGGCCGCCGGCGCCGGCGCGGGCGGCGCCCTGCTGGCGGAAGCGGCGACGCTCCGCTTCCATCCGTGGCTGGCGGCCGGCGTGCTTCTGCTCGGCTTGGCCGCGGGGCTGTACGGCTTCGCCCGCGGCCGAAGCCTGCGCCCGGCGCGGGAAGGGTAACCGCCCCGCCGGCTTTCCCGCTCCGCCTGCGGCCCTATGGCCTTCCGCCGCGCGACGCGCCTTCCTGCATCTGGTATACTGGGGCGTAGACAACCCCCGCCCGACGCACCGAAGGAGGCGTTCCGTTTTGTTTCAAATCATGCTCGTGGAAGACGACGCGGACATTCGGGCCATCGTGGCCGCCACGCTGCGCAAATGGCAGTACGACGTCTTCGAGCTGACCGCGTTCGAAGACGTGAAGCGCGAATTCGAAGCCCGGCGCCCGCATCTGATCCTGCTCGACATCAACCTGCCGGTGTACGACGGCTTTTACTGGTGCCGGCAAATTCGCGGCGTGTCCAACGTGCCGATCATCTTCCTTTCGTCCCGCGGCGGCAACATGGACATCGTCATGGCCATTCATATGGGCGGCGACGATTTCGTGCAAAAACCGTTCGAACTCGAGATTCTCGTCGCGAAGGTCAATGCCCTGCTGCGCCGCAATTATACGTACCAGGAAGAGAGCCTGCAGCTCGTTCATCGCGGACTTCGGCTCAATCTGTCCAATTCCTCCGTCGATTACGAAGGCAGAACGGCGGAGCTCTCCCGCAACGAGTTCATCGTCCTCGGCGTTCTGATGCGGAAGGCCGGGACGATCGTGTCCCGCGACGACCTCATGCAGGCGCTGTGGCGCGACGACCAATTCATCGACGACAACACGCTGACCGTCAACGTCAACCGCCTCCGGCGCAAAATCGCCGAGCTCGGCCTGGACGGCTTCATCGCGACCCGCAAAGGAATGGGGTATATCGCGGAATGAACGTGCTGCGCTTCCTTCGCTACGAACGGCCGTACATCCTGCTCTGCGCCGCGACGTTCGGACTCGTCATGCTGATCTGGTACGCGGAGCCGGGCAGCCGGCTGCGATTCGAAAGCCTCGTCTACGTCGTCGTCCTGCAATCGCTGCTCATGGCCGCCTTCTTCGGCTACCGGTATTATCGCAGCGCGCAGGCGGTCCGGACGCTGGCCGGCGAAGACGGCGAACCGCTCTCGCTCGAAGCCGAAGCGTACCGGGACCTCGTCGAAGAGATGGAGCGCGGCCACATCCGCGCGCTGAACGAGGTGCACGCGAGGCAGAAGGAATACTATGATTTCATCGTGTCCTGGTTCCACGAGGTGAAGACGCCGATCTCCGTCCTGCGGCTCATGCAGCAGACCGAGGTGGAGCCGCGCACGCTCGAGGAACAGCTCACCCGCATCGAACAGTACGTCGATCAGGCGCTCTACTACGCCAAGCTGGACAACTTCAACCAAGACTACGAGCTCGTCAACTGCGACTTGGAGCCGCTCGTCAAGGAAGTCGTCAGAGGCAGCGCCAAAGCGTTCATCGCCAAAAGAATCCGGCTGTCCCTCGACGTCGGCCCGGCGATCGTGCAGAGCGATTCCAAGTGGCTGCCCTATATTCTCGGCCAGCTGCTGTCGAACAGTCTGAAGTACACGCCGGTCAGCGGCGAAGTCCGCATCGCGGCGGAAGCGGACGACAAGGAGAAGCGGCTCGTCATCCGCGACAGCGGCATCGGCATCGAACCCCGCGACCTGCCGCGCATCTTCAACCGCGGCTTCACCGGCACGAACGGGCGCATCCATATGAAATCGACGGGGATGGGCCTCTATCTCGCCCAAGAGCTGTCGAAGAAGCTGGGCCATTATATCACGTGCGTCTCGGAACTCGGCCGGTTCACGGAAATGACCGTGCACTTCCCGCGCAGCCACGACCCGTACCGGGAGATGCTGCAGCCTTCTTCCGCGGGGGTCGAATAGACGCGGCCCCCGCACGGCCGGCTGGCCGAAGCCGACGGCCTCGTAACCGAATCCGCGAGGCCAAAGCCGATCGCGGCGCCGTACGCAGGGCAGCGGCGATACGCCGCAAGCATCCCCGGCTGGTGGCCCCACGGCGACTGCGCGCCATGCAAGGGAACGACGCCAAACACCCCGGGAGACGAAGCCGTCTCCCGGGGTGTTTGGCGCTTATGCCGACCGATTCGCGATCCGGTAATACAGATTGGCGGACGCGAGATAGAAGCCGGCATAGATGAGGAAGTAGAGCGCGATGATGCCCCACACCATGCCCTTCAGATTCGGAAAATCCTGCACGGAATCCAGAATGTACGTCTTGATGATCAGCCAGCTGTTGATCAGGCCCGGCAGCAGCGGCAGGGCGAAGACGAACAGCAGCTGCTTGCGGATGACGCTCATCATCTCCCGCTTGCCGACGCCGAGCTTGCGGAGAATCGCGTACTGCCGCTGCGCCTCCGTCGCTTCGCGCAGCTGCTTGAAGTAGATGACGCCGGCCAGGGCGAACAGCGCGATCAGCGCCAGGAACGCGCTCGCGAACAGCAGCAGCGAAGAGCCTTCGATCTGCTTGGAGTAGACGTCCGCGAACGACGAATAGTACGTGCCCGGCTCCTTCGTGACGATCGCGTGCAGCCGCTTCGACAGCTCCTCCGCGTTGCCCGCGTCCGCGATATCGTAGATGATGTAGCTCGCCGTCTCCGCGCCCTCCTTCAGCTCGGCGTACTTCGCGTCGGAGACGACGAGCAGCGCGGGCTTCTTCACCATCGACGTGACGGGATCCGACGCCCAGCCGAGCAGCGCGTAATCGCGCTTCTCCGTCAGCTTGAGCGTCGTCTCCGACGCGGCGCGAACGGTGAAGCGGGCGCCGCCGTCCGGCATCGTTTCCGGGAAGTCCATCCCTTGGGACAGCGACACGGCTTGGTCGCCGTCCAGCCGCACCGGTTTGCCGTTGTCATGCCGGGCCGCGACGATCGCGTTATAGTCCGACGCCGAGGCGAGCAGGACGCCCGGAAAGAAGTATTCCGGATTCTCGAACGCGACGCCGGGATCCGTCACGGCCTCGGCGCGGAGCAGGGTCAAGGCGCGCTCGTCTTCGATGCCGTGCCCCGAAGACGCGATGGCCCCCTTCACGTCGTCGTCGACGGCCTTGCTCTTCGACTCGTACGCGACGTCGTTCGGCAGATTGCGGCCGACCGCTTCGAATTGCACGGAGTAATTGATGGACACGAAGCACATGAGCAAGATCAGGACGGTGCTGAACAGCGAGATGAACGACAGGTTGAGCGTATTGCCGCGGATCTGGAACCGGATCGAGGACGACCACAGCACGGTATTGCCGCCGAAATACCGCTTTCCCCGGCTCAGCCGCAGCAGCAGCCAGCCGGCGAATTGGCGGATGAACAAGTACGTCCCGGCGATGATGCCGACCGCGCAATAGATCATCGACGCCGACGCGTAATCCGTCCAGAAAACCGACTGCTTGCCGCTGCCGATGACGACGATCGACGATCCGAGCAGCAGGACGGCAAGCATGGCCAGAACGGCCGACGTCTTGACCGGCTTCTCGGTCTTCTCCCGCGCCCGGAACAGGTCGATCAACTGCACGCGGGAGAGCAGCAGGTAGCTCTGGACGGCGATCGCCGCCGTCAGGACGACGAACATCCCGATCGTCGCGAGGATGGCCGGCACGGGGAACGACAACGACACGACCTGGTCGTATTCCATCAGATTCATCAGCAGCGAGCCGAAGATTTTGGACAGCAGCCCGCCCGCGAGTCCCCCCGCGACGAGCGCGGCCGCGCCGAGCGCCAGCGTCTCGTACAGCAGCATGAGCAGCAGATGCCGCTCGTTCATGCCGTAGAGCATGTACAAGCCGAGCTCCTTTTTGCGCTGCCGGATGAAGAACGAATTGGCATAGAGCACGAACAGGACGATGAACGCGACGATGACGACGGACGCGATCGCGAAGCCGGTTTGAAAGTTTTGCCGGTTCTCGAGCGCGTCCAGGATATCGCCGTTGTACATGACGGACGCGAAGGAGAAGAAGATCATGACGCCGATAACCATGGCGAGCAAATAGATCGTATAGAGCCCGAAGCTGCGGCGTACGTTCTTGAGCGTCAGTTCCAGCAGGCTCATCGCGGCTTTCCTCCCAGCAGGCTCTGGGTTTCGAGAATGCGGTCGTAGAACGCGCGCTGCTGCTGCTCCCCGGCGTACAGCTCGTTCACGATCGCCCCGTCGCGCAGGAAGATGACCCGCTTGCAATAGCTCGCCGCATAGACGTCGTGCGTCACCATCAGAATCGTCGCGCCGAACTTGCGGTTCAGCTCCGCTAGCTCTTCCAGCAGCTGCGTCGCCGACCTGGAATCGAGCGCGCCGGTCGGTTCGTCCGCGAAGACGATCGCCGGCTTCGTGATGATGGCGCGGGCGCAGGCCGTCCGCTGCTTCTGTCCGCCGGACAGCTCGCTCGGATACTTGTCCAGCAGGTCGGCGATGCGCAGCGCCTGGACGATCGGCATGAGCCGCGCCTCCATCTCCCGCGGGTTCACCTTGCGCAGCGACAGCGGCAGCAGGATGTTTTCCTTAACCGTGAGCGTGTCGAGCAGGTTGTAATCTTGAAAAATAAACCCCATCCGGTTTTGCCGGAACCGGCGCAGCTCCTTCTTGCCGAGCGCGAGCAGCGACTGCCCCTCCAGCCAGACGTCGCCGCCGGTAAATCGGTCGATCGTCGACAGCACGTTCATGAGCGTCGATTTGCCGGAACCGGACGGTCCCATGACGGCGGTAAATTCGCCGTGCGCAACGGTGAGATCGATGTTTTTGAGAACCGTCGTCTTGCCGTAAGCTTTGGAAATGTTTTCGGTGCGGATGATTGCGGCCGCGTTCATGGCGTTCCCTCCCTTTCGCTACCTCTACTATAGTCGGGAACGATGTCCCGCATCCATTGAAGAAGGGCTTCGCAAGGTGACGGTTTTGTCACGTTGGCCTCATTCGCGAGGACGGAGCGATCAGGCGTCGAGCGCGCGCTTCATCGCTTGCAGCTTGTCCTCCCAGAACCGCCGCATGACTTCGCGCACGTAGACGTCTTCCAGCATTTCCTGATGGACGGATACCGTCGTCCCGCCGGATTTGGCTTCAAGCGTATAGATTTGCAGCCGCGAAGCCGGCTCCCACGCCGGTCTTCTCCATGTCAGCCGCAGCTTGCGCTTAGGCTCCGCGACCGCGATCGTCCCGCCGCCCCCTTCTTCCGTCTCGTACGTCTCGCCGGCCTCCCAGCGCATGTCCGCTCCGGCGCCGATCCACTTCGGCAGCCCATCGGCGGACGTCAAATACGCCCATGCTTGCTCCTTCGGCGCGCGCAGCGTCCGGCGCAGGCCGATCTGCACGCCCGCGTCCTTGGTTACCCCGACGGGGATTCGACCGAGCAGCTGCCCGTAACTGAGCGCGAGCCATTCGGCCCAGTCGTCCCCGACGGCGTAGTTGTCGCGTATATGCGCCCGGATCCGCTCATGCGACCACGCGGGATCCACATCTCCTTGAAGCCGCGCGAGCCAGTCCTCCCACGCGGTTCCCGTCGTTTCGCGCAACGCCTGCCGATACGTTTGACCGACCATGCCTTCCCCTCCTCCGATTCGATTTCCCGGTTCCATTGTACACCGCGAACGCTGACAGCCGAGGTCAGCGTTTCAATCGGTTCAGGTATTTATTCATATAGAAGCAGCCCTTTCATCCGGCCGGTTCGTCCGCGTATTGATGAAGGAGCGCTTCCGCGAGCTCCCGCAAGCAGCGCCGAAGCTCCGCCGGCGCCTCGACGCGGATCTGCCCGCCGAGCGACAGAAGGTAATGCGGCGCGGCGGCGTACAGGCTCTCCTCGTCGAGCCGGAAGGCGGCCGTCCGCTCCGTGCGCTCGGCCAAGGCCCGGCCGAACAGCCAGTGGGCGCACAGCTCGTCCAGCGCTTGCTGCGTGCCCGCGACGCGGACGGTGACGCCCCCGTCCGCCGCCGCGTCCCCGGCTTCCGGCGGCAGCAGGCCGTCCAGCAGAAAGGCGCCCGCCGAGAACCCCTCCGGCCGTGCGAACGCGCCGTCCGCCAGCTCCAAGCCGCGTATCCGGTCGACCCGGAAGCTGCGCAGCTCTCCGCGCAGATGGCAATAGCCGGCGGCGTACCACTTGCCCTTCCACCGCGCGAGCCCGTACGGATCGAACCGTCTCTGCGTCAGCTCGCCGTACCGGCCCGTCGCGTACGCCATCTCGAGACTGCGGCTCCCGTCGATGGCGGTCTCGAGCAGCTCGAGCAAGCCGGCGAGCGCGGCGTCGGCCGGGCCTTGCACGACGTCCACGTACCCGCGCTGCCTCTCGAGCCGCTCGGCTTGTCCGGCATCGGCGCTGCGCTTGATCTTGCCCACCGCCCGCTCCATCGCTTCCTCGTACGGATAGCCCGATCGCTTCGCGAACTGGATCGCGTGGAGCAGCGCCTTCTGTTCTTCCGGGTCGAAGAACAGCGGCTCCAGCTTGAACGCCTCCGTCAAATAATACCCGCCGTCCCGCCCCGTCTCCGAGACGACCGGGACCCCGGCGGCGCAGAGGCCGTCGATGCAGCGGTACACGGTGCGCCTATGCACCTCCAGCTCCTCGGCCAGCTGTCTGGCCGTCATGCGCCTGCGGGCGCGAAGCAGCATCAGGATCGCCAGCATGTTATCGGCTTTGGACATACGCGCCTTCCCCCATTTCTTTCCTGCGAAATCTCCGGTTGAACCCACCATAGGCGCGCCGGCGCGTCGTGTCAAGGGCGGCCCCCTTATTCTTCCATGCCAAAAAGCACCGGTCCGCGGGAAAAGGTCCGATGCTCTTCGGCCGATCGGGGACGGCTCGCCGGCGCCGAAGCGTTAAGACGGCCATCCGGCGCCCGGCCGCGCCTTAATCCGCTCCGCGCCGCAGGATAATGAAGTCCGCCGACGATTGCGCCTTGAACCGCTGCGGGATGATCTCGTGCACGAAGTAATCCTGAAACGCCGCCAGATCGTGAAATACGTCGCGGTCCCGGATCGTCTCGACGACCTGCGGCTCGTCGCCGCGGGTCAGCCGCGTGTAGAGCACGACGACCTCCGGCCGCGGACCGAACAGATCCTTCAGCGTCGCCCGGTAATCCGCTTCGTCCGTGATATGGTACAGCACGTCGAGGCATACCGTCATGTCCGCCTCCAGGAAGCCGCGGTTTACGAGCAGCCCCGGCCGGTACAGCATGAAGCTCTTGGATTCGTCGGAGGCGAACCGCTCCGCGCACATCCGCACCGCCGACGCCGAGACGTCGAGGCCGAGATAGCTCGGATAGCGCATGAGCCGCAGCTGATTGCCGTCGCCGCAGCCGAATTCGACGACCCGCCGCGCGTTATACCGGGCGACGAGCCCATTCACGACCTCCGCCTTGAACGCGGCCAGGTCCCCGAACGACCCGCTCCCCGACGTCGCGCCGCCTTTATAGGCGTCTTCCCAATACCGGATATAATCGAACGTCATGGCTCCTCCTTCGTCATCGCGCCCCGGGCTTCAACAGCAGCGCCCGGAAACAGTACAGCCGCCCCCACAGGTCGGACGTGACGGCGTCCGCCGGCAGCGCATCGTCGAACGCTCCCGCGAACTCGAATCCGCTCGCGAGCGCCGCCGCGCGGAACCGGCCGAGATCGACCGTCGGATAATCAAACGTCAGGACGAGCTTCCCCCGCGGCTTCAAGGTCCGGAAAAACTCGCTAAGCGCCGCCTCGAAATCGGCCGGGGACAAATGCTCCAGCACCGAAATGCAGAATACCGCGTCGAAATGCGCCGCGGGGTACGGCAGCGCCGCGATGCTCGCCCGCGCCAGCCGCAGCCGCCCGAGGCTTCCCGTCCGCATGAGCGTCTCCGCGGCGCCCTTGCCGAAATCGCGGACCACGTCCAGCGCGATCTCCGTCTCGGACGCGATGCGCGGGTCCCAGTCGCACGCGTGCGCTTCCCCGCACAGATCGGCCAAATAGAACTTGAACGGGTGCGAGATTCCGCACGCCGCGTCCAGCACGACCGCTTCGGGCTCCGCAAAGCCCGCGCACCAGGCGTATTCGTACGGCCGGCTCCACCACGGCGCGGGAAGCGGGAACACGAATTCGGCCGCGCCGGGATCGCGTTCGGTGAAAAACCGCGACGATGCCGCGTCGCCCGCGGCCTGCCGTTCGCTTGCGCGATCGTTCATCGGGCCACCTCCTCGCGCGTCTCGGCGTCCGCAGGCGCCGCTTCGCCGCCGGACCGGCGCAGCACGCCTTCCAAATACGTCTTGTTATGCAGGACCGCGGCATCCGACGGCCGGTGCGCCCGCGCGATTTCGTTATGCGCGTACGCCCGCTCGTAATCGCCGAGCTTGTCGTAGCAGACGCACAGCTGCAGATGGGGCAGCCAGGTCGCGCACGCTTTGTTTTGCAGCGACCACGCCCGTTCGGGCTTCGGCGCGTTCAGCGCCGCTTCGTACCAGTAGGCCGCGATGCCGGGGCCGCCCCGCTGCAGATGCCAATAGCCGATGCGGCAGCAAAAATCCGGCCGCGGGCTGCCGTAGCGGAAGGAACGGAGCGCGGCTTCCAGCGTCCGCTCGGCCTCGCCCAGCGCGGCATGGCAATCGGACAGCTTCCCGCAGGCGGCGACGTTGTCCTCCGACCAGCCTTCCCCGGTCCCGAGAAACCGTTCGTACTGCGCGATCGCGTCTTCGTAACGCGCGTGATCGTACAATTCGTTGGCGTAATAGAACAGGTCCCTCGGACCGAACCGTTCGCCCTTCGCGAGCCGCTGCTCGTAGATGCGCAGATTCCGGTCGCAGTCATGCCGCGTGCTGGCGTGCGTGACGGCGATGTCGGAATCCAGGGAGACGCCGCGGACGTCCAGGTATTCATGGACGGCGCCGATCCAGCGGTACCCCCTCGACCGTCTGACGAGCCGGTTGCGGCGCAGCGAGCCGGTCACCGTGCCGTATTCGTCCTTCGCCAGATGGTACTCCATGGACACCGCGTCCGTCCGGAGCGGAAGCGCGCGCTTCAGCGCAAGCAGCTTCTCCAGGTCCGGCGCGAGAAAGACGTCGTCGGCGTCCAGCCAAAGGATGTACTCGCAGGTCGCCTTGCCGAACGCGAAGTTGCGCGCCGCCGCGAAATCGTCGATCCACGCGAACTCGTACACCGCCTCGGTATAGCGGGCGGCGATGGACTTGGTCGCATCGGTCGAACCCGTATCCACGACGACGATTTCGTCAACGGCGGCCTTCGCGGAATCGAGGCAGCGGGCAAGGACGTCCTCTTCGTTCTTTACGATAAGGCACAAGCTGATCGTGATCATGCGGACGTGCTCCTCCCCGTCAAGGAATGCGCGCGGATATGCTTCTGCCGGTCCCGCCGCCCCGAGGACGCGCGGCGGGAACTGCTTGCCCGCGGCGCGCGCGGGCGGGACCGGCCGGTCGCAAAGCGGACAGCGCCTGCTTTTCCCTCTCCCGGCGCAATGAATATTACTAATTTATGGCACATACCCATCAATATTCCATGATGCGAAGGGAGTGGTGGCATGACCGCGCGGCGCATTCTCATCGGCAGCCCCGTCCGTCAGCACGAAGAAACGCTCGCGTTGTTTCTTCAATCGTTGGCGAGGCTGCGCCAAGGGACCTGGTGCTGCGATTACGCTTTTATCGACGACAACGAGGATCCCGCGTCCGATGTCGCTGCTGCGGAACTTCGCGCAAGCCGCCGGCGCCGAAGGCCGTTCCTCCGTCAGGCTTCTGGAGCACGGCGAAGCTTCGGGCGCCTACCGGCGGGACGAGGTCACGCATTATTGGAACGACGGGCTGATCGCCAAGGTCGCCGGATGGAAAAACCGGTTGATCCGCCTGGCGCGCGAGGAACGCTACGACGCGCTGTTCCTCGTCGACTCCGATTTGCTGCTCCATCCCGAAACCATGGAATCGCTGCTGGAAGCCGGGAAGCCGATCGTCTCCGCGATCTTCTGGACGCAGTGGTACCCGGGCGGCATGGCGCTGCCGCAAGTGTGGCTGAAGGATCATTACTGGCCCTGGCAAACGGACGGCGATCCCGAAGAAGCGCTGGCCGAGCAGGGGAAGCTGCTCGCGAAGCTGCGCGTTCCCGGCGTGTACGAGGTGGGCGGCTTGGGCGCCTGCACCCTCCTCTCCCGCGAGGCGCTGGACCATCCGATATCGTTCGACCGGATACCGAACTTGTCCCTGTGGGGCGAGGATCGGCATTTTTGCGTGCGCGCCGCTTCGCTCGGACTCGGGCTCTTCGCGGATACGCGCCACCCCGCGTTCCATATCTACCGGGACGAACGTGAACGGGTTCGCCGCGAACACGAGCGGCAGCGTCATCGCCGTCGTGCTCGGCGGCACGGATGTTGCGCTGCCGAACAATCAGATCTTGAACGGCGGCATTACCGTCAACGGAGCCCACGACACGTTTACCGTGCCGGTGACGGGAAGCTACATGATTTCCTATCAAGTCAACGTCACGCTCGCCTTGTTAATGAGCACCCGGCTATTGATCAATGGGACGCCGTATACGCCTTCCATCGTGGCGCCGGCGGTCTCCTTGGCGGAATTCAACAACATGGTCATTGCGACGCTTACGGCAGGCTCCACGATCACGCATCAGTTCTTCGGCCTGCTCGGCGCGGCCACGCTTACCGGCGGCGCCGCCGGCGCCGCGCTGACCATCGTGCTGCTCTCTTAAATCGCCGCCATGCCAAAAAAGGCTGCAGGGGATGCATCGCATCCTCCGCAGCCTTTGTCATGCGCCCAAGGCTTCGTTCAATCCGCTTGCCCGTAAAACCGCAGCACCGGCAGCCAGTTCCACTGCTCGTAAAAATCGTCGCCGGCGTCGATGCCCTTGATCCATGCTTTCGCCTTCTTGGCCTCGGCGGCGGAGTTCGCAAGGAGCACATCGGAATGGGTCCGGTCGGAACGGACCCAGCCGAGCTCGGCCGATGGCAGGGCAACCGGCCCGAAATCCCCGCGTCCGTTCGGCGGCTTGGTAATCGCGGTCCCGGTGCCGTCCGTCAAATCGACGCGCGCGAGAAACGGCATCGGCCGCTTGCCGGGCTCGCCCGTCCAAGCGCCTTCCTTCGCCCGCGACGCGACGATCGATTCGGCTCCGTACCACGAGAAGCTCTGGTCGACGTAGCCGGCAGGCGTATACGAAGCGGGCTTCAGCGCCGGCACGGACGTCACGGTCAGCCGTTTGTTCGAGGAGGCTTCCCGGCCGATCCCGGCGATATAGGCCAGCCGATCGCCGGCTTGCGGCCCGGAAACCGGAGACCATCGGTACCACTGCTCGTTGTGCGCCATCTGGTCGACCGGGAGAAACGTCTTGCCGTCCGACGAAAGCACGCACAACGTATTGCCGTCTGCCGACAAGGACGCCGTCGGCGTCGCCAGGAACGCGATCCAGCGGCCCCCCGCGGACCATTTGAACGCCGTCGTGCCGACGACGATCAGCTCGTTGATCTGCTTCGGGAGCACGTATAGCGGCTCCTCCTGCACGGGATCCGCCGTCCCCGAAGGCAGCAGGATCCGCCCGATCGTGACGGGGGTCCAGCCGTCCGGCTGCAGCTGGGCGGCCGTGGACACGAGAAATCCGCTTCCGTCCGGCAGCCAGCCGAAATTGCCGATGCCCGCCGCGATTTCCGCCGGCTCGTCGCCTTCTTCCGCGCCGACCGCGTACAGCTTCTCGTCCCGGAGATACGCGAGCCGGTCCTTGGCCGGCGACCACTGGAAGCGGCTGCCGCCCTCGGGAGCCGCGAGATGCGCGTTGCCCGAGACCGCTTCCGTTACCCACAGCTGCCGTTCGTCTTCGCCCGCGTTATAGGCGATCCAGCGGCCGTCCGGCGACCAGGCCGGGTTGCGCGCGAAGCTCCCGTCGGCCGTCAAGCGCCGTTCCCGGCCCTGCTCTTTGACCCACAGCGCGCCTCCGCGGACGAAGGCGGCCTTCTGCGCGGCTCCCGCCGGCCCCGGCAGCAGAACGCTTTCCGAGCCGGACGATGGGCCCGGTTCCGCCGCTCCTGCGGCCAGCGGAAAAGCGAGCAGGCAGACGCCCGCCGCGACGATCGCGACCCGCGAGCAGAACCGCCTCCCGCCGCGAAAGGTGAATCCGTCCATGATGCATGACCTCTTTCCCCCGGGCTCTAGTCGCGAACGCCGCCCGGCAGCTTCAGTATGTGCCAAATTGCGCCAATTTATCGAACGCGTCCTGGCACGCGCGCCCAGCCGGGCACATACATTAGAACCGTCAGGGCATTAGCCCATGCGGATAGACTCATCCAGGCAGAAAGGCGGAGATGCAACATGGCAGTGTCCTATATGGATTACACCTCCCCGAACGCGCAGTTCACGTACGATCTGAAAAACAACAATATTTTCACGAAAGACTCGCGGAATCTCATCAACGCGCTCGGCATTCAGCAGCTCAACACGCTCGGCAACGTCTCGCTGCTCGACATTTACCTCAGCACGGGCAACGTCGTCGAGCCCCATATCCACCAGAACGCTTCCGAGCTCGTGTACTGCATCTCGGGCGCGGCGGTCGTATCCTTGATCAATCCGTTCACGAAGCAGCTGCTGAATTTCCCGATCGCGCCGGGCCAGGTCGCGAACATTCCCCAAGGCTGGTGGCATTACGAGATCGCGACGGTCGACAATACGCATCTGCTGGCGATCTTCGACGCTCCGGTGCCGGAGGTCATCCTGGGCTCGGATCTGCTTCGCTTGACGCCGGCCAGCGTGTACGCCCACACCTACTGCCTCGACGAAGCGACTTGGAAAGCCGCGGTCGCGCCGATCACGAATTCGGTCTTCATCGGACCGCCCGTCGGCTGCGCCAACAACCAGGTCGCGGGGGCGGCCGCGGCGCCGCAGCACGCCGGCTATCACCACGGCCAAACCGCTGGCGCCATGGCCGGCCCGTCCAATGCCGGCGTCCCTTATCCGCAGCAGCCGTACGCCCATCGGGAGCACCCCGCTTACGGTTACCCGCAGTTCCCCGGCTCCGGCCCGCACGGCGGCTGGGGTTACGGTCACTATAATGGCTAACAGGAGGTCCGCGACATGGCGCAAGATCAACCGAATAACGTAAACCCGGCGGCGTTCGTCCCGCAGCCGTACCGGGTCAGCGACGGCTTCGGCGGCCCCGACTACGGTCCGCGCGACGTAATGCGCGACAGGGAGAACATCAACATGCTCATTCCTCCCGCCACGGATAACGGCCTGTTGCCGAACTTGAAAATGTCCTTCTCGGATACCCACATGCAGCTGAACAAAGGCGGCTGGTCCCGCGAGATCACGGTGCGCGACCTGCCGATCGCCACGACGCTGGCCGGCGTCAACATGAGCCTTCGCCCCGGCGGCGTGCGCGAGCTGCACTGGCATCAGCAGGCGGAATGGGCCTTCATGATCTGGGGCTGCGCCCGCGTCACGTCGGTGGATTGGCAAGGCCGCAATTTTATCGCGGACATCGAACAAGGCGATTTGTGGTATTTTCCCGCGGGACTGCCGCATTCCATTCAAGCGCTGGCGGGCGGCTGCGAGTTTCTGCTCGTCTTCGACGACGGCAGTTTCTCGGATTTGAACACCTTGTCGATTTCCGATTGGTTCGCCCACACGCCGAAGGACGTCCTCGCCGCGAACTTCGGCATTCCGGAACAGGCGTTCGCCGGCATTCCGAAAGGCCAGGTGTACATTTATCAGGATCAGGTGCCAGGCTCGATCGAAAGCCAGGAGGTTCAGTCGCCGTACGGCACCGTGCCGCTCTCGTTCAAGCATTCCTTGCTCGCCCAGGAACCGATCGTAACCCCCGGAGGTACCGTCCGGATCGCGGATTCCGGCAATTTCCCCATCGCCAAGACGATCGCCGCGGCGCTCGTCGAGATCAAGCCCGGCGCGATGCGCGAGCTTCACTGGCATCCCAATAACGACGAATGGCAGTATTACTTGTCCGGCCAGGCCCGCATGACGGTGTTCGGCGGCAACGGCATCGCGCGGACGTTCGACTACCGCGCGGGCGACGTCGGCTACGTGCCGTTCGCGATGGGCCACTATGTCCAAAACACGGGCACGGACACGGTCTGGTTCCTCGAAATGTTCAAGGCGCCGCGGTTCGAGGACGTCTCGCTCAATCAATGGATGGCGCTCACGCCGCATCAGCTCGTGCAGTCCAACCTCAACGCGTCTCCCGAGCTCATGCACTCGCTGCGGAAGGTCAAGTGGCCGGTCGTGAAATACCCGCAGCGCTGAACGCCGCGCATGCCCGCCTTTTCATAGCCGAAACGAAAAACACCCTCCGTTCGGAGGGTGTTCGCATGTCTGAGCGGGGACGCCGAATGCCGAAGCGTTCCCATCCGTCGCGGCGACGCTTAGGATTCGACCGCCGCCGGCTTGGCGCGGCCCGCGGACGCGAAGGTCTGCAGCAGGACGAGCACGACGAACAGCGCCATGCAGCCCGCGGAATAGCGGTACATCACCGCATAATTCGAAGCCGACGAGATCGCGCCCAGCACGATCGCGCCCAGCGCGACGCCGAAGTCCGTCGAGTTGTAAAACATGCTGTTCGCGGTGCCGTACTGCTCCGGCGAGGAAGAACGCAGCATCCATGCCTGGATCGTCGGCTGAATGGCGCCGAACCCGACGCCGTAGAGCAGCGCCGACAGGATGAGCATCGGCATCGCGTGCGCGTTCGAGAGCAGCGCCATGCTCGCCGTCACGAACAAGCCGGCCGGCAGGAGCACGGCCGCATGGCCGCGTCTGTCGAAGAGCTTCCCGGAGAACGGACGGACGAGAATGATCGTGATCGCATTGAACAGGAAGAACAGTCCCACCTGCCCGATGTGCACATAATCGCCGTACAGCGCGAGAAAGCTAAGCAGGCCGCTGTACGTGACCGAGAGCATCACGTTCAGCAGGACCGGGAAGATCAGCTTGCGGTTGACGCCGCGCGGGGCATGCGGTTTCCGCTCCTCGGCAGGCTTGTCCGGCCGGGCCGCGGCTTCGTCTTGGCGCTTCGACCTGGAGAGCCACAGCACAGGGAAAATCAGCGCCGAGGCGATCAGCCCGAGCATCGTGAGCTCCGCGAAGCCCGCCTGCTTCATGACGTTCAATCCAATGGAAGGCCCGATTGACATCGCGAGGCTCGTCGACAAGCCGAAGTAGCCGATCCCCTCGCCCATCCGGCCTCGCGGAATAATGCGGGAGACGAGCGTCGGCAGGATCGTGCTCGCCATCCCGAAGCCGATGCCGTAGCCGATCCGCAGCGCGAGCAGCGTGCCGTACGATCCGGCCGCCGTGTACAGCCCCGTCGCCGCCGCCGCGATGACCAGCCCGGCGAGCAGCAGCGTCATGCGCGGCACCCGGCGCATAAGCGCGGCCGTCGCGAACCGCGACACGATCGCCGCGAGCGCGAAGACCGACGTGACCAGGCTGACCTGTACGTTGCCGGCCTGAAATTCCTCCTTGACGTAGGACGGGAACGAAGACAACAGCATTTGCAACCCTAGAAATAATAGAAAAAAGCAAGCCGTCAAGGCGATAAACGGCCTTGTCCATAAAGCCGCCGTTTGCGGTTCTCGCTGCATGTTCATCGCTCCATTACGCATGTATTTTCGTAGATCCGCTCGAGCGGAATCCGGCGCTAGTCAGTCTCCGGTTCCGCGCCGCAGTCGAGCTTGCCGCCGATATGACGTTGAATCCGCTGCAGTAGCTCCATGATCGTCTCGTATTCCGCTTCCGAGATGCACTGCATGACGTCCGCCGTCACGCTGTCCTCGAGCGGCGTCGTTTCCCGGATAAGCGCTTTGCCCGCGTCCGTGCTGAAGACGACGTACGACCGGCGATCGTGCTCGCCTTGCTTTTTATAGATCAAGCCCTTCTTCTCCAGATGGTCCAGGATCCGGGTCGTCGTCGGCTTGTCCTTGTACGTCCGTTCGGCGATCTCCTTCTGGATCAGCCCCTGCGCGCGGTCGATCTGGTTCAGCGCCGACCACTGCTCCGGCGTAATCCCGTAAGAGCCGAGCCGATGCTGAAACAGCGCCGCCAGCTTGCGGTGCGTGACGCCCATCTCGAAGCCGATCGGCAGCCGGTTCGGGTTCTTCCGTTCCCCGCTCATCCGTCGGATCACCTCGCTTCTTAAATTAGTTGTTTAGACAACTATATGATAGGCAACTAAATCTGTCAATCGGCAAAACAGCAGTCCCTCCGCATCCGCCGCGCCGTACTCGCGCCGAATGACCGGACGGACTGCCGCCTATGCGCATGTAACGAGCGAACGGGCGTCGGCGTGACGGAAGAGCGCGGCCCGTCCATACGATTAAACCGCTCCGGAAGGAACGGCTGCGCATGGACAGCCATGACAGCCGTCCATGAGGAATTCGGGATGCCGGCTACGCTCCTTCTTCGCCCGCGCCATCTTCGCCCGGTCACGGCCGATGCGCGGGATCGAGCATCGCCCGCACTTCGTCCTGCATGGCTCGGAGCGGCCGCCCCGCGAGCCGGTCCAAGTCGTCCGAGATAAACCGCATGTCCGCCTGCGCCAGCATGCGGTATACGGGGCTGTCCATGGCCGCGTTGGTCCGGTAGACCACCCTTCGGCCGGTTGTCTTCTCGATCGCCTGCACAAGCGCTCGCGCGGTCCACGCGTTCGGCGGGACGAGCTCGTACGTCCGTCCGGCGTGGCCGTCCTCCGTCAGCACCGACGCGGCAGCCGCGGCCAAATCTTCGCGCGCCGCCGTATTGAACGTCCACGCGCCGGGCGGGCTCCACAATTCTCCGCTCGCCGCCGCTTCCCGGATGCCGAGCATCTTGATGACGTCCATATAATACGCGTTGCGCAAGATCGTAAAGCGGAGCCCCGATTCCCGGATCAGCCGCTCGGTCCGCAGATGAAGCCGGTGAAGCGGCAGCCGCCCGCGTTCCGCGCGGAAGATGCTCGTATAGACCACATGGCGGACGCCGGCCCGGCGGGCGGCCTCGATCGCTCCCGCATGCTGGCGCAGCCGCGTCTCGTCGTCCGGATGCGGCGATGAGATCAGGAGCAGCTTGTCGGCTCCCCTGAACGAAGGCGCCAGCGATTCCGGGACGTCGTAGTCGCCGTATCGCGCTTCGACCCCGCGGCACGCCCAGTCATCGTCCGCGAACGGGTTTCGGGCGCTTACGGCCACATCGGAAGCGGGCACGCGGTAAAGCAGCTCGCGAAGCACATGCCTCCCCAACTGGCCCGTCGCGCCCGTGAGTACGATTTTCATCCGAACGATCATTCCTTCGCCTTAGATTGTTAAACGTTTAACTATCAGGGCGGACAAAACGGTTTAGGGACCGTCTTGACGCAATTTGCGCAGCAGCCCCAGAAGCTGTCTCATCTCGGCTTCGTCCAAGCGCCGCATGCCCTCGGCGACGGCCGCGCGATTCCCCGGCAGCAGCTCCCTAAGCACGCGCTCCCCTTCCGGGGACAGCTCGATTCTGCGCTTCCTTCCGTCCTCGGGATGGCTCGAGCTGCGAATGTAGCCGCTCTGTTCGAGCGGCAGCAAGAGCACGCTGACGTTCGCTTTCGTCACGCCGATCCGGCTCGCGAGCTCCGACGGCAGAATCGCGCCGCCGGCCTTGGCGATTTCGACGAGCATGCGCATGCGCGCGCCGTTCATGCCGTTCGACGCCCAATATTTCTCCGATACGGCGACCAGCTCCGCGGTCGTCTCGACGAGCGCGAAGAACGCCTGCGTCTCGAGTGGCTGCTCCGTCACATACTTCCATAGCTCCGACATGCGCGGACCTCCAAACTAGTTAAACATTTAACTAATAATACTGTATGCCATTTCCGGCGACATTGTCAATCGGGTCCGATGCGCATCCGAACGATCGCATGCCTGCCGAAGCTGGCCATACTGAAACGTAAAGAAGCCGCCGCGGACCGGAGTTACGCCCCCGTCCGCGCGGCGGCATTGAAGCGAGGAGCGATCGACGATGTATTTGGACGCTATCACCCGGCACTGGCAGGTCTTCATGAACGAAGCCGGCTACCCGGAAGCGGCGGACGCCAAGATCACGAACACGGCGAAGCTGACCGGGCTGGACGGCGCCTGCCTGCTGGAATTCGAGAAGGACGGCCGCCGGTATCACCTGTATGCTTTGCCCTGCGGCGCGCCCTCGGGAATCCCCGAGCTTCACCGGCTCGACGAGGGATACGAACCCGCTGGCTTGGCCGCCGTCTTCGGCCTTGGCGAAGCCCGCGCGGCCGCGCTCGGCGATGCCGTCGGCGCTTTCCTGCGGCGGCATTATGACGGCATGCAGACCGCCGTCGACGCCGGCCAAGGCTTGGCGCACGCGAAGGCGCGCATCCGCGCGGTCCGCTTGGCGCGGTGGCGTCCGGCCGACTGAGCGCGGGGCTTGCGCGCCGGAACCCCTAAACTATTTTCCGATTGCCTCGAACCGCTTTCGCGCTTCGGGCGTTTCTCTGTGTGGATGACCCACTACCCAAGGAGGAATGAAGATGAACGGAAAACGATTGGGGCGGCTCGGCCTGCTGCTCGCGCTCTGCTTCGCCATGCTGGTGCCTGCGGGCGTCTATGCCGCCGACGCCGCGGCTCCGGCCGCGACGACGGATGCCGACACGGCCGCCAAGCTCGGCCTGCTGCTCGGGGACGGCAACGGCGTGGACGCCGCGTATTTGGCCAAATCCGCGACGCGGATTCAAGCGGCGATCATTTCGCTGCGCCTGCAAGGCCGTTTGACGGAAGCAACCGCCTACCAAGGCACGGGCAATTTCGCGGACGCGGGTTCCGTCGGCAAAAGCAACCAGGCGGTGCTCGCCTTCCTGAAAGCGCACCCCGAGCTCGGCTGGAACGGCACGGGCGGCAATACGTTCATGCCGCTCGCGAACATCAGCTCCCAGCAATTGTACAAAGTGCTGCTCGAAGCGCTCGGCTACCGCTCCGGCACCGACTTCGACTACGCGAAGACCGAATCCTACGCCGCCGGCAAGGGGCTGGATCAGATCGCCGGCGCCGCCTCCATCACGAACGCGCACATCGCCACGGCTTTGATCGAAGCGCTCGCGGCGAACGCGTCCGACGGCATGCCGTACATGGCGATGCTGCAAGCCTCCGGCGTGCTGCCGGCTTCGGCGGCGCTCCCGGGCGGCGAACGGATCCGCCTGCACCGCGACGCGAAGCTCGGCACGCTCTTCGCCGACAAGGCGGGCCGCACGCTCTACTTCTTCACGAAGGACGCGCCCGATCCGAACAGCTGCACGGGCGACTGCCTGAAATCGTGGCCGATCTACGACGGCGGAGAGGACCTGCAAATCCCGGCGACGCTCAACGCCGCCGACTTCGGCGTGCTGCAGCGGACGGACGGCACGACGCAAACGACGTACAAAGGCTGGCCGCTGTACTATTTCGCCAAGGATCAGAAGGCCGGCGACACGCTCGGCGAAGCCGTCGGCGGCGTCTGGTTCGTCGCGAAGCAGAGTTACGCCGCGATGCTCGGCACTTCGGCGACGCTCGGCAACTACTTGACGGACGCCGCGGGACGCACGCTCTATTACTTCGATAAGGATACGCAAGGCAAGAGCAATTGCGCGGGCGATTGCCTCGCCAATTGGCCGGCCTACACGGCCTCCGGTTCCGACCTGCCGACCGGCGTGAACGCCGCCGACTGGGGCACGATCACCCGCGCCGACGGCAGCAAGCAGTCCACGTTTAAAGGCTACCCGCTCTATTATTTCGTCAAGGACGTCAAGCACGGCGATGCGCTTGGGCAGAACGTCGGCGGCGTCTGGTTCGTGGTCGACCCGGTCAAATTCGCCGGCACGACGGCGCCGGTGCCGAAGACGTACCATATCGACATCAAGAACTACTCGTTCGGCTCCGGACCGCTCACGGTGGAAGCCGGCTCGAGCATCGTCTTCACCAACTTCGACGACATGAAGCACAACGCGGTGGCGGTCAACGGCGCCTTCGCCCTCCCGCTCCTCGCGAAGGGCGACTCGTACACGATCACGCTCGACAAGCCGGGCACTTACGACTATTATTGCGAGCCGCACAAGGCGTTCATGACCGGTCAGATCATCGTCAAATAAAGACTTGCAAGGAGGTGCGAACGCGATGACCATGCCTACAAGACCGAGACGGCGTTCGACGATCGCGGGCCTCGGCCTGCTGCTGCTGGCCTGCTGCCTGGCGCTTGCCGCTTGCGGCAATTCCGGGAACGGCGCGGCCGCGAACGAACAGGCAGGCGGCGGCAACGCCGTCGCCGAGACGGGCAATGCCGGCGGGAGCCAAAACGCGGCCGCCGATAACGGCGGCGGCTCCGGCACCGCGAACGGCGGCGGCGACGCGGCCGGAAACGCCGGCGGCGATGCCAGCGGCTCCGCGAACGGCGGGGCTTCCGCGGACGGCGGTCAATCGACGGCCGCGAACGACGGCGCGATGCCGGACTATTCCGGCGGCGGCGCAGCCAATAAGCCTGCGGATCCGCCCAAGGCCGCGGCCGGTTTATCGTCCGCCTCGAACAAAGCGGACGATAAACCGGCCGCCTCCGGCTCCGGCAAATCCGGCGCGGACGATCACCCGTCCGCCTCCGACAAAGCGGACGACAAACCGGCCGCTTCCGCCGGCTCCGGCTCTGGCAAAAACGACGGCGGTAAAACCGGCGGCGCCGCGGCCCCGTCAACCGGCAAGAGCGGCACCGAAGATAAGCCGAAGCCGGGCGAGGACGACGGCAAGACCGCCGCGAAGCCGCCGCAAAGCGAGGCGAAGCCGCCCCAAACCGCCGGGAAGGACGACAAGCCGGCCGCCGGCGAAACCGCCAAGCCCAAAACGTACACCGTCGAGATCAAGGACTTCGCGTTCTCGCCCGCCAAGCTGGACATCAAGGCCGGCGACAGCGTCACCTTCATCAACCGCGACGAGATCGAGCATACCGCGACGTCGGTCGACGGCGTGTTCGATACCGGCCTGCTGGCCAAGGACGCCTCGAAGACGGTCGCGTTCAAGGACGCGGGCTCGTTCAGCTACAACTGTACGCCGCATCCCGGCATGAAGGGCGTCATTACCGTCCAGTAGAAATTCGAATGGTGCGCCGCCGCCCCGTTCCCGTTACAATAAAGACCATAACCTGCCTGTTGCGGAGGCTGTCCGATGCAAAATCTGTCCGATTACGAATTGATGCTTCTCGTCAAAGGCAAGCAGCATGCCGCGCTCTCGGAGCTGTACGACCGGCATGCGGGACTCGTCTATTCCTTTGCCTGGAAAGCGCTGAAGGAAGAAGCGGCCGCCAAGGATATCGTGCAGGCCGTCTATCTCCGGCTGTGGACGACCGAATCGGGCTACGATCCCGACAAAGGCAAATTCACGAGCTGGCTGCTGACGATCGCGCGCAACCTCACGGCGGACCTGCTGCGCAAGCGGCGCAGGGATAACCTGGGCATCGTCCATTATTTGCGCGAAGATCTCGAACGCATTCCCGACCGGCGAAGCCAGACGCCCGAAGAGCTTGCGGAGCATCACTTCGTGAAGGAGCAGATCCGAAGCGCGTACCGGCACTTGAGCAAGCAGCAAATTACGCTTTTGGAGCATTTCTACTGGCAGGGCTACACGCTGAGCGAGCTGGCGGCGCTGTACAACCAGCCGCTCGGAACGGTCAAGAACAGGCTGCATCAGACGTTGAAAATATTGCGAAGACATCTGTCCGCGGAAGGAGTGGGAACGGGATGACGGATCGAGGAAAATCGCCGGAATGCGAAGACTGCCTGAGCTACGTGGCCGGCTTGTGCGGCGACGAAGAACGCCGCGCCTTCGAGCGTCATCTCCCCGGCTGCGACGCGTGCAGGCAGGAGCTTGAGGATCTGAACCTCGTTTGGGAGGCGCTTCCCGCCGCTATGGAAATGATGGAACCGCCTGCATCTCTGAAGCAGGAAGTCATGGACGCCGTCCGCGCGGCCGACGCGGAAGCCGCCGGTGGCGCCGCGGCTCGCTACGCCCCGGCGATCCAACCGGAACGGACGGCCGCGGCCGATCGCCGCCCCCGTCCGGCGTGGACGCTCAAGCCGGCGGCCGCCCTGTTCGCGGCCGCGGCCGCCGCGATCGTGCTGCTGTCCGTCTGGAACGTCGAGCTTCGCCGCGAACAAACGCTGAACCCGCTGCCGATCGAACGGGCGCTGAACGTCTCCGCGTCCAACATCGAGCAGTTGGTCGCGCTGAAGCCCGCGTCGCAGGACGCCGGGAATTCCTCCGGCGTCGCCTGCATCATCGACAACGGGCAGAGCCGGCAGTTCGTCGTCTACGTGTTCGGCGCGTCGCCGACCGAGGGCGAAGAAGCCTATCAGGTGTGGCTGGTCAAGGACGGGCAGCGCAGCAGCGCCGGCACGTTCCGGATCGGCCGGGACAGCCGCGGCATCGGGCTGCTGGCGATGCCGATTCAAGGCAAGGACCTCGACTTCGACGCCATCGGCATCACGCTCGAGCCGGACGACCGCGGCAGCCAGCCGCGCGGACATAAAATGTACGGCTCGGTGTGACCGAGCCCCTGAATAGCGCGGCGGCCGGGATGTGATGGCGATCGCCGGGCATGCTTCGCCGCCCTTCCGGGACGGTCCGCGAGCCGGACCGCCGGAAGGGCGGTTTTGCTTGCGGCCGGGGCTTCCATCGGTCGCCTTGACCCGCGCTCCTCCTTGATCGTCGGCGGCCATTTGAAATCGCCCCCGCTTTTATGTCACTATTAACCACGGAAGTCTTATTCGCAAGTAACTTTATGAAGGAGCGCGATGTTATGAAAATCCGTTATCATGGCCATGCCTGTCTGCAACTCCACACGGGCGGCAAATCGCTCGTCATCGATCCCTTCCTGAGCGGCAATCCCGTCGCGACCGTCAAGCCGGACGACATTCGGACCGACGCCGTCCTGCTGACGCACGCCCACATGGATCATATCCTGGACGCGGCTCCGATCGCCAAAGCGAACAACGACGCGCCGGTCGTCTCCATCGTCGAGCTGGCGGCGTACATGTCGTGGCAAGGCGTGAAGAATGCCATCGGCATGAACATGGGCGGCACGTTCGACCTCGGCTTCGCGAAAGCGAAAATGGTGCAGGCGTTCCACAGCTCGGGCATCGTCGTCGAGGAAACGAAACAGATTATGTACGCGGGCATGCCGGCCGGCTTCCTCATCTTCGCCGAAGGCTTGACGATTCTGCACGCGGGCGATACGTCGCTGTTCTCCGACATGAAGATGATCGGCGAACGCCACCCGATCGACGTCGCGTTCCTGCCGATCGGCGACTTCTACACGATGGGTCCGGAGGACGGACTCCAGGCGGCGGAGTGGTACAACGCGAAGCTGACGGTGCCGATTCACCACAGCACGTTCCCGGGCATCAACCAGGACGCGGAGCAGTTCGTGCGCCGGCTCGAAGAGCGCGGCCTGAAAGGCAAAGCGATGGCGCCGGGCGACGAGCTCGAAGTCTAAGCCCGGCACCGGCGTTCCTCGCCGATAGGCGGACAGCCCTATACGGCAAAAACCGGAACCCCGCGGGTTCCGGTTTTTTTTGTACATGCAGCTGCGACGAGCTTATGTTACGGGCTCTTTGTCAAGCAAATACAAATACTTATGCCGCCGAAAGAATATATAATACGGCATGCTGAACGGATTCAGATAATGCCAGCCTCGAATCGCGCACCCGCACCTTAATGTCAGGTCTTGATCCGTCTTCATCGAAACGGCGACTTTATTGCTTCTGCACCAGTCGATTTTCAAGTACACTTCGTATTCGCCAGGCTCAAGCGGTATCCTTACCGTTTCGCCATCCTCGATCCTCCCTATTTCGGCATCGTCGACCATAACCCGATAATTCCGCGCGGCATTCACAAACTGCGAGTCGCGTTCGATAACCAGGCCGGGTAATTCCATGTCGACTGTCCCCTTTCCAACTAGCCTAAGATTTGCCTTGCGCGAAGCATCGACGACGGCGTCACGCCTATTGGCCGCATGAAATTGCGCTAGCTATAAATCTTCCTTCGAAAACGTCAGCACGGTGAGCTGTTCGTCCGCGGCGTGATGGCTGCATCTGGACAGTTGAACGTCGATATAGTTCGGGTCCCTGTCATGCATGCGAATGGCGCCGCAGTCATATTCGGTTTTGCCTTTGTCCACGGTCCAGCCGTCCCTGGAGGGATCGACGACCCAGCGGATTTCCCGGCCGTTCGAATTGACGTCGTGAACATACGGGCCGCTGTCCAGGGTCGGCGACACGATCATCAGGTTATCGCCGTAGCCATCGCCGAATTTGCGAACCAGCCGTTCGACGCGCGCGAGATCCGCTTTGTCCAGCCGATAGATGACCGGCTCGTCCGCAGCCGCCTTCCCCGGCACGATAGGATGAAGCAGCAGCGCCACCCCGATCAGCAGCGCCGCGATCGCGACGGATTGCGCGATGATGATCCTGGTCTTGAGCATAACCGGAAGCCCCCTTAGCGCGATAAACGGAATTTCCATTTTTTACGCGCGATTGCAGGTTTTGTTGCGCTAGTCCCGAACATCATGTCAGGGCCGTGTTAAAAGCGTGCGGAGACGGACCCGGAAACACGTGTCCCCCGGCAGCCGCTTCCAGCTCTCCGACCGAACGCGGCAGCACGCGGAAAAGCCGAAACCTCGCGGGTTCCGGCTCGGGATCCGTTCCTTCTCAACCTTCATCGGCGTAATGCTCGTGCCAGTGGCGGTTGCTCTCCGCATGGATCAACCGCAGCAATCCGATGAGCTCCTCCAGCCGCTTGAGCCGGGAATCATATCGTCCCGCGGGCTCTAACCGCTTGATGGCCATCGCGTCGCGGATCAGGCCGTGCCACCGCTCGGGCAATTGCGCGAGCCCGTATGCCCCGGCGCCGATTTTGCTGGTGACGTCGCCCATGCGAATCGTATACCACTGCCGGAGCATCCCCAGGACGCACCATTCCACCGCGAAGTCCAGCTGGTCGGGCGGCACGGTCTCTTCCGCGGCTTCCGGCGAAAGCCGGATTTGCTCCAAGCGGTCGATCCACCCGGCCCAGTAGGTATTCATGTTCGCGATAACGTAGCGGACGAGCGCCTCGGAAGACGGCTCGTAGCGAAAGGAGATCGGCTTGCCGTACGCGCAGACGCCGCGTCTCCGAAGAATCCACCACGTGACCGGATTGATGTCGCCGGTTCCGTCCGTCTTGAGGTTCCGGTCGGCATACGAGAGGATCGGAAGGAGTTCTTCGGCGGGCTTGCCCGCATCCTCCGCCCGGATATACGCGCCCATGATCTCGGTTCCGCCCAGCGCCGGTTCAAGCTCCGCGTGCGCTTCGCGAATCCGTTCCTGCTCGGAGGGCGTCAGCGCCCGCGTCACGAAGACGAGAAAATCGATGTCGCTCGAGCCCGCGACGTAGGCATCCAGCGCGGCCGAGCCATATACGTACACGGCTTCCACGACACCCGGCATCCGGCTGTGCAGCGATTCGCCCAGCCTGCGCATGCTCGAGCGAACGGCTTCCGGCAAACGTTCCGTCACCTCTTCATTCACCTCGCGATCAGAAATAGCGTAAGGGCCGATCCGCATACCCGGCTTCCCCTTCCCATCATATGAGCGGGAACCGTTTCCAAAAAGAGAAAGAATTCGCCCGCGTCTTTCTTATTTTGACGCGGCGGTTACGTTCCGGCCTAGTCCCGGCGAAGCGGCTCGCCGAATGCCGCCCGGGTCCATCGCCGCAAAATCGCGCCCGACCGCCGGTCCCGGAGACGATCGTCCGAAACGTATGAGTGGCTTTCCGAAAACGCTTTCCGTTACGCGCATTTTCGCTCCGATCAGGGGCGCGGCCTTTTCTTGTTCGGCCGCGATCCATTCAGCCGCGCCTCGTTTCGTTCGCGGCGATACGCAGGAGGTAACATGACCCTACATACGAAGTTGTTGCAGGCCAAGGACGACTGGCGGCTCGTCACGATTCAGACGGACGAAGGCGACCGGCTGACGGGTTTGGTGGAGGACTTGACGCGCTGGACGGTTACCCTGCGGCATGCGGAGGGCATCCGGTTCGTACCGATCGCCGGCATCGTGCGCGCGTCCGCGCTCCGGCAGCTCGGCGACGGTTGACGGCCGGTTTACCGGTTTGCCTGATCTCGCCGGTCGCCGGCGAGCGCAAAACAAAAAAAGCGGCCGCTTCCGGAATCACCATTCCGTCCGCAGCCGCCGCCCTCGGCGATGAGGCATTCCGCCGCATCTTCTCGCTTCACCGTTCGTTGCCCGAGTCCGCGGATCGGCTTCGCAACCGTCCCCGCCGGACCGGTTCAGTCCGCGGACAGGCTGGCGACGACCTCGGCCAGCTTCTCCAGATTCTCTTCGTTGCCTTTGCCCGCGTAGGCTTTCACCTGCTCGTACACGGCCGCCGTCTCGAACTGCTGACGGAACACGACGCGCGTCTTGCCGTCGACGTCCTCGAACAAGGCGGTCAGCACGAAGACCGGCGCCTTGACATGCTTGAGGACGATCCGCTCGGGAGGCGCGATCTCCACGAACACGTTCGTGTTGGGGTAATCCGTGCCGTTCGGGCCGTGCATGACGAATTCCCACGTGCCGCCGGGCCGGAGATCGAAGCCGCTGAACGTATTCGTGAATCCGCGCGGACCCCACCAGCGCGCGAGCAGCGCCGGGTCCGTCCACGCCCGGAACACCGTTTCCCGCGGCGCATCGATGACGCGCGCCTCGACAAGCTCGTTCTCGCCCGCCGCGATCGTTCCTCGGTTGGCCTGATCGTTCATGATGATCCCTGCTTTCCTCTGAATCTGGTTGGCCGGCCGCATGCCGCCGCCGGGCTCGGAATTGACGTCTGGATTTATTCCGCGACCAGCTTGCCCAGCGCATCCAGCATGATGCCGGTGCCGTGCTCCCGCATCGCCGGCGTGTCGCGGCCGTCCAGGAAAGCGCCCTGCTCGGTGAACACGAGCCGCGTGCCGCCGTCTTCCGCCCGCAGTTCCACGGTGACGACGGAGACCGATACCCGCGCCTCGTCCAGATCAAGCGCATACGAGTAGACGATCCGCTCGTTCGGCACGATCTCCTGATACTGCGCCTCGAAATTCACGCTCATGCCGTCGGGCAGCCGGTCGCGGTTGCTCTCGCGGCCGCCGACGCGGAACTCGAACACGTCGGCCTTGGCGAACCATTGCGCCTTCTTCGCGGGATCCGACCACGCCGCGAACACGCGCTCGGGCTTCGCGCCGTAGACGCGTTCCACGACAAATTGAACATGCTCGGTTGTACGTTTCGTCATCTCAACATTCCTCCTATAATGGCTCGTCCGCAAGCTCGCCGTCCAGAAAGCCGCCCAGCCGGTCCAGGCTGCTCTCCACGCTTCGCTTCCGTTCGAAAACGTATTTCTCGTGGCTCTTCTTCATTGTCTGCAGCAGGCCGAGGAAATCGTCCACGGACAGCCGTTCCTTCTCCGCCATCAAGTCGGCGACGTATTCAAGCTCGTCGAGCAGCTTCCGCTGGATCCGGATCGTCTCCTTCACGCGGGCCATCTGCTCCGCGACGATGTCGAACGGGCTGTATTCGCCCCCGGCCAGGATCGCTTTCACCTCGTCCAGCGACAGGTTCAATTCCTTCAACGCCAAAATCTGGTGCAGCCGAGCAATGTCCGCTTCATCGTACAACCGGTGACCCGACTCGGAAAACGCCGACGGCGAGAACAGCCCGATTCCGTCGTAAAACCGCAGCGTCCGGACGGTTAAGCCCGTCAGCTTCGACAGCTCGCCGACCTTCCATGTTCGCCCCATAACCCTCCCCTTTCGTTCGCGCTTCGCGTTTACCGGTACCTTTACTATAAAACATGACGTTACGTAAGGTGCAAGCGCCTTATGCCCGAAAAGCGAAAAAAATTTTCCTCGCCGCCGGCCGCCGAACGCCAAAACGCCCTTGCGGCGCTTCAAGCGGAAGCGCCGCAAGGGCAATCGTCCGGCCCGCGAACCCGTCAACCGTTCACGATGCCGATCATGAAGCCGTCGTAGCCTTTAGAGCCGACGGTTTGAATCGCGGTCGCCGAGATGCGCGGCTCCTGCGCGAGCAGGTCGAAGAAGGCGCGGACGCCCTGCACCCGGGGATCCGTGCTGTGACGTTCGATGACCGCCCCTTCGCGGACGACGTTGTCCCCGACGATTACCGTGCCGGGACGCGAGAAGCGCAGCGCCCACGTCAGGTACGCGGGATTGTTCGGCTTATCCGCGTCGATGAAGATCAGATCGAACGGCGCCGCTCCTTCCGCGTCCAGCTCCGCCAGCTGCTCCAGCGCCGGGCCGACGCGAACGTCGACGACGCGGTCCAGACCGGCCCGCGCCGCGTTCGCGACGGCGACGGCGGCATGGCGCGGATCCAGCTCCAGCGTCACCAGCGTGCCGTCCTCCGGGAGCGCCCGAGCCATCCAGATCGTGCTGTACCCGCCGAGCGTCCCGATCTCGAGTATGCGCTTCGCGCCCGCCATGCGCGCGAACAGCTGCAGCAGCTTGCCTTGGGCGGCGGACACGTCGATCGGCGGCAGATCGGCTTGGCGGTTCGCGTCCAGCGCCTCGTCCAGCGCCGGGTCCCGCGGAATGAGGCGGTCCTCGATATACTCGTCGACAAGGCTCCACGTAAAGGCTTCGTTCATGCTGATCCTCTCCTTTAGCGAATGGGTTGAGCTTCCACTTCCATTGTAGAGTCCCTATAATGATAAATAAAATATATCTTTATCTCGCACTCATAGATTAAATATATAAGTCAAGCGGAAGGAGCCTTCCCATGAACCTGCACGCCCTGCGCCTGTTTCACGTGATCGCGTCCACGGGCAGCGTGACCCGCGCCTCCGAGCTGCTCAGCATCAGCCAACCGGCCATTACCGCCCAAGTCAAGAAATTCGAGAGAGAGCTGGGCATGACGCTGCTGCAGCCGAGCGGACGCGGCATCGCCTTGACCGAAGCCGGCGCCGGACTTGCGCTGCTGGCCAAGCGGCTGTTCGCGACGGAGCAGCAGATCGAACAATATTGCGAGGAATTCCGCGGCGGCGCGCGCGGCCATATTCGGATCGCCGCGACGTATTTGCCGGCGCAGTTTCTCATCCCCGCTTGGATCGCCAAATTCAAGCAGCGCTACGAGAACGTCGAGATGACGATCACGACGACCAATTCCGCCGACGCGTTCCGGCAGCTCTTGAACATGGACGCCGATATCGCGGTTTATGGCGGATTGACTGAAGAGCACCCGGACGCGATTCTGGCCGAGCAGCTCTTCCAAGACGAGCTGTGGTTCGTCGTCGCGCCGAATCACCCGTACGCGAACCGGGAGGTGTCGCTTCGCGACATGATGCGGGAGCCGTTCGTCATGCGGGAAGAAGGCAGCTCGACGCGCGAGCGGCTGCTGGCGCTCTGCCGGACGTACAACGTTCCCGCGCCGCGCATCCCGCTGCGGTTCAACGGCTGCACGAAGCGATCATGGCCGTCATCGCGGGCTACGGCGCCAATTTCGTCTCCTCGCTCGTCGTGCGCGAGTACGTCCGGCGCGGGGAGCTCAGCCGCGTCCATGTGAAGGATATCCGGCTCGTCAATTCGATCGCCGTATGCACGCGCCGCGACGAGCCCCTTCCCGCCGCGGCGGCCAACCTCGTGAACCTGATCCGAAGCGAAGCCTGAAGGCGGCTCCCGTCCGCGTCCGAACGGCGCAAAAAGAGCCGTTCGCTGCCCCGGCGAGGGAGCGGCAACAACGGCTCTTGAATGATTGTTAACGATGATGGCTGGCATATGGGACGTTCGACTAGACGGCGGCGGATTCCGCCTGAATGCGCTGCGCCTCGCAGGCCCGTTCGTCCGGCGTCATGCGCGGACAGACGAAGCATTTGGTCCCGCCCTCGCGGCGGTCGTACTGGCAGCAGCCGGAGCGCATCATCCAGCGCTCGCCGGGCTGGTACGGATTGTCGACGTAGCGGGTCTCCCATTGGAACGGGTTGCGCTTGCGGCCGAAGGCCTCCGCCGGGATCGCTTCGGACAGCAGCCGGAAATGATGGTCGAACCGTTCGGTTACCTCCGCCGGCAGCCGCATCTTCCCCACGAAGTCTTTGACCACGCCGGCGATGCTGCCGAACTGCTGCCAGATGACCTCCGCGTTCATGCGAGAAGCCTGCGCGATCGCCCGGACTGCAGGCGTCACGGTGTCCGTCATGAACGCGCGCCAATCCTCCGCCACGAAGCCGTCGGCGTTCCCTTCGGGCAGCTCCGCCGCGTCGATCCCGTCGAGCCGGTAGCCCAGATGCGGGTGGCCGTGGTCTTCCTCGTAATCGATCTGGAACGTCAGGTTATCGAGGTTCAGCCGAAGAATCTTGCCGTACATGGCGAGGAAAATCAGCTTCGTCACGCTCAGATGGCACAGCGTCGTGCCGAAGAACGAGCCCGGCAGCTTGTAGTCGGTCGCCCGCACGATCTCCCCCGTCTTGCGCAGCATGCCGTCCAAGCGGGCGGCGTCGAAGAAGCCGGTCGCCGGCATTTCGTCCAGCACGTGCTCCGCGCCCTCCGGCGAGATATGCAAGTAGGTTTTCACCAACGAAAAATCGTACGCTGTCGTCATGGTTTATCCGCCCCCATGATAATGATTATCACTTTCAATATCTTAACATATCGCCGCAAGGTACACAATCGTTCCGTTCATGGTATGCTGGAAGCAACCTGCTTTTATTTTCCAACTCCGCAATGGCTAACGGAACTCCAAATCCGCATTTCCAAAGGGAGGATCTGAAATGGATTTCGTCCGCGATCATGCCATGTATGTCTCCGTCTTCGGCCTGTTCAGCTTCGTCTGGTTCGGCTGGGCCCAGGAAAACCCGCGCCCGCACTGGCGCAAATACCTCGGGATCGCTTCCGGGACGGCCCTGCTGCTCTGCCTGTACGGCGTTTACTTGAGCGTCACGCATTGGGACGCGCCTTCCGCGCTGGCGGACGACGGCCCGCTCCGCGGCTATCTGATCTCCGTCTACGCGGAGATCGCCGTCTGCGGCATAGGTGCCTACCTGCTGATCCGCCGCAGGCGCTCCGGCCTCGTCGCGCCGTGGATCGCGTTCATCGTCGGCGTGCATTTCATCGGACTGCGCCATGTCTTCGACGATGCCGGCCTCTACGTGCTGGCGGCGCTGCTCGTCGCCGTCGCGGCGGCCGCGCCTTTCGTCGCGCCGCGGCTGCGGGTCGCGAACAGCGCCGTGACCGGCATCGGCGCGGGCGCGTCGCTGTTCGGGTTCGCGCTGCTCGGCCTCGTCCGTTTTTTCGCATCGGTCTAGCTCGTTACGCCATTAAAACGGCTTGGCGGCCGCTTCGCCCGCCAAGCCTGCAAGCTTCCGCGTGCGCGACCTTCCCGTCCGGCCACACCTTCCCGCCCATGGGTGAATATCCTGTATCATCAATCCATCACGGAGGTACAGCGATGATCCCGGGTTACCCCTATTACAGTCAAGAGACGAAATGCGAGCAGGTGCCGGTGACGTTCCCGCCCCAGCATCAAGACCGCCAGCCCGGTCTTGAATATCTGATGGTGCCGACGCCGATCTCGGATAATCCCGGCTACAAAGGCAGCGGGAAGCTGGCGGGCAAGGTCGCGATCATCACAGGCGGGGACAGCGGCATCGGCCGCGCGGTCGCCATCGCCTTCGCCAAAGAAGGCGCCGACGTCGCCATCGTCTACTTGTACGAGCGCGAAGACGCCGCCGCGACGCAAAAGACGGTGGAGCGGTACGGGCGGAGCTGCCTGCCCATCGAAGGCGACCTGCGCGTGCCGGCGTTCTCCGCGGAAGTCGTGAAGCGGACGCTGGAGCGCTACGGCAAGCTCGACGCGCTCGTCCTGAACCAAGGGGTCCAGTTTCCGCAGGACAGCATCTTGAACATCTCCGACGCGCAGCTGGAAGACACGTACCGCACGAACATTTTCCCTCACTTTTATATGACCAAGGCGGCGCTTCCCCATCTCCGTCCCGGCAGCACGATCACCAGCACCGCATCCGTCACCGCCTACGCCGGCGCGCCGCTGCTCGTAGACTATTCCTCGACGAAGGGCGCGATCGTCTCGTTCACCCGCTCCCTGTCCCTTCAGCTCGTCAAATGCGGCGTCCGCGTCAATGCCGTCGCGCCGGGTCCGATCTGGACGCCGCTTATCGTGTCCAGCTATTCGGCGGAGTACGTGAAGACGTTCGGGCTCGAAACGCCGATGAAGCGCGCCGGCCAACCGTTCGAGCTGGCGCCGGCCTACGTCTATCTCGCCTCCGACGATTCGTCGTTCGTCACGGGCCAAGTGCTGCACGTGAACGGCGGGGTCATGACCGAGACCTGAGACAGCGGACGGTCCGCCGACTTATCGCAGACGAAAAAGGACCCCGAAACGGGGTCTTTTTGGCGCGTACAGGCGCGGCCGTCGCTGCTTCCGGTCTGCGGCTGCACGGCCGTTTACCGCTCGTCCGCCTTCCGCATCCAGTCGCGGAACCGGCTGCCCAGCTCCGGGCTGTCGAAGGCGTACGCTTCGCCGGAGCGGAGATGAAGCTCGACGCCGCCAGACGGACCGAACAGCAGCAGCTGCTCCGTCAACCCGTCCTCGAAGACGACCGTCGCCTCGCCGGCGGCGCCGTAAGCGTTGCCCGGCTCGAACGCGCGCATCGGCGCATGTCCCATCAAGTCGGCCGCCTCCTGCCGTTCCTCGGCGCTCAGCGCGTACGGACGCCCCGGCTGCCCGACCCGTATGTCCGCCGCCTCGCCGGCCAGCAGCTTAGCCTGAAACTGCGCCCGGTAGGCCGCGCCGTCGCCGCCGGACGAACAGCTGGAGACGAGGAGGACGAGGCCGGCAAGAATCGCAAGGACCCCGCCCAGCCGATGCGCGCTCAGCGCCGCGCCGCTCGGCTCCGCGTCCCGAAACCTCCAGCCGGCCGACATCTGCCATGACGTCGCGGGCGACAGCGCGCCGACGACGCCGATGGCGATCGCGACGAACCCGAGTAATGTCCGCATGCCCGCTTCTCCTTCCCATCGCATAAATTCCATATTATGGGTAGACGCTCCGGAGACGCGATTGGTTGCATCGGCCGTTTATTTTTTTAAACGGCTTCCTGCCGCGAACGCCGAGCGAACGTCACTTCGCCGCGTGCGCCAGACGGCGCGGCGCGCGGCGGGAAGGCCGGCGATTGACGAGGAAGATGCTTCCGAGCACGAGGATCAGTCCGGCCAGCAGCGAGAGCGAGAACGGCTCGCCGAAGAACAGGCAGCCCGTCAAGATCGCCACGAGCGGAATCAGGAACGTATACGAAGCCACCTTGCTGGCGTCGCCCGAATCCATGAGCCGGTAGAAGACGAGCCAGCCCAAGGCGATGACGAAGATCGCGATGAACAGCAGATCGGCGATGAAGTCCGCGCTCCACGCGACGTCCGACCAGCGTTCTACCCGGCTGCCCAGCGCGGTCATGAATCCGCCGCCGAACAGCAGCTGCATGGAGACGAGCCAGATGGGATCGACGGCGGCGCCGGATTTCTTGACGAAGACGGTGCCGAGCGCCCAGCTGAGCGCCGAGCCCAGGGCAAGCAGGATGCCCGCGGCGGAGATGTGACCGGATGCGCTCCCCGATCCGCCGCATATGACGGCGACGCCGGCGAATCCTAAGACCAGGCCGGCGACCTTCAGCCCGTTCATCGATTCGCCCAGCCACAGCCAGGAGAACAGGCCGACCAGCACCGGCTGAAGGAAGACGATGGCCGAGAACAGCCCCGAGGGCAAATAACCGAGTCCGATCGTCTGCAAGCCGTAATACAAGACGACGTTCACGACGGCCGAGACGGCGTAGATGCGCCAAGTCTGCTTGAACCGCAGCCGGCGGTAGCGCGGAATGGCGACCGCGAGCAGCAGCAATCCGCCGAGCAGCGTACGGATGCCGGAGAACAAGATCGGCGGCGCGTAAGCGAGCGCGTATTTGGACAACGGCCAGTTAACGCCCCAGACGAGGACGAGGAAGGCGATCATAAGCGCGGTTTGCATACCGGTTGAGCGTGTCATGCCTAGGTTCCCCCTCAAGATTCGAAATAGGTCAGCAGCCACGGCGCGATGAATAACGTAACGACCGCGGCCAATATCATGGCGATGCTCGATACCGTGCCCGATACGCTGCTCAGCTCGAACGCCTTGGACGTTCCCGCGCCGTGGGCGCTCGTGCCGAGCAGCACGCCGCGGGCGACGTCGCTGCGGATGCGAAGCAGCCGGATCACGCCCGGACCGATGAGCGAGCCGAAAATGCCGGTGATCATGACCGCTACCGCGGTGACCGCCGGAATGCCGCCGATCGCCTGCGAGATGTTCATCGCGATCGGCGTCGTCGACGAGTGCGGAATCAGGCTGTTCACGAGCTGCGGATCGAGCTTCATGGCCTTGGCCAGCCACAGCGTCGACCCGACCGCGGCCGCCGAGCCGGACAGCACGCCGGCCGCGATCTCGGCCGCATGCTTCTTCACGAGGCCGAAATGCCGGGCGAGCGGAACCGCCAGCGCGACGGTGGCGGGCTGCAGCATGTCGGAGAGCCAGTGCGCCCCGGCATTGTACGCCGCGAAATCCGTCCGCGTCGCCAGCAGCAGCAGCGCGAGCGACGCCGGCGTCACGATGAGCGGCGACAGGAGCAGGATCCGCCGGCGCCTATACAGCCGATTCGCCAGCGCGTAGACGAGCACCGTGGCGAGGAAGCTTGCGATGGCGGTCGTCATGGCTGCGAGGACTCCTTTCGCTTGGCGATGCTCTGCGCGATCAAGCCGCTGCACAGCATCACGACCGCCGTGCCCGCCGCGAGGACGAGCGCGATGCGGATGCCGTCGTCGGCCAGCAGCTGCCGGTAGGCAATGATGCCGACGGCCGGCGGAATGAAGAACAGCAGCATCGTGGCGATCAGCCAGTCGGCGCCCCCCTCGAGCCGCCGCCGCGGCAGCACCCGCAGCCGGATTAGCGCAAACACGAGCAGCATGCCGAGAATGCTGCCGGGAACCGGTATGCGAAGCCAGGCGACAAGCTCGTTCATCAGCCGGGCGAGCGCCGTGAAGAAGAGCACTTGAAACAGGATGGAAATCGATTTGCGCAATGCTGTAAGCCCCTTTCTAAACGAAAGTGTACAGCAGCTTCTTTCATAGGTAAAATACATTTACAGCATCGTTTTCATTCCGTTTGGCTATGAGAGATGGGAGGCATCGCGCGTGGATATCCGGCAGCTGCATTATTTTCTGGAGGTCGCCCGCCGCCAGAGCTTCACCAAGGCCGCGCAGGCGCTGTACGTCTCGCAGCCGACGATCAGCAAGACGATCAAGACGATCGAGGACGAGCTCGGCGTCGTCCTGTTCGAACGCAGCGGCAAGCGGATCGTGCTGACGGACGCGGGCGAAATCCTGCTTGCGCAGGCGCAGCAGATGGTGCGGACGTTCGACGACATGACCGCGCGGCTCGGCGAGCTGACGGAAGCGAAGAGCGGCCGCATCCGCATCGGCTTGCCGCCGATGGTCGGCGTCAGCTTCTTTCCGGGCGTGATCGGCGGCTTCCGCGAGCGCTACCCGAACATCGCGCTGCAGCTGTTCGAGTACGGGGCCAAACGCGTCGAGGCGGAAGTCGCCGAGGGCAAGCTCGATATCGGCGTCACCTTGCTGCCGGCGGACCCCGAACGGTTCGAATCGTTTTGCTTCGGCAAGCAGCGGCTGCTGCTGGTCGTCTCGCCCGCGCACCGGCTCGCCGGCCGCGACGCGGTCCGGCTCGCGGAGCTGAGCGAGGACCGGTTCCTCCTCTTCCACGAGGATTTCGTGCTGCACGACCGGATCATCGACGCGTGCGAGCGGGAAGGCTTCTTGCCGCAAGCCGTGTACAAGAGCACGCAGTGGGATCTCATCAGCGAGCTGGCCGCCGTGGATCTGGGCATCGCCCTGCTGCCGGAGCGGATCTGCCGCGACCTGGACCGTTCCCGGCTGCGGGTCATTCCGACGGAGCCTGCCATTCCGTGGGCGCCGGCGATGATCTGGCGCCGGAACGCGTACCTGTCCTATGCGGCGCGGGTATGGCTCGCCTTCGCGCGGGAGCTTTTGGAGGGCGGTAATTCGGCGGCGACGGGCGGCGTAAGCCCGGGGCCGGATTGAAGCATGGCCAAAAAAACACGCCGGAGACGGCGTGTTTTTTGCTGCTCGGCGCGCAAGGCGGGAGCGCCGGCCGAAGGCCCGCGTTCCCGCTCGGTTGCTTCATTCATTACGCTTGCATTATAGTAGGGAACGAAACGATGATTAGAATTCATGGACAAAGGAGCGCGGCTCATGGAGCTTACGCAGCTGGACTATTTTCTGACCGTCTCCCGGTTGCAGCATATGACGATGGCCGCGAAGGCGCTGAACGTGACGCAGCCGGCGCTCAGCCATGCCATTTCCAAGCTGGAGAGCGAGCTCGGCGTGCCGCTCTTCGACCGCGGCGGGCGGAATCTGCGGCTGAACCGGTACGGCGCCGCGTTCGCGAAGTGGGTCGACGAAGCGCTGGCGAGCATCCGCAAAGGGATGCAGGAAATCGAAGAATCGTCGAGCCCCGATACGGGCGTCATTCCCCTTTCCTATCTGAACATCCTCGGCGTCGACCTCGTGCCCTCGCTCGTCACGGCTTATCTCGAACGGTATCCCAAGGTGCGGTTCGAGCTGATTCAAGGCGACAACGCCGACATCGACGAACAGCTGGAGAGCGGCCGGTCCGATCTGCTCCTGACGTCCAAGGAAACCGTAACGGACAACCGCGAATGGATCGTCGTCCGGCGGATGCCGCTTTACGTCGTCGTCTCCGAACGGCATCGCTTCGCTAACCTGGCTTCGATCCGCCTGGCGGAACTGTCCGGGGAGCCCTTCGTCGGGCTGAGCAAAAACTGCGGCCTGCGGGATTCCATCCGCGCTCGCGCCGCCAGCGCCGACTTCGCGCTCGCCTCCGCGTACGACGCCGAGGACCTCATCACCGTCGCGGGCTTCATCAAGGCCGGCCTCGGCGTGTCGGTGCTGCCGCGGACGCCCGGCCTTCTGCTGGACGGCCTCGTCTGGATTCCGATCCGGGACGAGGACTGGCAGTGGGAGCTCGGGCTCAAGTGGCGACGGGACCGTTACCTGTCGCCCGCGGCCAAACGGTTCATCGATTTCGTCCGGGAGCGGTCGCTAGCGGACGGAGTCGCTCCGGAGCGAGCGGCCGGGCCGCCGGATGCGCCGTCAGCCGGAACGCCTGCCCCCGCCCATGCCGAAGAGCGCGACCGGCACGCCGCCGAGCAGCAGGACGGCCATGCCGAGCAGTGACGCACGGAGGCCGGCCTCCGGCTCGGCATACCGGCTCAGCACCAGCGCGACGAGCGCCACGCCGAACGTCGCGCCGAGCTGACGGGCGGCGTTCAGCGCGCCCGACGCGGTTCCGGTCTCCTCCGGCGCGACGGCGGCGATCACGGCCGTCATGACGGACGGAATCGCGAAGGAAACGCCGAAGCCGGTCAGCAAGAGCCCGGCTATGGCGAGCGCGCTGCCCGCCTGCGCGTCCGCGAGGGCGAGCAGCAGCGTGCCGGCCGCCGCCAGGGCAAAGCCCGCCGCCATCGGAAGCTTCGCCCCGATCCGCCCCACGATCCGGCCCGTCAGGATCGGATTGAACGCGAGCGGCAGCATCATCGGCAGCAGCGCGAGCCCGGCGTCGCGCGCGGACAAGCCGCCCGCGCGCTGGCCGTAATACGGCAGCGCGAACAGCAGGCCGGACAGCGCGACGTTGATCGCCATGCCCGCGGCGAGGCCGCCCGCCACCGCCGGCTTGCGCAGCAGCCGCAGGGGCAGCAGCGGCGTCCGGACGCGGGCCTCGGCGATCGCGAACCCGGCGACGCTCGCCGCGGCCACCGCGAAAGCCGCGACGATGCGCGGCGAACGCCAACCGTCCGCATCGCCTTGCATGAGCGCGTAGGACAGCGAAGCGATGGCGGCGACGGCCGCGAGCTGCCCGGCCGGATCGAGGCCGCGGCCGGCCGCGCGGGGCGGATTCCCCGCCAGCCTATTCGTGACGATCAGGCTGAAGACGGCCGGCGGCACGTTCAGCAGGAAGATGGTGCGCCAGCCGGCGGCGTCGACCAGCAGGCCGCCGGCTACCGGGCCGGCCGCCATCGCGACGCCCGTCGCCGCCGCCCAGAAGCCCATCGCCCTGGCGCGCGCGGCCTTGTCGGGATACGCCTGCGCGAGCAGCGTCAGCGAGGCGGGCAGCAGCGCCGCCCCGCCGATGCCGAGCGCGGCGCGCAGCGCGATCAGCCCGCCGATGCCGGGCGCGGCGGCCGACAGGGCCGAGGCGGCGGCGAACAACGCCAGGCCGCCGAGATACACGCGCTTGGCGCCCAGCCTATCGGCGAGCGCGCCCATCGACAGCAGCAGACCGGCGAACGCGATCGTGTACGCGTTCGCGACCCACTGCAGATCCTGCATGCCGCCGCCCAAGTCGGCGCCGATCGCCGGCAGCGCGACGCTGACCGCCGTCGTGTCCAGCAGGACCATGAAATACCCGAGCGACAGCCCGAAGAGGAGCAGCGGACGCTTCGTTCCGCCTTCCTTGGTTAACCTTAATGTTTGTTCCATATCCATTTCCTCATCCCCCCGCTTTCCCCATCCTGCGTGCGGAGCGGCGTCCCCCGCCGCCCCGCACCCAGTGTATAATGAGACGAATGCCGGAATAAGAGAACGGTTTATCCTAGGAGCGAGCCTCCTAGTCAAGCGTTTCCGGCGGAAGGAGCGAAGCGGCATGAAGATGAGCGACAAGGAACGGCTGCGCGAGCTCGCGCAGTTCCTGAAGACGCGCCGCGCGCGGCTGTCGCCGGAACAAGCCGGGCTGCCCGCGGGCGGGCGCAGGCGGACGCCCGGACTGCGGCGCGGCGAGGTCGCGCAGCTCGCCGGCGTGAGCGTCGACTGGTACACGTGGATGGAGCAGGCCCGCGACATCGGAATCTCGGCGCAAGTGCTGGACAGCCTGTCGCGCGCGCTCCGGCTGGACGAGCCAGAACGCCGTCATCTCTATCTGCTGGCGCTCGGGCAGCTGCCGGGCCGCAGGGAGACCGGGATCCCCGGCGTCGATCCCGCGCTTCAGCGGTTCCTGGATCTGCAGGGCGCGAGCCCGGCCTACGTCACGGACCAGCGGCTGAACGTCGTCGCCTGGAACCGGGCGGCCAGCCTGCTCTACGGTCCGTACGAAGAGCTGTCCGACCGCGAGCGCAATTCGCTCTGGCGCACGTTCACCTCGCCAGCCGTCAAAGCCCTGCTGCGCGGCAAGTGGGAAGCGCACGCCCGGCACCGCCTCGCGGTCTTCCGGGCCGGCTACGCCAACTATCCCGGCGATCCGTGGTGGGTCGCGCTGATCGAGGAATTGACCCGGATCAGCCCGGAGTTCGCGGCTTGGTGGCCGCGGCATGACGTGCTGGCCGGTCCCGAAGGCAAGAAGATCAACCATCATGCGGCGGCCGGCCGGCTCGCTTTCGTGCAGATTTCGTTTCTCGTCTCGGACGCCGCGCATCTGACGGCGACGGTCAACCTGCCGGACGACGAGGAGACGGCGGACCGGATGCGCGGGCTGCTGGAGGCGGACGGCGAAGCCCGATAGAGCGGAAGGCACAGCTTGAGAGTCCGGCCCGCCGGTCGGCACCATTCTTATGGAGCCAAGCTCCCCTGTACCTTGCCGGCGCGGCTCGCGGCACGACGAAAAACCCCCGAACGCCGGCGTTCGGGGGTTTTGCTCGTAGTCGCTCCGTTTGGCCGCGCCGCTCGGTGTCAAGCTGTTCGGCTGTTCGGCTGTTCGGCTGTTCGGCTGTTCGGCTGTTCGGCCGCTTGGCGCCGCCGCCGGCCAGCCTGCGCTACGCGCCTTGGACGGCCGCCTCGAGCGCCACGACGATCATGTCGTTGAACGTCGTCTGGCGTTCTTCCGCCGTCGTATCCGCTTCGCCGCTGAACAGGTGGTCGCTCACCGTCAGCACGGACAGCGCCTTCGCGCCGTGGCGGGCGGCGATCGTGTACAGCGCCGAGGACTCCATCTCCACCGCGAGCACGCCGTAATCGGCCAGCTTCTTGACCGGATCCATGCTTTCGCGGTAGAAGTTGTCCGCCGTCAGGATGTTGCCCACTTTGACCGCCAGCCCCTTCTCGACCGTCGCCCGGTAGGCCCGGTGCAGCAGATCGAAATCCGCGGCCGGCGCGAACGTGAAGCCCGGGAACAGCTGGTGGTTGGCCGCGGAATCCGTGGTGGCCGTCATGGCGAGAATGACGTCGCGGACCTTGACGTCCTCGCGCATGCCGCCGCACGTGCCGACGCGGATCAGCTGCTTGACGCCGTATTCGCGGATCAGCTCGTTCGCGTAGATGCTGATCGACGGCACGCCCATGCCCGTGCCCTGCACGGAAATCCGGTGCCCTTTATAGCTGCCGGTAAAGCCGAGCATGCCCCGCACCTCGTTGTAGCAGCGCGCGTCCTCGAGGAACGTTTCGGCGATGTACCGCGCGCGCAGCGGATCGCCCGGCAGCAGGATCGTTTCGGCGATCTCGCCCGGTTTGGCGTTGATATGAATACTCATTCGGAAAGCCTCCATCGTAGGTAAAGTTGGCCCAAGCATGTCCTTCATCGTCGCGATCTATGTAAGAATGCCGGATTAGCGAATCTTCGAACATCCGCCCCCTATCATAATATGAACGGGGACCGTTTACAACATGCGGCGAGCCGTCGCCGGCGAACGCGAAGAGGGGTCCGGCTTATGGCCGGAGCTCGGTCTCGACGGACGGCGAAAGCGAGCCGGTGGACGCCGGGATGCCGCGCCGGCAGCCCCGCGTGCGATCCGTCCATCCGTTCTTCGCGAACGGGGGGACTTTTCGCGTCCGGGATGCCTTTTCCCGCGAATAATGGTAAAATGCAACCGTAGAATGCCCATTCGATTTGGAGGTGCCTGACCATGGCGGCAACACAATCCTTTGCCTTTATCGGTTCTTACGCGGACGCGGACGGACCCGGCCTGTACGCGTGCGCGTACGATGCCGAGACCGGGGCGCTGACGCTGCTCGATCAAGCGGACGGCCTGCAAAATCCGACCTTCCTCGTACCCGCCGATTCCGCCCGGACCTTGTATACGATCATGGAAAGCAAGGACGCGGAAGGCCGCCGCGTCGGCGCGGCCGCCGCGTACCGGTTCGATCCGGACGCGGGCCGGCTGGAGCGCCTGAACGACGAGATCACGCTTCCGGCGACGACCTGCCACATTACGCTCGACCGGACGAACCGGTTCGCGATGACGGCGAGCTACCACGGCGGGATGATCGGCCTGTCGCCGATTTTGCCGGACGGCCGCATCGGCGCGACGTCGGACGTCCACCGGCATGAAGGCAGCAGCTTGAAGCCGGCCCAAACCCAGGCGCGCGCCCATTCGGTCATCGTCGACCGCAACAACCGCTACGCCGTCGTGTCCGACCTCGGCCTGGACAAGCTGTTCGTCTACAAGCTCGACCTCGCGGACGGGAAGCTGACGCCTCATTCCGAGACAAGCATCGCCCCGGGCTCCGGGCCGCGCCACTTCGTCTTCCATCCGGAGCTGCCGATGGGTTACGGCATCAACGAGCTGAACAGCACGATCACCGTCTACGGCTACGACGCCGAGGCGGGCGCGCTGACCGTCCGTCAGACGATCTCCACGCTGCCGGACGGGTACGCCGGGGAGAACGGCACGGCGGACATCCACCTGTCGCCGGACGGCAAGTTCCTGTACGGCTCCAACCGCGGGCACGACAGCCTCGCCGTCTACCGCGTCGATCCCGCGAACGGCCGGCTGGAGCCGGTGGAGTACGCGCCGACGCTCGGCGGCCATCCGCGCAACTTCGGCCTCTCGCCGGACGGCCGCTTCGCGCTCGTCGCGAACCGCGACGGCAACAACGTCGTGACGTTCGCCCGCGACGCCGAGACCGGCAAGCTGCGGCCGACGGGAAGCGAGCTGCAGGTGTCCAAGCCGGTATGCGTCCGTTTCGCGGCGCTGTAGTTTAAACGGCCCTGCCCCCGCCCCGCGGCTATTGGCCGGCGGACGAAACCCGCAAGCGCGGCCGTCCGTCAATCGCGTTTGCCGTCATGCGAAAGGCCGCCCGGCGTCGATCGAGTTCGACGCCGGGCGGCCTTTTGCTTTCCTCGCGCATGCGCGTTCCGTTCCGGGCGTTACGACTCGTCCGGCTCCCAGGCGGGATTCCAGACGACTTCCCACAGATGGCCGTCGGGGTCCTGGAAATGGCCGGAATACCCGCCCCAGAACGCGTCGTGCGCGGGATCGACGATCGTCGCTCCGGCCTCCAGCGCGAGCGCCATGACCCGGTCCACCTCCGCCCTGCTCCCTACGTTGTGTCCGATGGTGAATTCGGTCGGGCTCGGCGGCGCGAGCGGCAGCTTCGTCTCGTGCGCCATGTCGGACCTGCGCCAGATGGCCAGCTTCATGCCGGCCTGCAGGTCGAAGAACGCTACCGCCCCATGCTCGAATTCCGTCCCGACGATGCCCTCGGTCGCCAGGCCGAGCCCGTCGCGATAGAACCGGAGCGATCGCTCGAGATCGTCCACGCCCAGCGTCAACACCGTAATCCGCGGTTTCATCCTATCGTTCATCTCCTCTCGATCCAACTCTTCTCGTCCATCTTGCAATCGCTCTTCCCGCGCGCGCGGACGCCCGCCGGCGAGAGTTCGCGTCCGTCAACCGCTTTGCAACTGCGGTTGCTGCGGACGGCAAGCTTTCATGAACGGCCTCGCCCCTTCCCCTTATCCTGATTCGATTGTAATCCATCCCGTTCCGGAACGAAAGCGCGCTCCGTTATCCCGCGGCCGCCCCGTCCCCGCGGTTGAACGCCTCGGAAATTGGCAATTCTGCAGCAAGGAAGAAGCAGCCGCCCGGCATTGCCTCGGCGCGAAACATCGGTGTCCCGTCCGGCTCCCGAAGTCACCCGCGAAGCGCCCGACAAAATTCGCGACCGGCGCTGCAACCTTTTTGCAGATGGGCCCGTCTGAGGCTGTGTGATAGGAAAATACTACTTCTCTAGAGGTGAAAGAACATGAAGAAATCGTTCAAAATGCTGACGCTTACCGCTACCGCCGCCCTGTCGCTCACGTTCGCCAGCCAAAGCTTCGCCGCAGCCGGCTTTACGGATCTCGGCAATGACGCCGCGAAGGATAAAATCATTTCCTTGCAGGAGAGAGGACTGGTGAAAGGCGTGAGTGCCGAACTGTTCGCGCCGCAAGCGTCGATGACGGCCGCCCAAGGCGTGCAGCTGATCGTGAACGCGCTCGACCTGAACCTGGACCTTGTCCGCTTCTTCAAGGAGCCGAAAGCGAGCGACTACTTCCAGAACGCCAAGGACGACGCCTGGTACGCGGACGCGTTCATCATCGCCGCCGTCAACAACATCGGCCTGCCGGCCGACCTGAACCCGGGCAAGGTGCTGTCGCGCGAAGAATTCACGCACATGCTCATTCACGCGATGGAAGCGAGCGGCAAGCTGCCGATGGTCAATCCGGTCGTCATCGACATCAAGGACGGCGATCAAATCACGGTCGACTACTCCGGTTCGATCCAGCGCGCGCTTAGCTACGGCGTGATCGCCCTCGACAAGGACGGCCAGCTGAAGCCGAAAGCCGCCATCACCCGCTCCGAGTCCGCCGAGGAAATCTACAATGCGATCGAATACTTGAAGGCGCACCCGGGTGAAGTCGCCGACGGCACGCTGACGGCCGCGCAAGGCGCCGATCTGATCGGCGGCGCGCTGGGCGCCAAAGCCGAGCTCGGCGAAGACGTCGCGCCGGATGCCGTGCTGACGCGCGAAGCGTTCATCGACCTGCTCGTCCGCTCCGTCGAGAAGGCCGGCCAGCTGCCGCTGATCAATCCGGTCGTCGTCGACATCAAGGATCAGGACCAAATCAACGTCGTTTACTCCGGCTCGATCCAGCGCGCGATCAAATACGGCATCGTGCAGTTGAACGAAGACGGCACCTTCGGCCCGAAAACGGAAGTGACGCGTTCCGCGGCGCTTGAAGCGATCGACAAGGCGACGGCCTACCTGAAAGCCCACCAAGCGCCGGCCGAAGCGAACGCGCCGATTACCGCCGCGCAAGGCGCCGATCTGATCGCCAAGCAATTCGGCATCGCGGTCGACCTGAAGAGCTTCGACCTGAATCCGGACCAAAAGGCGACCCGCGAAGCGTTCACGCACGTCCTCGTGCAAAGCCTGCAGAAGAGCGGCAAGCTGCCGATGATCAAGGTCGCGCCGGTCGACATCAAGGACGGCGACCAACTCGACGCGCTCTACTCCGGTTCTGTGCAAACCGCGCTGAACCTCGGCATCGTCAAGCTGGACGCGGACGGCAAGTTCGATCCGAAGGCCGAACTGACCCAAGCGCAAGCGGCCGACGAAATCGCCAATGCCGTCAAAGCATTGGATAAGTACCCGCAAGCGAAATAACCCGCAACAAATAACTTGCAACTGTGCGAAAATCAAAAGAGGCTGCCCCGTGGGCAGCCTCTTTTGCGCTTGCGTCGCGCCGTTCACCGGACCAGCACGAAGATGAGCGCAATCAACGCCGGCAGGCCCTGCACGAGCCAGATCGAGCGCTTCGCCGTCGCGCCGCCGTACAGCGCGGCGACCAGGACGCAGATCAGGAAGAACAGTTCGATCGCGCGGCCGGTCGTCTCGTCCGGATGCACGAGCCCCCAGACGAGTCCCGCGGCCAGGAAACCGTTGTACAACCCCTGGTTCGCGGCGAGCGCTTTCGTCGTCTCCGCTTCTGCCTTCGTCGTGCCGAAAGCTCTCATCGCGCGCGGCGTCGTCCATAGAAACATTTCGAGCACCAAGATGTATACGTGCTCCAGTGCGACCAATCCTACGAAAATAGCGGCGAGTATCATCCATTCCTCCTCGGTATGCGGCTTCCGTCCCTCATTCTACCACGATTCTACCACGATGAGGGCTAGACGCGAATATCGAGATTGGCGCCCAAGTTCGGCTGCGCGCTCTGCTGCATCATTTGGACGAGCTGCTGCGATTGCGCCGTTGCCTGATCCTGGGCCATCTTGAGCACTTGGATGCCGACCGCCTGCGCCAGGCTGCCCTGCGCCAGCGAGATCGACAATGCCGGAATGTCCATGCGAGTCCTCCATTCTGCCGCCCGTCGTTCGGCCTGCTCCTACTATATCGGACGAAGCCGCCGAACGGTTGAATGGCCGGCACGAGCCGCGCGGGTCCGAGCCGGGGCGCGTCAAAGCACGACGACGATCTTCCCCCGGACATGCCGCTGCGAGAGCCGGGTCAGCTCGCCTGGGACCTCTTCGAGCGAGATGCGCTTCTCGATCATCGGCACGATTTTGCCGGCCGTCATCAGCGCCATGAACTGCTCCGCCATGATGCCGAGCTCGGTCTCGGCCCGTTCGTCCCCGGCCAGGTACGCGCCCGAGAGCATCATTTTGTGCACCGTGAACGTCTTGTGGGACGGCTGAAAATCGGCCACGGTCTCCGGGGCTCCCGCGATGCAGGCCAGCTGGCCGCCGAACGCGAGCAGCGACAGGTCGGCCTGCGCCGTCTGCCGGTTGATCGAATTGAGCGCGTAGTCGACGCCGCGGCCGTCCGTCAGCGCCAGGACGCGTTCGCGGACGTCCTCCGTATTGTAGTCGATCGCCGCATGGGCGCCGAGCGTCCGCACGTAGTCGAAGTTGGCGGCCGAGGCGGTCGTGATGATTTGCCCCGCTCCGAACGCTTTCGCCAGCTGGATCGCATACCCGCCGACGCCGCCGGCCCCGGCGTGAATGAGAATGGAGGCGCCCTGCTTGAGGTTCATCTTGCGGGTCAGCGCCTGATACGCCGTCAGCCCCGCGCACGGGAACGCCGCCGCTTCTTCGAACGAGAGTCCCTCCGCGATCCGGGCGGCCGCGTTCGCCTTGACGATGCCGTACTCGGCGAAGCTGCCGTTCCGGACGAAGCTGCCGTGGTAGACGACGCGGTCGCCCTCCCGCCACTGCGCGGCGCCCTCGCCCGTCTTATCCACGACGCCGGCCGCGTCCAGTCCGGGTACGAACGGGTACGTCCAGGCCGGATGGCCGTTTTTGGCCATTTTGTAATCCGCCGGGTTCAAGCTGGCGGCCTTGATGCGGACGCGGATTTCGCCCGGTCCGGGCTCGGGAACCGGCAGGTCCGCCGGCGTCAGGGTATGCGGCTCGCCGGGAGCGCGCAGAACGATCGATCTCATCATCGGAATGACTCCTTTAAAGTGATTTTCCCTCAAGCATAGCACACCGAGGCTGCTTGGAGAAAAAAATGAGATCGTTCTCATTCGCGCTCCCGCTCGGACGGACGCCGGGCTTAGAAGTTCTTGGAAACCATCAGATACAAAATGACGATCGGCAGCAGCGTCGCGGCGATGCCGAATGCGGCCCACAGGCGCGAGGCGCGCGCATACCCCTCGGTGACGCGGCCGCGCTCGACGCTCTCGGCGCTGTGCCGGATCATGGCGCGCTGCAGCGGAATGAGCACCGCCAGCCAGATGACGCCCGTCACGGCGAACAGCGCGAGCGACGCGGTCAGCCAGTTCAGGCCGTGCATGGGCAGGTGCTCGCGCGCCGCCATCCATACGCCGGAGACGATAATCAGGAGCAGCCCCGGAAGCGTGAAGGCGTAATCCGCTGCCATGACGGACTTCGTCGCGGCGTGAATCGCGGCGGGATTCTTCCCGATGTCCGCGCGGACCTTCCAGAACGCGGCCGTCACGATGTTGCCGACGAAGACGACGACCCCCAGCAAATGCAGAAGCAATAATCCGTTCATGTACGAGACCCCCAATTGGAAAATAATTGCTTACCTTCATCATACATACCGACACTCGGTTTGTAAATAAGCAAAATGGAAGGAACCTCTCATTCAAGGTCCCTTCCTTCGCCAGCGCGGTGCGGCGGCTTCGACGCGGGTGCTCCTGGGGAGCCGCGGTTCCGCCGCCGCCGTAAGACGCTTCCCGCCCGCGTCGGCTGCCGGCCGCGCTTGTCGCTTCGCTTCCGGCGCCGCGGCAACGCTCGACCGCCCGTACGGCTGCCGGCTGCGCTTTTCGCTTCGCTTCTGGCGCCGCGGCGATGCACCGCCGCCCCTAAGGCTCAAGCGCCATCCACGCCTCCAGCAGCGCGTCGAGCCGCGCCTGCAGCGCTTCGCGCTCGCGCCAGCCCGCTGCCAGTCCCGCCGCATCGCCGGCGGCATCGAGCCCGCTCAGCCGCTCGTCGGCCCCGGCCAGCTCCGCCTCGAGCGCGGCAATCTCCCGCTCCAGCTGCTCGGCCCGTTTCCCGCCGCCTTGCGCCGCCTCCGTCTTTCGGTTCGCCGGGCGCGCCGCCCCTCCCTGCGCTTCCGCCCAAGCCGTCATCGCTCGCTTCGCATCGACCGATTCAACGGGCTCCTCCGCCGAATCGGCGCGCTTGGCCCTGTAATCCTCGTAATTGCCGAGATAGGCGGCGATCCGGCCGCGCTTCAGCTCCCATACGCGCTGCGCGAGGCGATTGATGAAATACCGGTCGTGCGAAATCGCCAGCACCGTGCCCGGATACTGTTCCAGCGCTTCCTCCAGCGCCTCGCGCGAAGCGATGTCGAGGTGGTTCGTCGGTTCGTCCAGCAGCAGCAGATTCGGCGTCCGCCGAACGAGCAGCGCGAGCCGCAGCCGCGACCATTCGCCGCCGGACAGCGACGCGACCGGCTTGAAGACGTCGCCCCCGTAGAACAAATACCGGGCGAGCACGCCGCGCGCCTCCCCTTCCTCGTACGCGCCTTCGACGCGGAAATAGTCGAGGACCGTCCGTTTGCCTTCGGCCGGCGGATCCTGCTGCGCAAGGTAACCGACGTCGACGCGCGAGCCGTGCTCGATGCGCCCGCCGTCCGGCTCGGCCTCGCCCAGAAGCAGCCGGAACAGCGTCGTTTTGCCGGAGCCGTTGTCCCCGAGCAGCACGACCTTCTCGCCGTAGAGCAGGCTGCCCGACGCGCCGTCCAGGACGGCCCGCTCCCCGAACCGCTTCGCCACGCCCTCGAAGTCGAGCACGCGCTGGCCGGACCGGTCCTGGATCGACAGCGCGAACGCCGCCGTCTTCGGATCCAGCGCCGGCCGCTTAAGCACGTCCATCCGCTCCAGCGCCTTGCGGATCGACGCCGAGCGCTTGAAAAACTTCTCGTTGCCGCCGAGCCGTCCCCATTCCTCCAGCTGGCGGATCGTCTCCTTCATCTTCTTAATGACCTTCTGCTGCTCCTGGTACTGCGCGAACTGCCGAAGCAGCCGCGCTTCCTTCTCCTTCACGTACCCGGTGTAATTCGTGGGGTACGTCGACGCTTCGCCGTCCTCGAGCTCGATCATTTTCGTGCCGACGGCATCGAGGAAATACCGGTCGTGCGAGACGACGACGAAGGCGCCCTCGTACCGCCGCAGGAACGACTCCAGCCATTCGATCCCCTTCAGGTCCAAATGGTTCGTCGGTTCGTCGAGCAGCAGCAGCTCCGGACGGACGACCAGCTGGGACGCCAGCGCGACGCGCGTCTGCTCCCCGCCGGACAAGCTGCCGAACCGCCGTCCGTCGAGGCCGCGGTCGAGCCGCAGCCCTTCGGCCACCTGGTCGATCGCCGTCTCCATCTCGTAGCCGCCGCCCTGTTCGAACCGTTCCTGCGCCGAAGCGTACGCCCGCAGCAGCCGCTCCATCGCCGCGAAGTCCGCGGCCGCGTCCGGATCGGACATGCGCGCTTCGAGCGCCGCCATCTCCGCCTTCACGCCGAGCAGCTCGCGGTAGCCGTAAGCCAGCACGTCGTAGACGCGCATGGCCTCGAATTCGGCCGGAATTTGCGGCAAATAGCCGATCGTCAGCTCCTTCCGTACGGTAAGCAGGCCTTCATCGGGCTGCTCGTGTCCCGCGATCAGCCGAAGCAGCGTCGATTTCCCGCTGCCGTTGCGGCCGATCAAGCCGACCTTCTCGCCCTCGAGCAGCTGCAGCGTCGCGCCGTCCAGCACGAGCTGGGCGGCATGGTATTTTTTCAAATCCTGTATGTTCACGATCATCATGGTCAAGTCCCCCCGGTATGGTCGGAAGACCCGCCCTCGCGCGCACAAAAAAGGGCCGCGGCAACAAGCCGCGGCCCTCCTGGACAGATGCCGGACGATCGGCTCCCGGCATCGGCCGGAAGCGAAAACAATCACCCGTTCATAAGCAATCCGTTGTGGTGGAGGCAGGCGTCTTCTCGCGAATGGTCAAACGTATCGTCGTAAATGGACAGACGGATCCCGTTCGCGAAAAAAGCATGCACAATGCCAGCCATGGCAATCGGCAGCTGGCTAATGCGGGAATTGACCCATTCGTGATTCACCTACCTCACCTCCTTCGCGTAATTGGATCAAGTGTAGCATAGACGACGGGACCATGGCAACCGGCCAACCGCCCTGCCGGACGGCCGAGCTCGGCGCTACCGGGCGCCTGTGGACGCTTCGGCGGAGGAAGCGGCTCCTCCGGCTTCGCCGCCTTGCGCGCTTGCGCCGCCGCCATTGGCCTTATCCTTCGCCTGCTCCTCCATGAGCGCCGCCTTCCCCTTGGTCTGCACGGCCGCAAGGGCGGCATCGACCGATTGTTTGCCGTCGTACGCGTTCTTCAGCTCTTGTTGGGCAAGGGTCGAGAAGCGCATGTAGAACGCCTGCGGGATGTCGTCGTAATCCTGAAACGGCTTGGGCGTATTCGGCTTCAAGGCATAGAAGGCTTTGAAATTATGGTTCTCTTCGTCCTTCAAGTAAGTGGTCCGCACCGGAAAGCCGTTCGAGTGGAGCTTGGACGTGACCCTGGCGTATTCCTCGCTCGTGATGTACCGGACGAATTCCTTGGCGGCATCGGCGTTCGCGGACTTGGCGTTCACCGCGAAAATCTGCCCGACGTTCATGCTCACGCTGCCCTCCGGATTTTGCGGATCGACCGGTACCGTGACGAGATCCCAATTTTGGACGACCTTGCTTTTATCTTCAAGCCGGCTGCGTCCCTCGTTGATCTGGTCCATCAAGTAGGTGCCGTCGAGCCTCATCGCCAGCTTGCCGGCCACGAACGGATCGCGGAGCAAAAAGTCCTCGTAGGTGCTCGTCCCGCTCATGTTGTTCGGATCCTCCATGTACAGCGCCCCGGACTTGAGTCCGTCGATGGCCGTTTGGAAAATGCGCTTCCAGGAGGGCGTGTCGGCGGTGATCTGTCCGTTCGCCGGATTGAACATCGTCAGATTCTGGGCCGTTCCGATCATGGAGCCGAGCTGATAGGCGTCGACGCCGTACCCCAAGCCAAGCCCGTACACGCGTTTATCCTTCGGGCCGTCCGTCGGAAAGCGCCGGGCCAGCTCGAATAGCTGCTCCCAGGTCATCTTGTCCTGCGGAAGCGGGATGCCGTACTTCGCGAACAGATCTTTGTTGTAGAAGAGCGCTTGGCTGTAAAACGTCGGCGACAGCCCGTATACCTTGCCGTCCCCGAACGATTTCAAATAATCGAGCAGGCCCGGAATCAACGTTTCCGCGTGGTAGTCTTTCTCCGCGAGCATCGGATCGAGATCGAGCAGCTTGCCGTCCTTCGCCATGTTCGACAGCTGATCGGACGACAGCATCAGGACGTCGGGATTTTCCCGTTCGATGAAGCTTTGCAGCTCCGCCTCGGGATCCGCGACCGGCTTGTTGGAGTAATTCTGATTGGAGACGACCGTCAGCTCGACGTTCGGATGCAGCGCGGAATATACCGTGCCGAACTGATCATAGAACGATCTTTCGTCGTAGTACATGACCTTGAGGGACGAGACTTCGCTGCCCGCGTCCGTACCGCCGCCCGTCAAACTGCATCCGGACATCGTCATCGTCATCGTCGCCGCGAGAACGACGATGCCGGCCGAATGCCTTCCCGTAAACCGTTTCAACGCATTCACTCCGTTTCCCATTGGCATTTCTTCCAAACGCTACCTATTATACCACTTTAATCTACTAATATTTTCTAAATTTACCTTAAATGTTGGAGGTATGCCGCTGCCGGACAACGCGGAACGCGCAAAAAAGACGCCCGGGCACGCCGGGCGTCTCTTCTTGATCGAACGATTATTGCTCCATCCACTGGTGGTGGAACGTGCCTTCGCGGTCCACGCGTTGGAACGTGTGGGCGCCGAAGTAGTCGCGCTGCGCCTGCAGCAGGTTGGCCGGCAGCCGCTCGGAGCGGTAGCTGTCGTAGTACGCCAGCGCCGAAGCGAACGCCGGGACTGGGATGCCGTGAGACACGGCGGCGGACACGACTTCGCGCCATGCGCCTTGGTAATTCTCGACGACGCCTTTGAAGTACTCGTCGAGCAGCAGGTTGCGCAGCTCCGAATCGCGGTCGTACGCGTCCTTGATGTTTTGCAGGAAGCGGGCGCGGATGATGCAGCCGCCGCGGAAGATCATGGCGATGGCGCCGTAGTTCAGGTTCCAGTCATACGCTTCGGAAGCGGCGCGCATTTGCGCGAAGCCTTGGGCGTACGAGGCGATCTTGCTCGCGTAGAGCGCCTTGCGGACGGATTCGATGAACGCCTCGCGGTCGCCTTCGAAGCGGACCGGCGCCGGGCCGCCCAGCAGCTTGCTGGCCGCGACGCGCTCTTCCTTCATCGCGGAGAGGAAGCGCGCGAACACGGATTCCGTGATGATCGACAGCGGCACGCCGAGGTCGAGCGCGCTTTGGCTCGTCCATTTGCCCGTGCCCTTCTGGCCGGCCGAGTCGAGGATGACGTCGACCATCGGCTTGCCCGTCTCCGGATCGGTCTTGCCGAAGATGTCGGCCGTGATCTCGATCAGGTAGCTGTCCAGCTCGCCTTTGTTCCACTCGGTGAAAATGTCGTGCAGCTCGCTCGTGCTGAGGCCGAGCACGTCCTTCAGCAGGTGGTACGCCTCGCCGATCAGCTGCATGTCGCCGTACTCGATGCCGTTGTGCACCATCTTGACGTAGTGGCCCGCGCCGTCTTCGCCGATGTACGTCGTGCACGGCTCGCCGTTGACCTTCGCCGCGATCGCCGTCAGGATCGGCTCCACGAGTTCATACGCGCTGCGTTGGCCGCCCGGCATGATGGACGGGCCGTGAAGCGCGCCTTCCTCGCCGCCCGATACGCCCGCTCCGATGAAGCGGAAGCCTTTGGCCGAGAGCTCTTTGTTGCGGCGCTGCGTATCCGGGAAGAACGCGTTGCCGCCATCGATCAGGATGTCTCCCGGGCTCAGGTGCGGCAGCAGCGACTCGATCGTCGCGTCCGTCGGCTGGCCGGCTTTGACCATGATCAGGATTTTGCGCGGGACTTCCAGCGCGCTCACGAATTCCTCGACGCTGTACGCGCCGACGAAATTTTTGCCTTCGGCTTCCGCCAGCAGTTCCTTCGTTTTCTCCGGGGAACGGTTGTATACCGCGACCGAGAAGCCTTTGCTTTCGATGTTAAGGGCCAAGTTTTTGCCCATGACGGCTAGTCCGACGACGCCGATTTGTTGTTTGCTCATGGTTGACGACCTCCTCTTATTGTTCCGATGCGGACAGACGTTTCGCAAGCTCGGCTTTTTGCGCTTCGAAGCCGGGTTTGCCCAGCAGGGCGAACATGTTGACCTTGTACGCTTCGACGCCCGGCTGGTCGAACGGGTTCACGCCGAGCAGCAAGCCGCTGATGCCGCAGGCTTTCTCGAAGAAATAGACCATTTCGCCGTACGTGTATTCGTTCAGCTCGTCCAGCTCGACGATCAGGTTCGGCACGCCGCCGTCGACATGCGCGAGCCGCGTTCCGATGGCCGCTTGCTTGTTCACTTCGTCCATCGTCATGCCCGCCAGGAAGTTGAGGCCGTCGAGGTTGCTCGCGTCCTTCTCGATCGTCAGCTCGACCTTCGGCTTCTTCACCGCAAGCACGGTTTCGATCAGATCGCGCCGGCCCTCCTGGACGTATTGGCCCATAGAGTGCAGATCGGTCGTGAAATCGACGGAGGCCGGATACAAGCCCTTCAAATCCTTGCCTTCGCTCTCGCCGAACAGCTGCTTCCACCATTCCGACACGTAGTGCAGGGACGGCTCGAAGTTCGCCAGCAGCTCGATCGATTTGCCTTTGCGGTAGAGGGCGTTGCGGACGGCGGCGTATTGGTAGCTCTCATTGGTCGCCAGATCCGCGTTGTTGTATGTCTTCGCGGCCGCGGCCGCGCCTTCCATCATCCGGTCGATGTCGAGTCCGGCGGCGGCGATCGGCAGCAGGCCGACGGCCGTCAGGACGGAGTACCGGCCGCCGACGTCGTCGGGAATGACGAACGACTCGTAGCCCTCGTCGTCGGCCAGCTTCTTCAGCGCGCCCTTCGCGGCGTCGGTCGTTGCGTAGATCCGCTTGCGCGCTTCGTCCTTGCCGTATTTCTTCTCCATGTAGTCGCGAAGAATCCGGAAGGCGATCGCCGGTTCCGTCGTCGTGCCCGACTTGGAAATGACGTTCAAGGAGATGTCCTTGCCTTCCAACAGCTCGAGCAGATGCGTGATGTAGGTGGAGCTGATGTTTTGGCCGGCGAAGTACACCTGCGTATTGCCCTTCATCTGGTTGTGGAACGTATGCGACAGCGCTTCGATCGCGGATCTCGCGCCGAGGTACGAGCCGCCGATGCCGATGACGATCAGCGCTTCGGAATTGCCGCGAATGCGCGCCGCCGCTTCCTTGATCCGCGCGAATTCCGCTTTGTCGTATTGGAGCGGCAGATCCACCCAGCCGAGGAAATCGGAGCCCGGCCCCTGCTTCTCGTGCAGCATGCGATGCGCCACGTTCACGAACTCGCCGAAATAATCCACTTCGTGTTGACCGATGAACGACAACGCGCTCGAATAATCGAATTTAATCCCCATTACGGTTTCTCTCCTCCTGCCTGTCGGCTTCTATCTGTATGGGTTAACGAACGGCTTTCTGCCAGTCGGCGGCGAACTTCTCGATGCCGGCGTCCGTCAGCGGGTGCTTCGAGATTTGCTCGATGACCGAGAACGGCACGGTGGCGATATGCGCGCCGGCCATCGCGACGCGGGTGACGTGGTCCGGGTGGCGGACAGAAGCCGCGATAATTTGGGTATCGAGGTTATGCACGCGGAACAGCTCGGCTACTTTTTGCACCAGCTGCACGCCGTCTTCGGAGATGTCGTCCAGACGGCCGAGGAACGGCGATACGTACGTCGCGCCGGCGCGCGACGCGAGCAGCGCTTGGTTGACCGTGAAGATCAGCGTGACGTTCGTCTTGACGCCTTTCTTGGTCAGGTAGCGGCAAGCTTCCAGGCCGGCCAGCGTCATCGGCAGCTTGATCGTGATGTTCTTGTCGTTGTTGTTGATCTTGATCAATTCATTCGCTTGCGCGATCATGTCTTCGGCCGTCAGCGCGTCCGGCGTCACTTCCGCGGAGACGGATTCGACTTCCGGCACGGCCTTCAGGATTTCCTCGATGCGGTCTTCGAATTTCACGCCTTCTTTGGCGACCAGGGACGGGTTCGTCGTTACGCCGGACAGAACGCCGATTTTGTACGCTTTGTTGATATCGGCCAGGTTAGCGGTGTCGATGAAAAATTTCATGGTTTCATTACCTCCGGATAGGGTTTTTTATGATTGAGCCCCGTCCGCCGGCTCGCGGCCGGCGGACGCGGCAGACATCCTCATGATCGGATCGGAACGAAATTTTTAGAAATCGGACAGTTGGCGTATCGTCGATAATCGGAAAGCAGCTCCTAGAGCAAGCTCTTCGCCGTTTTGACGACGTTGCCGGTCGTGAAGCCGAAGTGCGCCATCACGTCGTTCCCCGAACCCGACACGCCGAACGTGTCGATCGAGAGCACCTTGCCGCTTGGCCCGGCGTACCGGTCCCAGCCGAGCGAGATGCCCGCTTCGATGGTTACGCGCTTCGTGACGGAAGCCGGCAGCACCGCTTGCTTGTATGCGTCGTCCTGGCGCTCGAACAGCTCGCGGCTCGGCATGGCGACCACGCGGACCGACAGGTTCTCGCGCTCGAGCTCGGCCTTGGCGCTCACCGCCAGCGATACTTCGGAGCCCGTGCCGATCAGGATGACGTCCGGATTGGCGTTCGTTTCCGTCAGGACGTAGCCGCCCTTCGCGACGTCGCCGACGTTCGCTTTGGTCGCTTCGTATACCGGCAGGTTCTGGCGGCTCAGAATAAGGGCGACCGGACCTTCGTTTTGCTGCAGCGCGTACGCCCAGGCGCTGGCCGTTTCGTTCGCGTCCGACGGACGGATGACCGTCAAGCCCGGAATCGTGCGCAGCGCCGCGAGGTGCTCGACCGGCTCGTGCGTCGGGCCGTCCTCGCCGACCGCGATGGAGTCATGCGTGAAGACGTACGTGACGGGCAGCTTCTGCAGCGCCGCCAAGCGGATGGATGGCCGCAGGTAGTCGCTGAAGACGAAGAACGTGCTGACGAACGGCTTCACGCCGCCGTGCAGCGCCATGCCGTTGCCGGCCGCGCCCATCGCGTGCTCGCGGACGCCGAAGTAGACGTTGCGTCCGGCGTACGAGTCGATCGCGAAGGTGCCTTCGCCGCCGATTTCGGTCATCGTCGAGTGGGACAGGTCGGCGCTGCCGCCGAAGATGGACGGCACGAGCTTCACGAAGTGATTGATCGCGTTGCCGCTGGCCACGCGGGTCGAGACCGTCTTGGCCGGGTCGAACGTGAGCACGTCCGCGGCGTCGATCGTCACGTTGCCGTCGATGACGTTCGCCAGCTCCCCGCCGAGCGACGGATACTGCGCATTGTACGTTTCGAGCAGTCGGTTCCATTCTGCTTCTTTGGCCGCGCCTTTATGCTTCAGCTCCGCAAAATGCGCTTTGACGTCTTCCGGCACGTAAAACTCCTCTTCGTAGTTCCAGCCGTAGACGGCTTTCGTCGCTTGGCCCTCTTCCTTGCCGAGCGGCGCGCCGTGCGCCTTGTTCGTGCCGGCCACCTTGCTGCCGTACCCGATGACGGTGCGGATCTCGATCAGCGTCGGCTGCGTTTCGTTTTGCTTCGCCGCTTCGATCGCCTTCGCGATCGCCGCTACGTCGTTGCCGTCCTCCACCCGCAGGTACTGCCATTGCGCCGACTCCGCGCGCTTCTGGACGTTCTCGCCGAAGGAGAGGTTCAGATCGCCGTCGAGGGAGATGTCGTTGGAATCGTACAAGACGACCAGCTTGCCCAGTTTCATGTGGCCCGCCATCGACATCGCTTCATACGAGATGCCTTCCATCAAGCAGCCGTCGCCGACGAGGGCGTAGGTGTAATGGTCGACCACCGGGAAGCCGTCGCGGTTGTACTTGGCGCCCAGATGCGCCTCCGCCATCGCCATGCCGACCGCCATCGCGATTCCTTGGCCGAGCGGCCCCGTCGTGGCGTCGACGCCGTCCGTGTGGCCGTATTCCGGATGTCCCGGCGTCTTGCTGTTCAGCTTGCGGAACTGCTTCAGGTCGTCCAGCGATACTTGGTAGCCGGACAGATGGAGCAAGCTGTACAGCAGCGCCGAGCCGTGCCCGGCGGAGAGGACGAAGCGGTCGCGGTTGAACCATTTGGCGTGCGCCGGGTTATGGTTCAGCTGGCGGGACCAGAGCGCGTACGCCATCGGCGCGGCGCCCATCGGCAGGCCGGGATGGCCGGAGTTGGCGGCGTTGATGGCATCGATCGACAAGGTCCGGATCGTATCGATGGCGAGTTGGTCAATGGTTTGCGTGGTAGGCATAGGTGGCTCCTTCTTTCGTTTGGGTTTGATTGTCGGCGTCGTCGAACCGCCAGCGGTGGCCGTTGCGGGCGAGCAGCTCGTCGGCCTCGGCCGGGCCGTAGGTGCCGGCCGCGTACGTCCGAAGCGGCACGAGATCGTCCTTGAAGGCGTCGAGGATCGGCTGTACCCATTTCCAGGACAGCTCCACTTCGTCCCAGTGCGCGAAGAACGTCGGATCGCCCTGCAGCGCGTCGTGGATCAGGTTCTCGTACGCTTCGGGCACGTCCTGCTGGCTCGTGTGGAAGTTGACGAGCATCGGCTGGAATTCGCCTTTATGCTGCGGGTCCCGCGTGTTCAGCTGCAGCGTGATGCCTTCGTTCGGGCTGATCTCGAAGACGAGCAGGTTCGGCGCTTTCGTCTTGTCGTCCGACTGCGTATGCTCGCCGGCCAGCTCTTTGAATTCGATGACGATCCGCGTCGACTTCTCCTTCATCCGCTTGCCGGTCCGAATATAGAACGGCACGCCCCGCCAAAAATAATCGTCGATGTGCAGCTCGGCGGCGATGAACGTGTCGTTCGCCGAATCCGCCGCGATGCCCGGCTCCGACGTGTAACCGACGACCGGCTTGCCTTGGATCTCGCCCGCCGCGTACTGCCCGCGGACGACGTTGGCGGCCACGTCTTCCTTCGCCAGCGGCTCGAGCGCCTCGATCACCTTCCGCTTCTTCGTGCGCACTTCGTCCGAAGTGCTGTTGTGCGGCAGATGAATCGCGAGCATCATGAGCAGCTGCAGCATGTGGTTCTGGAACATGTCGCGGACGGCGCCGACGTGATCGTAATACCCCGCGCGCTCCTCGACGCCGACCGTCTCGTTCGCCGTGATCTGCACGTTGGCGATGTGCCGGTTCGTCCAGAGCGCTTGCAGCACCGGATTCGCCTGCTGGAGAATTTCCAGCTTCTGCACCATCGGCTTGCCGAGATAGTGGTCGATGCGGTAAATCTCGTCCTCGGCGAACGAGCGGCTCAGCTTCGCGTTCAAGTCGCGGGCGGACTGCAGATCGTGGCCGAACGGCTTCTCGATGACGAGGCGTTTCCAGCCGTCGGCGGAGCCGAGCCCGCTATCGCGGATGTTCGCGGCGATCGTCTCGAAGAATTCGGGACCGACCGACAAGTAGAAGAGACGGTTCGGCGCGGCGCCGAGCTCCGCTTCGCGCGCTTCGACCAGCCGCAGCAGCTTCTCGTAATCCTCCTTGCGGCCGATGTCGAGGACGTTGTAGCGGAACGCGTTCAGGAACGCGTCCAGCGACTCGCCTTCGTTCGCCTCGCGGCGCGAGAAGCTCCGGAGCGACCGGGCGACGTTCTCCCGGAACGTCTCGTCGGTCAGCTCCCTTCTTCCCAGCCCGACGACGGAGAAAGCATTCGGCAGCTTTCCGTCGACGAACAGATTATACAAAGCGGGATATATTTTGCGTTTCGCCAAATCCCCCGTAGCTCCAAACAAGACAAACGTCGTTGCCTCCATGGTTCATGACTCCTTCCGGCGTGCTTTCTCTGAAATGCTGGTTTCTCTTCCTTGGTTCAACTATAATACGATTAACATCTATACAAGTAATTAATATATTTCACAGGAGCTATAGACCATGTCTATGACCAATAACTACGAGCTGTACAAGGTGTTTTACTGGGCCGCCAAAACGGGCAGCCTCACGCAGGCCGCCAAAGCGCTGTACTTGACGCAGCCGAGCGTCAGCCATGCGATCAAGCAGCTCGAGGACAGCTTCGGTCTCACCCTCTTCTACCGTAACTCCAAAGGCGTGGCGTTGACGCAGGAAGGAAGCATCTTGTATTCGTACATCGAGAAATCGCAAATTCTGATCTCGATCGCGGAAGAGAAGATGGCCGCCCTCAAAAACCTCGACAGCGGCGAGCTGCGGCTCGGCGGCAGCGACTCGCTGTTCAAGCATTATTTGCTTCCCTTTCTCGAGGAATTCCATCAGAAGCATCCCGGAATCAAGCTGCACTTGAATCACGGGACGACGCCGGAGACGATCTCGTTCCTGAAGGAAGGCCGCATCGACGTCGGCGTCGTGCGGATGCCGATCGTCGACGAGCAGATCGAGGTCTTGAAAGGCATCCAGCTCCAGGACTGCTTCGTGGCGGGCAACCTGTACGCCGAGCTGAAGGGCGAGGTCCTGACGATGAAGGAGCTGCTGGAATACCCCATCATCCTATTCTCGCGCAACAGCCGGGTCCGAATGGCGATCACGGAGCTGTTCCAAAGCTACGGCTTCGAGATCAGGCCCGAGATCGAGGTCGGCAGCGTCGACCTGCTCATCGAATTCGCGCGCAAAGGGCTCGGCATCTCCTACGTGACCCGGGAATTCGTGACCCGCGAGCTCGAGGAAGGATCGTTGTTCGAAATCCGGCTCGACGTCAAGCTGCCGCCTTCGCAGGTCGGCTTCATGATGATGCGCAACATGCCGCTGTCGAACGCGGCACGCAAATTCATGGAGCTGGTTCACTGAAGACGGCGCCGGAACGGCTTTTCACGGCAAGCCCGCGATCGAATCGCGGGCTTTTTTGCCGTGCTCGCGGCGAGCGGCCCATCCGGCAATCCCCGACCTAAGCAGGGGGCGCGGCCTGAGCGCAGGTCGGTTTTTCCATGCCGCGCCTTCCGGTATAGTTGCTAGCAGAGAACTTATTCAGGAGGTTAACCGCATGACAGAAGCAGTCCTGCAGCTACGCAATTTGACCAAAACCGTCGGCAGACGCAATATCGTCGACAATCTGACCTTCGACATTCAGCCCGGCGAAATTTTCGGCTTCCTCGGCCCGAACGGCGCGGGCAAGACGACCACGATCCGCATGATCGTCGGCTTGATCTCGATGACGAAGGGAGAAGCGATCATCAAGGGCATTCCCGTCGGCACGCATTTCGAGCTGGCGATGACGCACGTCGGCGCGATCGTCGAAAATCCCGAGATGTATAAATTTCTGACCGGCTACCAGAACCTCATCCACTTCGCGCGCCGGCACGAAGGCGTGATGAAAGCGCGCATCGACGAAGTCGTCGCGCTCCTCGGCCTGCAAAACCGGATCCACGAGAAGGTCAAACGCTACTCGCTCGGCATGCGCCAGCGGCTCGGCGTCGCCCAGGCGATCCTGCACCGCCCGTCGCTGCTCATTCTCGACGAGCCGACCAACGGACTCGATCCGGCGGGCATCCGCGAGCTGCGCGATTACTTGCGCAAGCTGACGCGCGAGGAAGGGACCGCCGTCATCGTCTCCTCCCACCTGCTGTCGGAGATGGAGCTGATGTGCGACCGCGTCGCGATCATCCAGTCCGGCAAGCTGGTCGACGTCCGGTCGATTCAGGAAACCCGGGACGACGCGCAGTCCAAGATCGTCATCGAAACCGGCGATAGCGCTGCCGCTCTGCGCCTGCTCGCATCGGCGTTCGATCCGGGGCTCGTGCGCGAGACCGGCGGCCGGCTGGAGCTGACGGCGGACAAAGCCGTCATCCCGCATCTCGTGCGGCTGCTCGTCGGCGCCGAGATCGACGTGCTCGGGATTCACGCCGCGCAGCGATCGCTCGAGGATCAATTCCTGGAAATTACCGGAGGTGAGATGGTTGTCTAGTCTTAGCAAACTGATTCGCAACGAAAACATGAAAATTTACCGCCGTCCGCGCACGTGGGCGATGATCGGCTTTCTCCTGCTCGCCATCGGCCTCATGAGCGGGCTCATGAAGTGGGATGCCGGCAACGACGGCGAGACGGATTGGCGCCAGCAGCTGACCCAGCAAAACGACAAGCTGCAGCAGGAGCTGCAGGCGCATCCGGACGATAACGAGCATCTGGAGAACGCGATCAAGCTGAACGCCTATTACCTGGATCACGATATCGATCCGAACCGGCTGACGATGTGGACGTACGTGAACAATTCGGCTTCGCTCATCATTTTGGTGACGATACTGACCGTCATCGTCGCGGCCGACATGATCGCCATGGAATTTTCATGGGGCACGGTCAAGCTGCTGCTCGTCGGGCCCGCATCCAGAACGAAGATCATGGCGGCCAAGTATATCGCCACGCTGGGCTACGCGCTCCTGCTGCTCGTGATCTCGTTCGCGGCCGCCTTCGCCGCGGGCGGCATCCTGGAAGGCTTCGGCGCCTTGAGCGAGCCGCACGTGACGATCGCGAACGGCGTCGTCCATGAAGGCTCCATGATCGCGAACGCGCTGCAGAAGTACGGCTTCGCCGTCGTCTCGCTGCTGCTGTACGTCACGATGGCATTCATGATCTCGGCCGCGTTCCGCAGCTCCTCGATGGCCATCGCCTTCTCGCTCCTGTTCATCTTCCTCGGCAATTCGCTGTCCGAGCTGCTGCGCGGGTACGAGTGGGTGAAATACCTGCTCTTCTCGAACATCGACCTGACGCAGTACATGGAGGGCTCCTCGCCGCTGAGGCCGGAGATGACGCTGTCCTTCTCCATCCTCATGCTGGTCGCGTATTACGCGGTCTTCCAGCTCGTGGCTTGGCTGCTGTTCACGAGACGCGACGTCGCGGCCTGAGCATTCGAATAGACGCATAAGGCGCAAAAAACACGCTGCCGGCTCGCCGCAAGCGTGTTTTTTTGCGCGCATTGCGCGAGCGCTCGTTCGGGCCTCGATTCGACGCGCGGGCGGATGGATGGTCGGTAGTCGGTTGCCGTCACCGCGGCGGACCGGTTGCCGGTACACCGCGGCGAACCGGAAGCGGTGCTGGACGAACCGGCGCCGGGCAACGCGGCGGGCCGGAAGCCGGCAGCGCGGAGCGGATTCGGCTCCGGCAAAAGCCGCCTCGGCCCAAGTTTCGTTTACGCAAAAAAGGAACCCGGCACGCTGCCGGATTCCTTCTTCATTACTCCATATCGGTGGCGCCGCGCAAGGAAGCCAGTCGCTTCCTGGATTGGGCTTGCAAGTACATAAACGCGCACCCGATGGCCAAAATAACGATGATGGTTAAGCCCCAGTAAATGTTGCTGTAGGCGGCTTTGACCGGCAGATCCTTCTGCCACGACAGCGCGCTCGCGGACGTCGCCACGCCGAACGCTCCGCTGAAGAACTGCAGGAGCTGGAACAAACCGAGCCCGGAGCCGATCTGCGTCGACGGCAGAAGACGGGAAATTTCGTTCGATACGCTGCTGGACAAAATCGTGAAGCTGACGCTCATCAGAATGTAGATGAACAGAATCGCCACGAACGACGTGCCTTGGAAGAAGGCGAACAGCACGACGGACAACAGAAGCAAGAGCGGAATGAAGCGGATGATCGAACCGTTGCCGCGCTGATCGATGATTTTGCCCGCTTTCCGGGAGACGAAGATCGCCAGGAACGAGCCCGGGAAGATGATAAGCCCCGCTTCGATCGCGCTGAGGCCGTACTGCTTGACGAGAATTTGCGGCATCAGGTACAGCGTCGCGAAGCTGCTGATGTAGCCCGCGATGCCGACGGCGCTCAGAACCAGGAACGACCGGTTGCGGAACAGCGCCGGAAGCACGAACGGATCCTTCGCCGAGCGGATGCGGATCGTGAACAGAATCAGCGATACGATGCCGCCGATAAGCGCGATCCACGAATGGTTCGTAAGGTACAGCAGCAGCCCGGTCGTACCGGCGCCGATGAACAGCGCGCCGAGCGCGTCGAAGGCGCCTTTGCGCGGCTGCTCTTTCGGAATCATGAAGACGTACAGCGGGACGAGCAGCAGCGTGGCCGCCGTAACGAAGAACAGCACGTGCCAGCCCAAATATTCGACGATCGCGCCGCCGACGACCGGACCGAGGCCGAGGCCGAGGGAGACGGACGACATGATGACGGCCATCGCTCTGCCGCGGCGTTCGACCGGAACGTAGCGGGAAATCAGGTTCAGGGACAGCGCGGGAATCGCGCCGGCGCCGGATGCCTGCAGAATGCGCACGATCAGCAGCATCAGGAAGCTGTCGCTGAACGTGCCGGCGATCGCGGCCAAGCTAAGCGACAAGAGGCTGATAATGAACAAGCGGCGGATCGGAATAAAGTCCGCAAGCCGGCTGTACGTAATGGACGCCATCGCGAACACGATGGAGTAGCCCGTGACGATCCAGGACGTCGAGGACGCCGACAGCCGAAAATCTTTCGCCACGTCCGGCAATGCCAGGTTGAACATCATCGTGTTCATGATGACGAGCACGACGGTGAAGCCGAGCAGCAGCGTGACCGCGGCTTCCCTCATGATGCCTTGCTTCTCTGTGTTTATCATTGGATTCTCCACCCCATATTAGGAAAGTATGATTTCGATCGGCTTAAGCGACAGGCAGCCAAGGTGAAAGCTATCGGTACGGCGCGGAAAATCCTGCTCTTCGCGAAGCCTGCAATACGGTGGCGTTCCGCTCCGCCGGCCGCATTGCGATTTGGCAACAGATGCCTCCTGCGGCACCCGTTACCCATGCGATGTTCCTCATACGTATTGCCTCCCTCCCGAATCGGGTCCGAGTTCCTCCGCCTTCGGCAGCCAATGGTCGAGTCCTACCGGAAACCGCGATCGTTCGAATAAAGACCGTTGACGTTATTGTTTCTCGGTCCGTATCCGGCATGCATTTAAGAATTGTTATTCTTAAATCAACGGCGCGAATTCCGTTATGCTGCGTTTCATGAGTCCAACTATACCTCATTTAAGAATGGCCAGTCAAGTATAAATGTTGTCACGATGTCCCGCTTCTTATAATTATACGCGCGAGGGCCGATTTCACCGGATTCCGTCCCGCTCATACGACAAATTTAAAAGACTGATCGTTCCTTATTTCAGCCGGCGGAACCATGGAGAATGTACGGTACCTCGTACCGCTCTTTGCCCATATTTCGGCGATTCTGGCGAACGTACGGTAGCTGGTAGCGCTCTTGGGGCATGTTCGGCGATTCCGGTGAATGTACCGTACCTGGTACCGCTCTTGGGGCATGTTTCGGCGATTCCGGTGAATGTACGGTACCTGGTACCGCTCTTGGGCCACGTTTCGGCAATTCTGGTGAATGTACGGTACCTGGTACCGCTCTTGGGTCACGTTTCAGCAATTTTGGAGAATGTACGGTACCTCGTACCGCTCTTTGCCCATATTTCGGCGATTCCGGTGAATGTACCGTACCTGGTACCGCTCTTGGGCCACGTTTCGGCAATTCTGGTGAATGTAAGGTACCTGGTACCGCTCTTTGGCCGTGTTTCGACGATTCTGGTTAATGTACCTTACCTCGTCCCGTTCCAGCTTCTGTTACCTGAAGGCCCCGACAAATCGCAACACCACCTCCTTAAGCCAAAGAAAAAGGCCGTCTCCTTAACCACGCGCATGACGTGAGGGACGGCCTTTCCTAAAAAAGTACGATTAAATTGCCGTAAGCTGCCGTTTATTTGGCGAACCGGTGATGGCCGATCGTCGCGACCGCGTCCAAACTGGACCAGAACGGGCCGGTGGACACCGCGGGATTGAAGAAATACACCGCGCCTCCGATATTGTTGCGGCCGTTCAGCGCATCCTTCGCGGCGCGCAGCACCGAAGCGTTCGGCTTGCTCTTGTCGAGCAGCCCGTTGTGCGCCGGCGGAAACTGCCGGCCGGAATAAATGACCTCGCGGATCGTATCCGGAAACCGCGGATCCTTCACCCGGTTCAAGATCACGTTCGCCAACGCCAGCTGCCCTGCGAACGGCTCGTAGCCGGCTTCCACCATCGTTATCTTCGCGAGCAGCCGATAATCCTCCTCCGTGTATGCCTTCGCCGGATGGGCGAGGAACGACGGGGTCACTTCTTTGAGCTTCGCGCCCGATTGGACGTTCGCGCTGCCGGTCATGCCGTTGCGCTTGAGCAGCGCCGACTGGCTGCTGCCGACGTCCTTGCTGATGTCGCCCACGCCGTACGATGCCGATACGACCGCCGGCTTCACGGAAGACAGTTCAATGACCGTTCCGTCCGCATCCGCCCTCATGTCGGCGTGGAGCATCTCTGCCAGCGCGCGCAGCGGCATATACAGCCTGCCGCCCTTCAAAAACGGATAAGTTTCCATCATATAGCGGCCGCCGTTAAAGTAGACGACGGGCACGCCGTTGCCAAGCACGATCGTATCGTTTACCGCGTTATGTATCGTCAATTCCTCGCCGGCCTTATTCCAGCTCGACGTTGCGCCCAGCTTCGCGGCGACTTTGGCCACGGGCGCGTACAGCTTTCCGTCGCTAATGAACAAGAGACCGAGTTTGCTCGCGGCACCGTTCACGACGATCTTCACCTTCGCCGCCGAAGCGTCCTGCGCGTGCGCGCCGGGCATCGGCAGAGCGCCGAACAGGGCCAGCGCCAGCACCATGGCCATGATGAACAGCCTTCTAACCGGCTTGCTTTCTCTGATCATGCGTACCTCCCAGCAGAGCAAGATGGTTGGATGAAGCTTCCAACGTTCGTCTTCTGGGCAAATTATAGCATAGCGAAAGTTGCCGTTTGGATTAACTTTTTCACAGAATTAAGAAAAACTTTAACGAACTCGCGAAAAATACGGTTGATTTCCCCGTTTTTTTCGGATTTAACTCGTCCAAATTTTGCGATTTCCCCGTACTTTTCCCGCGGAAAATCCCTTATACTACAAGTAATTATGAATGAGGAGGCAAAAGCATGAAAAAAACGACGATTCCGGCCATTCAGCCATACAAGGGTGGAACGCCGACGTAAACGGCACGCGCAGCACCCCCTTGTAGGCGTGTCAAAAAACACGTAAAGGGGTATCTCATGCGGTTTCCGATCAAACGATTTTTTTCGTATTACAAGCCTTATCTCCCGTTGTTCATGGCGGTCCTGGCATGCGCGCTCGCCGTATCGGCCGCGACGCTCGCCTACCCGCTGCTCGTGCGCTACGTCACCAAGGACGTGCTGACCGGCGATCTGTCAGCCGCGCTGCCCCGCGTCTACTTCGCCGGCGGACTCATGCTGGCGCTGGCGCTGCTTCAGAACGCCGCGAACTATTTCGCCGACTATAAGGGGCACGAAGTCGGCGCCCGCATGGAACGCGACATGCGGGGCGAGCTGTTCGCGCACCTGCAGACGCTCTCATTCGGCTTCTACGACAAGGAGAAGACCGGGAAGCTCATGTCCCGCATCACGAACGACCTGCTGCTCGTGTCCGAGCTGTACCATCACGGACCGGAGGATTACGTCAAGTACGCCGCCCGCTTCATCGGCGCCTTCGCCATCCTCTTCGCGATCGACATGCGGCTCACGATCGCCGTCTTCTGCTTCCTGCCCGTCATGGGCGTCCTGTCGCTGTACTTCAACAAGCGGCTGAACGCGGCGATGAACCGGAACAAGGACCGGATCGGCGACATCAACGCGCAGGTCGAGGACAGCCTGGGAGGCATCCGCGTCGTGCAATCGTTCGCGAACGAGGCGGTCGAGACCGGGAAGTTCAACCGCGAGAACGACCGCTTCCTCGCCAGCCGCAAGCATACGTACAAGGCGGAGGCGCTCTTCTACAACAGCTTCGAAACGATCATCCAGCTCATCTCCGTGACGGTCATCGTCTTCGGCAGCGCTAGCATCGTGCGCGGCGAGCTGGATTTGGCGGACTTGATCACGTTCCTGCTCTACGTCGGCTTCATGGTCGAGCCGATCCAGCAGCTGACCCATATGAGCACGCAGCTGCAGGAAGGCGTGACCGGCTTCCAGCGGTTCGTCGAGCTCATGAACGTCGAGCCGGCCGTCGCGAACGCGCCGGATGCCCGGATGCTCGCGGACATCAGAGGCGACGTGGAATTCCGGCGCGTCACGTTCCGGTACGAGCCGCGGCTGAAGCCCGTACTCGCCGGCTTGTCGCTGCGGGTGCGCCCCGGCGAATTCGTCGCGCTCGTCGGGCCGTCCGGCGCGGGCAAGACGACGCTCTGCTCGCTCATTCCCCGGTTCTACGACGTCGAATCGGGCGAGGTGCTGCTGGATGGCACCGACGTCCGGCGGCTCGAGCTGACATCGCTCCGAAGCAGCGTCGGCGTCGTGCAGCAGGACGTCTACCTGTTCGCGGGAACGGTCATGGAGAACATCCGGTACGGCAAACCGGACGCCGGCGACGACGAGATCGTCGCGGCGGCGAAGCGCGCCAACGCGCACGACTTCATCATGAGCCTGCCGGACGGCTACGGCTCCGAGATCGGACAGCGCGGCGTCAAGCTCTCCGGCGGCCAGAAGCAGCGGCTCAGCATCGCGCGCGTCTTCCTCAAGAACCCGCCGGTGCTGATCTTCGACGAGGCGACGAGCGCCCTGGACAACGAAAGCGAAAGCATCGTCAAGGACTCGCTCGAGAAGCTGGCGAAAGGACGAACCACGATCGTCATTGCCCACCGCCTCTCCACGATCCGCGGCGCCGACCGGATCGTCGTCCTGACGGAGGACGGCATCGCGGAGGAAGGCCGGCACGACGCGCTGCTGAAGCGCGACGGGGCTTATGCGCAGCTCTACGCCAAGCAGTTCGAGTACCAGTCGTAAACGGCTCCCGGCTCATCAAAAAACGGTTTCCCCTCAGGCGGGGAAACCGTTTTTTCGTTTCCGTCTCTGCTTGTTCAAAGCGCGCTTGCCGGCCGTTCGGCGCGCGCCCCGGCGTACCGGCTCGGCGGCACGCCCGCCGCCGACTTGAAGGCGCGGCTGAACATATGAATGCTCGAGAAGCCGGTCTCCTCCGCGATCGCGGTCATCGACAATCGGCCTTCCTGCAGCCGCTGCTTGGCCTGCTCGATCCGGACGTGCGTCAAGTACTTGTGCATCGTCACCCGGATCTGCTCCTTGAACAGCGACGACAAATAATTCGCCGACACGCCGATGTGACGGCCGATCTCCCGGTTGCTCAGCCGCGGATTGCCGTAGTGCTCGTTCATGTAGCGGATCGCGCGCTCGATCGTCGCCCAGCCCTTCGCCGGATTGCCCTCGCGGCCGTCCCGGTCGGCCAAGCTGGCCAAATAGGCGTGCAGCAGCTCGATGCAGCCAGCCTTCAGCAGCAGGCCGCCGTAGGGGCCGCCGTCCCGGAAGCAGGCGAGCATCGCCGCGAACCGCCGTTTCAGCGCGAGCCGCTCCGACGGAAGCAGGCGCGACGCCGGCGGCACCGCCGCCAGCAGCCGCTCTCGCGCCGGGAGCCGGCTCGTCGTCTCGTTGATCACGGTCGTCTCCTTCCAACGCCGGCGCTCCTCGTCGGCATGCAGGTCGAATTGGACGATGTACTGGACGAGCGGCACGTCCGAGACGGCCCGGATGAGGTGCGGCATGAACGGCGGCATTAGGAACATATCGCCCTCTTTGGCCGGGTATTTAACCCCGTCCAGGATGAATTCCGCTTCCCCGCCGTCGATGTAGGTGAACACGTGGTCGTAATCGACCCACTCCCCGTAGAGCGCGGAAGATTCCGATATTTTGACCATGCGGACGAACGGCGATATCGATTGCAGTTTGCTGTCCAGGTCCGGTTTGCTGTCCAGGTCAAGCTTGATCTCCAGGCTTCGTCCCTCCCCTGCCGAGCGCGTCCCTTCCATCCTACGCGATTCGGCCTTCCGCGGTCCAGTCCCCCATTCTCGGGGAGAGCGTCAGTCCGCCGACCAATCGAACAGCACGCCGCTGTAACGATCCTTGTCGTCGCGCAGCCCCAGGTAAGCGCCCGCGGCCTCCTCCGGCTTCAGCACGTGGCTGATCAGCGGCTCGATCTTCAGTCTGCCGCGGCCGATCAAGTCCAGCACGACGGCCGAATTGCGCGCGAGCGAATGCTTGACGAACGGATCCCGGCGCACCGGGAAACGCCATTCGTGCGCGCCTTTGAACGTGATGCAGCCGCGGCCGTCGAGATGCACGTAGTTCAGGACGTCCGTTACGTCGGTCTTGTACTCCGAGCGCGGACTGCCAAGCAGAATCAATTCCCCGTATTTCGCGATTAGCGGCAGCGCGTCGACCGCGGCTTGCGGAACGCCCGTTGCCTCGATCAGCGCGGATACGCCTTCCCCGCCCGTCAGGTCCGACACCCGGTCGCGCACGTCCCCGTCCCCGGCGAACAGGACATGGTCGATGCCGCAGGCCTCCGCCTGCTTCAGCCGCTGCCGCGACAAGTCGATGCCGATGACGTTCGCGCCCTGCAGCTTCGCGAGCTGGGCGGCCATGTTCCCGACGAGCCCCAGCCCCGTGACCGCTACGGCGTCGCCGAGCTCGATCGAAGACACGCGCAGCGACGTGAACGCGACGTTCGCCATCCGGACGAACGGCACCCATTGCAGCGGCACGGCCTTCGGCGCCTTGACGAACACGTGGTTCGTATCCGCGGCCTGATAGGCGGAATGATCGCCGTAGTGGAACACGACGTCCCCGGCCGCGAAGCCTTGAACGCCTTCGCCGACCTGCAGCACTTCGCTGACGGAAGCGTACCCGGGTACCCCGGGCAGACCGAACCAGCTTTCGTTGCCCGACAGGCAGGCAAGCTCGGTGCCGGGACTGATCAGCGTATACAGCTTGCGGACCCAGGCTTGGCCGCGGCCGAGCGCCGGCTCGTCCTCCCGGCGTTCCCGCACTTCCGCGACCCATGGCGACGCGAAGACGATTTGCTTATTGATCATGCGACGATTCCCCCATCCGTGGTGGTTTCCGGCGGATCTTTCCGGCGGCGGCAGCCCGGCGGCGAACGCACGGCCCGCGCGCGGCATCCCGCATGGACGATCCATCGTTCCTCTCTATCTTATCGCCGCGGCGCGGCGCGCGTCTTTAACGCGGATAACGGTTTTTTTATCAAAAACAACGATGACAGCCCCGATGCCCGATACGGCCTTCAGGTGTGTCCGAATTAAATGTTAGGTTATATAACATTTTTCGCGTTAATCGAATAAAGCAATAAAACCATCGAAAAGCAAAGATAATTGCCATTTTTACGCGAATAATCGCCAAAAACCGCGTTTGATCGCCCGCTATTCATCCCCTATGATAAACGATAGATTTAGAGACAAAAGGGAGAGGGGCACTTCGTATGTAATTACAATGTCATATATTTTGAAAGATCTTCACGGTCACACTTCCGTTCAAGTCCTAAACCTAACATTCATAGAAGGGCGGCACCCGCCGCCTCGAGGAGGAAGCCCATGAAAAAATCTCTGCTCAAATCCGCCGGCCTGCTGCTGCTCGGCAGCACGCTTCTCCTTGGCGTACCCGTCTCCGGCGCGTATGCCGAAGATGCCGGCGCCCCGGTCCGGGACCAAGCGCCCGCGGCCGCTCCCACCGCGTTCGTGCAGCTGTCGGGCCCGTCGCTCGCGTCGCCCGGCGAGACGTTCGCCGTCTCCGTCTCCCTGTCCGGCGCGACCGGCAGCGCGACCGCGGGCAAATTCATCTTCGAATACGATCCGTCTTCGTTCGAATACATATCGGCGGCCGCCGGTAATCCGGAAGTCAGCATCGCCGGCGTGAACGCCGAAACCGGCAAGCTGACGATCGTCGCGACCGACGCGGACGGCAGCCTGACCGACGCCGGCGCGGTCCTCGCGCTGACCTTCAAGGCCAAGGCCGCGGGCGATATCAGCGGCATCAACGGCTACGTGGAGCTTGGCGCCGACGACGGCAGCGTCGTGCAAACGCCGGAGCAGTCGCTGGCCGTCCAAATCGCGGGCTCCGCTCCCGGCGACCTGAACGGCAACAGCGTCATCGACGTCGGCGATCTGTCCTTCCTGCTCAAGTACTTCGGCATCGACGCCTCGGACGTGAACTGGGGCAGCGCGGCGATCGGCGATTTCAACAAGAACAACGCCATCGACTTGGCCGACCTCGCGGCGCTGGGCAAAAAAGTATTGTACGACAACGGGCAGCCGTTCCAGCTGATGGAAGCCGACATCATGAGCATCCAGAACGCCATGGCCGCCGGAAAGCTGACGTCGGTCGAGCTCGTGCAGATGTATCTTGACCGCATCCACGAATACGACGACGAGCTCCATTCGATTATCTCGATCAATCCGGACGCGCTGACGCTCGCGAAGGCGATGGACGACGAGCGGCAGGAGAAGGGACCGCGCGGGCTGCTGCACGGCATTCCGATCATCGTCAAGGACAACTACGACACGCTCGGCATGAAGACGACCGCGGGCTGCAAATGCCTGGACGACAACCAGACGGTCAGCGACGCCTTCATAGTCAAGAAGCTGAAGGACGCCGGCGCCATTATCCTGGCCAAGGCGAACCTGAGCGAATTCGCCATCAACACCGACACGCTGAGCTCGCTCGGCGGCCAAACGCAAGATCCGTACGACCTGACCAAAAATCCGGGCGGCTCCAGCGGCGGCACCGGCGCCTCCCTCGCGGCCAACTTCGCCGCGGCCGGCCTCGGCACCGACACGGGCGGCTCGATCCGCATCCCGTCCTCCTGGAACAGCATCGTCGGCATCCGGCCGACGATCGGCCTGACGAGCCGCGACGGCATCATTCCGCTCGCGCTGTCGCAGGACGTCGGCGGCCCGATGGCCCGGACGGTAGCCGACGCCGCGATTCTGCTCGACGCGGTCAGCGGCTACGATCCGAACGACATCGCCACGGCGGGCAGCGTCGGCAAGAAGCCGGCCAGCTACACGCAGTACCTGGACAAGAACGGCCTGAAGGGCGCCCGCATCGGCCTCGTCCTCGACAGCAGCGTCGCAGGCAGCAATCAGGAGGTGCTCGGCCTGCTGAACAAAGCCGCGGACGACATGCGGGCGCAGGGCGCCACGGTCGTCGGCGTCAATATCCCGAACGTTGCCGATATTTTGAAATACCCGAGCTTGAGCGGCTACGAATTCAAGTTCAATCTGAACGCATACCTGTCCAATACGCGGTTCGTCGACCCGGCCGCCATCCGCAATCATTCGTTAACGGACATCATCGCGGGCAACGAATTCCTGACCTCGCTGACGAACACGCTCAATACGCGCAACGGCGTCGAGTCGCTCGACACGGAGGAGTACAAGGATATCCTGCTGTTCAGGACGCGTCTGACCCAGCAGTCGCTGCTCGGCCTCATGGCGGACAACGACCTCGACGCGATCCTGTATCCGTCGACGACGGGACCGACGGGCGGCAGCTCCGGCAGCGCCAACCGGCTCAGCCCGTTCTCCGGCTTCCCGGCGATCAGCCTCCCGGCCGGATTCGTCGCGAGCGGCTTGCCGGTCGGCATCGAGCTGCTCGGCCGCCCGTACGGCGAAGGCGAGCTGATCAAGCTCGGCTATGCCTACGAACAAGCCACCCATAACCGCAAGGCGCCGGAGCTGTTCCCGGCGCTGCCGGTCCCGGCCAAATAAATACGGCCGGCGGAAGGGCCGCGCACGGCCCTTCCGTTTCCTTTACGGCCGCCTGAACCCCACCGATTCTCCAGACAAGAAAGGACGAACCCGATATGGCGCGTAAAAGCATCACTTGGCTCTCGACGATCTGCCTCGCGTTCGCGCTCCTGCTGCCCCAAGCCGCCATGGCCGCGGCCGAACCGCCTTCCCTCTCCGTGACCGCCGACAAGAGCGCCGTCGACAGCGGCGACGACGTCACGATCACGGTAACGGGGAACGATCTGCAGGACGTGTACGCGTTCGAATTGCACGTATATTACAACCCGGAGCTGCTGACCTTCAAGACGGGCAGCGAGCAGACGGCGGCGGTCGGCTTCGGCACGCCGGCCAAGGTCGTCCGGGACGGCCCCGGCGAAGCGCATCTCGTCTTCGCCCACACCAAGTCCGGCGATTCGCCGGGCGACGGCGGCTCGCTCGAGCTCGCCGCGTTCACGTTCACGGCCGCCGCGAACGGAACGGCCGCGATCGACGTCCGCGACGTCAAGCTCGTCGATTCCGCGCTGACCGCGAGCGGCATCGCCGGTCCTGCCGGCACGTCGGTCCGCATCGGTCCGTCTGGCGGCGGCGGCACGGGCGGCGGCGGCACGGGCGGCGGATCGCCGGGCACACCGGCCGTAACCGACGGCGTTCTCGCCGTCACCGCCGACCAACTGAAGGACAACGCCGACGGCCTGGTCTCGATCGCGCTCCCGGCAACGGCGACCGTCGTCAAGCTGCCGGGCGACGCGGACAAGCTGCTGGGCCAAGCGTCCCTGCGCGTGGTCGCCGCGGACAAGGCCGCGCTCGATATCCCGGCCGCCGTCCTGACGCAGCTCAAGGCAGGACTGACCGCTTCGCAGCTGCAGGGCGGGTCCATCGCCTTGACTCTGAAGCCCGCCGCGTCCGACCCGGCGAAGCTCGGGAAGGACGCGCGGGCCGCCGGTCCCGCGTACGAGCTCAAGCTGCAATGGATCGCGGCGGACGGCTCCGCCATCTACGACCTCCGCGAGTTCGCGGCGCCGGTTACGCTGCGCCTGCCGGTCGCGCCGTCGGCCGATCCGCAGCTGACCTCCGTCTTCTATCTCCCGGACGGCGCGGCGCCCGAATTCGTCGGGGGCACGTACACGGACGGCTTCTATGCCGCCCAAGTGACGCATTTCAGCGCCTACGCGCTGCTCGCCGTCGACAAGACCTTCGCCGACGTGCCCGCTAGCCACTGGGCGTCCGGCGTCATCAAGGCGCTCTACGCCAAAGGCATCGTGACCGGCACGAGCGACACGATCTTCGAGCCGGGCCGCAGCGTCACGCGGGCCGAATTCACCGCGCTGCTCGCGCGGGCGCTGGGCCTCCGCGCGGAAGGCGCGCCGTCGTTCGCCGACGTGCCGGCCGGCGCCTGGTACGCCGGCGACGTCGCCGCGGCCGTCAAAGCGGGCATCGCGAACGGCGTGAGCGCGGCTTCGTTCGCGCCCAACGCGGCCATTACCCGCCAGGAGATGGCGACGCTCGCGATGCGCGGCTACGAAGCGCGCAGCGGCAAGCCGGCTGCCTCGCCGGCCGCGCCGTTCAAGGACGAGGCGTCCATCGCCGCCTGGGCGCGCGGGTACGTCGACGAAGCGGCCGCGCTCGGCATCGTCAAGGGACGCGCGGCGGGCGAATTCGCGCCGCTGGGCGCATCGACTCGCGCCGAAGCGGCGCAGGTGATCTACGGCGTGCTGCATACGCCATAACCGAAACAAACGCAAAAAAGCTGAAGCGATGATTCGCTTCAGCTTTTTTCGCGCAGCCGTCCGCCCGCTTTGCCGGGCGTCCCTGTCTGTCCGACGCTGCTCTCCGGCACTCGCCTTTCAAGCGTTCAGGCGCCTCCCGGCCTTTAGGCGCTTTCCGGACTTCCCCGTCCCCTGCCGCCAAGGCGACCTCGCCCCGCCTGATCGGATCCGATCTCCCGGCGGCCTCTCAATCGAAGGCGACGTCCGCGTCCGGATCGCGCTTCATCGCGAACAGCGCCTTGATCTGCGCTTCCGTATTGCGCTCGAGCGACAGCGGCGGCAGCGCGTCCTCGGCGAAATAGCCGACCTCCGACGTCTCCATGCCCGCTTCCGCCCGGCCGCCGACGGCCTCGCACAGGATGAACATTTTGTACACGTGATGCGGGGACGGCGGATGGTCGTGGAACTTCTTGTCCAGCACGGCAAGCAGCTTGCCCGGCCGCACGTCCAGACCGGCCTCTTCCTTCACTTCCTTGACGACGTTCTCCTTCGCGGACAAGCCGACGTCCGCCCAGCCGCCGGGCAGCGCCCACGCGCCGTCCAGCTTCTCCCTGACGAGCAGGATGCGGTCGCCGTCGAAGACGGCGCCCCGCACGTCCACCTTCGGGGTCTGGTACCCCGTTTCATTGGCGAACAGCTCGCGGATTTTCGTCTCTTCGACGTCGGTATACGCATGCATGATTTCGATGCTCAAATTCCGGAGCTGCTCGAACCGCTCCAAATCGTACACGTCCTTGGAATAGGCCAGTCCCGCCTGGCTGATCGCCTGAATTTGTTTCGCCCAGTCGAGCCACTTCACTTGCAGCCGCATCGTATCCGTCCCTTCGTATCCCGGGCCCGGCGCCCGGGTTAACTCCAGACCAGTATACCATATCGGCACGCGGCAGCCGGGAAATTCGGTTCCCTTCGGCATGCCGCCGGCGCGCCGAAAAGGCCGCCGCCACGGCCGGCAGCCTCCTTTCGTTCGCCGCCCGCGCGGACGGTCCGTCTATCCGGCCGGCGGAATACGCCGCGCCGTCAAGGCAGCTTCATTTCCAGCTCGGCTTGGTACACGCCCGGCACGAGCTC
>NZ_JAGGDJ010000016.1 GCF_017652985.1 Paenibacillus artemisiicola
ATAGGTTCGAGGTGGAAGCGCAGCAATGCGTGGAGCTGACGAATACTAATCGGTCGAGGGCTTATCCAAGGTACATCGTTCAGCTAAGCAAGACCTTCGCAAAGGTTCGTATCCAGTTTTCAGGGTGGCAAGCTCTGAGCAAGACCCGCGTTTCCGTGAGCGGAAGACGCCCGTTTGGTGGCGATGGCGGAGGGGAACCACGCGTACCCATCCCGAACACGACCGTTAAGCCCTCCAGCGCCGATGGTACTTGGACCGCAGGGTCCTGGGAGAGTAGGACGTTGCCAAGCACGATGAACCGACTGCATAAAGCAGTCGGTTTTTTGTTGTTTATTTATCTGTATTTTTCATCCAATGCTGGAGATAACTCCTTCACAACTCTAACCAATCGAGAGAACATACTACACGTAACGTTAACCGATGGGAGTTGAATAAGGGGATGGTCAGACGAATTGGGGTCGTAGTGGCATGCATGGTCGCCATCTTGGGGATAACGGGCTGTACGGACCAATCTCATATGCAGGACGCCACTTTGCCGACGTTGCCTGCGCTGCCGGATCAGACGACGACGAAGCCGCTGCGTCTACAGTCCGCGCAGCGTCCTGCCGCTTTGACGAAGTTTTACCTGAAAGTCGGATCCGCGCGCTCTTCCGCGTCTCACCGCAATCAGACGACCGTTGCCACTATTGAGCAAGCATCCCGCGACAACGTGACTCGCTCCCTTGCCGCACGAAACCAACCGGTAAAAGGCATTTACGTTTCGGGTTGGGTGGCCGGCAGCAAGCATCGCCTGGACCGGCTGGTCCAGTTGGTTGACGACACCGATCTGAATGCCATGGTCATCGACGTGAAGAATGATTACGGCCTTATGACTTATCATTCGTCGCTGCCGGCCGTTAAGGCGATCGGCGCCGACCGGCATGTTGCGATCGGGGACATTAAAGGCCTGCTTCAGCGGTTGAAGGCGAGGAACATTTATGTGATTGGCCGAATCGTCACTTTCAAAGACCCGCTGTACGCACAAGTCTACCCGTCGATGGCACTGCAAAAGCGAGGCGGAGGCGTTTGGCGCGACGCGCAGGGCAACGCCTGGCTCGATCCCTTCCAGCCCGATGTGCGCGCTTATAATCGGGCGATCGCGGAAGAAGCGGCATCGGTCGGGTTCGACGAGGTGCAATTCGACTATGTGCGGTTCCCCGACAACTGGGGCAAGGTCGACCGCGAAGTCCGCTACCATAACGCGAACGGCCAATCCAAGTCGGACGTAATCTCGGCCTTCCTTCGCGACGCGCGCCAACATGTACATACGCATGGCGCCCGCGTATCCGCGGACGTGTTCGGACTCGTCACGTCTTCTCCGGGCGACATGGGTATCGGCCAATCGTGGCGTGCCGTATCCGGCGCTGTGGACGCGATCTCTCCCATGACCTATCCTTCACATTACTCCACGGGTATGTACGGCATCAAGCAGCCGGACCTGAACCCGTATGCGGTCATCCACCATGCGATGGCGGACGCCAAGCGCCGAAACGCGCTCATGCGCAGCGGCGGACAAGGAACGACGGCGACGATTCGGCCTTGGCTGCAGAGCTTCACCGCCAGATGGGTACATCCTCACCAAACGTACGGGGCGGAACAGTTGAACAAGCAGGTGCAGGCGGCGCGGGATTTAGGCATCCGGGACTTCCTCTTGTGGAGCTCCAATTGCCGCTACGATTACCGCCCGTAAACGGCCGCAGGCCTTTGCCTGCGGCAATCTTGACAGCCTATACCCCCTCTGCTACTATTTCAATAATATGCGCGAACCCGTTCAACTTTTAGTCCGAACTCGGCACGCAAACGTTTGAGGAGGAACATTTCTGTGTGGGAAACTAAATTCGCCAAAGAAGGCTTAACCTTCGATGACGTACTGCTCGTTCCGCGGAAGTCGGATATTTTGCCAAGGGAAGTCGATGTGTCCGTCTCGCTTAGTTCTACCGTCAAGCTGAACATTCCGCTGATCAGCGCCGGCATGGACACGGTCACGGAAGCGAAACTGGCCATTGCGATGGCTCGCGAAGGCGGCATCGGCATTATTCATAAAAATATGTCCATTGCGCAGCAAGCGGAGGAAGTGGATCGGGTTAAACGTTCGGAAAGCGGCGTGATTACGAACCCGTTCTCGCTGACGGCCGATCATCATGTGTACGACGCCGAAGAGTTGATGGGGAAGTATCGGATTTCCGGCGTGCCCGTCGTCGACGCCAACAAGAAGCTCGTCGGCATCATCACGAACCGCGACCTCCGGTTCATCCATGATTATTCCATGAAGATCAGCGAAGTCATGACGAAGGATAACCTCGTGACGGCGCCGGTCGGCACGACGCTGCAGGAAGCCGAAGTCGTCCTGCAGAAGCACAAGATCGAGAAGCTGCCTTTGGTCGACGAGTCGAACACGCTGAAGGGGCTTATTACCATTAAAGATATCGAAAAAGCCATTCAGTTCCCGCATGCGGCGAAGGATCCGCAAGGACGGCTGCTGTGCGGCGCCGCCGTCGGCATCGCGAAGGATACGCCGGAACGCGCGGAAGCGCTCGTAGCCGCCGGCGTCGACGTGCTCGTCATCGACACGGCGCACGGCCACCAGAAGAACGTTATCGAGATGGTGCGCCTGCTCCGCGGCAAGTATCCGGAGCTGACGCTCGTGGCCGGCAACGTCGCCACCGGCGAAGGCACGCGCGAGCTGATCGAAGCCGGCGCTTCCGTCATCAAGGTCGGCATGGGCCCGGGCTCGATCTGCACGACCCGGATCATCGCGGGCATCGGCGTGCCGCAAATCACGGCGATCTATGATTGCGCATCGGTCGCGCGCGAATATAACATTCCGATCATCGCGGACGGCGGCATCAAGTACTCCGGCGACGTAACGAAGGCGATCGCTTCCGGCGCCAGCGCCATTATGATCGGCAGCCTGTTTGCCGGCACGGAAGAAAGCCCGGGCGAATCGGAAATTTATCAGGGCCGCCGCTTCAAGGTTTACCGCGGCATGGGCTCGCTCGGCGCCATGAAGGAAGGGAGCAAGGACCGGTATTTCCAAGAGAACGAGAACAAGCTCGTTCCCGAAGGCATCGAAGGCCGCGTTGCGTATAAAGGGCCTTTGGCGGATACGGTTCACCAGCTGATCGGCGGGCTTCGCTCCGGTATGGGCTATTGCGGCGCCGCGAACATCGAAGCGCTGAAGAACGACACGCAGTTCGTCCGCATCACGAACGCAGGCTTGCGCGAGAGCCATCCGCACGACGTGCAAATCACGAAAGAAGCGCCGAATTATTCGCTGTAAAGCGCGAAAGTCGAGCCAATTCGTTCCTTAATCGCGGGTGAAGGAACTTTTGCCCGTCCGCATTCGTTTATTTGAAGGGTAGACAGACAGGAAGATGGCGGGACACGCCGTTTTCCTGTCTTTCTTTTTACGTATACCTACTAGCTTTGTGATACAATACTAGAGTGAATTTGTGAAAAGAAGAGGAGAGAAGACGTTGAAACGGAAGAAGGGACGGGTGCCATTCGTACCCACCATTTGCGCGACTGCCATTGCTTTCATGCTTACGACGACTATCGGTTCCCATGCCGCTCACGCAGACGAATATATCGTGACGCCGAACCCGCTTGGACTCGAGGTTCGCTCCGCGGTTCTCATAGATGCCGACACCGGACAGGTGCTCTACTCGGTCGATGCGGACACGCCGCATCCGCCGGCGAGCATGACGAAATTGATGACGGAGTACCTCGTGCTCGAGGAGATTTCCGCCGGTCGGTTGAAGATGACGGATATGGTCACGGCTACGAAAGAAGCGGCTTCCATTCCGCCCGACGGCTCGCAGATTTATTTGGCCGAGGGCGACCAGCATACGGTGAAAGACTTGTACATGGCGATGGCGGTGCAGTCCGCCAACGACGCGACGATCGCGCTGGCCGACCGGATCGGGGGCACGGAGCAAGGCTTCGTGCAGAAAATGAACGAAACGGCCAAGTCGCTCGGCCTGAAGACGGCGCATTTCACGAGCGCGACGGGCTTGGCGGACGACACGGTCATCTCCGCGGGAGACCTGGCCAGGTTCGCCAGCATTCTGATCAAGAAGCATCCGGAATTCCTCGAATTCTCCAGCACGCCGAGCTATAAGTTCCGCGAACGCGACAAAACGCCGATGATCAACCTGAACTGGATGCTGGAAACGAACAAGGACATTCCGAACTTCAAACAATACGCCTATCCCGGCGTGGACGGCATGAAAACCGGCTATATCGGCGCCGCCGGCTACTGCTTCACGGGTACGGCGAAACGCGGCGATCTGCGCCTGATCACGGTCGTCATGGACACGAAATCGAAATCCGCGCGTTTCATCCAAACCGCCAAGCTGTTCGATTACGGCTTCGACAATTTCGAGAAAAAGACGGTCGTCGCGCCGAAATCGGTAGTAGAAACGAACAAGACGGTCAAAATAAAGAAAGGCGTTTCCAAAGAAGTGCCGATCGTCACCGCGAACGACATCTCGTTCCTGGTCAAGAAGAACACGACGCCTAACGTCTCCGTCAGCAGCGTGAAGCTGAAGTCCGACGGAGAGCTGGTCGCGCCGATCAAGAGCGGCACGGTCGTCGGAACGGCCACGTACGCGTACAAAGATCCCGACACGGGCAAGGCGATCGAGAAAACCGTGAACCTCGTGACGTCCGAGGACGTCAAAAAAGCCAGCTGGTGGCGCTTGATGTTCCGCAGCCTGGGCGGTTTTATCTCCGATATCTTCAAGGGCATCATCAATCTGTTCTAATCTGACGCGGCCGGCATTCGGCATAGGCAACCGAACGGGTATGAATTCATGGTTGTCGATTGTTCCCGCATGCTGTAAAATCAATGGTTAGAGCTAATCCGTCCGGATGAACGGAAACAGAGCAGAAAACTTTTAGGAGGTTTCACGAATGGAAACAGGAACTTCGCGCGTAAAACGCGGTATGGCTGAAATGCAAAAGGGCGGCGTCATCATGGACGTCATGAACGCCGAGCAAGCGAAAATCGCGGAAGCGGCAGGCGCAACGGCCGTTATGGCTCTCGAGCGCGTGCCTTCCGATATTCGCGCGGCCGGCGGCGTTGCCCGCATGGCGGACCCTACGATTCTCGAGGAAGTCATGAAGGTCGTGTCGATTCCGGTCATGGCGAAAGCGCGGATCGGCCACTACGTGGAAGCGCGCGTGCTGGAAGCCCTGGGCGCGGACTACATCGACGAGAGCGAAGTGCTCACGCCCGCGGACGAGGTCTTCCATATCGACAAGCACGAGTTCACGGTTCCGTTCGTGTGCGGCGCGAAGGACCTGGGCGAAGCGCTCCGCCGCATTCAAGAAGGCGCTGCGATGCTCCGGACGAAAGGCGAGCCGGGAACGGGCAACATCGTTGAAGCCGTTCGCCACATGCGCCTGATCACGGGCCAAATCCGCAAGGTGCAAAACCTGTCCAAGGACGAGCTGTACCATGAAGCGAAAAACCTTGGCGTACCGTATGATCTGCTGCTGGCCGTACACGAATCGGGCAAGCTGCCGGTCGTCAACTTCGCGGCCGGCGGCGTAGCGACGCCATCCGACGCGGCGCTGATGATGCATCTGGGCGCGGACGGCGTGTTCGTCGGCTCGGGGATCTTCAAATCCGACAGCCCGGAGAAATTCGCCCGCGCGATCGTCGAAGCGACGACGCATTACACGGATTACAAGCTGATCGCGGAAGTGTCCAAAAACCTTGGCGCGCCGATGAAAGGCATCGAAATTTCGAAGCTGCAGGCTTCCGAGCGCATGCAGGACCGCGGGTTTTAAGAGCGGAAAGAAGGCGGGTAACTCATGAAGATTGGCGTATTGGCGCTGCAAGGCGCCGTTGCGGAGCATATACGGAGCATCGAAGCGGCCGGCGGCGAAGGCGTTGGCGTGAAGCGCCCGGAAGAGCTTCAAGACTTGGACGGCCTCATCATTCCCGGCGGCGAAAGCACCACGATCGGCAAGCTGATGCGCAAGTACGGCTTTATCGACGCGGTTCGCGCGTTCTCGGAGCAGGGCAAGCCGATTTTCGGCACCTGCGCCGGCTTGATCGTGCTGGCCGACCGGATCGACGGACAAGAAGACGCCCATTTGGAGCTGATGGACATGACCGTCGCCCGCAATGCGTTCGGTCGTCAACGCGAAAGCTTCGAGACGGACCTGGACGTGAAAGGCATCGACCAACCGGTGCGCGCGGTGTTCATCCGCGCCCCGCTGATCAAAGAAGTGGGGCCGAGCGTCGATGTCCTGTCGACGTACAAAGACGAGATCGTCACCGCGCGGCAGGGTCACTTGCTGGCGTCGTCGTACCATCCGGAGCTGACGGACGATTACCGGCTGCACGCCTACTTCCTGGACATGGTGAAGGAAGCGGCAGCGGCAAAGTCATAAACACAGAAGACTGCGGACGCGCAGTCTTTTTGCCGTCAAGGCGGTTTTCGGTGAAAGGAACGCAATTTCACCCGGATGCCGGTTTGGCGAGCGAGCCAACTGGGCAACAACTGTAATAGACCATTCGAAGCTGAGAGGGGATTATTAATCGTGCTCGACGTAAAATTGCTACGGAACGATTTTGCCAAAGTGGAGCAGGCGCTTGCGAACCGCGGCAAGCCGCTTGACCTGATCGCGGACTTCCCGGCGCTGGACGGCAAATGGCGCGACATGCTGCAGGAGACGGAGCAGCTGAAAAACCGCCGCAACGTCGTGTCCCAGGAAGTGGCGAAGCTGAAAAAGAGCGGCGGCGACGCGGAAGCGCTGATCGTCGAAATGCGCGAGGTCGGCGACCGCATTAAGGCGCTCGACGAGGAGATCCGCGCGGTAGAGGCGGCTACCGCCGAATTGATGCTGTCGATTCCGAACGTGCCGCACGACAGCGTGCCGGTCGGCAAGTCCGAAGCGGACAACGTGGAAATCCGCCGCCATGGCGACGTTCGGGAATTCGCGTTCGAGCCGAAGGCGCATTACGAGCTCGCGCAAGAACTGAACATCCTCGACTTCGAACGCGCGGCGAAGGTGACGGGTTCGCGCTTCGTGTTCTACCGCGGCCTCGGCGCCCGGCTGGAACGCGCGCTCATTAACTTCATGATGGACCTACATAGCGACCAGCACGGCTACGAGGAAGTACTGCCGCCGTATATCGTCAATCGCGACAGCCTTGTCGGCACGGGCCAGCTGCCGAAATTCGAAGAAGACCTGTTCAAGATCGCCGACACGGAGTATTACCTGATTCCGACGGCCGAAGTACCGGTCACGAATATTCACCGCGATGAAATTCTGTCCGCGGAAGACCTGCCGCAAAACTTCGTCGCGTACAGCGGCTGCTTCCGCTCCGAGGCGGGTTCCGCGGGCCGGGATACGCGCGGCTTGATTCGCCAGCACCAGTTCAACAAGATCGAGCTCGTCAAGCTGGTGAAGCCGGAGGAGTCCTACGCCGAGCTCGAGAAGCTGACGGCGAACGCCGAGAAGGTGCTGCAGCTGCTGGGCCTCCCTTATCGCGTGCTGACGCTCTGCACGGGCGACATGGGCTTCTCGTCGGCGAAGACGTACGACATCGAAGTATGGATTCCAAGCGGCGGCACGTACCGCGAGATCTCGTCCTGCTCGAACTTCGAGGACTTCCAGGCGCGCCGGGCGAATATTAAGTTCCGTCCGGAAGCCAAGGCCAAGCCGGAATTCGTGCATACCCTGAACGGTTCGGGTCTCGCCGTCGGCCGTACGGTTGCCGCGATTCTCGAAAACTTCCAGCAGGCCGACGGCACGATCGCCGTTCCGGAAGTGCTGCGTCCGTACATGGGCGGTCTTGAGGTTATCGGTCCTCGTTAACCGAATGCCGGGACGCCGTGCCGGCGGCGATTTCAAGTTGCAACGCGGAATTGGCCTATGGTACAATACGTCCTGTGACCTTTTTTCAATCGGTCTTGCGATGGAATGGAGAGATACCGAAGCGGTCATAACGGGGCGGTCTTGAAAACCGTTAGGGTGCAAGCCCACGTGGGTTCGAATCCCACTCTCTCCGCCACCTATACGATACGGACAGCGTCCGGCGAAGCTTTTCGCCCGGGCGCTTTTTGCATTTTGTTGCTGACCGCGCGGCCGCATAAAATCGCCGCGGGAGCCGCATATTATCCGCATGGAGGTGGGAAGTCAATGAGCAAACGCGACGAATTGTCCATCAACCAGCAAGAACTGACCGAAGCATGGCAGCGTACGTTGCCGGACGTCATTCAACAATCCGACCGCGCAGAAGTGCAGGCGGACGAGGCCGATCCGAGGTCGGTGCGGATTACGATTCATTCGGCAGGGCATCAGATGTACAGCTTTGATTTTAAGGTGACGTACGTGGACAGCCGCGAGATTCGGACGACGCTCGTCGACGTCGAGAAGGACGGCAAGTCGGTGGACGAGCGTACCGATAGCATACAGCAGCTGGTGGAAGACTATACGCGCCACATTCATGAATGCGCCCAGGCGCTGCATGAACTGACGCATGCCTAAGGAGCGATCGAAGCATGACGAAAGTGAAAGGCACCGCGGATAAAAACCTGAGCAACGTCGTGGAGGACCTCGATCGGAATCCGGTCAACAGCCATCAGGCGCAGCAGCTGCAGCAGGATACCAATGACCGCCGCCATAAAGATCAGCTCAACCATGACGAGCCGACCGACCTGTTCCATTCCCGCAGTTAATTCATCCGGTTCATAAAGGAGAGCAGCGCTATGGGCAAGCCGAAAAGCGTTCCCGTTCAAAATCCGTACGAAGGCGACGGACAGCCGGCACGCTCCCGTAATTCCTCGCAGCCGCAGCAGCCGTTGTCGGGATCCAAGAAGACGAAACAGGCGAACCACGTTCGCCACAATAACCCCGAAGGCTAATTTAACCCGGACTCGCACTTGTACCCGACTTCCAGCCCGCTGCGCCGACGATTCGGCGCAACGGGCTTTTTACCGTGATCGGCGTCTGTTCAGATTCGCACCGGATAGGGTAGAATTGAAGGGAGGCAGGGTTCGTTAGAGGAGAGGGGAAATGGCCATGAAGGCATGGAAACGCACTACGGTGGTCCTGCTGATCGCGGGCTGTGCCGCCTTGACGGGCTGCAGTTCGTCCGATTCGCCGAAAGAAGCGCTGCTGAATGCCCTTGCGAAAACTAACGACGCAAAAACGTTTACATACACCGGGTCGTTCACCATCGACGACATCCGGCTGCCCGAGACGCCGGGCACGGCGACGAACCAGGAAGCGCTGATGAAGGCGGCACTGCCGGTGCTGCTGAAAGGCGCGGTGATTCAAGTACGCGGCGTCGTCCAGAAGGAGCCGCGGCATGCGGAGCTGACGCTCGATGCCAAGCTCGGAACGGGCGACGTGAAGCTGTCGCTCACGGTCCCGATGATCGTGACGGCCGACCGGCTCTATATGAAGATGCCGGACGTTCCGGGGCTTGGCATACCCCAGGAGGCTGCGGGTAAATTCGTCGTGATCGACGCGAAAACCGAGGAACAGGGCGGCGCGAACGCCTTGGCGGACGGCTCGATCGTTCGGCTGAGCGAAGACACGCTGAAGGCGCTATTCGACAGCCTCGACGAGAAGACGTACTTCAGCGGGCCGAAGGCCGCCGACGTGAAGGACGTGCCGGAGGGCTACAAGGCGGATCGGTTCGTGCGAGTGACGGTCGGCGAATCGCAGGCGGATGAAGCGATGACGGCGATCGCGGGCAAGGCGATCCCGCAGATTATCGACCTGATCTTGAAGAACGAAGCGTACATGAAGGCGCTGAGCGTCACCGAAGCGCAGTTGGAAGCAGCCAAAAAAGAATTGACGGCCGACAAGCTGAAGCAGGGGACGACGATCAAAGCGCTGGACGTGACGGGCGGCATTCAGGACGATTATTTGACGTTCGAATCGGGCCATGTCCTGGTGGATTCCACGGACGCCGCGAAGGGCATGAAGCTGGACGCGCATTTCGAGCTGACCCGCGACAATCTGAACGAAACGGTCAAATTCGACTATGAGGAGCCCAAGGATGCCGTGCCGCTCGATAGTCTGCAGGATTGGCTGGCACCGGACGGGGCGCAATAATTGCCCGACAACGAATAGCTCGACAACGAATAGCTCGACAAAAAGAAGCGCTCCCCTGTCACGGAGAGCGCTTCTTTGTCATGTACGCTTGCAAGAGGCGCAAAGGGAAAGGGTTTAGGCCATGACTGCCATGCCGGCCAGACGTTTCGCCGCCTGCTCGGCTTCTTGGTTAGCCTTCGCAAGGATCTCGTCCTTGTCGATCCGGCCGGTGCCTTGAACGCGGATGATCTCGTAGTCCTCGACGCCGAGGAAATTGAACATCGATTTCAAGTAGTGGTGGGAAAATTCGTTCTGCGTGTACCAGTCGTTATTGGTGTAAATGCCCGAACTCGCCTGGATGACGACGAGGCTGCGCCCGTCCTTGAGCAGGCCGACGGAGCCATTCGAGGTGTATTTGAAGGTCTCGCGGGCGATTAGGACGTTGTCCATGTAATCCTTCAGACGGGACGGAATGTTGAAGTTGTAGAGCGGCATCACGATGACGTAGCGTCGCGCTTGCTTGAATTGCTCCAAAATCTCGCGCATACGCGCCGTGACGCGCCGCTCCTCGTCCGTTAACGGCTGGTCGCCTTCCAGCTTGCTCCACGCGCTCAGCACGGTCGCGTCGATCTGCGGGATCTCCTCGGCAAAGAGATTGATTTCCGAAATTGCGGCTTTCGGATTTTCCTGGCGATAGGTCTCGAGAAACCGGTCGCGGACCTGCAAGCTGTACGACATCGACGGATCGACGGTAGGGTGAGCGTTAATAACCAGCAATTGTTCCATAAAGGTCAGCTCCTTCGTTGTATTGTCGATAAACATAATCGACGATTAGGATTATCTTAAATATACGCGGTCTGAAGTCGTTTGTCAAAAACGAATGATTGGAAAGCTTGATCCGTTAGTTATGCTTCGTTCTCGAGGGAATCATGCGGGAGGGAGGATCGGATGCCGTCGGCGTGCCAACTCGAAGAGATGCGCGCGAAGTTAGTCGAGGCGTAAGCAGCCGAAAACAAAAAGAACCGCCCTCTACGGGCGGTTCTTTGGCGCTGCAAGCGGAGCGCTCGCCATGTAAGTCATGGACGGTTCAGGTAATCGGGTAAGTTCGAGCCATGCGGTTAGAAGGAAGGCATGCGGAGCAGCAGACGATCGGTGTCGTCGTTGCAGTCATTGCGGCTCTACTCCGTTCCGGGGCTACTCTGGTCAGATATAACTGTTTTTGAGCAGGTCGGTAATGATCCGGTCCATCCCATCTTCGGCCGGATTCAAGAAATCGCCTTTAAACAGCGTGACTTTTTTGATGGCGTAGTAATCCAGAAATTGCTGCTTAAGCGTCGTGTCGTAATAATTGAGCAGAAACGGATCCGTCAGCCGGCGAAGGACGGGATCATCCTGCAAGAAGAACACCACGGGATTGATCGCATGAAAAACGCCTTTATCGAAGCCCTCGCGGTAAAACTGCTGCAAGAGGTCGCAGCGCTTCGTTTGCGCAGCCGTCATGTGCGCGATCAGTGCGGGCTGATTTTGCTTAATATCGGAATAGAATTCATCGGTCATGATCAAAACGCTAAGCAGCGCCTGTTCGAATATGCGTTGGAAGCGTTGGCCGAAGGGAAGCTTGTCGTCCAATACGATCGGATCCACATCGACGACGCGCGAAGCATATTCGATCACAAGCTGTTCGATTAAATCGTCCCTCGACGAAAAATGCTTATAGAACGTGGCTTTGCTGATATTCAAATATTTCAGGATTTCATCGATCTTCAAATAACTGAAGCCCCGCTTGCGGATATGGGGAAGAATCAATTCAAAGTACTTCGTTTTGGCCGAGCGATCCATAGGGAGCCTCCCGCTTAAAGATGTACCGTCATTATAGCGCAATCAGACAAACGATACAAAGTAAACTTTTTTAATGATTTAGTTTACTTCGTTTAATCGGTATGCTATAGTTTAGCCACACCGGTGCAACATCTAAAATCATGGAGGTATTTCTCGTGCGATATAAAAAACTCGGCTCTACAGGTCTCTTCGTTTCGGAATTGGCTTTCGGCACCATGACGTTCGGAGGAACGGATGCGTTCCGCGTCATGGGCCAGGTGGGGCAAGCGGAGGCTGACGCCCTGCTTGCGCGGGCCTTTGAGGCCGGCATCAACTTTATTGACACGGCGGACACGTATTCCGGCGGAGAGTCGGAACGCATCACGGGTCAAGCCCTGAAGAACCTGGGGATCAAACGAGACGATGTCGTCGTCGCGACCAAAGTGTTCGGCGATATCGGCACGGGTCCCAATCATCGGGGATCCTCGCGCGGCCACATTATGGATGCGGTTAAGGGCAGCTTGCAACGACTGCAGCTTGATCATATCGATTTGTATCAGCTTCACGGCTTCGATCCCGCAACCCCGGTCGAGGAGTCGCTCAGTGCCTTGAATGATCTTGTCCGGCAGGGCTTGGTCCGTTATATCGGCGTATCGAACTGGGCCGCATGGCAAATTCAAAAAGCCATCGGACTCTCCAAGCTGCGCGACTTCGAGAAATTCGCGTCGGTTCAAGCCTATTATTCCTTGGCCGGCAGAGAGCTGGAGCGGGAAATCATCCCCATGGCGGAGAGCGAGGGCTTGGGACTAATGATTTGGAGTCCGCTGGCGGGAGGGTTCCTGAGCGGGAAATATAGCCGGGAACAATCGAGCGTCGACGGAAGCCGCCGCACGGATTTGGACTTTCCGCCCGTCAACAAGGAACAAGCTTACGACATCATCGACGTCTTGAAGAAGATGGCCGAGCAAAAGCAAGCGACGGTTGCGCAGTTGGCGTTGTCCTGGCTGCTGCACCAACCGGCGGTCACCAGCATCATTATCGGGACCAAGAGCGTCAACCAGCTCAACGACAACATCGGCGCGACCGCGATTCGCTTGACCGAAGCGGAGCTGCAGGCCTTGAACGAGGCGAGCAAGCTGTCCGCGGAGTATCCGGGTTGGATGCTGGAGAGCTGGAGTGCGGGGAGAACGCAACAACTGCAGGAAGCGCGGATATAAAACGAAGATCAAACAAGGCAGCCGATCGTTTCCGATCGGTTGCCTTGTTTTCGTTCGGCTGCGGGGCGGCCGGACGTCAAAGCGTATGCAGCGGGACCTTGGAGGTCGCCGGCGTTCTTCCGCCTTCGGGCTTGTATGGATCCGGATTTGCCGCGCCGCCCGCAAGCGCAAACCGCAGAATAAGGTTCGTTAAACAAACGGGTGGTGTTGCGAAGTGGAATAATTCTCGTGCAACAAGGAAGATTATTACTAAACGGACCTTTGAGGTGAGCGTAATTAGAACGATTCAAGACCCAGAGAAAATTAAAGAAGTTGGAGAATTTCATCAAATTAATTCGGAGAACAGCATTCATTTTTTTTGGTATTGGACGGAACAAACGTTATTTAAGTGGGACTTTTGGTTATCGTGGTGTTTTGCAATTGTCCCCTGGATGTTGTGGTTTCGCTATCGTAACAAGCAAAGTAGCGGACGTTTGCTTTTGGCTGGTTTTCTCGCGATAATCATTGCCTCGTGGATGGATTTTACCGGCGTGAATATCGGGCTTTGGTATTATACCGGACTGGCGATTCCAACCATTCCCGATTATGTTCCATGGGATTTTTGCATGATTCCGGTATTCATTATGTTTATGCTTCAAATTAAGCCCCAAATTTCCGTTTATTTAAAGGCACTCGTTTTTGCATTAGTCAGCGCGTTTATTGGGGAACCCATCTTCCTTTGGATCGGGCTTTATAAAATGCTGCACTGGAATCTGCTCTATTCGGTTCCAATCTATTTCTTGCTGTTTATCCTTTGCCACAAAGTCAGTCGAATCAGGTTCGAGTGAAAAGCGAGTTCCTCATCTTGAGCGATAGGGGCACGATAGTTCAATAAACCTTGCCGCCGCATTAAGAGGCGGCTTTTCTTTTGCTCAAAATCAGGCGCGTACCTATCTCGGCAAGCACTCCCCTGCATCGGCGTTCGCTCAGCTGCCGAGCTACCTGAACGGCCAAATGTCATGGGATGAATTAACCCAAAAGTTTACTTTTACAATCGTTGAGGTCTTTATTTGCACTTGCTTATCTTGTGCTCCAGCGTTCGTTGAACAATCCCTAAATGCAAATTTAAATCTGCCTCCGACGCCTCGTGCTCGCCTCGTCTCCCTTGAAGCAGATATCGATACCGGTATCCCCGTACAGGATGATCTTCAACCCACATTTTATTTTCCTTCATGACTTGTTTGGACTTCTCCAATTCGAAAAGGATGCACTTGCCAACGACCTTGCCGATTGCTTGGGTAAAGCCCTTGGTTTCTCCAACGAACTCTTCAGCACTGTCAAGCGCTGCAAGCAACGCGATGCGAACATTTAGAGCAATGATGGGGTCGAACCCATTCATTAAATCATCCCTCGCCCATTCATTTTACTCTTATTATATGCGAACATTTGTTCCTTATTCAATGCAAGGGAAATAAAATGCGATTTTGCACTAAGATCGGGGCTTGTGGTTATGAGGCTATGGTTCGTCCAATCAAATTCTATCTGTCATTCATAAACTAGTTTTAAGACAGAATTAATGAAAGGGAGTTCTGTCTAATCCGTGTCATGCGGCTGAGGATTCGAAGCTTGCCAAAAGGAGATGATCGTTTTGCCAGCTAGACTTATAGACTCAAAAACCTCACAAAACGCAAGCTATGCAAATTCAATCGCCATCCCCATTACCACTGTTGACACACCGACTTTAATTGCTCAACAGACATTAGACCTGTCTGAGGGGACTGAGGATTTGACTCATGTCGTGTTTTCAGGGGTTGTCGCCATTCAACTGCCGTTATTGCCAGTTGCAACGACCATCACAATCTTTATTGCAAGAGGCTTGACCTCATCGGATTTGTACGTGTTCTCCGCCGCCCAAAGTTTAGACCTGAGCCTTGTCGGCCCGCAGCTAATTTCATTTTCGGGATCGGATTTTAATGCGCCGATAAGCGCAGATCAAGCTTACTCCGTATTCATTCAAGCTTCTGCGCTCGGAACAATTCGGGTAGGGCCTGAAAGTTATATTTTTACGGCCTACTCCGACTAAACGCTTGTGAACGGAATGGCCCCGCATCTAACCTTATAGGGAAGACCGGGGCTTTTTATTAAGAGTCGCAGGCACAGCGCTTTTGTATCGAGCCAAATCATGTGTCACAGATGGAAATGGTATTTCGTTTCTTCTTTTATATAGGCATAAAAACATGCATAAAAATTCGGTTTTAGAGTAACCGTATTGATGACCAAAAAGTCGATCCACAAAAAAATGTACCCAATTTGTACCCAACATAGTATTAGTGGGGCATTGGATAATGTTGGGAAAATAAAAAACCCTTGATTATCAAGGGTTTGAGGACTGTTTTATGGCGCGCCCGATACGATTCGAACGTACGACCTGCAGTTTAGGAAACTGTCGCTCTATCCTGCTGAGCTACGGGCGCGCGGCAAGGATAATAATAGCATGAAGGGCGCGGCCGGCGCAACTTGCGGTAAGCGCGATTTTAGTCACGTGGGACGATCGCTCCGGACGCGCCCGATTAGGTCTGGCTGTGATGCGAAATTAGTTCGAAGGACGGATGAAACGAGTCGCGAGTGGCGGGGGTCTGTTGAACACTGTCGAGAGATTAACGAGGATTATCCAATATTTATCGACAAGATTTTACAAAAATAACAACCATAAGCGTATATAATAAAGATGTTACTAAGTGTAACCGAAGCTGATGCGATAGGAGCGTTCCCAGGGCGTCATGAACGACAAAACGAAAATACTCCACGAATTGCAGGTGCTTCGCACAAAGCTGTTCGAAATGGCCGAAGCACGCGGTAGCTTAACGGACCCTGAGGTACTTGCCATTAGTGAGGAAGCCGATCAACTCATTGTAATCCTGCAGCAGATGCAGAAGGATGAACTGCTGCGCGGCTCAACTAAGAACGCCCTCGCAAACGACGGAAAAACCGGGTAAGCAAATCCGCGCATTCCTGCCGCAGCAGCCCGCCGACGAGCTCGGTCTCGTGATTGAAGCGGGGCTCCTGCAGCAAGTTCATTAATGTACCGGCACAACCTGCCTTCGGGTCGATTGTGCCGTACACCACTTTTCGGATCCGGCTTTGGACAAGCGCTCCCGCGCACATCGGGCACGGCTCCAGCGTGACGTACAGCGTGCAGTCCAGCAGCCGCCAGGCGCCCAGGTGCCGGCTCGCCTCGCGAATCGCGATCATTTCCGCGTGCGCGGTCGGATCCAGATTCGTCTCCCGCAAATTATAGCCTCTACCGATAATTTCTCCGTTCTTGACGATCACCGCGCCGATCGGTACCTCGCCGATGGCTTCCGCCCGCTCGGCCTCCTCGATGGCAGCTCGCATCCATTGATAGTCGTCTTCCCTAAAGTAGTCGGTTTCGTTCACGTGACGTCCTCCGCTCGAACTGTAGTAGTGTGGTATGCCCAGCCGACCATGTTCGACTGTCGATAAAGCTCGAATTATGCTACGAACAAATATTCGTTGTTAACAGCATGTGTATAATAATGTGGATAAACTCGGATGACGCACAGAATTGCCAACATATCCCCTAGTCACTCTGTTAATAACCACGGGATATGTGGATAACTGCTGTGGATGAACCGAATTCTTTACGCGACTCCCGCCGAAGGACGGAGCCGGCCAGTTGGGCGGTGCCGTTGAAAATGGCGCATGGAGTTGCTTTCATTTTTTTACAATTATGATATGATCCAAGTAGGATATCCACAAGCTTGAAAAGGGTGTGTCGCATCTTGTCGGTCAAGATTAAACTCTCTCTGATGATATCGCTGATCGTATTCGTCCTGCTCTTGCTCAATCTCATTTTGAACGAATATTCCACGAGGGTCAATCTGCGATCGGACGTCGAACGCAACATGGTGGCGATCAGCCGCCAGGTCGCCGCGGACGTCACGCAAAACACGAGCGAAAACGAGTTTGTGCAATCCGTCTTGATCGACAAGCTGAGCATGGCGTCGTATTCCGCGTCGCAGCAACTGCCGGCTGCCTTGGAAGAGGTCACGAGAGCGCAGCTCGAGCTGGTCGCCTCCCGCGTCGGGCTATCCCGGTTATCGGTCATGCAGAAGCGCGGCGACGAGTACGTCATCGTGCGTTCCACCGACAGCCGGGAGGAAGGCACCATCAGCCTGTCCTGGCGGCAGCGGACGCTGGTTCGCGAAGACCGGAGCGATAAGCACTACCGGTTCTGGGCCGCGCAGGACTCCCCTAACTTCTCCGGAAGCGCCGCGATGCTCGGACAGGAAACGTTCTATACCGACGACGGGCACGATTACGTGATCCGCTGCTACTTGGATAGCGAGAGGCTGAACGATTATCAGAAAATGGCCCATACGACCTCGTTTCTCGAAGATATGAAGGCCGGCAACCCCACGATCCTGGAGATTACGGGCTTTAACCCGAGCCTGTTCCAGCAAGGCGCCGAGATCCGCATCCCATCCATTATCCGCAGTAAGGAGCTCGCGGAGCGGCCCGTTCCGTTCGGTACGTACGAATACCGCAGCCTCGAACAGGACGCGGCCGACGTGCAGGCGGCGCTGAAGGGCAAGCACGTCTTCCGCTATACCGCGATCCATCACCGGGCGATCATCAAGAGCTTCATCCTCATCCAACAGCCGAAGCCGTACGTCATCGGGCTAGTGCTGGACAAAAAACCGCTCATGCGGCTGATGGACGAACAGCGCTCCAATCAGCTTTGCATCTCCGCCGTCCTGTTATGCATCGTCGTCGTCTGCAGCTACGGGCTGTCGAACATGCTGCTGCGGCCGGTTCGCACGATTTTATGGAAGGTGAACGAAGTGTCGGTCGGGCGGTTCGACAGCTCGATCGAAGTGAAGCGCAAGGACGAGCTGGGCCAGCTGGCGCAGCGCGTGAACGCGATGTCGAAGAATCTCGGCATCTATATGACGAAGCTTCGGGCAGCCTTCGAAGAAAACCGGTCCATGAAGGAATACTTGGAATCCTTCATTAATCATACGACCGACGCCATCCACGTCGTCGATTTGGACGGCCGGATCACGCAGGTGAACCGGGCGTTCGAGGAGATGTTCGGGTATACGACGGAAGAGGCGGTCGGGCAGGCGCTGCCGCTCGTGCCGGAGGCGCTCAAGGACGAGGAGCAGCAGACGGTCGAGCAGTTGAAATCCGGCAAGCCGCTGCCCGCCCGGGAGACGACGCGCGTCACGAAGCGGGGCGAGCGGATCGCGGTGAGCGTGACGACGTCGCCGATTCACGATCGCCACGGCAATCTGCGCGCGATCGCGAGCATCACCCGCGACATGACGAGCCGCAACGAAATGGACGAGCTGCTGCGGCGCTCCGAGAAGCTGACGACCGTCGGGCAGCTGGCCGCCGGGGTCGCGCACGAGATCCGCAATCCGCTGACCACCCTGCGCGGGTTCCTGCAGCTGCAGCAGGAGACGCGCAAGCTGAACGAGCGCCACGTCGATCTCATGCTGTCCGAGCTCGACCGGATCAATCTGATCGTCGGCGAGTTTCTCATCTTGGCCAAGCCGCAAGCCACAAGGTTCGAGGTGAAGGACGTCCGCTTCACGCTGGGCGACGTCATCTCGCTGCTGGACAGCCAGGCGCATCTGTGCAACGTTATTTTCGTCACGGACTTCGGACAGGACGACTGCCGCATCTCTTGCGAGGAGAACCAGCTGAAGCAGGTCTTCATCAACGTCCTGAAGAACGCGATCGAGGCGATGCCGCAGGGCGGGGAAATCGCGGTCAACGTCCGGCACGAGGATACGTTCGTCCGCATCTCCATCACGGACCAGGGCATCGGCATTCCGGAGGAGAAGATCGCGAAGCTGGGCGATCCGTTCTATACGGACAAGGACGCGGGGACGGGCCTCGGAATCATGGTCAGCCAACGTATTATTCAGAGCCATCAGGGCCATTTTGAAATTAAGAGCAAAGTGAACGTCGGGACGACGGTCTTGATTTCGCTGCCCCTGTATAAGGACGAGCCAAAGAATCCCATTTCTTGACAAGAAGGAGTTCGCGCTTTCATGTACAATACATACAGGAGAGGTGAACGACATGCCGCGAACGGAAGGCTACCGGGCGCTGCTCGCGGGGGCGACAGGGCTTGTCGGCTTCCGGCTCCTCCGGCAGCTGCTGGAGGATCGGCGCTGCGGCGCGCTGACGGTGCTGACGCGGCGGCCGCTTCCTCCGATGCCGCAGGCCGGCGGGCTCCGGGACAAATTGACCGTCCTTACCGCGGACTTCGACCATCTGGAACAAGCGCTCGCGGACGTCGAGGCGGACGTCGTATTCTGCGCGCTCGGCACGACGATCCGCAAGGCCGGTTCGCAGGAGGCGTACCGCCAAGTCGATCAGATGTATCCGCTGGCGCTCGGGGAGTGGGCCAGGTCGCGCGGAGCCGGGAAGTTCATCGTGATATCCGCCATGGGGGCGAACGCGTCGTCCGGCATCTTTTATAATCGGGTCAAAGGCGAGACGGAAGAGGCGCTTCGCGCCGTCGGTCTGCCGGAGCTGCATATCGTCCGGCCATCGCTGCTGCTCGGGCAGCGGGACGAATTCCGGCTCGGCGAGAAGGCCGCGATGCTGCTCGGTCCGCTGCTGAAGCCGCTCATGCGCGGGGGACTGCGCCGATACCGGCCGGTCCGCGCGGAAGCGGTGGCGGCCTTCATGCGCCAAACGGCCGCCGCCGCGCCGATCGTCGGAAGCGGGCCGGCCGTCAAAATCTACGAGAACGACGCAATAACGGAACGTAGCAAGTAGCCGGTATTGGTTCAGGGATCAAGTGCGGGGTGAACAAGTCAGTTGAGGATCAACAAGTTTATTAGCGAAACGGGGTACTGCTCCCGCCGGGAGGCCGACAAGCTCGTCGAAAGCGGGCGGGTCACGATCAACGGGGCGGTGGCCGAGCTCGGCAGCCAGGCGGAGCCGGGCGACGACGTCCGCGTCGACGGGAAGCCGATCGGATCGCAGAAGCGTCATGTGTATATCGCGCTGAACAAGCCCGTCGGCATTACGAGCACGACGGAGGCGCAGGTGGAAGGCAACATCGTCGATTTCGTGGGGCACGCGGAGCGGATCTTCCCCATCGGAAGGCTGGACAAGGATTCGGAAGGGCTCATCCTGCTGACGAACGACGGGGATATCGTCAACAGGATTTTGCGGGCCGAAGGCAAGCACGAGAAGGAGTACGTCGTCACGGTCGACCGTCCCGTCACGCCGCGGTTTCTGAAGGCGATGAGCGAAGGCGTTCGCATCCTCGGCTCGATGACGCTGCCGTGCAAGGTGGAGAAAGAATCGGACCGCGTCTTCCGGATTACGCTAACCGAGGGGAAGAACCGGCAAATCCGCCGGATGTGCCAGACGTTCGGGTATAACGTGCGCAAGCTTCGGCGCGTGCGAATCATGAACATCCTTCTGGGGCAGCTGGCGAACGGCAAATGGCGGGATCTGACGCAGGACGAGCTGGACAAGCTGTTCGGGCTGCTGGATTACCGTCCGGCCGAGTCGTCCGAGGAAGCGCCTTTTCCCGGGAAATAACGACAAAACCAACATCCGTTCGGGCGGGTTCGCCGGGCGGTGTTGGTTTTTTGTCTTCTCTGGCACCGATTCTATGAAAACGCGCAACCATGCGGCGCGGGCGGGACGGCGGGGCCGCTTCGTCTTGCCATCCTATAAAACATGAAGTAAAATTATAAAGGATTGTCCCGACTTTGCATAGAGGTTTTCAACAAAGTTTTCAACAAATATATAGTTCGGGCTGCAAGGCGTTTAGCGGGCCGAAATGCGTTTTGCTGCTTGGGCCGATAGGGCATACATACCGTCGTGGTCGATGACACCAGACAAGCCGTCGCCTCCTGCTAGCGCCCGCCTCCCATAATCGGAAGCATCCGAAGCCGGCCTTCGCCTTCTTCGGCATGCTCGCGGGCAAGACGATGGGCAGATTCGCGAAAAGATAGGCGAAAAGGCGGCACGGGCTGGCGATGCAAGCGCGGCCGGCTGCCTTTCCGCCGTCGAAGAAAGGACCGTGGGCCATGACGAAATTACAAGAATTGCTGCAAGCCATCACGATAACCGAAACGTATCATGCCGGGGACAGCGAGATTACCGGCATTTCCTATCATTCGCAGAAAGTCGCGCCGGGCCAGCTGTTCGTCTGCATTACGGGCTACAGCACCGACGGGCATAAATACTTGGGCGATGCCGTGAAGCGCGGCGCGGTGGCCGCGATCGTCGAGCGGATCCAGCCGGAGATCGACGTGCCGCAGTACGTCGTGCCGAACAGCCGGATCGCCATGGCGCGGCTCGCGAGCGCGTATTACGGCCGTCCCGCCGACCGGATGACGATGATCGGCATCACGGCGACGAACGGCAAGACGAGCACCACGTACATGACGAACGCCATTCTCGAGCGGCACGGCTTCAAGACGGGGATGATCGGCACGGTCGTCGTCAAGATCGACGAAGAGCGGATCCCGGCCGAGCTGACGACGCCGGAATCGCTCGACCTGCAGGCGTATCTGAAGCGGATGGCCGACGCCGGCGTCTCCCACGTGAGCATGGAGGTATCCTCCGCGGCGCAGGAGGCGAACCGCGTCGAATCGGTCGATTACGACATCGTCTGCTTCAATAACCTGAGCCGCGAGCATATCGATTCGCACGGCACGTTCGAGAATTACTTCGCGGCGAAATCCAAGCTGATCCGGGGTGCCGGCGAACGCAGCTTCGCAGTGTTGAACCTGGACGACGAATACGCGGCTTCCCTCGCAACCGAGACGCGCGCGAAGGTCATCACGTTCGGCATGAGAAGCGGCGAAGGCACGCTGCACTGCAAGGACCTCGACTTGTCCACCGGACGGGCGAAGTTCACGGTCGAGATTCTGAAGCCGTTCGAAGCGAACGGCGTCCGTCACGAGCCGGGCGAGTTCCGCGTCGAGCTGCGCATTCCGGGCCTGCACTCCGTCTATAACTCCATGGCGGCGATCGCGATCGCGCTCCTCTGCGGCGTGTCCGTGGCGACGATTCAGGAAACGCTGCGCACCTTCGGCGGCGTGGAGCGCCGGTTCCAGTTCATTCATGAGGACGCGTTCACGATCATCGACGATCACTTCGCCAATCCGGGCAACATCGACGTTACGCTGGAGACGCTCCGCTACATGGACTACGAGGACTTCCATCTCGTCTACGCGATCCGCGGCGCGCGCGGGCCGATCATCAACCGCGAGAACGCGGAATCGATCGTGAAGTGGATGAACCGGCTGGAACGCCGCGAGCTGATCGCGACGCGGAGCCGGTCGCATGTCAACCGCCACAACGTCGTATCGGACGAAGAGACCGACGTGTTCCTGGAGGTCATGAACGAGGCGGGCATCGAGGTCAAGCTGTTCGACGAGCTGCCGGACGCGATCGGGTCGGCGCTGGGCGAGGCGAAGCGCGGCGATCTGATTCTGCTCGCGGGCTGCCAAGGCATGGATCCGGGCGCGGAGATCGCGCTGCAGCTGCTCGGGAAGCCGGGAACGGAAGCGGCGGAGTAAATCCGTTCGGCGCCGAGCGGAGCGCGACGAGCAGATAAGCGGCCGAAGAGCCGCTCGGCGAACGAGGCGGGAACCAACGAACGACGAACGATTATGTCATCGAAAGATTATGTCATCGAACGATTATGTCATACGATAAAGGTTGTTGAATCATGGAACGTAAACGGTTAGGGGTTCTGGGCGGCATGGGCCCGAAGGCGACGTCCGTCTTTATCGACCTGATTATCGAAAGCACGGCGGCCGACCGGGACCAGGACCATATCGACATGGTGGTGCTGAACCATGCCTCGCTGCCGGACCGGACCCACGTGATCCTCGAGAACACGGGCGAGCTGTTCCTGCGGGAGATCGAGAAGGATATCCGGCTGCTGGAATACGCGGAGGTGGCGAACATCGCCATGCCGTGCAACACCGCGCACTATTACATTCAAGAGATGCAGGCCATGACGACGATTCCGATCATCGACATGGTGGAAGAGACGATGCGGGAAATCGTCGATACGTTCGGCCGCGGCGGCAAGGTCGGCATTCTGGCGACGAACGGCACGCTGCGCAGCGGCATCTACGGCGACTGCGCCCGCCGGTACGGGATGGTTCCGCATGAGCCGGACAGGGACGTGCAGCAGCAGGTCATGAACATCATTTACCGCGACATCAAGCGCGGCATCCTCAGCGATCCCGCCGAGCTCGAGGGCATCATCCGCGATATGATCGAACGCGACGGCTGCAGCTGCGTCATCATCGCCTGCACGGAGCTGTCGATCGTCAAGCTCAGCGAGGAAGCGCGCAAGGTCAGCATCGACGCCATGGACGTGCTCGTCCGGCGGTCGATCGAGCTGTCCCTGCCCGCGCACAAGTCCGAGCTGTTGTGACGGGCCGCGCCCGGAGCGCTGCGGCGAGCGGGAGTCCGCCTCACCGCAGCGCGACGTACGGGTAACGCCCCGCAGCGTGACGGCATGAGCGTCAGGAGCGTCAGGAGCGCGAGTAACGTCAGGAACGCGGGAAAGTTCAAGGTAACATCGGCAAGTTCGGCAGCCCGTCGGCAGCGAGCCGCCGCATACGCCAAATAACCGCCGGGAGCTTTGCGCTCCCGGCGGTTTTTTCGTTTGGCCGTATTGCAGTTATTTCGCCGCGCCGGACGCCGGCACGCTGACGGTCTTGGACGCATCCGCGTATTTCCGGATGATCGATACCTCGACGCGCCGGTTCTTCGAGCGGCCCGCGGCCGTGTCGTTGCTCGCGATCGGCCGGTATTCGCCGTAGCCGATGTTGCTGAAGTTCTTCGGATTGAGCTGCTTGTTGTCGAGCACGATGTTCATGAAGCGGATCGCCCGCATGGAGCTGAGCTCCCAGTTCGATTCGAACTCGTCGTTGTGAATCGGTACGTTGTCGGTGTGGCCGGAGACGACGACCTCGTAGTCGGAATACTTGGTGAGCATGTTCGAGATCTCGATGGCGAGCTTGCGCGACTCGGGCTTCACCTTGGCGCTGCCCGGCGCGAACAGGGAGCTGTCGCTGATCGTGATCGTCAGCCGCGATTGGTTGAGCTTCGTGTCCAACTGGGTCGTGAGGCCGTTCGACTGAATGTACTGGTCGACCTGCTTCTTCAGGTTCTCGAGGTCCTGCTGTTCCTGCTTCTGCAGGGCTTGGCGCTGCTGCTCCGACATATCCTTCGTATCTTCGCGGCGCTTGATGTCCTGCGTGTTCTCCATCTGGTTGGCCTGCGAGATGATCGAGGACTGGTCCAGCACGCCGATGCCGTTGTTGAACGCGATGTTGAACGCCTTGCTCATGTCCTGGAACTTCTTCGAATCGGTGGAGCTCATGGCATAGAGCACGATGAACAGCGCGAGCAGCAGCGTCAGCAGGTCGGCATACGGGATCAGCCAGGTTTCGTCGGCGTGTTCCTCGTGATGCTCTTTCTTATGCTTTTTGCTCAATCGCTTCGGCCCCCTTCTGGCTCAGCTTGAAGCGCTCCGTCGGCGTGAGGAAGACGGACAGCTTCTGGTTGATCGCGATCGTGGAGACGCCCGATTGGATCGACAGCAGGCCTTCGACCATCATGAGGCGCAGTTCGACTTCGTTCTTCGACAGGCGCTTCAGCTTATTGGCGATTGGGTGCCATAATACGTAACCGGTGAATATACCTAAAAGAGTAGCGACGAACGCAGCGGCGATCGCATGGGCGAGACGCCCCATGTCGCTCATGTCGGCCAGCGCCGCGATCAGGCCGATAACGGCCCCGAGCACCCCGAGCGTCGGCGCGTACATGCCGGCTTGGGAGAAGATCAGGGCGCCCGCGCGGTGGCGCTCCTCCGTCGCGGCGATGTCCTCGAGCAGGACGTCGCGGACGAGATCCTGGTCGTTGCCGTCGATGATCATCCGCATGCCGTTGCGGAGGAACGGGTCTTCGATCTCGTCGACCTTCGACTCGAGGGCGAGCAGGCCTTCGCGACGCGTGATCGTCGCCCATTCCATGAACAGGGCGATGACTTCCTCGCGGGGGAGCAGTTTTTGCACGACGAAGATCATTTTGATCAATTTCGGGAACTTTTTAAGCTCGCTCAGCGGGAAACCGATGAATAACGAGGCGGCCGTCCCGACGATAATGATGATAAAAGCGGCTGGATTTACCAGGTTTTCGATCGGGGCGCCCTTGAGCACCATCCCGAGCAGAACGGCTACGAGACCGAGCACGATACCGATGATTGTAGATTTTTCCATGACACACCTCGTCTAGTAATAAAGTCGCGACTATCGTCAACCGGCGGCTGCCGTTCAAGCCCGTGGGCGGGGTAAAAAGAAAAGAGACACGCTATTTATATCGACAAAATCGGTCCGTAGATTAGAGCTGAACGGATGTTTTAGGAGTTTTCGTCCCAATTCGTGTAAAATAGGGAGAAGCGGCTGGAAATTAGAAGCAGAGAGGCAGGCGGCGCAAAATGGGCGTGAAGCATGCGAGAGAATACGAGGATATTTTGGTGGAATTGAAGGACGCGATGCATTCGATCGGGGACGGTTACTTGTTCTTCGAGATGGAGACGGCGGAATGGGAGGAGCTCGGCGAGACGGAGCGGCTCGATCTGATGGAAGCGCTCGCGGACGACGTGTTCTACGCGCTCGGCGAGGATCCGGTGCTGCGCGTGGGCCAGGGCGTGGTCACGTACCGGCCGAAGCATCATATCATCGAGGTGTCCGTGGACGAGAAGGAGAGCCGGATCATCCGGTTGATCTAAGCCTGAAGACGGGGAAGGTGAGGCGGCATGGCTAAGCTGGAGAAGCTGCCGGCGGAGGCGGCGGACCGGGCGCTCGCCGGGCTGGAGGGCTGGACGCGGGAGGACGGGAAATGGATCGCGGGCAGCTATCGGTTCGCCGGCTTTCCCGCCGCGATCGCGTTCGTCGGGCGGATCGCCGAGATCGCCGAGGAGCTGAATCATCATCCGTTCATCGCGATCGATTACAAGAAGGTGACGCTGCGCCTGACGACGTGGCATGCCGGAGGCTTGACGGAGCTGGACTTTCAGTCCGCGGAGCGCTATAACGAGATGTACCGAGCGTCGATTGCCGAGAACCGGTGATCGGCGTTTTTTTGGGGAGGCGGCGGCGTCTTGCCGGACGAGGAGGCGCGCCGGGTTGCGGGGGAGTTCGTGCTGGACGCGGCGGAGCGGAGACGCGGAGGGGTAGAAGCGTAGATGCGTAGAAGCGTGATAGCCCGGGCCGGGCGCCGGCCCGGCGCATAAGAAAAGCCCGCGGCTGGCGCAAGGGCGCGGCGGCGGGCTCGGCTATGCATGCCGACGAATGACAGCGGGCAATTTTCTTATTCTTCCGCGGACACCTTCGAGAAGAACGACAGGCTGTAAAGTGCTGCCAGACCGACAATAATGTACACGATTTTCGCCCCGACGGAATCTGATCCATCAAAAATCTCCGAAACGACATCATACTCAAAGAGCCCCACGATGAGCCAGTTCAGACCGCCGAGAATGAGCACAATCAAGCTGATGATGTTCAAAACTTTCACTGGATCCGCCTCCTTGTTGTCACTGGCTGTGACATTATTACGGTTATGCGGCGGAGCGGGATTTTAGCACGTTTTCGTATTGTAAATTCGGAACACGCGCTCGTTGGACGGGCGTCCTTAGAGCCCTTCCTCGGGCAAGTAGCACATGCAGTAGACTTCGACGACCCCGGTATGCGTCTGCTTCCCGTACGTGTCGGCGATGACGAAGCCCGCCCGCTGGTAGGTGCGAATCGCGCGGACGTTCCAGGTGTGCACCTCGAGGTCGATCTCGTCGTGCGGCGCGCGGCGGATCGCTTCCGCCACGATGGCTTTCACGAACGGGACGCCGAGCCCGCGGTCGCACAGGTCCGGGCGGAGGCCGAGACCGATGCGCGTCAATCCGAGCAGCGGGAAGAACTGCGCGAAGCCGACGAACTCGCCGCTTTCGTCCAGGACGGCGGCGTACTGCCGGTTGCGGACGCCGGGATCGCCGAACTCCATGCCGAGCTCCAGCATGACCTGCCAGGAGGTCCAGTTATAGAAGTCGAAGGGCGGCTCGTAGCGCCAGGTCGAGAGCTGCTCGGCCAGCTCCTCCGTGAGCGGCGCGACGCGGAAGCGGGGCGGATGGGCATTCGGTTGCGGGTGGGCCATGACGTTCGTCTCCTCGGCGGCAGCGGGGCGGCCTCGCGGGGGGCGAGAACGGCTCCGGCGCAAATGCGAATATAGTTCCTTCATACTACCAAATCCGGCGGGACGAGGAAAGCGGGACGGGCAACCCGGGAGCGGAATCGGAATGAAGTCGAGACTAAGGCGGGGACAAAGCCGGGGAAAGCCAGAATGAAACCGAGATGAAATGCGGATAGAAACGGGGGATATTCAGATCGGGAACAGGTCAAAATCGGAAAAAAGACGCCCGCGGGGAGCGGGCGTCTTCGGCTGTCGCGCAAGCGGATCCGCCCCTAGGCGGCGAATCGGCGGCTGGTGCGGCAGCGCGGATGGATGGCGGAGCGGCGGATTAGTAGCGATCCATGATCAGCTGCGTTTTCAGTGAATCCTGGGCGAGGAACCAGCCCTTGCTTTGCAGGAAGCTGATCAGCTGGTCATGCTTCGTGGACGCCGTCGACGCGCTGTCCGTCTTGAAGGATGCCTCGACGACGTATTCCGTGCCCGTCCCGGCGGCGTTCTTGATCGGCCAGACTTCGATGTACAGCTTGAGGCCGCTCCAGGTGCCCTCGGAACGCTTGGCAAGGACGGGGCCGAAGTAACGGGAATCTTCCAGGTTGTCCGTGCCCCAGTCATTGTTCAGCCAGTCGTTGAACTTGTCCGGCGCGTTGTTGACCATCAGGCTGCGGGCGTCGCCGATCGACGGCAGGTCCATGCCGCTGTAGCCGGATTTGCTGCCGCTCTTCGTGCGGGTGATGCTGAGCGTCTTCTTCTGGTAGCCCCACTCGACCTGCGCCTCGTAGTTGTCGTCGCCGCTGTCGAAGCCGTCATTGTTCGCTTGCGTCAGCGCGGCGTTGATGTCGTTGTTCGTAATCGTGTAGCGCTTCTTGTAGCTGAGCTCGAAGTCGTCTTCGCCTTCCGTCTTGCGGATGCGCGGGCTCCAGCCGTTGTTGTAGATCTCCTTGCTGTTTGTGTCGAGGAACGCGACGTTCATCTTCGTGACCGTGGTCGGCATCGCGAACGTGCTGAGGACGGTGCTCGTCAGCTTGAAGTCCGGGCCGAGCACGGCGCTCGGATTCAGCAGCAGCTTTACCTCGTAATCCGGCACCATGTTGCTTGCCGCGTGCGCGGGCGTCGGGGCGACGCCCGCTTCCGTGACGAGCGATGCGCCCAGGGCGACGATGACGGCGGCCGTACCTAACATGCGTTTGAACATAAATTCATCTCCTCTATCGATTGTTGGCCCTTTCAAGGCCCGTTATGATCGTAGGGGAGTTTTGTTAACGGATCCTCTATGGAAGATATAGGAATTGTAAAGGTTTTCAGGGGAGTTGGGAAAGGCGGCCGCGATGCGCGCATCCCCCCGAATGCGGTATAATGCAGCTAAGGACAAGTTAGGAAAGGCGGATTGAATGAATTGAATTCCATCGTATCGTTAAAATGGCTGCTGGCCCGCATGTATGAAGCCGACATCGTGATCGTCGACTGCCGGTTCCAGCTCGGCAAGCCGGCCTCCGGCCGCGAGGCCTACGAAGAAGCGCATATCCCGGGGGCCGTGTACCTGGACCTCGAGAAGGACCTGTCGGCGCCGATCGAGGCGCACGGCGGACGCCATCCGCTGCCGGACATCGCGCAGCTGACGGGCACGTTCAGCCGGGCCGGCATCGGCAACGACAAGCGCGTCGTCGCGTACGACGATCAGGGCGGCGCGATGGCGTCGCGGCTCTGGTGGCTGCTCAAGTACCTCGGACATGAGGAGGTCTACGTGCTGGACGAAGGCTTCACGGCGTGGAAGAATGCCGGATTCCCGGTCAATGCCGAGCAGCGGACGCTCATCCCGTCGCCGTTCTTCGCGACGGTGCAGCATAACCTGCTCGTGGAGATGGACGAGGTGCGCGAGAAGCTGGGCCATGCCGACGTGACGCTCATCGACTCGCGCGAAGCGCCGCGCTACCGCGGCGAGGTCGAGCCGCTCGACCGCAAGGCCGGCCATATCCCGGGCGCGCGCAACCGCTTCTGGGCCGAGGGCCGCGGCGCCGACGGCAAGTGGAAGGACGCCGAAGCGCAGGCGGCGCGGTTCGAAGGGCTGGACAAGGACCGCGAGACCATCGTGTACTGCGGCTCGGGCGTGACGGCGTGCCCGAACGTGCTGGCGCTGCGGGAAGCGGGCTTTACGAACGTGCGGTTGTATGCGGGGAGCTGGAGCGATTGGATTAGCTATGAAGGGAATCCGATCGCGACGGGTGAAGAGGATCGAGAAGACGAATAGCAGGACTTTTAATGACGAATACACCGCCATTTTGCCCAAAGGCTCTGGCGGTGTATTTTTATGCCCCGAAGTCAACAGGGAGTCAACAATGCGGGCTTGAAGATTATTGCGCGAATTCATGCCGTAAGTGACGGCGAAAAATAGGAGGTATGTATTACAACACTACACTAAACATATAAGCGGTGCTGGGTTTATCGAATCCATCGAGGAACACTTCTGCCATCCAGTATTTGTCCGGGTATGGAATACCGACGCCTTGACCCAGTATGATATTGCGGGTGACATCATACATTCTGCCGCCATCGGTGCCTTCATCATCGTGCATAGCATCAATATCGCCGGAGAAAGTGGCAAATGCAAATTTGGGAAGATACGGCAGACCGGGTTTATCCGCGTATTCAGACGTAAAGTCAACATGCATAAAACCTTCCGGCACCGGGGTGTCAGCCTCCATAAATCGCCCCCAAAGACCATGCCAAGGCTCAACATCGACCCCTCGTCCGTAATGATGTCCAAGCAGAACATCATGGTCAAAGCCGGATTTATACGAAGTCAAAGCATGGAGTGTGCTTACTACATTCTTGAGGCCTGCTTTCTTCTTCTCGTGATATTCTTCGTCAGTATCGCTGTGAAATAGGCGATCATCCACGCCAATAAAGCGCATTGCCGGCATTTGCTTGTAATCGAAATTGTCAACTTTGAAACCAGCTTGTTGACGTTTTACCGTATCGGGCATAAACAAGCACCAATGTACTTGGTATCACAGTTTTTCAGATGATTGATATACCCGAATATATCGACGCTATCTGTGCCAGTTTGCCCTGTCTTGCCGCCTGCTACTTGTTGTCGCACATTGCGTTCGCGCATAGCGGTAAAATCGGTGAACATTCTTGTAACCTCTTGGGAAAGCCGCGCATCCAAATGTACGCCGGATAATTCCCTGTCAAAATCGTCCAACGCCTTAAACACGGGCGCATTGACCACGCCAGATGGTTCAAGCTCCTTTAAATACAGGCGAAGTCGGGCATTTTGTTCTTGGAAGCGCGCTAAGACGCCTTGCACTAAGATTTGCTCGTTTTCAGCCAGCTTTTCTTCCGTCCATTCCGAATCATCCATTAACCAGCTTGTAAGCTCATCAAATACGCCTGGATTCTTCCCTCTTGCTTTTCCGGCCCACCCGACAATCCGGTTATACTTATCGGCGGCAGTTTCATCCTGCTGCTTGTCGATGTCGTTCCAATCCACCCAAATAAATTCGTCCACAAGCCGATATGGCATGCTAAATCCCCCCTGTATGGTGAAATTAATAGACAGCGGATGAAAGTTACGCGATACGTCTCTCTTAAAAAGGTTTCTACCTATGAATTTGCAACAACAAGATAAGGAAGTCAATTCCTAAATATATAAGGAATGGAAAAAAGTCGCCACGGGAGAAGAGTAAGCGGCGAGCGGGCGTTTTGCGACGCGGATTCGGGGCTGCGACTGGTTGCCGGCGGGGCAGGCTGTCGCGGCCCTTTTTGGATTTTCCGTTCAAAGCTAATATACTCCACGGTCCCCGACATTTTATCCCGCCCCATCGGCGATCAATCATGGTACTATGAAATAGGATTCAAGAGGACAAGGAGGGTTACATTCTGAAAGCAAACCGGATGGAGGCCTTCAGCGACGGCGTGTTGGCCATCATTATCACGATTATGGTGCTGGAATTCAAAGTGCCGGAAGGCCATAATTGGCACGCGCTCTTCGCGTTAGGACCGAAAATCGTCAGCTATATTTTCAGTTTCGTCTACGTCGGCATCTACTGGAACAATCATCATCATCTGCTGCACATGGTTCGCAAAATGAACGGGCAATTAATGTGGCTGAATCTGCTGCTGCTCTTCTGGCTGTCCCTGGTGCCGTTCACGACCGCGTGGATGGGGGAAAGCCGTTTTGCCGCTACGCCTACGGCGCTCTATGGGATGATTCTGCTATTCTCGGCCGTCTCGTACCGGTTTCTTCATCTGGCCATCTTGAAGCAGCATGACGCTTCGTTCGCCGCGGCGATCGGCAATGGCTGGAAGGTGAAATTATCCCCGCTGTTCTACTTGGCCTCGGTGGGGACGGCGTACATCAGTACGTGGATATCCGGCTTCTTGATTGTCCTCGTGGCCGTCATGTGGCTTGTGCCGGATAAGCGAATCGAGCATGCTATGGGAGACGGCGGATAAAGCGAGGTCCACATCATCTTGCCTAGAAACACATCGTCCGGGCGGCGTTGTGCTTCTTTGCGTTGCATGCCCGGCGGCATGGATGGATAACGACTGGGCGGAACCGGAGCTCGGCTTCGAGAGACCGGCGCGGCGTCAAGAATTAACCGGCTAAATGGTTCATGGCGCGAACCCTTGCGGAGGCAGTGAATTTCTGGGAGGCGAAACAGGATTCCAGCCGCTTCGCGTTGAATTATTTAAACTTAGATGCGCGCGATGACCGATTATCGTTGGAAACGAACTTATTTCGTGGGAGGCGGCGGCAAGCATGATCCAATTTCCGAAACCGGACGTGGAGCAGTTTTTCCAAACGTATGTCATTCGCGACTTTGCGGTGGCGAAGGACGAGAAACGGCTGATTTTCAGCAGCAATCTGAACGGCCAGCCCAACCTGTGGGCGATGGATCTGCCGGATGCGTACCCGTATCCGCTGACGTACAACAACCAGAACGCGAACGCGATCGAGATCGACCCGCGGGGGCGCTTCCTGCTTGCCGGCTTCGACCGGGACGGGGACGAAAACTACCATATCTACGCGCTGCCGGCGGAAGGCGGGAATCCGCTCGAGCTGATCGAGGGCACGCCGCAGGAGAAGTTTTATGCCGTGAAGCTTTCGAAGGACGGCGAGCGTCTCTACTACGTCACCTCGAAGGACAACCCCAACTTCCTGAATGCGCGCGTGCGCCATCTGGCCGCCGGAGAAGACCAGCTGGTGTACGAAGGCCGCGAACAGCCGACGTTTCTGGAGGCGGTCAGTCCGGACGAGGACAAGTTCGTCGTGGCCAAAACGTTCGCCAACACGCATCAGCTCGGCATCGTCTTGGCCGGCGGCGAAGAGACGGTCGTATCCCCGAGCCCGGAGCGGGTGCAGGTCAGTCATGATTTCCTCTTCACGGACAACGACACGCTGGTGTACGTCACCGACGTGAACCGGGACTTTGCCTACGTGATGGCTTATAATCTGGCCACCCGCGCGTATGAGACGGTGTGCGAGTTCGACGGCGAAGCGGTATCCGGCGTTAAGTGGCACCAAGCGTCCGGGATGCTGTACGTCTGGACGGAGCGGGGCACGGAGCATCGCATGTACGCGAAACCGCTGGCGGGCGGGGAAGCCGTGGCGATTCCGCTCCCGGTGGACGTCGTGGAGAAGGCCGTCGTCGCCGACTCCGGCGCGGTGTACATCTTGGGACGCGGCGCCGTGCAGCCGTTCAACCTCTACCGCTACGCGGACGGGGAGTGGACGCGGCTGACGCAGAACCGGGTCACCGGCCTTGCCGAGGAGAACCTGGTCTATCCCGACGTCGTGCGGTTTCCGTCCTTCGACGGGCTCGAGATCGAAGCGCTGCTCTTCAAGGCGAAGGCCGACGTCGCGAACGGGTATACCATCTTCTGGCCGCACGGCGGGCCGCAGGCATCGGAAGGGAAGTTCTTCCGGGCGATGTTCCAATTCATGCTGGCCTACGGCTATAACATCTTCGCGCCGAATTTCCGGGGCAGCACGGGCTACGGCTCCGCGTTCGTCAAGCTCGTCGAAGGCGACTGGGGCGAAGGGCCGCGGCTCGACTGCGTGGCGGGGATGGAATGGCTGTTCGAGCAGGGCATCTCGAGCCGGGACAAGCTGTTCGTCGTGGGCGGCAGCTACGGCGGGTACATGACGCTGCTGCTGGCCGGACGGCATGCGGATTATTTCCGGGCGGCGGTCGATATTTTCGGGCCGAGCAACCTGTTCACCTTCATCGACTCCGTGCCGGAGGACTGGAAGCCGCTCATGGAACGCTGGCTCGGTCATCCGGAGCGGGATCGGGAGCGGCTGACGAAGGATTCGCCGATTACGTATTTGCGGCAGATGGTCAAGCCGATGCTGGTCATCCAAGGCGCGAACGACCCGCGGGTCGTGAAGGCCGAATCGGACCAGATCGTCGCGGCCTTGCAGGCGCAAGGGACGGACGTCGAGTATCTGGTGCTGGACGACGAGGGGCACGGCTTCTCCAAGCGCGGCAACGAAATCGCCGTATACCGGCGGATGCTGGCGTTCCTGAACAAGCATCGGGCTTGACTCGCTCGGCGAATCGGCGAGACGCCGAGCGCCATCCGCGCGTCCGCGCAAAAGAAGAGACCGGGATGCCCGCCGCGGCGGCTTCCCGGTCTTTTTTTGCCAGGCGCTTAGGCCCGCTACGCCCGACCCGCTACGCCCGACCCGCTACGCCCGGCCCGCTACGCCCGACGCGCGCTTAACGCCGCCAGCGCGTGCGGATTGAAGCCTTTGGCGAGCAGCCAGACGGCCAAGGCCATCTCGTTCGCCGCCACGGGCAGGCACAGCAGTCCGCCCCAGACGGAGAGCTGCGGGATGACGCCGAACATCTCGAGCAGGGCGGCGAGGAACACGAGCGCCGCGCCCGTCAGGCCCAACGCGGGAATGAAGCGGGGAACGAGCCGGGACCGCCAGAAAATATAACTGTACAGCATGGTGTTGAGGCCGAGCATGAAGTTGGGGCCGAGGAGGAAGGTCCAGTCGTGGACGGCCTTCAGCAGCGTGCCGGACGCTTGGTAGGAAGCGGCGTCCGCGGCGCCTCCCGCGACGTAGGCTTTGCTCAGCGTGAGCAGCGACAGGACGCTGACGACGCCGACCGTAATGATCGCGGCCTCCATGAACCGGAAGCACACGTGGCCGAGCGCGAGGCTTTCGTTATACCGGCGCAGGTACGGAAACATGAATACCGCGGTGCCGACCGCCGAAGCGACGAGAATCAATTCCATAAGCGCGCCCAGGATGACTTGGTTGGCATGCGAGGCGCCGTTCGTCAAGTAATCCGATCCGTTCAGGATCGGGTCGTACAGGACAAGGCCGATAACCGAGGCGACGGCGGCGAGGATAAAACAGATCCCGACGATGCGGGCCGAACGGACGGGCGATGGCATGATTCGTTCCCTCCATTTGATTAATCGCGTGTGCCGTGTTCCCCGTAATAGAACACGTCTTCCAGCGGCAAGCCGAAGGCGAGGGCGATGCGAAAAGCAAGCTCGAGCGAAGGGGAGTAATTGCCCTTCTCCAGCGCCACGATCGTTTGCCGCGTGACGCCGACCTTGTCAGCCAATTGCTGCTGCGTCATTTCGCCGTGATCGAACCGTAATCTGCGGATGTGGTTGCCGACAAGATGTTTGCTCATCTTACACTCCTTTCCGGTAGTGGTAGAGCTTCGTCGCGGAGCCGGTCACGTCGGAGACGAACCCCGCGGCGATCAGAATGACGAACATCGTCTGAATCGGACGTTCGGCGGCCAGCGAGCCCATGGCGAGCAGGAAGCCGAGGATGAACACGATGAAGCCGTTCCGGTGCGCCTTCAGCTCGATCAGCTTATCCAGTTCGTCCGCGAACGCCGGCTCCTTCTCCCCGGTCGTGGCCCGGAAGACGATATTGAACGCGATGCTGATCACGATGTGCGCGACGATGGACACGACCATCAGGACGAGCACGAACATGCCCCAATACCGGTACGCCTCCGCCGGCTGAAACCCTTCAGCCGGATACCTCGCCGCCTTGTACGCGCAGTAAACTCCGAAAATAAGGATCGCGCTGACGATCGACACGATGCTCTTCTTCTCTTGATACGTCATCTTGCTTTGCACCCCCCTGCTGGTCGAAGTCAAGTTCCTTGAACAAAATGTATAATAAACCAATCACAGTGTCAAGTTTATTTTACATATTGGGCGGTGAAATAGGCGACGGTCATTCGAGCATCCGGATAGCGAGCTTGACGGAGGCACGGACGGCTTCGGCTATCCGCCGCCGGAAGGATTTTCGGCTTCCCGCGAAGAACATATCCTTATCTGACAGCTGCGAAAGCGCATACGTGATCACGATTCTCGCGACGGGAGATGGCCACGATGACCGTAAGGGAGCAGTCGATTGTACAGGTAACCGGCAATACCCTCCGAACCGCGGACCGCGCCATTCCGATCCTCGGCAAGATCAACGAACCGCTGATCTTGATCTTGGAGCACGTCTTAAGCCACGCGGAGTGCGATGCCCTGATCGGCTTGGCCCGGGAACGCATGCGGCGGGCGAGGACCGGCAGGTCCCGCGCCCTCAGCGACGTCCGCACGGGCAGCGGCGCGTTCCTCGAGGAGAACGAAAACGAATGGGTGCGCGCGATCGAGCTCCGGCTCGCCGGCCTGATGGGCGTGCCCGCCGCGCATGCCGAGCCGCTGCAGATCCTGCATTACCGGCCCGGCGAGGAATACCGGCCGCACCTGGATTATTTTACGGCGGAGCAGGTCGCGAACAATCGGATCAGCACCTTGGTTATGTACCTAAACGATGTGGAGGAAGGCGGGGAGACGGTGTTTCCTGCGCTGCGCTTCGCGGTGACCCCGAAGAAGGGCAACGCCGTGTACTTTGAATATTTCTACTCGGACCCGCGGCTGAACGAGCTGACGCTGCACGGGGGCAGTCCCGTGGCGGCGGGCGAGAAGTGGATCGCCACCCAGTGGATGCGGCGGCAGCGGTATCGGGAACTGTAGCGGGCGGAACGAAGGTGCGGTGGATAGCCGACGATTCCCTTATGCCGTCATAACGCTGCGGATTCCGTTCGGAGGATCGATCCATACGAAAAAGGCGCGCAGGCAGAACCCATCTCGCTTGCGCGCTTTTTTGACGCGTTTTTCGTACGACCGTACGAATATCACTGGCTATTTTCGCTCGATCGTACTAAAATAGACGTGAGTCATGCGGTCCGTTGACGGCCACATTATGCAGCAAAGGAGAACGAACATGAAAGAGACGCGCCGAAGCATCCTGCAGGCTGCCGAGGAGCTGCTGGCCCAGCGCGGCTATGCCGGCTGCTCGCTCGGCATGATCGCCGAGCGGCTGAACGTGAGCAAAGGGGTGGTGACGTATCATTTTCCGCAGAAGGACGGCATCTTCCGCGAGCTGATCCATGGCTTCTACGAGGACGCGGCGGCATACATGGCCGCCCGACTCGACCCTAATGGCACGGCGCCGGCCGTGCTGGCCGCCTACATCGAAGCCAATCTGCGGTTCGTGGCCGAGCGCCGCGTCCGGACGCAGGCGGTCATGCAGTTGATCGCCAATCACCGGGATAAGGATGGCGCGCTCGTCTACGCCGGCGGCGGCGACGCCATCTATCGGCCGCTCATCGACATCTTCCGCTACGGGCAGGACGAGGAGAAGAGCTTCAGGCCGTTCGCGCCCGCGATGATGGCGCTGTTCGTCCGGAGTGCCATCGATACGGCCAGCGGCCGGCTCGCGGCGGAGGCGGATGCCGATATCGAGGAAGCTGTGCAAGAGACCGTCCGCGCCTTTCACTACGCCACAAGGAGCGTCGAGCATGAAGAAGATCCAGCATGACGGGCTGCAGGTCACGGGAATTATCCTCAGCCTGCTCGGGCTCGGGACGGTCGTCAGGCCGCTGATCGAAGCCATCTTCGGCAAGCCGTTAATCTACCGCTTCCTCGGCCTGCTGCCCGAGGGCTGGCCTTCCTTTGCCGTCTGGGCGGCGATTCTGGCGGCCGGCCTCGCGCTCGTGTCCGTGACGAATCCGCTGCAGCCGGAGAAGGATAAACCTAAGAACGAACCTAAGAACGAACCTAAGAACGAGCCTAAGAATGAGCCTTTGCACGAACGTAAGAACAAGCCTTTGCACGAACCTGAGATCGACCCCAAAGACGAGCCTAAAGCCGGGAAGTAGCTCGGGCAAGAACGGCAGGGGGCGGCGAGGCCAATCCATGGCTATGCTTATCGCCCCTCCTACGCCAAGAAAACCACCCCATGCACGGGGTGGTTTTCTTCATTAGCCGATGTTTGGGGCACGCCCGGATGGCGATCCTACTCCGCCGCCTACCCGTCTTCCTCGGCCAGCGTCAGCTCGACGACGGTATTCCGTTCGTCCGGGAGCGGGTACGTGAAATGCTCCGGCCGGGCGAAGTTGAAGAACGCGTCCTGCTCGTACAGGGCGGCGTTCCACGGGCGCGTCACGAACACCTCCGAGCCGTCGGCAAGCAGCCGCGCCTGCTTGATCCGTCCCGCCAGGCCGGCGAGGTTGACGGGGCCGATGCTCTCCTCGAACAGATGCGCGTACAGCTTGCCGCCGCTTTGCGTATAGCGGCCCCATTCCGGCTTCGGCAGGTCGGCCGGGCCGCAGCCGTAGATGCTGTCCCCGTTCCGGCGCATCCAGCGGCCGACCTCTTCGAGCACGTCCAGCGACGGCTGCGGAATTTCGCCCTTCGCGTCGGGCCCGACGTTCAGCAGCAGGTTGCCGTTCTTGCTCACGCATTCCACGAGCTTGCGGATGACCGTCTTGGCGGACTTGTAGACCTGATCGGCCGCGCTGTAGCCCCAGTTGTTGTTCAGCGTGATGCACGCCTCCCACGGAATGGAGCGGCCGGCTTGGTCCGTCACGCCGCGCGGCGGAATGATCTGCTCCGGCGAGGCGAAGTCGCCCGCGTACGGCGTCGGGTTGTCCGAATAGATCGAGCCGCCTTCCTCGCCGCTCGCGTCCAGCCGGTTGTCCACGATGAGATGCGGCTGCACGGCGCGGATCGTCTCCATCAGCTCGCTCGCCCGCCACGCCTCGCCCCGCAGCTCGCCGTAGGAGAAATCGAACCACATGATGTCGAGCTTGCCGTAGTTCGTCAACAGCTCGCGGACTTGGCCGTGCATGTAATCGAGGTACCGGTCGAATCCGCCGGGCTCGCGCTTGTACGCTTCGTTGTCGCGCATCGGGTGGATGCGGTCGCCGTAGGCCGGATAATCCGGGTGGTGCCAATCCAGCAACGAGTAGTAGAGGCCGACCTTCAGCCCCTCCGCGCGGAAGGCGTCCAGGAACTCGCGCACGAGGTCGCGCCCGGCCTTGGTGCGGGTCGACTTGTACTCCGTCAGCGCGCTGTCGAAGAGGCAGAAGCCGTCGTGGTGCTTGGCCGTCAGCACCGCGTACTTCATGCCGGCCGCCTTCGCCGCCTTGGCCCATGACTTTGGATCGTAGCGGTCGGGGTTGAAGCCGTCGAAATACGCCTGGTAATCCTCGTTGCTGATCCGCTCCGCGTTGCGCACCCATTCCCCGCGCGCGGGGATCGCGTACAGGCCCCAATGAATGAACATGCCGAAGCGGTCGTGCAGAAACCATCTCGTCCGTTCCGTTCGCTGCTCGATGTACGATTGCGTCGTCATTCGCCTCATGCCTCCTAGGATTCATGGTCTTGATACGTCCAGTCTACCAACGGCGGTCCAGGGGCGTACAGGCACGAAGCTAAGGTCTATGGGGATGAAACGAACGCGTTGGCCGCGGCTAGCCGTTCCCGGTTTCTTTCGACCGCGACCCGATCAGATAGCCGATGATCGTCGATTCCACGGGGATGACGATGAGCGTCCACATGTCCTTCAGGCCCAGGTCGGGCGAGCGGTACCGGTCGGGCGTAAGCGTGTAAACGAGGGCGATGAGCAGCACGCCGAGCGCGATCGTGCCCACGATGTACAGACGGACGTTCTCCCCCGAGCCGAAGAACCGGCCGAGGAAGCCGAGCTCCGCCTTGCGCTTGTCGTTCTCGGCGTTGGCCGCGATGATCTTGCTCGCGACCTTGGGATCCTGAAGCTCGATCTTGTTCATGGGCCGTCGACCCCCTCGCCCGAATAGAACGTGAACGCCAGCGCCCACGACGTCGCGTCGTAGCCGATCGTCGCCTCGTAGCGCAGCGAGAGCTTGCGGTTGTTCAGCACGCCGAGATGGATCATGTCCGGGGCGCCGGTCGGCTTGCCCCGCGGAAAATTGACGCACGCGATGCGCACTTCGTTATACCGGACCAGCCGGATGTCCGTCATGAAGTCGTCGCGTTCCGGGTCCTGCTCGATGCAGAAGACGAAGGTCAGCGGATCGTTCTCCTCCGACAGCACGACCTCGATGGGGTTCATGCCGTACGCGAACACCCTGCCGTGGTAGGCGACCTCGAAGCCGCCGGACGTTATTTTCATCAGCAATCCTCCCTAACGGTCAGTCGTACGAGCTCCTGCTATCATTGTACGAGCGCGGGACGGGGTTCATGTCAACGGAAGGGAAGCGAGGGCGAAAAACGGCCGCGGGCCGCGGCTTCGGGCGCGCCGAAACTTTTTTTGCGCGGACGGCGGAAAATCGCCAACGGTTCGCGAATACCATCGTTATCCTGATTGTAAGCCATTAACCGAATGGAGGCGTTTGGGAATGAGCGAAGCTGTTCAAGGGTTGACGATCGAAAACTTGGGGGTGCTCGATTTGACCGGGAAGACGGCGGAGGGATTGGCGGGCATCTCGCTGATCCATAACGTGGGGCTCATCATCGTGCCGAGTTCGCTGGCCGATGCCGTGATGCGGATTCCGCAGAAGAACGTGGGCTCCACGCTGCAGCTCCCGGACGAGACGGGCAGCGGCAAGCTGAAGGTATTCACCGGGCAAATCTCGCTCAGCGGGGAATCGCTGGCGAACGCGGGCGGATCGCCCGACGATATCCTCGTCGTGGCGGGGCAGGCGCTCATCACGTCCCACGTCGACGCGGTCGGATATCGCGAGCTGATCGTCATGGGCCAGCTGATGGCGCCCAAGTCGTCGGAATCGGCGCTGTCCGGCGCCCTGACGCGGATGATGGGCCAAGTGTTCTACTATAAAGGCGACGTGCCGCGCGTCATTCTCGGCAGCGAGTCGTACTCCCGCGCGTTCCTGGAGCTGCTCGACAAGCCGATCTCGCTGGTCGTCCTCGGCGATTGCGAATTCGAAGCCGACGTGGACGTCGCGCTGATGAAAGCGAAGGTCGGCGAGCTGGTCGTCCTCGGCACGATCCGGGCGCCCAAGCGGCTGATTCCGCTGGTGCAGCTGCTGGCCGAGACGAAGCTCGGCGATATCGTCGCCACGGACGACCACGCCGGCGCGCAAGGAGCGTAGCCCGTGGACCGGGCGCTCTTCCGCGAGCTGTACGCCGCGCACGCCAAGCCGATTTTCGCGTTCCTGCTTGCCCGGACGAATGACCGGGAACTCGCGGCCGATCTGCTGCAGGACGTGTTCCTGAAGACGTGGAACCGGATCGAGGCCGTCGCGGCGGTGCCGGCGGACGAACGGCTGTATTGGCTGTTCGCCGTCGCCGCGAACCGGTTGAAGGATCAATACCGGCGCAGCGCGAACCGGAAGCGGGCGGAGGAGCGGCTGGAGGCCGGGCCGGGCGCGGCGCCCGGCGACCTGTCCGGCGTGCTGGCGGGCCGGGAACGGATGCGCGAGCTGGAAACGCAGATCGGCCGGCTCCCCGAGGAGCTGCGCGGCCTGCTGCTGATGAAGGTGCTCGGCGGGCTGAGCAGCGTGCAGATCGGCGCCGCGACGGGGCTGCCGGCGGGCACGGTGCGCTACAAAATTTCGCAGGCAAGGAAGCTGCTCGCCGAAGGGCTGCGGCTGACCGAGACGGCGCCGGCCGGCGCGGAGAGGGAGGTCAAGGAGCATGCATGACGACGAACGACGGCTAGGCCCAGCCGCGGAACTGGCGCTCGACGGGCTGCTGGGCGAATGGGCGGAAGGGCTCTGGGCCGAGCTCGGGCTGACGGAGCCCGCGCTGCCGGAGGCGCCGGTGGTCTTGTCCGGGGACTTGGATTACGCGTGGTGGCGCGCGTTCCACGAGCGCGTGCCGTATCATAACGGCACCGTGCCGTATTCGGTTTGGCCGAAGGCGGTGTAGCGGCCGAAGCCGGTGCGGCGGCGGGCCCGGCGGGCGGAACGGCGTCCGCGACGCGCGGTAACGCCGTGCCGGTAACGGCGCCGAACGCGGCCGAAACCGGCACGCCGGGGCAAGGCAGGGCGGTTCGCCGCTCTGCTTTTTTTTGCGTTTCCTGCCAACAAATAGTTGCAATACCATTCTATTTCGCATATACTGCAGATAGTTGCAATAACATCCTATCTCTCTATTCCCCAATTAGTTGCAATACCATCCTACTTGAAAGGCAGGCGAACCGAATGGACACGGATTGGCGAGCGGACGCCGGCCCGCTGGAGTCGCACGGCAAGTACATCTCGGCGATTTACCGCCACATGCAGATGCTGATCGCCGCGGAGCTGGCGCCCTACCGGATCGGCAGCGGCCAGTACATCTTCCTGATGGCCATCGCCGGCGGGAAGACGACGACGCAAAAGGCGCTGAGCGAGGAGCTGCTCATCGACAAGACGACGACCGCGAAGGCGATCGCGAAGCTCGAGGCCGAGGGCTACGTGCGCCGGGAGCCGGATCCTACGGACAACCGCTTCCACCTGCTCGAGCTGACGGACGCCGGCCGGGCGGTCGTGCCGAAGGTGCAGGAAGGGCTGAACCGCGTCCGGGACATTGCCCGGGAAGGCATTACGGACGACGAGTACGCGCGCATGGTCGGACTGTTAAAGCAGGTGCTTCGCAACGTAAGCCGATAACAAGGAGGCGAAGGGGCATGGATTCGAACGGGACATTAGCCGACGTGCTGCTGGCATGGGAAGGGGTCACGTCGCAGCCGCATCGGTTCGGCGGGATCGAATTTCGGGTCTCGGGGAAGGAAATCGGGCATCTGCACGGCGACCGGCTCTTCGACGCGCCGCTGCCGCGGGCGGAGCGGGACGCCTGGATCGCCGCCGGCAAGGCCGAGCCGCATCACATCTATCCGGATTCGGGCTGGGTATCGGTCTACCTGAGGACGAAGGAAGACGAGGCGCACGCCGCCGGGATCGCGCGCGCCAATTATGAACGCCTGCGGGCAAGGGGGATGGAAGCATGATTATGGAGGCATATCCGTTTATCGCGGTGGACCATTGCAAAGAGGCGATCGAATTTTACCGGGACGTGCTCGGCGGGGAGATTACGATTCTGCGCCGAGCGGGGGACGATGTCTTGAACGCGGACCTGCGCGTGGACGGCTGCACGCTCAAGTTCGCCGACACGAAGGCGGCCAGGCCGGCGCAGCAGGGCGATTACGTGCGGGTCTTCCTGAAGCTCGCAAGCGAAGACGACTTCCGCCGCGTATATGGCCGGTTCGAGGACGGCGGCCGCATGTTGACGAAGCCGTACGAGGCACCGTTCAACGGCCTGCTCGGCGTCGTCGCCGACCGGAACGGCGTGTGCTGGGTGCTGTCCTATTACCGCGAATAGCGGCGTGCGGGACACCCGATAGCCGAACAAGAGCCGGCAAGCCGCTCGTAATCGAGGGGCTTGCCGGCTCTTCGGCATTGCGCGGAACGGATCAGCTTTTCACGGGGAACGGCAGCTCCGGCCGCTCGGACGGTTCGGCGTCGAACGTCATGGCGCCGGGCTCGTCCTCGATGCGGGCATGCGTGTAGTGCAGTCCGCGCGAAACCAGCAGGGCGAGGGCGAGATAGATGACGTATACCGCGAACGAGATCAGGCTGGAGGCGAACAGCAGCGTGCCGGAGACATCGTCGGCGCCGGCCACGGCCTGGTTCGTAAATCCGGAGACGAGCGTCAGCAGGACGAGCGGGACGGCGAGGCCGCTGATCCACCCGCCGGCTCTCCGAAGCGCGGGCGTGCTCTGGTACCGGCTTCCGATCCGCATGAACGTCGAAGGAATGCCGTACAGATTGTAGAGCGGAATGATCATGCCGAGCAGCGCTTCGGCCGGCGTTCGCGGATACCGCAGGTACAGCCGGTTCAAATCCATATGGACGCGGTAGATCCAGATCAGGAAAATGATCGCGATGACGATATACAGGATGGTCGAGATGAGCTCGACGAAGCCGTAAGCGGGATAGAAATGGTCGTTGAACAGCCCGTAGTCGGCCACGTAGATCATCGAGAGGCACAGGTCGCCGGCGGACAGCGCCACGAGCGCGGACAGCAGAATTTTGAGCACGAAGGAGAATAGGTCCGATTTTAAAGCAATCATGGTTGCGTCACGCTCCGGTATGGGTTAGGGGATGGTCTTCAGGCAGGCGATGGCCTCCTGCAGCGTGGACACCGGCACGACGTGCAGGCGCAGGTGCAGCTCTTGGGCCGTTCGCCGGGCTTCTTCCTCGTTGCTGGGCCCGATATACGGGAAATCGGCCTCGTCCTTGGGCACGAAGAAGAAATCGGCGCCTTCGGCTTCCGCCGTCCGCAGCTTGTCGCGAATGGCGCCGACCGAGCCGACCGTCTGGTCCGCCTCGAGCGTGCCCGTGCCGGCAATCGTATATTGGCCGCCCCGGGAGAAGTCCAGGCCGTGCGACTCCTCGTACAGCCCGATGCCGAGCATCAGGCCGATGGAATCGCCGTAGTACTGCGCGGTCTGCCCGATCAGCGACTGCAGCCGGCTTTCGCGCTGGTCCGGCGTGCTCGGCTTGGCGGACAGCTCCGCCGCCGAGTCCAACGCGTGCTTGATCGTGTCATTCTTCATGTCCTGCTCGACGCCGAGCAGGTCGCCGTACGCGTCCTCGGCGGATGCGTCGACGCGCGTGAACTCCGCATCGGGAAAGGATCGCACGAGCGCGTACTTCTCGTAGCGGTTGCGGGCGATGCCCTCCCGGACGTAGACGAAGTGCACGCTGCCCTTCACGCCGATGTCCCGGACGGACACGATGTCCCCCGGCGCCGTGAAGCTGTAATAGCGGGGCAAATAGAAAAACAGGCCGACCGCCATGGGCAGGAGGAGCAGCGTCAGGGCCACGATCCAGTGGCTGGCCGGGGTCCGTTTGCGCTTGACCGGTCTGATAGGCAATGATTCCAGGGCGATCATCCGTTCCTTGATAAAATGAGAAGCGAGAGCAAGAGCGCGAAAAATGTCCGATTTTGGGATAACATTCGCCGGCCTGGGCCGATCTTCCTGCTTGAAGAGTTCGTAAACGCGCGGGAGGGCTTGCCATGCCTGCTATAATGGAGGTACTTTGACACGCGGGAGGATGGCCCATGTTCGGTAACAAGAAGGACGCTTCCTTTAACCAGCCGGAGCAGGCCCGGGTCGTGCCGGTCTATACGGTGCATACGCTGCCCCGGCCGTACGAGGTGCTGTGCACGGTCTATTCCGGCAAAGTGGGCAACGGCGCGCCGCTGAACGTCCTGCAGCAGCTCGGCCGCGCCGGGGGCGCGATCCCGGAGTGCGACGCGGTGATCGGCATCCTGGTCACGCCCGCCGCGACGCTCGCGGTGGTGCACGCCTACGGGACGGCGATCCGGTACACCGGCTGACGTTCGGGAGGGAAGAAGCGGCAGAAGGAAGCGGAGCGCGGCATCGGCCGCGCTCCGTTTTTTTCGTGCGCTTGTTTCGTTTTTTTTCGTGCGCGGGCAGCGTGGCGCGGCAGCTGTCGAAATGACAGGTTTCGGCGCGCATTATTTTTCCGCGCGGATACGTGCGACGGGGCGGAGGGCTCTGTCAAGGTTTTCCTTTCCAGTTTTCGATTGGGATTTTTGATCGCGCGGACAAAAAATTTGAATTGGCATTTTCGACCCCGATTCTCTATCATTCCTTGATAATAAGTGCAAACAATCTGTCGATTAGTGCAAATCCGATCCATCAAGGAGGCCATTTATGTCAACCGCAGTCCGCCAAGACTCGCAAGCGGCACGCTACGTGCAGTCGATTTACGAGACGGTCGTCCGCCGCAACCCATACGAGAGCGAGTTTCATCAAGCCGTGAAAGAAATTCTGGATTCCCTGATTCCGGTCGTCGAGAAACGTCCGCAGCTCGCCGAGCAGGGCATCCTGGAACGGATCGTCGAGCCGGAGCGCATGGTGACGTTCCGCGTGCCCTGGGTCGACGACCGGGGCAAGGTGCAGGTCAACCGCGGCTTCCGCGTGCAGTTCAACAGCGCCATCGGTCCGTACAAGGGCGGCCTGCGCTTCCATCCGTCCGTCAACGCCAGCATCGTTAAGTTTCTCGGCTTCGAGCAGATCTTCAAGAACGCGCTGACCGGGCAGGCCATCGGCGGCGGCAAGGGCGGCTCCGACTTCGATCCGAAGGGCAAGTCCGACGGGGAGATCATGCGCTTCGCCCAAAGCTTCATGACGGAGCTGTACAAGTACGTCGGCCAGGACACCGACGTGCCGGCCGGGGACATCGGCGTCGGCGCGCGGGAGATCGGTTACCTGTTCGGGCAGTACAAGCGGCTGCGCGGCGCCTACGAGGCGGGCGTCCTGACGGGCAAGGGCATCGGCTACGGCGGCAGCCTGGCGCGGAAGGAAGCGACCGGCTACGGCTGCGTCTACTTCGCCAACGAAATGCTGCAGTCCAAGGGGCTGAGCTTCGAAGGGAAGAAGGTCGTCGTCTCCGGCTCCGGCAACGTCTCGATCTATGCCATGGAGAAGGCCGTGCAGTTCGGCGCGAAGGTCATCGCGTGCAGCGATTCGAACGGCTACGTCTACGATCCGCACGGCATCGACGTGAACACGGTGAAGCGCCTGAAGGAAGTCGAGCGCAGACGGATCCGCGATTACATCGAGGAACACCCGAACGCCGAATACGTCGAGGACTGCTCCGGCATCTGGACGCTCAAGTGCGACATCGCGCTGCCGTGCGCGACCCAGAACGAGATCGATGAGGAAGCGGCGGAGCGGCTCGTCGCAAGCGGCGTCGTCGCCGTCAGCGAAGGCGCCAACATGCCGTCGACGCTGGACGCCATCGACGTCTTCCACCGGCACGGCGTGCTGTTCGGGCCGGCCAAGGCGGCCAACGCGGGCGGCGTCGCCGTCTCCGCGCTGGAGATGGCGCAGAACGGCATGCGCACCTCCTGGAGCTTCGAAGAGGTCGACGGGAAGCTGCACGAGATCATGCGGAACATTTACAGGGCCAGCGTGCGCGCGGCCGAAGTGCACGGCCAACCCGGCAATCTCCTCGCGGGCGCCAACATCGCCGGCTTCCTGCGCGTGGCCGACGCCATGCTGGCCCAAGGCGTCGTCTGAAGCGGCTCCCCTCGCGAACCGGCGCGTAACGCGAAAAAACCTTGCCATCCCCACAGGGGGCGGCAAGGCTTTTCGCGTTTGGCTGGCGGGGCGAAGCTCGCGACGCCGCCGGCTTCAGCGCCGAATGCCGCCGTCATGGCCGGCATCCATGATGCCAGCCATCGATGGCGGCGCGGCCGCGGGCTCGTCCTACAGCAGCTCGCGGCGGAGCTGCTCCGGCGATTTCGGAGACAGGTAGCCGAGCGGGAGATCGAATACCGTCTTCGCACCGACGGCGCCTTCGCCGCGCAGGCGGACGGCCGCTCTGGCGCAGGCCACCAGCACGCTGGCTGTGAATTCCGGGTTGCTCTCGAGCTTCAGGCCGAATTCGACGATCTGCTTCGTGCCTTCGCCGGTGATGCCGCTGCGGATGACGAAGCCGCCGTGCGGCATGCCCTTATGCTCGTTTTGCAGCTGTTCTTCCGTGATGAACGTCACGGTCGTGTCGTAATCCGCGAAGTAGTTGGGCATGTTTACGATCGTTTCGCGGATCGCGTCTTGGTCCGCGCCTTCCTCCGCCACGACGTAGCATTCGCGCAGATGCTTCTCCCGCGTGGACAACGCCGGCGTCTCGCCCGCGCGGATGCGGTCGATGACGGCTTGCACGGGCACGGTGTACTGCACGCCGCCCTTCACGCCGGGCACGCGGCGGATGGCGTCGGAGTGGCCCTGGCTCACGCCTTTGCCCCAGAACGTATAGTCCGTGCCCTGCGGCAGAATCGCCTCGGCGAGCAGCCGGTTAAGCGAGAACAGGCCGGGATCCCAGCCGGTGGAGATGACGCTCAGCGTGTCCGCTTTGCGCGCGACGGCGTCGACCGCCTCGAAGAACTCGGGGATTTTGGCATGGGTGTCGAAGCTGTCGACCGTGTTGAACAGGCTCGCCAGCTGCGGCGTTTGTTCCGGCAGGTCCGTCGCGGAGCCGCCGCACAGAATCATGACGTCGATGATGCCCTTGTACCGCTCGGCCGCGGAGATGTGTTCGAACTTCACGCCCGCGCTGCCGCTTTCGAGCTCGGACGGCGTCCGGCGCGTGAATACCGCGACCAGCTCCATGTCCGGATTTTGGTCGATGGCTTTGCGGACGCCCTTCCCTAAGTTCCCGTAACCGACGATGCCCAGTTTGATCGTGTGCTGCATGAATAGATCCTCCTCGATAAGTGCGAATCTGGCTTCTCATGGGGATGAAACCGCTATAATTCAGTATATAGATATTACATGAGATGTAAACTATGTAGTTGGCGCGCGGCCCTTTCGGAGAGCTGTAATTATCCCGAATTCCCACGGTTGTTCATCCCGTCCGCGCCTTTATCCGCCGATCCGCCGCGGCTTAAGCTTCGGCGCGGGCCGCTTGCGCAGCGAGAGCCGGATCAGCATCGGTCCGGCCATGCTGCCGGCCATTGCCCAGAGGACCGAGTGCAGCGGTAGCTTGATGAGGTAATAGAGCGCGGTCCCGCCGACGATGTCGATGGCGACGAACTTTTTGATTTCCGACAGCGGCACGACCACGACCACGAATTCCTGCTTGCTTCCCACGATATCCCCGCCTTTAGTCCGTTTCTCTTGCAAGTGTATGGTCGAGCCGGTTCGTCCGATGCCAACCGCCCCGAGACGGAAATAAACGGCGGGAAAACGGCAAAAAAAACCGGCAGGCTTCGGCCTCGGGGGCGCGGAAGCTGCCGGAGTCGGGCAGGACGGGACGGATTAGATGCACGTGAACGAGTCGACGCGCGACAGATCGAAGCCGGAGAACATCCAGAAGAAGCCGTTCCAGCGGTAGCCGGAGACGGACGTGCGGCCCACGAACACCGGATAGAACCAGAAGCCCGGGCCGCTGCGCGGCCAAATGTACGTGTAGCGAAACCGGCAGCCGGCGATGGCGCCGGGATCGACGGCCAAGAGACCTGCGGACATCGGCTTCGGGGGTACCGCCTGCGGTGGCGGCGCGGTCGGAGGCTGCGAGCCGGCTTGCGGACCGCCTGGACCGCCTGGGCCGCCTGGGCCGCCTGGACCCCCCGGAGGGCCCGGAGGTCCTGGCGGCGGGCCGAATGGAGGCATGAATGCCATACGAATCACTCCTTGTCGGACGGATGGCGCGACGCGCGCTTAAAGCAGGGAAATCGTCAGCAGGTTGAACAGCACGAGCGGCAGCACGAACCGGTTGTAGTACGGGTACGGAAACGGGGCGCCCGGGAAGAAGGCGCGATGAGACCCCTCGTCGTTCAGGCAGATGTAGACGACGCCCTTGTGGCAGTGGACGATGTGGCCTTCGAAGACGTCGCCGTCCATCGTTTCCATCTTGACCAGCCGATGCGTATGGTCGCAGCAGAGCTGATGCAGATGGTCGTGGACCGCCTTCAGCGTTTGATGCACCTTGGAATCGCATTGATAGAGCGGCGACAACTCCTGCGGTGCCGTTTTTTGCGAACTCATGGTTGGCAGACCTCCGTTATCAAGCATGGAATATCCTATGCGGGCGCCCAGTTCGGGGTTACAGCCCATGGCGGCGGCGGCGGGCGAAAAAAAACCGCCCATCGGGAGATGGGCGGCTTTTGCCGCGAAACGGAGGTCCTGCCGCGAAAACGGCTAACCCTTACTTCGATTCGCCGTTCAGGTAGTTATAGAACGGGACGTCGGTCCAGAAGTCGTACGTCTCGACCTTCACGTTCGGATCGACCTGCTTGAAGCCGGCGACGACGGCCTTGGACTGCTCCTTGAGCGAGAAGGATTGCGCGTAATAGCGGCCGAGCTGGATCTTGTTATTCGTGATTTCGTTGTAATCCGCGAGCGGCGTCAGCGAATAGTAAAGCGGCTGCCACCACGAGCCGGCGATGAGGCCCGCCTGGTTCTCTTCGTTCTTCTTGGCGTACGCGCCGATGATGCCGTTGAAGCGCTCCTTGTCGGCGGCGGTGGCGAATTCGAAGGCAATGTCGTACTCCTTGGCGTACTCGATGTAATTGCCGTTCGCGATCTGCTTCACTTCGTACTGCTCCGAGACGCCGGGCTCGCCCCACTCCTTCAGGTAAACGAACGCGGACGTCTTCGGCTCGAATTGCACCTTCGCGTCGATGCCTTCGCCGCGCAGCAGGCCGATCAGCTGCAGGGCGTGATTCAGGTCCGAATGCCCGTAAACGAGCGTCAGCGATTCGACGAAGTTCGGCTCGAAGCGGCTGTCCTTCAGGTTGTAGCCCGTGACTAGCCCCTTCTCGAGCGCGGCGTCGACGATCTTCTGCAGCTCCTCGTCCTGAATGATCTTGGATTCCGCGTACGCGTCCGACAGCTGCGCGTAAATGTCCGAGTCGCTGACGTAGCCGACATAGTGCTTGAACTGCCCTTTGAAGACGAGCACCTTGCCGATCAGCACGTTCGCGAGGTCCGCCGAGACGGCCGCGCCCGGCTTCAGCTGGCCGTAGTAGGCGGCCGGCAGCAGGCCGGTGTCGATCGCGGCGGCGAGCTCCTGCACGGTTTTCGCGTCCAGCGAGGCGGCGCGGATCGGCAGCTTGGCGACGGCCGCTTCCGCCTTGGCTTTCGGATATGTATAGGCCAGTTCCTTGAGCCCGGCGGCGCGGACCGCGGCTTGCACGGCGTTGACGGCGATGAGCGCGTTCGGGGCGTTCACGGTGTCCGTGGCCAGCACGCCGGTCTGGTACAGCGCCCGGGCGGCGTCGTAGTACGGGCTCGTCGCGGGCAGATCCTTGAACGCGACCGCGTCTTCGGCAGGCGCCAGCTGCGCCGCGCGGGCCAGATCGAGGAAAAATTCGCCGCGGCTCACGCCGGCGGAGAGCGTAATGCCGAACTTGTCCTTCAGGAACGCCGCGTATTCCGAGGCGGCGATCTCTTTGGCCGCGGCCGGCGCCGGAGAAGCGATCGGAGCGGCGATCGGGACGGCGGCGGACGCGTCCGTCGGCGCGGCGGCGAACGCCGCGGCCGGGCCGCCGGCGAGCAGCGTCGCGGCGAGCGCGGAAGCGAGCAGCGTCTTGGTGCGGGTCGAGTAGGTAACGGTCATGATTATTCCCCCTGCATCGAATAATGTGGATAAATCACAGTGATTTAGTAGGAATATACTACCATTGGCGATCGCGTGTCAATCGCGGATTTACAAGCGATTCACAATGGGCAGCGCGTTAGGCGTCAACCTCGCTTGGACAAGCCGCGAAACGCGCGGCCCGGCGGTTGGTCATTAGGGGGCGGCCCTTGCCTGAACCGCCCCGCCGCCGTTCACGCGTCGCTTGCCTCCGGCGTCAGGCGCTTCCGCGCCCGCTCGTCCGCGAGCAGCCGCAGCAGCTCCGCCCGGGCGGCGCGCGAGCGCGCGTCCGCGAAGGCGGGATGCGCGAGATTCCGCAGCTCCATCGGATCCTCCGCGACGTTGTACAGCTCGTATTCGTCCGGCACGGGCGTCCCCCCGCCGCCCGGCTCGACGGGCGAGCTGTCGAAATAGCGGCTCAGCTTCCACAGCTGCTTCCGTCCGTCCGCGCCGACCGCCGCGATGACCGTCTCGACGCCGTTCGGCTGCGTGACCGCGGGATACGGGCGGCCGAACGGACTGACCTGGTGCTGCCCCTTCGTCGGATCATCCAGCGTGAGGAAGTAGACCGGGGCGTCCGGGATCGCGGGCGGCCGCCCGCCGCCGACGTACGGGGCGAGATTCCTCCCGGAGAGCGGCCGCGCCTCGCTGAACCGCCCCCGCAGCCGCTGCCGGACGGCTTCGGGGTCGGCGCCCGCAAGCCCGAGCAGCGTCGGCAGCAGGTCGACGTGGCTGGTGAGCGCATGGCTGTGCGCCGGCCGCGGGAACAGGCGCGGACTGTGGATGAGCAGCGGCACGCGGAGCGCCTCCTCGTAGGCGCAGTGCCACTTCTGATGCAGGCCGCCGTGGGATCCGAGCAGCTCGCCGTGGTCCGACGTGAAGACGACGATCGTATCTTCGTAGAACGGCGAGCGCTTCAGCGCGTCCAGCACGGCGGCCATCTGCCGGTCGGCGTTCTCCTGCAGCCGATAATACAGCCGGCGGTAGAACGGCTCGTCGCCGATCGGCTGGAGCGCGAGCGGGTAGATGTCCCGGTAGCTCGCCTGGCAGCGCGGCTTCGTCCGGAGCGTCTCGCCCGCCGACGGAGCGGGGGGAATGTCCGGGACCGACGGTCCGGCTTCGAACCGGAACCGGCGGCGCATCCGCGCGGTGACGGCGCCGTACAGCACGATGTCGTGCGGATTGACGAAGGACGCGACGACGAGCCACGGCTCAGGATGCGCGCCGCCGCGCCGCGCCCGGCCGAGCGCTTCGAGCAGCCGGACGGTCTCGGCGGCGTAGACCCCGTCCCGGCCGGGCAGGCCGGCCGCCGCGGAGGAGCCGGAGTTGCGCGGATCCCGTCCGTGCGGCTCGGGGCCGATCCAGCCGGCGAAGCCGTAGCGGCCGAGGCGGTCGGCGCGGGCGTACAGGCCGCCCTTCGCCGGGACCGGCACGCCCGTGACGGGATCGTAGCTCGATACGCTCCGGTGCGTGCCGGGGACGACGATGTCCTCGAAGGAGACATGCCATTTGCCCTTATAATACGTCCGGTAGCCGGCCGCGCGGAAATAATCGCCCATCGTGGGCACCGTATTCGCGTCCAGCCAGAACATGTCGGAGTCGAACGGCTCCTTCGCGATCCCGGTCGTCTGCGTGACGCCGTGCAGGGACGGATACTGGCCGGTGAGCAGGGTGGCGCGGCTCGGCGAGCACGCGGAGCTGCCGATGTAATGCCGGTGGAATTCCAGCGCGTGTTCGCGCAGCATCCGCTGCGCCGCCAGATGCCGCGAGCGCCATTCCCGGGCGGCCGGCGTCTCGTAGACAGGCGGGTAGCGCTCCTCGTCGACGAGCAGCACGAGGATATTCGGCTTGGCACGGTCCATGCGATCGCCTCCGTAAGCAACGTTCTTCCCTAAGCGTATGCGGCGGCGGCATGGAATACGCGAATTCGCCCCGGCGGTGGTATAATCGAGCGAGACCGGCGGAAGCGGGAAAGGGGAACGACATGAGCGTCATACGATTGGAGAACGTGACGAAGAAATACGGGGACGCGCTGATTTTTCGCGAGATCTATTTTCGCTTGAGCCAAGGGGAGCGCATCGCCCTCATCGGCCGCAACGGCGCGGGCAAATCGACGGTATTCAAGCTGATCCTGGGGCAGGAGGAGCCGACGTCCGGCAAGGTGGAGGTCGATCCCGGGGCGCGGATCGGCTACTTCTCGCAATTCTCGGAGCTGCACGGGCGTTTGTCCGCCCAGCAGGAGCTCGAGCTGTGCTTCGAGGAGGCCGCGCGGATCGAACGGGAGCTGCAAGAGATCGCGGAGCGGCTCGGGGAAGCAGCGGACGACGGCGAGATGGAGACGCTGCTCGCGCGGCAGGCGGAGCTGTTCGAGCGCATGGAGCATATCGACGGCTGGAACGTGCCGGTGGAGATCGACACGGTGCTGACGAAGCTCGGCTTCGGCGAACGGTCGCGGCATCAGCCCGTCGACGAGCTGTCCGGCGGCTGGCGCAACCGCGCGGCGCTGGCCAAGATGCTCGTCCAGCGGCCCGACGTCGTGCTGCTCGACGAGCCGACGAACTACCTCGACATCGAAGGCATCGCGTGGCTCGAGCAGTGGCTGCACCGGTTCGGCGGGGCGATGATCCTGATCTCCCACGACCGCGAATTCATCGACAAGGCCGCGACGCAAATCGTCGAGATCGAGAATTACCATTTTCATCCGTACGAGGGGAACTACACCGACTACATCCGCAAGAAGAAGCTGCGCCGGAAGGAGCTCGTCCGCCAGTTCGAATGGGAGGAAGAGCTGCTGCTCATGGAAGCGGAGGGCATCGAGGACCGCGCGAGCCGCAAATCCGCGAAGGACCGGCTGTCCCGCAAGCTGGCCGACAGCAAGAAGCGCGTCGAGCCGCATCCGGTCAACGTGCTCATCACCGACATTTACGAGCGGCTGCGCTTCCCGGACAAGCTGTGCGAGGTCAAGGCCATCGGGCAGCGCTACGAGGGCCGAGAGATTTTCAAGGGCGTGAGCTTCGACATTCAGAAGGAGGACCGGCTCGTCATCGCGGGGCCGAACGGAAGCGGGAAGTCCACGCTGATCAAGGCGCTGACGGGCGAGGAGAAGCCGGCGACCGGCGAGGTGGTCTGGGAGCGGGGCGTGGAATTCGCGTATTTCAACCGGATGTGGGCGGAGCTCGATCCGAAGGATACCGTGAGCCACGCGGTCAACACGTACGGCCTCGGGCTGGACGCGCCGCGCAAGAAGGTGAACAAATTCCTGTCCATGCTGCAATTCTCGGAGGCGGACTTGAGCAAGCCCACCGGCAGTCTCTCCGGCGGGCAGAAGGCCCGGGTCGCACTCGCGAAATGCCTGCTCTCCGGCGCCGCGGTCGTCATCCTGGACGAGCCGACCAACCACCTCGATCTGACGAGCATCCAGGTCATGGAGCAGGCGTTGATCCATTTTCCCGGCGCGGTCGTGACGGTCAGCCATGACCGGTTCTTCATCGACAAGATCGGCACGAAAATGCTCGCGTTCGACCCGGAGACGGGCGTCAGCGAACGGTCCCTGTAAGGGGAGCGGGAGCGGAACGTCGCCGGTATCCGGACACGCTCGCCGCAAGCGCAAGCAGGCCGGCAGCCCCTCGCAGGAGGAGGCCGCCGGCCTTTTTGCATGCTTGCCGCCGCGCAGGAACCGCGCAAGAACGGTTATTTCAAAGCAAATGCCGCATGCGCCCACGAATAGTCCGGGTCCGGCTGCCGGCCGTCTTTGTACGTGGAGATGAGCGCCCAGCGGTCGGCGCCGGAGACGTTCGGGTACGACGCGTGCAGCAGCAGGTCGTGGAACACGAGCGCGTCCCCTTTGGCCGCGGGAAAGTCGACGATCCGCGACGCGTCGATGTTCGCCTCGTCGAGCCGGTAGACGAAGCCCTTGTCGTCGGGCGCTTCGCCGTCGTGGGTCACGGTCTCGTTGTGCGAGCCGGGAACGAGCCGCAGGCAGCCGTTCTCCGGCGTCGCGTCGTCGAGCGCGATCCAGACGGACAGCTTGTGGCTGCCGTGCCAATACGAGTAATCCTGATGCCACGGCGAACCGAAGTCGGTGCTCGCGTTCTTGAACACGATCTTGTCGCTCAGGAACAGGACGTCGTCGCCGAGAATCGCTTTCAGCGCCCGGGACAGGCGGGGCGCGGCGGCGGCTTCCTTGAACAACGGGCTGGCGGCGGTCAGGCCGAGGTAGACGCCGCTCCCGTCGACGGCATTCCGCGACAGGATGTCCTTGGCTTCTGTCTTCAGCCGGTCGATCTCTTCCTCCGAAAACAACTGTTTGACGATGACGTACCCTTGCGTGTCGAATATGTCCTTGATCGAGTCGGTCATGGGTATTCCTCCTTGTCGGAATCGGGTCGGGCTTACGAAAGATATTCGCCGGCCAGCGGCGGAATCATTCTTTTCCGGCGCGGCGGCGGGCCGATTTCTTGCCTTGACAGGATTGAGCCTCGACTCTATATTGATAATAATAATCATTATCAATTAAAAAGCATCGAGAGGGGTTTGGCAGTGACAGCTATGAGAGGGACCTTATTTATGGGGCTGGCCTTGGCCCTCGCCGTCATGCTCGCGGGGTGCGGCGCGAACGGGCAGTCGAACGGGACGGCCGCCGCGGACAAGCCGGCTAACGGAAACGCGGCGGCGCCGGAGAACGGGCAGGCGCGGACGGCCGGGGAGAAGGCGGCCAAAAATTACACCGACGCCAAGGGCAGAGAAGTCGAGGTGCCCGTCGATCCGCGGCGGATCGTCTACGTCGGCAGCGACCCCGGCGATCTGCTGGCGCTCGGCGTCCAGCCGCTCGGGGCGTCGCTCAGCGTCATCGCCTCGCAGGTGGCGTACCCGGATTTGCTCGCGGGAATCGAGGACGTCGGCTATCCGGCGAACACGGAGAAGGTGCTTGCGCTCGCGCCGGATTTGATCCTGTTCAGCGATTGGGACGAGAAGGCGCTCGAGCCGCTCGCCAAGATCGCCCCGACCGTCGTCATGGGCGGCGACGGCACGTTCGAACGGATGGGCCAATTCGCCGAGCTGCTCGGCAGGCAGCAGGAAGCCGCGGCCTACAAAGCGGATTACGACGCGAAGGCCGATCAGGTCAAGGAGCGGCTGAAGGACCGGATCAAGCCGGGCACGACGGCGACGGTGCTGCTGCAGCTGGGCAAGGATCTCTACGTCATGGGGCATCAAGGGCTGTCGGTCTCCCTGTACGACATGCTGGATCTGAAGCCGTCGGGCGGCGTGAAGCAGTTGATCGACAAGGACGAGCGCTTCAGTCTCGTCTCCGAGGAAGTGCTGCCGAGCTTCGCGGGCGACGAGCTGTACGTGCTGACGGATGAAGCCGAAGAGACGGCGACGGCGACGAAGGCGCTGCTGGGGAGCCGCGTCTGGTCCACGATTCCGGCCGTGCGGAACGGGCGCGTCACCGTCATGAACAGCCGCTGGAATTTCGACGACCCCGTGACGAGGGAACGGCTGCTGGACGAGCTGGGCAAGGTCATGGCGGAGAAGGCGGAGTAGCCGGCGAGGGGGCTAGCGGTCGGTGCTGGAACGGATCCCGCTTTCAAGGGTATACTGATTAGCGGCAAGGACTAGCAACCCCCAGGAGGGAAAGGAGCCGCGAACCATGTCCGATACGTTGATCGCCGTCGCCCTGTATCGCCCGCATCCCGGCAAGGAAAGCGAGCTGCGCGGCATCGTGCTGGAACACGAGCCGGCGCTCCGCGCGGAAGGGCTCATCACGGAGCATCCGCTGCTTCGGATGGAGGCGGAGGACGGCACCGTCATGGAGATTTTCGAGTGGAAGTCGGAAGAAGCGAAGGACCAGGCGCATCGCTCGCCCGTTGTTTGGCCGCTCTGGGAACGGATGATGGCCGTGGCCGAGATGACGAATCTCGCTTCGCTGAAAGAAGCGCAGAAGCCGTTTCCGGTGTTCAAGCGGCTGTAGGCCGCGCAGGCGGCAGAACCGGAAGAGAAGTGCCTGTAACGGCTGTAGGCGTGCAGCAACGCAAGAATAGCAAGAACGCTAATACGCAAGAACGCAAGAATAGCCATGCTCCCCCGAGGAGCGTGGCTCTTCTTCATGATCGGGCGACCTGCCCGCACAAGGCGCGGACGGATGCACGCGGGCGGTCGATTTTTCGGCACCCTCGCTCCGCTCCCCGCGTGCGTCGCGGCGGCGCGTGAAGACTGTCAACTTCACGCGCCCCGATCAGCCTGCCGCCCCGCGGCGCCTTCGGCGCCGGCTTAGCCGCCGTTCAACTGCCGGAAGATCTCGTCGCGTTCCGCGCGCGAGGCTTGCGAGGTGAGCGCCGACCAGCCGTAAGGTACTTCCCGCCGGCCGTCCGCGAGGCCCTTCATCGCTTCGTCCGCGAACAGCGCGAGCGGAATGCCGTCGCCGTTCGTGCCCGGAATGCCGATGTCGGTGTCCGTGTGCGGCGGGCAGATTTCGAGGACCTCGATGCCTTGCGGCTCCAGCTGCTTGCGCAGCGTCAGCGTGAACGCATGCAGCGCCGCCTTCGTCGCGCTGTAGACGGGAGCCGCCGCGAGCGGGACGTGGGCGAGCCCGGACGTGACGTTCAGCACCGCCGCGTCCGGCCTGCCCGCCAGATGCGGAGCGAACAGCATCGCCAGGTGGATCGGCGCGGCGAGGTTCGTGGCGAGCTCGCCTTCCGCTTCCCGCCACGCCTCCGGGCCGTCCAGCTTCAGATAGCGCATCACGCCGGCGTTGTTCAGCAGGACGTTTACGTTCGGATGCGCGCTCGTGACGCGTTCGTACAGCGCGACGCGGCCCTCTTCTTTCGAGACGTCGGCTTCATAGGCATGCAGACCCGGCAGGGCCGCTTGCGCTTCGGCCAGCTTGTCCGCCCGCCGTCCGCAGACGATGACGGTATTGCCCGCCGCGATCAGCCGCTCGGCCAGCGCAAGGCCGATGCCGGTCGCGCCGCCGGTGATGAGAATCGTGTTTCCGTTCATATTCATACGTAGATTGCTCCTTCTCGCGTAAATTGATTTCTTGGGCCGCTTCCCCTAAGCTAGTGTAAAGCGGAATAAAAACGGCAAGAAGGCGGCTGGTTATACGGGTATAATCACTCCCCCCCTTGCGCGCGGAGAGGAGCGGCGAGACGATGGACAAAACGGCGGAAGCGGTCCGAAACCGCGAGCTGGCCCATTTCCTTCGCAACCGGCGGGAGCGCATCACGCCCGCGGAGGCGGGTCTTCCCCAGGCCGGACGGCGGCGGACGCCGGGCCTTCGCCGGGGCGAGGTCGCCCAGCTCGCGGGGGTCAGCCTGGAATGGTACACCTTCCTCGAGCAGGGGCGGCCGATCCAGGCGTCCGCGGAGGTGCTCGAGAGTCTGGCGATCGCGCTGCGGATGGATGCCGCGGAACGGCGGCATATGTTCCTGCTTGCGCACAAGCAGCCGCCGCCGGAGAAGCCGGCGGCGCAAAGCGAGGTCGGCTCCGGCGTGCGCCTGCTGCTGGACGAGCTGGCGGCGAGTCCCGCCTGCGCGATGGACGCCCGGATGAACATCGTGGCCTGGAACGCCGCGATGCGGGTGCTGTACGGCGATCTCGACCGGACGACCGAGACGGAGCGCAACCTGCTCTGGCACACGTTCCTGTCCGCCGATTTCCGGCGCCTGAAGGGGGACGAATGGGACGAGCACGCGCGGCGGACGGTCGCCCAGTTTCGCGCGGAGATGGCCCGCCATCCCGGCGACCCGTGGTGGAGCGGGCACGTCGCGGCCGTGTCCGAGGCCAGCGCCGAGTTCCGGGACCTCTGGGAACGGCACGACGTGCTCGACTACTCGAACGCCCGCAAAATCATGCATCATCCCGTCGCCGGACCGCTCGCGTTCGAATACGTGGCTTTCCAGCCGCTCGACGCGCCCGATCTGCAAGTCGGCATCCATGTTCCGCTGGACGAAGAGACGAAACGCAAGATTCGCAAGCTGCTCGCGCTTTAACCATCTTCGATTGGCCAAGGAGGAATGCCCCATGACAACGATGCTTTGCCTGTACCCGCTCAGCCCGGAGCAGGAAGCGGCCGTGCGCGCCGCCGCGCCGGGCGTATCGATCACGTTCGGACGCCCGGGCGGCCAGGACGACGAGGCGTACCGCGAGGCGGAAATCATTTTCGGCTGGGACGCGAAGGTGAAGGAGGTCGCCCTGCAAGAGGGGACCAAGCTGCGCTGGATCCAGAGCTGGTCCTCGGGCATCGACAGCCTGCCGCTCGACCGGCTGGAGGCGCGCGGCGTGCGGCTCACCGACGCGAGCGGCGTGCACGCCCGCTCGGTGTCGGAGACGGCCGTCGCCATGATGCTCGGCCTGTCGCGCGGCATCGCGGCCGCCGTCCGCAACCAGCGGACCGGCGCCTGGGAGAGCCCGGAGACGCTGGCCGAGATGAACGGCGGCACCGTCGCGATCGTCGGCGCCGGCGAGATCGGCCGCGAGGTGGCCCGGATCGCGCGCGCGTTCGACATGCGCGTGCTGGCCGTCCGCCGTTCGGGCGGCGCCGTGCCGGAGGCGGACGCGGCGTACGCGGCCGACCGGCTGGACGAGGCGCTGCGGGAAGCCGACTACGTCGTGAACATTTTGCCGCTGACGAACGAGACGGCGCATCTGTTCCAGGCGGAACGGTTCGCCGCGATGAAGCGCGGCGCGTACTTCATCAATGTCGGGCGCGGCGGGACGGTGCGGACGGAGGACCTCGTCGCGGCGCTCGAGCAGGGCGTCATCGCGGGCGCGGGACTCGACGTGTTCGAGCAGGAGCCGCTGCCCGCGGACCATCCGCTCTGGGCGCTGCCGAACGTCATCCTCACGCCGCATAACGCCGGCGGCCTGACCGCGCGCAACGTGGAGCGGCTCGTCCGGCTGGTCGCCGCCAACCTGGGCATCTACTTGTCCGGCGAGCCCGAGAAGCTGCGCAATCTCGTGGATTACGGCAAGAGATATTGAACGTTTGCACGAATACGTTGATTGCGGAGGCGCCCGGGCCTAGCTCGGGCGCCTTTGCCGCGTCCCCGGAGATCTCTGTCGGCGCGCGCGGCAAGCATGCCGGCATATTCGTGCGCTTCGGCACGCGGGCACGCGGGCAAGCGAGGCGGAGAACGGCATGCGGACGCCGGGCGGAAGCGGGCGAGCGGGGGATCCGCTTTACAAGCCGCGTGCCCTATGCTATAACTGGTATGAATTATTATTTAGTCGGCTAACTAACAGTCGCGACAAGGAGGCTTCGCAAATGGAAGACGAAATCCGGGAGCTGCTTTACAAAGTAGCGGGCCAGCTGCGCCGAACCTACGACGAGCTGCTGCGCGAGGTCGACCTGCACGTCGGGCAGGATCAGCTGCTCTGCCAGCTGTGGCGGGAAGAAGGCGTGACGCAGGCGCAGCTGTGCGAGCGGCTGAACGTTGAGCCGCCGACCGTCACGAACATGTTGATCAAGCTGGAGAAGAAGGGGATCGTGTCGCGCAAGCGGGATGAAGCCGACGGCCGGGTAAGCCGCGTGTACGTCACGCCCGAAGGACGTGCCTTGCTGAAGCCAGTGGAAAGCATCTGGCACAGCGTAACCGAGAAGCTCCTGGCGGATTTTCCGTCCGAAGAGCGTGCGCGGTTGGTGGCGATGCTGCGGCGGATGGACCGGAATCTGGAGTGAATCTTTTTAGTTTATTATTTGGCTGGCTAATTATATCGCGAACAGGAGCGTGAATGATTGATGCATAATTCTGCGATCGGAGTCGGTATTATCGGCGGTTCGATCAACAACGGCTGGGCGAAAGGGACGCACGTCCCGGCGATCCGGGAGCTGCCCGGACTGACGCTGGCGGCCGTGGCCACGAGCCGGATCGAGAGCGCGGAGGCGAGCGCCCGCGAGTTCGGCGCGGCGCATGCGTTCGCGGACGCGGGCGAACTGGCGCGGCATCCGGGCGTGGATCTCGTCGTGGCCAGCGTCAAGGTGACGGAGCACGACGAGGCCGTGAAGGCGGCGATCGGAGCCGGCAAGCACGTCTATTGCGAATGGCCGCTGGCATCCGACACCGCGCGGGCCGAGGAGCTGCTGCGCCTGGCCGCGGAATCCCCGCGGCTTCATGCCGTCGTCGGGCTGCAGGCGAGACAGGCGCCGGAGATTAACTACGCGAAGGACCTCGTCGCGGACGGCTACGTCGGACGGGTCCTGTCCGTCAATCTGCGCGTCAACGCGGAAATCATGGGCGGCTTCGCGTTCGCTTCCAGCCGCTATACGCTCGACAAATCCGCGGGCGGCAATTTGTTCGCCATTTACGGCGGCCATACGCTCGACGCGCTGACGTACATGCTCGGCGATTTCACGGAGCTGTCCGCGACGGTCGCGAACCGATATCCGCAAGCGGAGATGATCGGAGGGAACGGAGAGCTCGCCGACAAATCGTCCGACGACCAGATTCTCTTGCACGGCAAGCTGGCTGGCGGTGCGATGGCGAGCATCCACATCCAAGGCGGCGTACGGCACGAGATTGGCCTCGCCCTGGATATTTTCGGCGATCGCGGCACGCTCGCGCTGCGCAATGCGAAGGGCAGCATCCAGATGGGCCCGTACCAGCTGCTCGGCGCGCGAAGGAACGGGCTGGACCCGTCGTCCCCGCTTGAGCCGCTGGCCGTGCCGGCGGCCTACCTCCGCGTGCCGGAGTCGCTTATCCGCCAAGGCGGCCCCGTCGTCAACGTGGCAGGGGCGCTCGGCAGACTGGCCGAGGACATCCGGGAGGGTACGTCCCGGCTGCCGACGTTCGCGGACGCGGTGAAGGTGCACCGCCTGCTGGACGCGGTCGCAAGGGCGGCCGAGACCGGCGAACGCCAATTCGTATAGGACCCGGCTTGCGGGAAGCAAAAGAGACCTGCCGCGTTGAAGCGGCAGGTCTCTATTGGCTATGCGGCCGTGAACGTCCCCGGGCATAGCCCCATTCGCAGCGGTCGCTGCAGGACGTCCGAAACGGACAAACGGGGAGAAATGAATTGACAGCCTTTAATTGATAATGATAATCTTTATCAATGTCAGCCGATTCCAGAACTTCCGCGCGTCCGGCAATTGCCTGCGGCGCCGGCGGCACGGATCGCGCTGCATTTAATCGTCATACCTGGTGGGAGGGTTACCGTGTTCAAGAGAAACCGATTGATCGGCATCGTTCCGATGCTGCTGCTCGTCCTGCTGCTGGCGGCATGCGGGAACGCGAACAACGCGCCGGAGAACGCCGCGGCGCCGGCCGGCGAAGAAACGTCCGCACCGGCGAATGAGACGTCCGCGTCCGATGGCGGCGAAGCGTCCGGGGAAGGCGCCTCCGCGAAGCGCGTCTTCAAGCACGCGCTGGGCGAAACCGTCATTCCCGCTCATCCGGAGCGGGTCGTGACGCTGCAATACGTCAGCCAGATGCTGTCCGTCGGCGTGAAGCCGATCGGGGCGCTCGATTATTTGCTCGACGGCCAGGATCCGGCCTTCCAGGGCATCGAAGAGGTCGGCAGCTCCGAATCGGTCAACTACGAGAAGATTTTGTCGCTGAAGCCGGACCTTATCATCGCGGCGGACCTGGAGCAGGCCGACTACGACAAGCTGTCCAAGATCGCGCCGACCGTCAGCGTGCCGTGGATGGGCTACGACGTCTTCGGCCACGTGAAGGTCGTCGGCGACATCTTGAACCGCCAGAAGGAAGCGGCCGCATGGCAAGCCGGGTTCGACGAGAAGATCAAGGCGGCGAAGGAGCAGATCGCCGGCGCGATCGGCGCGGACAAGACGGTGGCGATCTACCGGATCGATCCGAAGGAGTTCTACGTCTACGGCGTGCGGAACATCGGCTTCACGCTGTACAAGGCGCTCGACCTGAAGCGGCCGGCGCTCGTGCAGCAGGAGATCGACAAGGACCCGAACCTGTGGGCGATTCCGATCTCGCTCGAGCTGCTGCCGGATTACGGCGCGGATTACGCGTTCGTCACGCTGCTGCCGGGCGAGGACGCCGAGAAACGCTTCGAGGAGATTAAGTCGAGCGCGCTGTGGAAGAACATCCCCGCCGTCAAGAACGGCCATGTGTTCCAGATCAGCATGGATACGTGGCTCGGCTATACGCCGCACGACATCGAGACGCAGCTGCAGGAGGCCGTGAAGCTGCTCACGCAGCCGCAGCCTTGACGGCGCGGCGGATCGCGCATCACGCGAACAAGGACAACCCGGCATCCGGGTTGTCCTTGTTTTGATTCGGCCGTCCGCGGGCTTGACCGCCCGCAGGCTTGACCGTCCGCAGGCTTACGCCAGCGCTGCGGCTTGGCCGCGGATCGTCAGCACCTTGTCCGGGTCCCAGCCGACGTTCGCCGTGAACGTCAGCTCGAGCGCGTCGCCGTCCAGCCGGCAGGCGAGCGCGTACGTGAACGGCGTCTCCACGAGCATCAGCCGGATGTCCAGCGTATCGTCGTTCCGCCAGGCGAAGCTGCCTTCGACGCGCTGCTCGGCGCCCTGCTTCACGTCTCCGACGCGCAGGCGGCTCGCCGTCCACGCGCCGCGTCCGAGCTTCGCCGTCTGCTCGCCGAGCTCGTCGTTGCCGATCGTGAGCTCCGCGCCCTGCTCCGAGAAGCGCACCGCGAGCGAATCGAGGCGCAGCTCGTTCGGCTCGAGGCGGAAGACCCGGCCGTCCAGCCGCGCTTCGGCCGGCGAGGACGCTTCGGCCTGCGGCGGGTCGAGCCGCAGCGCCGCGAGCCGTTCCTCCAGCGCCGCTTGCGCCGCGGCGTCCGGAGCGGGAGCGGCGTCCGCCGACAGCGCCGGCAGCAGCTCGGCCCAGGCGGCGTCCAGCACGGCCTGCATGTCGGCGACGCCGGACGTAATCGCGAGCACCGCCTCCTGCTCGGGCAGGACGACGCAGAATTGGCCGAACGCGCCGTCGCCGCGGTACGCGCCGTGGCGGCAGCGCCAGAATTGGTAGCCGTAGCCCTGCGTCCAGTCGTTGGCCCGGCCGTCGTCGTTGTCGATCTGGAAGCTCGTCGCCTCGTCGATCCACGCCGCCGGCAGGATTTGCTCGCCTTCCCAGACGCCGTGCTGCAGATACAGCTGGCCGAACTTGGCGATGTCCTCGGTCGTGACGTTCAGGCCCCAGCCGCCGACCTCGATGCCGCGCGGACACGTCTCCCACGTGCCCTCGGTCAACCCGAGCGGCGCGAACAGGCGCGGCTTCAGGTACGCGAGCAGCGATTGGCCCGTGACCTTGCGCAGGATGGCGGACAGCATGTACGTCGCCGCGCTGTTGTACGCGAAGTGCGTGCCCGGTTTGTGCTCGACCGGTTCCGCCAGGAACGCGCGGACCCAGTTCTCGTCCTTGCGCAGGCTGCCGGTCACGTCCGCGGCATGGCCCGTGCCCATCATGAGCAGATGCCGGATCTGCATCGCGGCGAGGTTGCCCGTCACCGTCTCCGGCGCCTCGTCCGGAAAGAAGCCGACGACCGGGTCGTTCACCGTCAGCAGCCCCTCCGCGGCCGCGAAGCCGATCCCCGTCGACGTGAAGCTTTTGCTCAGCGAGAACAGCATATGCGGGTATTCCGGCTTGTACGGCGCCCACCAGCCTTCGGCGGCGACTTGTCCGCGGCGAAGCAGCATGAAGCTATGCAGCTCCAGCTTCCGGTCCCGAATGGCGTCCAGGAAGCCGAGGACCGCTTGCGGCGCGATGCCCGCCGCCTCCGGCGTCGATCTTGGCAGACGTGTTTGGTGTTCCATGGTCCGATTCCTCCCAATACGAATAGTGTCGTGCGGGTCAATTGGCATGAATGCGGTTGCATAAAGCGGATGCGACGGTCGGCGGTACGCGAGAGAACGGTGCGGGGACGGTTCGTTTGCGGTTTCTAGCAAGAATGTTATCGTAATAGGGTAACCGTGTAAAGCGGACTTCGGGAGGGATTTGGGGATATGCGATTGTATCGGGTAATTGCCGGGCAAGAGGGAAGCCGCGGGCTGCCGGATTTTCTGAATAGCCATTACGTCAGCTGCGGCTTGCCCGGCTTAGGCGATCTGGGGCTGGTCGGCCGGTCGGAGCTGCAGGCGAAGCTGCGGCAGGCGCACGGCTTGGACGGGCGCGAGCTGGAGCGGCGGCTGGAGGAACACTGGAATTTCGCGCACGCGCTCGAGGACGGGGATTACGTCGTGGCCGGCGACGGGGAACGGCTGTATCTCGGCGACCTCGGCGATTACTATTATCTCGAGGAATTCGACAATGCCGAGGAACGGAGCGGGCACCGGCGCGGCGTGACGTGGCTGCGCCGGCTGGAGCGCGGCCAGCTGCATCCGGAGCTGGCGGCGTTCCTCGGCGAGGACGGGGAGACCGGGCTCTTCGGGCGTTCCGTCGCCCGCGAGGAGCTGGAGCGGCTGCTGTCGCCCCCGTCCGCGGCGGAGGGCGCGCCGCTCGTCGACGAAGCGACGCTGCGCGAAGCGCTGGACGTGCTGAAGGCGGCGCTGCGCAGCGACGATCCGGAGCGGCGGGAACGGGCGGCGGCCGCGATCGTGCGGGCGGCGACGCTGCGGGTATAGCGGCTGGACCGGGGCTTCCCGGTCCGCGGTCCGGCGGCTTTGCCCGCGCCCGCGTGCTATAATGGGAGAAAAACCAAACGGAACGGAGCTGACGCATGAACTGGAAATTCGCCGGTTACATTGTCGTGGCGCTGATCGTCATTCATCTGCCGTTCGTCGGCCTTTTCTTCAAAATCGCCAACACGCTCGTGCACGAGTCGGCCCATGCCCTGACGTCGCTGGCGATGAAAGGGCAGGTCGGCCAGATTCAGCTGTACGCCAACACCGAAGGCGTCACGTACACGGCGTCGCCGAGCAAGCTCGCCTCCGTGGTGACGAGTCTCGCGGGCTACGTCGGCTCGTCCTTGTTCGCCCTGCTGCTCGCCGTGCTCTGCGCGAGGCGCAAGCATGCCGTCATCCTGTGGCTCTTCCTCGTCCTCGCGGTCGTCAACGCGCTGCTCTGGGTGCGCAATCCGTTCGGCATCGGCTGGCTGCTCGTCTTCACCGTCCTGCTGGCTTTCGCGCTCTGGCGGAGAGGCAGCTGGGCCTCCGCCTTGGCGATCGGTCTGTTCGTGTTCGTGCTGGCCGAATCCGTGTCGAGCAGCTTCGCGATTTTGTGGCTTAGCCTGTACGCGCCGGCGGGCGCCGGAGACGCGGCGAACCTGGGCAGGGACACGGTGCTGCCGACCGCGTTTTGGGGCTTCTTCTTCCTCGTCCAGGCCTGCGCGTTCGGCTTCGTCAGCGCCCGGACGGTACTCTGGCGCGGCAGAGGCAAAGGCGGGGGCGCCGCGTTCCCGCGGCAGCTGTCCTCCTAGCCCGGCCCGGTATTTTCGCTTTCTCCTACATCGACTTAAAGGAGCGTGACCATTCATGAAGATGAACGAAATCGGCCGTTCCGGCCTGCGCGTCGGCGAGATCGGCCTCGGCTGCATGTCGCTCGGCACGGAGGAACGGACGGCGGCCGCCATCCTTCACGAGGCGCTCGAGCGGGGCGTCAACCTGCTCGACACCGCCGATCTCTACGACGGCGGGCGCAACGAGGAGCTCGTCGGCAAGGCGATCCGCGGCCGCCGCGACCGGGTCGTGCTGGCGACGAAGGTCGGCAACCGGCGCGTGCCGGGACAGGACGGCTGGGTATGGGATCCGTCGAAGGCGTATATTTTGGCCGCGGCGAAGGACAGCCTGCGCCGGCTCGGCACGGACTACATCGATCTGTACCAGCTGCACGGGGGCACGATCGACGACCCGATCGACGAGACGATCGAAGCGTTCGAGCAGCTGAAGACGGAAGGCGTCATCCGGGCGTACGGCATCTCGTCGATCCGGCCGAACGTCATTCGCGAATATGCCGCGCGGTCCGGCATCGCCAGCGTGATGAACCCGTACAGCATCGTCGACCGGCGGGGCGAAGAGACGGTCTTCCCGCTGCTGGCGGAGAAGGGCATCGGCGTCATCGCGCGCGGACCGCTCGCGAGCGGCGCGCTGGCGGCCGGCCGGCAGCCGTCCAAGGGCGTGCCCGACTACGAGCTGGCGGAGCTGGAAGCGCTCCGCGCCGGGCTCGGGACGCTGGAGGCGGAGGGCCGCGGCCTGACGCAGCTGGCGATCCGCTTCACGCTGAGCCAGCCGGTCGTGGCGGCCGCCGTGCCGGGGGCCAGCTCGCGCGAGCAGCTGCTGCAGAACCTGGCCGCGGCGGACGCGCCTCCGCTGACGGAGGCGGAAGCGGCGGCGATCCGCGGCATGAGCAAGGCGAACCGGTACCGGCTGCACCGCTAGGGCGGGCTTCGGGGGTTCGCGTTTCGCCGGGACGGCCGGTCCGGGCGGCTGCGGCGCAAGGACAACGGATGCGGGCTAGGCGGAACGAATACGCGGGCAGGGGGGCTGTGACAGCGAGGGCAAGCGGGCTGCGCGGCCCCCTTTATGCGCGGCAGGGAATCAGGAGGGAGAGGGGCGGAACGATGAATTTCAAGCTGGAGGAAGCAGTTGAGGTGCTGGAGCGCACTCCGCGCACGCTGGAGACGTGGCTGTCCGGGCTGTCGGAGGGCTGGCTGCGGAGCAACGAGGGCGAGGGCACTTGGAGCCCCGTCGAGGTCGTCGACCATCTCATCGAGGGCGAGCGGACGAATTGGCTGCCGCGGCTGGCGTTTCTGCTGGAGGAGGGCGAAAGCAAGCCGTTTCCGCCCTTCGACCGGTTCGCCCATCTGGGCCGGGGCGAGCAGTCGCTAACGCGGAAGCTGGCGGAATTTCAGGCGGCGCGCGCGGAGAGCCTCGCCAAGCTGAAGACGCTGCTCGATCCCGAACGCGACTTGGAGCGGACGGGGCGGCATCCGTCGTTCGGCGCGGTGAAGGCGCGGGAGCTGCTGTCGACGTGGGTCGTGCACGATCTGACGCATATCGCCCAAATCGTCCGGGTCATGGCCGAGCGGTACCGTGCGGACGTCGGGCCGTGGACGGCGTTTCTGGGGATTTTGAAGAAATAAAGGCCGCTCCCGTCCGCGACCCGTCACGATCGGGCAAGGAATGTCGGATGGCCGCGGACGAGACCTGTTAATCTGGGATGGAAGGAGGCGGCAGAACGTGGAGCAGCCGATGAACATGAACGGCGCGCTGCGCTACATCGAGGAGCGACTGGCGGACGAGATCGACGTGAAGGAAGCGGCGCGGCGGGCGTACTGCTCGGAGTACCAGTTTCTGCGGATGTTCTCGTTCCTGGCGGGCCTTCCGCTGTCGGAATACATCCGCCGGAGACGCTTGACGCTGGCGGCGTTCGAGCTGCGGGGCGGCGGCGCGAAGGTCATCGACGTGGCGCTCAAGTACGGGTACGGCTCGCCGGACGCGTTCGCGCGGGCGTTCCAGCAGCTGCACGGCGTCACGCCGTCGGAGGCGCGGAGCGGCGCCGGAACGGTGAAGGCCTACTCGCCGGTCTCCTTCCAGTTAACGGTGCGGGGAGGCAGCGAAATGAACTATCGGATCGTGGAAAAGGACGCATTCCGCATCGTGGGCATCATGAAGCGGGTGGCGGTCGTGTTCGAAGGGGTCAATCCGGACATCGCGGCGATGTGGCAGAGCTTGGACATGGCGACGATCACGGCGCTGAAGGACGTGTCGAACGTCGAGCCGCGGGGGCTGATCAGCGCGTCGGCGAATTTCTCGGAGGACCGGATGGAGGAACGCGGCGGCCTGGATCATTATATCGGCGCCGCGACCACGGAGCCGGCGCCGGACGGCATGGCGCGGCTGGAGGTGGCCGCTTCGGACTGGGCGGTATTCGAGGCCGTCGGGAAGTTCCCGGAGACGCTTCAGGAGGTATGGGGACGCATCTATTCGGAATGGCTGCCGTCGGCGGCGTACGAGCTGGTGCCGGGACCGGAGATGCTGTGGAACGAGGGGAAGGACACGTCGTTGCCGGCATTCCGCAGCGAGATTTGGATTCCGGTGCGGAAGAAGCAGGCGCGATAAGCATGAAACAAGGAAGAGCATCCGCGGCGGCCGACGCTTCGGATGCTCTTATTTTGCGCTTCCGGCGATTCGCGCCCGCCCTCCGTCCAAGGACGTCAGTCCTCCTTGGGCAGCCGCGCCTTCGCCAGCAAGCGCGACGGCCCGGCATGCCGCGCCGATCTCCTTCGCACGCCGGAATCGTCCGTTTTGCGCGGCCGCCCGTCCGTTGCCGATAGCGGGAGCCTTTGCTACGATGGGAAAAACGGAAGAGCGGGGGACCCGAAATGATCGATATTCATTGTCACATACTGCCCGGCGTGGACGACGGCGCGAAGGATCTGGCGGAGGCGGTCGCGATGGCCCGCATCGCGTACGAGGACGGCATCCGGGACATCGTCGTCACTCCGCATTTCAACAGCGTCTACATGACGACGGCGGACACGATGCGGCGGAAGCTGGACGAGCTGCGGACGGAGCTGGACCGGCAGCGCGTCGCGATCCGGCTGCATCCGGGCAACGAGCTGCGGATCGAGAGCAAGGCGTTCGTCGAGCGGCATGCCGCCCGGGGCAGCTTCGCTTATTTGGGCACGCCGGCGAAATTCCTGCTCATGGAGGAGCGCTGGACGGACTACGATCCGGATACGCCGGAGATTGTCGCGCGGCTGCTGGACGCGGGCGTGACGCCGGTGATCGCGCACCCGGAGCGGCATTTTTTCTTCCGCGAGAATCCGGAGCTGCTGCCGACGCTGATCGAGCAGGGCATCTGGACGCAGGTGTCCGCGGACAGCCTGGTCGGCAACTTCGGCGCGGAGGCACGGGAGTACGGCCGCAAGCTGATCCTGGACGGCCACGCGCACACGCTCGCGACCGACGCCCATAACGTGACCCGGAGGCCGAACCTGAGCGCGGGGATGGCGGTGTTCGAGGAGCTGGCCGGCGCGGGGGCGCGGGCCGAGCTGGAGGTGCGGATGCGGAGCATTCTCGAAGCGTAAGCGCGGGGGGCGCGGAGAAAGGCCGAGAGCGCGGAACGCAAAGAAGGGCCGAGAGCGAGGAACGCAAAGAAGGGCCGGGAGAACGGCGCGCATGCGCGCCGTTCTCCCGGCCTTTGCCGTTTTTACGGCGCCGGCGCGGAGCCGCGCGCCGCTTCCGCCTCCGGCCGTTCCGGCGCGGAAGCATCGGCCCCCGCCGCGGGGCCGGCCGCGGTCCGGCGGCGCGGAATCATCATCCGCCCGCCCTTGATCCGCAGCGAGACGAGCGGCTCCGGCACGGCGTCGCCCTGTCCCGGCGCGGAGGCGAATTCGAAGCGTTCCGCCAGCGCGGCGAGAATCAGCACCGCCTCCATCAGCGCGAACTGCGAGCCGATGCAGCCGCGCGAGCCGCCCCCGAACGGGAAGTAGGCGAAGCGCGCCCAGCTCGATGCGCCTCCGTCCGCGAACCGGTCCGGCCGGAACGCCGCGGCGTCGCCGAACACCGCGTCGTTGCGGTGAATCGCGTACGGGCTGATCAGGAAGCTGCTCCGGGGCGGGAATCGGTCGCCCAGCATCTCGAGCCCGCGATCCGCTTCGCGCAGGATCGCCCACGCCGGCGGATACAGCCGGAGCGTCTCCTGGATGACGTGCCGCGCGTACGGCAGCTCCCGGTACAGCTCGCCCGCCGGGAGAGCCGCGCCGCTCTCGCGTTCGCGGAGGCGCACCGCGTCCAGCTCGCGGCGCAGCGCGGCGGCGGCTTCGGGCGCGCGCTCCAGCGCGTACCAAGCCCAGACGAGCGCGTTGGCCGTCGTCTCGTGGCCGGCGAGCAGCATCGTCATCATTTGGTCGCGGATCTCCTCGTCCGCGATCGGTTCGCCGTCCTCGTCCTTCGTGTCGAGCAGCAGGCCGAGCAGGCTGTCCGCGTACGCGTCCGGCGCGCGCCGGGCGGCGGCGATGGCGCCGTAGATCATCGTTTCGAGCGTGCGGATCGCGCGGCGATGGGCCAGGTTGCCCGGCGTCGGCCAGCCGAAGGGGAGAATGAGCGGCGAGAAGATCGTGGCGGCCGTGCGCCGGATCGTCACGTCGACGGCGTCCGCGAGCGCGGCCTTGTCCGCTTCGACTTCGGTGCGGAACATCGTCTTCGCGATGATCTCGAGCGTCAGCTGCATCATGACGTCGTGCATCGGCGCCGGCACGCCTTCGCGCAGCGACTCCGCGGCCTTCCGCGTCTCGGCGAGGACGGTCTCGGCGTAGGCGTTGATCCGCTCCTTGTAGAACACCGGCGTCAAATACCGCTTCTGCCGGCGGTGCGCGGTCCGGTCCGCGGTCAGGAGGCCGTCGCCGATCGTGCGCCGCAGCACGCCGGCGCTCCGGCCCTTGCGCAGCTTGTCCTCCTGGTGCACGAGGAGCTCCTGGACGAATTCCGGCGCATTGACGATGAACGTCGGCTGGAACGAGCTGGTCCGGAGCGACACGACGTCGCCGAGCGGCAGGGCGTCGACCAGGAAGCCGAGCGGGTCCCGCTGGAACCGGAAAAAATTCGATACGCGGGACGAGGGAATATCGACGACGCGCGTCATATGGGGTAACGCCTCCTTCGGGCGGCCGCTTCTCTCGAACGGCGGTTCTTGTCCCCTGAGTCTAGCACGTTTACCGAAGCGGCTTCAAACGGCGGCCGCCGTTTGCCGCTAAAGGGGCGCATAATCGGGAAGAATGGAAGCATAGGCTACATTAAACGCTTGTCTGGAAAGAGTGATCCGATACATGACGGCCATTACGTTCAAAGCCTACGCGGTCGCGAACGAAATCGACTTGAACAAAATCGCCATCCACTGCGGCATCCCGAAGAAATACACCTGGGAGCAGCCGCTCGTGTTGAAAGGGGAGACCCTGCAGCAGATCGTGCGGAAGAAGACGGACGACGCGCAGCAGGTGCTCGTGTTTTCCTTCGGGAGCGTCGTCTTCGTCAATCAGGCGCACCCGGGCGACATCGCGCGGTTCCTCGCGTACGTCCGCACCTTCGAGCCCGAGATCGACATCGAGCAGCGGGACCGGTATGCCGACGATTACAGCCTGCATACCGGCGAAGCCGACCATTTCGAGCTGACGGACGAATACGTCGTCGTGCCGGAATACGAAGCGTTCCACCCGGAGCTGATCGCCACCGTGCTCGCCAAGTCGGTCGCCCTCGAGAAAATCGAGGAGCAGCTCGGCAAGATCCACGACCGGCTCGAAACCATGATCGACCGGCTGGAAAAGGGCCGGCTGCGGATCGGCAACAAGGAGCTGGCCCGCACGACCGCCAACATCATCCGCCACGAGTACAACACGCTCGCGTACATCATGATTTTGGATAAGCCCGACATTACGTGGGCAAGCAGCAGCGCCGGGGAATTCTACGACCGGATGCTGGAGTTCTTCGAGCTGAACGACCGGTACAAGATCATGAAAAGCAAGACGGAGGTGCTCTATCACCTCATGGAGGGCTTCTCGACGATCAGCCATTCGATCCGGGGCCTTTTCGTGGAGTGGATCGTGGTCGCGCTGATCGTGATCGAGGTCATCCTCTCGGTCCTGCAGATCGCGGGCGTGCTGCCGTAGGACGGCCCGGCCGGGCGTAAAGCCGATAGGCCGCGGTAAGCCGCGGTAAGCGCAGCCTGCCCCGCCGCGCGGGCATGACGAAGAAGCCCGGAATGCCGCAAGCGGCGCTCCGGGCTTCTTTCGTTTCTTCCCCGCGGACGGAATTAGTCCTGCGGGCGCGGCCCCGCGTCCAGTCCCGTCGACTCGACCGTCTTGATCAGCTTGACCGTCAAGTCGCCGTGCACGTTGATTTGGCAGGACAGGCGGATCGCCGGATCCGTGATGCCCTTGTTGCCGCGAACCGTCGCTTCCGCTTCGCCGATCTCGCCGGCGCTGCCGCCGACGACCTCGACCGCGCACGTCGTGCAGCGGGCATTGCCGCCGCAGCGGTGCAGCACGTCGACGCCGCCGTCCTCCAGCGCCAGCACGAGCTTTTGGCCTTCCGCGGCCGTTACGGCTTCGCGGCCTTCGATTTGTACCGTTGGCATGAGCGTTTCCTCCTCGTTTTGGCTTGTTCTCATTGTCACTATTCACCGGATTGCTTGTCCATTAAACCATGCCCGCGCATAGTTCCTCAAGAGGCGGAACACACTAGTGGCGATATTGGCACGACATGCCAACAAACGGACAAGCGGAGGGAGCAGGCGGTATGGCGGAAAGATCGGTATTCGCGTATTTCAACACGCCCGATCAGGCGAAGGAAGCGGTGGAGCGGCTGAAGCCGCTGAAGCTGGTCGATTACGCGATCGAGCGGATCGACGGCTACGCGGGCCCGGGCTACCAGAGCCTGGACCGGCTCGGCGGGACGATAACCGGCGACTTCAAGGGGCTCGGCAATTTGACGCTCGGCGGCGACTTCGACAGCCTTGACGCAGGCATTCTCGCGGCGGCCAGCGTCAGCGCGAGCGGCTACGGCTCGGGCGGGCCGGACAACCGGGTCACCGGCAGGGACATCATGCTCGTGGCGATCGTGGAGGAAGCGGACTACGAAGAGGCGGACCGCATCGTGCGGGAGTCGGGGGCGCTGTAAGGCGGCGGGGTCGGGCACGGTACGGCCGGGCGGCTCGCGCCCGGCGCTGAAGCCGGATACGACGGCGATGCGGCGAGCGAGTTGAGTGTACGGAAGAAACGGAACGCCGGGCGGCCGCAAGCCGCCCAACGGAGCCGGCCGAGACCGATTGGTCTCGGTCTTTTTGCCATGCGCCGCGGCCGATTTCCATCGGAACAACAACTTTTTCAATTCCTGGGCGTCTAAGATGGAGAATTTGTAAATCGGGAGTTGAAGCAAGTGCACAGCAAGCAGGCCAACATCAAGGTGGGGAACATCAAGCAAGAGAACATCAAGCAAGCGAACATCAAGCAAGCGAACATCAAGCAAGCGAACATCAAGCAAGCGAACATCAAGCAAGCGGCGATCGGCATGGCAGCGGGGATTCTGGGCGCAGTCTTCCTGTGGGCGGGGAGCGCCGGCGCGGAAGAGCGGTTCTCCGATCTGCGGCATGCGCAGTGGGCGGCGGACAGCATCGCCTACTTGGCGAACCGGGGGACGGTGGCCGGCTACGGCGGCGGGCAATTCAAGCCGGACGGGGCGGTGACCCGCGCCCAGGCGGTGGCGTTCATGGCGCGGGAGCTCTACCCGGACGAAGTGCCGGAGAAGGATCCGGCCTACGCGGACGTTCCGCCGACGCACCCGTTCTACCGCGAAATCGCCGTTGCCTCGGCCAAGGGGCTGGCCGGCGGATTCCCGGACGGCTCCTTCCGCCCCGACGCGCCGGTCAGCCGCGCGGAGACCGCGGCCTTCCTTGCCCGGGCCTATGCGCTTCAACCGGGCGAGGGCACGGCCGAGCCATCGGACATCGGGTCGCACTGGGCGGCGGCGCCGATTCGCGCCTTAAGCTCCAATGGCCTCATCGGCGGCTATGCGGAAGGCACGTACCGGCCCGACCGGCCGGTGACGCGCGCGGAATACGCGGTCTTCCTGACCCGGGTGATCCGGTTCGAGCGGGACGCGGCGATCCGGGCGAAGGATTGGGACAAGCTGATTTCCTACATGACCGTCAAGGAGCAGGCCGGCCAGATGCTGATGCCGGATATCCGGATGTGGAACGGCCAACCGACCACGACCGTGCACGACGGTCTGAAGGCGATCGTTCGCGAGCAGTCGCCGGGCGGATTCATTTTGTTCGATAAAAACATCGTCAATGCGGAGCAGGTTGCGACCTTCACGCATCGGCTGCAGGCGGAGGCGGGGGACATTCCGCTGTTCCTCGGCGCGGACCAGGAGGGCGGCGTGATCAAGCGGATCCCCGGCGGCACGAATCTCCCCGGGCAGATGGCCCTGGGCGCAACGGGCGACGCGGCGCTGGCGGAGACGGCGGGCAAGCTGACGGGCGAGGAACTGAGGGCGCTCGGGCTGCAGCTGAACTTCGCCCCGGACCTGGACGTGAACCGCAACCCGGATAATCCGATCATCGGCATGCGGTCGTTCGGGTCGGACCCGGACCTGGTGGCGCGACTCGGTCTCGCGTCGATCAAAGGGCTGCGGGAAGCGGGGGTCGTCGCGGCGGTGAAGCATTTTCCGGGGCATGGCGACACGGCGGTCGATTCTCACCTGGGCTTGCCGGTGCTGCCGTACGGCCGCGACCGGCTGGAAGCGGTCGAGCTTAAGCCGTTCCGGGCCGCGATCGAGGGCGGCGTAGAGATGATCATGACCGCCCACATCGCGTTCCCGGCCATCGACGACGAGCGGGTCGTCTCCGCGAAGGACGGAACCGAGGTTCCCGTGCCGGCGACGCTATCGAAGAAGGTGATGACCGGACTGCTGCGGGAGGAGCTCGGCTTCAAGGGCGTCGTGATCTCCGACGCCTTCACGATGCAGGGAATCGCGGAGCATTTCGGCGAGGCGAACGCGGTCAAGCGCGCGGTCGCGGCGGGCGTGGACATCATCCTGATGCCGCAGGACCCGGCCGCCGCCCGGCAAACGCTGGTCGACGCGGTCAAGGACGGTACCGTTCCGCGCGAGACGATCCATGCGGCGGTCAAGCGGATTCTGGCGCTGAAGGACCGGTACGGGCTGTTCGAGCGCGGCGGCGAGAGCTTGTCCGCGAAGCTGGCGGCCGTGCGAACCGTCGTCGGCTCCGCGCCGCACCGCGAAGCCGAACGGGAAATCGCGGAGCGCGCGGTCACGCTCTTGGCCGGCCGCGACGGGAAGCGGCCCGACGCGATTCAGCCGGGGGACCGGGTGCTGATCGCCGCGGCAGACCAGGAACAGGCCGGGCAGCTGAAGCGTCAGCTGGCGGCAGCGAATCCGGAGCTGTCTCTGCGAATCGAGACCTCGGTGCTGGGAGCGGGCGGCGCGGCCGGCCTTCGGGCGGCGATCGACGGCGCGGATTACGTCATCGCGGCCTCCTATCAGTTCCGCAATAACGCCAGCCAATTCGGTTGGGCCGATTACCAGGCCGTCATCGACGAGCTGAACGCGCGCGGGAAGCGGTACGCGCTGTTGTCGCTGGGCAATCCGTACGAGCTGCTGCATCTGAAGAACGTAAAATCCGGCCTGGCGCTGTACGGGAAGCAGGAGCCCAATACGGCGGCGGGCGTCAAAGCGCTGCTCGGGCTGCTGGAGCCGGCGGGCACGCTGCCCGCGGCGGCGACTTGACCGGCATGCGGCGCGCCGGCTGTCCGCCTTCAAGCCGCGGCCGATACGACGTTAACGATTAAGGCGCTAAACGAAATAGGCCGAAGCCGCACCGTTCCGGTGCGCTTCGGCCTGTTTCGGGCTTGCGGGACTTGCGGCTACGGCGTTTGTTCGCCGGTCAGCGCGTCGAGCACGGCCTTCACGCCGTAGGTCTGGCCGATCGGGCCGTAGCCGAGTCCGAGCGCGCCCTTGAAGCCGTAGACATGCTTGTCCTTTACGGCCTTCAGCGTGTTCCAGACGCCGCTCTTCTCCCATTCGTCGGTCGCCGCGGGCATCGACTTGTCCTCGTAATTGAAGTAACCGAGGAAGAGGTAATCGGGATTCACCTTCGCCAAGCCCTCGAGGCTGATCTCCGCGCCGTCCGCGGTCATCGCCTCGGAGGCCGGCGGCTTCAAGCCCATGCCGTCGTAGTATTCCGGCATGTACTTCGTGCCCTGCAGCCAGACGGTCTTGTCGCGGACCTGCACGAACGCCACCGAGCCGTTCAGGCCGGCCAGCTTCTCTTTCGCCGCCTTCAGCAAGTCGTTGAACCGCGCGACGTATTGGGCGGCCGTGTCTTCCTGGCCGAGGATTTCGCCGAACTTGGCGACGAGCGCGGGCCAGTCCGTCCAGACGTCCGTTGCCTGCTCGTCGATCATGACGGTCGGGGCGATCTTGGCGAGCTCCGCCGCGATGTCCTTGTTGGTGGCGTTGCCGGCGATGATCAGATCGGGCGCGTACGCCAGCAGCTTCTCCATATTGACCTGCGTGTTCTCGCCGACCGTCTCGATTTCCTCGAAATTCGCGGCGAACGGCTTGTATTCTTCGGTTTTCAGCGAGGACTGGGCTTCCGTGAACGGCAGCGAGAGGCCGATCGAAGGCAGATGGAACACGAGCATCGGCTCGATGTAGCCCCAGTGGACGACGGCGACCCGTTTCGGCTGCGCTTGGATGGTTACGTCGCCATTCGCGGTCTGGATCGTGCGGGGGAACGCGGCTTTGTCCGTGCCGCTGCCGTTGGAAGCCGCGTTGTTCTTGGCCGCGTTGCCCTCCGTGCCGGTACCGGCGGACGTATTTTCGGAGGCATTGCCGGCCGCGCCCGATTTGCCGGCGTTATTCGCGCCGGAGCAAGCGCCGACGACCAGCATCAGGCAAATCAGGCTGATCAAGAAGGGAAGAAGGTTGAATCGAACGGACATGACGGGCATCCTTTCTATGCGCAAGGTTAACGATAACGATTCTCATTATCATTAACACTGTACCATCCGCCGTCCGGGATGAGAATAGACCATTTCCTCCCGTCACGATGGACGATTTCCCGATGGGCGCGGCCCGGCCTGGCCCGGCGGCACGCCCTTGTACTTCTTGAACAGCCGGCTGAAGTAGTAGGCGTCGGGGTACCCCACGCTCCGCGCCACGGCGGCGACCGTGAATTGACCCGTCAGGAGCAGCTCGTGCGCCCGGTTGATCCGGTAGCGGATCACGTAATCGATCGGGCCGACGCCGACGTAATCGCGGAAGAGGGACGAGAAATATTTCGGCTTCAGTCCGTAGCGCGACGCCAGCAGCTCCAAGGTGACCGGCTCGGCATAGTGCGCATGGACGTACCGGATCGCGTCGTCGAGCATGGGGTAGCTGCGGCGGTTCCGCTCGTGGCGCTCCGCCTGCAGCGCTTTGTTCAGCAGCCGGTAGAAGAGCGTCTTCTTCTCCAGCAGCATCATGCTGTCGGGGGACGAATCCGCTTCGATCAGCCCCTGCAGGAGCAGCCGAAGCTCGGGATCGGGCGCGGCATGGAGCAGCGACACCTCCGTCAAGAGCGGCGCGCGGCCGTGCGCCGGGTCCGCGGGCATGTAGTGGACGAGGCCGTACTCGAACCCTTCCGGTCCGGTTCGGATGAACAGCCGCTTGCCCAGGCCGCCGAGCAGCGCCCTGCCGGGCTCCAGCCGATGCGTCTCGCGTCCGTCGAAGGTAAAGTCCGCCTGTCCGCGCAGGCCGACGATCAGGGCGCATTTCTCCGTCGGCCGGTTGAGGTGCCCGTCATAGACGAGCTCCGGCTCCAGCGTCGTCCGGTAGACGCCGTGGACGTCCAGCGGCGAGCGGGCGAACGCCTGCGCCAGCGCTTCGTAGGAGGCCGTCATGTCATCACGCTCCGTCATGCCCGGGGATCGCGCCGCCGGGCGGGGTTTGTCCCAGTATACCACGCTTCTGCCGTGTAGTTATTGTAAAGACGGTCCGCGGGGCGGGCGGCGCTTTGCGCGAGGGCGGAGGGAGAGGTAAACTATTCCTATACGGCAACCGGACAAGGCAAAACCCAAACCGAAGGAGGATGCGGCGATATGGAAAAGCGTACGCTTGGCAAGGAAGGATTGACGGTATCGGCACTGGGGCTGGGCTGCATGGGGATGTCGGACTTTTACGGCGGACGGGACGACGACGAATCGCTCCGCACGATTCACCGGGCGTTGGAGCTCGGCGTCACGTTCCTCGACACGGCGGACATGTACGGCGTCGGACGGAACGAGGAGCTCGTCGGCCGGGCGATCCGGGGGCGCCGCGGCGAGGTGACGCTCGCGACGAAGTTCGGCAACGTGCGCGACGCGAGCGGCAAGAGCCTTGGCATCAGCGGCAAGCCGGACTATGTCCGGTCCGCTTGCGAAGCGAGCCTGCGGCGGCTCGGGGTCGACCATATCGACCTCTATTACCAGCACCGGGTCGATCCCGATACGCCGATCGAAGAGACGGTCGGCGCGATGGCCGAGCTGGTCCGCGAGGGCAAGGTGCGGTACCTCGGCTTGTCCGAGGCGTCGCCGGCGACGATTCGCCGTGCCCATGCCGTTCATCCGATTACGGCGCTGCAGACGGAATATTCGTTGTGGAGCCGCGACGTGGAGGACGAGATCCTGCCGCTCTGCCGCGAGCTCGGCATCGGCTTCGTGCCGTACAGCCCGCTCGGGCGCGGCTTCTTGACCGGTCAGATCCGGTCGTTCGAGGATCTGGCGGAGGACGACTACCGCCGCCTGTCGCCACGCTTCCAAGGCGAGAACTTCGCGAAGAACCTGGCGCTCGTCGACCGGATCAAGGAGATCGCCGCCGAGAAGGACTGCGAGCCGTCGCAGCTGGCGCTGGCCTGGCTGCTCGCGCAGGGCGGCGACATCGCGCCGATTCCGGGCACGAAGCGCGTGAAGTACCTGGAGGAGAACGCCGGCGCGCTCGCGGTCCGGCTGACGGACGCGGACCTCGCGCGCATCGAGGAGACGGCGCCGAAGGGCGCCGCGGCCGGCACGCGGTACCCGGAAGCGGGCATGCGGACCGTCAACCGGTAGGCGTGCGGGGCGCGGGCATGCAGGCCGGCGGCGCGTCGCCGTGACGGCAACCGGCCGAGTGCCGGATGATGGATGTCAACATAGACGGGCGATGGCAGCGGCGAACGGCAACGGCGAGCGGCAAACAGCAGACGGCAATGACAACCGGCAAACGGCAATAGCAAGCAGCAGCGAAAAGAACTAGCGCGAAACGCAAAAAGACCCTCCTGCGCGGAGGGTCTTTTCGTTGCCTGCCTAAACGATCAGCATCGTTAAATATTCAGCGCGTCCAGCAGCGCGTAGACGATCTTCGCGGCCTCGGCGCGCGTCAACGTGCCGTCCGGCCGGAAGGCGCCGTCCGGATAGCCGTCGACGATGCCCGCTGACGCGGCTTGGCCGATCGCTTCCGCGGCCCAGGCCGGGATGCCCGCCGCGTCGGCGAACGTCTTGTCCGCGCCGCCCGGGGCGATGCCGCCGGCCTGCAGGACGCGCGCGGCCATGACGGCGATTTCCGCGCGCGTGATGCGCTGCGACGCCTGGAAGACGGAGCCGCCGCTTGCGGCGAAGCCGGTCACGTAGCCGGCGTCGGCGGCCGCCTTCACCTGCGCCTTGGCCCACGCCGGGATCCGGGCGTCGTCGGCGAAGCCGGTCGTTCCCGCCGCGGCCGGAAGGCCGAGCGCGTCCGCGAGCAGCTTCACCCACTCGGCGCGGGTGACCGGACGTTCGGGACGGAACGTGCCGTCCTCGTAGCCGGAGACGACGCCGAGGCCGATCAGCCGGTCGGCGTACGGCTTGGCCCACGAGGCGCCCAGATCCGCGAACGTTTGGGGCGCGTAGCCGAACACTCCGAAGGCCGCGGCATGCTTCGCGGCGACCGTAATGGTCGCGCCGTCGGCTTTGCCGCCGAGGAAGATCCATTTCTTGAGCGTGTCGTTGTAGTAGTAGACGGCCGGCTGGAGGGCCGAATCCTTCGCGTAGTTAAACGTCAGCTCCACCGGCTTGCCGAACGTCGCGCCCGCGGTGCTCGTCAGCTCGACGATCGGGCCGAGCGCCTGCAGGCTGCCGAGCGGCGGCTGCTCGGCGGCGGCCAGGACGCGCGCGCCGACCTTGCCGCCGGACGCGACGGCGCCTGCCGGCACCTTGAAGGCGACGACGTCCTTCAGGCTGCCTTCGGCGCCCTTGGCGGGATCGACGTCGACGGTCACGGACGCTGCAGGCGTCTCGGGCTCGTCCGGCGTTGCCGGCGGCGGGCTGCCCGGCGTGGACGTCGTCGGGAGCGCCTTGACCGTGACGGCGAACGTCTTGGTCTCCGACGCCGTTCCGCGCGATACCGTCGCCTTCAGCGTCACGGACGCGTCGGATTGCCCCGCGCCCGGACGGGTCACCTTGGCGGCGCCGTTCTCGATCGCGACGGCGTTCGCGCTATCGGCCGTCTCTTCCCAGGCGATCGACGCGCCGTGCTTGCCCTCGGCGGGCAGCGTAAGATCGGCCGTCACCGCGCCGGCGTCGCCGAGCGTCAGCGTGCCGAGCGTATCCGCGACGGCCTGCTCGTCGCTGTAGGCGGCGCTATCGACGAAGATCGGGTTGGAATAGAACCACAGGTCCTTGTAATTGCGATCGTTAATCTCGTTAAAGCGGGTCGTCGGGTCCTCCGTCGTCGTTTTCGGATCGATCAGCGGATTGCCGTCCTGCGTCTCGCCCGGCACGTTCGCGCCGAGGTTCGTGCCCCGCAGGCGGAAGTACTGATCCTTGCTCGCGCGCGGCAGCTCGTACGTGATGACGTTGTAGCCGTTCGCGTCCGTCGTCCAATCCTCGCTCGTGAACGTGGCGACGACGCGGGTCGAGTCGTTCGTATCCTTGTCGTAGGCCGCGGTTCCCTTCTCGGCCGGTCCCGTCACGTCCCCCGCGATCAGGTCGACGTGGTCGACGGCCGGCTTCACGCCGGCGGATTGCCCGCTGTCGATCGGGGATTCGTAATGATTGGTCCCGGGGCTCTTGAACTTGATCGTGAGCGTCAGCTTGTCTCCTTCGGTCGCCTGCAGGTTTCCGCCCATCCCGGCATTTGCGTCGCCGTCCGCGATGCGGAAGTCCAGGGCGTCGATCAGATCGCCGAAGACGGAGAACGATTGGCCCGAACGCATGCCGTCCAGGATATCCTGCGCGGAGCGGCCGTCCGTCCAGACGTAGTTCTTGGCGTATTCGCCCGGCCAGTAGCCGCTCGAGTTGGTGCCGATCGTCTTGAAGTGGTAGTCGGAATTGGCGAAATTCCAGAAGCGGCGTCCTTCGCCGAGCAGGGCGTCCCAGACGCCGCCGACCTTCGCGACCATGTAATCGACGCCGCCGTAGGAGCGGTTCTTGTAGTTGTCGTTGGCCGTCGGATCGGCGGGATCGTACGCCGTGTTATAGCCGCCGCGGTCCGGCTCCATCTGGTTGCCGAGCATGCCCTCGAAGCCGAACGCGATGTCCGGCGCGGCGCTATTGAAGTCGCGGAAGTCCGAAATCTTGTATTTGCCAACGCCGCGGGAAGGATGGTTGACGATCATGTAGCTGGTGTCCGGGTAGTTGCGCTTCAGCCAATCGATCGCGGTCAGGCTGTCCGCGTGCGTCGCGTACGCCCGGTCGTCGCCGGCTTCCCATTGCGCGACGTCGGCGGGATCGAACCAGCTCGCGTCGCGGTTCGTGAAGAGGTACTCGAATCGATTCGCGGCCTTCAGCGCCGCGTCGGAGCCCGGCGCGCCGGTCAGGATGCCGACGGAGCCGTGCTCATGCGACGGGATATCCCATTCGAAGCCGGAGAAAATCGTTTTGCCCGCGTACTTGCCGGCCGCCTGCAGCTCCTTCGTCTTCGGCACCTGGTAGTCGAGCAGTCCCTTGGACAGCGGAGTCGGCCCGCCGGGAATGTCGGCGCCCGTGTCGTCCCGCTTGGAGTAACGCAGATGATCCGCCAGGAAGAGGAAGTCGAGGCCGTTCGTCGTAAGGCCGTGGTCGAGCACCGATTCCAGCGAGCTCTGGGCATCGTCGGATTCGAACGTATGCGCGTGGAACTCGCCGGTCAGCCACTGGCCCTGCGGGGCGCCGGCATCGGCGCCGCCCTCCGCGGCCGCCGCCGAAGGGAGAGGAACGGCGAGACCCGTCGAGAGGAGGCCGGCCGAGAGCGACAGGGGGAGCAGCATCCGGAATTGCTTATTGAACTTCAACACGAAATCCACCGCCAGTCTGCGAAAGTGTTGCCCGCGGGTGAAGCAAGGGCAGTTTGAGTGTACAAGCCCACTGTCAGCGGGATATTCGGGGCGGAGGCCGTTTTGTTAATCGGGCGTTAAATTGTTGGAATCGGTACCAGATTCCAAGCGCGGCAGGTCCGGAGATGACCGCGGGCGCGAAAAAACAGCCGAAATGCTGCCGTAGCCGAAAAGAGCGCACAATCGGTTATTCACAAGGGAGGTGGAAGGCACTATACTAGTCGTAGATAATGATAATCAATCTCAATTACAGGAGCCGTCGAACATGAACCGAACGTCTGTCACCCGCTTTGCGCAGCTCGCGCTCATGGTTTTGCTGATCGCCGCGTTGTCCGCCTGCGGCAACGCGAACAACGGAAATAACGGGGGCAACGCGTCCTCGGCCAATAACGAAACGCAGCAGCCGGCGAACGCCGGCGGCACGACGAACGCGAACGCGGGCAACGCGAACGCGGGCAACGCGAACGCGAATGGCGGCGCGAATGCCGCGCCGGCCGACAACGCGGCCGACCAGGGCGTCCGCGTGCTGAAGGACGCGATGGGCCACGACGTGAACGTGCCGGCCCGCCCGCAGCGGGTCATCGCGCCGTTCCTCGAGGATTCGCTCGCCGCGCTCGGCCTGAAGCCCGTCGCGCAGTGGGGCGCCGCCGGCGTGCCGCAGCAATATTTGCAGGACAAGCTCAAGGACGTGCCCGTCCTGAGCATGGAAGGCGGCCTGAAGCCGGAAGAGGCGCTGTCCTACAGTCCGGACCTGATCATCTTCATGGCGCCGTCTTACCTGGCGAACGCCGACTATGAGTCGTTCGCCAAAATCGCGCCGACGTTCGTGCTGTCGGGCAACGAGTCCGACTGGCGGGGCAACCTCGAGAAGCTCGGCGCGCTGCTGAACGAGGAGGAGGCGGCGAAGACGGCGCTTGCGGACTACGACAAGAAGGTCGCGGATGCGAAGACCCGGCTCGGCACGCTGCCGGCCGGGAAGACCGCCGTGCTCCTGCAATCGGGCGGCGAGAAGGGCTTCAAGCTGTTCGGCCCGAAATTCTACGGCGGCGAGACGCTGTACGCGACGCTCGGCTTCAGGCAGCCGGCCGTGCTGAAAGGCGACTACGAGACGTATTCCATCGAGAAGCTCGCCGACCTGAAGGACGTCGACTACCTCTTCGTCATCTCCGGCCCGGGCCGCGAGAAGGCGCCGGTCGACAACCCGCTCTGGAAATCGCTCTCCGCCGTGAAGAACAACCGGGTGTTCGACGCCGATTCCGGCCACTGGTTCAATGCGAATCTGATCGCGAACGGCCTGATCATCGACGACGTGCTGAAGGACGTCCATGAATAAGCACTCCTCCGCCGGCTCGCAGCCTCCCGCTGCGGCCGGCCTTTCCTATCGTTTGCTGGACGTGCGGATGCTGCGGGACGATGCGGGGGACGCGGGAGGGGAGCGCTCGTTCATCGAGGCCGGGACGCATCTGCTGCTGCTGGCCGGCACGGGCGGCGGCCGCCTCGTCATCGACGGCCGGGTGCGGCTCCCGCGTCCGGGCTCGCTGTACGTCTGCGCTCCGGGGCAGCTGATCGAATGGACCAATTATACGGGGCATCCGCTGGAGCTGCTGCTCCTGCATTTCGACGTGGCCGCGCCGCCGGGCGGCGAGCCCGCGGCGGACGCGCCGCCGCGTTTCCCGTTCCTCGGCGAAGCGGCGGCGCCGTCGGCCGTGGCGGCCGGCCAGCTCTTCGGCGCGATCCGCGCGGGCTGGGAGCAGGGTACGCCTTCCGGCCGGCTGCGCGCCGAGGCGGGGCTGCTCGAGCTGCTCAGCCTCGCGCTCGGCATCAGGAGCGCCAGACGGAGATGGCGCTCGAAGCGGCGCGCCTGGAGCTGGAGCGGCATTACGCGAGCGAGATCACGATCGTGGAGCTGGCGAAGATCGCGGGGCTGAGCCGGTTTCATTTCATGCGGCTGTTCAAGGAGCGGTTCGGCCGCGGCGTCATGGAATACCGGACGGAGCTGCGGCTGAAGGAAGCGAAGCGGCTCATGTGCGAGGCGAACCTGTCGCTGACGGAGATCGTCGAGCTCGTCGGCTACACGAGCGAGACGTATTTCGGCACGCTGTTCAAACGGGAGGTCGGCTTCGCCCCGGCCGTCTACCAGCGCAACCAGAAGCGGCGGATCGCGGCGTACAGCTGGATCAACGTCGGCCAGCTGCTGGCGCTGCGGACGATGCCGTACGCCGCGCCGATGGATCAGTATTGGACGGACTACTACCGCGATAAGTGCGGCTACGAGGTCAAAACGCCGCTCAGCCATCATTACGCGTTCAACCTGAGCGCGCTGCGCGGGGCGAAGCCGGACCGGATCGTCGGCATGGCGGAGCTGCTTCCGCCGGAGGAGCAGGACAAGCTCCGGGAGATCGCGCCGTCGCTCTTTCTGCGCTCGGACGACGATTGGCGCGGTCACTTGGCGCAGCTGGCCGCGTTCCTGGACCGGGACGACGAAGCCGCGGCATGGCTGAAGCGCTACGACCGCCGCGCGGCGGCGATACGGGAACGGCTGGCGCCGATCGCCGGAGGGGGCGCGCTGCTGGTGCTCTCCGTCGACCGCAAGGGGCTGGCCGTCGTCGGGCGCCAGGCGGGCACGGTGCTGTACGACGATCTCGGCTTCGCCTTGCCGGCAGCGGCCCGCGACGTGGGCTGGGGCCGGCCGATCGCGCCGTCTGGACTGGCCGGCTTGGAAGCGGACCGAATCATCGTGCACGTCGAACGCGGCGCCGCCGCCGAGGCAAGGTGGCGGAGCCTCGCCCAGAGCGAGGCGTGGCGCGGGCTTCCGGCCGTCCGGGCCGGCCGCGTCCATGCGGCGTCCGGCCTCGGCTGCTTCGAGGCGCCGTGGAACGAATACGCGGCCGACCCGCTCGAACGGTTCCTCGGCGAGATGCCGGGCTTGTTCGGGCTTGAAGGCTAGCGGGAGGGGCGCTCCCGAATCCGATGGGCGTTCAAGATCCATACGCTCTGCGCACAACGAACGGTGGTTAACGAATAGCGCATAACGAATAGCGCATTACGAATAGGCAAAACGCGCCCCGCTTGACGCATCGCATCAAGCAGGGCGCGTTTTTTGGCGTTTTCGCCGCCGCGTCAGTCCGCGTTGTCCGCGAACAACCCGGCCCGGCTGACCGGCAGCCCGGCGCGGTACAGATGCCCGACGTCGCCGACGCCGTAGCAGCGCGGCGCGGCCCAACCGTGCCCGCGCTCTTCCATGACGACGGTCGTCACCGAGCTCGGGGCAATCCAGAAGCCGGACCATACCATGGAGAGCGGCAGCTCGAGCAGGTGGGACAGCCAGGCCAGGCCGAAGCCGAGGTGACAGAAGACGGCGACCGCTTCCCGGTTGCGTTCGACGATCCGGTACCGGCCGTCTACGCGCGCATAGCCGAACCCGCGCATGAAAGCATCGGAATCCGCCTGTAGCCGCTCGTAGTTCGCCTTGAAGGCGGGATCGTCGAACGGGGGCCGCTCGTGCCAATCGCTGCTCGACGGATACGGCCGCTGCTCCCGCACCCAGGTATGATCGGCGTTCCAGGCGACGACCGACCGCCCGGACGGCTCGGTGACCTGCCATCCGTCCAGCTCGGCCGTCCATGGCAGGACGACGGGATGAAGTCCGATCGCGTCCGCGGTATACTGCATCGTGTCCCGCGCGCGGCCGAGCGGGGAGCAGAACAGGCGGTCGATGCGCGTGCCGGACAGCCGTTCGGCCAATGCCTTCGCTTCCAAGCGGCCGGGCGGCGTGATCGTGTTGTTGGGGTAGTCCGGTTCCGCATGGCGAATGATATACAATTTCATGGTTCGTTCAGCCTCCGCAAATCGTAGTGGCAGCGCTTCCGGCGGGCATGACGGCACGCATCAATCGGGAGCGCGGGAATAGCGGCACGTTGACGCGATAAGGTCAGCCGTTGCGCGCGATTACCGCGCCCCACGCTTCCGGGGCTACGTCCCGCACATGCTTGGCGAACATCCACGGATGCCCCTCGGGATCCTCCGCGACATACTGCCGCTCGCCGTACTCCGTATCGTTCGGCGGCTCCGCGATGCGGGCGCCGGCCGCTTCGGCGCGCGCGAAGTGCGCGTCGATCTCCTCGACGAACAGCATGACGTTCTGCGTATAGCCGCCGATGCGGGCAGGGCTTGCCGCGGCGCGTGTCAAGCTCTTCAGCATCACGTGCGCTTCGCCCAGGCGGACGAGCGCGCCGTGCACCGTTCCGTCGGGCAGACTGAAGCGGTACTGCTCTTCGAAGCCGAACGCATCCCGCAGCCAGGTCAGCGCCGCGGCGACGTCTTCGTAATACACGTGGGGCAGGATTGCGTTTACGGGTACGGATCGATTGGAAATCACGGGAAGCACCTCCGTTGAATTCGGTATCCTCCTCAGCATAGCATAGCGGGGACGGGCATAGACGGATCCGCGTCAATTTCCTTCCGCGGGCATGCAAAAAGCCGCCCCTTGGCGGAGCGGCTTTCCGATGGCTGAACGTTTGTCTGAGGCGCCGGTTCAGTTCGGGAAATTGCCCAAATCGGAACCTTGCAGGCAGGCGAGCACGATCGCCAGGATCGCCAGCACGAGGGCGGGCACCATTTGGCCGAACGCGTCCTTCGCGCGGATGTGGGCGATCACGCCGCACACCATGATGAACGCGAGCCCGACGGCCGCCCAAGCGGACCAGCTCGCGTACCAGAAGCCGACGACGAGGCCGGCGACCGCAACCAGCTGCAGCAGTCCCGTCACGACGCGGAACCATTGCGGCAGGCCGAGCTTGTTGAAGCTTTCCACTTGCATTTTGGCGCCGGCGGCCTTGCTGAGGCCCGATCCGAGGAACGCGAGCGCGAGTAAAATTTCGATGACGATAGCCATGATGGCAATCCCCTCTCTATAAATAAGTAAGCAACAACTGTTGCGTAAGTTATGATAAAATAAAGCGGTCTTCCGAACAACCATCAATCCGGCGGTTTAGTCGCTTAGGCAACAACATCGCGATATTGTAGAATAAGTCGGCCCCGAAGGGCCAAGAAGGAGGAACCACATGCAGCCGCAAGAGGAGAAGCCGGACCCGCGGGTGCTGCGCACGCGGCAGCTCATTCTGGACGCGTTCCGGTCGCTCATCCAGACGAAGGATCTCAAGGACATTACGGTCGGCGACATCACCGAACGGGCGACGATCAACCGCGCGACGTTCTACGCGCATTACGCGGACAAGTACGAGCTGATGGACGCGACGCTGACGACGATGTTCTGGGAAGGCATTCAAGGGAAGCTGCAGTGCCACGCCGAATTCAGCCGTTCGTCGCTGGCAAGCATCGTCGTGACGGTGTGCGAGTTCCACCGCGACCTCAGCACGCATTGCCTCAAGAACTACGAGGCGACGGGCCCGCTGCTGGAGAAGAAAGTCAAAGCGCTGCTGCAGGAGGTGCTGTTCCAGCTGATGCGGCAAAGGGACGCGCGCCGGCCGGCCGGCTTCGACGAGGCGACGGCGTGCGCGGTGTCGACGATGCTCGCCTGGAGCATCTACGGCCTCGCGTACGCGTGGAACGCGGACGGACGCCGCGTGCCGCCGGCCGAGCTGGCGGAAACGTCGCTGACCGCCCTCGCGCACGTGGTCGCGGGCATCGTCATGGCGGAACACCCCGCGGTGTAGAGCCGGCCGGCGGGAGCGATTAGCCGGCTGGCGCGGTGAAATTGTGCCAGAGCGGTACGCGGTGCGGTACATGAGCCGTTCGGCGGTTCATACGCTGCAAGAGCGTTACGTAGTACGGTACAAGAGCCGACAGACGGCAATTTTGCTGCAAGAGCGGTACGTAATACCGTACAAGAGCCGTCGAACGGCCAATTTGTCGCAAGAGCGGTACGTAGAACGGTACATGAGCCAACGGACGGCCATATTGCCGCAAGAGCGGTACGTAATACCGTACAAGAGCCGTCGAACGGCCAATTTGTCGCAAGAGCGGTACGCGGTACGGTACAAGAGCCGACAGACGGCAATTTTGCTGCAAGAGCGGTACGTAATACCGTACAAGAGCCGTCGAACGGCCAATTTGTCGCAAGAGCGGTACGCGGTGCGGTACAAGAGCCGACGGACGGCCAAATTGCCGCAAGAGCGGTACGTAGTACGGTACATGAGCCGACAGACGGCAATTTTGCCAAATGAGCGGTACGTAGTGCGGTACATGAACGGCCATGCAAAAAGGGCTGCCCCACAGTCATGTCTATGACTTCCGGGGCAGCCCTATTCTTATGTCTGCGCGCGCACGGCCGCGAGGCCGCCGTCAGACGCGATTTATGCTTGGTAAAAATTCCGGTCCCAGCGGTGCTTCTTCAGCGTGGCCAGCTGCTCTTGGGACAGGCCGCGGCCGTCGCCGACCGCCATGTTGCGCTCGACGTTGCGGACGGTCCGCATGCCCGGAATGACCGTGGACACGGCCGGGTGGCTGAGCACGTAGCGCAGCGCGGTCTCCGCCATGTCGTCGACGCCGATGCCGAGGTCGGACGCGATCGCTTGCACGCGGTCGTATACCTGCTGCTTGCGGTCGCCGCGGAAGTAGTTGCCGCGGAAATCGTTCGGCGCGAACGTGGTGTCCGGCGTGATTCTGCCCGTCAGGCCGCCTTCGTCGAGCGCGACCCGCACGATGACGCCGACGTTATGCGCCTGGCATGCCTGCAGCAGCCCGTCCTCCGGGCTTTGGTCGAACACGTTGTAGATGACCTGCACGGTATCCACGACGCCGGTTTCGATCAGTTTGATCGCGTTGCTCGCCTGATGGTCGTTGATCGAGACGCCGAAATAGCGGATCTTGCCCTGCTCCTTCAGCCGCTGCACGGCCTCGAGCCAATCGCCGCGCCCGACCCACTCGTCGGACCAGACGTGGAACTGCTGCACGTCGATCGTCTCCAGCCCGAGGTTGCGCAGGCTTTGCTCGGTGCAGGCGATCACGTGCTCGCCCGGATACGCGTCGTCCGGCGAGATGCCGGCCGGCGCCGGCCATTTGCCGTTCTTCGGCGGGATCTTGGTGGCGACGTAGATCGGCTGCTTCTGCTCCCGGACGACTTGGCCGACGAGCCGTTCGCTATGGCCTTCGCCGTACGCGAGCGCCGTATCGATGAAATTAAGGCCGAGCTCCACCGCGCGGTGCAGCGCTTGAAGCGACTCGCCGTCGTCCGCGCCGATCCAGCCGGATTTGCCGATGCCCCAAGCGCCGTAGCCGATCTCGGAGACGTCCAGTCCCGTTCTTCCCAGCGTGCGATAATGCATGAATGGTTCCTCCTCGTAATCCAATAAGTTTAGGCGAGCCGCAGCCCGCCCGATCGGTGTTGAAATTCGCCCGTCCGGCGGTTCAGGCCTGGCCGGGGACGTAAGTCCGCCAAGCATGCTTCGGCTCCCAGCCCAGCAGCGCCTTCGCCCGCTTGTTGCTGAGCAGCGATTCGTGGCCGTCCAGCGGCTCGCGGAAATCGGTTGTTTCCGGGAATTGCTCGGCCAGCAGCTGCCGGCTCGGAATCGCCATGCTCGTATCGTCGGCCGCGAGATTGATCGCGACGGAGCCGAGCCCGTCCTTCTCGATCGCGAGGCGGCACGCTTCCGCGATGTCCCGCGTGTCGACGTAGCTCCACAGGATGCGGTCGCGCTCCGCGCTGTTATGGATGAACGACGGGAATTGCGCATAGCGCTCCGGCGGAATGACGTTGCCGATCCGCAGCGAGACGACCTGCATGCCGGTGCGGCGGTGGAACATGTCCGCCGTCTGCTCGTTCACGACCTTGGACAGGCCGTAGCTGTCCTGCGGCAGCTGCGGATGGTCCTCGTCGACCGGCACGTACGACGGGCCGAACCGGTTGACCGCGAACACGATGCCGTACGACGATTCGCTGGAGGCGATGACCGCCTTGCGGATGCCGAGGCCCGCGGCGGCTTCAAGCACGTTGTAGGTTGACATGACGTTGTTCTGGAACGTCACTTCGCTCGTCTTGATGTGCGCGGCCGGAATCGCCGCCAGATGGACGACGGCGTCCGCGCCCGCGAGCGCGCCGTACACCTCGCCCAGGTTCTCGAGATTCGCCAGGATCGTCGGGCAGAGCCACTCCTGCGGGCGTACGGAATCCACGTTCACCACTTCATATTGCCGTTCCACGAAATGCTTGACGACCCACCGGCCGAGCATGCCGCTTCCGCCGGTTACGACGACTTTTGCCAAATGCTTGTCCTCCTTCGATCGCTTCGATGTTGATGCTGCCGGGTTCCATGCTAGGAATTAGGCCAGGATGTCTTCGATCCGCGCCGCGACGTCCGCCGAAAGCGCGACGCCCGACGCGCCGGCATTTTCCGCGACCTGCTCCGGACGGCTGGCGCCGACCAGGGCGCTCGAGACGTTCGGCTGGCGCAGCGTCCACGCCAGCGCCAGCTGGCCGATCGTGACGCCGAGCTCGGACGCGACCGCGCCGAGGCGCTGCACCTTGGCGATTTTGTCCTCGGTGATATTGCCGCGCATCCGTTCGATCTTCGCCGCGCGGCTGCCGGCCGGAATGTCGGTCGCCGAGGCGTATTTGCCCGTCAGCAGGCCTTGCGCGAGCGGCGAGAAGACGACTTGTCCGATGCCGTTCTGCTCGCTGATCGGAATGATGTCCTTCTCGATGTAGCGGTTGAACATATTATAAATCGGCTGGTTGACGACGATGCGGTCGAGCAGGTACCGGTCCGCGGCGGCCAAGCCTTCCGCGATGTTCGCCGCCGTCCATTCGCTGATGCCGGCATAGAGCACCTTGCCCTGGCGGATCAGGTCGTCTATGGCGCGCAGCGTCTCCTGCACCGGCGTCTCCGGATCGAAGCGGTGGCAGTAGAGAATGTCCACGTAGTCCAAGCCGAGCCGTTTCAGGCTGGCGTCCGCCTGCTCCAGGATGTGCTTGCGCGAGAGGCCGCGGTCGTTCGGGCCGTCGCCCATTTGGCCGAAGACCTTCGTCGCCAGCACGTACGACTCGCGCGGGTAGGCGCGCAGCGTCTCGCCGACGACCTTCTCCGCCTCGCCGCGCTCGTACACGTTGGCCGTATCAAAGAAATTGATGCCCAAGTCGTAGGCGGTCTCGATCGCCTTGACCGCGTTTTCCTTTTCCACGTAGCCGCCGTAAGTCAGCCAGCTCCCAAGGCTGATCTCGCTGACCTTCAGACCGCTGCCGCCCAATCTCCGATATTGCATCGTATCCAGCTCCATTTCGTCCGATCGTAAGCTTGCGATAAGCCCCCCTTCAGTATAAAGTTCCGCCGAAACGATCGAAAGTAGTGAATATATGTTCAATATCTGATACCCGGTATATCTACTATACTTTCGGTGCCGCGCGGTACCGCGGACGATCGGCGGCCGTATTGCCCCGCAATCGCGCGCAGCCCAGCAGGCCGGGCGCTCCGTCACGGGGCGTCCCGGCCTGCTGGGCGGTAACGGTTAACGCGTCGCCGGCACCGGCTTCAGCGCTCGCGAACGGCGAATTAGGAAGCCGTCTTCGCCAGCTTGACGAGCAAATGGGCGAGCTTGTGCTGCTCATCGGCGTCGCCGGCCTTCCACAGCTCGCGCAGCAGGTATTCCTCGCGGTTGCGCGGTTCCTCGTGCTCGGCCAGGTAGGCGGCTACTTTCTGCGCGATGACGGCGATCTGCTCGTCGCCGAAGCCCAGATTCTCCGCCATCTCGATCCGTTTGGCCAGGTAGGAACGGAAGGCTTCGAAGTTTTCCAAAATCCGTTCGCCGTCTCCGCCGCTGAGCGCCTGCACGGCTTTCTCGACCTTGTCCGTTGACGTGTCCTGCTCCTTGCTCAAGATTTGGCTTCTCTCGTTCATGGCGCATTCCTCCTCGCGTAATCGGTCGTGCGGTGGTACGTTCTCTTGTTACCCGGGGCGAGGGGGGACGAATCCGGGAGGCGGCCGCGGCGGTACGGCCCGATCTCGCGATTCCGCTTGACGGCCGGCGCGGGCAATGGCTATAGTAGTATCCCGCATTCAGGAAACGACGATACGGCAAGTTCGCGGCGACACCCATCCGAAAGGAGCATGAGACCCATGACGCTTACCCAAACCATCCGGGCCTACGTCGACGAATACGCGGCCCGATGGCCGTTCTCGGGCGCGGTGCTGGCCGCGCAAGGCGGGGAAATCGTTTTCGAGGCGGCTTACGGCATGGCCTGCCTGGAATTCGCCGTCCCGAACCGGACGGACACGCGCTTCGGGCTCGCGTCCGTGTCAAAGCAGCTCGCGGCGTTCGCCGCGATGCGGCTGCACGACGAAGGCCGGATCGACATCGACCGGCCCGTGAACGACGGCCTGCCCGCCGAGCTGCGCGTCGATCCGCGCATCACGGCGCATCAGCTCATGACGCATACGTCGGGCTTGCGCACGTTCCACCACTTGCAGGAGGATTTCTTCGGGGAGCGGGAGAAGCTGCCGTACGACCGGGAGCTGCTGCTCGGGTATTTCCGGCAGCGGCCGTTGAACTTCGAGCCCGGCACGCGGTTCGAGTACTGCAACGCGGGCTATCACCTGCTGGCGTTCCTGATCGAAGCGGCGAGCGGGCGGCCCTACAAGCGCTACCTCGCGGAAGCGGTGTTCGGCCCGCTCGGCATGGCGGATACCGAGGTCGACGACGGCAGCGCGCTGCTGGCGCGGCGGGCATTCGGCTACGGCATGAACGGGGAGCGGATCGTGCCGGCGGAATACCATCATCCCGGCTACAGCATCGGCGCCGGCGGCATCGTCTCGACCTGCGGCGATCTGCACGCGTGGCACCGCGCGTTGAAAGAGCGCCGGCTGCTGGGATCGGCGGCGTACGAGCGGCTGTTCGCGCCGAACCTGAACGGCTGCGCCGGCGGTCTGTTCTCGGACGAATTCCGCGGACGGCCGCGCTGGCGGCACGACGGCGCGCACCTCGGCATCGGCGCGTACGTTCAGCATTTCTTCGCGGACGACGCCTGCGTGATCGTGCTCGCCAATTACGACTTCGCGAACGTGACCCGGGTCGGCGACGCCGTCGCCGAGCTGATGTTCGGCGGCCGGCCGGCCGTCCCCGGGAAGCCGCCGGCGGTCGAGCCGGACGAGGCGCTCGCCCGCCGGTACGAAGGCGTCTACGTCCCGGGCCGCGCGGAGCTCAAGCGGACGGAGGAGGGATGGTCGTTCGTCCATCTCGGCCGGATCGAGAAACCGCTCTATCCCGTCGGCGGCCACCGGTTTCACAGCACGTGGCTCGATCACGCGTATACGCTGCGGGAGGGCGAGGACGGCGAGTTCGAGTTTTTGGGCGTGCGGCGGCCGCGCGGAGAGGGCGCGCCGACGTCGTGAAAGAAGCGGCGACGCGGCCGGTTCTCTCGCCGAGCGAGCCGGGCCGGCGGCATCGGCGGTGCGGCGCTCGGGCGGTCGTCGCGCCGTAACCCCAACCCCGCCCCCGGCTTACGCGCGGCCCCCCATGCCGCGAGCGCCGGCCGACGCAGTCGTCGCGGATCGAAGCCGCACGAAAACGGGCGCACCCTTGCGGGTGTGCCCGTTTTCGCGTGCTAAGCGAGCTTGCCGGACGCCATACGGCGTCCGCCGCCGCTTATTTGTCGGCTTGCTCTTGCTGCTGCCGCAGCTTCGCGATCTCGTCTTGGTACAGCCCCAGCAGGCTGGCCAGCGCCTGCTTGATCGCTTCCCCGTCCTTGGATTCGGCGGCTTTGCTCAGCGCGAGCTGGCCCTTGATGAGCGGATTGTCGATCGCCACGGCCTGAAGCGTGCCGACCTTCGCGCCCGCAGGCAGCATGCCCGCGTCCTTGAGCGCGACCGTGACCTTCGCGCCGCCCTCGAACGTAACGGCTTTGCCGGCTTCGGCCTTGACCGCGTCCAGCTTGCCAGCCGGCACGAGGGTCGTGCCCTCCGCCGGCACGGCCGGGGCGGCTTTTACGGCGACGGCCGCGCCGTCCTTCAGCTTGATCGTCTTCAGCTGATCGGGGGAGATCGGTCCGACGACCTTCAACTCGCCGTCGGCCGCCTTCGAAATCGTGATCGTCTGCGGCTTGCCGTCCGGACCCGGCTTCGTCACCGTCGTTGCCGACCCGGCGACGACCTTCACGGCGTCCTTGGCCAGCGCCTGGAACTGCGCGAGCGTCTGCTCCCACGCTTCGACCGTATCCGGCGCGTACTGCTTCGCCAGCTCCACCGGATCGGCCTGGTTCATGAACACGGCGACCGGCTTGGCATTCTTGTCCGCCGCGGCCGTGCTTGCGGCGATCGTCACGTTGGCCGGGACGGTCCCTTCGCCGGCTTCGGTCAGCGCGGCGGTGTAGTAGCTCGCGAGCGGCCCGGTGGCGGCGTTGGCGGCGAGCGGGCTCGCGAAGGCGGACAGCATCAGGGCGACGGCGGCGACTTTGGTGACGGTGCGTTTGTTTTGCATGATTGAACACTCCTATCGGATTGGGTATGGGCGGTACGGTTCCCATCTTAGCGCCCAAGTGTGGCAAGCCGTTGGTGAAAGTGTGGAAAAACGATGGCACGCGCTTCGGGGCGCCGATGAGTTGGTATAATGGGGGAGACATTCCGAAGCGGGAGGATGGAACCGTGAGCGAGTATACGATCGGCGTCGTGGACGACGACTTGAATATCCGGGGCCTCGTCGAGGCGTATTTGCATAAAGAAAACTACCGTACCGTAGGGCTCGGCTCGGCGGAGGAAGCGTGGGAGCTGTGGCGCAGCGACCCGCCGGACCTGTGGGTGCTCGACATCATGCTGCCCGGCATGGACGGCTACGAGCTGTGCCGGCGCATCCGCGGCGAAGCGGACGTGCCGATCATCATGATTTCCGCCAAGGACAACGAGGTGGACAAAATCCTCGGGCTCGAGCTCGGCGGCGACGACTACCTCGTCAAGCCGTTCAGCCCGCGCGAGCTCGTCGCCCGCGTGAAACGCCAGCTGCAGCGGTGGTACAAGCACCGCGGGCAGGAGGAGCCGGCGCCGGCCTCGCCGGCGAACGCCGTCGACGTCGGCGCGCTGCGGATCCTGCCGGGCGAACGCCGTGTCTTCCTGGGCAAGGACGAGCTCGACCTGACGTTCAAGGAATTCGATCTGCTGCGCGCGTTCGCGGAGCATCCGAACCGCGCGTTCACGCGGGAGGAGCTGCTCGTGCTCGTGTGGGGCGACGATTATTTCGGCAGCGACCGGGCGGTGGATCACTTGATCAAACGGTTGCGCAAGAAGGCGGACGGGCTGCCGATCGAGGCGGTCTGGGGACACGGCTACCGGCTGCGGGCCGGGGGAGGGGACGAAGCATGAAGCTGCTGCATCAAATCAATTTGGCGTTCGGTCTGCTGCTGGTCGTCGTGCTGGGCATTACGGCGGTGATCATCCACTACGTGCTCATGGACCATTTCATTACCGCGCAGAAGCAGGAGCTGCGATCGCTCGGCACCTCCATGGCGTCCACGTTCTCCGTGCAGACCGCCGGCAAGCCGGTCGTGGTGCAAGGGTGGACCGCGTCGGCGGGACCGCTGCAGGCGAAGCTGACGGCCGCGGCGCCCAAGGGCGTCGAAGTGTACGTCGCCGACGCGGCGGGCAAGGTCGTGCAGAAGACCGGTCCGGCGAACGCGTTCACGAAAGCCGGCTTGCTGGACTCGGCCGCGATCAAGGCGCTGCCGGGCGAAGCCGCGACGGATCTGAAGACCATCACCGCCGTCGCCAAGAGCAGCGATTACATCATCAATACGAGCGTCATTCCGCAGGGCACGCTGACGCTGATGACCCCGCTCAGCAAAGTGAAGGCGGTCGAGCAGGACCTGTTCTTCCGGCTGCTGATCGCGCTCGGGGTGGGCGGCGCGCTCGCGGTCGCGCTCAGCCTGCTCATCACGCGCAAGCTGATCCGGCCTTTGATGGAGCTCCGGGACGAGCTGAAGAAGGTGCGGGAGCGCAAATTCGGCGAGGTCGGGCTCGTGCGGGCCGGCGGCGAGATCGGCGCGGTGGCGCGGACCGTCCACGAGCTGGCCGGCGAGCTGGAGCGGCATAACCGGGCGCAGAAGCAGTTTTTCCAAAACGCCTCCCACGAGCTGAAGACGCCGCTCATGTCCATCGCCGGTTACGCGGAGGGAATCCGCGACGGGGTGTTCGAAGGGGAGAGCTCGCGCAAGGGGCTGGACGTCATCCTCAGCGAGAGCGGGCGGCTGACGAAGCTCGTGACGGAGATGACGCTGCTCGCCAAGCTCGACAGCGAAGAGGATATTTTCCATGCGGCGCCCGTCAGCGCCGTGGAGATCGTCACGGAAACGATCGAGCGCATCAATCCGCTCCTGGCGGCAAGGGGGCTGGAGCTGCGGACGGTGTACAAAGGCGGCGCGGAGGAGCGGCGTCCGACGGTCAGCGCCGACCGCGACAAGCTGCTGCAGGCGCTCCTCAACATCGTCTCGAACGCGGCGCGCTACGCGAAGCGCGTCATCGTCATCGAGGTCGGCGCGGAGGGCGGGCACGTGTCGCTCGCGGTCGCCGACGACGGCAGGGGCTTCCCGGACAGCCTGCTGCCGCATCTGTTCCACCGGTTCGTCAAAGGCAAGGACGGCGAGACGGGGCTCGGCCTCGCGATCTCGCGCGCGATCGTCGAGCGCTGCGGCGGGCGGATCGCGGCGCGCAACGGCGAGGCGGGCGGCGCGGTCATCTCGCTGCGCTTCCCGCAGGCGACGTAGAGCGGCCCTCGGGCTGCGGGCAGAGCGGCGCGGAGCGGGAGCGGTTCCTACGGCACGCGCGGGTCAAGGAGGCTTGGCGCAGCAGGGAGAGCACCTGTTTGGCATGCAGAGCGGCGGGGGGCCGCCGAGCGTCACGGCCGCCCCCGCGCGGGGCCGGCGCGCAAGCCTCGCTTGCCGACAGGCGAGCCGACGCATGGCCGCAAACCGACAAGAGGAGCGCTTCCGCGCGTCATGACGACGCGGGAGCGCTCCTCTTTCGTTGCTGCGGATTCGGTTAGGCTTACTTCGAAGCGGGCTTTTTCGGAATCGTGAGGGACATGCCCGCCTTCAAGCCTTCGTTCTCGTCCAGGTTGTTCTGCTTCGCCAGGAAGCCTGCGTAGCTGCCGCTCTTGTAGAACTGCATGGAAATCCGGTAGAAGGTGTCGCCGGGACGGACCAGATAGGTCGCCGGCAGATTGACCTTCGAATAATCCTCGGCGTCCGGCTTCCCCGCATTCGACCCGGCGCCGGCCGGCAGCGCGGGGATCTTGATCGTGTCGCCGGGCTGCATATCGTTCACGAATACGATGCCGTTGCGCTCTGCCAGGAACGCGACGTACTGCTTGGAATGATAAAATTTCATGGAGATCGTCGACAGCGTGTCGCCCTTCTTCACGACGTACGAGGTCGGCAGCTTCGTGCCCGAGCCGCCGGACGAGACGGTCTTCGTGCCGCCGTCCGCCGCCGTGTCCTTCGGCGGGGTTGCGGGAGCTTGTCCGCCGTTCGAGCCCGAAGCGGCGCCGTCGCCGGCGGGTTTGTCCGATGCCGGAGGCGCGTCCGGCGTGTCCGTGGCCGCGCCGCCGGCGGCATCGCCGCCTGTCCCGTTAGTGCCTGCGCCGGAGGCACCCGCGCCGCCGTCCGCGGACGCGCCGTCGCTGCCGGAGGCGCCGCCTCCTGCGTTCGTGGCGCCGCCTGTGTCCGTCGCGCCGCCGGTTCCCGCGCCGCTTGCCGCGTTGGCGCCGTCGGACGACACCGGCGCGTCCGGGTCGGAGCCGGCGTTCTGCTGCGCGTCCGCGCCGTTCGCGGCCGATTGTTCGTTCGCGGCCTTGCCGCCGGCCTCCAGCGTCTTGTCCGAGTCTCTATGCGATGAATAAATGCTGTATAATACGACGCAAACCACGATCAGAAAAGCCCCGGTCGCGAGCAGCGTGCCGCTGGACACGGCCTTCTTTTCCCGCGCGCGCGCGGTCCGGGAGCGTCTGCCGCTTTCTGTCGAATGATTGTTCTGCATGGTATCCTCCCCTTGCAAAGCTTGTTTTGGCGTCCATGCTTTATATTACTATAATTTGCTAACCCGCGAAGCCGCACCCGGAAAATCAGTCCGTTGGCCCTATTCGCCGTCCGCGCGTCCGGATGCGGGAGCACGGACGCGGCGAAAGCCGGCAGGAGCCTGCCGGCTTTCGGACTAGGCAGCGATGCTTGGCTCGCTGTCGAATGCCGTCGCGCGGCGGGGCCGTTTGGCTTGGCTGCCAGCGGCGAGGGTGCGGCTTAAGCCGGGGCGGCCTGGCCCGTTGCCGTGCGGCGTCCCGGCCCGCGGCCCGCAAAGCTCAGCCCGCGACCGTTTTGAAGTACCGGTACACCTTCTCCAGCTTCCTGGCCTGCGCGCCGCCCGGCGTCTCCATCCGGCCGAACTCGAAAAACTTCGCCTTCCGGATGCCGACGAACCGGAACAGCGCCTTGCGCATCAGCACCTTGTGCGCGTTGTTCAGCCAGAAGAGCGGGTAGAGCGGCGGTCCCTTCATCGTCGAGACGCAGACGACGGATTTGTTCCGCAGGAGCCCTTCCGGCAGCAGGCCGCCCTGATCCCGGTAGGCGAAGCCGGACGCGAACATCCGGTCGATGTAGCCGAGGAGCATCGCCGGCGGGCGGCCCCACCAGATCGGATAGACGAAGACGATTTTGTCGGCCCAAAGGAGCTGCTCCCGGTGCGCCGCGAGCTCGGGATCGAGATGCATGTCCCGCCTGCGCACAAGCACGGGGTCGAAGCCGGATGCGTACAGGTCGAGCACTTGGACGTCCTTGACGGCCGCGTTTTCACCGCTGCCCCGGATCACCTGCTGCAGGAAGGCATGGCTCAAGCTTTCGTGCGTGGGATGGGCGAAGACGACGAGCATGTTCATAACGGCACCTCTTTTGTTATCATTTGATAATTAAACAATAGCACTGCCGCCGGATTGTTGTCAAATGATAATTGTTATTTGATAATAAGTTTGCTATGGTAGCGGGAAGAGGTGGTCCGCATGGACAAAAAAGCGCTGTTCGGCCAAGCGGTGGCTTTCATCACGGCCGTGCATCAGACGACGTTCGAGATGACGAAGGACTTTTCGCTCGGGGACGTGACGCCCGTTCAGTACGGGATCTTGGAATATATCGCGGTGTCGCAGCCGGTGACGCTCAGCGACATCAGCGACTGCAAGCACCTGTCGATGCCGAACGCGAGCCGCGAGCTCAAGAAGCTGACCGACAAAGGGCTGTGCGAGAAGCTCGGCGCCCCTGGGGACGGGCGGAAGCAGCATATCCGGCTGTCGCGCGAAGGGCAGGCGTTCATGGACGCGGCGTTCGCGCACATGGAGGCGCGGTTCAACCGGCAGCTCGCCGGCGCGACGGACGAACGGCTGGCGCGGCTGTCGGAAGCGATGGCGGTGCTGCGGGAGACGTTGTTTCGCGAAGAGCGGTGAACGGGCGGGCGCAGATGGTGCGGCTCGGCCGCATCGAACGGGATGGACGATAGCTAGGAAACGCCGGGAGAAGCCGGGAGAAGCCGAAAAAGCCGGAAAAAGCCGAAAAAGCCGGAAAAAGCCGAAAAAAGCCGAGAAGGGTTCGCCGGGAGCGGGCCGCTCGGTTTTTTGCGTTTGGCGTGGCGCGTCCGGGAAAGGTTGGCTACAATGGAGATAAAACGGCCCATCGGCCCAAGGAGGAGTTCGCATGAACTCGAATTCGCAAGGAGTCAACCGGCCTGGCACGGCCGCGATCGCCCCGTGGCTGGCGGTTCCGGACGGCGCGGCGGCGCTGGCGTTCTACACGGCCGCATTCGGCGCGGACGAGCTTTACCGGCTGGAGGAAGAGGCGGGGAAACCCGTCATCGCCGAGCTCTCCGTCGGGGGAGCGGGCTTCTGGATTCAAGAGGACCCGGCGGCCAGCCCGGCGCAAGGGGACAGGGGCTCGGTCCGCATGATTTTGACCGTGGCCGACCCCGATGCCGTCTTCGGCCGGGCGCTGGCCGCGGGGGCGGCGGAAATCGTGCCCATCGGCGAGGGTCACGGCTGGCGCATCGGACGGCTCGCGGATCCGTTCGGCTACCATTGGGAAATCGGGCGGCGGCTCGGCTGAGTTGACCGGAAAGTCGCAGGGGGCGGCGGCAGTAGGGCCGCCGTCAGGCCGCGAGACGTGCGCGGGCGGTGTCTCGCGCTGGGGGCTGCGGCAGAGGGACTGCCGTCAGGCTGCGAGTCATGCGCGGGCGGTGTATTGCGCTGGGAGCTGCGGCAGTAGGGCCGCCGTCAAGGCCGCGAGACGGCGCGGGCAACGGCAATGGGGCCGTCAGACTGCGAGATGTCCGCGATTCGTTTATCGCACCGGGCGAGGCGGCTTGAACGTTGGCTCGAGCCGAGGAGCATGCAGGAGCGGTTGCTTTGATCCGGCCCCGCCCGTCTTGTCGGGCGGAGCGGCGTCTCCTGCGCTGGGCGCCGGGGTGAGGGCTTTGTGCGGCGATGGGTTCGTTTTGCGGGCACAGGCGCCGCTATTTCGGCAAAACGGGCTCGTTTGGAGATGAAGCGGCCACACGTTCCGCTATTGCGAGGTTTTCGCGCGCGAAATAGGAGTTTTCCGGGCAATAGGTGCACCTGTGTCCGCCAAACCGCGTCAATCGCCGTAATTGTACCCAATAACGGCTCTCCTATCCGCTCGTTCGCGCGCCACGTCTTGGACAGCTTGCCGGCGAGGGGACTTGGCGGGAACTTGGCATCGCTATTCGCCTCCCGCAGCCTAAGGCGGGGCAAGCTCTAGTCCGAATAACGCCTTGCGGCATTTCATCATCCGTCGTCCCTCTGCCCGAGGCACTGAGGCATAACCAAACAAGGCAGCCCCCTCGGGGGCTGCCTTATTCGCGCATGAAGCAGAGCAGGTTGTCGTCGCCCTCGAGGTGCTTGACGATCGCTTCCCGGATCGCGCCCGAATCCTTCGTCCGGAACGCGTCCAGCAGCGCCCGGTGGTCCGTCTCCATATGCGCGAGATCGTAGAACGGCAGGTTCTTCGTGAAGTGGAGGCGGATTTGGTTCACGATGCTCTGCCACGTCAGCATGACCGTGCGTTCCGTCGCGAGCTCCAGAATCGTCTGGTGAAACCGGAGGTCGAGCTCGATCAGCCGGTTTTGCCCGCCGCTCGCGACGGCGTCGCGCATCTCGTCCGCGATCGCCGCGAGCTTCGCGAAGAAGCGCTCGTCCATGCTGCCGAGGTAGCGTCGGACGACGAACCATTCGATCTGGAACCGGACCGGAATCAGCAAATCCCGCACTTCGTCGAGGTTCAGATCCGCCACGACGGTTTCCTTGTAAGGATGCGAGACGAGCAGCCCTTCGCGCTCGAGCTGGCGGATGGCCTCGCGGATCGGTCCCCGGCTGACGCCCATTTGAGACGCAATGTCCATCTCCTTGATTCGCGCTCCCGGCGCCAAGTGGCCGTTCAAAATCGCTTCCCGCAGATCGGTCGTCACTTTCTCGCGCAGCGAGACGTTGGCTTGGGGCTTAAAGATGAAATCGGGCATAACGCCATCGCTCCTCTATCGGATCCGGCACGCGCCGGCCTCGTTATGACATGCATTATAAGGGAAGCCGGCGGAAAAAGCATCCCATTGTCGACGGCCGACAGTCAAATTAATATTGTTGACAATATACAAACCGGGAAACTACAATGAAGCCAAAATGAGAGCGCTCGCAAGCGTGCGTTTTAGCTTTCATGAATGCCGCGCGTACGCGAACCGCTTTCCACTTTCGCCGAAGGATGGGGATTGTCCGCATGAACATTACCGAAATCGAATCGATCTATTTGCGCTTGCCGGATTTGGACGCGGAGCGCTGCGACGGCACGCAGGATACGCTCCTGATCCGCGTGCATACGGACGAGGGCATTACCGGGTACGGCGAAGTCGACTCGGTCCCGCTCGTGGCGAAGGCCGCGATCGACGCTCCGCCGTCGCATGCCATCGCCACGGGCTTGCGTTCGCTCCTGATCGGGGAAAATCCGCTCGAGATCGACCGCCTGTGGGACAAAATGTACCGCGGCACGATTTATTTCGGCCGGGGCGGTCCGGCGATGCACGCGATGAGCGGCATCGACATGGCGCTGTGGGACATCGCCGGCAAGAAGGCGGGGCGTCCGGTGTCGGAGCTGCTCGGCGGAACGTACCGCAAGACGCTGAAGGCGTACGCCAGCTCGCTCATGCCGGACACGATCGAGGAAGCCGTGCGCTTGGCGGAGCAGTTCGTCTCCGAAGGCTACAAGGCGATGAAGTTCGGCTGGGGCCCGATCGGCCGCGACGCCGGGTTCGACGCCGAGCAGATCCGCGCGATCCGCGAAACCGCAGGCGCCGGCATCGACGTCATGATCGACGGCGGGCTCGCCTGGGATCTGAAGGGCGCGCTGCGGATGGCCGAGGTCTACGAGAAATACGGCGTATACTGGCTCGAGGAGCCGCTGCACCCGGAGGACCTCGCCGGCTACAAGGAGCTGTCGTCGCGGACGACGCTGCGCATCGCCGGGGGCGAGCAGGAGAGCGGCGTGACGGCGTTCCGCCGGCTCATCGAGGACGGCGGGCACGACATCGTGCAGCCGGACCTCGGCCGCTGCGGCGGGTTGACCGAAGGCAAGCGGATCGCCTATATGGCGAACGAGCGCCATAAGAAGGTCGTGCCGCATGCCTTCAAGACGGGCATCCTCGTGGCGGCGAGCACGCATTTCGCGGCGGCCATACCGAACGGCTTCATGATCGAGCACACGACGTCGGCGTCGCCGCTCGCGCGGGATCTCGTCTCCGAGCCGGTCGCGTTCAAGGACGGCTACGTGCACGTGCCGGACCGTCCGGGTCTCGGCATCACGGTGGACGAGGCCGTCATCGCCAAGTACCGGGTAGGCTAGGAGGCGCCTCGCAAACGGGCGAAACGGCCGTCATACCTCCGGTTCGCGGCAAACGGACCGCGATCCTCGTCATCCGCTGGAACGTTCAATTTCAAGCGAACGGCATTCCGTTGCGCTGAGCCGCGGACTTCGGCGCGCGCGAAAAAAACCGCCGTCTCCGCGCGGGGGCGGAAGCGGCGGCCGGGCACGGGACGGCCGGGCTCAGGTCGAATACCCGTGCCGGAGCATGTCCTCGCGCATCATGCGCTTTTGTTTGAAAATCGCTTCTTTCGCTTCCTGGTACTTCCCTTCGCGGAGCTTCTCGTAGATGGCCTCGTACAGCCTGCGTCCCGTATAAGGCCGGTTGCCGCCCTCCATCAGGCGGTAGGTGACCACGAAGAACAGCAGCTTGTCCTTGTGAAGCCGGAAGATATCGGTCATGTACCGGTTCCGCACGGCTTCGAGCAGCGTGAACATGAACAGGAAGCCGTTCTCGTAATAATCGCGGTACCGTTTGTCTTCGCTGGCGGCGATCAGTTCGTCCAGGTGACCGCGGGCTTTCGCGAGATCCAGCTCGTAGCCGAATTCGTCGATGGAGTCCAGGGCGTGCGAATACAGGGCGAACAGCAGGTCGAAAATATCGTACAGGTCCTTCACGTCGATGCCTTTGACGAGAATGCCCCGCTTATAGAGCGTCTGCACGAAGCCTTCCTTCTCGAGCAGCGCCACGGCCGAACGCACCGGCGTTCTGCTCATGCCGAGCCTGGCGGCCAAATCGCTTTCCGTGAAGACGGCGCCGGGCAGCAGTTCTCCGTCGAGGAGCTGCTTGCGGATCGATCGATAGGCGACTTCGACGAGCGGTAGGTCGGTCATGGGATAGTGCTCCTTTGTCGGGATCGGCGCAATTGCGTATACCCTCTAGTATATAGCGCCGTCTTCAAGCGCCGCAACCGGATGGCTATAGCCATAATCGGAACGATGCAATCGAAAACGCGGACGCCAAAGGCCGCGCCGCCCCATCCGGCAAACGGACGAGCGGCGCGGCTTACGTGCGCGGGGCGGGTTATGCGGGTTGCAGCAGCTTGTCCGTCAGCGCGCCGATCTGGCCGAGAACGGAGACGGGATCGAAGTAGAAATACGTCTTGTAGTCGAGCGGCACGACATGGCCCTGCTTGACGGCCGGAAGGCTCTGCCACACCTTGCTGCCGGTGATCGCCTTCAGCTGCTCTTCCGTCGTATCCGCGTAGGTTGAGAGGAAGATGTAATCCGCGTTCCCGATCTCCCCGAGCTTCTCCATCGAAATCTCCACGTACTGCTCGCCGTTGTCGATGACGTTCTGCCGCACCCAGTCCGGCGCCTCGAACTTCAGCGCATTGTAGATGACCTCGCCGCCGCGGCCGTAATTGTCGCCCATGATCGCCAGCGTCTTGCCGTCGGCCTCCAGCAGGACCGCGGTCGCGCCCGGCTTGATTTTGCCGGCCAGCTTCTCGCGAGCTTGCGCGGCCTTGGCGTCGTATTCCGCCTGCCAGGCGTCGGCTTCCTTCGTCCGGTTCAGCAATGCCCCGAACTGCTTCACCTCGTCATGGATGTTCTTGACGGAGGCGTATTCGATGAACACCGTCGGCGCGATTTTGGACAGGCTGTCGTATTCCTCGGCCAGCGTGTCGTTAATGACGATGAGATCGGGCTTTAGCGCCAGCACCTTCTCCGCGGAGGCCGGGGAGCCGATGTCGGTCATCGCGGCTTCCTGCTCCTTCAGGAACGGGCTGCCCATCCACCATTCCTTGCTGCCGCCGATCGGCCGGATGCCGAGCGACAGCAGCGTGCCGTGGTAGTAGCCCGCCACGATCCGCTTCGGGTTCGCCGGGATTTCGATATCGCCCTTGGCGGTATGGACGACGCGGGTCGCGTTCTCCGCGTTCTCCGCCGCGTCGCCCGCGTTCGCGTTCGCGCCTTTCGAGGCATTCGCGGGCGCGTTCGCTGCGGCCCCTTTGCCCGACGGGTCCGCGGTATTTCCGTTCCCGGCGGAGGTGCCGGCGTTCGCGCCGCTCCCGGAACCGCCGTTGGCGCCGCACGCGCCGAGGATGGCCACGGCGCCGAATAGCGCGACCGTCAGGATGGACAAGCGTTTGAATTGCGTCATGAATGCTGTTTCTCCCCTCGATATTGATAATCATTCTTACTCGAATGATAACAATTCTCACCGGAGGCGTCCATCCGTATTTTTCGTGGGAGCAATGCGCCGGCCCGCGAGCATGCTGCGGTTTGACCGTCGGGACGCGCGAAACGCCGCAGCAACCGCCGCAGCAACCGCCGCAGCGGCCGACGCTCACGTCGCGCGGCCGCGGGATCCTTGCGATTCATCGCCGAAAACATTCGGCGGGACGAACATTCGGCATTGACACTGAGAATCATTATCAATAGAATTGGATAGAGACCGGCCTTCCTGCGCCGGAAGGCCCATTCAAGAGAGACTGGAGAATTTCCTATCGTGAAAACCTTGTCGCATTCCCCTCGGCACGACGCGCCGGATGGCGCGCTGCCGGATCATGGCACGCAGCCGAAACGCCTTCATTCCCGGCCCAAGACCGCCGTCGCGGTCCTCTTCTTCGGCTTGCTCGCGCTCGTGGCCGGCGTCGGTATTTCCGTCTCGTTCGGCGCGGCGGACATCGGCTTCCTGACGGTATGGGAAGCGGTCTTCCGCTATCATCCGGACTTGACCTCGCATCAGATCATCCGGGAGCTCCGCCTTCCGCGGGTGCTCGGCTGCGTCATGGTCGGCTTGTGCTTCGGCGTGTCCGGGGCGATCATGCAGGGCATGACGCGCAACCCGCTCGCGGATTCGGGACTGCTCGGCCTGAACGCGGGCGCGGGCTTCGCGCTCGCGATCTGCTTCGCCTTCTTCCCGGGGCTGCCGTACGGGTATCTAATCCTGTTCTCGTTCGTCGGCGCCGCGCTCAGCGCCGTTGTCGTCTTCTCGCTCGGCTCCCTCGCGAAGGGCGGGCTGACGCCGGTCCGGCTCGTGCTCGCCGGGGTGACGCTGACCGCGCTCCTGACGGCGTTCAGCGAAGGGCTGCAGCTCTATTTCCGCATCGGCCAAGACATGGCCTTCTGGTTCGCCGGGGGCGTCGCGGGGACGAGATGGACGCATCTTAAAATCATGGCCCCGTGGATCGGCCTCGCCTTGGCCGGCGCGATCGCGCTCTCGCGGTCCGTCACGCTGCTCAGCCTCGGCGAGGACGTCGCCAAGGGACTCGGGCTGCGCTCCGGCCCCGTGAAGGCTGCTTGCACGATCATCGTCGTCGTGCTGGCCGGATCGGCCGTGTCGGTCGTCGGCGCGGTCTCTTTCGTCGGCTTGCTCGCGCCGCACGTGGCGCGCAAGCTCGTCGGCATCGACTACCGGTGGATCATTCCGGCGTCGGGCGTGCTCGGCGCGGTGCTGGTCACGTTCGCGGACCTGGCCGCGCGCACCGTCCGCCCGCCGTACGAGACGCCGATCGGGGCGTTGATCGCGCTCATCGGGGTTCCTTTCTTCCTCTACCTTGCGAACAAGGAAAGGAGGGAGCTGTAGATGCGCGCCTATGAACCGTCCGCAACGGAGCTGCGCAAGCGCAAACGCAACGCGCTGACCGTCATCGTGCTCCTCGCTTTGATCGCCCTGGCGTTCGTGCTCAGCATGGACACCGGCTTCATCCGGCTCTCGCCGCTCGATCTGCTGCGCACGCTGTTCGGCGCCGGCACCGATCAGCAGCATCTCATCCTGTTCGACTTCCGCCTTCCTCGGATCGTCATCTCGATCCTGATCGGGGCCGGCCTCGCCGTCTCCGGCTGCGTGCTGCAGGCGATCTCCCGCAACGCGCTCGCCGACCCCGGCATTCTCGGCATCAACGCCGGCGCGGGGCTCGCCGTGCTCGTGTTCGTCGCCTTCTACTCGTCGGCCGCGGCGGCGCCCGCGTTCGTGCTGCCGGTCTTGGCATGGATCGGCGCCGGCGGCGCGGCGCTGATCGTGTTCGCCATCTCGTACCGCCGGCACCGGGGCTTATCCTCGAACCGCCTGCTGATGAACGGGATTGCGATCAACTCCGGCATCTCGGCGCTCACGATCGTCATCTCGCTGCGGTTGAACCCGGATCAGTTCCAGTTCGTCGCGACCTGGATGGCCGGGAGCATCTGGGGCAAGGACTGGAGCACCGTGCTGGCGCTGCTGCCGTTCATCGTCGTCCTGCTGCCGTTCGTGTTCTACAAGGCGCACACGGCGAACGTGCTGAACCTCGGCAGCTTCACGGCGACGGGGCTCGGCGCGGCCGTGGGCCGCGAGCAGATCCTGCTGCTCGCGGCGGCGGTCGGCCTCGCGGGTTCGTGCGTCGCGGTCAGCGGCAGCATCGGCTTCGTGGGGCTCATCACGCCGCACTTGGCGCGCCGGCTCGTCGGCGCCCGCTATCAGATCCTGCTGCCGACGACCGCGCTCGCGGGCGCGCTGCTCGTGCTCGTGGCCGATACGCTCGGCCGGTGGATGCTGCAGCCGTCGGAGATTCCGGCCGGCCTCGTCGTCGCCGTCATCGGCGCGCCGTACTTCCTGTACCTGCTCGTCCGTTCCAAAAACTAGCCTTGTATGGATGAGAAGAGCTTGCTTCGTTCATTTTCCGTTCATAATCGGCGGGTAACCTTGATCTCGAAACGCGAGATGGGAACCCGCCGCGGCATGGCCATGCCGAAGGCGCCCGCGCGCTTCCCGATAAGCACGCGGGCTTTTTGTCTTTCGGCGGCCGTCGACCGGCGCAACTCGTCCGGGGCTGCGGGCTTCACGGAAACGAAATAATTTTGACAGTTAATTTAAATTGACAGTCACTCTTATTTTGAATACACTCTCACTTAGACGCGCGAAAGCGAGGAGGGCAAGGTTTTGACACGTACCAACAATAAAGCACTGATCGTGATCGGGCTCATTATCGGGATTATTTTCTCGGAGCTGGACGAGACGGTCGTCAGCACCGCCATGCCGACGATTATCCGGGATTTGAACGGATTGTCGCTGTACGGCTGGGTGGCCGGCATTTACATGCTGACGATGACGTCCTTCATGCCGATTCTCGGCAAACTGGCCGACCTGTACGGCCGCAAGAAAATTTATATGCTCAGCATGGGGCTGTTCATCGCCGGCTCGATCGTGAGCGGCTTCGCGGAAAACATGCCCGTGCTGCTGCTCGGGCGCGGCATTCAGGGGATCGGCGCCGGCGGCCTGATGCCGCTCGCGATGGTTATCTTCGGGGATACGTTCACCGTGGAGGAGCGGGCGAAGACGCAGGGGATCTTCGGCGCGATCATGTTCGTGCCGCAGCTGCTCGGTCCGCTGCTGGGCGGTTATCTGACGGAGCATATCTCGTGGCACTGGATTTTCTGGGTCAACATTCCGGTCGGCGTCCTCGCGGCCATTGTGCTGTCGGCGGGGCTGAAGGAATCCAAAGGCAACAAGAACGCCAGCATCGACTGGGCGGGCGCGTTCCTGCTCGTCGGCGCCATCGTGGCGCTGCTGCTGACGCCGGTGCTGCACGAGACGGAGGGCTACGCCTGGAGCTCGCCGGCGCTGATCGGCCTGTGGGCGGCCGGCGGCCTGCTGCTGCTCGTCTTCGTCTTCGTGGAGCTGAAGGCGAAGGAGCCGATTCTGCCGATGCATCTCTTCAAGAACCGGACGTTCGTCGTCCTGTCGCTGATCGTGTTCACGCTCGTCTGCGGCGTCATGGGCTCGTTCGCGTCGTTCCCGTTCTTCGCTCAGAACGTGCTCGGCCTGACGCCGATCGCGTCCGGCTATCTGACGCTGCCGCTCATGGTCGGCGCCGTGCTGTCGAGCGTCGTGTCGGGACGGCTCATGACGAAAGTGCCGTACCGCAACATTTTCGTCGTCTCCATGCTGCTGCCGGCGCTGGCTTTCTTCCTGATGACCGGCGTCGACATGCATACCAAGATTATCGCGCTCGTCGGCTGCTTCGTTATTTTGGGCCTCGGGTTCGGGGTGCTGTTCAACAACAACCTGATCGTGCAGGAGTCGGTCGCGAAGGAAAACAGCGGCGTCGCGCTGACGTCCGTCACGCTGTTCCAGTCGTTCGGCATGACGATCGGCGTCAGCATCTTCGGCAGCCTGCTCGCGGCCAAGATCTCGTCGGGCATCGGCGAGCTGGCCGGCAAGGTGCCCGCGGACGCCGCGCAGGAGCTCGGCCGCGCCGCCCAGGGCGGCATTCCGAAAGGGCTTGACCCGACGCTCGTCGAGCAGATCAAAGGCGTGTTCTCGGCGGCGTTCCAGCATCTGTACTGGGTGTCGTTCGCGTTCGCCCTGCTCGTCGTCGTCGTCTGCCTGTTCCTGAAGCGCGAGGTGCTGACGATGTCGTCCAAGGAGAAGGAGCAGCAGCAGGCGGAAAGCGCCGGCGCGGCGCTGGATACGCAAAGCTGATACCTGCTAAAATAGGGGGAAAGAGGTGATGCGGCCATGACCCCGGACCATCCGGAATACGCGAAGCTCGGACTGCGCGAGAAGAAAAAACTGAAAACCCGCCGGACGCTGCAGCAGCAGGGAATCCGTCTCTTCCGCGAGCAGGGCTACGCCGCGACGACGATCGAACAGATCGCCGAGGCGAGCGAGATCTCGCCGAGCACGTTCTTCCGCTACTTCCCGACGAAGGAAGCGCTCGTGCTCGAAGACGACGACGACCCGCTCATGGTCGAAGCGTTCCTGAGGCAGCCCGCGGAGCTGACGCCGATCCAGGCGTTCCGCGCCGCTTTGCGGGAAGGCTTCTCTTCAATGGCCGCGGAGGAGAAGGAAGGCCTTGCCGAGCGGATCAAGCTATTGATTCAAGTGCCCGAGCTGCGAGCCGCCTCGCTCATGCAAATGAACGAAACGCTGCTGATGATTGCGCGGCTGGCGGCGAAGCGGACGGACCGTCCGGAGAATGATTTCGAAATCGTCCTGTTCGCCGGGTCCATCATGGGGGCGATGATGGCCGTGCAGCTGTACTGCGCGGACCACCCGGAAGCCGATTTCATCGAAGTCGTCGACCGGGCGATGGCGCGGTACGAAGCGGGCCAGCCGCTGGGGACGCTCGGCCGCGAGGAAGGCGGGACCGGAGCCGGAGCGGCGGACTCCGGTCGGCGATAAGCCGCATTAAGCCGTTTTGGGCGGCGCATACTAAAGACGATCGTTTTTCGGCATTCGGCCGGAGAGCGGTCGTCTTTTTCGTCGTCATGGTTTGTTTAGTGAACCGTTCATGTCGGGATATATAAAATAGACAAAATATACTTATTTTGTTTACATAGATTAATGCGCGTGATATAGTAAGGGGGCTGCCGGACCTGTAACCGCGACCCCTCGGCTTCCCGGGACGCCGGGCGGATGGGAAGGCATGTCCGAAGCTCCGGGGCGGATAGCCCGGTGCAGCGCCGCGAATGACATCGATCCCTGGCCCAAGCACATGCGGAATCGGCGCCCGCTCAGACGGGACGTTCACTTACAAGGAGGTTATCTTCATGACGAATAGCTCCACCTATACCCCTACCCCGCAAGCCCCGATCCATTCGGGCTTCGGACCGGCCTCGACCGCGCTGGAGGTCGCCCGCGGCCTCGATCTAAGCGGCAAAGTCGCCATCGTAACCGGCGGCCACTCCGGCCTCGGCCTGGAAACGACGCGGGCGCTGGCGAAAGCCGGCGCGACCGTGATCGTGGCCGCGCGTTCCCCGGAACAGGCGGCAACGGCGCTGGCCGACATCCCGAATACGGAAGCGGATACGCTGGACTTGATGGATCCGGTATCCATCGACGCGTTCGCGGAGCGCTTCCTGTCCTCCGGCCGGCCGCTCCACATCCTAATCGCCAACGCCGGCATCATGGCGCCTCCGCTCGCGCGCGACGAGCGCGGTTATGAATCGCAGTTCGCGACCAACCATCTCGGGCACTTCCAGCTGACGCTGCGCCTGTGGCCGGCGCTCAAGCGCGCGGGCGGCGCGCGCGTCGTGTCGCTGTCGTCCGCGGGCATCCGCTTCGGCGGCGTCGACTTCGAGGATCCGAACTTCGAGCGGCGGGACTACGACAAGTGGAAGGCGTACGGCCAGTCGAAATCGGCCAACGCCCTGTTCGCCGTCGAGCTCGACAAGCGGGGATTCGCCGACGGCATTCGCGCGTTCTCCGTGCATCCGGGCAGGATCGCGACGGAGCTGGCGCGCTTCTTGTCCGAGCAGGAGCGCGCGATCGGCGGCGACTACAAGACGACGGAGCAAGGCGCGGCCACGAGCGCATGGTGCGCGGTCAGCCCGCAATTGGACGGCAAAGGCGGCGTCTACTGCCTGGATTGCGATATCGCCGAACCGATCGGCGAGTTTACCTTGAACGGCGTCGGCCAAATGCTGCAGGGCGTGCTGCCCTGGGCGGTCGACCCCGCAATGGCGGAGCGGTTATGGACCTTGAGCGAGGACATGACCGGCGTGAAGCTGCCGGGCTGATTCGAACCGTTCCTTTATACGGTCTGCCAAGCCCAAATCGAGCCCTGGCCTAATCGGCGTCCACCATCCCAACACGGCAATAAGCGGCGGCCGCGATCCGGAACTTTCCGGGTCGCGGCCGCTGTTTTTCGTGGCTCGGCTTCCGCTTCCCCGGCATCGAAAAACTTCATGCAAAATGCCATTCTTGATGACACTGCGCAAACAGTTGGGCCTTATTATTGAGTGATGGCTTCGGGCGAAGCCGGGAAGGTGGTGCAGGGTGGGGGCGATCCGAAGGTTGGCGTCGCCGGCGCTGAAGGTTGCGCTGGTCGCGCTCGTTGTCTTCTTCGTCGTGCGGAACGTTCCGCTGAAGCTGTCCGATATGGAATCGTTCCTCGCGCATGCCAGCGTGCAATTCTACGCGTCCATGCTGGTGTTTTCGTTCTTCCTCATGCTGCAGGCCGGCATTTGGGTGCTGATCGTCAACGCGGCGGGAGCGGAAGCGGTCCGCAGGAAAGCCGGCGTCAGGCTGGGGCTGCTGCAAGGATTGCGGATTTTCATCGACTCGCAGTTTGCCAAGTACCTGCCCGGCGGCTTCTGGAATTACGCGGGCCGGGTCGTGCTCGCTTCCCGGGCCGGCGTCCCGCTGGATGCCCAGCTGTCTTCCATCGTGTACGAAAATGTCCTGCTCGTGTCAGCGGCGCTCTGCTATGCGTTGATTCTGCTGGTCAGTTTGAATATTGCTCCGGTGTTGTGCATCGTTGCCGTTCTCGCGGCGTTCGCGCTGGCATACGTCTATTACGACAGGAGCTTGGCCTTGGTCCGCCGGCTGTTCGCGGTCGCCTCCCGGTGGCGGCTGCTGCGGCGCGCGGCCGCGAAGTTCTCGGCCATCGCCGGAACGAACGCCTCCGATGCCGTGCCCGAAGGCGAAGCGGGAACGGGCGCGGTCCTGTCGCGCAACCGGTTTTTCGGGTATTTGATCTGTTTTCTCGGCAGCCACTTCATTATGGGCATCGCGTTCTGGATGCTGACGAACAGCTTCGGCCGCGGCAGCATCGGGATCGCTTACGCCGCCGGCACGTTCGCCACCGCGTGGCTGCTCGGCCTGTTCAGTCCGCTTCCTGGCGGACTCGGGGTCCGGGAAGGCTTTCTGGTTTATTTTCTGTCGCTCCGGCTCGGCGCCGAGACGGCGCTTTATATTTCGGTCATCGCGCGGTTGTGGAACATGATGGCGGAAGTGATGTTTTGGGCCGTCGTGCGGGCGGCCGGCTATTTGACGAGAAGGGTGAGGTCCTATGACGAAGCGTAGAAAAATCGTTCTCGTAACAGGCGTGTTCCCGCCGGGCATCGGCGGCATGCAGAATTACTACTACAACCTGGCGCTGCACAGCAAGCATGACATGACCGTGGTCGCGCCGGAATATCCGGAGAGCGATGCCTTCGATAACGGACTGCCGTTTCGGATTTCGCGCGGGGCGTTCATGCGCAACGAAAGCGTGGACGTCACGAGCTGGGGCCGCCTGCTGCGCCAGGTCCGCCGGACGATGAAGAGCGAGGAACCGGACGTGACGATCTACGGCTACGTGCTGATCGGCTTTATCGGCCTGCTGCTTCGGACCCTCGGCGGCCGGCGCTACGTCATTTCGACGCACGGGATGGATATGCTCATGTTCCGGCGGTTCGTCGGGCTGAACGCCGTCGTGAAGCTGATCTTGCGCAAGGCCGACGGCGTGCTGACGAACAGCCTGTTCACGAAGAAGCTGGTGGAGGATTACGGCGTCGATCCGCGCCGGATCGGTCTCGTCAATCCCGGCGTCGAGCGCGTCTACGAGAAGCAGGAGCCGGACGCGGAGCTGATCCGCCGGCACGGGCTGGAAGGGAAGCACGTCATCCTGTCGGTCGGCCGGCTGGTCACGCGCAAGGGCCATGATCGCGTCATCGAATCGATGCCCGCGATCCTGCGAGAGATTCCGAACGCCGTCTACGTGATTGTCGGGGACGGGCCCGACCGGGAGCGCCTCGGGCAGCTGGCCCGGGCGAAGGGCGTGGCGGACGCGGTGATCTTCGTCGGCAGCGTCAGCGGCAGCGAGCAGGTGAACGACTACTACAACCTGTCGCACCAATTCATCATGGTCAGCCGGGAGCTGGAACGCGGCGACGCGGAAGGCTTCGGCATCGTCTACCTGGAAGCCGCGTCCGCGGGCGTGCCGGTCATCGCCGGCCGCTCTGGCGGCGCGTCGGAGGCGGTGCTTGACGGAGAGACGGGCCTGCTCGTCGATCCGGCGTCCGTGGCCGACATCGCGGCCGGCGTCGTCCGGCTCGCGCGCGACACGGCGCTGCGGGAGCGGCTCGTGCGCGCCGGCTACAAACGCGCCAAGACGGAGTTCCAGCACGAGGTGCTCGCGGAGGGCTTCGACCGCTACATCGGCCGGATCTGCTCGCTGCCGGCCCCGGGCATGGCGCGCCGCCGGCTCGCGAGGGAATCCGCGCGCGAGAACGCGCGGTAGCGCGGACGGAGCCGCGGGGCTTGGCCGTGTGGCTGCTCGCGCGGCGGCAGACGCGCCGCCGGCTGCGGCTTGCGTGGATCGCGGCGCTATCGGCGGGCCGCGTTTGGGGCCTCGGGGGAGCGGGGGCGGCCGGGACGCGGCGGGAGAAGCGCCTGGCTGGGCTGGCCCCGCGAGATAGCGGCGCCGTGGCTTGGTGGCCGGCGAGATAACGGCTTGCACGGGGCGCGGCGTTGCCGGTGGCCCGCGTTTGGGGCGGCCGGGATGCGGCGGAGAAGCGCCGGGCTGGGCGGAGCTGGCGAAGTGGCGGCGCGTGCCCGGCTGGCTTTCGGCACCGTGGTCACTTGCCTTATGGTAAGTGGCTCGGCGGTCAGGAGATCCGCTATAGGTGACCATCGGCGGCTGCGGCGGACTTTCGCGGACCCAGGATCCGCTATTGGCGATAAACGTAGGCGATTTGGGGTTGGCGGAGCGGAATAAGCGCGCCTGTGTCCGCCAAGCGTCGGAAAGGCGCCGAATCGGCGAAATAGCGGCGCTTGTGCCCGTTGATCCATAAAAAGGAGCTGTCCCGGAAGTCGTCGACTTTGCGGAGACAGCTCCTTTTATGTCCGGGACGCGGTTCTGCCGGGGGCTTCCGCGTGGCCCGTATAGAATTAGCGCCGCACGCGGTGAAGCGCCCAGACGACGAAGCCGAACAGCACGGAGCCGCCGCCGGCCAGGCAGACGCCCCGCCAGCCGCCGTGATTCCACGCGAAGCTGCCGAGGGACGAGCCGATGGCGCCGCCGAGAAACGTCGTGACCATCTGCACCGTGTTGATCCGGCTTCGCGCCGCCGGCTCGAGGGCGTAGATGCGCGCCATGTTGGCCACCTGGGTGCCCTGGACGCCCAGATCCATCAGCAAGACCCCCGCGATGAGCGCCCACAGCCAACCGCCCCAAGCGCCGAACAATAAGAAGGACAGGACGTTCAGCGCAAGCAGGACGCCGATGATTCGTTCCGTGCGGAAACGGTCCGCCATGCGGCCGACGATCGGCGCGCCGAGCGCCCCGGCCGCGCCGACGAGGCCGAACAGGCCGGCGATCCGGCTGCTGTAGCCGTATGGCGGTCCTTCGATGTAAAAGGCCAGCGCCGTCCAGAAGACGCTGAACGCGGCGAAGTTGGCGGCGCCGATCAGCGCCGACTCGCGCAGCGTGGCGTACCGTTTCACGAGGCTGCCCATGGACGCCAGCAGCTGGCCGTAGCGGAGCTCGGCCGAGGGCCGGTTCGTCGGCAGTTTGACGCGAAGCAGCACGAGCAGCGCGAGCATGGCCGCGGCCGCGACCGCGTACATCACGCGCCAGCCCCAGGTGCCGCCAATCAGGCCGGATACCGTACGCGTCAGCAGAATGCCCAGCAGCAGGCCGCTCATGACGGTGCCGACGGCCTTGCCCGATTCCCCGGGCGCGGCGAGCGTCGCCGCCAGCGGGACGAGAATTTGCGGCACGACGGTCGTGACGCCGACCGCGAGGCTGGCGATATAGATCCACGGGAGATTTTGCGCGGTGGCGACGCCGATTAACGACAGGCAGACGAGGGCGAGCAGAACCGTGATCAGCCCTTTGCGCTCCTTGATGTCGCCGAGCGGCACGAACAGGAACATCCCGAGCGCGTAGCCGATTTGCGTGCAGGTGGAGATCAAGCCGACGGAATCGGGACCGACGCCGAAGCTGCGTCCGATATCCGCGAGCAGCGGCTGGTTATAGTACAGGTTGGCGACGGTCATGCCGGCGGACAGCGCCATGAGCAGCAGCAGCCCGCGGGAAAGCGCGGTAGTGCCGCCCGGGGCGGCCGTGGACGGTAAAGCGTGTTCGGACATAAAAACGAGTTCCTTCTTTCTGTTTGGCCGCGGCCGCGGGAGGCGGCAGGAGGGAGGCCGGTCCTTTCCGGCGGCCGGGCGCGAATGGCCTACAGAGCCATCATACCAGATCGGCGCGCGCGGGTAACCCGGTTCGGCGAGTAATCATGCTATCGGACGGGCGAACGCAGTCTGTGTTCCATGCAACAATCGTTAAGCTGTTCAGATCGCTGCTTCCGTACCGTGCCGGGTTCGTTAACGGGTTCAATACAGCCGGCCGGCGGCGCGGCACGTCCTCCGTCCAACGCAAGGTCCAATAGCGTGTTCAAATCGCCTGATTCAATACCGAGCGGGGTCAATCAACGGTATTCGAGACGAGCCGCCGATAGCGAACGCGACGCTAGCAAGGCACATCAGCCAATCGCCGGTGTGTCCCGGGCGTTTTGAACCCGTGCCGGTTCGTCCCGGGCGTCTGGAACCGTTCCGGTTCCGTCAACGGGACCCGAGGCAGCTTGAATCGGTCAACCGCTTTGCTCTTGCCCCAGCCGACCCAGCGCCTCCTCCAACTCCCGCTGCAGCTCTTCCGCGATCGGAAGCAGCGGCAGCCGCAGCGCGCCGGAATCGAACCGTCCCTGCCGGGCCAGGAGCCACTTCAGCGGCGCGGGATTGGCGTCCGCGAACAGCAGGCGGACGAGGGGCGCGAGCGCTTCGAAGGCGCGTTCGGCACCGGAGGCGTCGCCTTCCCGGAACCGCCGGTATACCCGGGCGAACGCATCGGTCCGGACGTTGGCCGACGCCAGGATGCCGCCCGCGGCGCCCTGGCGCAGCATGGCGGGGAATAGCGCGTCCTCGCCGCACAGGATCGGCTTCCGGACGCCGCGCCGAATCATGGCCTCAAGCAGCTCCATGCCGCCGGAGCTGTCCTTCATGCCGACGACGCCGTCCAGCGCCAGGATCTCCGCGGCCGTCTCTTCGCCGAGCCGAACGCCCGTGCGCGCGGGAATTTCGTAGACGACGATCGGCAGGCCCGCCTCCGCCGCGCGGCGGAAATGCGCGACGATGCCCGCCTGCGACGGCCGGCTGTAATACGGCACGACGACAAGCGCCGCGTCCGCCCCGAGCTCGCCCGCCCGCGCCGTCCGCTCCAGCGTGGAACGGGTATCGTTCGTGCCGGTCCCCACGATAATGGGCACTGTTTTGCCATGTCTGGCCATGGCGGCTTTCGTCCAGCGTACGAGCGACTCGACTTCGCTCCAGGCGACCGTCGGCGACTCGCCCGTCGTGCCGTTGACGACGAGTCCCTGAATGTCCCGTGCGAGCAGCGCGCCGAGATACCGGTCGTACGATGCCTGGTCCAACGCGCCGTCCGCCGCGAACGGCGTCACGACCGGGACGAAAATGCCATGCAATTGCTGTTCGGTCAACATGTCCGCACCTCCGAAAATTGTTTTTGGCGACACCCGTAATGTAGCATAGGAATTCACATCGGAGTTATCTATAATAAATGATCATACGCATCAATATTATTGATGATGAGGAGCGGAACGCATCATGGATCTGATCTATCTGCAAACCTTTCGCGAAGTCGCGCTGCGGCAGAGCTTCACGCGGGCGGCGGAGGAGCTCGGCTACGCGCAGTCCAGCGTGACGACGCAAATCCAGAAGCTCGAGAAAAGCTACGGCGCGGAGCTGTTCGAGCGGTTCGGGCGGGGCTTGCGGCTCACGCAGGCGGGCGAGGAGCTGCTGAAGATCGCCGCGCAAATGCTGGAGCTGCACCAGCAGGCGAAGGAAAAGCTGACCCTGCAGGGCGGAGGCACGCTGGCGATCGGGACGATCGACTCCGTCGCGTCGTATTATTTGCCGCCCCATATCCAGCGGCTGCGCCGGGCGTATCCGGAGCTGGCGATCCGGCTGCAGGCGGACCGCGAGGACGCGATTCTGCACAAGGTCCGGGAAGGCGAGCTGGACGCGGGGTTCATCCTGGACAGCGGAGCGGCCGACCCCGCGCTGCGATGGACGGCGATCCGCGAGGAGCCGCTCGTGCTCGTCGCGCATCCGCTCCACCCGCTGACGAAGACGGAAGCGGTCGGGCTGGCGCAGCTCGCCGGCACGGAATGGTTCATGAGCGAGGATACGTGCAATTACCGCGTCATGCTGGAGAAGGTGCTCCGGGCAAACGGCATCCCGTACCGGGTCGGCCTCGAGCTCGGCAATCCGGAGGCGATCAAACGGTGCGTCATGGCCGGCGACGGCATCGCGCTGCTGCCGCGCATGGCGGCGGCGGAGGAAATCCGCCGGGGCGAGCTCGCCGCGCTGCCGTTCGCCCATCCCGAGCTGCGGCTGGAGCTGCGGCTCGCGATGCATCCGAAGAAATGGATATCCCGGGCGCTGGCGGATTTTATCGCCGGACTGTCCGGCGCGGCGCCCGGCCCGGCCGAGGCGGGCGAGACGGGCGCGGGCTGACCTGGGCCAGACGGCGCGATGTCCGCGGGCGTCCGCCCGCGTCCGCGATTCCGCGCCTAAGTCGGCCGGTCCCGCTCGCGTGCGCGATTCCGCGCCGGCGACGCCCGCCCGCGTCCGCGATTCCGCGCCTAAGTCGGCCGGTCCCGCCCGCGTGCGCGATTCCGCGCCGGCGACGCCCGTCCCGCGCCCATGGCGGCTCGCGCGTAAGTCAGCCCGCCCCAGGCGCTCGGCCCAGGCCGCCCGGGCCTTCGGCGCCTCCGCGTACGCGGGCGCCCGCCCACGCCGAGCCGCCCCGCGGCAAGGCGCCCCCGCCATCCTCGCCCGCGGCCCCAAGCCGCTCCCGAGCCGCGCACAAGGCTAGGCTTTTCCCCCCTATCCGCCCCGAATCACCGCCCGCGCAGCCGCAATCTCCCGCTTGTTGAATGCCCATCCCATGCATTAAGATAACGAACAACGACATGCGCCCGCGTACGGCGCGCCCCGGGAGGCTGACGATCCCATGCTCAAACGGCTGTACCTCCGGCTGACGCCGGAGACGTTCAAGAACCGGATCCTGTTCGCGTTCCTGCTGTTTCTGCTGCTGCCGATCGCGCTGCTCGTCGTGTACAACTTCAAGGGCACCGAGGCCGTGCTGCAGGACAACGCCGCGAAGAAGAACGCCGAGCAGCTCGAGGGCTTCAAGAGCGGCTTCGTCGACCTGATGTCGCTCGTCATGAAGACGGGGCTGCTGCTGGAGCAGGACGCGACGCTCCGCGGGGCGATGGAGGACCCGGACCAATACGACGCCATCGCGCGCAAGAGGCTCGTGGAGAATAAGTTCGCGGGCATCGAGAATACGTTTTTCATGACGGGGGCGACGGTGTACTATACGCTCATCGACCTGCACGGCCACGCCTACACGTCGTTCATGCCGAAGAGCGCGCTGAATTATAACGAGCTGAGCGGCGAGGCGTGGGTGAAGCAGCTGAAGCAGAAGGGCGGCGACCGGTACGTCTGGAACCCGCGCGACGAGAACGTCGTCATCCGCGAAAGCACCGCCAGCACCCGGATGCTGAGCTTGTACGAGCTGCTTCGGGACGATGCGTTGAAACCGTTTGCATACGGGCGGCTCAGCATCGATTACGAGGAATGGTTTTACCGGACGGCGAAGGAGGGCGGGCAGGAGGGCGCTTACTTCCTCGTGAACGATTCCGGCGACGCGCTGCTCGCGTCCGATGAGCGGGAGCGGGTGTCCGGCACGGTGGCCGAAGCGATCGAACGCGCGTCCTCCCTGGGCGGGGACGAGTCCGCTCCGGCTACGTCGATCGTCGACGAGAAGGAGCAGGCGCTGTATACGTACAGCCGGATCCAGGAACTGAACGGATACTTCGTGAAGAAGGTGCCCCTATCGCTGCTGTTCAAGGAGATCGACAAGCAGAAGCAGCGCTTCTTCGTCGGCTTCGCCGGCATCCTGCTCCTGTTCGTGCTGCTGACGTATTTCCTCTCCTCCACGATCACCGGGCCGCTGAAGCTGTTCCAGAAGAAAATGGACACGTCCGTCAAGGCGAACCTGAAGGTCAAGCTGCCGGAGCACGGACGGGGCGAGATTCTCGCGCTTACCCGCAGCTTCAACGCGATGATCGACGACATCAACGGCCTGCTGGTGCGACTCAAACTGGAGGAGCAGCAGAAGCAGTACGTGCGGTTCCAGGTGCTGCTGTCCCAGATGAACCCGCATTTTCTGCTCAATACGCTGAACACGATCAAGAGCATCGCGCTCGATAAGGACGAGGACGACATCTACGATATTTGCGTGGCGCTGGGCACGATTCTGGAAACGACGCTGAACACCGAGGTCGACCTCATTCGGCTGAAGGACGAACTGGTGCTGATCGACGCCTACATGGACATCCAGCGCCGGCGGTTCGGGCACGGGATCGGGATGCGGTACGACGTCGCCGGCGAGCTGGGGTACGCGCTCATTCCGAAATTCTGCCTGCAGCCGCTCGTGGAGAACGCCCTGCTGCACGGGTTCGGGCAGTCGGTGAAGGAAGGCCGGATCGTCATCAAGGCGGCCGCCCGGGGGCCGCATCTGTACCTGGAAGTCGTCGACGACGGCATGGGGCTCGAGCGCGCGGCGGAGCGGAAGACGGCGCGCAAGCGCAAGAGCATCGGGCTGCAGAACATCCGGGAGAGCCTGGAGCTGCTGTTCAAGTACCAGAGCACGGGGCTGACGATCGATTCGACGGACGCCGGCACGCGGGTGGTCATGCACATGCCCCTGCTGCTGTCGACGCCGTACGCGAAGGAGGAAGACCGATGACCACGACGGGAACGGGGGCGGGCCGCTGGCGAACGCTGATCGTCGAGGACGAGCAGCCCGCGCGGGCGAGCGTCCGCAAGCTGATGCAGAAGGCGAACGTGCCGTTCGACATCGTGGCCGAGGCCGGGAACGGTCGGGAAGGACTGGCGCTGATCCGCGAGCTGCGGCCGGACCTCGTCATCTCGGACATCGTGATGCCGGACATGGACGGCGTGCGGATGCTGCAGGCGGCGCGGGAGGAGGGCTTCGACTGCCGCTTCGTCATGCTGACGGCGATGAGCGAATTCGAATACGCCCGGCAGGCGGTCGAGCACGGGGCGTCCGGCTATCTGCTCAAGCTGTCGCTGGACCCGAAGGGCATCAAGGCGGCGCTGGACAAGGTCGCGGCGGAGCTCGAGCGGATGGCGAAGCTGCGCAAGGCGGACAAATGGTTTCCCGACGCCGACAAGGCCGGGCCGACGGACCATCCCGAGCTGAACCGGATCATCGGCTACATCGAGGAGCACTATGCCGAGGAGATCACGCTGAAGGGGCTGGCGGAGTATATCCGCATGGACGCGAGCTACGTCAGCGACCTGTTCAAGAAGAAGACGGGCACGACGCTGACCCACTATACCCAGAACCGGCGGGTGCGGGCGGCGAAGATGCTGCTGGCCGAGACGGACCGCACGGTGAGCGAGATCGGGCGGCAGGTCGGGTTCGAGAACGACAACTATTTCATCAAGATTTTCAAGCGCTGGAGCGGCGCGACGCCGAGCGAATACCGCAAGGGGCTCGCGGAGGAGTCGCCGTAAACCGCTTCCAAAAAACAAAAATCCGTTCTATGAAGCCCCAAACGGCGTTCATCCCCCGGAGGCGCGGTCGGTGATACAGTTAGAGACGTAGAGCACGACATTCCTGCAAGGGGGGATTCGAATGGCAAAGAAAAACTGGCTCCTCGGCGCGGTCGGCGTCCTGATGCTCGGCGGCCTGCTCGCGGGCTGCGGCGGCGACAACGGCGGCAATAACGGCGGCGGCAACGGCGGCAACGCCGCGGGCGGCAGCAACGCGGCATCCGGCGGCAACGCGGCCGGCGGCGACGGCGCCCAGACGAATAACGGCGGCGGCACGAACGCGGGCGCCGGCACGGGCGAGAAAATCAAGCTGACGATGTGGGGCGCCGTTCCCGAGGAAGCCGGGCCGCAGGCGGTCGTCGACGCCTGGAACCAGGCAAACCCGGACGTGCAGGTCGAATACGTCCGCTACGTCAACGACGACCCGGGCAACCTGAAGCTCGACACGGCGCTCATGACCGGCCAGGACGCCGACCTGTACATGAACTACACGCTGACCCGGCTGCAGAAGCGCGTCGACGCGGGCACGGCGGTCGATCTGTCCGGCTCCGGCTACGACATCGACGGCAAGATGGGCCCGGACGCGGCGCAGTGGAAGATCAACGACAAGTACTACGGCATCCCGACCAAGAAGAACATGGGCTTCATCTGGCTGAACAAAGACATGCTCGATGCCGCGGGCCTGCCGGTTCCGGCGCTCGACTGGACCTGGTCCGACCTGCGGGAGTACGCGAAGAAGCTGACGAAGGACGGCGTCTACGGCCTGCTGCAGCACGACGCGATGTTCACGGCGACGATCGACGGCACGGTCGCGGGCCTCGGCCTGACGAAGCCGGACGGCTCCTCGAACTTCGACAACGATCTGTGGAAGCAGCAGTTCCAGATCCTGCACGACATGATGTTCGTGGACAAATCGACGCCGGAATACGGCGAGCAGCTGACGAGCAAGATGCCGGTCGACACGATGTTCCTGCAGGGGCAGGCGGCGATGCTGAGCGCGGGCGAGTTTATTTTCCGCAACGCGAACAACCTGAAGGACTACCCGCACGACTTCAAGATCGCGTTCGCCACGATTCCGAAGGTGACGGCCGACCAGAAGGACTACAAGTACGCCGGCGGTCTCGGCGACGTGCTGTCGGTCAACGCGAAGTCGAAGCACCGGGACGCGGCGCTCAAGTTCGCGGAATGGTACGCCGACGGCGGCATGCTGCCGATGGCGAGCGGCGGGCGCATCCCCTCCTCGAAGAGCGTGGACAACAAGCAGGCGATGGATCTGCTGCTGAAGGGCGTGGAGGACAAATACGACGCCGATTCCATGAACAAGGTCGTCTTCGGCACGTTCCCGTCGTTCCAGCTCGACGTGCCGCAGCAGGTCATCGACGCTCGCAAGGAGGAGTACGAGAAATATTTCCTGAATAAGCAGGACCTCGCGGCGACGCTGGCCAACATGGCGAAGGAGCACGAGGAGCTCACCAAAAAATAACCGCGTCGCCCCGACCGCCCAAAGAGAAGAAGGGACTCTCCGCTTCCTTCTTCTCTTTGCCGCACGCGGAAGAGGCGATACGAAACCAAGAAAGGCGGCGATCCCGTGCGGCGGCGTAGCTGGATTCATAGGCAAGGCTGGGTCGGATACGCGTTCATCCTGCCGAACATGCTCGGCATTCTGCTCTTCTTCATCCTGCCGGCGCTGTTCTCGTTCGGCCTCATGTTCACCGACTATCAATTCTCGAACCCGCGCTGGTCGTTCACCGGCCTCGACAATTTGAAGCGGCTGTTCGGGGACGACAAGTTTTACGAGGCGATCCGGCATACGGCGATCTTCCTGCTGTCCGTGCCGGCGTCGCTCCTGCTCGCGTTTCTCGTGGCGCTCGTGCTGAACCGCGGCGTCTACCTGAAGGGGCTGCTCCGGGGGATGTTCTTCTTGCCGTACATCTCGAGCGGCGTCGCGGTGGCGTTCGTCTGGATGCTGCTGTTCCAGCCGACCCACGGCCCGATCAACGAGGCGCTGCGCTGGCTCGGCGTCGTCTCGCCCCCGGGCTGGTTCGCCGATTCCGACACGGCGATGTACGCCATCGACGTCGTGCAGATCTGGTTCATGCTCGGCTACAACATGATCATCTACTTGGCGGCGCTGCAGGAGGTGTCGACGGAGCAGCTGGAGGCCGCCCGCATCGACGGCGCGGGCAGCCGCACGATCACGTGGCGCATCCTCTGGCCGCTCGTCAGCCCGACGACGTTCCTGCTGCTCGTGACCGGCCTCATCATGACGATGAAGACGTTCTCGCTCATCCAGGCGATCACGCAGGGCGGACCGAGCGGGAGCACGACGATCCTGTCGCTGTTCGTCTACAAGACGGCGTTCAGCTATTACGAGATGGGCTACGCCTCGACGATCTCGTGGTTCCTGTTCGCCTGCATCCTTGCCATCACCCTGATTCAGTGGATCGGCCAGAAACGCTGGGTTCACTACTAGAAAGGAGCGCTTCCCATGAACGAAGGCACGTTGAAGTCCAAGCTGCCCGTCACGGCCGTCATGCTGATCGCCGGCGTCTTCATGATCGTTCCTTTCCTGTGGATGATCAGCACGTCGTTCCAGACGCCGACCGAGGTGTTCAAGACCTGGCTGCCGGCCAAGCTCGACTGGAGCAGCCACAAGCGCATCTGGACGGGCAGCTACAACTTCCTGCCGTATTACCTGAATTCGATCAAAATCGCGGTCATCGCCACGGCCGGCGCCGTGTTCCTCTCGGCGCTCGCGGCGTACGGCTTCGCCCGGACGGAATTCCGGGGCCGAGGCGCGATGTTCCTGTTGTACCTGTCGATGATGATGATTCCGCCGCAGGTCATTTTCGTCCCGAAGTTCATCCTGTTCAACTGGATGCACATCTACAACACGCATTGGGCGCTCATCCTGCCCGGCATGTTCTCGATCTTCGGCGTCTTCATGCTTCGGCAATTCTTCATGGGCATTCCGAGGGAAATCACGGAGTCCGCGTTCCTGGACGGGGCGGGGCATTTCACGATCTTCCTCCGCCTCGTGCTGCCGCTGGCCAAGCCCGCGCTCGCGACGTTCGCGATCATCGACTTCTCCTGGCAGTGGAACGACTACGAGAACGCGCTCGTCTTCCTGCAGAGCCCGAAGCTGTATACGATTCCGCTAGGCCTGCAAAATTTCATTCTCGAGAATAACGTGGACTACAACGGCATGATGGCGGCGTCGTCCGCGGCGATTATTCCGATGATCGTCATTTTCCTCGTCGGCCAGAAATACATCATCCAGGGCATATCCAGCTCGGCCGTCAAAGGCTGATAACGGCCGGCGGAGCCGGTGCGGGCGGGGATCGGCGAGCGGGCTGAAATGGCGGAAACGCGGTTTAATCGCAGCATTGGAACGGAACGGCAAAAAAGCAGTCGCTTCGGCGACTGCTTTTTTGCGCGGGCGCGCGGCCGCGAGCGGGGACAGGCCCGCGGGCGGACCGCGAAGGCCGCTG
>NZ_JAGGDJ010000017.1 GCF_017652985.1 Paenibacillus artemisiicola
CCAGCGCCGCATCCGGCGCTGGCCGCGACGGTGGGCGGCATGCGCGAGAAGGCGGAGCGCCTGCGCAGCAGCCGCTTCACGATCGCGCTGTTCGGCGCGTTCAGCGCGGGCAAGTCGTCGCTCGCCAACGCCCTGCTCGGCGAGTCGGTCCTGCCGGTGTCGCCGAATCCGACGACCGCCGCGGTCAACCGGATCGTGCCGCCGGCGGAGGACCGTCCGCACGGCACGGCCAGCGTCGTGATGAAAGCGCGCGACGCCATGCTGGACGATCTGCGCTACTCGCTCGGCCTGCTCGGCGAAGAAACCGCGAAGCTGAGCGAAGAGGGGCTGCTGCAGGCGATCCGGAAGCTGTCCCCGGACGGCGTCCATGCCGGCGGGCGGCCGCATTACAGCTTCTTGAAGGCGGCGGCCAAAGGCTGGGCCGAGCACGAATCGCTGCTCGGGCAGCGGCTCGCCGTGACCGGCGAGGATTACCGCCGCTACGTGGCGGAGGAATCGCGTTCCTGCTTCGTCAGCGAGATCGAGCTGCATCACGCGAATCCGCTGACCGCGCAGGGCATCGTGCTCGTCGACACGCCGGGCGCCGACTCCGTCAACGCGCGCCATACGGGCGTCGCGTTCAACTACATCAAGAACGCGGACGCGATCTTGTTCGTAACCTACTACAACCATGCCTTCTCGCAGGCCGACCGGCAGTTCCTGATGCAGCTCGGCCGCGTGAAGGATCAATTCGAGCTCGATAAAATGTTCTTCATCGTCAACGCCGCCGACCTGGCCGCGAACCGGGAGGAGCTGGAGGGCGTGCTCGCGCATGTCGAGCGCAACCTGCAGCAGCACGGCATCCGCTTCCCGCGGATGTTCCCCGTCTCGAGCCTGCAGGCGCTCGACGGCAAGCGGACCGGCGTCGCTCGGCTGGTCAAGGAATCCGGCATCGCCGCGTTCGAGGAAGCGTTCCTCGGCTTCACGCGCGGCGACCTCGGCAACCTGGCCGTCGCCTCGGCCGAGCAGGAGCTGGAACGCGCCCGCCGGACGATCGCGAACTGGCTGGAGGCCGCTTCCGGCGACGAAGCGACGCGCGCGCGCGTCCGCGAAGCGCTGGCCGCGAGCAAGGAGCAGGCGCTCCGGATCGCCGCGGCGCTAGCGGAGCCGAAGCCGCACGCGCAGCTGCAGCAGGAATTGAAGGAGCTGCTCTTCTACGTGCTGCAGCGGGTGCAGTTCCGATTCGGCGACCATTTCAATTTCGCCTTCAACCCGGCCGCGCTGCAGGACGACGGCAGAGACTTGAAGAAAGCGATGTGGACGTCGTGGCTGGAGCTGCAGCGGCTGCTGCAGATCGAGCTGGCCCAGGAGCTCGAGGCGACGTCGCTCCGGCTTGACAATACGCTTAACCGGCTCGCGGCGAAGCTGTACGCGGATGCGGCGGAAGAAGCGGCAGGCCGCTTGGAAGGCTTCGCGCCGTCGCCGTATAAGCCGGCGGAGCTGCCGGATCCAGAGGAGCGGCCGGCCTGGACGGCGCCGGAAGTCGACCTGAAGCTGCTGTGGGGCAAGTTCAAATCGCCGAAGCATTTCTTCGAGGGCGAAGGGAAGGCCGCGCTGCGCGCCGTGCTGGAGCAGGAGCTCGCGGCCCCGCTGCAGGCTTGGATCCAGGAAGCGGAGCAGGAATGGAGCGGCCGGTACGACGGCTTCATGCGGCAGGCGTCCGCCGACGGCGCCGCCGCGCTGCGGGACGATATCGCGGCGTTTGCCGAAGGCAAGCTGGCTTCGCTGACCGGCGGCGCGGATCTTGCCGGGCTGCGGCGGCTGCAGGCGGAGCTGCTCGCGATCTGATCGCTTGCTTCGCGAACCGCCCTTATCCCCGATCATCGCATACGGCCCGAAGAAGCTTGCCGGGCGCCTCCGCGAGGCGTTCGGCAAGCTTTTTTGCCGCGGGCGGGAAGAGGCTCGTCCGAGGTCCGCCCGGCCGGCTGCGAACGGCCGGGAAGCCGCGCCGCTGCGGGCTTTTTTGAAAGCCCTTACAGGTTGTGAAAAATAAATCATGCAAAAACGGAGGCAAATGTGCAAAAACCGAGGAATATGGCCCTATTTGCCATGATTTCCGACGATTTCGAAGAAACCCCCCTTACTTTCGGTCGAGATGGAAGCGGAAGCGAATATTGTCACTAATATGCCCCCGCACCCTGTTTGCCGTGCCGCAATCATGCTGTTAATATTCAGTCATATCTAGAAGAAACGGCGAAGACGCCTGCTGCGGCGCGGCTTGTTTCTCCCGGATGACGCCTTGCGATGGCCGGATGGGACCGATGCCCGTACCTGGACGCGAGGCCGATAAACAAAAGCGTCACAAAACAGCACAGGGAGAGGGTTACCCAATTGGAAGTCTTCAGGCAGCTTAAACCGTTTTACTGGGTCGAACGCAAGAGCTTGTTTGCTTCGATCATCTTCATGATGTTCGCCACCGCGCTCGGCCTCGTTTATCCGAACTTGCTTCGCGTCCTCATCGACGATGTCATCGTTCCCAAAAACTTCACGTGGGTGCCCGGGCTGTCGCTCGCCGTTGTCGGGGTCGTGTTCATTAAAGGCAGCATGTCGTTTCTGTCGGGCCTCTTCGGCGGCCGCCTGGGCAACCGGGTCGCGTTCCGCCTGCGCAACGCGTGCTACGAGAAACTGCAATCGCTGTCGTTCCAATACTACGACACCGCGAAGACCGGGGACCTCATGTCCCGCCTGACGGCGGACCTGGAGGCGGTCCGGAACTTCATCGGCTTCGGCTTCACGCAAATGCTGAACATGTTCTTGATGGTGATCTTCGGGGCGATCATGATGTTCTCGATCCATTGGCAGCTGACGCTGATCACGCTCTGCACGATGCCGTTCCTGGCGTTCACCGCCATGCGCTTCGAGAAGAAGATCCACCCGGCGTTCCGGGAAATGCGCCAAGCGATGAGCAACCTGACCACGGCGGTTCAGGAGAACATCACGGGCGTCCGCACCGTCAAATCGTTCGCGCGCGAATCGTTCGAGATGGAGAAGTTCTCGAACCGCAGCGGCATGTACAAGAGCAACCAGATCAACGCGTCGGGGCTGTGGGGCCGGTACTTCCCGGTCATGGAGCTGCTCGGCAGCCTGTGCGTCGTCATTCTGCTCGTCGCCGGCGGCCGGCTGGTCATCAACCACTCCATCACGCTGGGGCAGATGGTCGCCTTCTACTCCATGCTCTGGTACATTATCGGCCCGATGTGGAGCATCGGCTTCCAAATCAACAACTATACGCAGTCCAAGGCATCCGGCGAACGGCTCGTCGGCCTGCTGAACGAATACATTCACGTGAAGGACAACGACCATCCGGTCGATCTGGACGAACGGACCGCGCAAGGCCGCGTCGAGTTCCGGAACGTGACCTTCAATTACGCCGACAAATCGCCGGCCCTGACGAACGTCGACATCGACGCGAAGCCGGGCATGGTCATCGGGCTGCTCGGCGCGACGGGCGCCGGCAAATCGACGATCATCCAATTGTTGATGCGCGCCTACAACGTCAAAACGGGCCAAATCCTGATCGACGGCATCGACATCCGCGATCTCTCGCTCGAAAGCCTGCGCAAGCAAATCGCGATCGTATTCCAGGAAACGTTCCTGTTCTCCTGCTCGATTCGCGACAACATCGCGTACGGCATCGAGGGCGTCACGATGGAGCAGATCATTCACGCCGCCAAGCTGTCAAAAGCGCATGATTTCATCATGGAGCTGCCGGAAGGCTACGACACGGTCGTCGGCGAACGCGGCATGGGCCTCTCCGGCGGCCAGAAACAGCGGATCGCCATCGCGCGGGCGCTCATCAAGAATCCGCGGATTCTCATTCTCGACGACGCGACGAGCGCCGTCGATATGGAGACCGAGCACGAGATTCAAGCCGGCTTCAAGGAAGTCATGGCCGGCCGCACGACCTTCATCATCGCGCACCGCATCTCGTCCCTCCGCCATGCCGACGAAATCATCGTCCTCGAGGAAGGGCACGTGGCGCAGCGCGGCACGCACGATCAGCTGGTGAACGTTCCGGGACGTTACCGGGACACGTACGACATTCAATATGCCGACCGTCCTTTGACCGCTGACGAAATCATCGCAAGAGTGGAAAGAGGGGTCGTATAGTGAGCGAGCAAGAAACGAAGAAGCCCCGCGGCGCGCACGAGCGCTTCGTCTACAAGGACGACGACGCGATCGAGAAGCCGTTCAACTGGGCGCAGGTGAGACGCCTGTTTACCTACATGAAGCCGTACCGCAAGCAGCTGCTGCCGGTCATCCTCGTGACGATGGTGCTCGGCACGGCGACCCGGCTGGCCATTCCCGCGCTGTTCATCCAGGCGATCGACGAAGCGATCCAGCCGAAGGACGGCGGCGCGCCGAGCATGACGAAGCTGTACCTGTACGCCGCGGCGATGCTGGCCCTTTATCTTATTCAGTGGGCCGCTAACACGTACCGGATCCGCTACACGAACATGATCGGCCAGCAGGTCATTTACGATCTGCGCCACGATTTGTTCCGCCACATCCAGAAGCTGTCGTTCCGCTTCTTCGATAAACGGCCGGCGGGCTCCGTGCTCGTGCGGGTCACGAACGATGTCAACGCCTTGCAGGACTTATTCACGAACGGCGTCGTCAACCTGCTGATGGACTGCATCCAGCTCGTCGGCATCGTCCTCATCCTGCTGATCTGGAACTTCCAGCTCGGCATCGCGATCATGATTACGGTGCCGCTCATGTTCGTCGTCTCGACGGCGCTGCGCCGCCGGATCCGCTTCGCCTGGCAGGACGTGCGGATGAAGCAGTCGCGGATCAACGCGCACTTGAACGAGAGCATCCAGGGGATGCGCGTGACGCAGTCGTACACGCAGGAGAAGTCGAACTTCAAGTTCTTCCAGAGCATCAACGAAACGAACATCAAAGCATGGAACAAAGCTTCCGCGCTGAACCAGGCGTTCGGCCCGATCATCGAGATCACCTCCGCGATCGGCACGCTCATTCTGTTCTGGTTCGGCTCGCATCTGATCATGACCGGCGCGATCACCGTCGGCGTGCTCGTCGGCTTCGCCAACTACGTCGGCAACTTCTGGGATCCGATCAACCGGCTCGGCCAAATGTACGCGCAGCTGCTCATCGCGATGGCGTCCTCGGAGCGGATCTTCGAGTTCATCGACGAGGAGCCGACGGTCGGGGAGCTGGGCGAGGCGCGCGAGCTGCCGCGGATCTTCGGCGACGTGCAGTTCGAGAACATCGTCTTCGAATACGAGAAAGGCCGTCCGGCGCTGAAGGGCATCGATCTCCACGTCCGGGCGGGCGAGACGATCGCGCTCGTCGGCCATACGGGCTCCGGCAAGAGCACGATCATGAACCTGCTCTGCCGGTTCTACGATCCCGTGCAGGGCGCCGTGAAGGTCGACGGCGTCGACATCCGCACCGTGACGCTGGAGAGCCTTCGCTCGCAAGTCGGCGTCGTGCTGCAGGATACGTTCATCTTCTCGGGCACGATTCGCGAGAACATCCGGTTCGGCCGGTTGGACGCGACCGACGACGAGATCGTGAAAGCCGCGACCGCCGTCGACGCGCACGACTTCATCATGAATCTTCCGGACGGTTACGACACGGAGGTTCAGGAACGCGGCAACATCCTGTCCATGGGTCAGCGGCAGCTGCTGTCGTTCGCCCGCGCGCTGCTGGCCGATCCGCGCGTCCTCATTCTCGACGAGGCGACGGCGAGCATCGACACCGAGACCGAGCTGAAGATCCAGGAAGCGCTCAAGAAGCTGCTTCAGGGCCGGACCTCGTTCATCGTCGCGCACCGGCTCTCGACGATCCGCAACGCCGACCGCATCGTGGTCCTCGACCATGGCCGGATCGTCGAAATCGGCAGCCACGACGAGCTCGTTCGCCACAAGGGCACGTACAACGGGTTGATCGAAGCGCAGTATCGCTTTTTATCGGCATAATTCTTGCAATTTCGGTACGGAACCTCCACAATGGAAGAAAAAACGCGCGCCGGCGGACGTTGGAAACCGTTCGTTTCTCCTCCGCCGGCGCGCGATCTTCCCGGGAGGTTCTTTTTGTCTTATGTATGGATCGCCTTATTCCGCCAACGCCTGTAAAATCATGCTGCTCGGCTCCGGCGAGCTCGGCAAGGAAGTCGTCATCGAAGCCCAGCGGCTCGGCATCGAGACGATCGCCGTCGACCGCTACGCGAACGCGCCCGCGATGCAGGTCGCTCACCGGTCCTACGTGATCGACATGCTGGACGCCGACGCGCTCCGCGAGCTTATTCTGAAAGAAACGCCGGACCTTATCGTCCCCGAGATCGAAGCGATCGCGACGGGCGCGCTCGTCGAGCTGGAGCAGGAAGGCTGGGGCGTCATCCCGACGGCGCGCGCCGCGCTCCTCACGATGGACCGCGAAGGCATCCGCCGGCTGGCGGCGGAGACGCTCGGCCTGCCGACGGCGCCGTACAGGTTCGCCGACACGCTCGAAGAAATGAAGGCGGCCGTCGCCGAGCTGGGAACGCCGTGCGTCGTCAAGCCGATCATGAGCTCTTCCGGCAAAGGCCAGAGCGTGTGCAAAACCGAGGCGGACGCCGAAGCCTGCTGGCAGTACGCGATGGACGGCGGTCGCGCGAAGAAGCAGCGCGTCATCGTCGAAGGCTTCGTCACCTTCGAGTCCGAAATCACGCTGCTCACGGTCCGTTCCGCATCCGGCACGTCGTTCTGCGCGCCGATCGGCCACGTGCAGAAGGACGGCGACTACATCGAATCGTGGCAGCCGCACGAGATGCCGCCGCACCAGATCGCGCAAGCCGAGGAGATCGCCCGCAAAGTGACGGACGAGCTCGGCGGCTACGGCATCTACGGCGTCGAGCTGTTTCTGACGAAGGACGGCGTGCTGTTCAGCGAAGTGTCCCCGCGTCCGCACGACACCGGCATGGTCACGATGGCGACGCAGGACCTGTCGGAGTTCGCGCTGCACGCGCGCGCCATTCTGGGCTTCCCGATTCCGTCGATCCGGCTGCTGACGCCCGGCGCGACGTACACGCTGAAGGCGGACCGCGACGCCGATGCGTTCCGCATCGACGGCCTGCAGCACGCGCTCGCCGTCCCGAACACGCAGGTGCGCGTGTTCGGCAAGCCCGTCACGAAGCCGGGCCGCCGCATGGCCGTCGCGCTCAGCACGGCGGCCGACGCGGAGCAGGCGCGAGCGCTCGCGAAGCAGGCCGCGCAGTCGCTGGTCATCCGTTATGACGCCTAATCCGTTTTGATCCTTATCCGCGCATGTCCTTGATGCGGCCGCAACCCGGAAACTCCGGGCGATCGGCCGCGGGCATGCACGGATTTTTTTGTCGTCGAACGCCGTCGCGGTTTTTCCTAGAAATGGGTGGAATTTGCAAATTGACTTCGAAAGCATTACTTTAAAAAGACTAACCGTTTGTGAAAGCCATTGATTTCAAACAATCGAGGAGAGACCCCCCTGATGAGACCGTTATCCTCCGGAAGCTTATGGAAAATCATCGGCGTTTCCGCCGTTTTGTCGACCCTGCTCTTGCTTGCGGGGTTCGGGTACGCCGTCAAGGACATGCTGTATCCGAAGGGCGAGGCGTTCGCGGGAAGCGCGAACGTGCCGGCGCTGCCGGCGGGCGGCAAGCTGAGCGAAGGCAAGGACATCTCGATCACCGCCATCGGCGACTCGCTGACGAAAGGAACCGGCGACGGGTCGGGCGAAGGCTACGTCAAGCAGGTCGTCGCGCTGCTGAAGAAGAAGTACCCGGACACGTCCGTCCGGCTCAACAATAATTTGGCCGTCAACGGCTTGAAGGCCGACCGGCTGGAGCAGCTGCTGGAAACGGACAAGGGCTACGGCTTCGCGCTCCGGCAAGCGAACGTGATCCTCTTCACCATCGGCGGGAACGATCTGTTCCAAATCGCCTCGGGCACGAGTCCGGGCAAGGCGCCGGGCGAACTGAACCTGGATCAGCTGAAGGCCGAGCTGCCGCAGGGGTTGAACCGGCTCGCGCAGGTCGTGAAGCGGCTGCATGCGATCAACCCCCAAGCGCAGATCGTGTACGTCGGCTTGTACAATCCGTTTTACGATATACCGGAATACCGCGACGGCTCGCTCCAGATTCAACAGTGGAACGATCGGGCGTACGCGCTGCTTCACCGCTACCCCAACATGACGATGGTCCCGACGTTCGATCTGTTCGAGAACGCGATCGGCCGATACTTGTCGTCGGACCATTTTCATCCCAACCACGACGGGTACGCGCAGATCGCCGCCCGCATCGTGCAGTCATTGGAATAGGAGGGAACGCGCATGCAACACGCGAGGCAGGAGACCGGGCGAACGCCGAACGAGGAAGTCGTGCTGTCCGTCCGCAGCGTCAAGAAACAAATCGGCGGCAAGCCGATCATCAAGGACGTCACGTTCGAGGTGAAAGCCGGCGAAATCTTCGGGTTTCTCGGACCGAACGGGGCCGGCAAAACGACCACGATCCGCATGCTCGTGGATCTGATCAAGCCGTCTTCGGGCGAGATCCTGATCTGCGGCGAAGACATCGGCCGCCATCCGGAAGCCGCGCTCCGGCACGTCGGCTGCATCGTCGAAAATCCCGAAGCCTATTCCTACCTGACGGGCTGGGAAAATCTCGAGCATTTCGCGCGCATGCAGCGCGGCATCGACGACGCCCGCATTCGCGAGGTCGCCGCCATCGTCGGCCTCGACGCGCGCATCCACGATAAAGTGAAAACCTATTCGCTCGGCATGCGCCAGCGGCTCGGCATCGCGCAGGCGCTGCTCGGCCGGCCGAAGCTGCTCATCCTGGACGAGCCGACGAACGGGCTTGATCCGAAAGGCATCAAGGAGCTGCGGGAATTCGTCCGCATGCTGGCGGATCAGGGCATGAGCCTGTTCATTTCGAGCCATCTGCTGAGCGAGATCCAGCTGATGTGCGACCGCGTTGCCATTATCAGCCGCGGCGAGGTGCTGGCCGTCGGCACGGTGGACGAGCTGATCCACGGCGCGGACAATTACGTGGTGTGGCAGTTCGAACAGCCGGAAGCGGGGCGGCGGCTGCTTGCGGGCGAGCGCGGCGTCGAGCTCGTGCCGGAGCACGAGCACCGGATCGACGAGAGCGTGCTCGCGGGGATGAAGGAAGCGCTCATCACGGCGATGAACCCGGAGCGGATCTCGTCTCTCGTCGAGAAGGCGGTGCGCGCCGGCATCGGCATCGTGTCGGTGCAGAGCATCGCGCCGACGCTCGAGCAGTTATTTTTACGGATGACGGAAGGTGAAAGCATTGGATAGATTGCTCCCGCTCATACAAAACGAGACGCTCAAGATCTGGAAGAAGAAGCGGTTTTTCGTCATCGTGCTCGTGCTGCTGATCCTCATTCCGATCTTCACGTACGCGCAGCTTCGCATCGCCGAGACGAACAAGAAGAACTTCAAGGATTGGCGCAACCAGCTCGTGCAGCAAATCAGCGAATACCAGAACATGCTCTCGAGCGACCGGATCCCGGACGAATGGAAACGTTCGCGGCGGATCGCCGTGCAGCAGCTCCAATATTACCTGGATCACGACGTCAACCCGAATTCCCCGGACGGCGTCACGTTCACCCGCAGTTTCCTGTCGAACGCGGTTACGCTGTTCTTCCCGCTGCTCGTGCTCGCGCTCGCTTCCGACCTCGTGTCGGGCGAACGCACGTCGGGCACCATCAAGATGCTGCTGACGCGGCCCGTGCGCCGATGGAAGATCCTGTTCAGCAAACTCGTGGCGCTCAGCCTCTACGTGTCATTGACCGTTGTGGTCAGCGCCGTTCTCTGTTATCTTATATCAGGCGCGGTATTCGGCTACGCTGGATGGGACATGCCTGTGTTTACGGGTTTTGTCATTAACGGCTCCTCGGTGGAAAGCGGCTTCGTGCACGCGATTCCGCAATGGCTCTATTTGCTGATGGAGGCCGGGCTGATCTGGGTGTCGGCCATGACGGTGGCCTTGCTCGCGCTGATGGTGTCCGTGCTCGTGCGGAGCACGGCCGCGAGCATCGTGACGATGATGGCGGCCGTCATCTCCGGGACGATCTTATCGAACATGGCTTCCTCGTGGCACAGCGCGAAATTCATCTTCTCCGTCAATCTGCAGCTGACGGATTACCTGGCGGGCTCGCCGCCGCCGATCACGGGCATGACGCTCGGCTTCTCGCTTGTCATTTTGGCCTGCTGGGGGATCGCTTCCCTGGCCGTTTCGTTCTCCGTCTTTACGAAACAGGACATCTTGAATTAGAATAGCTTGAAGCGAGCGGCGATCGGATGACGCAAGATTTCGAAGCGAATCGCGGGAACGGAGCAGGATTATATGGATTCCCCGATGAAGTTATATCGCAATTCTCCAAGCAGCATCGCAAGCAACGTAAGCAGATGCTTCCGAAGCGGGTTTTTTGCTCGTAAAGAAGCGTTCCATGCAGTATTGGGAAAAAACGAAGCCTAAGCTTCCGAAGCGAGTTAATTGCTCGCAAAGCAGCAACGCAAAGCAGCAACGCAATTAAATAAGCCTAAGCTTCCGAAGCAAGTTTTTTACTTACATTGAAGCGGGGCCAGGTAGCATGCGTAAAAAACTTTTAGGAGGCTCTCTATGACTGATCAGCTGGATCTGTTTGCGGGCGGGAACAATACGGCAGCCGGCAACTACGACGCGGACGACATTCAGGTGCTGGAAGGGTTGACCGCCGTTCGCAAACGCCCTGGGATGTATATCGGGAGCACGAGCACCTCGGGTTTGCACCACCTCGTCTGGGAGATCGTCGACAACGCGGTGGACGAGCATTTGGCGAAATTTTGCAGCGCGATCGACGTCACGATCAACGGCGACGGCTCGGTCACGGTGCGCGACAACGGCCGGGGCATCCCGACCGGCATGCACAAGACCGGCATTCCGACGCCGCAGGTCGTCTTCACGATGCTGCACGCGGGCGGCAAGTTCGGCGGCGGGGGATACAAGAAATCCGGCGGCCTGCACGGCGTCGGCGCGTCCGTCACGAACGCGCTGTCGGAATGGCTGGAGGTCGAAATCTTCCGGGACGGCAAAATACATAAGCAGCGCTTCGAATATTGGGTCGACAAGAACGGCAAGGAGCATGTCGGCGAACCGGTGACCGGCCTCGAAATCATCGGCAACACGAACCGGACCGGCACGAAAATCACGTTCAAGCCCGACGGCCGGGTCTTCCACGGCAATACGTCGATCAACTACGAGACGCTGTCGGAGCGGCTGCAGGAGATCGCGTTCCTCAATTCCGGCCTGAAGGTGAACGTGAAGGACAACCGCAGCGGCAAGGAAGAACAGTTTTATTACGAGGGCGGCGCGAGCCAGTTCGTGCAGTTTTTGAACGAGGACAAGACGGTGCTGCACGACGTCATCCATTTCGCCGGCGAGAAGGACGACATCGAGGTCGAGGTGGCGCTGCAGTATAACGACGGCTACACGGAAACGATGGCCTCCTTCGTCAACGCCATCCCGACGCGGGGCGGCGGCACGCACGAGACCGGCTTCAAAACGGCGTATACGCGCGTCATGAACGATTATGCCCGCAAGAACGGCCTGCTGAAGGAGAAGGACAAGAATCTCGACGGCAACGACTTGCGCGAAGGCATGATGGCCGTCATCAACATCAAAATGGCGGACGTGGAATTCGTCGGCCAGACGAAGGACCAGCTCGGCAGCTCGTCGGCCCGCGGCGCCGTCGACGCGATCGTGTCCGAGAAAATGCAGGTCTTCCTCGAAGAAAACCCGCAGGTCGCCCAGCTGCTGCTGAAGAAAGCGGTGCAGGCGGCCAGAGCCCGCGAAGCGGCGCGCAAGGCGCGCGACGAAATCCGCAGCGGCAAGAAGAAGAGCGAAAGCTCCAACCTGAACGGCAAGCTCTCGCCGGCGCAGTCGAAGGACGTGTCGCGGACCGAGCTCTTCATCGTGGAAGGCGACTCCGCCGGCGGTTCCGCCAAGCAGGGCCGCGACTCCAAGTACCAGGCTATTCTCCCGCTCAAAGGCAAGCCGATGAACCCGGAGAAGGCGAAGCTGCTCGACATTCTCAAAAACGACGAATACAAGGCGGTCATCGCGGCGATCGGCGCCGGCATCGGGCCCGAGTTCGACGCGGAATCGTGTAATTATAGCAAAATCATCATTATGACCGACGCCGATACGGACGGCGCGCACATTCAAGTGCTGCTGCTGACGTTCTTCTACCGCTACATGAAGCCGTTGATCGACTCCGGGCGCGTCTTCATCGCCCAGCCGCCGCTCTACAAGATCACCCGCAAGTCCGGCAAGCTGGAGACGGTCCGCTACGCCTGGTCGGACGAGCAATTGCAGAACTACTTGAAGGAATTCGGCAAAAACTTCGAGCTGCAGCGGTACAAAGGACTCGGCGAAATGAACCCGGAGCAGCTGTGGGAGACGACGATGAACCAGGAATCCCGGACCTTGCTGCAGGTGCAGATCGAGGACGCCGCGAAGGCGGAACGCCGCGTCTCCACGCTGATGGGCGACAAGGTCGATCCGCGCAAGCGCTGGATCGTGGAGAACGTCGACTTTACGGAGTTTGAGGAATAACCAATGAGGAGAGGTTCGGCATGAGTACGCTCGAACAGTTTTTACCGGCGTTTCTGGAAGAGGTCGTCGGCGACCGCTTCGGACGCTATTCCAAATACATCATTCAGGACCGCGCGATTCCCGACGTCCGCGACGGGCTGAAGCCGGTGCAGCGGCGGATCCTGTACGCCATGTACGACGCGGGCAACACGCCGGACAAGGGCTACCGCAAGTCGGCCAAAACGGTCGGCGACGTCATGGGCAACTACCACCCGCACGGCGACTCGTCGATCTACGAGGGCATGGTGCGCATGGCGCAGCCGTGGAAGATGGCCCATCCGCTCATCGACGGCCACGGCAACTGGGGTTCGATCGACGACGACCCGGCCGCGGCGATGCGGTATACGGAGGCGCGCCTGTCGCCGATCGCGATGGAGCTGCTGCGCGACATCGAGAAGCGGACGGTGCTGTTCAAGGATAATTTCGACAACACGACGAAGGAACCGGTCGTGCTGCCGTCCCGTTACCCGAACCTGCTGGTCAACGGCGTCAGCGGCATTTCGTCCGGCTTCGCGACGGAAATTCCGCCGCATAACCTGCGGGAAGTCATTAACGCGTGCATGGCCATGATGGACCGGCCGGACATCGAGCTGGCGCAGCTCATGACGATCGTGAAGGGACCGGATTTCCCGACCGGCGGCCTGATCATGGGCGAGGACGGCATCCGCGACGCGTACCAGACCGGCAAGGGCCGCATTTACCACCGGTCCAAGACGGAGATCGAAGAGCTCAAAGGCGGACGCCAGCAGATCGTCATTACCGAGATTCCGTTCCAGGTCGTCAAATCCCGGCTCGTCACCGCGATGGAGAACATCCGGATCGAGAAGCGGGTGGAAGGCATCGCGGAGGTGCGCGACGAGAGCGGGCGGGGCGGTCTTCGCATCGTCGTGGAGCTGAAGAAGGAAGCCGACGCGCAGGGGATTCTGGCGTACCTGCTGAAGAAGACCGACCTGCAGGTCGCGTACAACTTCAACATGGTCGCGATCGTCAACAAGACGCCGCAGCAGCTGGGCCTCAAGGCGATGCTGAGCGCGTACATCGATCACCAGAAGGAAGTCGTCACGTTCCGTTCGCGCTACGAGCTCGAGAAGGCGGAGGACCGCGCGCACGTGCTGGAAGGATTGGCCAAGGCGCTCAACCTGCTGGACGAGGTCATCGCCACGATCAAGGCGTCGAAGAACCGCCAGGACGCGCAGAACAACCTGGTCGCCAAGTTCGCGTTCTCGGAGCGCCAGGCGGACGCTATTCTGACGCTGCAATTGTACCGTCTGACCAACCTCGAGATCACGTCGATCGAGAAAGAGCTGAAGGACATCCAGAAGCGGATCGCGTACCTGCGTTCGATTCTCGACAGCGAGAAGAAGCTGCTCGGCGTCATCAAGGACGAGCTGACGGAAATCCGCGAGAAGTACGGCATCGACCGCCGCTCCGACATTCGGGGCGAAGTGGAGGAGCTCAAGGTCAACCTGGAGGTCATCGTCGCGGCGGAGGACGTGTTCGTGACGCTCAGCCAGGACGGCTATATCAAGCGGACGTCGAAGCTGTCGTTCACCCGTTCGGGCGGGGAGCTGGCGAGCGCCGGCGTGAAAGAAGGCGACGTCATTCGCACGCTGCTCGACGTGAACACGATCGACCAGCTGCTGCTCTTCACCCGCAAGGGGCAGTACTACCAGCTGCCGGTTCATCTCATTCCGGAGTTCAAATGGAAGGATACCGGCACCGCCGTCGTGAACGTCGTGCCGATGCCGAAGGACGACAGCATCGTCAGCATCGTGCCGGTGAAGGATTTCGACGCGCCGGGACGCTCGCTCGTCTTCGTGACGAAGCGCGGGCAGGTGAAGCGGTCCGAACTGAAGGATTACAAATCGTCGCGTTCGACCGCGATCGCCGCCGTCAAAGTCGCCGAAGGCGACGACGTGCTGCGCGTCCTGCCGAGCGATAACGGCAAAGAAGTGCTGCTCATCACGAAGGGCGGCATGAGCATCCGCTTCGCGGAAACCGAAGTGAACACGATGGGCCGCGTCGCGGCCGGCGTCCGCGGCATCGCGCTGCGCGAGGACGACGAAGTCGTCGCCGCGGAGCTCGTCGGCGGGGACGAGGGCGAAGTGCTCGTCCTGACGGATCTCGGCTACGGCAAGCGCTCGCTGCTGCTGGACTATCCGGTGCAAGGCCGGGGCGGCAAAGGCGTGGCGACCTTCGAATTCAAAGAAGGCAAGCGCGTCCGCCCGAACGGCGAACGGCTCGTCGGCGGCCTGCACTGCAAGGAAGCGAAGGAGCTTGTCCTGCTGACGGCTTCGGGCGCCGCCATGGCGGTCTCGACCGAGAAGGCGCCGATCGAGGACCGCAGATCGACCGGCCGCTCGCTCGTGCCGGTCGATAAGAAAGACGGCCTCGTCACGGCGTTCGTCCGCGCGGATCTGCAGCAGCAGCCGGATCAATCGAACGGCTGATGCGGGGATTCCCGCTGTTCGAGCATCGCCACCATCATTTCCAGCACAACCCACAATGGAGCCGGCTCGTCGAGCCGGTCAAGCCATTGCGGGTCTTTTTGTATGCCGAGCCGGCTGAGTTTGCGCAGCAATTCCAGCTTGCGTTCCTCCATATCCGTTCACGCTCCTGATCGAATTTCGAGCCGGTACAACAGCCTATATCTTCAATCTATGTCTAACGGTGTCAAATGGTTCTCTTTTATCGCGATTAAGGGGACAAAATATTAACTGCGTTAACCTTAAATTCGACATCGGCGCATGGTATAATGAGGTATAAGCCTAATTCGGACAGAAAGCAGGTGATGGTCATCGTTTCTACGGAATTCGCCCGACTGTGGATGAAGATGACGAAGGAATGGAAGACGCATCTGGAGGATGAGCTGGCGCCGAACCTGACGGAGGGACAGCTGGTCGTGCTGGAGCTCATGCTGCAGCACCAGCCGATGAAGCCGTCGGACTTGCTCGGCTACTTGGAGACGACCCCGGCGGCGATCACGACGCTGCTCGACCGGATGGAGCGCGGCGGCCTCGTCGTGCGCAACCGCGACGAGAGCGACCGGCGGATCGTTTGGGTTACCTTGACCGAGAAAGGGAAAGAGGAAGCCGCGCGCGGCGTCGGGATCCGCGACGCCTACATCAGCGAGGCGCTCGACCGGATATCGCTTCATAATCAGCAGCTGCTCGTGTATTTGCTCGGCAAAGTCGCGAACGCGTAACCTAACCTGCCCGTAACGCCAAACCGCCCCTTCCGTTCAACCGAACGGAAGGGGCGGTTCATGTTGGCTCAGGGGCTTGCTTGCAGCTCGACGGGCACGCTGCGCATGGCGTCGATGCGCTTCGTTACCTGCGCGTACGTGCTCTTGAGGGCGGCATAATCGGCGGCGCTCAAGTCCTTCAGCGATTTGGCGGCCAGGACGTCCGCGAGGGGCACGACCTCGTAATGGCCGACGCCCTTGACCGATGTACGGTGCACCCAGGTCGGAATCGCCTTCACGTCGCCGATCGTCGTGACGCCATGTTCCTTGTGGATCCGGACCTTGTAGATGACGCCGTAGTCCTTGGTGTCGCCGCGCTGATTGGAGATGAAGTTGCCCATGGAATAAATGATGAGGCCCTTGCGGACGGAGCCGCCGGGCTGCGACACTTCGGCGAATTCGTAGGGCTGCACGACATGCGGGTGGGAGCCGGCGATGATGTCGGCCCCGGCGGCGACGAGGTCGCGCGCGAGCTTCTTCTGCGCGTCGTTCGGCGTCGTCTGGTATTCGATGCCGAAGTGCAGGGCGACGGCGACGAAGTCCGCGCCGGCCGCCTTCAGCCGGCCGATGTCGCGGATCATCGCCTGCTCGTCGATGAGCGAGACGGCGTACGGCTGATCCGCCGGCAGCGGAATGCCGTTCGTGCCGTACGTATACGCGAGCAGGCCCATCGCGATGCCGTTCGCCTTCACGATCGTCAGCTTGACGGCTTCGGCTTGGGAGCGGGCGGTTCCTTTCGTGGCGAAGCCGAGCTTCTGCAGCTTCGCGAGCGTCATGGCGATGCCTTGAACGCCGCGGTCCATCGCATGGTTGTTGGCGTTCGTCACCGCCGTGAAGCCGGCGTACCGGAGGGCGTCGGCCAGCTCGGGCGGCGCGTTGAAGCGGGGATAGCCGGACAGGCCGAGCGGCTTGCCCGCGACCGGCGTCTCCAAATTCGCGAGCGTCCAGTCGCCCTGCTCCAGGATCGGCTTCACCGGGGCGAAGAACGGCTTGAAATCATACCGTCCCGTCTTCGCGTCGTAGGCGCCGGGAAGCTGCGGCATATGCATCATCACGTCGCCGACGGCGATCCAGGTCGCGTCGCGGATCCCGTTGCCGGCGGGCGGCGGCGCTTCTCCGGCAGGCTGGCCGCCGCCATGACCGTCGCCTTCTCCGGCAGACTGCCCGGCGCCATCGCCGCCGCTTTGGCCGGCGTCCGCGGAGCCGTTGCCGGCCGCGCCGCCGCCGCCGGGCTGCCCGTTCCCCGGCTGGCCGGCATTCGGCTCGCCCGGGTTCGGATCGGCTCCGCCGCCCGAGCCGTCCGGGGCCGGCTCGCCGGCCGGCGGCTTCGACGCGTCCGCGGCCGGGTCGGGCTTCGCGGGCTCGTGCTTCGGCGGCGTCGCGCAGCCGCCGGCGAGCAGGAGCGCGAGCAAGGCGAGGACGGGCCAGCGGAAGCGCGCCGCGGCGCCGCGGTTCATCGGCCGCCGCCTCCTTCGGGTCCGAGGAGGGCGAGCGCTGTGGCGTAATCCTCCTCCGCGAAGCGGGTCCACGGCTCGGCCGCCGGCGGCCGAGCCACGATCGTCAGCCATTCCTTGGTGACGGGATGGGCCACGCCGACGGACGTCGACCAGAGCGCGATGTCCTGCTCGCCCTGCACGGGGGGCGCGCCGTACTTGCGGTCGAAGACGAGCGGGCAGCCGATGGCGGACAGCTGCGCCCGGATCTGATGCGAGCGGCCCGTCAGCAGCTTGACCGCGATCAGCGAATACGGGCCTTTCCGGGCGGCGACGGCGTAATCGAGCACCGCCTCCTTGGCGTCCGCGAGCGGCTTGTCGTGGACGGTCACGACGTTTCGCGCGGCGTCCTTGCGCAGGTAATGCTTCAGGCGGCCGGAAAGGGCCGCGGGAGCGCCGTGCGCGACGGCGAGGTATAACTTGTCGAAACTGCGGCTGCGAACGGCCTCCGAGAGCCTGGAGGCCGCCTTGGACGTCTTCGCGAACAGCATGGCCCCGCCGACGGGCCGGTCCAGACGATGGACAAGCCCGACATATACGTTGCCGGGCTTGTCGTATCGGTTCTTCAAATCCTGCTTCAGCAAGGTGACCATGTCGGCCTCGCCGGTCTCGTCGGCTTGCGACAGGATGCCGGGCGGCTTGACGACGGCGAGCAGGTGGTTGTCCTCGTACAGCACGGGCAGCAGGGGGGCGGGCGTCGTCCCGCCGTTGCCGCTCATGCTAGCGGCCCTCCCAGCGTCCCAGAATGCCGCAGGGCAGCGTCAGTCCCGTCGCCGTGATCGGAATGCCGATCTCGCCGCTGTGGATCGATCCCTCGAACTTGCGGCCGACCGTCAGGTGCAGCATGTTGTGCAGCACGGTCGGGGAGAGCCCCGTCGTGTAGGAATTGACGAGCACGAACAGCGGATTCTCGGACAGGATCGTCGTGCAGAACTCGAGGAACGGATACAGGTTCTGCTCCAGCTTCCACATTTCGCCGTTCGGCCCGCGCCCGTAGGACGGCGGGTCCATGATGATGGCGTCGTACTTCTTGCCGCGGCGCTCCTCGCGCTGGACGAATTTGAACACGTCGTCCGTGATGTAGCGGATCGGCGCGGTGGCGAGGCCGGACAGCTCGGCGTTTTCCTTCGCCCACTGCACCATGCCCTTGGCGGCGTCGACATGGCATACTTCCGCGCCTGCGGCCGCCGCGGCGACCGTCGCGCCGCCCGTGTAGGCGAACAGGTTCAGCACCCGGATCGGCCGGCCGGCGGAGCGGATCTTGTCCATCATCCACGTCCAGTTGACGGCCTGTTCCGGGAACAGGCCGGTATGCTTGAAGTTGGTCGGACGGATGTGGAACCGCAGCTCGCCGTACGAGATCGCCCAGCGGTCCGGCATCTTCGTGCGGAACTCCCATTCGCCGCCTCCGGAGGAGCTGCGGTGATAGTGGCCGTCGGCCGTCTTCCAGCGGCCCGTCTCGTTCGCGATCGGCCAGATGACCTGCGGGTCGGGCCGGCGGAGGACGTAGGACCCCCAGCGTTCCAGTTTTTCGCCGTTGCCGGTGTCGAGCAGTTCGTAATCTTTCCATAAATCGGCTTTATACATGCGGGCTTCCTTCCTTGATGCTGAATTTATAGCCGACGCCGCGCACCGTCACGATATACGTCGGGTTGGCGGGGTCGGGCTCGATTTTTTTGCGGAGGTTGCTGACGTGCACCATGAGCGTCCGCGTGTCGCCCATGCTGTCGTGTCCCCAGACGATCGTATACAGGTCGTCCAGGGCGAAAGCGCGGTTCGGGGACTTCGCGAGGCGAACCAGCAGCTCGAATTCCTTCGTCGACAGGAACACTTCCTTGCCGCCGACGTGGACGGTCCGCCCGGGCAGATCGATGACGAGCCGGTCGAAGCGGAGCACCTCGTCCGCCGCGCGCCGCCGGTCGTTCACCGTCTGCCGGCGCAGATGCGCTTTGACGCGCGCGACCAGCTGGCTCGGGCTGAACGGCTTCGTCATATAATCGTCGCCGCCTACGGTCAGACCATGTATAATGTCGGTATCGTCGTTTTTGCAGCTGACGAACAGGATCGGGACGTCCGACACGGACCGGACCTGCTTGCAGACGTCGAAGCCGTCCATATGCTTCAGCTGAATGTCCAAAATGATCAAATCCGGCCGGAACGAGGCCGCGAGCGCCACGGCGTCCTCGCCGTTGTCCGTCGCGCGCACGAGATAGCCTTCGCGTTCCATATATAAGCTAATCAGCTCGGTAATATCCGCCTCGTCGTCAACGACCAATATTCTGCTCCCAGACATCTTCCAGTTCCCCCTCTTCCTCGCACTATTATAGCGAATGGAGGGAGGGGTGGGCAATCTGCGTTTTCAGGAGGGTTCCGCCATTCGCCGCTTCGTCGCACTATTTTCGATCCTCTTATTGACCGCCGCCTTCCTGACCGGCTGCAAGGCAAGCGCCGGCGGCGCGCCGACGGCCAAGAACGGCGTCATCGACCTGCGGGACTGGTCCTTCGCGGACGACGGGCAGGTCGCGCTGTCGGGACGCTGGGCGTTCTACGGCGACCGGCTGCTGGCGCCGGGCGACCCTGGGCTTGCGCAGAACGCGTTATACGTGAACGTGCCCCGGTCGTGGAACAGCTACAAGGGCAAGTTCGGCCTGCAGGACGGCCAAGGCTACGCGACGTACAAGCTGACGCTGCTCCTGAAGCCCGGCGAGCGCGTGCTGGCGCTGCGGGTGCCGAATATTTTCAGCAGCTACAAGCTGTGGATCAACGGCAAGGCGGCGGCGGAGCAGGGACGGGTCGGGACGAGCCGCGAGACGTCGGTGCCGCAGCAGTATCCGCGGATCGTCTCGTTCGCGCCCGGCGCCGAGCGCGTCGAGCTCGTCGTCCAGGTGTCCAATTTTCAGCATCGCAAAGGCGGCATTTGGGTGCCCGTGATGCTCGGCGACAGCGATACGATCGTGCGCGCCCAGATGAAAACGACGGCGAAGGAGATGCTCATTCTCGGCAGTCTCGTCATCATCGGCGTCTACCATATCGGCCTCTACGCGTTCCGCCGGCAGGAACGCTTCACCATTCACTTCGGCCTGCTCTGCCTGTTCGTCGCGGCGCGGGCGAGCGTGACCGGGGAGAATTATTTGCTGCAAATGTTCCCGATCCCCTGGGAGGGCGGACTCAAGATCGAATACATCTCGTTCGCGCTGAGCGCCGTCTCCGGCTATCTGTACGTCTACCGCCTGTTTCCGCTGGACGCGTCGAAGAAGGTCATCAGGTACGTCATCGGCGCCGGCATCGCGCTCTGCGCGTTCGTGCTCGTCTGTCCGGCGGTCGTCTATTCGCGGCTGCTGTGGGCGTTCCAGCTCTACGTCATCGCGGTCAGCGTCTATACGCTGTGCGTGCTGGTCACCGCCAAGCTGCGCAGGCGGGTCGGCTCGGCGTTCGTGCTCGCGGGCGTGGCGGTCTTCGTCGTCACCGTGCTGAACGACATGCTGTTCTACAACGAATGGCTCGTGTACGCGCAGCTTGTCCCGCTCGGTCTCTTCTTCTTCATGCTGATGCAGTCGTTCATCATCTCCAAACGGTTTTCGAACGCGTTGTACCAGATCGAGCACGTCTCCCACGAGCTGCGGGAGCTGAACGTGCATCTGGAGGAGCGGATCGAGGAACGGACGGTGGCGCTGAGCGAGGTGAACGCGTCGCTCGCGCAGACGAATCGGGATTTGGAGCGGTCGGAGACGTCGCGGAGGCAGCTGATGACGAACATTTCGCATGATTTGCGCACGCCGATCACGCTGCTGCAGGGGTACTTGGAGGCCTTTCAGGACGGCGTGGTCAAAACGGAGGAGCAGCAGCAGCGGTACATCCGCATGATGCTGGGGAAGCTCGGCGGGCTCAATCGGCTCATTCGCGATCTGTTCGAGCTGACGAAGCTGGAGGCGGGGCAAACGCGGTTTGATTTCGGCGAGGTGGCGCTCGGGCAGTGGATCCGGCAGGTGCACGACCTGTACGAGATCGACATCATCAGCAGCGGGCTGCGGTTCAGCTGCGACTACCTCAGCGAGAACGTGCCCGCGGAAGGACAGACTCGCGAGATCGAGCAGCAGAACCGCATCCGGCTGAGCTTGGATCTGTCCCGCATGGATCAAGTGATGGCGAACATCATTTACAATGCGATTAAGCATACGCCGAGAGGCGGAGAGATAACGCTTTCGTTTTATTTCGAAGCGTCCACGAACCGGGTGATCGTCACCGTGAGCGACACGGGCGGCGGCATCGACGAAGAGCATCTGCCGTTCATCTTCGACCGGTTCTACAAAATCGAGGCGTCCCGCAACTCCGCCGACGGCGGCAGCGGGCTCGGGCTCGCGATCGCGAAGGAAATCGTCGAAGCCCACGGCGGCACGATCGGCGCGGTCAGCGCTAAGGATAAAGGCACCATGATCTGGTTCATGCTGCCGTGCACCGTCAAATAACTTCAATCGGCTTGTTTCAGGACGGCCATCATCCGGTCGATGGACTGCTTGCGCCGTTCCTGATCCATCCCGTTCAAAATGCGGATGATCTCGATCGCTTCCGGCGTCACGGGGGTTTCCGGCTTGGCGGGCTCGCCGCCGATAATGTAATCCAACGAGACGTTGAAGAGCGCCGCCAGCTTTTTCAGCGTTTCGTACACGGGCTGGCGGTTGTTGATTTCGTAGTGGCTGTACGCGGACCGGGTGATGCCGATTTGCTTGGCAACTTCCTCTTGCGAAATGTTCATGCGCAGTCTGAGTTCTCTTAATCGATCTCCCATCGTCATGGTTTGAGTCTCCTTACGTCAATCTAGCCAGCTCGTATTCGTACGGAAGGGCCGTTTCCTCTACTAATTTATGATACAAAATGTATCAATGTCAAGGAATTTGTAGAATCCGAAAGGCAGATTAACGTTTTCTAACCAACGGTGAGGCGAGATCGCCGCGAATTGACGGTTGAAATGAAAGCCTTCTCATCGTACAATGAGGGTAGTTCGAGGTTGTACGTACAAGTTAACCGCGGTGATTAGGCCGTAATTCAGGATGTTTCGTCTATACAAGCGCGCGCGTCTAGCGTCGAATCATGACGGTTTCCTCTCCTGTTCGTACAAGTTGACAGCACTCATCGATTTCGTGAAGGAGGAGTTGTTCATGCTTACCGCAACGCCCTATCAATTCTGGTTCGTCACCGGGAGCCAGCATCTGTACGGCCCGGAAACGCTGCTCGAGGTCGCGGCGCATTCCCGCGCCGTCGCCGAAGGGCTGGACCGCGACGAAGCGGTGCCGTACGAGGTCGCGTTCAAGCCCGTCGTGACGACGCCGGAGGACATTTACGCCCTGTGCGCCGCGGCGAACGCGGATGCCCGTTGCGCGGGAATCATCACGTGGATGCACACGTTCTCGCCCGCCAAAATGTGGATCGCCGGCCTGGCGGAGCTGCGCAAGCCGCTGCTTCATCTGCACACGCAGTTCAACCGCGACATTCCTTGGGATACCATCGACATGGACTTCATGAACCTCAACCAATCCGCGCACGGCGACCGCGAATACGGCTTCATCGGCGCCCGGATGGGCATCGCCCGCAAAGTCGTCGTCGGCTATTGGGAAGATCCGGCCGTGCGCGGCCGCGTCGCCGGCTGGATGCGCACGGCGGCGGCGTTCACGGAGAGCCGTTCGCTGAAGGTCGCGCGGTTCGGCGACAACATGCGCCAAGTGGCGGTAACGGAAGGCGACAAGGTCGAAGCGCAGGTGAAATTCGGCTGGGCGGTGAACGGCTTCGGCATCGGCGATCTGGTGGACTCCATGGCGAAGGTCACGGAGGCGCAGGTGGACGCGCTGATGGACGAGTACGCGTCGCAATACGCGATCGCGCCGGAAGTACGGGGCGACGCGGCCGCTTGGGCGGCCATCCGCGAGCAGGGCCGGACGGAGCTCGGCCTGAAGGCCTTCCTGGAGGAAGGCGGCTTCACGGCGTTCACGACGACGTTCGAGGATTTGCACGGCATGGAGCAGCTGCCGGGACTCGCCGTGCAGCGGCTGATGGAAGCGGGGTACGGCTTCGGGGGAGAGGGCGACTGGAAGACGGCCGCGCTGACCCGGGTCATGAAGCTGATCGCCGGCAACCGGGGCACGTCGTTCATGGAAGATTACACGTACCATTTCGAGCCGGGCCGGGAGATGATCCTCGGCGCGCACATGCTGGAGATTTGCCCGACCATCGCGGCGGACCGCCCGCGCCTCGAGGTGCACCCGCTCGGCATCGGCGGCAAAGCCGATCCCGCGCGCATGATTTTCAACGGCCGCAGCGGACAAGCGGTCAACGCGTGCCTCATCGACCTGGGCAGCCGGTTCCGCCTGATCGTGAACGTCGTCGACGCCGTCGACGTGCCGCACGACATGCCGAAGCTGCCGGTCGCGCGCGTCCTGTGGAAGCCGCAGCCGTCGCTGAACGAATCGGCCGAAGCGTGGATTCGCGCCGGAGGCGCGCACCATACCGTCTTCTCGTACGAGGTGACCGTGGAGCAGCTGACCGACTGGGCGGAGATGGCGGGCATCGAGTGCGTCGTCATCGACAACAAGACGGACGGGTACGCGTTCCGGAACGAGCTGCGCCTGAACGATATGTACTGGCGGATGCAGCGGTAAGACCGGCGATTGGCGGGGCGGCGTCCGGCGCGTCCGGCTCGCCGGGCGTCACGGCGCCTCGCCGGCCGTGCCGCGCGGCGGCAGCGGAAGCGGGTTCGTCCGCGTCCGCGCGTACCGCAGCCAGTGAAGGGAGATTCCCGGGAGCGCGCGCTCCGGCCCGGGGTCTCCTTTTGTTTATTGGCCGCCTTAGCCGCGGATGGACTTATTCAAGCGGTTCGGCCGGCGCGCCGCCGTATTTGTCGCGGTAATGCGCCAGCGCGAGCAGCGGCCAGACGAGCGAATAGCTGTCGTAGCGGGCGTACAGGCAGCCCGGCAGCCCGCCGCCCGTCGGGTATTCGGTCTCGGGACCGCTCCCCGCCTGCAGACGGCGCAGCAAATAATCGCAAGCCCGTTCCATCGCGGGGAGCGGCTTCGCGTGCGCGGCGGTGAGCGCGTCGAGCGCCCAGGCGGTCTGCGACAGCGTGCCGTGCGCCAGCGGCGTATAGCGCCTGACGCGGTCGCTGGCGCACGATTCGCCGAAGCCGCCGTCGGCGCGCTGGATGCCGAGCAGCCACTCCGCCGCTTTGCGGATGCGCGGATGATCGCCCGGCTCGCCGACGGCGGTCAGTCCGGTCAAGGCCGCCCACGTGCCGTAAATGTAGCAGACGCCCCAGCGGCCGTACCAGGAGCCGTCCTTCTCCTGGCGGCGATACAGCCAATCCGCCCCGCGGCGGACGTAGGCGTGCGCGGTCGTCAAGCCGGCGCACCGTCCCAGGTACTCCAGCGTCCGGCCGGTCAGATCCGGGGTGGACGGATCCGTGGCCGCGTCCTCGGCGCCGTCGAGCGGCACCCAGCGGATGAGCGGATGGTCGACGTTACGTTCGAACGCGGCCCAGCCGCCGTCGGAATTCTGCATCGCGAGCAGCCACAGCAAGCCGCGGTCCGCGGCCGCCCTTCCGCGATGGCCGGGAAGGCCGCGGACGGCGCGGAGCGCGGCGGTCGTGTCGTCCATGTCGGGGTTGATCGCGTTGACGTCCGAGAAGCCCCAGCCGCCGGCAGCGGGCCGCTTCACGCCGCGCTTCCAGTCGCCGAGCTTCACGTGCTGGCGGGCCAGCAGGTAATCGCCGGCCTTCTCAACCGCCGTGTGAGCCGCCGGGACGCCCGCGTCCTGCAGCGCGTGGCTGATCAGGGCGGTATCCCAGACCGCCGACGTCGTAATCTGCATCGATCTCCTGGAGGCGCTGGCGATATCCGGCGCCGTCAGCGATTCGAGCCCCCGCACGGCCTTCTCCACGACGGGATGCGAGGTGGAATAGCCGAGCGTCCGCAGGGCGTGCAGCATCAGCAGCGTCGCGCTGGAGTAGCTGTACAGCGTGCCGTCCGCCTCGATCCGCTCGAGGATGAAGCGCTCGGCGCGGTCCGTCGCCAGCTCGCGGATCTTGGCGGCCGGGCTCCACGGCCCTTTGCGCCGGTCTTCGGACAAGCCGCGGACGGCCGCGCCGAAATGCGCGTGCCAGCCGCGCTGCAGCCGCTTGAGCTCGGCGTCGCTGCGCGTATCCGGGGTCAGCGGCCGGATATGCGGCTGCTTGTCGACCGGCTTCCGGTCGGCGAGGATCAGCATCGGCGCCATATGGACGCGGGCATAACCCGAGAATTGAAAGAAATGAAGCGGGGACGAGGCGGGCAGCAGCAGGATTCCGATCGGGACGGGGAACCAGCGCGGCCACGGGTAGCGGCCGATGAGCGCGAGCTGGAATTTGGTCAGCAGGCTCTCGATCCGGCCCAGGCCGCCGATGTCGGCGAACGCCTTGCGCGCCTTGCGCATGAACGGCTCATCCGGCGAGATGCCGGCGTACTGGAGCGCGTAATAGCATTCCGCCGTCGCGGACGCGTTGCCGGTCTTCTCGTCGGGATAGACGCGCCAGGCGCCGTCGTCCGACTGCTTGGCGATCATCCGCTCCGCCAGCGCCTTCACGAGCTTCGGCCGGGCGATGCCCGCGTTCTGCAGCTGGAGCACGGTCGCGGCGTCGAGCGACGTGCCCTGCTCGATGAAGCCGAGCCGCCAGCTGCCGTCCGCCGCCTGGCCGCGCAGCAAGCGGGCGACGAGCGCGTCGATGCCGGCCTGCAGCCGTTGTTGCATGCGAATCCCCTCGTTTCGGCGCGAATCGCGCGTAATGGTGCCGGGATGGCCGGCATCGGTCCGCCTCCCGGGCCGAAGGATGCGGGCATGAAGCCCCGCAAGCCCCGGCACAGCGGCGCGAACCGCCTTCTCGTAGTGTATGACGGCAGACGTCCGGTTCATGATGGTTCGGCCGAAGTCGCGCGCCGGTCGCGCCGGTCGCGCAGGGGGCGCAATCGCGCGGCGTTCACGGCCGCGGCGGCGGTCTTTCGGCCTATAAAGGCATGGACAGGGCGCGTCGAACCCGATACAATTGATATTGATTCTCATTTAAGGCGAGGCTTCGGCAAAACTTCCGCCCGTATCGCCGCGCCTGCGCCCGCTCCCGCCGCCCGTAAGTTCGCAGACCGCCTTTTGCCGCCCGCTCCCGCCGCCCGTAAGTTCGCTGACCGCCTTTTGCCGCCGCACCGCATCACGAAGGAGGAAAGAATGTCATGCTGTCGCGCTTCATCGCGTATTACAAGCCGTACAAGAAATTGTTTTACCTGGATTTCTTCAGCGCGATTCTCGCCGGTTTCCTGGAGCTCGGCTTTCCCGTCGCCGTCAACCAGTTCATCGACAAGCTGCTTCCAAGCAAGGATTGGAGCCTGATCGCCTGGGCCTGCGCGGGGCTCTTGTTCATCTATGCGCTGAACGCCTTTTTGAACTACATCGTCACGTATTGGGGCCACATGCTCGGCATCAACATCGAGACGGACATGCGCCGCAAGCTGTTCGACCACATCCAGAAGCTGAGCTTCCGGTTCTTCGACAACACGAAGACGGGGCATCTCATCGCCAGATTGACCAACGACCTGATGGAAATCGGGGAAATGGCGCATCACGGGCCGGAGGATCTCTTCATCGCGGTCATGACGCTGATCGGCGCCTTCGTGCTCATGCTGCTCATCAACTGGAAGCTGGCGCTGCTGACGTTCATCGTCGTGCCGCTCATGATCTGGCTTGCCGTCTATTTCAGCGCGAAGATGACGAAGGCGTTCCACCGGCTCTTCTCGGACATCGCCGAGTTCAACGCCCGCGTCGAGGACAACGTCGGCGGCATGCGCGTCGTGCAGGCGTTCGGCAACGAAGAATTCGAGAAGAAGCTGTTCGACCAGAATAACCTGCGCTTCCGCGTCACGAAGCTGCTCTCCTACAAAATCATGGCGTTCAACACGTCCTTCAGCTATATGCTGAAGCGGCTCGTGACCTTGTTCGTCATGATCTGCGGCACGTGGTTCGTCGTCCGCGGCGAGCTGACCGCCGGCGAATTCGTCGGCTTCCTGCTGCTCGCGAACGTCTTCATCGGCCCGATCGAGAAGATCAACGCCGTTATCGAAAGCTATCCGAAAGGGTTCGCGGGCTTCAAGCGCTACGCGGAGCTGATGGACACGGCGCCGGACATCGAGGACCGCCCGAACGCGGTCGCCGTGGACAACCTGCGCGGAGACATCGTGTTCCGCGACGTCAGCTTCGGCTACGAGAACGAGAAGAAAGTGCTGCGGCATATCGGCCTTACGATCCGCGAAGGCGAGACGGTCGCGTTCGTGGGCCCGTCCGGGGCGGGCAAGACCACGCTTTGCAGCCTGCTGCCGCGGTTCTACGACGTGACCGGCGGCAGCATCGCCATCGACGGCCGCGACATCCGCGACATGAAGCTCGCTTCGCTGCGCAGAGGCATCGGCATCGTGCAGCAGGACGTGTTCCTGTTCTCCGGCACGCTGCGGGAGAACATCCTGTACGGCAAGATGGACGCCTCGGAGACGGAGCTGCGGGCGGCGGTCAAGCGCGCCCAGCTGGAAGCGTTCGTCGCGACGCTGCCGGACGGCTTGGACACGATCGTCGGCGAGCGCGGCGTGAAGCTCTCCGGCGGGCAGAAGCAGCGCGTCGCCATCGCGCGGATGTTCCTCAAGAATCCGCCGATTCTCATCCTCGACGAGGCGACCTCCGCGCTCGACACGGAGACGGAATCGGCCATTCAGCAGTCGCTGGCGGAGCTGTCGCAGGGCCGCACGACGCTCGTCATCGCCCACCGGCTCGCCACGATCAAGAACGCCGACCGGATCGTCGTCGTGACGGAGAACGGCGTGACCGAGCAGGGCAAGCACGAGGAACTGCTCGCCGCGGGCGGCCACTACAGCCGGCTGCACCGGGCGCAGTTCCAATCGTAAGCGCCGGGCAACATCGGCCGCGGGACCGTTCGAATCCGAACGGTCCCGTTTTCGCTTTGCAGGCCGCCGGGCAGCGCTGGTATAATGACTACGCAATCCGGTAAATGATGGCGATCATGCGAATATCCGCTAAAGGAGATCTGACGATGAAATCATTCCAACAACGGCTCGAGCAATACGCCGCGCTGGCGGTCGAAGTCGGCGTCAACGTGCAGCCCGGGCAGAAATTGTACGTCATCTCGCCGATCGCGGCGGCGCCGTTCGTCCGCGAGGTCGTCAAGCGCGCGTACAAGCTCGGCTCGCCCTACGTGCACGTGGACTGGAACGACGAAGGCGTGACCCGCGCCCGGCTGGAGCACGCGCCGGAAGAAGGACTCTCGATTCATCCGGCTTGGTACGTGGCCGGACGCGTCGCGATGGCCGAGGAAGGCGCCGCGTTCCTGTGGGTCGACGCGGCCGATCCCGATCTGCTGAGCGGCATCGACGCCGCGCGCGCCGGCGCCGTCTCGAAGGCGCAGCAGCAGACGCTGACGCCGTTCCGCAAGTTCACGCTGAACAACGAGGTGGCGTGGTCGATCGTCGCCGTGCCTTCGAAGGCGTGGGCGGACAAGGTGTTCCCGGAACGCGCGGAACCGGAGCGGGAGGACGCGCTGTGGGAAGCGATCTTCGCGGCCGTCCGCGTCGATGCCGCCGATCCCGTCGCCGCATGGCGGCAGCATGCGGCCGGCCTGAGAGCGAAGGCGGATCGGCTGAACGAGCGCCGCTACAAGGAGCTCCGTTACCGGAGCGCCGAGGGCACGGACGTGGCAATCGGGCTGCCGGAGGGCCATATTTGGGTGAGCGCCGGCACGCGGAACAAGCAGGGGACGACGTTCATCCCGAACATGCCGACCGAGGAAGTGTTCACGTCGCCGCTGCGCACGGCCGTGAACGGCAAGGTCGCGAGCAGCAAGCCGCTTAGCTACAACGGCAGCCTGATCGACCGGTTCGCAATCACGTTCGCGGACGGCCGCATCGTCGGCTACGAGGCGGAGACGGGCCTGGCCGCGCTCCGCGAGCTGATCGAGACCGACGAAGGCTCGCATTACTTAGGCGAAATCGCGCTCGTGCCGTTCCGTTCGCCGATCTCCGATACGAACGTGACATTCTACAACACGCTGTTCGACGAGAACGCGGCCTGCCACCTCGCGATCGGCTTCGCGTTCCCGTTCTGCCTGGAGGGCGGGCTCGCGATGAGCAAGGAGGAGCAGCTCGCGAGCGGGCTGAACCAGAGCTTGACGCATGTCGATTTCATGATCGGCACGGCGGATCTGGACATTGACGGCGTCCGGGCGGACGGCACGGTCGAGCCGGTCTTCCGCGGCGGCAATTGGGCGTTCTAAGGAGCGGAAACGAAAGGGAAGGGTGTGCCTGCGTCACGCGGTTGACGCGGGCAGGCTCTTTTTTTTGCGGAACGGATTGACAATCGGTTTTTATATGTCATAATGACAATATCAAAAAGGCGGCAACGGCCGGTTTTCGGGCGGCTCGTTTCGCGGGTTTTGATACTGTCATATTGAGAGTATTATGGCACGGGGATGCCAGGATGCGAGGAGGTATGCGCATGAACAAAGGTTGGGTACTGCCGGTCTTCGTTATCGTTATGCTCGCCGTCGCGTTCGCCACGTCGTCGTCGGCGCTGGAAATCGCCGCCACGACGACCGGGCTGCTCAGCGTCTGGCTGACGGCGCGGGAGAACATTTGGGCGTGGCCCGTCGGCCTCGCGAACGTCGCCTGCTTCTTCTGCATGTTCGAGGACGCCAAGCTGTACGCGGACATGACGCTGCAAGTGTTCTTCTTCGCGCTCAGCCTCTATGGCTGGGCCGTCTGGCTGACGGGACGGGGCACCGCCAAGGTTCGGCCGACGCGCAGCCTCGCGCCGAAACGCGCCGCGCTGCTCGGCGTGCTGCTCGTCGCCGTGACGCTGCTGTGGGGCTTCGTGCTGGAGGCCTATACCGACGCCTCGATTCCGTATGCCGACGCGCTGATCGCCACGCTCAGCCTCATCGCGCAATACTTGCTCTCGTCGAAGGTGCTGCAAAACTGGCTCTGCTGGATCGCCGTCGACGCGCTGTCGATCGGCATGTACGCCTACAAGGAGCTATATTCGCTCGCCTTCCTGTACGTCGTCTTCCTGGCGATCGCCGTCGCCGGCCATTTGTCGTGGAAGCGGGCGTACGACGCCGGCCCGAAGGAGGTGCCCGCATGAACCGCGAGAGCCGCGCAGGCCGCACGACCGGACTCACGCTCGGCAAGTTCGCGCCGCTGCACAAGGGCCATCAGCTGCTGATCGAAACCGCGATCCGCGAAACCGACGACATCATCGTCGTCATCTACGACTGTCCCGAGACGACCGACGTGCCGCTTCATGTCCGGGCGGGCTGGATTCGCGCGCTCTACCCCGGGGTCGAGGTCATCGAAGCGTGGGACGGCCCGAACGAGACCGGCGATACGCCCGAGATCAAACGGCTGCAGGAGCGGTATATTTTGGGTCTGCTGAACGGCAGGCCGGTCACGCATTTCTATTCCAGCGAATTCTACGGCGAACACATGAGCCTCGCGCTCGGCGCCGCCGACCGGCGGGTCGATCCGGACCGGCGGACCGTTCCGGTGTCGGGCACGATGGCCCGCAACGATCCGTACGGCTGCCGGCCGCACGTCAGTCCGGTCGTCTACCGGGATCTCGTCGCCAAAGCCGTCTTTCTCGGCGCGCCGTCGACGGGCAAGACGACGCTCGCGGCGCATATGGCGCAGCGGATGCATACGGTCTGGATGCCGGAATACGGCCGCGAGTATTGGGAGCGGCACCAGGTCGGCCGCCGCTTGACGCCGGGGCAGCTGGAGGAGATCGCGGCAGGGCATCTCGAGCGGGAGGACCGGCTGACGCTCGACGCGCGGGAGGTGCTGTTCGTGGATACGAACGCGCTGACGACGCACATGTTCGCCCTCGATTACCACGGCGGAGCGACGCCGGGCCTTGCCGCCATTGCGGATAAGGCGGCCTCGCGGTACGACGTCTTCTTCCTGTGCGGCGACGACATTCCGTACGACGATACGTGGGACCGCTCGGGCGACGTGCACCGCCGCGTCTTCCAAAAGCGGATCGCCGCCGACCTCCATGCGCGGCGCATTCCGTACGTTCCGCTGCGCGGTACGCTCGAAGAGCGGGCGCGTACGGCGGAAGCGGTGCTGAGCCGGCTGCGCCTCTACGGCAATCCGCGCGAGTGGATGGCCGAATCGCAGGCGCGGCCGGAACCGCCTAGCAGCTAAAAAAAAGCATGCGGACGTCAAATCGTCCGCATGCTTTTTCGTTGCCGTCAATCGCGGGCCAGCGGTTTCTCGTACAGGCAAAAGCCGCTCGGCGACGTGCCCTTGTACGCATAACCGAGACCGCGGTAGAAGTCGTTCAGCTTCGGATTGCTGGCGATGCAATCGAGCCGCATCGTCCGCTTGCCCGGGAAGGAGATGCCGGTTTCCGCCCAGCGCACGATGTCCGTGCCGAGCCCTTGGCCGGCATGCTCGCGGTTGATGGCGAGCCGGTGCAGGTACACGTTCGGCTCGTGGCCGTCCGGTCCCCAGAGGTCGAGGTCCCACTGCTTCGGCGTCTGCATGAGCAGCACGATGCCGGCAAGCGCGTCGCCGTCCTTGAACAGGAACAGCTCGCCCGCGGCGATATGGCCGACGACGTCGTGATGGTCGTCGCCGCTCAGCAGCGCGCTCCACTGCGACGAGCCCTTGCTCTGCAGCCACCGGGCCGCGCCGACGAGCAGCGCCATGACGGCGGGCGCGTCGTCCGGCTTTGCTTGGGAGACCGCGATGCGCGGGTTGGCGTGATCGTTATGAAGGATGTAATTCAGCATGTCGCATTTCCCCGTTCGCCTGAGTGATGGTCGTACAGGCTTCATTGTACCACCGGGCCGCGGCGCGGTTCAAACCGTCCGTTTCTTCACGACGAAATAGTACATGCTGAGCGGCCACCACACGACCGCGAAGATCGGATAGATCGCCCAGACGTCGTTCGGGGACGAGATCGCGTTGACGACGATGAACAGCGCGCTCGTCAGGAGCGAGCCGCACAAGGCGAACGCGAACCACTGCCGCGTGCGGGCGAAGTAGATCGACATGGGCCACCAGAGCACGGCGTACGCCGGGAACACGATCCAAGGGAACTGCGGCGAGAGCAGCACGTTGAGCATGCCGTAATACAGGATAATGCAGAAGCTGCCGGCGAACGCCATCGCGAGCGTGCCCGCGAAGCGTCCGGCATACATGAGGATGGGCCACCAGATCACGGCGAAGCCCGCGTATAGCATCCATGGATAATCCGGGCTGTGGACGACGTTCTGATAGGCCAGATACAGAAGAATGACGGCGGTCGACGCCGCGGAATAGGCCTTGATTCGGCCGGTTCCGGCGAAATAAAGGGCGATCGGCCATTGGATCAGCGCGAAGGCGGGATGAACGAACCAGATCTCGCCCGGCGTGGTCAAGTAATTGACGAGGATGAGGAAGAAGATGCTCATGAGACTGCCGGATACGGCAAAGGCGACACGGTGGTTGCGCATGGGCGGCCTCCTTATCTCCACCCGAGCCACTTGTAGAACATGACAAGCGGCCACCAGGCGACGGCGAAGGTCGGATAAACGAACCAGATGACGTCGGGCGTGTAATAGACGTTGATGAAAATAAACAGGGCGACGATGAGGCCGCTGCCCCAGAGCGAGAAGCCGAGGTGGAGCCCGAACTGCCTCCGGGAGGAGGCCGGCTTGCCGTTCTTCACGCCGAGCTCCAGCTTGATGTCCGAGATGTCGCCGAATTCGACGATCGCCTTGTTGACGGCGTCTTCCTCCGACTTGCCGCTCCGGACGAGATCGTAAACCTTTTCCTCCAGGTTCTGGGTGATCTCCTCTTGGATTTCCTGCTTCGCCTCGCTGTCCGGAATGTCCTTGAACCAGTCTTCCACGTGCGATCTGATCTTCTTCATCTTAGATACCCTCCATGAATATATTGACGATCTCTTTGATCTCGTTCCATTCCTCGACCGTTTCCTTCAAGTAGGCTCTGCCGAGCTTCGTGATCTTGTAATAGCGCCGCTTGCCGCCGTGCGAGATGTCGCCGAGATACGATTCGATCAGCTCCTTGCGTTCCAGCCGCTGGAATACCGCGTAGAGCGTCGCTTCCTTGATTTGAAACCGGTCGTCGGTCCGGACGCTGATTTCCTTGGAAATCTCGTAGCCGTAGCGGTCTTCTTCGTAAATCAACCGCAAAATAATGGCGTCGAGATGGCCGCGGATCATGTCGCTTCGGAGCATAGAGGCCCTCCCGTTCCTGCACTCGAGCCGTGCGAGTACGTTGTCTTATCGTGCTATGTCGTGCTGCTCTGCCTGGTAGTGCTCTGCCTGGTAGTGCTCTGCCTGGTAGTGCTCTGCCTGGTAGTGCTCTGTCTCGTAGTGCTCTGTCTGATAGAGCTCTATCTGATGGAGTAAATGTAGCATATCATTACTCTATGTGTCAAAGTAATTTTTCAACCGTCCGCGGACAAGAAAAAAGCGTCCGTGCGTGACGTCAAATTTGTTGAAAAATCATTTTTACGGGAAGAAGCCGAACACTGGATTTTGCAGCTGAAATCATTCGTTCAGCGTGTATACTGCCCGAATGTTGATCGATTTGAAGCGAAGGATTTTAATATTTTTTTAATTTGGCGTTGACAAAACAATTGATCTACGTCGGTTTTTTTGTAGTACGATGGCATATCCGGCATTTGTCCGTTTCTCGGATAAAGCCGGGCAAGTCAAGTGTCATTCGTTTACTTCGTCATCGAGGAGTCTGATCGCTTTCGGTTCTTAAATCGATCTGATCTTCAAAAACACCATTTGTGCATGTTCTAATTCATGTTCTCTTGGGCGCTTGTCACAAGGAACGAAAGGGAGCTTGCGGCGGATGAACTGATTTCACAATTACTTCATGTTCAGTTAACACAATCAGACTTGAGTAGGCGAAATTATGTAGTATGATGGCGTAATTTCTGTTTGTTCGTTTCTCATGAATCGGATGAGCAGGAAGGCTCAAAAACGTGTTCGGTTTTATTTACAGAATATTCTGAAATAATTTCCAAAAAGGAGTCATTGACTTGCAGCCTCAACTCATCTTCTTTGATTTTGACGACACCCTCTACAGTCATAAGACCCAACGCGTATCAAGCAGTACGCGGGATGCCTTGATCGAACTGCAGGCACGCGGCCATACGATCGTAATTGCAACAGGCCGGGGACCTGCTTCGATGGCGTTTATCCAAGAGCAATTGGCTGTTCCGTGCGATACGGTGGTCTTCCTCAACGGTCAACTGATCTTTCGCCGGCGCCAGAAAATATTCGAACGTTTTATTACGCTGCCATCCATGGACCGGATGATCGAAATCGCGAGGTCCTGCGGCATTGCTTACGGCGGGCATTATGCATACGGCGAGATCGTGGACCATGTAAACGAGCGGGTTGAAAAGGTCTGGCACGATTTCGGAAGCAAGCTTCCGCATGTGCGGAATCGTTTCGAGAGGAGCCATCCTTTATATCAAGCGCATCTCTATATCACTCGGGAAGAGGCACGACATGTCCAGGACTTTTTAGACGACTATGTGATCCACTGGTCTCACGACTATTTAGTCAATCTGATTTCAAAAGAAGCCGGCAAATCGCAGGCAGTTCGGTGGCTCTTGCAAGAGTCTGGCATCCCGACGGATCGCTCGTTTGCCTTCGGTGACGGATTTAACGATGTTGACATGCTGCTGGCAGTCGGTCACGGCGTCGCGATGGGGAATGCATCGGATGCGTTAAAGGAGGTGGCAGAGCTGATAACCGGATCGGCTGACGAAGATGGGATTCGACAGGCGTTAACCTCATACGGGCTTTTGTAATCTCGATTCACTATGGAGCGATTAGCTTCCTAATTACCGGAACCGGATTGGAATGATTAGACATGGAATTGTTCGTTGGACTCGATTTTCCGGCGGCTGTCTCGCAAGAGTTGAAACGCGTTCAACGCGCGCTGCGCGTTTTCGACCCGTCAGGCGCTTACGAACCGAAAGAAAACTTTCATTTGACGTTGCATTATATCGGGGACGTTGCTAGTCCAGACGCACTGACCGAACGATTGCTTAAGGTCAACCGCAAACCGTTTGAATTGACGCTTCATGAGCTTGGCATGTTCGATATTGTCGGCGGTAACGTGGTGTGGGTCAATGTCAGAGCGGAACCTCGTTTGCATGACCTGCATCAGCGCATAAGCGGCATTTTAGCGGAGCTGAGCACCGGCAAGAAGCAATATTCGTTCGATCCTCACATCTCGATTGCCTATGAATGCCGTGCAAACATCTCGGATGTCTTTTCATCCTGTACGGTTGCGGCGGTAACTTTTGCAGTGTCGCGCTTTTATCTATATGAAGTGAGTGACTTGCCTGAAGGCATGCGTTTCCGTAAGTTAAACGATTTCGAACTGAAGGGCTGAGGCGTAAGCATGGAGACTAAAACGATATCGATCATTGGCATCAACGATTTCCATGCCGAGATCTTCGAGACCGATTATACCCTAGGCTGCGCTAAATTGTGCGCGTTGGTGGAGCAGGAGAAAAGGGTTAATCCCCATACGATCGTCGTGTTCGGCGGCGATAATTTCAATGGAGATCCGGTATCGGAGGAGCTGGCAGGGGAACCCGTGATTGAACTGATGATGCGTCTGGGAGCAAAGGTATCCGCCGTAGGCAACCATGAGTTCGAGTATGGCGTAGAGAAGCTTCTCGATTGGTCGAGGCAAGGCGAGTTTACGTTCGCTGCGGCCAATGTCGTTGACAGAAAAACAGGAGAAATTGCGGCCGGATTCCAACCGTACGTCATGGAAGAGATCGCGGGCATCAAGATCGCGTTCATCGGGTTGTCCGCATCGGAGCAGCTGGACCGTCCCGGCCTTTCCATCCATACCCGCGCTCTGGCGATTGTGGAAGGCGCCCGCGAAGCCCGGAAATGGGTCGATTATCTAAATCGCGGCTTGGATCCGAAGGGCAGACCGGATGCTATCCTCGCGCTGACGCATTATGGATTGAAATATACCGCGGACCGTTCCGCTCTTACAGGCGAGGAAGCGATCGCGTTATGCACGCAGGTTCCCGAGCTGTCCGGGTTATTTACCGCGCACTGGCACCAATTCATCCGTTCGGAGGTCCGGCAGGTGCCCGTGGTGCAAGGGGGCAGCAATAGCAGAGGGTTTGCCAAGCTGACGATCGAGTTCTCGCCGGACAAAGAAGTGCTGCGCGTGACGCCCGATTATCTGGATGCCAGCGGCTTCGTCAGCCAAATTCCGCCGAACGAGGAGATGCAATGCAAGCTGAACGAATACAAGCGGCGGACAAGGGACAAGCTTGGGGTCGTGCTCGGCCGTTTGGAGGACGAGGTTGTGCATAAATCCCCCTTGACGGCGGAGGTGGATATGGAAGGAACGCCGCTAACGAAGGTGGTGACGGATGTGATGCGCGCTGCGACAGACAGCGATATTGCGCTCCTTTATTCGGGCCGCATGGGGCAAGGCCTTCCATCGGGAGCAGTAACCGTGTATCAAGTTCGCAAGCTGTTTTACTTTAATGACGAATTGATCACGTTGAGGCTTAAAGGTTCGGATCTGATTCGCAATATCGAGAACGGCATCAGCACGCTGCGGGTCGAACGGGCTTCGCCCCTTGCCGTAAGCGGATTACGCATTGTAGCCGACTACGCCAAGCCTCACGGGGCGAGAATCGAATCCATCGTTTTCGAGAACGGGCAGCTCATTGACCCCGATCGCTATTACAAGATCGTCATCGACGCATGGTTGGCTTCCGACGAAATGGGCTATGAGTTCTCTTCGGGCATCGAACGAAGGCATACGGGCGTATTCCTGCGAGATCGCCTGATTCAAGAGATTAGCGACCGGAAAGTGCTTAAAGCCGAGTCTCCAACGTCGATCAAAGTGAAAAACAAGCAGGGAGATGGACATGCTTAGACCCAAGCGAAAGAGATTGAACGTGCGTTATGACCATTCGGCTTACCTGTATCTACTGCCGGCCTTTTTGCTGCTCGGGCTCTTTACGGTATACCCCATCATCCATACGTTCATCACCTCCTTTAAGCCGGACTACCGGTTTTTAACCGGGGAGCACAGAGGATGGGGAATCCGTCAGTATCGCGAAGTCATGCAAGATTCTGTGTTCTGGCGAGCGCTTATGAACACCCTGTTCATCGCTTTCGTCTGCGTGCCTTGTTCAATGATCGTCTCTTTATTGCTGGCGCTTGGTCTGAACGCCGTCAAGCGGGCGAAAGGATTGTTCGTCACGATCTACTACCTGCCTCAGGTAACCAATGTCATTGCGGCGGGCATGGTTTTCACCTTTATCTTCAACACCCATTTCGGACTTATGAACTCCGTTCTCGGTTGGTTCGGAATCGAGCCGGTCGCCTGGATCAGCGGCGAAGGCATTCTAAGTTCACCGCATCGGTACAACGTCGCCTACATGCACAGCTTGTTCATCTTATTCGCGTATAGCGTATGGGACGGTTTGTCTCTGCATATCCTTCTCTTTCTGGGCGGACTTCAGAATATCGACAGGTCCTACTACGAAGCCGCGAGCTTGGACGGTGTCAGCCGATGGACGATTATTCGCAAAATCACGCTGCCGCTGTTATCGCCGACCTCTGTTTTTGTTTTCGTGACCTCCGTCATTTTTTCGTTCCGGGCGTATGCCAGCGTCATAGCCTTGTTCGGGGGTTCGTTCGGACCGCCGGGAGATAACTCCAAGATGATGATTACGCTTGTCGGTTATATTATGGATGCTTTGGGCAGCTACTTAACGCCCGGCGCGGTAAGCAGCGCAAGCGCCGCGGCGGTGATCCTGGTCCTGATGGTTATGATCGTCGTGTACCTGCAATTGAAATGGACGAAGGGAAAGGTGTTCTACCAGTGAAAGCTGCAGCAAAACTCAGTCAAGCGGCGCTGTATCTGTTTTTGGCTTTAGCGGCGGCAATGACGGTGGTACCGTATTATTGGATGATCAGCACATCCCTGAAATCGGCAGCAGAGGTTGTTCGCGTACCTCCGACTTTGTTTCCGACAGAGCCGCGGTGGCACAACTATATCGATGCCATTGTTCAGGCACCGCTGCTTACGTATGTACGCAATAACTTGATCGTGGGTATGGCGACGGTAACGACGAGTACCTTCGTATCCGTGTTGGCGGCATTCGCTTTCGCCCGGCTGCGTTTCCGCGCGAAGAACTTCCTTTTCTTCGTTGTTCTATCCATGATGATGATCCCGCAGGAAATGTTGATTATCACTAATTTCCAAACGATCGCGCACTGGGGATGGATGAATACCTGGGAGGCCCTGATCGTGCCGTACTGCGTGAACCCGTTTAATATCTATCTGCTGAGGCAGACGTTCATGCAGGTTCCCGACGAGCTGTATCAAGCGGCGAAGGTCGATGGATTAACCAACTTTCGCTACTTGACGAGCATCGTGCTCCCGCTCTCCAAATCAGCCGTGGTGACGACCCTGATCCTATCGATGATCGTGATCTGGCATACCTTTGCCTGGCCGAATTTGGTCACGACCCAAGACAGCCTAAGGCTTGTTTCGAACGGGCTGCAGAACGCCTTCACCAGCAGCGTCGGCACGATTGCTTATGAATTACAGATGGCAGCGGCGGCAATTGTCACGCTTCCCTTGATCATCATGTTCCTCTTGCTGCGCAAGCAAGTGCTCTCAGGCATGATCCGCGGGGGCATCAAAGGCTAGCGGGCGGTTTCGAACATTTATATCCCGGCGAGGTTCATCGAACCTGCCTTTATAGCAAACACAACGTTAAGGGAGAGAATACCGAACATGAAAAAAGCGATCTTATCCGTCCCTATTGCCTTATCCTTAATCACGTTGGCCGCTTGCGGCCATAATCAAACGTCCGAAAGCGGGAACGCCGGCAAACCAGCCGCTTCGTCCGCCGGTTCATCGGCCTCTCAGGGCGCTCTGGAAGCCGCCGTTGAGCACCTATTGAACGACAAAAAGGAGGTTCGTATTTCATTCTGGACGGGGACCGGGGCCGCGAACTACCCGACGCTTCAAAAGATGGTCGATGCCTTCCAAGATCGCTATCCGAATATCAAGGTAGACCTATCCAATCAGGGGGCAATCGGCGATTTAACGGACAAGTTGACGCAGAATATCGTCTCGAAATCGACACCGACGTTGTCCAATATCGACGCTGCGACGTTTCCCGAATACATCAGTAGTCAAGCGATCGTGGACTTGATGCCGTACTACCAAAATAAAGAGATTGGAATGACGGCCGGCAACAGCGGTCCTTTCCGGTATTATCTGGATGAGGTGAAGAGCTTTGGTCCGGAAGGCACGATGTTTGGATTTCCAACCAATAAAAAAACGTCCGATGTGCTGATATACAACAAATCGTACTTCGACAGCAAAGGCTGGCAGCCGCCAAAAACGTGGGACGAGGTCGCGAGCTACGCGAAATCGATCAAAGAAGAAACGGGCAAACCGGGCTTCAGCTTCGACAATTCGTATGGGGACGCTCCTTTCAAGCTGCTCTCCGAGCAATGGGGCAGTCCTTACATTAACGCTGACGGAACGATTGCTATCGACAACGAGGCCAGCAAGGCCGCGCTGAACTTCTATAAGGGAAATATGGACTCCGGCTATTTTACGATGCCCGAGCTGCTGCCCAGCACGGAAGGCAAAACGTTTACCAGTACCGCATTCGTAAAGGAAGAGACGTATATGTTCATCGGAGCGGCAGCAGGGGTGCAGTTTGCGGTACCCAAGCCGGAAGCGGGCCAGAAAAGTTTTGAAGTGGGCGTCGCGCCTTTGCCGCAGAAGGATCCCGGCCATCCTGTGAGTTTCTCCAAGGGGGAAGACTACGTCATCTTCGCTAATGCCACGGAAGATGAACGCGCCGCCGCATGGCTGCTCATCTCATTCTTGACGGATGCGAAGCAAAACGCAGATTGGCTTATCCAGACGGGGAACCTGCCCATCGGCCAAGCGATGCTGGACGACACAACCTATAAGCAATTTCTGTCGGCAAAACCGAGCGACGGTTCAACGTATTATCGGGCTGCGGCGGTCAACGCGGTTCTTGCGTCGGGGGATTTGGCTTTTAATAAAGTCATTCCGAAGTCGAGCCAACTGGCCCAAGCGGTCGGGGATATGTGGGAAGCCATCATGATCGGCGGCGGAGACGTTGATCAGCAGCTCCAAGCTGCGGCCGACAAGGTGAAGTAGCCTTACCTTATCTCATTACCCCCGGAATTCGAAAGCAATTACCGGCTGTTCCGTTGGTTAGGAGCTAGTCCGGTAATGGGGCAAATAGAGGCGAAATGGCGGTGTTGGCGTCATTCTGTGTCGCCATTTCGCCTGTATGCACATCCAAATGCATTGCGCTGGGAGAGGACGAGATGGAAGACCATGAGTGTGAAGTCATACTGCTTGAAACGAGCGATCTTCACGGCGTAGTTTTGCCAAGAAGTTATGCGGATGGAAGCGAGATCGGATATGGCCTCGCCCGCATTGCCGCGATCGTGCGGGAAATTCGGCGGAATGATCCGTATACGCTGTTAATCGATAATGGAGACTGCCTTCAGGGCACTCCGATGACGTATTATCATGCAAAGGTCGACAACACGGCTCCCAATCCGGTTATTGCCTGCATGAACGCTCTCGGATACGACGCAGCCGTACTTGGCAATCATGAATTTAACTATGGCCTGCCGTATTTGCGAAGCGCCGTCGGGGCGTCGGAATTTCCTTGGCTTTCGGCCAATACGATCGATGCCGAAACCGGAGCCCCGCTGTTCGGAAAACCCTATATGATCCGCGAGCTGCCGAACGGCTTGCGAATCGGGGTGTTAGGCTTAACCACGGCTCATATACCGAATTGGGAGCAGCCGCAGCATATTGAAGGCGTTCGGTTCGGGGACGTCGCGGAGGCTGCGCGGCAATGGGTGAACCGCTTAAGGCAGGAAGAGCGGGTTGAAGTAGTGATTTTGTCTTACCACGGCGGCTTAGAACGCGACCCGATAACGGGAGATCCGACGGAGCCGCTTACCGGCGAGAACGTCGGGTACAAAATTTGCGAGCAGGTCGGCGGTATCGACGTACTGCTGACGGGACATCAGCACCGCGCGATTGCCGATTGTGCGATCAATGGCGTTTGCGTCGTTCAGCCTGCGAACGAAGGCCGCTTTTTAGCGAAAGTAACGCTGCAGCTTGCCAAGGGAGAGGGCGGCTGGTCCGTAAAGGGCAGTCGGTCGGAGTTGATCTCCGCAGTGAACTTCCGCCCCGACGAAGCGATTATGCGATGCGTCGAAGAGGTTGAAGCTGCGACGCAAGCATGGCTGGATCAGCCGGTCGGTCTCGTCGAAGGGGACATGACGCTAACATCGCATGCGGACGCCCGGCTGCGCGAACACCCGTTAATCGAATTCATTCATCGCGTGCAAATGGAAGTTTCCGGAGCGGACATTTCCGCCACCGCTTTATTCGACGACCAATCCAAGGGATTTAGCCAATGCGTCACCATGCGCGATATCCTTTCGCATTACGTTTACCCCAATACATTGAAGGTGCTTCGTATTTCGGGGGGCGATCTACGAGCAGCATTGGAAAAGTCCGCGGAATACTTTGCGCTTGATGCCGGAGGCGAAATTGTCGTAAACCCATCCTTCCTGACGCCGAAACCGCAGCATTACAATTACGACATGTGGGAAGGCATTCATTATACGCTGGATATTTCACAGCCGGCCGGCAGGCGGGTGACGAAGCTGGAGCGCAATGGTCAATCCGTTGACGAAGACGAACGATTCGAGGTGGTCATGAATAATTACCGGGCCGGAGGCGGCGGTAATTTTACAATGTTTCGGCATAAGCCCGTCGTGAAGGATATACCGACCGATATGATAGAACTATTAGCTGATTATATCCGGAATGGCGGACGTCTCGTGGCGATGGCAAACCGAAATTGGAGCATTATTAACGGAGAGCGCCATAAATAAGATTACGATCGGAAGGACAATCATCATTTCCCGCAAAGGCCGCGAAAATCGCGGTCTTTGCGTTCGTGTGCTATCCGGCGAAATACTCATAAGAAAATTTACAAATTCGAATAAAAATTTTAACAATAGAAGAGATCTCCTCTCGAATTTAGTTAATCGTTCATAGATAAAATGAATTGTTCATTTAAGGATGATTGTTGAATGCAATCATTTATTTGAAATAAGAGGAGAGTCAACATGAGAAGGTTTAAAAGAAGCAAAAAATGGCCGGCGATGGTGCTGGCGATCGCGACGGTACTGAATCTATCCAGTTTCGGCGCTTTGACTGCCCATGCAGATCCGCTGGGCGAAGCAAACGTCCTGAAAAGCGAGAAGATTTCCTCCGGCGTCAACTTCACCTCGGAGGAATACAATAACTACTATAAAGCGAACAATCGCGTCGTCGTTAACCGTCTGGATATCAATCCGGCCGACTCGAATACGAAGATCATCACCGCCAAGGCGTACGATACCATCAGCGCCGTGGAAACGATCGGCGATCAGGCAAACCGCGAAATTTTGAAAGGCAATCAAGTCATTGCCGGAGTCGACGGAGATTTTTACGATATCGATCCGGCATCCGGAAACCCGCTAGGGTTAATGATGAAGGACGGCGAGCTGATTATCAGCCAGGCGCCGGACGAAAATGCGAGCAATTACCGCACCAGCTTTTATATGGATAACGCCAATAAACCCGGCATTGACCAGATTCATGCCGAAGGTAAATTTTCGGCAGGGGGAACCGATTATGACGTAAACCTGCTTAATCGCAACCAGGCCGTCACAAACGGTTTAGTCCTCCATACGAGCAAACTTACGAAAACGCGTAAAATGACCCATAACTACGCTGCCGACAGAGGCAAATCCGTGTTCGCGCTGATCCGCGTGGGCAACCATTTCGACGGCGTTCATCCGGGGCAAACTTACACGGGTACCGTCGTGAACGTAACGTCCACCGAAGGCTTCGATATACCTGACGATTCCGTCGTTCTGGAAGGCGTAGGCACGTCGCAACCGATCGTACAGGCGTTGGAGCCGAACGCCGAGGTGAGTTTTACATACGATTTGTATGCGGGCAAGGACGCGGACCATCACGATCTCTTGAAGAACGATATCGTGACTTCGCTTACCTCTAACGCTTGGCTTGTCCGTGACGGCGAAGCGGTGACGACCGGCGACCCGGGCGCTAACGCTCGCACGGCATTAGGCATGAAGGCGGACGGAAGCCTTGTCGTGGTAACCGTAGACAAGCCAAGCTCCAGCTATACGGGGAGCGTCGGTACAGGTCTTCCAGATCTTGCGAAATACATGCAAGAAGCGGGAGCCGTCAATGCGCTTAATCTGGACGGCGGCGGTTCAACGGAAATGATCGTACGCCAAGCGGGCAGCGATCGTCCGGTAACGATAAGCCATCCCGGCGACGTCAATGGATCGAGGCTCGTTTCGAGTTCCTTGTTATTCGTCAGCACGGCGACGAAAGGCACGACCGTCGGCAACGTGGTCGTCGATAAGAACGTGACGCTCTATACCGGCTCGAAATACGATTTCTCCTATCGGTTGGCGGATGAATTCGGCAATCCGATCTCCGGCGGCAACGGTCCCGCAACCTGGGCGTCGACCATCGGAAGCGTCGACGCGAACGGCCATTATCTCGCGAATGCCGGCATCGGCGCAGGGAAAGTATCCGCGACGGTCGACGGCGTGAAAGGCAGCGCAGAGGTATCGGTCGTGGATACCGTTTACAATGCGGCCTTTACGAGCAACAACGTGGTCATGATCAACAATCAGCAAAAGCAATTCGGTTTCACCGCGGTCGACGCCTCCGGCAATCAGGTCTACATCGATCCTTCCGTCGCGACGTGGAGCCTTTCCGGCGGCATCGGGGAAGTAGACGCGAACGGACTCGTCTCGACGAACGGGAACGGCGGCACGGGCACGCTGACGGCAACATTCGGACCGTATACGATAACGACGAACGTCACGGTCGGTCCCAAAGAGCAGATTATCGACAACTTCGACACCGTATCGGACGGTACCGGAAGCAATCCGAGCAACTTCCCGATCGAGGGTTACCATTACAGCGGAACGGCCTATCCTACGAACCCGAATGCCGCGAGCAGCCCTTATTTCAGCTTCTCTACGACGATTAAGCATTCGGGAGACCGAAGCTTTAAGATGGATTACGATATGGCCAATTGGAGTAAAGCCGCAAACGGCACGTTGAACTGGATTCCGCATTGGTATAAGGGCGCCAATTGGAGCGATGACCTTGCGGCGGCGATGGACAAGTCCTATAAAACCGATATCTATCCGAAGAAGTTCGGGATTTGGGTATACGGCGACGGCAAAGCGCCTTGGCTCAGAGTCATATTCAAAGACGGTACCAACACGAACAAAACGCTCGATCTGACTACCGAAACCCAAGATATCGATTGGGTTGGCTGGAAATATCTCGAACTCAACATTCCTCAAGGCTGGGCATTGCCGATTCGGCTGAATTACGTCTACATGGCCGAGACGACGAAAACGAAGCCGAACTATTCCGGTTCGATCTATTTCGACGATATGAAATTCATATATACCGACGAAGTTCAAGACATCAGCGGTCCCGTATTCACGAATACGCTGCCTTCGTCGGACGGCGTGTTCAGCAGCACCCTTGATTTCTCGACGACGATCAGCGATAACCTCTCTGGCGTGAAAGAGGACAGCATCATCGTCAAAGTGAACGACGCGCCTCAAGCGTATACGTACGACAAAGATTCGGGCCGTCTTGGCTTCAAACTGGAAAATCTGGCTCAAGGGGATTATCGGGTATACGTGGAAGCCAAAGACGGAGCAGGCAATCCATCCGTTCCTTGGATCGATAGAACGTATCACGTGGACTTGACTCCGGACGAGGAAGCTCCGACGATGACGGACGTAACGCCGACGAAGGACGTCAACGTCAAAATTCCGATGCCAAGGGTCACGTTCAAGCTAGTTGACAGCAAATCGCAAGTGGATCCGGAGAGCATCTCCGTAAGACTGAACAATATCGAATTGCCCGTTTATTACGACGCCGATTCGGGTTGGGGATATGCCGAGCCTGCCGGCAACTTGGCGAATGGCGCATATACCTTAAGAATCAACGCGCGGGATAATGCGGGGAACGCCATGACGACTTACAAGGATCAATTGACGCTCGAAGCGATTCCTCAGCCTGCGGACGGATCGAACTTCAGCATCTCGGTTATTCCGGATACGCAAGGCAACGCGTTTACCCAAAAGCTGTTTAGCCGTGCGGCAGCCGACGATACTTCCTTGGTGATGCACATGGGCGACATCGTCGACGACGGCTCGCAATTGCAGTACGACCAAGCGGACGACTTCACGAAGCTGTTCGGCGCCAAGCCGTTCTTCGTGCTCGCGGGCAACCACGAAGCCTTCAAGAACACGCTGGACCTCTTCTACAAGAAATTCGGCTCCCCGACGCAGCATTTCGAATACGGGGACACGGAAATCATTATGTTGAATACGGCTTATATTCAAAGCATTACCGAGTCGGATCCGACGCAGTTCCACTGGCTGGAGGACGTGCTCGCCAAGAATACGAAGAAGAACGTCCTCGTCTTCCAACATGTCATCACCAGGGACTCTTTCGGTACGGCTCACCAAATGGACCCGGAGGATGCGAAGCGATACGAATCCATTCTCGGCGAGTATAAAAAAGCGCATCCGGACACCGAGATTTACAGCTTGTTCGGACACCTTCATACGCTTCAAACTTGGGACGTAGACGGAGTAAAATACATCATTTCCGGCAATGGCGCGGATAAAACCTATGTCTCGCACGGAGACGGGGATATGCTGGGAAGCGGAAAAATCACGCTTACGGACGGCAAGATGAAATTTACCTACGATCCGCTTCTCACGAAAACGTACATTAAGAACGAAGCCATCATCGGCAATAAGATGAATGCGGTCATCGGTTCCACGGTCCAATTGGATATGTTCGGGGATTTCCGCGAGTATCCGGCCAATTACGTAACCCAAATCAACAATCACGAATTGGTCGGAATCAAGTGGAGCTCCAGTAATGAAGCGTTTGCTTCCGTGGACGAGAATGGCGCGGTGACATCCAAGTCAATCGGTTCTACGGTTATCACGGGAATTTCCGGAGGGAAAGCCAGCTCCGTCACGGTCGAGACGGTAAAGCCGGAGGACGTAAAACCGATGAAGCTCGAATTGTCCGTTCCTGCGGAACCTCAAGTCGGCGACACGTTCATCCCGACGATTAAGGCGACCAACGCGTACGGCGCGGTTTACGCCCTTGACGCGAAGGACGTTGCGTTCAGCTTTAAGAACGGCAAGGCACGCCTGCAAGAGGATGGCGTAATCGTTGCGGATGCCGAAGGCGAAGAAGAAATTACGGCGACGTTTAGCGGGCTGAAGGCGACGGCCGCCACCAAAATCACGGCCAAGCCGACGACGCCTCCGGATCCGGGTAATTCCGGCCCGATCGTGATCGCGCCTCCGACTACGCCGGACGTCGATCTCACCAAGGACAGCGTCGTGAAATCCGACGTCTTCGCGGAACTCGCGAAGGACAAGAACGCGACGATGACGTTCGCGGGCAACGGCTACAAATGGAACGTCAATGGCTCGGACATCACGAATCTCAACGGTGACGTGGACTTGGGCGTCAATGTCAGAAACCAAGCTCCGATAGGGAAAATATCGACCCCAGTTCAAGTCCATGCAAAGAAAATCGTGCTGGGCTTGTCTCTCAACCAAAACGGAACCCTTCCGGGGAAAATGACGCTTGAACTCCCGACGGGCAACGAACAAGCGGGCAAAAAGCTGTTCTTCTACGCGGTAAATTCCGCCGATCAAGCGCCTGCATTCGTAGCCGAGCTGACCGCGGACGAAAACGGAACCGTCGCGATTCCGTTCACCTCCTCGACGTCGGCCGAATACCTGCTCATGACGCAAAAGATCTTGGATTTCAAAGACGCCGATGCGCACTGGGCGAAAGCGGACATCTACTATCTGGTGGGTAAAGACATCGTCAGCGGCGTGAACGACAGCCGGTTTTTGCCGAATAACGCGATCACGCGCGGCGAATTCGTCAAGCTGATCGCCGGAGCGGCCGGAGCGGACGTGTCCGCGTTCACGAAGAGCTCGTTCGCGGACGTCAAGCCGGCAGACTGGTACTCGCCTTACGTCGAATGGGCGAAGCGGAATAACATCGTGCTCGGGGTTCAACCGGATGCGTTTGCGCCGAACGAGAAGATTACGAGGGAACAAATGGCGGTTATCCTCGTAAGACTGTCGGACTTGCTCGGCTATACCTTGGAGGGCAACGCGCAGCCGGTTCATTTCGCGGACGAAGCCAACATTTCCGCCTATGCGCGCGAAGCCGTGAAAAAGGCTCAGCAAGCCGGGATCATAAGCGGCATGCCTAATCATCAGTTTGCGCCGGCGAAGAGCGCAACTAGAGGCGAAGCGGCCAAGATGCTGGCGACGCTGCTCAAAGCCATGGAAAAGTAAAATCAATATTGTCGTCGCGAGTTCATGCGATGATGAGACAAAACGATCGCTTTCCGGCATCTTGGATGCCGGAAAGCGATCGTTTTTGGCAAAAGAAGAGAAATTCGCAAAATGGATAGTCCTGATGAGAAGCTTTCATGCGATGGACAGTGGCTGGCATAACCGGCATGAGCGATACTCCAAGAGAAGGGGGGGATGAAGAGCAGCAGGGCAGTTTGCATACCCATCGTCATGGATCAGTCAGCAGTCGAGCCAATCGAAGAGGAGCTGAAGATTGATGTGGAAGGTATTGGACAGAAAGCGAGGGCGGAAGCTGGGCAGCGCGCTGCTCGCATTCGCGACGCTGCTTCCGTTTGTTCCGGCACCGGCCGCGTATGCGGCGACGTTAAATGTAACCGCTTACGGAGCGAACGGCGGCGATACGGCCGATGACCTGCAGGGCATCACGAGCGCCATCGCGGCCGCGGCGAGCGGCGATACGGTTTATTTTCCGGCCGGCACGTATTATATCACCGGCTCAATCACGGCGAAGTCGGGCATCAAGCTAATCGGGCAAAGCAAGGACACAACGATCATCAAATACAGCGGCACGACGGACAATAACATGATTTCGCTCAGCAACACGTCGAACGTCGAAGTCGCCCAGTTGACCCTGGACGGCAACAGCAACGCGCATGTCGTCTCCGGCATTTGGGGCGAGCCTGGCAGCGGGCACAACATTCATCATAATATCATCAAGGACCTCGTTAAATCCGACGGCTTCGCGCCGTTCGGCATTCTGCTCTCGGGGACGGACAACGCGGCAATCACGGACAATACATTTACCAATATCGGCGTGAATTCCGAGTGGGGCGGCGCGATCCGTGCCGGCTGGAATTCCAACGGTACGAAGATTTTGCGCAACACGATCGCCAACACGGGACGCGGCGGCATTTTCGCCAACGACACCTGCAACAACGTTGAAGTGAAGAACAATACGATCACCGGTTCGGGCCTGCACGAGCACGGCCTTTCGATCGAGCTGCACACCAACTGCAATTACTCGGTCATCGAGGACAACAACGTCGATCACTGGATCAGCGCCGTACGCTCCAATAATATCGCGGTTAGACGCAACACGGTCCACGCGACCGACGGCACCGTGCAGGGCATGGGGCTGGAAGTCATGGTCACGCACGGCGTCACGACCGACAATCTCGTCGACGGCGGCCAGCAGGTCGGCATGCAGCAATCGCCGGGTACCGGCTACCAATATTGGGGCTACAACACGGTGCAAAACATCGTCATGTGGGGGATGCAGCTGCAGGGCGCGGATACCGGAGAAACGGAACAATACCAATACTTCTATAAGAACACGTTCAAGAACGGTCCGATCGGCAATCCGGCAGCCGCCTATCCCGGCTACGACGGCAACGCCGTCCGGATTCACGGCAACTCGCAGAATCTGACGTTCGACAGCAACCAAATTATTAATAACGGCCGTAAGGCGATCGAAATCACGACCGCTTCCGGTACGGACCGGCTCAGCTTTATCAATAACGTCATTACCGGCAACGGTGGCCCTTCGATCGATCAGTATCCGTCCTCGGCAGCAGACTTGGAGTGGAGCAATAACACGGTCAGCGGCAACGGCACCAACACGCAGCTGGTCAGCCGGGGCTTCGGGGATCCGAAGCCGGTGGCGAACTTTAGCGCGCCGCTCAGCGTCCAACTGGGTCAGCCGATCACGTTCGCGAACGCGTCCACGGACAACGGCACGATCGCTGAAAACCTATGGGATCTCGGCGAAGGACCGCCGGTCAACGCAGCCAGCCCGACGTATACGTACCAGAAGGCGGGCACGTATCGCGTGACGCTCGTCGTCTGGGATAACGGCGGCCGCGCGAGCCTCAAGGAGCAGACGGTGAACGTCTTCACCGGCCCGCCGGATACGCAGGCGCCGACGGCGCCGACGCTGACATCGCCGTCCAAATCCAACGTGACCGTCGATCTCTCGTGGTCGGGCTCGACCGATAACGTCGGCGTCGTCGGCTACGAGGTTTACAAGGGCGGCACGCTCATCGGTTCCACGACGGGCGCGTCGACCTACACCGCGACAGGCCTCACGCCAAGCACGGCCTATAGCTTCACGGTCAAAGCGAAGGACGCGGCGGGCAATGCGTCGGCAGCCAGCAATACCGTGAATGTCACCACGGCCGCAGGCGATACGCAGGCGCCGACGGCACCGACGAACCTAACCTCGACCGGCAAGACGGACACGAGCGTCAGCTTGTCTTGGTCTGCGTCGTCCGACAACGTGGGGGTTACCGGCTATAACGTCTATAACGGCACCGCGTTGGCCGGCACTACGACGGGGGCGGGCGGCACGACATTCACGGCTAGCGGACTTGCGCCGAACACGGCTTACACGTTCGCGGTCAAAGCGAAAGATGCATCGAATAACGTCTCTGCCGCCAGCAACAGCGTCACCGTTACGACGGATCCGCTCGCGAACTGGACGCTGTGCGCGGGCGAGAACAACACGTGCAGCTTCACCGGCACGAAGCAGGTACGCTTCGGAGCGAATGGCAGCTACTTCTACGGCACGTACACGAACTCCGTCATGTGCTCGACGAACCAGTTCGGAGATCCGGCACCGGGCTATTATAAAACCTGCGAGGTCAACTTGGCCGGCGGCACGGGAGATACCCAAGCACCGACGGCGCCGACGAACCTGACGTCGCCGTCGAAGACGTCTACGAGCGTCAACCTGTCCTGGACGGCGTCCACCGACAATGTCGCGGTGACCGGCTATAACATTTATAACGGATCGACGCTCGCAGGATCAGCAGCGTCCGGCACGACATTCTCCGTCACCGGCCTGACGGCGGGAACGGCATATACCTTCACGGTCAAAGCGAAGGACGCGGCCGGAAATGTCTCGTCCGCCAGCAATGCGCTGAGCGTCACGACGAGTACCGTCGGCGACACGCAGGCTCCGAGCGCTCCGAGCAGCCTGACCTCGCCGTCGAAGACGGCGACAAGCGTCAGCCTCTCGTGGACCGCGTCCACCGATAACGTCGGGGTCGCCGGTTACGACGTGTACAGCGGCAGCACGCTTGCCGGCACGACCTCTGGCACGACATTCACGGTCAGCGGATTAACCGCGAACACGGCGTATACCTTCACGGTCAAAGCGAAGGACGCGGCCGGAAATGTCTCGTCCGCCAGCAATGCGCTGAACGTCACGACCAGCGCGTCTTCGGGCGGAAGCGGATACGTCGCGCGGGAGTATTGGACGGGAATCTCGGGTTCGTCGGTAACGGCGATTCCAACCGGAACGACGCCAAGCGGAACGGAAACGCTGACCAGCCTTGAGGGCCCAACGAATTGGGCGGACAATTACGGCGACCGCATCCGCGGTTACATTACGCCGCCGACGACCGGCACGTATACGTTCTATATCGCCGGCGACGACGAAAGCCAGTTTTACCTCAGCACGAACAATAGCCCATCGAATAAAGCCTTGATTGCGTACGAATATGAATATGCGGGCGTCCGCGAGTGGAACAAACATACGACGCAGCAGTCCGCGGCGATCACCTTGACGGCCGGACAGCCGTATTATTTTGAAATTCTCCACAAAGAAGGCGGAAGCGGCGATAACCTTGCGGTCGGCTGGACCGGACCGGGCATTTCGTCGATCACGGTCATCGGCGGGTCGTACTTGTCCGCTTACTGATTGCTTTAGCGGTCGTTGGAGAACGCTTAACGCGGCATGACCGCGTTGAGCGTTTTTTTTTTGTGAGTGCGCGCGCATTCAGGGCGTACCGGATACGATGGAATCCCGCGGCTCGCAGCGCAGCGCGTACCTCAGATAAATACCTTTCCCAATCGAGCCGTTCATATTATGATAGAGCTTCAAGATATGAAGCGAAGGCGTGACGAATATGGCTAAAGCGAAAGTACCGAAGAGACCTACCAGAGACGAATTCGTGCTGGAGGAGATAGGAAATCAGCTGGTCGAGGCCTTTCAGGAAGAATCCGTGATTCTGCTGACCGTTTGGGGAAGGGAAGAGAGCGTGCGGGGACAAATCATAGCGATGGATTCCAGGACGGGCAAGGTCCATATGCAAACGGCAGACGGATTGGACAAGGTCCCTTTCATGGATATCATGAGCATGAATTATCCGAGGGATTGAGTTGGTCTGCCTAAGTAAGCTGCGTTTGCAAGTGCGCGACAAAACATGCCGGGTGACATGACATTACCCCGAAGCTGCGGAAATCGCGGCTTTTTTTTATGACATCAAGTTGTCAAAAAAATCAAATGGCAGGAACTTGATCACACGCCGAGTTGATTGCTGGTGAAGAGGCATTGACCGCCGCGTTCGCTTTACATAAGATTCACCTTCAATTAATACTCTGAACTTTCATGAGCGTTAGCATGAAGAAGGCTCTTAACAAGTGAAGTCATACGATTACCGACTGCGGAATGCAGCAACCATGGTGGATGTCAATGTGGATCATGAATAAGATCGGAACAAAAAAACAGTTTGTTTTCATCTGCATATTTAGCATATTTGTCTTGATTGTCTCCTCCGCCTTCATCATTTCCGCGTATACCCGAATCATTCTCCATAATGCCATCGAACATATCGACGGGGTTGAGAAGGAATTTCAGGATGAATTTTCGAAGAATCTGGACGCCGTCGATCAATTGGTTAACGGCTTGGTTATCAATCCCACCATTAAAGATTACTTAACGGAAACATCGACCTATCAGAAGTATTTGGTCGCGTCGGAGCTCGTGGATTACTTTATCAGCTTAAGCGGCCTACAGGCGGCGATCGTGGATATTTCCGTCTTTCGACCGGATGGAGGCAAGATTAGCTACTACTCCCCCGCTAATGCCGAGCCCGATTATTTGGACGTACTACAAGACAAGCCTTATGCCTATAACATGGGCATGATTCGATACGGCACGTCGGAAACAAAGCTGATGCTGGTGGGATCCTCCGTATTCGACCACAAGATCATCAATTCCCGGACCAACGACGATCCGCTGCTTGGCACTGTAGTAGTCGCCGTAGATCCCAGTATGCTAAGCCAACGGTTGAATAGCTTCTTAGATACGGATACGATCCGCTACATGGTTATAGACAGAGGCGGGAATGTTGTTCTCGGAAATATCGGCGATAACGATCTCAGGGATCGGCAGCTGATGGAAGCGATAGAGAAGGCGAAGAACGACAGGAAGCCATTGGAAACGAAGCAATACCGAATCAAATCGGATGAGATCGCCATTAACGGCGGCTCCATCCTTACGATCATCGATAAGGGCGCAATGTTTCGGCCCGTGCAAAAGTCATTATTATCCAGCGGCGGTATTTTGGGCTGCGCCATCATCCTTCTTGTGGTCATGTACATCGCGGCGGCGAGATCCATTATTCGGCCCATCGATTATTTGATTCGCTTCTTGCGGGGAATGCGCCATGATGATATCGGCAATCTACAGGAACGAATACCGGCCGTAGGGAATCGCGACGCCGTTCTCCTGTATACGGCATTCAATCATATGCTTGGCGAGATCCATGAGCTGACGCATCGGCTCATTGCAAACAATACGCTGCTTTATCAGAGCGAAATCGCGCAGAAGCAGTCGGAAATCGCGCTGTTACGGTCACAGATCAATCCGCATTTTTTGTACAATACGCTTGAAGTGATCCGATCGATCTCCGTCATTACGAGGGTTCCCGAGATCGAACAAACGACAAAATCGCTCGCGAAAATCATGCGCTATAGCATTAAAGGCTATGATAACGTAAGTCTTGCCGAGGAAATGTCCATTGTGAAGGACTATATCAACATTCAGAATGCGCGGTTTAAAGACCGGTTCGTGACGGAGTTTATCGTGGACGAAGCGGCTTATGCATGCGTCATTCCTAAAATGTGTTTGCAGCCTGTAGTGGAAAATGCATTCGTCCATGGACTGGAATTGCTCCCTGGCAGCGGAAGGCTCAAAATTACGGCAGAAAAGAAAGACGACATGACATTACGGATTACCGTCGAGGACAACGGCCCCGGAATGGATGAAGATCTCTTGCGACAAATCAACGAGCAACTAAGCACAAACGCTTTTATGGCACATTCCTCCCATGTGACGGGAATCGGTCTCGTGAATGTGAATGCCCGAATACGGATGGTACAGCCCAATGGCGATTATGGCATTCGAATCGGCAGCCGGGCGGGAGAAGGAACCAAGGTGACGATAACCTTTTTCTTGGAGGAGCTGAAAAAAGGTGTTTAAAGTTTTTTTGGCCGACGATGAGCCGTACATTTTGGAAGCTTTGAAAATAGGCATACCTTGGGAAAAATACGGCTTTACGGTTTGCGGAACGGCCGGCGACGGGCAAAGCGCATTCGAAACCATCGTGAAATTACGGCCTGATCTCGTTTTTACGGATATCAAGATGCCCTGTTCGGATGGCTTGGAGTTGACGTCTCGCATAAAAGAACGGTTTCCAGAAACGATATGTATCATCATAAGCGGGTATGCCGAGTTTGAATATGCCCGAACCGCGATTAGCTTCGGTGTAGACGGATATTCCTTGAAGCCTATCGAAGAAGAGGAAATCATAGAGCATCTCAGAAAATCCAACGAACTATTAATGAACCGGTCAAAGGCGAAAACCAACGAATATTTTCTGGACGTGATTGAAAATAACGATAAAGGGACGTTTAACGAGAAATTCGCAAGCGATAAAACGTGGTTTATCCTTTCCAACGGTGGCAGAATGACTGCTTTGGAGCACCGGAGCGGGGTTATTTACTGTAAAATCGCGAAAAAACAATGGTTATACCTAACCGATGCCCCTTATTCGGAAGAATCGTTGGACAAATTTGCGGGAGAAGAGGTTCTCGGGGTCGGCGTTTTAGAATACGACAGGCATACATCCGAGTTAGCGGCCTGCGTCAATGAGGTTGTCATTCGTTCTTATGGTTACTTTATGACGGCGCGAGGTCGGGTCAGGCTGGCACAATATAATGAAAACGAAATACGCCGTTACCAATGGACCCTGGGTTATCTAGCGCAGCAAGTACAACATAAGGATGCGGCCGCGGCCGAACAAACATTGAAAGCCCTGTCCGCCATGATGGAAACCGTCAGCATCGCGGAAATGACGCGATCTTTCAGGGTGCTGGAAGTTTTATCCGGTCATGAAGCCGAAAATACGGACGATGAGTGTTTGGCGGAGGGCGGAATGTCGCTTTTAGCGGAAAAATGGGAGAGCGGCCGAGCGTTTTTGGCGTACTTTCAAGAGGCCATTAGAAGTCTTCTGTATCCGGCAAGCAGCAAGGCTGCCCGATATCCGGCTAACGCTTTGATTTCCGATGTCCTTTTTTATCTTCGGGAGCATAGCAAAGAAACGATTAAGCTCGATGATTTGTCCGCTCGTTTCCATATCAATCAGGCCTATCTCTCGAAGCTATTCAAAAAAGAAATCGGGGTAACGCCCGCAAAGTACATGACGCAATTAAAAATGGAAAAGGCCTGCTCCCTTCTGGCCGGAACAAATCTGAGCATCAATGACGTGGCTCAGGAAGTCGGGTATGAAGATTACCTGTATTTTAGAAAAGTATTCAAGAATACGCTGGGGATTACCCCCTCGGCCTTTCGCGGCAAGCAGATTCCGCCGATGAAATCCCTGGTCAAATTATAACGGGGAGCGTGAACCGCCTTCGACGTTTCCCCGCACTCTACCCCGAAGATCCGCCAATCGGCGGAAGTTGGTACCTCTCGCAAATCACCGAACGTTTCACTCGCGACTACACTCGCCAATGCGTCCACGGCGAGTTTTTTTACATAAATCTGAGCGGATTTTTCTATACGAAACCAAAACGCGGTTAGCTACAATGAAGGCATCAAGGGTGAGGAGGCTTGTAATTGGCTTGCACAAAAAAAGACTGAAGCTGGAGCTTCGCAAAAATTACGATTTGTATATCATGATTTTGCCGCTGATCCTGTATTATGCCGTTTTTTATTTTTGGCCCCTTTACGGCATTCAAGTCTCATTCAGAGACTACATACCGTCCTTAGGCTTTGCCGGCAGTCCGTTTGTCGGGCTGAAGCACTTTGAAAATTTCTTTGCGTTGTCGACAAGCTGGACGCTGATCCTAAATACGCTTCGGATCAGCGCATTGACGCTCTTGTTCTCGTTTCCGGTGCCGATTATTTTGGCCTTGATGCTGAATGCCCTTGGACATCGGAAATTAAGAAGGCTTGTTCAGACGGTCATCTTTGCCCCCCATTTCGTTTCCATCGTGGTTGTCGTGGGCATGTTGAATGTCTTTTTAAACAGTCAGGTGGGCGTCGTCAATCAGCTGATCGAAAGGCTGGGTATGGAGAAGATCGACTTCATGAACAGCGCCGCTTCTTTCATCCCGGTTTATATTTTGTCGGGGCTGTGGAGTAACGCCGGCTGGAGCACCATCATATACACGGGTGCGCTAACGTCAATTGATAGCGAGTTATATGAAGCGGCCACGATCGACGGCGCCTCCAAATTTCAGACCATTCGTTATATCGATTTACCGGCGATTATCCCTACGATGTCCATCATCTTCATTATGGACATCGGGCATTTGATGAGCGTCGGATGGGAGAAGGTCTACCTGATGCAGAACTCGCTAAACCTGTCGGTGAGCGAGATCATTTCGACCTATACCTACAAAACGGGTATTCTTCACGGCCAGGTTTCGTATTCTGCCGCCATCGGCCTGTTCAATTCCGTCGTCAATGTCGTTCTTTTATTATTCGCGAACAAACTGACCAAGAAATTGTCCAATACGGGAATTTGGTAGAGGGAGCAAAGGAAGGAATGCTATGCGGTTTCTGACGGTTGATCGAAATAGCGACAGCGTATTCAAGCTGACGAACGCGTTGTTGATTGTGGCGTTCGCGGCCGCCGTCTTTTATCCGATTTACCTGGTCGCGATTGCGGCGGTCAGCACGCCGAGGGAAGTCATGAACGGGAACGTGTTGTTTTGGCCGACGGGGAATAATTTCAGCGGTTTCCAGCGCGTATTTAGCGATGCTTCCATTCTCCGAAGCTATGTCAATACCGTTTTCTATACGGCCGTGGGAACGGCCATTAATCTGGTTATTACCTTGACGAGCGCCTTTGTATTGACCAGGAAAGATTTTCTGCTTAGGAAACCTATCAATTTGCTCATTGTGTGTACGATGTTCTTCAGCGGCGGCATGATTCCAACCTTTCTTGTGGTCAGACAGCTCCATATGCTGGATACGATCTGGTCGCTGGTGCTGCCGGGAGCCGTCTCCGCATGGAATCTAATCGTAGCCAGAACGTTTTTTACCACAACCATACCGGCAGAGCTGCATGATGCGGCAAGCATCGACGGCTGCAGCAACTTTAAGTTTTATGTAAAGGTTGTCCTTCCCACATCGTCAACGGTCATTGCGGTCATCGGATTATTTTATGCGGTGGAGCATTGGAATTCCTATTGGAGCGCGCTTCTGTACATGCGGTCACCGGAAAAATACCCGCTGCAGCTTGTGTTGCGCGACATTTTATTGCAAAGCCAAATTTCCGTGCAAATGCTTCAGGGCGACGTGAATGACGGGAATACGATGGCGCGCATGCTGGAAATTGCCGAATCCGTTAAGTATGTCGTAGCGCTCGTGGCTTGTTTGCCTATTATGCTGGTGTTCCCGTTCGTAGATAAATATTTTGTGAGAGGCATTATGGTGGGAGCGATCAAAGGCTAGTCGACGCATGATTTTAAGACAAATTGTCTTGGAATAGAAGTGCCACATTGGGTAGGGAGGAAACGATTCATGAATCCGAGAAGACCGCTAGCCGTCCTTACGTCCGCCGCGGTGCTGGGCATGCTCGCCGCTTGCGCTAACGGGGGCGAAAATACCGGCGCCAGCAACACGGAAACGAGCGCTGCAGCAGCGAACAACAGCGGCCAAACAACCGAAAACGGCAGAACGCTGGAGGGGAATCTGTACCTAGGAGAAGGGCTTCCGATCGTGAAAGAGCCCGTTGACTATTCCATGATGATTTCCTATACGCTGGGGAAAAGAGACCCCAACGATATGGCGCTCTACAAGGAAAGGGATGAAAAAACGGGGGTCCGTATTTCCTATGATTACGTCCTGGCTACGGCTGTCAATGAAAGAAAAGCCACTGCGCTCGCATCCGACGATATGCCGGATATGATCGCAAACATCCTGACGAACGATGATATCAGTACCTACGGCGGGTCAGGCATGCTGGTTGAACTCGATGATTACATGGACAAGTATATGCCGCGCCTTAAGAAAATGTTGGCCGATAATCCCGAGGTGGAAAAGGCATCCCGCACGCCTGACGGCAAATTATACGGGTTCCCGGCTCCCAATGCCTATTCCCTCTGGCCGGGAGACGGAAAATATATTCGCACGTCCCAATTAATCAATAAAAAGTGGCTGGACGAGCTCGGGCTTGCCATGCCGGAAACGACCGACGATCTGGTTAACGTTCTGACGGCATTCCGGGATAAAGACCCTAATCACAACGGGAAGCAAGATGAAATTCCTTATTCTTTCCAATATTCCGATACATGGGCGGGGAATTTCGGCGAAACCGTCTTCGGTCCGTTCGGCGTCATTGGACCGGGAACGAATAAATTCATTCAAGACGGCAAAACGGTATTGGCCATTCAGGCAAACGGCTATAAAGAAGCGATTACTTATGCCAAAAAGCTGTATGCCGACGGGCTGATCGATCCGGAAGCGTTTACGCAGGACGCATCCCGCTACCGGGCGAAAGGAAGCGCCGAGACGCCCGTGTACGGACTGTTGAACGGATGGACCGGAGATTTGGAAGTCGGCCCTACGCGCATCGGCATGGAGACCTCCGACACGGTGGAATACGTTCCGCTGCCTCCGTTGAAAGGCCCGGCCGGTACCCGGCTGTGGAATAACAGCATCTCCGGTCTCAACACAAACCGTTTGGTTATCACGACGTCGGCCAAAAATCCCGAAGTACTGATGCGTTACGTGGATGAAATGTACGAAGCGGACAATTCCATTCAGGAAGTCTATGGCATGTTCGATCATCAGACCAAAAAGTTGGGAGACGGAAAATGGCAGGGAATCCAAAGTCCCGAAGGATGGAATGGAGAAGAATGGCTAAGGGATACGACGACCCGCGTCCTTCCCAGCTATATCTCCAATGAGATGGCGGAGAACTTCCTGGGTCCCGAAACGCCGGCGAAGCCGGATGGCGAAACGAAAAAGGACAGTTTGAAATACCGGTTTGCCGAGGTCTTCGCACCGTACGCGATGGATGCGGGCAACGTGTATCCTCCGGTTATGATGTCCCGGGAGGAAGCCGAAGAGATTGCCCGGATTTTGCCGCAAATCGAAAATGCGATCAAGGAACAGGAAGTGAAATGGATTACGAATAAAGGCGACATTACGACCGAATATGACGGCTTCATGAAGAAGCTGGACGGATTGCAGCTTCCAAGATTGATGGAGATTTACCAAGGCGCGTATGAGAGATGGATCAAATAAACCGCGGACTTGAAGGCGCGACGAAAAGGGAGCGTACCATGCAAAAAATGAATAAAGAAAAATGGGTGAAACCGTTGTTGAGCATCATCATGTTATTTTCATTAATCGTGACGGTTATCCCGCCGGTCACGACGGCATCGGCCGAATCGGCCGAGGAAGCAATAAGCCTTGCTGGTAACGGCACGCCGCAAGATCCGTTTCAAATCGGCAACGAAGAGGAATTATTGTTCGCCGTCGCCAAAATGAATGCCAACGACGCGACTTACAGCAGTTCGAAGGCTTATGCTTTGGTCAATGAAATTACGTTGACTCAAAATTTCCCGATGATTAACGTTTTCAGCGGGATGTTCGACGGCCAAGGCCATAAGATCGTTGGGTTGAATATAGCAGTGCCTAGCGGCGTGACGGGCAATGCCGGGTTTATAAAACAAGCCAAGGGCAGTGCGTTAATAAAAGACCTGATTCTTGAGAATGCTTCGCTTACTCGCAGCTTCTCGTCGTTGGTCAGAACGCAGGACGGGATCCTTGTCGGTTATTTAAGCGAGCAAAGCATGGTATCCGGCGTTCAGGTCACCGGCTCGATTGCCGTGACGGTTAACGGGGCTGCGGGCGATAACGATCATGTGGTCGGCGGCATTGTGGGCTCAGCCTATACCGGCACGGCCAACGGAACGGTCATCGAGGATAGTTTCTTCAACGGGAGCGTTAAGCTGGATGGCGACGTTGCCTTTAAAGTCGCTCAGGTAGGTGGGATCGTCGGGTTTACAACGAATACGGTCGTACGTCGCAACATCGCGATGGGAGACATCTATAATCAGGTCACCCCAACCGCTAACGCGACCTACTTCAACGCAGCGCTGGTTGCGGGATTACTGTCGGCCAACTCGACGCTCCAAAACAACGTGGCCTACGAAGGGACGATTCATTACAAATGGGATGTCTTAACGGGCAGCGCCGCCAATAAAGACATTGGCAGCCTCTACGGCAATACGCTGACGACCGTCATCGGCGGCAACAACCTTGCGAACGAAGACATTCAGATGCAGCGGGACGAGGGAGCGGATCAGAACCCATCCCGGATTACAACGAAGCCTAACGCCGGCAATGTGATCCATGCATCGATTACGCCCAAGACGCTTGCAGAGCTTACGCAGCAAAGCGCCTATGAAGCGACTGGCTGGGACTTCAACACCCGCTGGAAGATGGACGCCGAGAACGGATATCCCGTTTTGACGTTTGAGGAAGATCCATCCGGTTATCAGCTTTTTGGCGACGGCAGCGCAGCCGACCCTTTTCAAATCGAGAATGAACAAGATTTGTTGTTTGCCGTGCAAAAAATGAATGATAACGACATCATTTACAGAAATTCGAAGTCTTACGTCCTGACCGACGATATTGCGCTGAGTCAGACCTTCCCGATGATAGACACCTTCAGCGGCGTTTTCGACGGGCGAGGACATAAACTTACCGGACTGAAGATCGTAGCCGGCGATACGGGGGGCAATGTCGGGTTTATCCGAACAAGCTCCGGCAACGCGCTAATTAAAGACTTGATTATTGAGGATGCATCGGTGACTCGCGTGCTAACGTCGGCGGTAAGATCGCAAGACGGAATCCTTGTGGGGTACTTAAGCCAGACCAGCCGGATATCCGGCGTTCAGATCACCGGCTCGATTGCCGTGACGGTTAACGGGGCTGCGGGAGATCATGATCATGCGGTCGGCGGAATCGTAGGCTCGGCCTATACCACCACGGCCAACGGAACGGTCATCGAGGATAGTTTCTTCAACGGAACCGTTAAGCTGGATGGCGACGCAGCGTTTAAAGTCGCTCAGGCAGGCGGAATTGCCGGGAATACGACCAATACCGTGTTGCGTCGCAACATCGCGATGGGAGACATCTATAACCGGGTCACTCCCGCCGCTAACGCGACCTACTTCAACGCAGCGCTGGTTGCGGGATTCTTGTCGGCCAACTCGACCCTTCAAAACAACGTGGCCTATGAAGGGACGATTCATTACGAATGGGATGTCTTAACGGGCAGCGCCGCCGATAAAGACCTTGGCAGTCTCTATGGCAATACGCTTACGACCGTATTAGGCGGCAATAACCTTGCTAGCGAAGATATTATGATGCAGCGGGAAGAGGGAGCGGATCAGAATCCATCCCGGATTACAACGAAGCCTAACGCCGGCAACGTCATCCATGCATCGATTACGCCCAAGACGCATGCAGAGCTTGCGCAGCAAAGCAACTACGAGGCGATCAACTGGGATTTTGACACCCGGTGGAAGATGGACGCCGAGAAAGGGTATCCCGTCTTGCGGTTTACCAGTGACGGCCAGGAGCATGAAAAGCCGCTGTACACCATCGCGACATTCTCCGATATGCACCTTGACTATGGCTTGCAAGATAAGGATGACACGATCCGGGAGCAGACCCGCAAAGCGATGGCAAAAATCAAAGCGGAAGAAAACCCCGACGTCGTGCTGGTGTCCGGCGATACGATCAGCACCCATGGAGCACCCGTATGGGATACGGAAACGGTAAACAAAGCGACCTCGCAAATCACGCAAGCTTTCGAAGACACAAGCAAAGACGGCAAAGTGCTCTATGTCAATGGAAACCATGATTACGAGGTTGGCCTTACGCAATACAACTCTGGCGCATACATCGACAAAGCGATGCGCGAAGGCGTTGGAGCGTACAAGGACGTTTTGTATGAAGATGCCGACCGGCAGTCCAATCTGTTGGCCTATCATTACGAGATCGACGGCATTCATTTTATCGGGATGAGTACGCCTTATAACGGCGACGGAGCCATAAACGAGTACCTCTACAAGCCGGAGGCGGTTGAATGGGTGGAAACCATTCTGGCTGGCATCGGCCAAGAACAACCCGTCATCCTGTTGGGGCACTATGGGTTCCTGGATTCTCGGGGATTGACGCCCGACTATGGGATCAGCGACAGCAACGGGATGAACACCAAATTGAAAAACGTGCTGCTCAAGTATCCTAATCTGCTTTACGTTTACGGTCATGACCACGGAGGTCCGACGGCGTTTATTGAAAGGGATACCTACGAACGCGTGACGCCTTATAATGCGGACGGCAGCATCGAGGCGACCCGCAACGCCCGCTCGAGCGGTTTTGTATCCGAATTTGGCGGCTCATTGAGCTATTATAACAATCGCTTCAACCCGGGATGGCTTTCGGCCTTACAGCCTCAGGTCGTGCAGTCGCTCATGATTTATGTCTATGCCGATCATTACGAACTGCAAATGAAGAACTACGGCGAACAGACGGGGGCGGTGGAGACGCCGCGATCCTACAAAATTCCGTTCAAGTTTTTCATGACTTCTCCCGAGTACGCCATTGATAGAGTCCGAGGCACGATCACCAACATTGCCCATAAGACGACGGTTGGCGATTTCATTAAAGGGATGGACAATGCCGGCGAAATCAAAGTTTATGACCTTGAAGGTACCGAGATTACGGACGCGAGCCGCTTTATCCGGTCGGACATGACCGTCAAGCGCATCGTGAACGGCACCGAAGGCGATTCCTTGCGGGTGATGGTCAACAAAGCCGCCGCAAACGCCGACGGTCCTAAACCGCTGGATATCGTACCTTCCTCTGCGGACACGGAGATGGTGGCAGGCGTGGACCAGAAAGACAATAAGATTGTGGTCTACAAGCAAAACCGTCCGGACTGGAACGACGGCGATGCCGTTGTATGGAGCTGGAGCCCCACTGCTAAGCTGGGATTCAGAAATATAGACAAATATACAAACGCCAGCGACGCGAAACTGCGCTACAGCGATTTTTACGGCGGGTATGTGGCGATTACCACCGCCTCCGGAGGCTTTGTGGGCATTATAGACTATGAAACGAAAGAGAGTCTGTTTTCCCGTAATACGATTGTAGAAAACAACCCGCATTCCATCGAACTGCTGCCGGATGGCAATATTGCCGTCGCGAGCAGCACGGGCAATACGCTCACCGTATACGCGGCTTCTCAGGGCGACAGCAGCGGCTACTATTCCCAAGTGACCTTGCCCGGCGCTCACGGCGTGACGTGGGATCCGAAGCGGAACGTGCTCTGGGCCATCGGAGATTATCAGGTGGTCGGGTATGCTGTCACCGGGACAGTAGAGCGGCCTGTTTTGACGCCGCGAGAGGACTTAGCGTATGATCTTCCTCCTGCCCAAGGGGATACCGGAGCGTGGGGCCACGATTTGTACCCGGTTTACGGGAACGATGACCTGTATTGGGTAGTCACCGGCGACAATGTATTCCAATTTGATGCGGCCGCGGGCACCGTCACAACGGAATTCGAGGGTTACGATGATCTTTACAGCAGGAACATCAAATCCATCGGCAACCAACCGTTTTCCGGCACCGTTATCCGCGCGGTACCGAACGAGTTGCTGAATCCCAACTGGAACACCGAGAAGGTGGATATCTTCCAGCCGGACGGCCAGGGAGGCTATACGCAAGAACAGCGGATCCAGAACAGGGAGACGTTTTACAAAGCGCGCGTTTGGTATTATGCATATCAGTCAGCCGAACCCGACGGTCCGGTCGTGACTCCGCCGGTCGTGACTCCGCCGGTCGTAACTCGACCGGACGTCGATCTCACCAAGGACAGCGTCGTGAAATCCGCTGTCTTCGCGGAACTCGCGAAGGACAAGAACGCGACGATGACGTTCGCGGGCAACGGCTACAAATGGAACGTCAATGGCTCGGACATCACGAATCCCAACGGTGACGCGGACTTGGGCGTCAATGTCAGAAACCAAGCTCCGATAGGGAAAATATCGACCCCTGTTCAAGTCCATGCAAAGAAAATCGTGCTGGGCTTGTCTCTCAACCAAAACGGAGCCCTTCCGGGGAAAATGACGCTTGAACTCCCGACGGGCAACGAACAAGCGGGCAAAAAGCTGTTCTTCTACGCGGTAAATTCCGCCGATCAAGCGCCTGCATTCGTAGCCGAGCTGACCGCGGACGAAAACGGAACCGTCGCGATTCCGTTCACCTCCTCGACGTCGGCCGAATACCTGCTCATGACGCAAAAGATCTTGGATTTCAAAGACGCCGATGCGCACTGGGCGAAAGCAGACATCTACTATCTGGTGGGTAAAGACATGATCAGCGGAGTTAACGACAGCCAGTTCTTGCCGAATAACGCGATCACGCGCGGCGAATTCGTCAAGCTGATCGCCGGAGCGGCCGGAGCGGACGTGTCCGCGTTCACGAAGAGCTCGTTCGCGGACGTCAAGCCGGCAGACTGGTACTCGCCTTATGTCGAATGGGCGAAGCGGAATAACATCGTGCTCGGGGTTCAACCGGATGCGTTTGCGCCGAACGAGAAGATTACGAGGGAACAAATGGCGGTTATCCTCGTAAGACTGTCGGACTTGCTCGGCTATACCTTGGAGGGCAGCGCGCAGCCGATTCATTTCGCGGACGAAGCCAACATTTCCGCCTATGCGCGCGAAGCCGTGAAAAAGGCTCAGCAAGCCGGGATCATAAGCGGCATGCCTAATCATCAGTTTGCGCCGGCGAAGAGCGCAACAAGAGGCGAAGCGGCCAAGATGCTGGCGACGCTGCTCAAAGCCATGGAAAAGTAAAATCAATATAGTCGTTGCTAGTTCATGCGAAGATGAAACAAAACGATCGCTTTCCGGCATCTTGAATGCCGGGGAGCGATCGTTTTTGGCTTTTATACATGGCCGGAGGCCGCCTTAGCGTTTTTGGACGTTTTTGCCGCCTTTTTTGGCGTTCTGTCCGCCTTCGTTCGCGTACGTGCCGATGTTGCGGTTGATTTGCGCGTTGCCGCTCGCCCGCTGGTACACCGTGATGTGCTTGTTGACGGTGATGAAGTAGACCGAGATATGCTTGCCTTCGCGTTTTACCCGTTTCCTGACCATTCGTCATAACCTCCATGCCCGGACTTCGTACAGCATATGAGCGACGGTCGGACTTGCTTATGCCGATGCCCCGTTCCCGGCAAGATGGGTGCCAAGGCGAGGCGAACGGCGCGGGAGGGCATCCGGTGCGTGCTTTTCGGCGGAATGGGGTAAGTAGTCCTCAAAACCGGAAAAGGAGCACGAGCCATGCGTCTATCCGACCGAATCTCCTCCTGGCGGCATGTCGCGATGACGGCGCTCGTCATCGCGGCGAGCCTGGAATTCGCGCTTGCCCACACCTCTTACCATCTCGGGGTGAAGATCGTCAAGGTCGCCGCTGCGGCCGTTCTCGCTTGGGCGTTCTACTTGGATCAGCGGATCGTGTACGCCAACTGGCAGATGCGGTTATCGCGAAAGATGCTGCTGCACGTGGCGCTGCTGCTGCTCGCGCTGCTCGGCTTTCAGGCGACGGAAGCGCTGATCGCGGTGCTTGTCCGGGAAACGGGCCGGTACGGGCCGGATGCCGCCCAAGAGCTGGAAACCGCGCTGCAGATGGCGGCTTATCCGCTGATGACCGCGGCGCTGTGCTTGGGCACCGACGGCTACGCGCCGTGGCTGAGACGGCATTCGAAGCATTTGACGATGCTGCTCTATTTGTACGTCTGGATCTGGTTCGGCTCGTATTACTATTACATGGCGGACCGGACGATGGGGGACGATTTCGTCTTCTCCGAGCAGGCCGAAATTCAAACGACGCTTCGCGGCATCTACGCCGACGAGCGGTACGACGACGCGGACGAATACCGGCTGAAGGAGATTCTGGAGAAGGGCCAATACAAGAAGGACTACTTGAAGCTGGACGCGGACGCTTACCTGACGCGCGACGAAACGGGCGCCGATTGGGGCGGCATTTATGAGAATCAGTTCGCGAGGGAAGGCTATGCCTATTATACGTTCCGGAAGGCGGCCGAGCCGCTCGTCGTCTCGACCGACAGGCTCGATTTCGACGATTTGCCGGCGTGGCGGACGGAGCTCGGAAAGCGCTACGCGGAGGTCGACGTCGCGCTGTATAAGGGGGACGGGACGGCGGACGGGACGGGGCATGAGGTCCGCTATGCCGAGGAAGCAGGGGACCGCGCGAGCGCCGCGGACGGCGGGCCGGCCAAGACGTTGAAGCTGTATTTCGCGGAGGGCGATTACGAGCGCTATATGCAAATCTTCGCGAACGCCAAACAAGACCGCCGGCTGGGCGATCTCATCGCCGCCTCGCATACGCTGCCGGACGGGAAGTTTCTCGAGCTCTACGTCGGCATGAACGGCTACACGAACTATCGCGTCGAGGACTTCTGGTATTTCAGCGCGATTACGATCACGACGCTCGGCTTCGGCGACATCACGCCGAATTCCGGTCCCGTCAAGGTCGGGGTCATGATCGAAACGCTGCTCGGCGTGCTGCTTGTCGGCATCTACGTGTCGCTGGTCAGCCACAAGAAGCGGGGATCGGATTGAACGGGCCATTCAGAACAGCAGGGAAATCGCGACGTTCGCGCTATCCTGCAGCGTCTGGCGGTCCGGCGCCGTCTTGGCCAGCACGTACAGGCCGCTGCGCACGGTCACGAGGAAGCGGGAGAGCTCCCGGAGGGAATGCTTGCCGCGAAGCTTGTTCTGCGCTTGCGCCTGCAGCAGGAACGTATAGAAACGCGACTCGATGTCGACGGAGTAAGCTTCGATGCGGCTCGAGATCGCCGGATCGACGGCGCCGAGCTCCATGGCCGTATTGGCGACGAAGCAGCCTCTGCGCGAGCCGTTGTTCATGGCGGAGTCGATGACGGCGTCGAAATAGCGGACCAGCATCTCTTTCGGCTCGCCCGGGCCTTCGAGCATCTTGAACCGGGCGCTGGCGCTCTGCCTGAACCGGTCGAGACAGGTCAGGAACAGCTGATTCTTGTCGCCGAACGTATCGTACAAGCTGCCCCGATGGACGCCCGTGTGCTCGACGAGATCCTGGATCGACGTCCGCTCGTAGCCTTGGCTCCAAAAGAGCTCCATCGCCTTGTCGAGCGCGAGCTCCTGATCGAATTCTCTGGGACGCGGCATGAAGAAAACCTCCTTTTCGTCCAGTATAGCGATTGAAGAACGAACAGTCAATAATAGGGCCGGTCCCGATCGAGGACGATAGCTGTAAATTGGAGGGAATTCCGAAGGTCGCGGATGGCGGTTATGACGGAGAGGGGAAGGAATAATCCCCAAATACCTGACTGATCGTTCTTATAAGAAAATTTCGGCCTATTGACTTGGCGCGGACGATGGGCTATGATCGCTATGTCTTTAGTAATTCAGTAAATCAGTAGATATGATTACGCGATCCTGCGACGAATAGGAGCCCCGCCATGAAAATTCCGACGACCTTAAAGCATAAACCCGTCATCGTCTCCGAAAACTACGAGCACATCGACGGCCGCTACGCCAATCATTCCGACGCGAAAGGGCTGTCGCTCGGCCTCGCGCAGTGGAACGACCGCGGGAAGCTCGACATCTCGGCGAAAGTATGGCGCTACACCGGGGAGAAATGGTCCCGCCAATCCGAGGAGCTGCCGCTGCACCGCGTGCTCGACCTCGCGATTCTCGTCAGCCGCAGCCTGCTGCATTTCCGCGAAGCATACCGCTACAAGGAACTGTACGACACGGCCAATCCCGTTATCGACCGGGTCGGCCTGCAGGGGGACGCGATGACGATCTCCGTCGCCACGGACAACGAGAAAATTCTTGAAGACCTGAAGCTGTTCAGCCAGGCGCTCAGCGACGACGACGAACTGATCGGCGAGCGGCTGCGCGCGCTGTCCGGCATGCTGAAGGAGCTCGGGTATTAAACGGGGACGGCGGCGCAAACGAGCGTGCGCCGAATCGATTGCCACCCGCGGGGGCGCGAAGCGCGAAGCAGACCGACTGCGCGATGAATATCCCGGATTTCGGCCGGACGGCCGGAATCCGGGATATTTGCGCGGGGCGGCCCGTACCCCTATCTTGAATACTCCCACCCCTTTCCTAGATTTTTCTCCTATGCAAACGGCCGATTACCGGATAGAATAGGGGCAAAAACGCTTTCATAAAGGGTGCGCGCATGAAAAAGCTGCTGTTGGTTACGGTATTCGCGGGCAGTCTGGCCGCGCTGGCGGTAACGTTGTATTTGATGCTGACGGTCGACCGCGCCGGTCTCGACGCGTCCGTCGGCACGCCTGGCGCCGCGGACGAGGCGTCGGAACGGATCGTCGTCATCTCGCAGGAGCAGGGCAGCTACGTCATGAACGAGCTGCGGAAGGGGGCGCGCGAAGCCGCCGCCATCCACGGCATGCTGATCGACTTCTCCGGCGCGTACCGTTCGAACGTCGAGGAGCTCCTGAAGCAGATCGATATTGCAATCGCTTCCAAAGTAGACGGCATCATCGTCGAGGGCGTCGACCGGCCGGACTTCGCGCGCATGGTGAACAAAGCGACCGAGAAGGGGATTCCCGTCATCACGATCAATTCCGACGCGCCGGGCAGCCTGCGCAAGACGTACATCGGCTCCGACCATTATCAGGAAGGCATCCTGATGGGGCGGTACCTCGCGGAAGCGCTTGACGGCGAGGGCATCGCCGGCGTCGTCATGAACGCGGACAGCTCGGATACCGATCAGCTGCGGCTGCGGGGGCTGCGCGAGGCGCTGCGTGCGCAGCCGGACGTCCGGCTCGTCTTCGCCGCCGGGGAGGCGGCCAAGCAGCAGGCCGGGATGCAGACGGACGACATGCTGAACCGTTATCCCGGCGTCGATGCGTTCATCGGGCTGCCGGCCGATTCCGGCAAAAGCATCGTGGAAGCGGCCGATTCGCGCTCCAAGCGCAATCCGCGCCGGGTGTTCATGTTCGACGACTCGCCGCAGACCGAGGAGCTGATCCGCTCCGGGGCCGTGCAGGCCGGCCTGTCGCAGCATTACGAGGACATGGGGAAGATGAGCGTCGACCTGCTGCAGCGCTGGCTGGACAGCGACCGGCTGCCGCTGTCGGCGAGTTATTTTACGCCGATCAGCGTAGTGACGGCCGCCGAGGCGAAGGAGGCGGCGCCATGAAGACGATCCGCAACAAAATGATGCTGCTGTCGCTGATCATTTGGATCATCATGGCGTTCATCTGGATCTCCATGAGCATCTTCAACCAGCGCACGGTCGAGAAGTACAACGGCATCCTGCAGCGCTACCTGCTGATGAACCAGGCGTCCGAGCTGAGCCGGCAGGCGCTGACCTCGCTGAACGAGTACCGGATCTCGCCGACCGAAGACCGGCTGCGCCGCTACGTCGCGGACAACAATCAGCTGCTCCGCACGAAGCTGGACATGCGCGCGCTGCGCAACGCGGACAACGGGATGCTGCTCGATAACTTCCAAAATATGGTCGAAAGCCAATCGGAAGCGATGGATCTCGCCGTCCGCTTCCAGCGGGAGCACGACGAGGAAGCCGTATCGGCGCAGTTCGACGAAGCCTCGAACATCTCCGCCTACATCGCCGAGACGACGCTGACGCTGATCAGCGGCGAACAGCGCACGTACGACGCGTTTTACCGGCAGATCATCCGGCGCAGCGACGAGATCAAGACGCTGGGCTTCTGGGCGCTGGCGTTCGTCTCCGTGCTGCTGCTGCTGTTCTCGTACCGGTTCGTGAGCGGCGTCACGCGGCCGATCCTGAAGCTGACGCAGTCGGCGCGCGAGCTGTCGCGGGGCAATTTCCAAAATCCGATCGTCGTGCACCGGAACGACGACATGGCGTTCCTGGCCAAGACGCTCGACAGCATGCGGCTGAACATCGGCAGCCTGTTCGACGAGATTCAGAGCAAGGCGCAGCTGGAATACGACCTGCACAAGCACAAGCTCATGCTGAAGGAAAGCGAGCTGAAGAGCCTGCAGAGCCAAATCAACCCGCATTTTCTGTTCAACACGCTCAATATGCTGTCCAAGGAGGCGTATCTGGCCGGCGCCGGCAAGACGAGCGAGCTGATCAGCTCCGTCGCCGGCATGCTGCGGTACAACCTCCGCCGGATGGACAGCCGGGTGACGCTGCGGGAGGAGATCGACGTGCTGGAGGAATATTTGGCGATTCAGCAGGCGCGCTTCGGCGACCGGGTCCGCGTCGTCCGCGAGATCGACGAGGCGGCGCTGGACGTCGAGGTGCCGATCCTGATTTTGCAGCCGCTCGTCGAAAACGCGTTCATCTACGCGATCGAGCCGTCCGAGGACGGCGGAACGCTGACGCTGCGCGTGCGGGGCGAGGCCGGGCGGGTCATCGTCGAGGTGCGGGACGACGGACCGGGCATGGCGCCGGAGAAGCTGGGCGGCCTGCTGGCCGACCCGGATCCGGCCGAACGGCGGGGACACGCGACCGGCATCGGGCTGCGCAACGTGCTCGACCGGCTGCAGCTGTTCTTCGGCGCGGAGAACCTGCTCGCGATCGATTCCGCCATCGGCGCGGGCACGCGCATTACGTTGACATTGCCAAGGGAGGCGAGCGCATGATAACGCTGTTGATCGTGGACGACGAACCGATCGAACGAACGGCTTTGCAGCGGATGATCGAAGAAGGCTTCGACGACGTCGAGATCGTGGGCCAAGCGGCGAACGGGCGCGAGGCGATCGAGCTCGCGGCGCGGCTGAAGCCGGACGTGATCACGATGGATATCAAAATGCCCGGCATCGGCGGGCTGCAGGTGATCGAGCGGATCCGGGAGACCGACAAGGACGCGGCCTTCATCGTCGTGACGGCGTACGACACGTTCGAATTCGCGCAGCAGGCTCTGCGCATGGGCGTGCGGGATTACCTGCTGAAGCCGAGCAAGACGGCGGTCGTGCTGGAGACGATCGGCAAAGTCGCGGGCGACGTCAAGGCGTCGCGCCGCGAGCGGGAGAGCCGCGCGCGCGACAAGGAACGGCTGCGCCGGATGCTCCCCGTCGTGGAAGCGGACATCGTCTCGCAGCTGCTGTTCGACTACGCGCCGTCGGTTCATCTGAACGAGCTGATCGCGCTGCTCGGGGAGCCGGAGATCGGCGGAGGCTTCGTCCTGAACGTGCTCCTGCTCGAGGGAAGCGCCGGCGATGACGCGCCGGCGGAGCCGGAGGAGCTGCAGGCGCGCCTCGCGGAGCTGCTGGAGGCGTCCGGCGTGCCGGGCTGGATCGGCAGGCTGTCGGGCAAGCAGCTGCCGCTCGTCGCGTTCAAGACGCCGGGCGCGTCGTACCGGCAAACCGCGGTCGGACTCGGCCGGCGGTTGGTCCAGGCGCTGCGTCGCGGGGGCGGGCCGGAGCCGTTCATCGGCATCGGCGGGCCGAGCGCGGGCTTGAACGAGCTGCGCCGGTCGTACCACGAGGCGCTGCTCGCCGCCGTGGATCCGTCGCTGCCCGCGCGCTTCTGCCTGTACGAGGACTTGGCGCGGCATGACGCGCCGTCCCCCGGCGACCGGATGCCGGAGTTGGAGAAGGCGGTCCTCGAGGACGTGCGCCGCGGCGGCTGGGAAGCCGCGACGGCCGGCGCCTGGCGGCTCGTCGACCTGCACGAGAGCTCCGGCCAGCCGCTCGGCATCGCGCAGCAGCGGATCTTCGAGGTGCTCGTCATCGTCGCCCGGATGCTGGAGGAGATGGGCTACGAGGTCGGCAAGCCGTACTATTCCCGCCTGGCGTCGAGCTTCGTGCAGCTGAAGGCGGAAACCGGCGCGCTGCTCGGCCGGATGGCCGAGACGACGGCGCTGGCCGCCGGCGAGCCGGAGCCGGGCCTCGTGGCGTCGATGAAGAAGTTCATCAAGGATCACGCGAGCGAGGACCTGTCGCTGGAGCGGGTCGCGGCCGCGGTGGACCGGAACCCGTTTTACGTCAGCAAGCTGTTCAAGTCGCAATTCGGCATGAACTACATCGACTATTTGACGGAATGCCGGATGGAAGCGGCGAAGCAGCTGATGCGCGAAACGGATAAGAGTTTGAAAGAGATCACGTACGACGTCGGCTATCGCGACCCGAATTATTTCAGCCGGGTGTTCAAGAAGATCGTCGGCCATTCCCCGACGGATTATCGGAAGACGCTGCTCCGGCCCGCGGACCGAAACCGATGAAGCCCGGACGGCCGAGAGGAGAGATCACATGAGGCGGCGCACCGGGAAACGCGGTACAGGGGGAATCGTATGCACGGTCGGCGCGATTGCCGCCTTGCTGGGAGTGCTGTCCGCCTGCTCGGCGGGCGGCACGAACGGCACGGCCGCGGCACCGGCGGCGATCGCGGGCGGACAGCGCGCGCCGGCGGACGTCCAGCCGGCGAAGAAGCTGGTCGTCGGCTTGTCGCTCGACACGCTGCTCGAGGAGCGCTGGAAGAAGGACCGCGACCTGTTCAAGGCCGCGGTCGAGAAGCTCGGCGCCGAGGTCGACGTCCAGGCGGCGAACGGCGACGACGCCAAGCAGATCGCGCAGGCGGAGAACATGATTTCGCGGCATGTCGACGTGCTCGTCGTCGTGCCGCACGACGCGGAGGCGTCGGCGGCCATCGTGGCGAAGGCGCATCGCGCGGGCATCCGGGTCATCTCGTACGATCGCCTCATTCTGAACGCGGACGTCGACCTGTACGTCTCGTTCGACAACGAGAAGGTCGGCGCGCTGGCGGCGCAGGCGATCGTGGCGCAGGCGCCGCGCGGCAACTTCGTCCTGATCGAAGGGGCCGATACCGACAACAACGCGCAGATGTTCAAACGCGGGCAGATGAGCGTGCTGCAGCCGCTCGTCGACCGCGGCGACATTCAGATCGTCTACGACCGGTTCACGAAGGAATGGAAGCCGGCGGAGGCGCTCGCGAACATGCGCGCCGCGCTCCAGGCGAACGGCGGCGCGGTCGACGCCGTCCTCGCGGCCAACGACGGCACGGCGGGCGGCGTCGTGTCCGCCTTGGCGGAGCGGGGGCTGGCGGGGAAGATTCCCGTCTCCGGCATGGACGCGGAGCTGGCTGCCGCGCAGCGGATCGTGGAAGGCACGCAGACGATGACCGTGTACAAGCCGATCCGCAAGCTGGCCGAGACCGCGGCCGAGCTCGCCGTCCGGATGGCCAAAGGCGAGCAGGTGAGCACGGACCGGACCGTCTTCAACAAGAAAATCGACGTCCCCGCCATCCTGCTGGAGCCGATCGCGGTGAACCGGTCCAACATCGACGCGACCATCATCGCGGACGGCTTCCACAGCCGCGAGGACGTGTACCGCCACGCGAAGGCGGCGGCGTCCGGGCCGTGACGCCCCATGGCTAGAGGCTTTTTTGGTCGTTTTTCATCCGTCTGTAAGTTATCTGAGGCCGTTTGGCTGTCGTCTTGTAAGCATTCCTGAACGCTATGAACGTCATCGCATTCGCAAGACAACCGGCGCTTCCGCTATTCGCGGAGGCGCCGTTTTATTATGCCGCGTGCCGGCTATCGAACCTCGGTCGCGCACGCAGCCGATCCGCTCGCCCGATTCGGCATCAGTCGCCCGCGTTCCTTGCGAATTCCCGGTCGCCGTCTTCGCGCTTTCGGACAAGCCGACGCCAAAATAGTATAGACGGTCCAAAAAAAGTGCTAGCGGTAAGCGCTTCCCGTCCCCGCCGCCAATGCTATAGTTGCACATGTAAGCGCTTCAGACTTTGCGAATCGAGAGGGGTATCGGGAATGGGAAAAGGATTGAAACGGATTTCGCTGCTGCTGGTCGTCATGATTTTGGCGGTCGCGGTCGCGGCATGCGGCAAGAACGGAAACGGCAAAGTGAGCGTCGGCATCGTGCTGCCGACGAAAGACGAGTCGCGTTGGGTCCAAGACGAGCAGCGTTTCAAGGACGCGCTGGACGGTACGAAATATACGACGGAAATTTTATTCAGCCAAGGTTCTTCCGCGAAAGAGAAAGAAAACGTGGAAACGTTGATCAACAAAGGCATTCAAGTGCTGATCATTTGCCCGCAGGACGGGGATGCGGCCGCGGCCGCCGTCGAATCGGCGAAGAAAGCCGGCGTCAAGGTCATCTCCTACGACCGTCTGATTACCAATACGGACGCGGTCGATTACTACGTCACCTTCGACAGCGTGGCCGTCGGCAAAGCGCAAGCGCAATATTTGGTCGACAACGCCAAAGGAAGCGGCGAACCGCTCTACTTGTACGCCGGTTCCGCTTCCGATAACAACGCGTTCTTGTTCTTCCAAGGTTCTTGGTCCGTCTTGCAGCCGAAAATCGCCGACGGCACGTTCAAGATCGCCAATTCCAGCGAAGCGGCCGCGCTGCAGGACAAAGCCGAACTGTCCCGCGCCGAGATGAGCAAAATCATCGGCCAAGTGACCACGAACTGGGATGCCAACGAAGCCAAAAACAAAGCGCAGACGCATTTGACGGCAGCCGCCGCCGATATGAAAGGCGACGTTGCGATACTGGCGCCGAACGACGATACCGCGCGTTCGATCGCGGACGTCTTCGCATCGGATAAAGCGGTGACCAGCTTCGTGGTGACAGGCCAGGACGCCGTTAAAGCTTCGATTCAATACGTCATCGACGGCAAGCAGTCCATGACGGTATTCAAGGACGTACGCAGCCTCGTCAAGGACGCGATGGGCATGGCGGTCTCCATTCTCGACGGCGGCACGCCGGAAACGACGGGCTCGTACAACAACGGCAAGATCGACGTCAAAGCGAAGCAGACCGAAGTCATCGTCGTCGACAAGTCGAACGCGAAAGAAAAGCTGATCGACTCCGGCTATTACGAAGCCGGCGATTTCACCGGCCTGTAACCGGCCGCCTTCCGGCATCCAGGAACGGTCCCGTAAGGAGCGATGAAACATGGGCGGCACGATATTGGAAATGAAAGACATCTCCAAGACGTTCACGGGCGTCAAGGCGCTCTCGAACGTGAATTTCAAGGTCGAGCAGGGCGAGATCCACTGCCTGATCGGCGAGAACGGCGCGGGCAAGTCCACGCTGATGAAGGTGCTGAGCGGGGTGTATCCGCACGGCGCGTACCAGGGCGACATCGTCTTCGAAGGAAGCGTGCAGCGCTTCGCCAAGATCGGCGACAGCGTCAAGGCGGGCATCGCCATCATCTATCAGGAGCTGGCGCTGTTTCCGGATTTGACGGTGTACGAGAACATTTTCGCCGGCAACGAGATCAAGCAGGGCGCTTTCGTCGACTGGAACCGGACGATCGCGCGGGCGAAGGACATGCTGCGGAAGGTCAAGCTGAACGTGAATCCCGAGACGCCGATCAAGGAGCTCGGCGTCGGCAAGCAGCAGCTCGTGGAAATCGCCAAAGCGCTGAGCAAGGACGTGAAGCTGCTGATCCTCGACGAGCCGACGGCGGCGCTGAACGAGGACGACAGCGAGAACCTGCTGGCGCTGCTGCGCGAGCTGAAGGCGCAGGGCATGACGTGCATCATGATCTCGCACAAGCTGAAGGAGGTCATCGCCATCGCGGACAAGGCGACCGTGCTGCGCGACGGCCGGACGATCTGCACGCTCGACGCCGCCAAGGGCGAAATCAGCGAAAGCGTCATCATCCGGAACATGGTCGGCCGCGAGATCGACGACATCTATCCGAAGCGGCCGCGCAAAAACTTCGGCGGCAACGTGCTCGAGGTCCGCGACTGGACCGCGTACGACCCGAGGCTCGGCAGGGCCGTCGTCAAGAACGTCGACCTGCACGTGAAAAAAGGCGAAATCGTCGGCATTGCCGGCTTGATGGGCTCCGGACGGACGGAATTGGCGCTCAGCCTGTTCGGCAATCCGAAGTCGTATAAATTGCAGGGCGAGCTGCTGGTAGAAGGGCAGCCGCGCGCCTTCAAGCATCCGCGCGACGCCATCAAGGCGGGCATCGCCTACGTGACCGAGGACCGCAAGGGCGACGGGCTGTTCCTCATCCAGGACATCAAAAGCAACCTCTCGGCGGCGAATCTGGGGGCGGTCGCGGCGCGCGGCATCATCAACGCCAACGAGGAAGTGAAGATCGCGAACGGCTACAAGCAGTCGATGAACATCAAGGCGCCGTCCGTGGAGCAGCTCGTCGGGAACCTGAGCGGCGGCAACCAGCAGAAGGTATCGCTCGGCAAATGGCTGTTCGTCGGGCCGAAGCTGCTCATCTTGGACGAACCGACGCGCGGCATCGACGTCGGCGCCAAATTCGAAATTTACACGATCATGAACAAGCTGATCGGCGAAGGCATGAGCATCATCATGATTTCCTCCGAGCTGGGCGAGGTGCTCGGCATGAGCGACCGGATCTACGTCATGGCGGAGGGCCGCATGAAGGGCGAGCTGTCCGCTTCGGAAGCCGATCAGGAGAAAATCATGCATTTCGCGACGCAATAGGAGGAAGGCAGAATGAATTTCATGAAGGAAGCAAGGTCGCTCGTGCGGGTCAACATCCGCGAGTACGGGATGTACATCGCCTTATTCGTCATCATGCTGACGTTCTCGATTCTGACGGACGGCCTGTTCATGTCGTCACGCAACATCAGCAACCTGCTGGACGCGACCGGCTACATCGCCGTGCTGGCCGTCGGCATGACGCTCGTCATCGTGATCCGTCACATCGACCTGTCGGTCGGCTTCGCTGCCGGATTCATGGGGGCCATCGCCGCGATCTTCCTGACGCAGCTCGGCGTTCCGGTCTACCTGACGATCCCGATCATTCTCGTCATGGGCGTCGTCATCGGCATGCTTAACGGTTTCCTGGTCGCGCAGATCGGCATCCCGTCGTTCGTCGCTTCGCTCGCGGGCATGCTCATCTTCCGGGGCGCGCTGCTGCGCGTGACGGAGGACACCGGCACGATCATCGTCAAGGACGAAGGCTTTAACGCGATCGGCAACGGGTTCATTCCGGCGATCGCCAAGGTCGGCGGGCTGAATTTGCTCTCCCTGATTCTCGGCGCCGCCGTCATCGTCCTGTTCCTGTACGGCGAGGCCGCGAAGCGGCGCAACAAGCTGAAGTACAATTTCGAGGTCATCTCGAACCGGATGTTCGCGCTGAAGCTCGTGTTCGTCTCCGCGATCATCGCGTACATCACGTACATCATCGCCGGCTACAACGGATTCTCCTGGACGGTCATCATCATGGTGCTGATCGTGGCCGTGTATCATTTCCTGACGACGCAAACGGTGCTGGGACGGCGCATTTACGCCGTCGGCAGCAATCCGGAAGCGGCGCATCTGAGCGGCATCAGCGTCAAGAAGATCACCTACGTCGTATTCGGCTCGATGGGCATGCTGTCCGCGCTGTCCGGCATTCTGTTCACGGCGCGGCTGCAGTCCGCGACGACGACGGCGGGCACGCTGTTCGAGCTCGACGCCATCGCGGCGGCTTACGTCGGCGGCGTGTCCGCGGCGGGCGGCGTCGGCAAGGTGACGGGCTCCATCATCGGCGCGATCGTCATGGCGTCGCTCTCGAGCGGCATGAACCTGCTCGGCGTCGGCATCTCGTACCAGTACATGATCCGCGGCGCCGTGCTGGCGATCGCCGTCATCTTCGACGTCATGACCCGCAAGAAGAGAGCGTAGACGCATCCCCAGGAAACCGGCGGCCGCCGGAAAGACGGCCGCCGGTTTTTTTGCGCTATTCGCTTGATTATGGACAAATTCGGTCATGACACCCGGGCGGCAATATGGTACCATGAAATCGACTTTTTTCGTGCTAGGCCAACAATATTCGTCATGGGGAGCTGGCTATGGGGTCTTCGCTCACGATGTTCATCTCGCTTATCGCGACCTCGGGCGTGTTCACCGTGTTTTTATGCGTGTACGCGTACTTGAAGCGCGCGGAAATGCCCGGCGCGCGTACCTTCATGCTCTATACGGGCGCGCAGGCGATTTATATTTTCTCCGTCGCGTTCGAGATGGCGGCCGGCTCGCTCGGGGAAGTGATGGGCTGGACGGCCGTTCAGTACGTCGGCATGGCGCCCGCGCCCGCGCTCGGGCTGATCGTCGTGCTGGAATACATCGGCAAGGCCGTGCCGCGCCGGCTCGCTGCCGCGCTGTTCGTCATTCCGGCCATTTCCGTCGTCATGGTGGCGACGAACGGCTTCCACCATCTGTTTTATAAATCGGTGGCGTTTTACCCCGGCGATCCGATGCCGGTGACGGAGATCGCCATCGGACCGTTTTATATCCTGCACGGCATCTTCACGTTCGGCTCCATGCTGGCCGGCGTCGTGCTCTTGCTGCGCCGCTGGCGGCATACGAAGAAGGCGTACCGCATCCAGCTGGCGACGCTGATCGTCGGGCAGTTCATGCCGATGGCCGGCGCGTTCGTGTACCTCGTCGGCCTCATTCCGTACGGCGTCGATCCCGTGCCGCTCATCCTGTGCGTCACGTCCGCCATGTACATCTGGGCGATTCTGTCCACGCGGATGCTGACGATCGTGCCGATCGCGAAGGAGAGCATTTTCGAAAGCATGGGCGACGGGGTCATCGTGCTGGACAACGCCGAGCGGCTCATCGATTTCAACGGCGCCGCGCGGCGCATGCTCCCGGGACTCGGCCCCGCGATGATCGGCCTGACGCTGGACGAAGCGTGGAACGTCCTGAGCGGCGCGGATTTCCCGGCCGCCCGGCTCGCGGACGGCTTGCAGGAGGAGGTGATGTGGCGGGTGACGGGCGGGGAACCGTTCTACTACCAGATCCGGTCGTCGGTCGTGCGCGGCCGCGTCGGCGGCGCGATCGGCAGCCTGCTCATGCTGATCGACGTCACGGAACAGCGGCGGCTGCAGGATCAGCTGCAGCAGCTGGCCTACCACGACGGCTTGACGAAGCTGCTGAACCGGACGGCGTTCATTCACCGGGCGAAGGAGCGGTTGGCCGCGGCCAAGGCGAACGGCGCGCCGGCGTCGATCGTGCTGTTCGACATCGACCACTTCAAGCGCATCAACGATACGTACGGCCACGAGACGGGCGATTACGCCATCCGGCACGTCGCCGCCGTCGTCAAGCGGCAGCTCGGTGCGGACGCGCTGTTCGCCCGCTACGGCGGCGAAGAGTTCGTGGTGTGCCTGCCGGCAGCGCCGCTGGCGGAAGCGGCCGAGACCGCGGAGCGGATCCGCGCCGCGCTGGCCGCCGAACCGCTGCGCGCGGACGGCTTGGCGATCGCCGTGACCGCCAGCTTCGGCGCGGCGGAAGCGGGTCCGGCGGGCGAGCCGCTGCAGGCGCTGCTCAAGCGCGCGGACATGGCGCTGTACGAGGCCAAGCGCGCGGGCCGCAACCGCGTGCGGCTGCACGAGCCGGCCGCCGCGCTGAACGCGTGAGGAAGACATCGGACCGATCGGGGCGATGTCTTTTTTGTTCGTCCGGCGGCCGTTGGCGAGCAAACGCGGCGAACGACGAATCGCGGCTCGGAATTGGTAAGCTTGGGAATCGGCGGGTATAATGGTACATAAGAAAGACCGTCGCATCGCACAAGCACAGCGTGTCTGCAAGCAAATCAATTCCGAAGGAGTCGTGGATGGCATGAAGGATACGATCGGAAAAGCGATCTCGCTGGGCCTCGGCCTGGCGCTCGCCGGCAAGGAGCAAGTGGAGAAAACGTTCGACGAGCTCGTGAAGAAGGGCGAAATCGGCAAAGCGGAATCCAAGGCGCTCGTCGAGGAGCTGCTGGTGAAGGGCGAGGAGCTGCGCCAGCAGGCGGAGACGATGGCGCGCGAACGCGTGCAGGCGATCTTGGGCGAGCGGGAAGGCAAGTACGCCACCAAAGCGGACATCGCGAGAATCGAGATCCGCCTGGACGCGCTGGAGCGGGAGCGGAAGAACCCTACCGAGCCGTGAAGGGAGGCTTCCGATGAGCGCGGGTAAACGGCTGCGGCAATTGCAGCGCTACCGGACGATCGCCTCGGCATTTGCGCGCAGCGGACTGGGCTATGTGTCGCACGAGATGGGCCTGACCGACAAAATCATGTTCTTCCGGAGCGAGGAGCAGAAGGAGCTGCTGGCCAAGAGCGTCGGGGAACGCATCCGGCTGCTGCTGGAGGAACTGGGCCCGACGTTCGTGAAGCTCGGGCAGATCGCGAGCACGCGGCCCGACCTCATCCCGGCCGACGTCGTGTCGGAGCTGGAGCGGCTGCAGGATAGCGTGCCTCCCGTCCCGTTCGCGGACATCGCCAAAATCATCGAGGAGGAGCTGGGCGCGCCGGTCGACCGGCTGTTCCGCTCCTTCTCCCAGGAGCCCCTGGCCGCGGCTTCGATCGGGCAGGTGTACGAGGCGCGCCTCCTGGACGGCACGCGGGTCGCCATCAAGGTGCAGCGTCCGGGCGTTCAGAAGGTCATCGACACGGATCTCGACATCCTGGCGGACTTGGCCCGGCTGGCCGAAGGCGCGCTGGAATGGGCCCGCAATTACCGGCTGGGCGAGATCGTCGACGAGCTGGGACACACGCTGCGCCGGGAGCTGGATTACAACCTCGAGGCGCGCAACGCGGAGCGCTTCCTGGCCCAAGGCCAGCCGAACGTCCAAGTGCCCGAGGTGTATTGGGACTACAGCTCGAAGCGCGTGCTGACGATGGCGTTCGTCGAAGGCATCAAGCTGTCCGACCGCGGCCAGCTGGAACGCGCGGGACTGGACGCAAGCCAGCTGGCGGACCGGTTCGCGACGACGATCCTGCACCAGGTGCTCGTCGCCGGGCTTTACCACGGCGATCCGCATCCCGGCAACGTGCTCGCCTTGCCCGACGGCCGTCTCGCGCTGCTCGACTTCGGCATGGTCGGAAGGCTCAATCCGGGGATGAAGCGGGAGTTCGTCTCGTTCGTCATCGCCATGCGGAACCAAAGCTCGAAGGGCGTCATCCGGGCGATCTCCAACATGGGCGTCATCCCGGATGACGCGGACCTCGACGCGCTCGGCGCCGACGTGGACGAGCTGCGGGAGAAGTACTACAAGGTGCCGCTCAACCGGATCGGCTTCGGCGAAATCGTGGGCGACCTGTTCTCGCTGTCGTTCCGGCACCGGATCCGCATTCCGTCGGAGCTGACGCTGCTCGGCAAGTCGCTGCTGACGATGGAGGGCGTCGTCACGGCGCTCGACCCGAACTTCAGCGTGTTCGACGTGGCGGAGCCTTTCGGCAAGCGGCTCTTCCTGGAGCGGATCGATCCCCGGAACATCTTCAAGGGCTGGCTGGAGGACATTCCGGACCTCTTCGATCTGCTCGGCGAAGTGCCGCTCAGCCTGAAGCAGCTGGCCCGCATCATCCGGCAGGGCAAGCTCCGCGTCGAGGTCGTCTCCCCGCAGGCGGACCTGCTCGCGAAGAAGCTCGACCGGATCAGCAACCGGCTGTCGTTCAGCATCGTGCTCCTGTCGCTCAGCATCCTGATGGTCGGCCTGATCATCGGCTCCGCGCTGACCCATACGCAAGCGCTGATCTGGCGGATCCCGATCATCGACATCGGGTTCATCGCCGCGCTGTTCATGTTTCTGTGGCTGATCTTCGCGATTTTCCGTTCGGGCCGCTTTTGAAGCGAGCGGCTTACAGGACTTTATCCGCTTATGCGACAAGCCCCGAATCCCGTTCGGGGCTTTTTCGATCATTCGCTTGAGAGGCACGGGGCCGGTTTGCGCTTGCAAGCCGCAGCCGCAGGAGACCGCGCGGGAATCAAACGATCGGACTCGAAAAGGAACTATACGATGAAACAAGCAGGAAAGAGGAGGGAAAACGACTGAATACGCACGCCATTATCGCGGCGCTGACGCGGGCGCCGGGCCGCAAGGCGCTGTTTCATTTTACGCGGGCGGACAATCTGCCGGCGATCGCGCACGCCGACGCGATTCGGTCCAGCCTGTCCATCACCGGGGACGAATCCGGGACCCGCCGGCCGTCGCCCGTCGCGACGCTCGAGGACGGACGGGCGGTAATCGTCAACGCGCATTTGCGCATTCCCGCGGCAATGATGGCGCCGGGCTGGACCGTTGAAGCGTTCCGGGCCTGCCTGGACCGGCACGTGTTCTTCTGGCCGACGCGGCGGGACTGCCTCGCGATGTTGGAGACGTACGCGCGGCGGGAGCCGGACGAACGGTTCGCCGTGCTGGAGCTCGATGCCGCTTCGCTTCTCGCGGCGAACCAGGACGCGGTGAAGCTGTCCAAATACGATTCCGGCAGCTCGCCCCGCTTCCCCAAGCGCTGCGGCTACCTGAAGAGCCCGGCGATGCTGCTGCCGCTGGCCGCGTTCGGCGCGCCGTCGGACGCGCCGGTGCCCGCGAAGCCGTCCGAGGTGAAGGAAGTGCTGGTGGAAGGCGCCGTGCGCCAGGCGAGCCGTTACCTCAGGCGGCTGTACGTCGCAAACGCGGCCGACGCGCCGGACCGCTGGTCGGGCCTCGCCGCACCGCTGGGCGAATTCGCCGCGGACGCGCCGGGCCGCCGGCCATGAGACCCGTCCGGCTCTATGACGGCACTGCCATGTCAGCTAGATTGCCGTTTGGGCGCGCAACCCCTTCATGAAAACGCCGCCGGCGATGAACCTCCGCCCAGAGCTTTGAATAGGATATACCCTATTCGAAGCTCTTTTTCGCGTTCCGGGAGAGCTTGCGAATACAATCGGTTCCGGGCGAACCGTTCACATACATCCCGTTACGCGGACATCCGCAGTTCATCAGATGAAGGAGAGAAAGACATGAGCAGAACGATGAAGCCCGTCCTGCTGCTGCTGGCCGCCCTGCTGCTCGTCATGACCGCGGCCTGCGGCCAAAATTCGGGCAAAGGCAAGGACGCATTGACGACGGTGAAATTCTCCGAAGTCATCCGGTCCATCTTTTACGCGCCGCACTACGTGGCGATGTCGCAGGGCTTTTTCGAGAAGCAGGGCCTGAACGTCGACATGAATACCGCGCAGGGATCCGACAAAGGCGCGGCGGCGCTGATCGCCGGCACGGCGGACATTTCGCTCGTCGGTCCGGAAACGACGATTTACATTTACAACCAGAAGGGCGAGAAGACGCTCAAGGCGTTCCATCAGTTGACCGCGAAGGACGGCTCGTTCCTGCTGTCCCGGGAGAAGCTCGACGCCTTCGCGTGGAGCGACCTGGCCGGCAAAACGGTCATCGGCTGGCGTCCCGGCAGCTCGCCGCAGATGGTGCTGAACTCCGTGCTGCTGAAGGAAAAGGTGGAGGGCGTCAACGTCGTCACGAACATCGCCTCGACCGCGATGGCGGGCGCGTTCACGAGCGGCCAGGGCGATTATATTCAAGTGTTCGAGCCGGTCGCCTCGACGCTCGTGAAGGAAGGCAAGGCGTATCTGGTCGCGTCGCTCGGCGATTTCGGGGATTACCCGGAGACGTCGTACGTGGCGACGTCGGACTACATCAAGGCGCATCCGGACATCATCCAAAAGTTCACGGCGGCGGTGGCCGAAGGCGCGAAGTGGCTGAACACCGCGACGGACGACGACATCGTGAAGGCGCTGAAGCCGTTCTTCGACGGCACGCCGGACGATCTCATCCTGCAGTCGGTCAACCGCTACAAGGCGCAGGGCACGTGGCCGACCGAGCCGGTGCTGACGCAGGCGCAGTTCGATATCCTGCAGAACGTCCTCGTGGAGAACGGCGTGCTGAAGGCGGAAGACAAAGTAACGAACATGGACGACGTCGTCGACATGAGCTTCGTGCAAAAGCTCGGAAAGACGGATTGAGCCATGAACGAGGAGGGGGAGCGGCATGCGGGAAACGCATGAGGAGCACATCCGGCTGAGCGGCGTCGGGCTGAGCTATTTCACGCCGAGGGAAGAGACCGAGGCGCTGCGCGGCATCGAGCTCTCGATCGGCAAGGGCGAGTTCATCAGCATCGTGGGGCCGAGCGGCTGCGGCAAAAGCACGCTGCTCTCCCTCATCTCCGGCATGCTGAAGCCGACGCGGGGGAAGGTCGCGATCGACGGCGCCGAAGTGACGGGGCCGTCGGCCAAGGTCGGCTACATGCTGCAGCACGACCATTTGTTCGAATGGCGCGACGTGCTCGGCAACGTCACCGTGGGGGCCGAGATCCGGCGGATGGAGAAGGCGGCCGCGCGGCGGAAGGGGCAGGAGCTGCTGGAGCGGTACGGGCTCGGCGACTTCGTCGGCCATTCGCCGGTTCAATTGAGCGGCGGCATGCGCCAGCGGGTGGCGCTGATCCGGACGCTGGTGGCGGAGCCGGATATTTTGCTGCTGGACGAACCGTTCTCGGCGCTCGATTACCAAACCCGGCTGACGCTGTCGGAGGAAGTGTTCCGCATCATCAAGGATCAGGGCAAGACGGCGGTGCTCGTCACGCACGACCTGTCGGAGGCCATCAGCATGGCGGACCGGGTCATGGTCATGTCCAAGCGGCCGAGCACGATCTCGGCGGTTCACGACATCGACTTAGGCGAAGGCGTGGATCCGTCGCCGTGGAGCAAGCGGCAGGCGGCGAAGTACCACGATTATTTCAACGCGATCTGGAAGGAGCTCGAGGACCATGCCGTCTCCGCTGTATGAACGCTATCTCCGCATCCAGAAGCGCCGGCAGCGGCTGATCTGGCTCGTCCGCCTCGCGCTGCTGGTCGCCTTCCTGGCGGTCTGGGAGCTCGCGGCCCGCGCGGGCTGGGTCGATTCCATGCTCACGAGCAGCCCGTCCCAGATGTGGACGTCGTTCCGCGGGCAGGTCTCGGAGGGGACCGTATTCCATCATCTGCTCGTCACGACGCGGGAGACGCTCGTCGGCATCGTCGTCTCCATGCTCGTCGGCATGGTCGTCGCGACGCTGTTCTGGTGGTCGTCGTTCGCCTCCAAGGTGCTCGATCCGTACATGGTCGTCCTGAACGCGCTGCCCAAGGTGGCGCTCGGCCCGATCTTCTTCATCTGGCTGGGCGACCGGTATTCGGTGTACGGCATGGCGGTCGCGATCTCGATCGTCGTGACGATCATCATGATCGAGAACGGCTTCAAGGACATCAGCCGAACGAAGCTGAAGCTGATGGAATCGTTCGGCGCGACCAAGGCGCAGATGCTCGGCATGGTGCTGCTGCCGGCGAGCGTGCCGCATTTCATCGCGACGCTGAAGGTGAACGTCGGGCTCACGCTCGTCGGCGTCATCATGGGCGAGTTTCTGTCGTCGAAGGCCGGGCTCGGGTACTTGATCATCTACGGCGGCCAGGTGTTCCAGATGAACCTCGTCATGGTGAGCATCGCGATGCTGGCGCTGTTGTCGGTCGTGCTCTACGGGCTGGTGAACGTGCTCGAGCGGTACGCGCGCAAGAGATACCATCACGAGCCGTGATGCCCGGTTATCGCGGATGGAACGGAACGGAAAGCGCGACCGGACGAAACAGCCGCATCGGGATCCCGCGGGGACGATGCGGCTGTTCGATGTTTTTTCCGCCGCCGCTCGCCGATCGGATAGGAGGGGGGAAACCGACCGCGTGCGTAAAGCGGGGACGGTATCGTGCTGCTGCGGCTCTGTCTCTGACGAACCCGTGCAACCTGACCTTCGCGGACATCGGGACCGGCTTCCGCCCGTGACGGAGGAAAATCCGCATGCGGTCGGAAGGGAACGCGGCGCCGGCTCGAAGCGGGCCGGACGCCGAACGGACAGGCGCCGCCGCGGACGCGAACGCCCCGGGCTCCATCCGAAGGATGGAAACCCGGGGCGTTCGCGTTTGTCGCGGGGCCGAGGATCGGCGCCGGCGAGCTGCCGGCCGCCGCCCGGCGGTTAGTTTCCGGCGGCGTAGTAGCCGCGCAGGGCATCCTGGATGCCGAGCGGATTGGCGCGCAAATCCTTGGCGCTGAAGAACACGTCGCCGTCCACTTCCGGACGGGACTTGCCGTAATCCAGCTGGCGGATGATTTCGTTCGCGGACTGCCAGCCGGCCTCCGGCGTGCCGAGCTTATACGGCGAATGGCCGATGTAGAGGTCCACGTCGGTGCCCCTCACTTCGTTCGACCACCAGTCGACCAGCTTGCCGTACGGCGCGGACAGCGTGTCGAAGCTCCAGTACAGCTGCGGCGCGACGTAATCGATCCAGCCGTTCTTGATCCAGGTCCGGACGTCCGCGTACATGTTGTCGTAGTCCGTCACGCCGGCCCGCGTCGGCGAGCCGGTCGGGTCGACGTTGTTGTTGCGCCAGACGCCGAACGGGCTGATACCGAACCGGACGCCCGGCTTCGCGGCGTGCACCGCTTGGCCGAGGTCGCTCACGAACGCGTTGATGTTGGCCCGCCGCCAGTCGGCGAGCTTCAGGTTCAGCGGGTTGTTGGCCGCGTACGCGGCGGCGTCCGGGAACTGGCCGCTCGACGGATAGAAATAATCGTCCAGGTGGACGCCGTCGATGTCGTAGCCTTTCACGGCATCCAGGATCGCGTCGATGATATGGCGGCGCGCGTCGGGCAGGCCCGGATTCAGGTACGGCTTGCCGCCGGACAGGACGATCCATTCCGGATGCTGCAGCATGACGTGGTTCGGGGCGAGCCCGTCGGTCTTGGCGTCGAGGCCGGCCCGGAACGGATTGAACCAAGCGTGGAATTCCATGCCGCGCTTATGCGTCTCCGCGATCATGAACGCCAGCGGATCGTAGGTCGGCCCCTTGCCCTGCGTCCCGGTCAGGTATTTGGACCACGGCGCGAGCGCGGACGGGTAAAAGGCGTCGCCGGCCGCGCGCAGCTGCACGAACACCGCGTTCAGTCCCATGCCCTGCAGGTCGTCCAGCAGCTGTACGAACTCCGCCTTCTGCTTATCCGCGTTGCCGGCCGAAGCCGCGCTCGGCCAATCCAAGTTGTATACCGTGGATATCCAGGCGCCGCGCAGGCCGGCCGTGCCGGAACCCGGGTCCGCGCCGGGATCCCCGGTACCGCCGCCGGGGTTCGTGCCGGGGCCGGAAGGACCGGTGCCGGGATCCGAGCCCGTATCCGGCTCGGCGACGTCCGGATCGTGCAGCGAGATCGATCGCGCGGCCGGATTCCAAGCGACCGTCAGGCCGAGCGATTCGCCGACGAAGCGCAGCGGCACCATGACCCGGCCCGAGACGACCTGCGCCGCGCCGTCCAGCTTGACCTGCGCCCCGTCGACGACGGCGGTCGTTTGGCCGCTTCGCAGCGTAATGAGCGTGTCCGCCTGCCGGATCGTGACGGTGCGCGCGGCGGGCGTCCAATCGACGGCCGCCCCGAGCCCTTCGCCGATGACGCGCAGCGGCACCATGGTCAGGTTCAGCTTCGGCACGATATACGGCGGCACGTCCGAGGTCAAGCGCGCGCCTTCGAGATAGACGGCGATGTCGCCGGGCGCGCTGCCGGAAGCGGCGGCCGCGAAGCGCGGCGGAAGCGCGAGCGAGAGAGCGACGAGCAGGGCGAGCAGCAATCGGCCCGCGCGCGGACGGCGTATCGATGAGCGAAAGATGAGCTGTTTCATAAAGCCTCCTAAAAGTTACTAATCCGTTAGACGTGCCATGGGGAGGCGAAGTTGCGGTCGAACGCGCGAAAAATGCCGGCGGACGCAAGCGGGAAGATGCCCATCGTTATCCGGCCCGTCCGGCGGCGGCCGGCACCGAACGCGAACGCTCCCGAGCGTGACCCGACATAATTGTCGAAACGTGGCGATTTTGTCGCGGGGCCACTAGTTCGATAGGACATAAAGACTAGATTAAATCTCTGAACTTGCATTGAAATGTGACGAATAACAGGTATAATTTAGCACGAAGGCGAAAAACGCCAACGAAAGTTAGGTCGATTGTCTTATTTCGATTACGGCGGGAGGTGAGCGCATGTTTTACGACGGACATCTCCTTCTGATGCTGGTGCCGATCCTGTTCCTGTTCCATGCGTCGGTCGTCATTTTCCGCCGGAACCCGGCGGGGCCGGAGAACCGCGCGGCATGCATGGTCACGCTGCTGCTGCTGCTTTTGTTCATCCTCGATTTCGCCCAGCTCATCGTCCCGCATTCGGCGATCCGGACGCTGACGGCGGCGGCGAAATACCCGGCGATGCTGCTCGCCGCCGGCGCGGGATTCTGCCTGCATGTCGTCTTTACGCGGAACTATCACCGGATCCCGCCGCGAGCCGGCATCGCCGCGGCGCTGCTTCCTTTCGCCGGCTACATGCTCCAGCTCGCCCTCTCTGGGCCGTCGGCCTTCATCGCGCGTGTGGACGAGCACGGACATTGGACCCGGGAAGCGCCGACGGCGGCGCTCGGCGTCTACCTGTCCGCGGGCTGCGCCTTCATGCTGCTGAACGCCGCGCTGGCCATCATGGCATGGCGCCGCTCGGACGCGCGCTTCGACCGAAGCCGGTTTCTCGCCCTGCTGCGGACGGACCTCGTCTATTTGGCGGCCGCGGCCGCGCTGGCGGTCTTCGGGGCGCTGGTCGGCCGGCACGCCTTGATCCCTTCGACGTACATGCTGCTGCCGGGACTTGCCTGGAGCGTCGCGCTCAGCCTGATGATGATCAATTCGGACTTCCTGCCGCGGCTGTCGAGACGGTACGAGGTGCTGTTCCAGATGTCGCCCGCGCCGATCCTCATCGTGGACGCCGCCGCGCGCATCCGGGACGCGAACCCGAAGGCGAGGGAGATGTTCGGCCTCCGCGGGGAACCGGGGCAAGCGGAATACCTCGAGCCGCTCTTCGCGGCCGAGGATCGGGAGCTGTTTCGCGAGATGTACGCGTCCTACCCGGATATCCGGTGGCACAGCAAAGAATTGGCGATGCGCGGGGCCGACGGGCAGCCGCTCAGCGTGCTGCTCGACATGGAGACGATGGCCGAGAACGGCGAGCCGTACGGCATCGCGATTATCCGGGACATCACCCAGCGCAAATCGATCGAGCGCCGCACCGATTATTTGGCGCGGCACGATCTGCTCACGGGGCTGCCGAACCGCTCGGCGTTCAAGCGCTCGCTGGACGAAGCGATGGCTTCGAAGAACGACGCGCCGACGTTTGACGCGGTTTTGCTGGTCGATCTCGACCGGTTCAAGCTGATTAACGACACGCTCGGCCATCAATGCGGAGACGACGTGCTCAAGATCATTTCGGGCCGGTTCCGCGATTGCCTGGGCGAGGAGCATTTGCTGGCGAGAGCGGGCGGCGACGAATTCATGCTTCTCGTCCGCGGAGCCGCCGAATTCGACGAGATCATCCGCGTCGCGGAGCGCATGCAGGGCGCGCTGGAAGCGCCCGTGTTCGTGCTCGGCGGCGAATATTACACGACCGCGAGCATCGGCATCAGCCTGTTTCCCGGCGACGGCGCGACGGCCGACGCGATCATCAAGAACGCGGACATCGCGATGTACCACGCCAAGTCGAACGGCGGCAGCCAGTACCGGTTCTATTCCAAGGAGCTGAACGCGTCCATCAAGCGCATGGTCGACATGGAGGCCAGCCTGCGCAGAGCGCTGGAGGAGAACGAATTTTACGTGGTGTATCAGCCGCAGACCGACATCGCAAGCGGCCGGACGATCGGCGCGGAAGCGCTGGTGCGCTGGAATTCGAAGGCGCACGGCCGCGTGTCGCCGGCGGACTTCATTCCGCTCGCGGAGCAGTCGGGACTTATTCTGAAGCTGGGACAGTGGGTCTTGGAGGAAGCGTGCCGCGAAGCGAAGCGGTGGGAGCAGGCTGGCTGGACGTCGCTGAAAATCTCGGTCAACGTCTCGGCCAAGCAGTTCAAGCAACCGGATTTCGCCGACGTCGTCAAAGACATCCTGAAGGACACGGGGCTCGACCCGCGGAAGCTGTGCATCGAAATTACGGAGAGCGTCGTCATCGACAAGCTGATGTTCACGCTGAAGATGCTCGACGAGCTGGTGGCGCTCGGGGTGGAAATTTCGATCGACGATTTCGGGACGGGCTATTCGTCCCTCAGCTTGCTTCGGCAGCTGCCGATCTCGGTCATCAAGATCGACCAGTCGTTCATCGCGGAGATGGTCGAGGTGCAGTCGGTCCGCTCAGTCGTCGCGGCCATGATCACGATGTCGCATCACCTCGGGAAGACCGTCGTCGCCGAAGGGATCGAATCCGAGCAGCAGATGGCGTGGCTGCGCGAGATGGGCTGCGACAACGGCCAAGGGTATTTCATCGACAAACCGCTGACGGCGGAGCTGATGCGGGCCCGGCTGAAAAACATATCGTAACGCGTCGTAACGCGCGCCGAGCGCGGACGATCCATTACGAAAACGAAAGCCCCGGACCGGCACGTTGCGGGAATCGCAACAAGGCGCCAGTCCGGGGCTTCTTTGCGTTAAAGAGGGGAACCGCGATCAGTTCAGGACCGCTTTAATATGGGCGGCCGTCACGGACCAGTGGGAAGCGGTCCAGTACTTTGCTTGGTCTTTGACCAGGATGATTTGCGGCGACTCGTGCTTGACCGCGGTATCTTCGGCGATTTGGTTGGAAACCGGACGGGATTCGATGACCTTGACGAGCACGTAATCCGTGTCCGCGTCGGCGTCGCCGCTGTTCAAGTAGTTCGTGAATTCGTTATAGGCGTTCGCGCTTACCGGGCACGTGGTGCTGTGCTTGAATACGACGAGCGGGCGGGAAGCGGAGCCCTCCAGCGCGGATTTCCATTCTTCGACCGTTTGAATTTCCTTGTATGCCTGCGGCATGGCGCATTCTCCTAACTGTTATGAAATGAGTTACAGTACCTTCGTCTTCACATCATAGCATAACCGCCGAAGAAGTACCACTCGTCCGCGAACGCCTTTATTTCAGCTGCAGCAGCAACGGCCACAGCTCGGTCTGCTCGAAGCCGAGCCGCCATGCCGCGACCCCGGCAAGGTCGTATTTCTTGGCGATGGCGACGCGCGCCTTGACCGTTTCGGCCGTTTCGGACCAGAACACGTGCGTGTACCCGTCGCTCCCGGCATACCGGTATTTCGTCTGGCCGGACGCGGCGTCGAAGACGCCGCTCGCGCCGGTCGATCGGATCAAGTCGCCGAGGCTCTTCATGAGGAGCGCCTTGCTGTCGACGATGCCGCCGGCGGCATTGACGCGCCATTCGCGCACGTAGAACGGGATGCCGAGCATCAGCTTGCCGCGGGGGATGCCGTAAGCGAGAAATTGGCGCACGCCTTCCTCGGTCCACGCCAGGTCCGCGACGGAGCCGGCCTGGTCGCTGCCTTCCCAATGCTGATCGTACGCCATCAGGACGATCATGTCCGCGATGCCGGCCAACGCGGCTTGGTCGTAAGCGGTCTGCGCGTCCCACAGCACGTCGCCCCGCGGCAGGTCGATCGACACGGTCAGCCCGGCCTTGTGGGCGGCCGACGTCAGCGACCGGACGAATGCCGTATAGCGGGCGCGGTCGCCGCCGGCCAGCCCTTCGAAGTCGACGTTGACGCCGGCGACGTTCAGCCGCGCGAGCCTGGCGACGAGCTTCGCGATGAATTTGGTCTGCGCCGCGGGATCGCGCAGGAACGCGCTGGTAAGCTTGGCGTCGAACCGATTGCTCACGAGCGGCGTCAGCTTGATGCCCGAGGCGCGCACGGAGGCGGCGAGCGCGGGATCGGAATCGTCCGTGAACGAGCCGTCCGCGGCCGCGAGCTCGAACCACGACGGGGAGTCGATGTCCAGGCCTTGCGTGCGGCCGAGCTGCTCCAGTACCGTATCCGTATCGGAAACGCCGTTCCAGCCGAGATACGTCAGCGTCTTGGCGTTGCTCCAGATCGTCCGTCCGTCCGCGGTCACGACGGATGCGTTCTTGTAGCCGGCGGCGTACGCGACGGCGCTCTTGCGGGCATTGAAGGTGCGCAGCAGCGCATTGCCTTGGAACGCGGTCAAGTACGGCACGTTCGTCCACCAGGAGAGGCCATCCTTCATGACGGTGGCGCCGGCGAGCTTCTTGGCGTACGCGATCGCGCCGTCAATGCCGAAGAAGGACGCGACCGCCGGTCCCGACTGCATGACCCTAAACGTCGGCGCGTTGCGGTGCACGACTTGGCCGGTCGCCGTATTGACGACCGTCGCGCCGGCCAATCCGTTCGCGGCGCGCTCCGCGTCGAGCAGGAAGCCGTACGCCTTGGCGCCGACCGGCTCGCCGTCCTTCGCGACGCCGTATATCGGCGCCGACTGCCGCAGCGCGGCGGCGCGGGCGTCCGAGATGTTATCCCAGATCCATTGGTTCGTGGATAAATCGATGATATGCGCGCCGGCGTAAGCGCCGGCCGCTTTTTTGGCTTCGGCGAGCGTCGCGAACGACCAGCTCGCGAAGGTTTTGTCCCCTTGATACACCTGGAAATGCGGAAACTTGCTTTCGACGAAGCCGGGCGCCTCCAGATCGCGGATTTGGGCGAAGCGGGAATTGGCGGCAAACTGCTCCGCTTCCCTTAGCGTCCGGAATTCGCGGCCCGGGGACGAGATGCCGTTTTCGTACACCTTGTAACGCGGGAAGTCGTCCCAGACCCATTGGCGGTCCGTGATGCGCTCGACATGGGCGTAGGCGTATCCTTTGGCAAAGGCGACGGCGCCGCCGCTCGTCTGGAAGTCGCGGAGCGGTTTGTCGTTCTGATAGACCCGGTAATTCTTCGTTCCGTCGACGGCGAGCGCGTCCGGAGCGGCGAACGCCGCCAATCCGGCCTGAACGGCCAGGGTTGCGGCAATCACGGATGTCCATTTGCTGCGATTCTGCATGTGCGAGTCCAACACTCCTCTCCCGATGTATAGCGTTAAACGCGCCAATCGGGACGAGGTTGCGGTCATTCGACAATTTTCGATGAAGAATCCGAGGGCACCGGCGCGCCGGTGCCTGCGCATTCGAACCTCGCGAATCCGGCCGTCGCCGGAACGCGACAAAAAAACGGGGCAGCCATTGGCTGCGCCCGTTCGTTTCGTAACGTCAATCCTCGATGTCCGCCCAAAATTCCTCGTCGGCGTCGAGCGTAATCTGGGAGCGGAACTTGCGCAGGTTGTACTGCTTCAGCAAGTATTGTTCGATCGCTTCCAGCAGGTTCGCTTCGACGAGAAATTGGCTGCGGCCCTTCACCCAGACCTCGGCGGTATAGCCGTACTGCTCCTCCCAGGACAACTGCACTTCGACATCCGTCGGCGGGACGCCCCTGCGTTCCGCCATGTGGAGGCACACGGCGTTAATGATCTCGTCCGTGTAAATCCGCATGATTAGTAGGGTCTCCGGTTGCCGGGATGCGCCGGCTTATTGCGGTTTCGGAAGTAGCGCACGATGCCGGCGATCAGCACGATGACGACGTAGATGGCGAGCACGTTGACCAGCAGGCCGATGATGTTGCCGAAGAAGCCCATGTTGCCGAACAAACCGCCGAACAGCAGGCCGGCGAGACCGCCGATCATCAGGCCCTTCATAAAGCTGCCGCCGCTGAAAAATCCGCGGTTCGCGGTCGTCGCCGCGCCGGACTTCGTCGTGCCCGTCCCGGTCTTGGTCACGTTATCGGCAGGCTTGGCCGGCGTTTGCGTGTAGCTCTGCCGCGGCGACTTGAATCCGCCCCCGCGCGGCTTGGCGTCGGCCGCCGACGCGCTGAACGCGAAGAACAGCGCGAATGCCATGAATACTAATAACCCCTTTTTCATATGCCTATCTCCTCCTGTGTTTTCGGTTCCTATGGACTTATTGCGCTTCGGTACATTTACGTCTAATATAATCAAAGGTTTCAGATTTCATTCTTTCATCGGTCACGACGGCGGAAAAACGGGGGATCGCGATGGAAAAGGAAGAGTATCCGGACGACTATGAGGCCTATTTATACGAGTTTCATGCGACGCGGGACTATTTCGAGTGCCACGAGCTGCTCGAAGCCTATTGGAAGGCGCATCCCGGCGACGGATTCGGGGAGACGTGGGTGGGATTGATCCAGCTCGCGGTCGGCGCGTACCATTACCGGCGGGGGAACTTGCGCGGCGCGGCGAAAATGTTCGCGCAAGCCCGGCGGCGGCTCGCGAAGGAGCGGCTAGACCGCCTTGGCCTCGACGGCGGCGCGCTGACCGGAATGATCGACGAACGGCTCGCGGCGCTCGGACGGGGCGACGCGTTCGCCGATCCGGCGCTGCCGATCGCGGATGCGAGTCTGCTCGCGCGGCTGCGGGAGCGGGCCGCGTCGGCCGGGCTCGGCTGGGCGCTGCCGAGCGGGACGGAGCCGGCGCTCGTCCATCGTCACGCGCTTCGCGACCGCAGCGACGTCGTCGCCGCGCGAGCGGCCGCGGCGGAAGCGAAGCGCGCCCGGGACGCGGAGCCGCGGAACGGTTGACGCGGCCGCCGCATCCGGTCCGCAGGCGCGTCCGCGAGGCCGGAACGCCGCGCATCATGACAAAAAAGCTTCGCGCCGCACGGGTTCGTCCCGGCGGCGCGAAGCTTTTTTCGTATTCATGCGATGCGGCGGCAACGGTTTATTCGCCGTACCCGTCGACGACGAGGTCCAGCTTGCCCGTCGTCGGATCGATGATCATGCCGTGCACCGGCGTGCCGGGCGGCAGGAGCGGATGGTTCTTGATGATGCCGACGCTTCGCTCGACGCTCTCCTGGACGTTGTCGAAGCCGGTGAGCCAGCGGTCCAGTTGAATGCCGGAATTGTTGAGCGTGCGAATCGTGTCCTCGGTGACGCCCCGTTCGTGCATGTGCGAGACCACGACCTTGGAGTTCAGGCCGGTCATGCCGCAGTCGTGGTGGCCGATCACGACGACTTCGCGGGCGCCGAGCTCGTAGACGGCGACCAGGACGCTCCGCATGATGTTGCCGAACGGCTGGGTGACGATCGCGCCGGCGTTCTTGATGATCTTGGCGTCGCCGTTGCGCAGGTTGAGCGCCTTGGGCAGCAGCTCCGTGAGCCGCGCGTCCATGCAGGTGACGATCGCGAGCTTTTTCTCGGGAAACTTGTCGGTCCGGTACTGTTCGTATTCGCGGTTCTCCACGAATTGTTCGTTGAAAGCCAAAATGTTTTGAATCGTGCTCAAGCCGGTTCCTCCTCAATTCGCTGGTCCTGTGCGGTGTCTATTCCTTGGTCGGTGCGGGCGGCGCTACTTCAGCAGCCGCAGGTTGGCCGTGTAGATCTGGCTGTCGCTCTTCAGAACGAACGCGTTGCGCGCCGCGTTGTAGTCGATTTTCAATTCGGGCTCGAAGAACACCTCGTAATTGGGCTCGTACCAGACGGAGTACGGCGCGCCTTCGCCGAGCTTGTCTTGCGGATCCGGCTCCCGGACGAGCGCGAGCGTCGGCACGCCGTTCATGACGCAGCCGCAGCCTTCCGTGTCGTAAAGCAGCTTCAGGCTTTTGCCGGTGTCCGCGAGCGGTCCTTCGAGCTGTCCCACGGCGTCCGGCGTGAAGGTAAATTGCATGATGATGGCTCCTTTCCGCGGAGAATGACGGATAATCGATGTCGTGCGCCCGGATTAAAGTTGATTATACGGCGTGCAAAAAGTATGATCAAGTAGAAACCAAAACGGAACGCAGGAGAGGTGGACGAAAACGTGACGAAGGCGATCGAAAACGAAGCGCTGCAGCGGTTTACGGAACGCATCGCGCTGATCAAGAGCTACGAGGAAGCGCTGGCCCTGCTGTATTGGGATTTGCGCACGGGCGCGCCGCGCAAGGGCATGGAAGTCCGCTCGGAGGCCATCGGCCAACTGTCCGGGCAGTCCTTCAAGCTGTCCACCGCGCCGGAGTTGGGCGAATGGCTCGCCGCGCTGGAAGCGCCGGATACATACAAGACCCTGACGGAGACGCAGCAGCGGCTCGTGACGGAGACCCGCAAGGATTACGACCGCAGCGTCAAAATCCCGCCGAAGCTGTACCAGGAATACGTGGTCCTGACCTCGCAGGCGGAGTCCATGTGGGAAGAGGCGAAGGCGAAGAGCGACTATGCGTCGTTCGAGCCGTACCTCGACAAGATCATCGGCTATACGAACCAATTCATCGAGCTGTGGGGCGTGAAGGGCACGCGCTACGACACGCTGCTCGACATGTACGAGCCGGGCATGACGACGGCGCAGCTCGACCGCGTGTTCGGCGGCCTGCGCGAGAAGCTCGTGCCGCTGTCCGCGGCGATCGCGGCGTCCCCGCATCAGCCGGACACCGGCTTCCTGAAACAGGACTACCCGAAGGATGCGCAGAAGCAGTTCAGCAAATTCATCCTCGAGCAGATGGGCTTCGATTTCGGGGCCGGCCGTCTCGACGAGAGCGTGCATCCGTTCGCGACGGGCCTGAGCCCGGGCGACGTGCGGATCACGACGCGCTACTTGGCGGACGACGTGACGAGCGCGCTCTTCGGCACCATTCACGAAGGCGGCCACGCGCTGTACGAGCAGAACATCGGCAATGACCTGATCGGGACGACGCTCGCGACCGGCACGTCGATGGGCATTCACGAATCGCAGTCCCGCTTCTGGGAGAACGTGATCGGCCGTTCCAAGAGCTTCTGGAGCCGTTATTACGGCGACCTGCAGCGCCAGTTCCCGGGCCAGCTCGAGGTGCCGGCGGAAGACTTCTACCGCGCGACCAACGTCGTCCGGCCGTCGCTCATCCGCATCGAAGCGGACGAACTGACGTACAACCTGCACATCATCATTCGTTACGAGATCGAGAAGCTGATCTTCAACGAGGGCGTGAAGGCGTCCGAGCTGCCGGCGTTGTGGAACGCGAAATACAAGGAGTACCTCGGCATCGAGCCGGAGCATGACGGCGAAGGCGTGCTGCAGGACGTCCACTGGTCGGGCGGCGCGTTCGGGTACTTCCCGTCGTACTCCCTCGGCAACATGTACGCGGCGCAGTTCACGGATACGCTGGAGCGCGCGCTGCCGAACGTCTGGGAGCTTGTCGAGGCCGGCAACCTGATTCCGATCAAGGATTGGCTGACGGACAAAATCTACCGCTTCGGCAAGCTGAGAACGCCGTCCGAGCTGATCGAGGGCATTACGGGCAAGCCGCTCGACCCCGATTACCTCGTGGCGTACCTGAAGAAGAAATACACCGACATTTACAAGCTGTAGCCATCGCGCCGCAGCCCGAAGAAGGCCGCTTTCGCCTCGCGCAAAAGCGGCCTTCTTCATTTAAAATCAAGGCGCCGCGCCCGGCCGCTCCTTGGCCATCAGCTGCCGGAGCTTCGTCTCGGTCGGGGAATCCGGGTCCGGCGTATAGATGCTGGCGCGCAGATCGGTATCGCCCTGCAGCTGCAGCGACGTGAGATGGAACAGCATCTTCCCGGCTTTGGCGTGCCGGAATTCGACCAGCACCTCCGGCGCCGCGCTCACCCGGCTTTGTTCCCACAGCGGCTGGAAGTCGGGGTACGTCTCGGTCATGTCGCGTAGGAACGTATCGTACCAGTCGTCGTCGACGTACTGTCCGTAATAGGCGCGGAAGATCGCGAGGTAGCCGCTGATGAAATGCTCCCAGTTGCCGGCGAGCCGGCGGAACTCCTTGCGCTCGAACAGCAGCGCGATCATGTTGCGCCTCGCCTCCGGGATGCGCTCGAAGTCCATGAAGACGTGGGAGGCCGCCTCGTTCCAGCCGACGATATGGCAGTGCCGGTCGGAGACGATCGTCGGGCAAGCCTGCAGCTCGTCGAGAATGCGGCGGAGCGGCGGACCGATGCGGGCCGTCTCCGCGCGCAGGGCGGCGGCTCCGGCGGCGGGCGACTCCAGCGCGAGCGCGAACAGGTATTTGCGCTCGTCGGTATTGAGCCGCAGCGCGGAGGCGACGGCTTCCAGCACGGACGCCGACACCTTGATGTCGCGGCCCTGCTCCAGCCACGTGTACCAGGTCGGGCTCACCCCGGCGAGCTGGGCCACTTCTTCGCGGCGCAAGCCCGGCGTTCTGCGGCGCGTGCCGGGGGTCAAGCCGGCTTCCTCCGGCGACAGCTTGGCCCGCTGCGCCGTGAGGAAGCTCGAGAGCGCCTTCAGTCTCGTAGGCTGATTCATGCGCGACTCTCCTTCGGTTCATAGAGTAGTGGTGGTTATACTAGCATAAACGACAACTTGTAATAGGATAACATATATGTCAACATAGCACCACAAGGCAGCATTTCAAGGAGGAAGAGAGCAATGGAGAAAGTTTATATTACGGGCATGGGCATCGTGTCGCCGCTCGGCAACGACGTGAACGCCTATTGGGAAGCGCTGAAACGGGGCGCGTCCGGCATCGGGCCGATCGATCGCTTCGACGTCTCGGGCCACCGGGCGCGGATCGGGGGACTCGTCCGCGACTTCGACGCCGAAGCGCTGTTCGGCCGGAAGGAGGCGCGGCGGATGGACCGCTTCTGCCAATTCGCGCTCGCGGCCGCGGATCAAGCGTGGCGCGACGCGGGGCTGGAAGGCGCGGAGGTCGACGCCGAACGGGTCGGCGTATACGTCGGCTCCGGCATCGGCGGCCTCGAGACGCTGCTCGCGCAGGACGGCGTGCTCCGCGAACGCGGTCCCGACCGCGTCAGCCCGACGCTCGTTCCGATGATGATCGCCAACATGGCCGCGGCGATGATCAGCATCCGCTTCGGGCTGCACGGCCCTACGATGGCGCCGGTGACGGCCTGCTCCATCGGCAACACGTCGATCGGCGAGGCGTACCGCCTGATCCGCGGCGGCTACGCCGATCTCGTCATCGCCGGCGGCTCGGAAGCGGCGGTGACCGAAATTTCGCTCGCGAGCTTCGGCAACGCGACGGCGTTGTCCGGCCGCAACGACGAACCGGCCAAGGCGAGCCGGCCGTTCGACAAGGGCCGCGACGGGTTCGTCATGGCGGAGGGGGCGGGCATCGTCGTGCTGGAGTCCGAGGCGCACGCCAGGAAGCGCGGCGCGCGTCCGCACGCGGAAGTCGTCGGCTACGGCGCCAGCTCCGACGCGTACCATATGGTGGCGACGCATCCCGAAGGCTACGGGCCGTACTTGGCCATGAAGGCCGCGCTGAAGGAAGCGGGCATCGCGCCGGAGCAGGCGGACGTCGTCTTCGCGCACGCCACGAGCACGGAAATCGGCGACTTGTCCGAGACGCGGGCGATCAAGCGGCTGTTCGGCGATAAGGCGTATGACGTTCCCGTGTCGGCGGTGAAGTCGATGACCGGCCACATGCTCGGCGCGGCCGGCGGCGCGCAGGCGATCGCGCTGGCGAAAAGCCTGCAGGACGGCGTCATTCCGCCGACGATCAACCTGGACGAGCCCGATCCCGAATGCGATCTCGACTATGTGCCGAACAAGGCGAGAGAAGCGAAGTTGAACGTCGGCGTGAGCAATTCCTTCGGCTTCGGAGGCCACAATGCCGTCATTGTCCTGAAGGCGGTTGACGCGGCTCGGGCGTGAAGGGTACCATAGAAGACATAACGGAGCCGTGGCGATGAGCCCACGGCTTTTTACGCGAGGAGCACGCGCTATGGGAATTCGAGTCATCAAGACCGCGGTCGCCGCGCTCGGCGCCTTGTACACCGCCAGCTATTTGGGCTTGAATCCGGCGCTGTCCGCCGGCCTGCTCGCCATTCTCGGCGTCGAAGTGACCCGTCAGCGGGGACTGAAGAGCGCCTTCGTCCGGCTGGCCGCTTCCGCGGTCGGGCTTTTTTTCGCGTCGTTCCTGTTTCTTACGCTCGGCTTTCATCTATGGACGATCTCCTTCTTCATTTTGCTCGCCTTTCCGATCCTGTCCCGGGCGGGGCTGAAGGACGGCATCGCCACGAGCGCCGTCATCGTCTTTCACGTGTACGCGCGCGAGGAAGTGACCGTTTCGCTCATGGTCAACGAATTGCTGCTCCTCGTCTCGGGGCTAGGCTGGGCGACGGTCATCAACTTGATCTACATGCCGAAGGACGACGACAAGCTGCGGGAGCTGCGGCATGACGCGGAGGAGAGCTTCGCCGTCATCTTCCGGGCGATGGCCCGTACGCTCCGGTCGCCGACCTATGTCTGGGACGGCAAGGAGCTGCTGGATGCCGGGCGCGCGATCGAGGAAGGCATCCGCCGGGCGGAGCGCAACCGCGAGAACCGGATATGGGCGCAGGGCCGGTCGGGCGAGGAGGGGCGGTATTGGACCCGCTATTTCGCGATGCGCCAGCAGCAGCTGGAGACGATCGGGCAGATGCTGTCGCACCTGTCGTTCGTGTTCGAGTCGCTGCCGCAGGGCGAGCTGGCCGCGGAGCTGTTCGAGCTGCTCTCGGGCGACGTGAAGTCGGCCGTCTACGAAGGCGGCGTGGAGGAGCGGATCCGGCTGCTGGAAGCGCGGTTCAAAACGATGGCGCTGCCGGTCACCCGCGAGGAATTCGAGATCCGGGCCGCGCTGTTTCTGCTGCTGCAGGAGCTGAAGCGGTACTTGAGCATCGCCAAGCGGCTGAAGCGCCGCAAGAGCGGCTTTGAAGAAGCGGCGGGGGAAGCCGATGCGGTTGCCGCGGTATCGGCCGCGTCGGACGACGCGCCCGTTGCCCGAAAATAACCATCCGAACGCCTAACGCGCGGCGGTCCGACCGGACCGCCGCGCGTTTCTTTATTATAGAAGGCGAACCGCCAAATAGACGTCGCGAAGGGACTTCATGGCTCGTGCGAAGGGTTCGCGCCCGGACGCGGACCGGCGCGCCGGTTCGATCGCGGATAACGCTGTCCATACCTATCCGAAGATAAATGCATATATTTGGAAATATACTGAGGAAATGGAGGTGAAAACATGCCCATCTACGATACCGGCCCGATCGAAAACCGTTCGCCGCGAACGACGCGGCTCTCGGTGCGGCTGATCAACGACGGACGGACCGACGCCATCGCCTCGATCCAGGCGTACGAGGTCATTCCGGCCGAAGCGGGCTTCGCCGGGACGGTTTTGTTCGCGCTGCATCTGGTGCGCTTGACGCCGTTCGGCACGGAGGGCAGCGTGTTTTCCGTCACCGACGTCCCCGCCGACTTCGACGTCTTCGGCGTGCGGATCGTCGCGAGCGGCCTCGGCGGCGCCAACGTCGCGGTCGCGCTGACCCAGTTCGGCGGGGAGGGCGAAACCGTCGCCGTTCGAAGCAGCTCCACGGGCGAGTTTTCGCGCGTCGAACGGCTGCTTTCGGCCTTCAACGCGAACGTCGGCAACGACACGGTGACGGTCGTCGATACGTCCGCGAATACCGTTGCCGCCACCGTCGCTTTGCCCGCGGGCAGCAGCCCGATCGCGGTGGACGTCATGCCCGACGGCACGCGGGCGTACGTCGCCAACTTCGGCGGCGACTCCGTCTCGGTGCTCGATACCGCGTCCAATACGGTCGTCGGGACGATTCCGCTTGCGCCTGGCAGCACGCCGGCGTCGATCGCGATCGCGCCCGGCGGCATGCTCGCGTATACGGGCAATCTCGGGAACGACACGGTCTCGGTCATCGATACCGTCACGAACACGTCGCAGCTTGCCGTGCCGATGCCGGCCGGAAGCCGGCCGTTCGGCGTGGCCGTCACGCCCGACGGCGCGCGCGTCTACGTCGCGAACAGCGGCAACGATACCGTCGCCGTCATCAATGCGCTGACGAACGCGGTCGAGGACACGATCGACCTGCCGGCCGGCAGCCTGCCGATCGCGGTCGCCATCGGTCCCGACGGCAGCCGCGCGTACGTGGTGAACCAAAACGCCGATTCCGTAAGCATCGTCGACATGTCGGACAATTCCATCGTCACGACGGTGTTGGCCGGGACGCTTCCGTTCGGCGCCGCCGTGTCGCCGGACGGCTCGCGGGTATTCGTCGCCGGCAATCTATCGAATTCCGTCGTGGTGTTGAACGCGGCCACGAATGCCGTCCTGGCCGAATTCCCGACCCCGGGACGCCCGGTCTCGGTGGCGTTCACCCCGGACGGCGCCGTCGCGTACGTATCCACGCAGGTGAACGACGCCATCGCCGTCCTCGACGCCGCGAGCGGCGAAGTGACCGGCACGCTGCCGGCGGGAACGTCCTCGCGCGCGGTCGCGGTGACGCCGATTCTGTTATTTTAACGCCGGACGAATGCAACGGGGAGTCATGGAACCCACCGCCCGCCCATATAATGAAAGCAGGCGAACAACGAAAACGGCGGTTCGCGAACGACCGCCGTTTCGTCTTCATAATCCGGAATGAAGCCGCCGATCGCGTCAGCCTGGATACGACCGCTTGCCGACCGAAAGCTGCTTTCCCTCCATACCCGACGCGCCAAGCCGGCGCCCTCCCAAGCGTGCTCCGGCAGTTGTACAACAATATCTGTTTGTTCTTCTTCGTATTAATCAACAAACGCCTATGTCCTGCATACACTTTAATTGAATGATTGTATGGAGGAGGTTAAATCGATGGCTTATGCAGATAAACAGCTTAAGGCTAGAGAGATTATTACCAAAGCTGTCTGCGGGAAAGGTCGTAAGTTTTCCACGGTAACCCACAACGTTACGCCGCCTAACCACCCCACGAGCATCCTGGGCGCTTGGATCATCAATCACCAATACGAGGCGGTCCGTTCCGGAGACGGGATCGAGGTAATCGGTACTTACGATGTGAATATTTGGTATTCTTACAACAAAAACTCGCAAACCGACGTTGCCAAAGAAACGCTCTCTTACGTCGAGCACGTGCCGCTCTCTTACCTCGATCCGAAGCACCGGGCTTCGACCGAGGAAGTGACGGCCGAGTCGACGCAAGAGCCGAACTGCATCGAAGCGAACATCTCCTCGAGCGGCGCCGGCGTCGTGATTCGCGTGGAGCGCGAATTCGCGGTCGAGCTGGTGGCCGAGACGAAGATTTGGGTCGCGACGCTGCCGGGCGGTTCCGAGGACGGCAAGGAATTCGAGTACGGGGACGACGGGGATTTCGAAGATCTGGATCCGGAACTGCTCGACGACGAACTGTAATTTTCGCGGGTTACAGGTCTGCTGTATCGTATGCGCGGGCAGGGAAAGATTCGAGGGCGAGAGCCCTCTTTTTTTTCCAAAAAATCGCGGCTGGCGCCGGGAAAACGGAAGCGGAGCGTGGACGAGTGGCGGGCATCGTGTGGCTGTGGAACGGATCGGGATACCGCGCGTGCGCGGACCCGCGCGGGACGGGCAGGGAGGCGGGGCCACCGGACGAATACGACGCCGTCATCGTCGAAGCGGGCGAGATCGGCGAGGCGGACGCGGCCGGACGGCACGGAGGGGGGACGCTCGTTCTGAACGCGGGAGCGCCGGCGTTCGCGGGCTGGAGCGCCGCCGAGATTCACCGCCGGCTGCGGCGGTCGGGCGCGGCCGCGCGGGAAGCGGAGGACGTGCAAGACGCGGCGCGGACGTACGCGGTGTCGCTGTTTCAGCTGCGGCCGGTCGCGGCGGCGGCGCATCGGACGGCGGCGATGCCGCGCCGGGAGGCGGGACGAGCTCTCCCCGGCGCCGGGACGTCGATCCGGGAAGCGGCCGCGCGGCCGCTCTCCGAACAGGACGGCCGCTACCGGCCGCTCGCGCGGCTCGCGGCGCGCGCGCTGTACGCGTGCGGGCTCGACAACGGGATCGTCGAGCTGGCCGAGGACGAGGCCGGCGCCTGCTTCGTGACCGGCGTCCGGCTGCCGGGCGGCGGCGCGTACGCCCGCGGCGTCTGGCAGGCGGCGGCGGCCGGTCTCGCGCGGGAGCTCGCCGCCGCGGCGGACGCGGGCGAAGCCGGAGAGCGGCCCCGGATTCTGCTTGGCGCCGATCCCGAGTTCCTGCTGCTGTCGGACGCCGGCAAGGTCGTGTCGGCCGCGCGGTACTTGGCGAACGGCCACGGGGCGGGCTGCGACGCGGTCGTCGTCGGCGGCGAGGTCCGCTACCCGGTCGCCGAGCTGCGTCCGGCGCCGTCGCCGACGCCGGACGGCCTGGCGCGCAACGTGCGGCTGCTGCTGCGCCAAGCCGCGCGGCGCATCCCGGACCGGCCGCCGCTGCGCTGGGCGGCCGGGGGCATGCCGGCCGCCGGGTTCTCGCTCGGCGGCCATCTCCACCTGAGCGGCGTGCCGCTGACCGGCCGGCTGCTGCGCCAGCTCGACAGCTGCGTCGCGTTCCCGCTCGCGATGGTCGAATCGCCCGCGGAGCAGGCGCGGCGCCCGCGCTACGGCGCCCTCGGCGATTTCCGGCAGCAGCCGCACGGCGGCTTCGAATACCGGACGCCGCCGAGCTGGCTCGTCTCCCCGCTCGCGGCGAAGGCCGCGTTCGCGCTGGCGCTGCTGTGCGCGCGGGAGACCGCTTCGCTGTCCTACGTGCCGGCCGAGGAGGAGCGCTACGTCGAGGCCTACTACGCCGGCGACCGCCGCGCGCTGGCCGGCTGCCTCGACCGGCTCGCCGCGTCGATGCGGGCGACGCGGTCGTACGCGGAACTCGGCAAGTGGATCGAGCCGCTCCTCGCCGCGATCCGCGCCGGCCGGACATGGGACGCCGCGGCCGATATCCGCGACAAATGGCGCGTCGCTTCGACGCCAATCGCAAGCGCTCCATGAGGGGGCGCTTTTCTGCTATAATGGAGACCTGGTGTTGAACGCACGACATTTTCGATTTTAGGAGGGGCCCCATGTCCGGCTACACCCCCATGATGCAGCAATATTTGGCGATCAAGGAGACCGCCCGGGACGCGATTCTTTTTTTTCGCCTCGGCGACTTCTATGAAATGTTTTTCGACGACGCGATCACCGCGTCGCGCGAGCTCGAGATTACGTTGACCGGCCGCGAGGGCGGCGCCGACAAGAAGATTCCGATGTGCGGCGTGCCCTATCATTCCGCGGAAGGATACATAGCAAGACTGATCGAGAAAGGCTTCAAGGTCGCGATCTGCGAGCAGGTCGAGGACCCGTCCGCGGCCAAGGGCGTCGTCCGCCGCGAAATCATCCGCGTCGTCACGCCCGGTACCGTCATGGAGACGAAATCGCTTGCCGAGAAGGCGAACAACTTCATCGTGTCCGTGTCGGAAGCGGGCGGCGCCTGCGGCGTCGCGGCCTGCGACCTGACGACGGGCGAACTGTACGTGACCTCGTTCTCCGCGGCGTCGGAGTCGCTGACCGACGAAATCAACGTCTACCATCCCTCGGAAATCGTCGGCGACGCGGCCGTGCTCGAACGGCTGCGCGCGGCTGCCGCGGGCTGGAACCGGCCCGTCCTGTTCACGGACCGGGAGCCGATGGCGGACGAGCCGCTCCGCCGGCAGTTCGGCCAGCTGGAGCTGGACGCCCTGCAGCCCGCGCGGCGGCGGGCGGTCAGCCTGCTCACGGGCTATCTCGACGAGACGCAGAAGCGCTCGCTCGCCCACGTTCGCCGGATATCGGAGTACGAGCCGAACCAGTTCATGATTTTGGATCCGTTCACGCGGCGCAACCTGGAGCTGACGGAGACGGTGCGCGACCGCAGCAAGAAAGGCTCGCTCCTCTGGCTGCTCGACCGCACGCGCACGTCCATGGGCGCGCGGTTGCTGCGGCGCTGGATCGACAAGCCGCTGCTCTCGAAGGCGATGATCGACGAACGGCTGGAAGCGGTGGAGAAGCTGTACCTGAACTTCATTTTGCGCGACGAGCTCCGGCGGGAGCTGAACGAGATCTACGATCTCGAGCGCCTCGTCGGCCGCGTCGCCTACGGCAGCGCGAACGGGCGCGACCTGAACGCGCTCAAGACGTCCCTGCAGCACGTGCCGGCGCTGATCGCGCTGTGCGGGGAATCGGAATCGGCGACGCTGCGCAAGCTGACGGCCGGCACCGACGACTGCGCGGACCTCGCCGCGACGATCGAGACGGTCATCGTGGACGAGCCTCCGGTGTCCGTGCGCGAAGGCGGCTTGATCCGCGCGGGCTACGACGCCTACCTCGACGAGCTGCGGGAAGCGAGCGTGAACGGCAAGAAGTGGCTGGCCGAGCTGGAGCGCAAGGAGCGCGAAGCGACGGGCATCAAGTCGCTGAAGATCGGCTACAACAAGGTGTTCGGGTACTATCTGGAAGTGTCCAAGGCGAACATCGGCAGCCTGCCGGAAGGCCGGTACGAGCGCAAGCAGACGCTGACGAACGCGGAACGGTACGTGACGCCGGAGCTGAAAGAGAAGGAGACGCTCATTCTCGAAGCGGAAGAGAAAATGGTCGATCTCGAATACGCCAAGTTCGTCGAGCTGCGCGAGCATCTGACCGCGCATCTGCATCGGCTGCAGAAGCTGGCCGGGACGATCGCCGCGCTCGACGTCTTCCAATCGTTCGCCGCGGTCGGCGCCGAGCAGCGCTACGTAAAGCCGAACGTGACGGAACGCTTTGATTTCGCCGTCGCCGAGGGCCGCCATCCCGTCGTGGAAGCGGTGATGGAGGGGACGTCGTTCATCGCGAACGAGACGAAGCTCGAGCGGGACGCCGCGTCTATGCTCCTCATCACCGGGCCGAACATGGCCGGCAAGAGCACGTATATGCGCCAGGTGGCGCTCATCGGCATCATGGCGCAGATCGGCTGCTTCGTGCCCGCGAAGCAGGCGGAGGTGCCGCTGATCGACCGGATCTTCACGCGCATCGGCGCGGCCGACGACCTGATCGGCGGACAGAGCACGTTCATGGTGGAGATGAAGGATATCCAGACGATGACGGAGAAAGCGACGGCCCGAAGCCTCGTCATCATCGACGAGCTCGGCCGCGGGACTTCCACGGGCGAGGGCATGGCGATCGCGCAGGCGGTCATCGAGTTCGTCCATCACGAAGTCGGCTGCAAGGCGCTCGTCTCGACGCATTTCCACGAGCTGGCGCATCTCGAAGACACGCTGCCGCATTTGGCGAACGCGTGCATGGCCGTGCAGGAGACGGGCGACAACGTCACGTTTCTGCGGAAACTGGTGCCGGGCGCGGCGGGCAGCAGCTACGGCATCTACTGCGCGCAGCTCGCGGGGCTGCCGGGCAGCATCATCGAGCGGGCGTACGCGCTGCTCGATCTGCACGAGGCGCGCGAGGAGACGGCGGCCGCGGCCGAGGCGCCGTACGCCGGAAGCCCGGCGGGCGGCCGCGGCGTCGATGCCGCGCGGCCCGCGCCGGGCGCGGCGCATGGGCATGGCGCCGCGTCTGCGTCCGCGTCTGCCGCCGCGGCCTTTGCTGCCGAGTCGGCCGCTTCCTACGCGGCTCCCGCGCTGGAATCGGCGGACGAATCGCCGAACGCCGGGGGCGTCGTGCAGCTCTCGATCTTCGAGGAGCCCGCGCCCGTCGCCGCCGCATCGGCCGATTCCGGCAAAACGCGCAAGGCCAATCCGCGCGCCGAGCAGCTGGCCGACCAGCTGCGCAAGCTCGACCTGTTCAACATGACGCCGATGCAGGCGATGCAGTGGCTGAACGACATGAAGCTGAAACTGAACGACTAGCGCCGGCTTCGGCCGGCGCGATTACGATACCCATGCAAGGAGGTACGGCGGCATGAGCAAAATCCGCATATTGGACGAGCAGCTGGCCAACCAGATCGCCGCGGGCGAGGTCGTGGAGCGGCCTTCCTCCGTCGTGAAGGAGCTGGTCGAGAACGCCGTCGACGCCGGCAGCTCGACGATCGACATCGCCGTCGAGGAAGGCGGCCTGTCGCTGATCCGGGTAACGGACAACGGCTCCGGCATCGAAGGCGACGACATCGAGACGGCGTTTTTCCGCCACGCGACGAGCAAGATTTCGTCCGGCAAGGACCTGTTCCGCATCGCCAGCCTCGGCTTCCGCGGCGAGGCGCTGCCGAGCATCGCGGCCGTCGCGAAGGTGGAGTGCGTCTCCTCCCCGGACGGCAGCGGCCTCGGCCGCCGGCTCGTCATCGAAGGCGGCGCGATCGCGGCGAACGAAGCGGCGAACGCGCCGCAGGGCACCGACATCAGCGTGCGCGAGCTGTTCTACAACACGCCGGCGCGGCTGAAATACATGAAATCGATCCAGACCGAGATCGGCCATATCGCCGACTACGTGAACCGTCTGGCGCTGGCGCATCCCGGCATCGCCTTCACGCTGAAGCATAACGGCAGCACGCTGCTGCGCACGCTCGGCAGCGGCGACCGGCTGCAGACGTTCGCGGCCATCTACGGCACGGCGACCGCCAAGGCGATGCTGCCGGTCGAGGGCGACCATCCCGATTACGAGCTGCGCGGCTGCATCTCGAAGCCCGAGCAGACGCGCTCGAACCGTAACGGCATCACGATCGTCGTGAACGGGCGCTACATCAAGAGCTTCGTGCTGAACCAGGCGATGCTGCAGGCGTACCATACGCTGCTGCCGATCAACCGGTTCCCGCTCGCGGTGCTGGAGCTCGGCATGCATCCGTCGCTGCTCGACGTGAACGTGCATCCGTCGAAGATGGAAGTCCGCTTCAGCAAGGAAACGGAGCTGCGCGAATTCGTCGAGGACGCGATCCGGCGCGCGCTCGGCAAGCAGCGCCACATTCCCGGTCCCGCGGAACCGGCCGAACGGTCGAAGCCGGCCTTCGTGCAGGACCGGATTTCGTTCCATCAGCCGGAGCCGCCCGGCGTGAACGAAGCGGAGCTGAACGCCGCGAAGCGGCTGCTTCGCGAGGAAACGGGCATTCAGCGCGACCGGGGCTTGTCCGGACCGGCGCCGGCGGACGCGTTCTCGCCGTCCCGGCCGGGAGGCGCGGCTTCGCTGCAAGGCCGGCCGCCGGCCGCCGCGGAGATCGC
>NZ_JAGGDJ010000018.1 GCF_017652985.1 Paenibacillus artemisiicola
GGCCGCGCGGGGCGGCCTTGCGCCGTTGGGCGGCGCCAGCTCCGAGCGCCTCGCGCCTCGCGAACCGCGCAGCCGTCGCGGCCGGCAGCCGGCAAGCCTTCGCCGCCGGCGCGGCCGAATGGTACAATACAAGCGTGCCGTTCCTCGCGAACGGGCGCTTGTTGTCATGACAGGGAAGAAAGCGAAGTGACGCGCGTGGAGCAAGACGAGCAATTGACCGTGCGGGACGTGCTGGCGCGGCCGGCGTTCCGGCACGCGTACCTCGCGGCGGGCCGGGCGGGCCTCGGCCGCCCCGTCCGCTGGGTGCATATCATCGAGGTGATCCGGTTCGACCAGCTGCTGCAGGGCGGGGAAATGATTTTGACGACGGGTGCCGCGTTCAAGAACGATACCGCGGCGTTCCTGACGTATTTGGACCAGCTGGTCCGGTGCGAGGCGGCGTGCCTGTGCATCGAGATGGGCCACCACGTCAGCAGCGTGCCGGACGAATGGCTGCGCGAGGCGGAAGCGGTCGGCCTGCCGGTCATCGTCTTTCCGCGGAGCGTGCGGTTTATCGATATTACGCAAGACATTCACGCCTATCGCATCAATCAGCATCATCGCGCGCTGCAGGAGCTGGAGAAGACGTCCCGCGCCTTCCACCGCATGACGCTGGCGTCGCAGGGCGTGGGCCGGGTGCTCGAGCTGCTGCGCGACAGCGCGCGGGCGTCGGTCATCTATGTGCCGCAGGACGGGCCGCCGAAGTTCGTGCCGCCCGTCCCGGAGCGGGAGGCGGAAGCGTGGCTCGGCTTTCTCGCCGACTGGCGAAGCCGCGCCTCGGCCGTGGGCGGCAGGTCCGGCGAGAGCAATGACGCGGAGGGGCCGGCGGTGGCGGAGCATGCCGGACGGAGCGTCGTCATCCAGCCCGTCGGCGCGATGGGGAAGACGTGGGCGCATCTGCTGCTCGCGCTCGGCCGCAAACCCCAGGAATACGAGTTTCTCATCCTCGATTCGGCGTCGTTGTCCATCGCGCAGGACCTGCTGCGCACGCGCTACGTGGAGGAGCGCCGGCTCTATTCGGAGACGCTGTGGGTCGACGACCTGCTGCATTTGCGCCTCCGCGACGAGGAGCAGGTCAAGCTGCTGGCCGGCGGCGCCTACCGGCAGCTGAACGAGCTGGCGTACCGGGTCGTCGTCATCGAATTCGGCGACGGGTCCGCGCCCGCTTCCGGCTTCGCGGACGACGGGACGGAATCGGCGGGCATCCATCTCTCGCTTGCCGTGCGCACGGTGTTCGAGGGGCAGACGTTCCACCCGCTCATGACGCTGAAGAACGGCCGGCTCGTCGTCATCGCGTTCGACAAGGCGCCGAAGCGGCCGGTCAAGGAGCGGCTGCGGCAGGCGCTCGGCGCGCTCGGGCAGCTGAAGGCGGCGGGGGACGCGCGGCTGTCGGCGGGCGTCGGCCGTCAGGGCCGCGGGCTGCTGCAGGCCCACGTCAGCTACCAGGAAGCGCTGCAGGCGTTGTCGCTCGCGCCGATTTTGCGGAGGGATCCGGTGTTTTTCGACGAGATCGGGGTATTCCATCTGCTGTTCCATATCGCGGACAAAGGCGTGCTGGATTCGTTCGTGCGGACGTACCTAGGGCCGATTCTCGACCATGACGAGGCGAAGGGCAGCGACCTGCTTCGCACGCTGAAGGTGTACCTTGATTGCGACGGCTCGAAGCGGCTCGCGGCGGAGCGGCTGTTCATCGTCCGGCAGTCGCTGTACTACCGGCTGGAGAAGATCGAAGAGCTGCTCGGCGCGGACTACATGGAGCCCGAGAAGCGGCTCGCCCTGCAGGCCGGCATCCGGGCGTTCCAGCTCCTGCGGCCGGACGCGCCGCTGTAAGGGGTAAAAATCGCGGCCCAAACGTTGGACATTTTGTCTAATGGAACCTCTCTCCCGCCGGCTTATAGTGGAGACATCGAGACGATGACGAGAGAGGGGCGGACGCGCAATGTTGATCGGCGTACCCAAAGAAATCAAAAATAACGAGTTCCGCGTCGGCATGACGCCTGGAGCCGTGCTGTCCTATGCGAAGGCCGGGCACGAGGTGCGGGTGGAAACGGGGGCCGGCGCGGGCATCGGCTTCGCGGACGAGGATTACGCCGCGGCGGGCGCAACGATCGCGGCGGACGCGGCGGAAGCGTGGGCGGCCGACATGGTCGTCAAGGTGAAGGAGCCGCTTCCGGAGGAGTACGGCTATTTCCGGGAAGGCCTCATTCTGTACGCGTACTTGCATCTTGCGGCGGAAGCCGGGCTGACGCGGGCGCTGACCGAACGGGGCGTGACCGCGATCGCGTACGAGACGATCCAGCCGGACAACGGGAGTCTGCCGCTCTTGACGCCGATGAGCGAGGTGGCGGGCCGCATGTCCGTGCAGATCGGCGCCCGCTTCCTGGAGAAGGCGAACGGCGGCAAAGGCGTGCTGCTCGGCGGCGTGCCGGGCGTCGAGCCGGGCAAAGTCACGATCATCGGCGGCGGCATCGTCGGGTCCAACGCGGCGCAGATGGCCGTCGGGCTGGGCGCCGATGCGACGATCCTCGATTTGAATCCCGACCGGCTGCGCCAGCTCGACGACCGATTCCAGGGCCGGGTGAAGACGCTCATGTCGAATCCGTACAACATCGCCGAAGCCGTCCGCCGCGCGGATCTCGTCGTCGGCGCCGTGCTCATTCCCGGCGCGCGGGCGCCGCGGCTCGTGACGGAAGAGATGGTCCGGGCGATGAGCCCCGGCAGCGTCATCGTCGACGTGGCGATCGACCAAGGCGGCTCCATCGCGACGATCGACCGCATCACGACGCACGACGAGCCGACCTACGTGAAGCACGGCGTCGTCCACTACGCCGTCGCGAACATGCCGGGCGCCGTGGCGCGCACGTCGACGCTGGCGCTGGCCAACGCGACGACGCCGTACGGGCTGCGGATCGCCGCCAAAGGCTGGGCGCAGGCCGCGCTGGACGACAAGGCGATCGCGCGGGGCGTCAACGCCGCCGCCGGGCGGGTGACGTACAAGGCCGTCGCCGACGCGCACGGGCTTGCGCACACGAACGTGCACGCGCTGCTGCGGTAGACATCCGCAGAGGCGGGCCGACCGCGCGATGGGGCAGCCGAGCGAAATGGGGCGCGGCTGCCCCATCGCGCGCGGAAGCACCGGAGCAGCTGGTGCGCGGGGCGGCCGGAGCGCAGAGCGGCAAGAGCGCGGAGTGGCCGGAGCGGCAGAGGGCGCTGGGGGCGGCAAGAGCGCGGGGCGGCAGGAGCGCAGAGCGGCAAGAGCGCGGAGTGGCCGGAGCGGCAGAGGGCGCTGGGGGCCGGCGTAATGGTCGCGCCGGTACACCGGGCGCGACCAAGCGGCCAACGCCGCAATTGCGCGGCGGACTCGCTGGCGGGACGTCCGTCGCGGGCCGCGGCCGCGGCTTGCAATTGAACAAAGCCTCCGATTCCACATAGATGGAGTCGGAGGCTTTTTGACGTTCGCGGGAGCGTGACGGGATGACGGCGGAGGCGCGTAATCTAGTAGTCAAATGAGTCGAATGCGGACAGGAGATCCGCTATTTGCGCCGAATCATGGATTTCGTCGTTTTCGCGGACACAGATGCCGTTATTTCGCCGAACGGGTCGTGTTAAGGCGAGTAAATAGGCAAATAGCGTTTCTCCTGGCCGCGAAATCGCGAAAACACGGGTATTTGGCCAAATAACGGAACGTGTGTCCGCGAAAATGCCGATTGGCTAGGTTATCAAGCAGGAGGTAGAGTCGCGCCCTCGCCGCCAAGGCCGCCCGTGCGCGAGCACTCCGCGCCGCGCACGCCCCCGCGCGAGCACCCCGCGCCGCGTCCCCGCCGCCACGCCCGCCCGTGCGCGAGCACCCCGCGCTGCGTCTCGCCGCCGCGCCCGCCCGTGCGCGAGCAACTCGCGCCCCTCGCTCATCTCCCCGCCCCCGCGCCCTGACTCTGCTTCGCGTACTGCTTCGGCAGCAGGCCGACCTTCTTCTTGAAGATGCGCAGGAAGCCGGAGTAGTCGTTGAAGCCCGCGTCCATGCAGGCGTCGGTCACGCTGCGCCCTTCCTTCAGCAGCTTCTTGGCGAGGGAGATCCGTTTGTACAGGATGTACTCGTGAATCGTGCTGCCGGTATGCTTCTTGAACAGCCGGCTCAAGTGGAACCGGCTCACGAAGAACAGCCCCTCGAGCCGCTCGAGCGACAGGTCGTCGGCGAGATGCCGGTCGAGGTAGTCAAGCACCGGCACGAGCCGCGCCGGCAGGTCCAGCCCTTTGTCCTTCTCCTGCGTCTTATCGAAGCACCGCTGCACCAGCGCCAGAATTTCCAGCAGGCAGCCGAGCTTGACGAGCGGCGTTTCGGGGTACGGCTCCCGCATCAGGTTCGCGTATTTGGCGAACAGCCCCGACAGCTCGGCCTGCTCCTGCGCGTTCAGCTTGATCTTGTTCAGCTCGCCCGGCGGCCGGTCGTAGAAGCAGCGCAGCAGCCGCGTCCGGTCCGTCTCGAACAGCGCGATCAGCGCCGGGTCGAACTCGATCGTCACCCGTTCGTACAGCGCATCCGTCGTCAGCGCGGGCTTGTGGATCTCATGCTCGTTCGTGATGATCAGGTCGCCGAGGCGGAGCGGGTAAACGGTTTTGTCCACGAAGTAGCGGACGTCCCCATGAATGAGAAAAAAGATTTCGCAACCCCGGTGCAGATGAAAATGCACGTTGAACGGCGGAACCCGCGCCGCATGAAGGAATTTGACATGGTCGTCGATCCGTTCGACGTAACTGCCCAGCATCCGATTCGCCTCCCCGCAACATGAGCAAGAATGTCCATTTCCAAGGCAATTTCGTCAAGGAACTCGTACCTGCAATGATATAGGATGAAGGGGAGGAGTTCAATCGAAGAAAGGCGGGAGGACAAGCGAATGAACGCGCGCAACGTCAAAATCGGCCTCGTCGGCATCGGCGGCATCGGGCAGCATCACGTCAATTATTTGAGCGATATGGACAACGTCGAGCTCGTCGGCGTCTGCGACACGGACCGGGAGAAGGCCGACCGGACGGCCAAGGAACGCGGGACGACGGCGTATTACGACGCCGTGGACCTGCTCGAGCGGTCGGGCCTCGACTTGATCATCATCGCGGTACCGCACTACGATCATCCGGCCATTGCGATGGAAGCGTTTAAACGGGGCGTCCACGTCCTGTGCGAGAAGCCGATCGCGGTTCACGTGAACGCCGCGAACGCGATGATCCGGGCGTACGAGGAAGCGAAGGAGACGCATCCCGGCCTGCAGTTCGCCATCATGTTCCAGGAGCGCACGCTGCCGTTCTACGCCAAGCTGAAGGAGCTGCTGGCCGACGGGACGCTGGGCAAGCTGACGCGCGCCACGTGGATCCACACCAAGTGGTTCCGCTCGCAGGCTTATTACGACAGCGGCGGCTGGCGCGCGACGTGGGCCGGCGAGGGCGGCGGCATCCTGACGAACCAATGCCCGCATACGCTCGACATGTACCAGTGGCTGTTCGGGCTGCCGGAAGCGATCACGGGCCACGCGCATATCGGCAAGTACCACGACATCGAGGTCGAGGACGAGGTCACGGCGTATTTCGAGCACGCGAACGGCATGATCGGCCATCTCGTCGTCACGACGGCGGAGCTGCCGGGGACCAACCGGCTCGAGATCGTCGGGGATCTCGGCAAGCTGCTGCTCGAGAACGGCAAACTGCTGCATTACCGCTACCCGCAGTCCATGCTCGCGTTCTCCCGGGAGACGGACCAGCGCTTCGCCGAATGGACGATCGAGCCGGAGGAAGTCGCGGTCGACGAGAACGCCCCGAACGGGCATCGCGTCGTCACGCGGCGCCTGGTCGACCGGCTACTCGGCAAGGACGTCGAGCTGATCGCGGAAGGCCCGGAAGGGCTGGGCTCGCTGACGTTGGCGAACGGCATCATGCTGTCCGCGTTCCGGAAGCGGACCGAGCCGGTGCCGATCGACGGCGACGCGTTCCAGGCCGAGCTCGAGGAACGGATCCGGACGTCGAGCTTCGTGAAGAAAGCCGCGCGCGCGCAGGACGCGGCCGAGGACATGTCGACTTCCTTCGGGAAGACCAACTAGGGGGTATGACGATGGCTGCCGTAATCTTGACCTGCTTCGCCGACGAAATCTCGCATGATCTGGAGGAACAGCTGGACGTGCTGGCGCAGGAAGGGCTGTCCCATATCGAGCTGCGGAACGTCTGGGGCAAAAACGTCCTCGACCTGACGGCGGAGGAGCTCGCCGAGGTCCGCCGGATCGCGGAAGCGCGCGGCTTCGGCGTCTCCTCGATCGCTTCGCCGATCGGCAAGTATGCCGCCTCCGACGATTTCGCGCCGCAGCTGGACGCCCTGGACCGGGCGATCGCCGCCGCGAAGGCGCTCGGAACGCGCTACATCCGGCTTTTCTCGTACTATCCGCCGGAGGGCGCGCGGCCGGAGGACTGCCGGGACGAGGCGCTGAGCCGGATGAAGCGGCTGGCGGACGCCGCGGCGCCGCACGGCGTCACGCTGGTGCTGGAGAACGACAGCGGGCTGTACGGCTCGACCGACGACCGCTGCCTGGATATCCTGCGCCACTGCGACTCGGAGGCGCTCCGGCTGGCGTTCGATCCCGGCAATTTCGTCATGGAGGGCGTCAGGCCGATGACGGAGGCGTACCCCAAGCTGGCACCCTACGTCGCGTACGTGCACGTCAAGGACGCATCGGCCGAGCCGAAGATGTTCGTGCCCGCGGGCGCGGGCGACGGCCAGCTTCCGGAGCTGCTGGAGGCGCTCCGCGCGCGGAGCTTCGACGGCTTCCTGTCGGTGGAGCCCCATCTGCACCGCTACCTGCCGTTCGCCAGCGATCCGAAGCGCGTCGTGACCGCGGTCCGCGCGCTCAAGTCGCTGCTCGCGCAGGCGGGCATGAAGTGGGCGTGAATTTACAGTTTACACATAAAGACCGAATCGGGTTTCCGAGGCGGTCTTTTTTCTATTTTCTGGAACAAAAGGGCGGCAAATTTACAATTCGTTAGGGTTCGATTAACGCAGCAGAAACACAGGATCCCTATTCTATTGATGTGGGAACGGTCTCATATGGGAACGGTCTCACAGCGAGAAAGGACGTGCATCCTTGGACAATCCGACGATAAAAGAAATCGCCATCCGCGCGGGCGTCTCCAAATCCACCGTCTCGCGGATCATCTCCGGCAAAGGCTATTCCAGCCCGGAGGCGCGCGACAAGGTGCTGGAAGTGATCGAGGAGCTGCAGTACAAGCCCAACGCGGTCGCGCGGGCGATGGTCTCGCAGCGCACGCACAACATCGGCGTCCTGCTGTACCGGCAGGAGCTTCCGATCGCGTCCCATCCGTTCTACGGCAAGATCGTCGACGCGATTCTGCTCGAAGCGGCACGCCTCAACTACTCGGTCTTCGTCACGACGGACCGGGATATGTCGTACCGCTCGGCCGACTTCATGATGGAGAAGCGCGTGGACGGGCTCATCCTCATCAGCCGGCTGCAGCAGAACGTCATCGACTACATTACGAACTTCGGCGTGCCCTACGTCATGGTGAACGGCTCGACGGACGTCGGCGGCGTGATCCACATCGTCAACCAGGACGAGGCGGGCGGGCGCATGGCCGCCGAGCATCTCACGGAAATCGGCCACGAACGCATCTTCGTCATCGCGGGACCGCAGCCGCACCGCAGCCATCATTCGCGGCTGAAAGGCTTCCGCGCCTTCAGGGAGGAGGCCGGCAAGCCCGTCGGCGAGGCGTCGGTCCGCTTCGCGGAGACGTCGACCTTCGGCGAAGGCTACGAGCTCATGAGCCGCCACTACGGCCCGTTCCGGGCGGGCCGGCATACGGCGGTCTTCGCGACCAACGACATGCTCGCGCTCGGCGCCATGAAATTCCTGCTGGAGCAGGGGACGCGCATCCCGGAGCAGGCCGCCGTCGTCGGCTTCGACGACGTGGACTTCGCGGCGATGTTCTCGCCGTCGCTGACCACGGTCCGCGTGGACACGTGGGAGATGGGCACCGGCGCCGTCCGGCTGCTCGACGAGCTGATCCGGCACGAGCCCGACGTGGCGCATCCCGGGCAGCTGATGCCGCGGCTCGTCGTCCGGCAATCGACCGGCGCCCGCTAAGCCGCCGTTCCGCGCGGCCCCCGGCATCCGCGGCGCCTATCGTCCGCGGTCCGGCCGGCAAGCGTTCGCCGCATACGCAATCCATTATTTCCGAAAGGAGCGTCACCCGTTCATGCGTTGGTATCTCAAAGCCATCGGCACCCGCAAGATCGTCGAGTTCATCGTGCTCGCGCTCTTCGTCGTCTTCTTCCTGGGGCCGCTGCTCAATCTGGCCATCCTGGCCTTCACCGGCAAATGGACCTATCCCGACGTCCTGCCGCATCAATGGTCGCTGAAATGGTGGTCGTTCGTCTTCAAGCAGGAGGACATTCCGCAGTCCATCGGCCTCTCGTTCCTGATCGCCGCCATCGTGACGGCCTTGTCCATCGCGCTGTGCGTCCCGGCGGCGTACGCGTTCGCCCGGATCCGCTTCCCGCTCAGCCGGTTCTTCCTGTTCTCGTTCCTGCTGACGCACGCCTTCCCGAAGATGGGCCTGTACGTCTCGATCGCGGTGCTCTTCTACAAGCTCGGCCTCATGAACACGCTGCTCGGCGTCGTCCTCATCCATATGATCAACGTGCTCATGTTCATGACGTGGATTCCGACCGCCGCCTTCCGCAACGTGCACCGGGCGCAGGAGGAATCGGCGCGGGACGTCGGCGCCGGCCCGTTCCGGGTGTTCTTGAAGATCACCCTGCCGATGGCCATGCCGGGCATCGTCGTCGCGTCGGTGTTCACGTTCCTGAACTCGCTCGACGAGGCGCAGGGGACGTTCCTGGTCGGCATTCCGAACTACAAGACGATGCCGATCGTCATGTACTCCATCATCAGCGATTATCCGGCCTACGCCGGCGCGGTCTTTTCCATCATCCTGACGGCCCCGACGATCATCCTGCTGCTCGCCGCCAAGCGGTTCGTGAGCGCGGACGTCATGTCGAGCGGCTTTCAGCTCAAATAATACGGGACGCGTCCCGGCCTTAAGGAGGCGCAAATGGACATTCAGCTTTCGGTTCAACAATTGGCGAAACGGTACCACACCGGCGAAGGCGTCAAGTCGATCTCGCTCGACGTGCGCAAAGGCGAGCTGGTCACGCTGCTCGGGCCGTCCGGCTGCGGCAAGACGACCGTGCTGCGCAGCATCGGCGGCTTTCTCGAGCCGGATTCCGGCGACATTCTCATCGAGGGGACGAGCGTGCTGAAGGCGCCGCCGGAGAAGCGCCCGACTTCCATGGTGTTTCAAGGCTACAATCTATGGCCGCACATGACGGTGTTCGACAACCTGGCATTCGGTCTTAAAATACGCAAGATGAAGAAGTCCGACATCCGCAAGGCGGTGGACGACGTGCTGGAGCTGGTCCGACTGCCGGGCGCGGAGATGAAGTTTCCCTCCGAGCTCTCCGGCGGCCAGCAGCAGCGCATCGCGCTGGCGCGGTCCCTGCTGCTGAAGCCCGCCGTGCTGCTGCTGGACGAGCCGTTCTCCGCGCTCGACGCCAAGCTGCGCCACGAGATGCGGGAGGAGCTGCGGGAGATTCAAGCCGAGACCGGCCTCACGATGGTCTTCGTCACCCACGACCAGGAAGAGGCGCTGTCGATCTCGGACCGCATCGTCGTCATGAACCACGGCCACATCGAGCAGATCGCCACGCCGCAAGAGATTTACGACCGGCCGGACACGCTGTTCGTCGCGCAATTCATCGGTAAAATGAACTTCTTGAAAGGGGTGGTTTCGGAAGGGCAAATCCGCGCAGGGAAGTTGACGTTTCCGAATCCGAAGCAATTGTCCGGCAAGGTGCGGCTCGCCGTCCGGCCGGAGGACGTCGTCCTGGACGGCCGCGAGGAAGGCGGCCTGACGGGCAGCGTCAAACAGATCATGGTGCTCGGCCATTACGCCGAAGTCACGGTCCAATTGCCGGAGCACGGCGTGATCCGCGCGTTCCAGCCGCGGGACGCCGTCAAGGAACTGAACTCCGGCGACCGCATCGACGTCGGCTTCAAGAAAGTGCTCGCTTATCCGGAAGACCAGGCCTGATTCACCCCAAATCACGATTATGCCAAGGAGGCACTTATCCATGTTTCGTACGAAATCCGCTCTTACGGTCATGACTTTGACGACCCTGTCCGCCGCGCTGCTGGCCGGCTGCGGCAGCAACGGCAACAACGCCGCGAATAACGGCGCGGCGAACGGCAGCACGGCGAACGCCGGCGCGACGAACGGCGGCACCGCGAACGCCGGCGGCAACGCGGCGCAGACGGACGCTTCCGGCAAGCCGGTCGAATTCAACTTCTACTTCACGGGCTCCGAGAACGTGAAGAACCTGTGGGACACGATCGTGCCGATGTTCGAGAAGGATCATCCGAACGTCAAGGTCAACGAAGTGTACATCCCGTCCGGCACGGGCGCGCAGCCGACGTACGACCGGATCCTCGCGGCGAAGAAGGCGGGCAAAGGCTCCGGCGGCATCGACCTGTACGAGGACGGCCTGTCCAACGTCACCCAAGGCCAGAAGGACGATCTGTGGGATACGCTCGATCCGGCCAAAATCGCGAACCTCGCTTCCGTCGACGCCGCCACGCTGACGGACGTGGCCAACCTGGCCATTCCGTACCGTTCGTCCGCCGTCGTGCTCGCGTACAACAGCGACAAGGTCAAGACGCCTCCGAAGTCGCTCGACGAGCTGTTCGCGTGGATCAAGGCCAATCCGGAGCGCTTCGCTTACAACGACCCGTCCACGGGCGGCGCGGGCAGCTCGTTCGTTACGACGACGCTGTACGACAAGCTGCCGGAGGACGCGATCCACAACGACGATCCGAGCATCGAGCAGCAGTGGGACAAAGGCTTCCAGACGCTGAAGGATCTCGGCAAATACATGTACGGCAAAGGCATCTATCCGAAGAAAAACCAGGGGACGCTCGACCTGCTCATCAGCGGCGAGGTGGACATGATCCCGGCTTGGTCGGACATGGCGCTCGAGCAAATCGGCAACGGCCAGCTGCCGGACACGACCAAAATCTCGCAAATCACCCCGGGCTTCAACGGCGGTCCGACGTACCTGATGGTGCCGAAGCTGTCCGACAAGAAGGACGCGGTCAACGAATTCCTGAATTTCGTGCTGTCGCCTGAAGCGCAAGCCGTCGTGGTAACCAAAATGCACGGCTTCCCGGGCATCAAGCTGTCGAACATGCCGCAGGACATCCAGGATTCCTTCAAAGGCGTGGCGGAAGGCTTCCGGACGTTCAACATCGGCGACCTCGGCAATGAAATCAACAAACGCTGGCAGAGCGACGTAGCGGCGCAATGAGCAAACGGGTAAAAATGGGGATACTGGGACTGGTTCTGGTCATCCCCTCTTTTCTTCTGCTGTTCGTCACCGTGGTCGTGCCGATCTTCGTCTCGCTCAAGGAAAGCCTGACGAACGAGGAAGGCGGCTACGACCTGTCGAATTATAAATTCTTGTTCACGGACAAACTGATGCGCGCCAACATCGTCTTCACGCTGGAAGTCACGGTGATCTCGGTCGTGATCGTGCTGATCGTCAGCTACGTGCTGGCGGCGTACATGCGGTTCAACAAAGGCCGGCTGGTGGCCTGGATCCGCAACATGTACATGATCCCGATGTTCATCCCGTCCGTCATCGCGACCTACGGCCTGATCCAGCTGCTCGGCAACCACGGCTGGCTGTCCCGCTGGGTGCTGCTGCTCGGCGGCGGCGACATTCCGCGCATTATTTTCGATATCAAGGGCATCATCATCGCCCAGCTGTGGTTCAACATTCCGTTTACGACGATGCTGCTCGGCTCCGCCATGTCGGGCGTGCCGGACGCGGTCATCGAGAGCGCGAAGGACGTGGGCGCGGGCCGGCTCCGCCTGTTCGTGCGGTTCATTCTGCCGCTGACCTACAAGACGCTGCTCGTGGCGGTCACGTTCGTCTTCATGGGCGTCATCGGCTCGTTCACGGCGCCGTTCCTGCTCGGGCCGAACGCGCCGCAGATGCTGGGCGTGTCGATGGAGCAGATCTTCGGCGTCTTCCAGGAGAAGCAGCAGGCGTCGGCGCTGGCGTTCTTCACGTTCATGCTCTGCTCCGTCATGGGCTACTTCTACATTCGCAGCATGATCAAGGACGAGGGGGCGCGTTCCGCATGACGCGCCTGCTGTTGGAAGCCGAAGGAACGGCGGGCTTCGTCTGTTCCAAATCGCATATCGCGTACGCTTTTCAGCTCGACCGGCCCGGCGGCGCGCTGCGCCTCGATTTCGCCTACGAGCCGAAGAACCTCGAGGACCGCGAGCGGGCGAAGATCCTGATCGCGGAAGGCGTGGAGAGGTACACCGAGCCGGCGCAGCGGGAGCTGGTCATGGGCCGCTGGGAATCGTTCCTGCCGCTGAAAAATCTGATTACCCTCTCCGTCGACGATCCGTCCGGGCATCGCGGCGCGGGCCATCGCCACGATCCCGAGCAGCGGCTGTTCATCGGCGCTTCGGACGCGTCGCCGGGCTTCGCCGCGGGCGAGCTGGCCGCGGGCCTGTGGCGCGTCACGCTGAGCCTGCACGCGATCGTGACGGAGAGCTGCCGCTACCGGCTGCGAATTCATCACGAGGAGGCTTGACGATCATGCGCTGGATGGCATGCGAACTGCACAGCCATACGTTTCATAGCGACGGCCGGCAGTCCCTGTCCGAGCTTGCGCGCGGCGCGAAGGCGCTCGGCTTCGAGTGCGTCGCGCTGACCGACCATAATACGATGACGGGCCTGCTAGGCAAAGAGGACGTCGAGCGGGAGACCGGCGTCGCGATTATCTCCGGCATGGAGTGGACGACGTTCTTCGGCCACATGGTCACGATCGGGCTGACCGATTTCGTGGATTGGCGTCCCGCGGGGCCGGGCGACATCGACGCGGGGATCGCGCGGGTTCATGCCGCCGGCGGCATCGCGGGCATGGCGCATCCGTTCCGCATCGGAAGCCCGATGTGCACGGGCTGCTTCTGGGAGTTCGAGATTCAAGATTGGGAAGCGCTGGATTATATCGAGGTCTGGTCGGGCACGTTCCCGTCGATCAAGACGGACAACGCCCGCGCTTTCCGGTTGTGGACGGACAAGCTGAACGAAGGGTACCGGATCGCGGCGACGTCCGGCCGGGACTGGCACGCGCAGGACGCGACGGACGATCCCGTCTCGGTCACGTACCTGCTGCTGGACGAGGACGAAGGCTCCGCGACGGAGCAGGCGGTGCGCGCGCTCGCCGCGGGCCGGGCCGCGGTCACGATGGGTCCGCTGCTGACGCTGGAGCTGCGTTCGGAGTCGGCTCGTTACCGGATCGGCGACCGCGTGCCGAAGGAGGCGCGCGGCTGGCGGTACGAGGCCGTCGCGTGCGTGGATTTCGAGGCCAGGAACGGACTGTGGGCATTCCCCGACGCGGGGTACGAGGTCATCCTGACGAGCAATGCGGGCCCGCTCGGCGAGCTGCGCGCGAAGCCGTCCCAGCGCGACTACCGCTTCGATATTCCGGGCGGCGCGCTGACATGGATCCGGGCGGAGCTGCGGGGCACGGTCCGCGGCGCGCGGACGACGATCGCGTTTACGAACGCGATTTACGTGGACGCCGAGTAGGGCGCTTGCGCGGAGGGTATAAGAGCAGGAGCGGGTTTAGGCAGAGGAACGGGAATAGGAATAGCAGTGCAGCGAGAATCGAGAAGGCCGCGAAGGCCGTCCGACCGAAAGGAGACGATCGACATGAATCGCCGGTTTCCGTTAGTAACGGCGCATGCCGGATGCATGGGCATCGCGGCGCATACGCTGCGTTCGGTGCGCGCCGGCCTGGAGCTGGGCGCCGACGTGGCGGAGGAGGACATCCGCGTCACGAGAGACGGCGTCGCCGTCCTGGCGCACGACGACGAGCTGCCGACCGCCGACGGGCCGATTGCCAGCGTCGCGGGGATGACGTACGCGGAATTGAGCGGGCTTCGGCTGCTCGCGGACCAGGGCGCGCAAGAAGGCGGGGAGCCGGAGACGTTTCGCCTGCTGAAGCTGGAAGACATCCTGCCGCTCATTCAGACTTCGGGCAAGGCCATCAATCTCGACCTGAAGGTCGACGAGGCGATCGAGCCCGCGGCCGCGCTCGTCCGGAAGTTCGGGCTGGAGGACCGCGCGTTCTATTCCGGCTGCCAGCGCGACCGCGCGCTGCTGGCCCGGAAGCTGGAGCCGGCGCTGCGCCGGATGCTGAACGCGGACGTCGAGCTGTTCAAGACGATGCCGTACGACGAGGCCATGGCCATGACCCGCGAAGACGCGCTCGCGGCCGGCTGCTGCGGCATCAACGTCTATCACGGCATCGTGACGAAGGCGTTCGTCGATTACGCCGGCGAGCGCGGGCTGCCGGTTTACGTCTGGACCGTCGAAGACGAAGCGCTCATGCGCCGGTACGCGGATTGGGGCGTCGGCTCCATTACGTCGCGGGACGTGAAGACGCTGCTTCGCGCGAAGCGCGAATGGACGGCGCCGGACGCGTAGCCGCAAGCTGAACACGAGCGCGAGCGGCAGCCTTGGACCGACACAGGTCCGGAGCTGCCGCTCGCGTTTTTTTGGCGCGTCCGGATTCGGAGAGGACCGCGCTCAGCGGTACCGCGCCAGGAGCAGCTCGGCCGTCGCGCGGGCATGGCGGGCCGCGTCCGGGTCGGTCCGGAGCATCCGGGCCGCGATGGCGCCCTCCGCGAGCAGATAGAGCCCGCCGGCCAGCGCCTCGCGGTTCGCTTCGTCCAATCGGCCGGCGAGGTCCGAGAGGTACGTCTTCAAATGCGACTTGTAGCGATGCGCCGCTTCGTAGTACGGATGCGAAGGGTCCGCGTATTCGGAGGCCGTCTTGAGGAAGGCGCAGCCGTTGAAGCCGGGCTCCTCGAACCAGCGGCCGAGAACGTCGTAGACGGCGAGCAGCCGTTCCTTCGGCGTGCCGGCCGATTCCGCGACGGCCGCCTCGAACCAGGCGCGCCACCGCTCGTCGTGCCGGAGCAGATAGGCCAGCACCAAGTCGTCCTTGGACGGAAAATGGTTGTAGAGCGTCATCTTGGCGATCTTGGATTCGGCGACGACCTGGTCGACGCCCGTCGCGCGGATGCCGTTCTTGTAAAACAGCTCCGAGGCGACGGTCAGGATATGGTCTTTTTTACTTCGGTTCATAAGCGCAGGACTCCCATTCCCGCCGTGCGACGGGGCGCCGCGCGGCTTCGAAACTATACCGACTTGTCTATATCCGCTATTGTAAACGCAAATTCGACCGCGCGCAAACGGACGAAATCGGAGCGGGAAGGCGAGCTGCGAGAAATTCGCGCTTGAAACTATACAGACCTGTATGTATAATTTTAACCGAAGCCGACATGGCCTCGCAACCAAAATCCATGCATGAGGTGATCCCGATGTTCGTACACTATAAATCGGCGGAAGTGGAAGGCATTCGATTGTTTTACCGGGAAGCCGGCAAGGCCGGCGCGCCCGTCGTCCTGCTGCTGCACGGCTTTCCGTCCTCGTCCCATATGTACCGGAATCTGATTCCCGAGCTGGCCTCGGACTACCGCGTCATCGCGCCCGACTACCCGGGCTTCGGCAATTCGGACCAGCCGTCGTCCGAAGCGTTCGATTACACATTCGACCGGCTCGCGGAGCTGATCGGGGCGTTCGCGGAAACGCTCGGCCTCGACCGTTACAGCATCTACGTGCACGATTACGGCGCGCCGGTCGGATTCCGGCTGGCCGTCAAGCATCCCGAACGGATTCAAGCCATCGTGTCGCAGAACGGCAACGCCTACGAGGAGGGCCTGCTGCCGTCGTGGGCCCCGATCCGGGCTTATTGGAGCGATCCGGCGGACGAGACGAACCGGAACAACATGCTGGGGCTGCTGGCGCCGGCGTTCACCAAGCTGCAGTACGTCGAGGGTACGCGGAATCCGGAGCGGGTCAGCCCCGACGCCTGGAACCAGGACCAGTTCGTCCTGGACCGCCCGGGGAACGCGGACATCCAGCTGGCGCTCTTCTACGACTACCGGAACAACCTGAAGCAGTACCCCGTCTGGCAGGAGTACTTCCGGACGCACCGGCCGCCGGCGCTGATCGCGTGGGGGCAGCGCGATATGTTCTTCGGGCCGGACGGCGCGCTCGCTTACCGGCGGGATCTCCCGGACGCCGAGGTGCATTTGCTGAACACGGGCCACTTCCCGCTGGAGGAGGACCTGGCGCTCAGCGCGGCGCTGATCAAGCGGTTCCTGGGCGAGCACGTCCGGTAATCGGGCGGCGGCGCGCGCCACGCGGCGGCGGCTTTGCGGAGCGCGGAGATGCCGTCGCGTCTGCCCCCGGCCTTGAGAACGGCGGGCGGCGGCCAGGCCGGCCGTTTCAGTTTTACAGCCTAGCGGCTGCTGCCCAAAAGGCGGTTTCCCGGCTCCCTGCGGAGCCCGGCGGGAACCGCCTTTTTTCGGCTGCCTCCGATCGCGCGAAGCCGGCAATGAAATCGCCGTCAAGGCATAGGCGGGTGACGTTCGCTTATGTTAGAATATTCCGAAAAGCGGCGCGTTTTCGGCGAGCAGACGCTACGGCATTCCGGCTTCGGCCGCCGCTTCCAAGCGCAAGGGAGGTTCGCCAACGTGAAGAAGACCGTCGTCGTCATCGACGACAAGCCGCTGATTTTGCGGTCCATCGTCCAAACCGTCGACTGGCACGGACTGAACTGCACCGTCGTGGGACAAGCCGCGGACGGCATCGAGGGCAAGCGGGTCATCCACGAGCAGCAGCCCGATATTTTGATCACGGACATTAAAATACCCGGCCTCAGCGGCCTTGACCTGGCCGAGTACATGCACCGGACGTTCCCGCTGTCGAAGACGATCCTCATCACCGGCTACCAGGACTTCGACTTCGCGAAGCGCGCGGTTCGTCTGGGCGTCTACGACATCATCGTCAAGCCGGTCCGCAACGACGAGCTGCAGCGGGTCATCGGCCTCGCCGTCGGCGAGCTGGAGAGCGCCCGGACGGAGCAGTCGCTGCGGGAGAGCCGGGACGAAGCGTACAGCCGGCTGGCGGAGCGGCACCGGCACTCGCTGCCGTCCCTGCGCAGCCAGTTCGTGTCCGGGCTGATCGCCGGCAGCGTCCCGCCGGACGACGCGCTGGCGGAGACGGCCGCCGGCCTCGGACTCGCCTGGCAGCGCTGCGCCGTGCTGATCGTCCGGTCGAAACGGACGACCGGCGCCGCGCAAGGCGCCGCCAGCCTCCGCATCAGCCCGGGGCTGTACGGCGAGTTGGCCGCGATGGCCCGGGAGGCGGCCGCCCGGCGCGAGTTCGAGGTCGTCGATTCGTACCGGCACGACGACCTCGTGCTGGCCTGCCTGTTTCCGAAGCCGCTTACGCCGCGCGAGCTGAAGATGAAGCTGCAGAGCTTCTGCCACGACGTCATCGAGCTGATCCGCCGGCGGCACGGGCTGATGATCGTCATCGCCGCGAGTCCGGTATGCCGCCGGCTGCAGGAGCTTCACGGGGCGCATGCCGAGGCGTCCGCGCTCATGGACGCGAGCTTCTTCGGGGCCGAAGGCTCCGTGCTGTTCCCCGAGCCGGCCGAGCCGGCGGGCGAGAGCGGCCGGTTCTCCATCATCCGCGACCTCGAGCAGTTCAACCGGATGCTGGAGCAGGCGCCGGGCGAGGAGATGATCGGGCATCTGGAGCCGTTTCTCGAGCATATCCGGGCGTACAGCGACGGCAACATCCGGGTGGCGAAAGGACTGCTCGCGGACGTCTGCCTCGCGGCCGCCCGTTACTATTACCGGGCCACCGGCGACGAGTTCGGCTTCGACAAAAGCATGAGCGAAGTGCTGGAGGACGTGTACCGGCTGCAGGACATGCGGGAGGCGTCGGATTATTTGGCCGCGTTCATCAAGACCGTCAAGGCCAAGCTCGAGGGCGGCGACAAGGAGTACAGCCTCGTGGTCAAGCGGGCGGTCGACTACATCAACGGCCATTTCGCCGACAACGTCAGCCTCACCGCCGTCGCGGACCATTTCGGCCTCAGCCCGAGCTACTTGAGCCGCCTGCTGCGGACGGAGACCGGCATCAACTTCGTCGATCTGGTGGCGAAGGCGCGGATCGAGGCGGCCAAGCGGCTGCTCCGCGACCCGCGCCACAAGGTGAACGAGGTCGGCGAGCTGGTCGGCTACAAGGAGTACGCTTATTTCTACCAGGTGTTCAAGAAGCTCGAGGGCGTGTCGCCGAAGGCGTACAAGAACCGAAGTAAAGAAAGCTAATAAAACCGCAAGATCGACGGATGTCCCGAGCCTGCCTTCTGCGCTATCGTTATAGACGCCGGCCGCGCGGGACAGCGTCGGACGGATTCGAAAAAATGTTAGCGTTTACACGAATGGAGAGGGCAAGTTGGAGCGGGTGCTAAGCCGATGCTTACGAAGCGAGTTTTGCTACGCAAAACTAAGCTTATGCTTACGAAGTTAGCTTTACTATGTAAAGCTTTGAGGAGGTCTCAAAACCAATGCCGACCGCGCAGCTGCAGCGGGAGCGCCTCGAGACGCTGATCGACCGCGTCATCTCCGGCATGCAGCGTCTGGAAGTCACGATCGAGGAAGACACGCCCGCCAGCATCATCTCGATGGATAAGTGGGACTGGTCGCAGGGCGTCGGGTTGTTTTCGCTCTACCACTATTACAAGGAATCGGGCAATCCGGGCATCCTCCGGTACTTGACCGATTGGTTCGACAGCCGGCTCCGCGAAGGGCTGCCGCCGAAGAACGTGAACACGATGTGCCCGCTGCTCACCCTCAGCTACCTGTACGAGGAGACGCGCCGGCCGGACTACCTGGCCGTCTGCGAGGAATGGGCGAGCTACGCCGCGGACGAGATGCCGCGCACGCCGGAATTCGGCATCACCCACGTGACGCTCGACAGCGCGAACGAGGGCGAGCTGCGCGGCGACACGCTCTATATGACCGTGCTCTTCCTCGGGCGCATGGGCGTCCTGCTGAAGCGGGAGCCGTACGTGCAGGAGAGCGTCCGGCAGTTTCTCATTCACCTGAAATACTTGACCGATACGCGGACGGGACTGTTCTTCCACGGCTGGTCGTTCGTGCGCCGGGACAACTTCGCGCGGGCCTTGTGGGGGCGCGGCAACGCGTGGTACACGGCCGGGCTCGTCGATTACCTCGACATCGTCGAGCTGCCGCTCGGCACCGAGATGTTCCTCATCGCCACGCTGGAGCAGCAGGTGCGCCGGCTGCGCGAGCTGCAGACGGAGAGCGGCATGTGGCGGACGCTGCTGGACGATCCCGGCGCCTACGAGGAGACGTCGGCGACGGCGGGCTTCGCCTACGGCATCTTGAAGGCGGTGCGCATGGGCTACATCAGCGAGGCGTACCGCGACGCGGGCCTCGCCGCCCTGCGGGCGGTCATCCGCCGGATCGACGCGGACGGCATGGTGCAGGGCGTCTCCTACGGCACGCGGATGGGGCATTCCCGGCAATTTTACCGCGACATCCCGCAGTGTCCGATGCCGTACGGCCAGTCGATGACGCTGCTGATGCTCGTGGAGAGCCTCCATCATCTGGACGACTGACGAGGGGCCGATAACCGGCGCGGGAGGTGCGTATGCGCAAATGGAGCCGCGTCCTCGCGGACGCCAAGCTGCGGACGAAGTTTCTGCTGTCGTTCGCCGTCATCATTCTCATCACCGTGCTCATGATCAGCGGCATCAACTACTGGGTGTCGGTCGGCGCGATCAAGCGGAATTCCGCGGAGTTCTCGCACTATTTGATCGGCCAGATCGGCATCAACCTCGATAAGCTGACGTCCGACGTCGAGGAGATGGCATTCCAGCAGTTCCGCAGCTCCAGCCTCAGCGAGAAGCTGAGCGAGAAGCCGGTCAAGCAGGCCGACGTTTATGTCCGCGACACGTTCATCAACGATTTTTTGAGCGACCTGCTGTTTAACGAGGATTATTTTCTGTCCGTGTTCATCATCGACAGCTCGGGAAAGTCCTACTCGATCCAGCGCAAGGCGCTCGTGAACTACAACCGGGAACTGACGGAGAGGCTCGACCTGCGGCAGATCCAGGACATGCGGGGCCGGGCGCTCTGGTTCCGCGGCGACAACGACACGCTGTACATGGCGCGGGCGCTGTACGACATCGCGACCAACAAGTACGTCGGCATTATCGCGATCGGGCTCGAGAGCGACTATCTCGGCGCCATCGTGACGAACGTGCACAATCTGATGGACGGCGACGTTCTCATCCTGAACGAGGACAACCGGCTGTTCGTTTCGTCGGAGGAGCGGGCCGGCGTCGGGGAGTATTATTTGGACGAGCGGCTGTACATGTCGGATACCGGCAAGAGCGATTTCGAATACGACGGGCGGCGCTACATCGCGAGCGTGCTCTCCACCGTGTACGACAAGTGGAAAATCGTGCAGATCATCGACGTCGGCCGGCTGACCCGCGGCACGGAAAGCCTCAAGTACTGGACGATCGGCACGCTGCTCGTCTCGCTGCTGATCGCGTTCCTGATGGCGGCCTTCATGTCCAAGAGCATCACCCAGAGCATCCGCATCCTGCTGCAGCGCATGACCCATTTCTCGCTCGACTTCCAGCATCAAGCCATCGTGCCGAAGAGCCGCGACGAGGTCGGCCTGCTGACGGCCAAGTTCAATTCCATGGCGGAGAAAATCAACGACCTGTTCCATTCCGTCTACAGCGAGAAGATGCTGAAGCAGAAGGCCGAGTACCGCACGCTGCAGTTCGAATACAAGGCGCTGCAGGCGCAGATGAACCCGCATTTTCTGTACAACACCCTCGAAGCGGTGTACAGCATGGCCAAGCTGAAAGGCGAGGACGAGATCGGCGAGATGGTCTACCTGCTCGGCACGCTGCTGCGCGAGAGCATCGGCCGCAAGGGCGATACGGTGACGCTCGGGGAGGAGCTCGGCTTCATTCGCGGCTACCTGGCCATTCACAAAATCATTTACGGCGACCGGATCGAGCTGGTCTACGAGGTCGACGAGACGCTGACCGCCTGCCGCGTGCCCAAGTTCATCCTGCAGCCGCTCGTCGAGAACGCGGTCGTGCACGGAATCGAGGAGAAGCCGGGCCAAGCGCTCATCCGGGTCGGCTGCCGAAGGGAAGGCGGCGACGCGGTCCTCGAGGTGTCGGACAACGGCGTCGGCATGGACGCGGAGACGGTGGACCGGCTGCTCGCTCCCGAGCGTTACGGGACCCCGGACGGCACGAACAAGCACACGAACGTCGGCATCATCAGCGTGCACAAGCGCATCCGGATCCTGTACGGCGACGGCTACGGCCTGACGATCGCGAGCGCCGTCGGCGAAGGGACGACGGTGCGCGTCCGGCTCCCGGCGAACGAGGAGGACGGCCCGGGGGACGAAGCGCAAAAAAGCTAATATAACCGCAAGATTCCACCATGGAAAGCGCTCTCGCGAGCGGCGACAATAGGGGCAGCGAAGAAGAAGCGCCCCCGCCGCCGGAGGCGGGGCAAGCCTCTTCGGAACGAAGGAGCTGACAAGGTGGAACGCAACCGTAGGGAGGAAGGCGCGGCCGGCCGCTCGATCGAGCTCGTGCTGCAGGGCATGAACAAGCTGAAGCCGGCGTTCAAGGAGAATCTCAAGGAGAGCATCGTCTCGATGGACGTCTGGGATTGGTCGCAGGGCGTGGGGTTGTTCGCCAAGTACTTGTACTACAAGGAGACCGGCCGGAAGGACCTTCTGGACGAGCTCGTCGCCTGGTTCGACCGGCATCTGGCGAAAGGCCTGCCCGGCAAAAACGTCAATACGATGTGTCCGCTGCTGACGATGAGCTACCTGGCCGAGGAGCTCGGCCGCGAGGATTACGCGGCGGTCTGCCGGGAGTGGGCGCATTACGCCTACGCGGAAATGCCGCGCACCACGGAGGGCGGCATCTCGCACATTACCGTCACCGCCGACAACGAAGGCCAGCTGTGGGACGACACGCTGTACATGACGGTGCTGTTCCTCGGCCGGATGGGCGTGCTGCTCGGCAACGACGATTACGTCCAGGAGAGCGTCCGCCAGTTCCTCGTCCATCTGAAATATTTGACCGACGTGCGGACGGGGCTGTTCTTCCACGGCTGGACGTTCCTCGGCAACCATCACTTCGGCGGGGCGCTGTGGGGCCGGGGCAATGCCTGGTACGCCGCCGGGCTCGTCGATTATCTCGATATCGTGCCGGTGCAGCCGGGCGTGACGCGCTTCCTGCTCACCTCGCTCGAGCGGATGGCGGAGGCGCTCGTGCCGCTGCAGACGGAGGAAGGCATGTGGCGGACGCTGCTGGACCAGCCGGATTCGTATCCGGAAAGCTCGGCGACGGCGGGCTTCGCCTACGGCATGCTGAAGGCGGTGCGCAAAGGCTACCTGCCCGAGCGGTACCGGGCCGCCGGACTGAAGGCGCTGAAGGCGGTGACGTCGCGGATCGACGCCGACGGGCTCGTGCAGGGCGTATCCTACGGCACCATCGTCGGGAGCGACCTCGACTATTACCGCCGCGTGTCGGTCTGTCCGATGCCGTACGGCCAGGCGATGGCCTTGCTCATGCTGGTGGAAAGCCTGAAGCATCCCGAAGCCGCCGGCGCGCTCGCGCAGGCTTGACGCTGAGCCGGGGCGATACGGAGGGACGACGAATCTAGCGACGGGAGAGTGAGTGCGAATGTTGAACGGCACGATGCGGCTGGTCGAGGACTGGCAGGCGGTGCGCGAGAAGATCGCGCGCTTCGATTGGGCGAGGCGGATCGTCGATAAATTCAAGCCGGACACCGACTGGTGGGTCGCCCATTACGCGGACGACCCGGCGCGCGTCGCCGGCTGGGGCCATCATTATTTTTGCGACCGGTGCTTCGCGGCGCTGATCTTCGATCCCGGCAAGCCGGGCGTGCACCGCTGCGGCGGGTGCGGCGAGCTGCGCGAGGCGCAGGTCGCGGACGACGCCTGGGCGTACATCTACCGCACGGGCTCGTGCAGCCAGGTGTTCAACGCGGCCGTGCTGTACAACCTGTACGGCGACGAGAAATACATGGCGTACATCCGCAAGGTGCTCGGCTTCCTGTGCGAACATTACGGCCGCTTCGAGGTGCGGACGCCTCCGAACCAGGAGGGCCGCTTCACCGGCTGCGACCTGACCGACGGGGTCGCCGTCATCTGGCTGCTGAACGGCATGGAGCTGGTGAAGGAGCGGTTCACCGCGGAGGAGCTGGAGACGTACAAGCGGCGCTTCTTCATTCCCGAGGCGGAGTTCCTCATCGGGAAGGTCGGCGTCACGCCGAACATCATCTGCTGGATGAAGGCCGCCGCCGGCATGACCGGCCTGTTCTTCGGCGAGCCGGTCTGGTGCGAGCGGGCCGCCGAGGGCGAATACGGCATCAAGAAGAAGCTCGGCGACGGCTTGCTGCCGCAGGGCTTCTGGTACGAGGCGTCGATGCATTACCATTTCTACTGCGCGGAAGGGCTGACGTATTATCTCGCCTTCTGCAAAATCTACGGCCATTCGTTCCCGATGATGGAGGACGGCCTGCTGCGGATGTACCGGTATCCGGTGAACTACGCGTTCGCGAACGGCGAGTTCCCGAACCCGAACGACGGCTGGCCGCAGCTGAAGTTCGGCAATTACGCCCAGCAGTACGAGTGGGTCCGCAACGTGCGCGACGAGCCCGCGTTCCGCTACGCGCTGTCCAAGTGCTACGAGCGGCCCGGCGAATCGCTGCCCGGCGCGAGCATCGGCGGCATCGCCCGGCTGCTGTTCGGCCGCGATTGGGAGAACGAGCGGTTCGACGGCGCGCCCGCCGGCAGCGGCCTGCCCGACGGGAAGTCGCGGCACGACCCGGACATTTATTTCGCGCTGCTGCGCAGCGGGCAGGCGGAGGTCTTCCTCAAGTACGGCTACGTGCTGCGCGGGCACTCGCACGCCGATCTCATGAACTTCGAGCTGTTCGTCGAGGACGAGGTGCTCTCGCGCGACATCTCCAACAGCGGCTACGGCTCCGACCTGTTCCGCGAATGGCAGCGCAAGACGATCGCGCACAATTCGGTCATGCTGGACCGCGAGACCCAACCGAACCGGCCGCGGGGGCGCCTGCTGGCGTTCGACGCGGTCGGCGCTACCTGCAGCGTCGCGGCCGACGAGGTCTATCCCGGCTACGGTTTCGCGCGAAGCCTGCGGCTGCATCCGGATCGGCTCGAGGACCGGTTCTACGTGACGCCCGCCGAAGGCGCGGACGGGTCCGCGCATACGATCGACTGGTTCTTCCACTGCACCGGCGAGCTGAGCTCGGCGCTGCCGTTCGCGCCGTGCGAGCGGCCGGGCGACGGGGACGGCTACCAGCTGATGCTGGAGACGGCCCGCTGCGACACGGACGGGGACTGGGAGGTCCACTGGGCGCTGAAGGAGAAGAAGGTCACGCTGCGCATGGCGGGCTGCCCCGGCACGAGCGTGTATATCTTCAAGGGCTACGAGCATCGGCTCGACCTGGTCCGCTGGGGCGTCATGGTGCGCCGCGTCGCCGCGTCGGCGGCGTTCGAGGCGGAGTATGAATGGGAGACGACGTAAGATAGACCGGTTCGGCGCAAGCGAAAGGTGTCCCGTCGACGGGGCACCTTTCGTCGCTTGCGCGCTCTGCATCGCCAAGCAGCCGCCGCCCGGCAAGGCGGCGGAAATCGACGGGAGGAACGGCTATGGACGAAACGCGCAAGCCCGCGGAGAGGGCGATGAGCAAGGAAGAGATCTGCACGCATTTGGGCGACGAGTACGACCGGCATCTGGGGGCGATCGTGCCGCCGATTTTCCAAAACACGCTGTTCACGCGCAAAACGACCGATCACGGCTACAGCTACACGCGCGCGGCCAACCCGACGATCGAGCTCGCCGAGAAGAAGATCGCCGCGCTGGAAGGGGCGGAAGAGGCGCGCTGCTTCTCGTCCGGCATGGCGGCGATCACGGCGGCGCTCATGACCGTCATGGAGAAGGACTGCCACATCGTCTGCCCGCGGAACGTTTACCCGCCGACGAAGGCTTTTCTGGACGATTACATGGCGAAGTTCGGCGTTGATACGACGTTCGTCTCCGGCGACAGCGCCGACGAGTTCGAGCGGGCGCTGCGCCCGAATACGAAGGCCATCTATCTCGAGACGCCGCTGTCCAACGTGTTCGCGCTGCAGGATCTGCGCGCGGTGTCCGCGCTGGCCCGGTCCCGCGGCATCGTCACGATCGCCGACAACTCGTGGGCGACGCCGATGTACCAGAACCCGATCGCGCACGGCGTCGACCTCGTCGTTCATTCGGCGTCCAAATACCTGGGCGGCCACAGCGACATCATCGCCGGCGTCATGGTCGGCAGCCGCGAGCGGCTGGAGCCGGTCACCCATCGCGAGCGGGGATTGTTCGGCGCGTCGATGGACCCGCATCAGGCGTGGCTGCTGATCCGCGGCCTGCGCACGCTGCCCGTCCGGATGCGCCAGCATCAGGAGAGCGCCCTGCGGATCGCGGCGTTCCTGGAGGCGCATCCGCTGGTGGAGCGGGTGCTCTATCCCGGGCTGCCGAGCCACCCCCAATACGAGCTCGGCCGCAGCCAGATGAGCGGCTATTCCGGCCTGCTCGGCTTCGTGCCGAAGGGCAGCCGCGAAGCCATCGCCGGCCTCATGAAGGCGCTCCGCCTGTTCGAGGAAGGGCCGAGCTGGGGCGGCTTCGAAAGCCTCGTCAATTCGCCCGGCCTGTGGCTGGACGAGGAAGCGTCGCGGCGCTCCGGCATCCCGCAGGGGCTGCTGCGCGTCTCCATCGGCCTCGAGCACGCCGACGCGCTGATCGAGGATCTCGACGCGGCGCTGCACGGGATGAAGCGGGGCTAGGCCGTTGGCGGCGGCGCCGGGTGCATGGACCCGCGCCGGCCGGGGCGCTGCCTGAGCCGCAGTCCGAATGCGGCTCGCGGTCCTGCGGCAGCAGGGCTGCCTCAGACCTCCGCGCCCCTCCCACGCTGCAGTCCGAATGCGGCTCGCGGTCCTGTGGCAGCAGGGCTGCCTCAGACCTCCGCGCTCCTCCCACGCTGCAGTCCGAATGCGGCTCGCGGTCCTGTGGCCGCAGGGCTGCCTCAGACCTCCGCGCTCCTTCCGGGCCGCGGCCTGCAATACTGCGCCGGGACCTGTCCCAGGCGTCCGTGTTACCCTCCGCGGCTCGCGAATCGGCATCCTGGCCGCAACTCCGGACGTTCGCGCCGGCCGGGCTTTGTGATTTTGCGCCCGTGTGGCTTTCCCAGGCGTCTCCGAGTCCTTTCCGCTCCCCTGATCACGTAGGGACCGGGGGAGAATTGTGAGCAGAAGGTGAAGCGGTAACCTACATAGGCGTTAAATGGGCCGAAACCAGCGCAAGAGGGTGATCCAGTAACCTACATAGACGGTGAACGGACCGAAAACCGGTACAAGAAGGTGAGCCAGTAACCTACATAGACGGTGAACGGGCTGAAAGCAGTGCAAGAAGGTGATCCAGTAACCTACATAGACGGTGAACAGGCCGAAAGCAGCGCAAGAAGGTGAACCAGTAACCTACATAGACCGCGAACGGACCGAAAACCGGTGCAAGAAGGTGAGCCAGTAACCTACATAGACGGCGAACGGGCCGGAACCAGCGCAGGAGGGTGAGCCAGTAACCTACATAGACGGCGAACGGGCCGGAACCAGCGCAGGAGGGTGAGCCAGTAACCTACATAGACGGCGAACGGGCCGGAACCAGCGCAGGAGGGTGAGCCAGTAACCTACATAGACGGCGAACAGGCCGAAAGCAGCGCAAGAAGGTGACCCAGTAACCTACATAGGCGTTAAACGGGCTGAAAGCAGCGCAGGAGGGTGATCCAGTAACCTACATAGGCGTTAAACGGGCCGGAACCGGCGCAAGAGGGTGACCCGATAACCTACATAGGCGTTAAACGGGCCGGAACCGGTGCAAGAAGGTGATCCAGTAACCTACATAGACGGCGAACAGGCCGAAAGCAGCGCAAGAAGGTGAACCAGTAACCTACATAGACGGTAAACGGGCCGGAAACAGCGCAAGAGGGTGACCCGGTAACCTGCAAAAACGGCACGCGACCGGGGGTATCGCGCCGCTTTCGCCGTTTGCGCTGCCCGGCACACGGGTTCACGCGCAGTCCGCTCGGCCGAGCGCCTCGCCGCTCGGCCGTGCCCGGCTTGCCCGCGGGCCAGCCGCGAGCCCGCCCCCGCCCCGCAGGGGCGCATGCCGCTCGCGCCCGCCCGTTTCGTGCCGGCATGTCCGCCCGCATCCGTCCGCACTTCGCCCAACGTCAAGAAATCTAATAAAATGTAAAAAATCCCGCATGTGAAACGCTTACATAACCCGCTACACTTGAAGTATCCCAAACGGAAAGAGGGGAGCAAGTGGAAGCGCAAACCGATAAAAGCCTCGTTCTTCCCTACGAAGCGGACGCCGCCGCGACGAAGCGCACGACCTGGAAACGAATCCGCAAAAACATCGATCTCTATCTCTGCCTGACGCCGGGGCTCGTCTACTTCTTCATCTTTTGCTACATCCCGATGTTCGGGCTGCTGATCGCCTTCAAGGACTACAACATGTTCCAAGGCGTCTTCAAGAGCCCGTGGAACGACTTCGCGTACTTCAAGGAAATGATCCACCTGCCGGACCTCTACAAGATTACGCGGAACACCCTCATGCTGAACGTGCTCGGCCTCGTCTTCGGCTTCCCGGCGCCGATCATCCTCGCCATTCTGCTGAACGAGGTGCGCAGCAACTATTTCAAGCGCGTGACGCAGTCGCTCCTGTACCTGCCGCACTTCATGTCCTGGGTGCTCATGGGCGGCATGATCTACGCGCTGCTATCGCCGAAGTACGGCATCGTCAACCAAGTCCTGCAGTGGATCGGCCTGCAGCCGGTGTATTTCATGGGCGAGAACGCCTGGTGGGTGACCGTCTTCATCGGCTCGGGCATCTGGGCCGGCGTCGGCTGGGGCACGATCATCTACCTCGCGGCGATGACGACGCTCGATCCCCATCTGTACGAGGCGGCGGCGATCGACGGCGCGGGCCGGTGGAAGAAGATCGTTCACGTCACGCTGCCGGGCATCATGCCCACGATCGTCATTCTGTTGATCCTGAACCTCGGCCACATGGTCTCGATCGGCTTCGAGCAGCCGTACGCGATGATGAATCCGCTCGTCATGGACGTGGCGGACGTGCTCAGCACCTACATTTACGATCTCGGCATCCGGCAGGGCGGCTTCGGCTTGACGACGGCGATCGGCATGATCCAATCGCTCGTCAATCTGGCGCTCATTTTCGGCGCCAACTTCGCGGCGAACAAGATGGGCCGCGAAGGCATCTGGTAGCGTCCGGCCGCGCCGCCGCACATCCGAACGACAGCCGGGAAAGGGGAGAATCGTCATGCCGCAGCAAGCGGAATCGGCCCGACCGCAGGGATACCGCCACAAGAAACGGTACTCCGGGTGGGACGTGGCCTTCAACGTCTTCAACTACGGCCTCATCAGCGTCATCGCGTTCGTCTGCATCTTCCCGTTCGTCAACACGATCGCCAACGCGTTCAGCAGCAGCCACGCGATTCAATCCGGCAAGGTGTTCCTCTGGCCGGTCGGATTCCAGCTCGACGCCATGAAATCGGTGTTTTGGGACGACAACGTCATCCGCGCCATGCTCGTCACGATCTACGTCACGGTGGTCGGCACGGCGATCAACATGGTCATGACGATTTTGACGGCGTACCCGCTGGCGCGGCGGGACCTGGTGGGGCGCAAATATTTCATGAACTACATGATCTTCACGATGATGTTCAGCGGCGGCCTCATTCCGAGCTACCTGCTCAACAAGGAGCTGGGCCTGCTCAACACGCTCTGGGCGATCATGATTCCCGGCGCCGTCAGCGCCTTCAACGTCATCATCATGAAGTCGTTCTTCCAAAACATGCCCGAGGAGCTCCGCGAGGCGGCCGTCATGGACGGCTGCGGCAACATCCGCTACCTCGTGCGCATCGTGCTCCCGCTCTCCGGCGCGGTCATGGCGACGATCGGCCTGTTCTACGCCGTCGGCCACTGGAACAGCTACATGGGCGCGGTCATCATGATCGACAACCCCGACCTGTACACGCTGCAGGTGCGGCTGCGGAACATTTTGCTGCTGTCGCAGATGGATACCTCGCTCGAGGTCATGCAGCAGCAGGGCAAGCTGCAGGTCATCGAGGAGTCGCTGAAGGCGGCCACCGCCGTCTTCGCCACGGTGCCGATTCTGATCGTGTATCCGTTTCTGCAGAAATACTTCGTCAAAGGCTCGTTCCTCGGCTCCGTGAAGGGCTGACGGAAGGCGGCGCGCGACAGGAACGGAGGGCCGCCGGCCAACGCGGCGCTCCTGAGATAGAGGCCCGGCTGCTCGGGAGAAGCGGCGGAAGGCGAGGCAAGGCGCATCCGGGTCGGAAGCATTCCTGTAAATCAAGCAAAGGAGGAATACCGGTGGTCAAATTCAAAACGGGGGCCGCGTTCGGCCTGGCGCTCATCCTGGCCTTCGCCATGCTGCTCGCGGCCTGCTCGAACGGGAATAACGGCAACGGAGGCGCAAGCGGCAACGGGGGCACGAACGGCAGCGGGAACGGGGGCGCCGCGGCGGCCGGCGACGGCGGCACGCAGCCGGCGAACGAGCCGAAAGAAGAAGCGCCGGCCAAGACGGCGAAGCTGCGCGTCATGATTTACGACCGGGGCAACGCGCCCGAGGGCATGAAGCTGACGGAGGCGCCGCTTCTCAAGTGGGCGCAGGAGCAGGTGAAGCCGCTCGGCATCGACCTCGAGTACGTGGCGGTGCCGCGGGCGGAAGCCGAAGACAAGCTGAACGTGTGGCTGGCTTCGGGCCAGGCGCCGGACATCATTTTCACCTACGACACGAACACGCTCTTCAAGTACGCGGAGCAGGGCGGCATCTGGCAGCTGGACGATCTGCTCGCCGAGTACGGCCCGCAAATCCAGAAGAACAACCAGAAGGCGCTGGACGAAGCCGGCACGTACGAGGGCAAGCGCTTCGCCATCCCGGCGCTGCGCGCCAACCCCCACGTCGGCCCGGCGATGAAGATCCGCCAGGACTGGCTCGACAAGCTCGGCATGCAGGCGCCGACGACGCCCGACGAGCTGTACGCGGTGCTGAAGGCGTTCAAGGAGAAGGATCCCGGCGGCGTCGGCAAGGATAAAGTGGTCCCGTTCGCGTTCCCGGCCATCGGCAAGGCGTTCATGTACGCCATGTCCGGCGCGTTCGGCATCAACCCGCAGCTGATGGGCAACGGCACCGACATGTTCGGCGGCGTGTGGAAGGACGGCAAGTTCGTCTCCAACATCGCCACGCCGAACGCGCTCGAGATGTTCAAGTTCCTCAATAAGCTGTACAAAGAAGGGCTCATTCCGAAGGAATTCGGCACGGACGTCAACAACCAGCAGTTCAACCAGTACGTCGCGCAGGGCGTGACCGGCTTCGTCGAAAACAACGATTCCGGCTGGGGGCTTACCGACTCCACGCGCAAAGCGGTGCCGGACGCGAGATGGATGCCGATCGACCCGCTGAAGAGCGCGGACGGCAAGCAGTACGCCGGCGGGGCCCCGGACTACGGCATGTTCATCATGATTCCGAAGGCGAGCAAGGAAGAACAGGCAATCGCGGCCGTGAAGTATTTGAACTGGATGGCCGATCCGGCCAACATCGTAACGCTCCAATCCGGCATCGAAGGCGTGCACTACAAGGTCAACGCCGACGGCACGCGCGAGGTCATCGATCCGGAGAAGAACGCGAAGGAAGTCGACTGGTACGCCGGTCCGGGCGACCTGGAGATCATCCAGCAGGGCCAGCCGATGAGCACGCCGGAGCAGCTGAAGGTCGCGGGCACGAACGCGAAGCTGTTCGACGTCGATTACTACGTCAACGTCACGACCAAGTACGATTCGGTCTTCGCGAACTACACGCCGCCGGCCGTCATCCTGACCGATCCGCGCCCGTTCGCGCAGAAGAACCAGGAGACGATCAAGAAGTTCCTCAACGAATCGATGACCAAGATCATCGTCGCCGACGATCCCGAGAAGGAATACGACACGATGATCGCGGGCTGGAAGAAGCTCGGCGGGGAGCAGTACGACCAGGAGCTGACCGACGCGTACGCCAAAATCGGCTATACGCCGTAATCGCGGGCGCGTTTGCGGCCGAAGGGGGAGACCGCTGACGCGATCAGCGGTCTTTCCGCGCCGTTGGCCCGCAGGGGGAGAATAACCGGCCGGGCGAACGACTGGCCGGGTGGCCGGCGCGAACGACCGGCCGCTGTCGGAGAGCGGCCGATGGCTAGGAGATCCGGCTGATCGTCGGCCGGACGATATCCATGAAATCGGCGCAGGCCGCCGGGGAAGGGCGCAAGAGCCCGATCCGATCCGGCCTGCCGCCCAGGCGGAGGGGGATGCGCCATGACGCTGCGCGTCTATGGCTTGAGAACGGAATACCTGACCGATCCGGTAGGGATCGACGCGCCGCGGCCGCGGCTGGGCTGGCTGCTCGGCGCGGACTTCCGCGGGGCGGCTCAATCCGCCTGCCGCGTGCTGGTCGCGAGCGCGACGGAGCTGCTGGCCGAAGGGAAGGCGGACGTATGGGATTCGGGCAGGCTCGCGTCGGACCGTCCGGGTCCCGTCGCGTACGGCGGCCCGCCGCTGTTATCCGGGCGCCGTTACGTCTGGAAGGCGATGGCGTGGGACGGGGACGGCCGCGAATCGCCGTGGAGCGAGCCGGGGTCGTGGACGATGGGGCTGCTGTCGCGGGCCGACTGGACGGGCGCATGGGTCGGGCTGAAGAGCGCCCATAAACCGACGCATGCCGAGCCGAAGCCGGCCGCGTACGTGCGCGGCGCCTTCCGGACCGAAGGCGGCGGCCGGGTCCGGCGGGCCGTGCTCCACTGCGCCGTGCTCGGCGCCTACGAGCTGCACGTCAACGGGCGGCGGATCGGGGAAGGGACGCTTCTGCCGGACTGGACGGATTACAACGTCCGCCTGCATTACCAGACGTTCGACGTCACCGGCGAGGTGGCGGAGGGGGACAACGCCCTCGCGCTCCTGCTCGGCCACGGCTGGTATTCCGGCTACATCGGCATGTTCGGCTACCAGCGTTACGGCCAGGATCCCCGCGCGCTGGTACAGCTGAATCTCGAATACGAGGACGGCTCGCGGCAGTCCGTCGTCTCCGGCACGGACTGGAAAGCGTCGTTCGGCGCGCTGACGGCGACCGATTTCCAGATGGGCGAGACGTACGACGCCCGGCTGGAGGCGGCCGGCTGGACCGGCGCCGGCTTCGACGACGCGGCTTGGCCGGCGGCCCAGCGGTTCTACGACTTCAAGGGCCGGCTGCGGGGCGCGGTCATGCCTCCGGTAAGCGCCGTCGCCGAGCTGGCGCCCGCGTCCGTCGTCCGCAAGCCGGACGGCCGCTATCTCCTCGACATGGGCCAGAACATGGTCGGCCGGCTTCGGCTGACGCTCCGGGGCGCGGCGGGCGACGTCGTGACGGTGCGCCACGGCGAGATGCTGGACGCCGCCGGCGAGCTGTACACGGACAACCTGCGGCTGGCGCGGCAGATCGACGTCTATACGCTGAAGGGCGACGGGCCGGAGACCTTCGAGCCGCATTTTACGCTGCACGGGTTCCGATACGCGGAAATCGCCGGCTGCGGCGACGATTTCGGCGCGGCGGACGCGGCCGGGGTCGTCTACGCCACCGCGCTGGCGAAGACGGGCTCCCTCGAGACGTCGGATCCGCTGCTGAACCGGCTGCTGCGCAACATCGAATGGACGCAGCGCGGCAACTTCGTCAGCGTCCCGACGGATTGTCCCCAACGCGACGAACGGCTCGGCTGGAGCGGCGACGCGCAGGTGTTCTTCCGCACGGCCGCCTACTTCGCGGACGCGGCGCCGTTCTTCGCGAAATGGATGGCCGATCTGGCCGACGCCCAGCGCCCGACCGGCGCCTTCACGGATTTCGCGCCGTTCATCGCCGGGGGCAAGACCGAGCACGGCGGCGACATGACCTACGACCATACCGCCTCGGCGGGCTGGGGCGACGCCGGCGTCCTCATTCCGTGGATGATGTACCGGACGTACGGCGATACCGCGATCATCGAGGCGCACTTCGACGCGATGGCGCGCTGGATCGGCTTCCTGCGCGACCTCCGGCCCGGCCATCTGCGCGAGGACCTGCCGCAGTTCGGCGACTGGCTCTCGCTCGCCGAGGCGCGCGGGCCGAGCGGCCTGCCCAATACGGCGCCGTTCTCGACGACGCCGTACGACGTGTTCGGCACGGCGTATTACGCGCATTCCGCCGACCTCCTGTCGCGGATGGCGGCGATTATCGGCCGGACGGCGGAGGCGGAGCGGTACGCCCGGCTGTTCGCCGAGATCAAGGCGGCGTTCAACGCGGCGTACGTCGACGCGGAAGGCCGGATCAAGGGCGATACGCAGGCGGCCTACGCGCTCGCGCTGGGGATGGAACTGCTGCCGGAGCCCAAGCGGCCGTATGCCGTGCGGCGCATCCTCGAGCTGCTGGAGGCGAACGGCTGGCATATGACGACCGGCATCCACGGCACCAAATATTTGCTGGCCGCGCTCGTCGAGGCCGGTCATGAGGACGCCGCGTTCCGTCTGCTGAACCAGCGGGAATACCCGTCCTGGTTCTACTCGGTGCTGCAGGGCGCGACGACGATCTGGGAGCGCTGGGACGGCTGGACCGAGGAGCGGGGCTTCCAGCGCCCGGGGATGAATTCCTTCAACCATTACGCGCTCGGCGCCGTCGGGGAATGGCTGTTTCGCTTCGTCGGCGGGATCGACCTCGATCCGGAGCGTCCCGGCTTCCGGCATATCCGTATTCAGCCGCGCATCGGCGGCGGCTTGGAACATGCCGACTGCCGTTACGACTCCGCGGCGGGACCGATCGTCTGCCGCTGGAGGACCGCGGCCGGGCGGCTGGAGCTGGACGCGGAGATTCCCGCCGGCGCGACCGCCGAGGTGCGCATTCCGCGGCGCGCGGGCCGGCGGGTGACCGAATCGGGTGCCGATCCGGCGCGGGCCGACGGCGTGAGGGCGGTCGTGGAGACGGACGCCGCGCTCTTCGTGACGGTCGGCTCCGGGAGCTATCGGTTCGTCGCGGAGTAGCGTGAGGGCGCCCCGGCAGGAGCAAGGCTTCGCGGCGCAGGCAAGCAAGCGGGCGCGGCTTCGCGGCCGCGCGACAATCCGTCCGCCCGAAGGGGCGGCGAAGCGGGGGGAACGCATGAACAAGCAGACGTATCTCGACTACGTGAAGGCGGCGGTGCTCGAAGGACGCCGCCAATACGAGGCGGCGCTCGAAGGCTGGCGCAAGACGTACAGCCCCGACAAGTTCCTCGGGATGTACAGCCCGCCCGGGAACCTCGGGCTGCAGGCGCAGACGGAGGCGTTCCTGTACCGGATCACCGGCGAGGAGGAGCACGGCCGGTGGGCGAAACGGGCGCTGCTCGACATCGAAGCGTTCAAGGACATCGTGCCGGAGGCGGTCCGCCGGCGCCATCCGGAATACGAGACGGGCATCACGTCGTTCGAGCCGATGTTTCAGGGCTCGCATTATATCCAGGGCTATCTCGACGTGAAGGATTCCGGGCTGTTCACGGAAGCGGAGAAACGTCAGGTCGAGGATTCCATCCGCACCGCCGTGCAGGCGGTGAAGCACTACCCGGAATGGGGCGCGCACAACCGCTCCATGCTCCGCGTCTATACGCTGGCGCTGGCGGTGGAGGCGCTCGGCGACACGGCGGAGACGCGCGAATGGGCGAAGCTGCGCGATTACATGGCCGAGGAGTCGTTCGGCGGCTGGTCGATCGAGGACGCGGAGCTGTACCTGCCGCTCTGGCTCGGCTCGACGCTCATGTACGCGCGGCTGACCGGGAGGGAGGACGACTATTACGCCAAGCCGCAGACCAAGTATTATTTCGATTTCATCGCGCGCCTGATCGCCCCGCACGGGCAAATTCCGGATTTCGGCGACGCGCATTTCAACGCGTTCTGGTACTTGTGGACGGCCTGCCTGGAAAAGGGCGCCGCGCGGTACCGCTGCGGGCGCATGAAGTACGCGGCGAACCTCATCTACGGCTACGCCATGTCGCTGCAGCAGGGGCCGCCGTCGATTTACCTCGCGGCCTACTTCGCCAACGCCTACGACTGGAGCGACGACGCGGTGGAGCCGCGGCGCCCGGACGGCGGAAGCGAGCTGCTGCTCGACGACCTCGTCGGCAAAAAAATCGCGTTCCGCAGCGGCTGGGACGACGACGCCTCGTACCTGCTGCTCAACTACCGCGACGAAGGCGACTACGCGGCGGTGCCCCGCGAGTACTTGCGGCGCACGATCTTCGCGCCGGCGGAGAAGGCTCATCACGGCCACGCCGACGAGAACGCGGTCTGCTACCTCGCGCAGGGGGGCTGCGTGCTGCTGCACGACGGCGGGTACCGCGACGCGGCGCCGAACGGCAAGTACCGGGCGGACATCTACCACAATCGCCTCGTATTCCGCCACGGCGTTCCGGACGGCGGCGAACGGCTGTACGATTTCCTGCACGACGACGGCTCGTACAAGCGGGCGACGACGGAGAAGCTGCATTTTCAGACGTTCGCCGAGCTGGATTACAGCCGGACGCGGACGGTCGACCCGCTGCGCGCGGTCGTCTGGGACCGGTGCGTGACGTATCTGAAGCGGGAAGGCGTCTACGTGATCGTCGATTGGACCCGGTCGCAGGCAGCCGGACCGCTCACGATCGCGAACCTGTGGCATCCGTCGGCGGTGCTGGCGGCGGGGGAGCGGCACGTCGTCGGCCAGGTGCGGCGGATTCACCAGATGCCGGACGATCCGCGGCCGGTCGAGAACGGCCGGGAGCTGGCGCTCCTGGTCGAATTTCCGGCAAGCGGCACGGGCGCGGGACGGCGCGTCGGGCGGGAAACGATCCGGCGCTGCTACGCCGACAGCGAGCTGGTATACGAGGCCGATGCCCGCGAGACGGCGCCGGGGGAGATGAACGTCTTCGTCACCGTGCTAACGCCGGTGCCGGCGGCCGGCGGCGGGTCGCTGCCGCTCGGCCGGGTGTCGGTCGCGGAGCTGCCCGCGGACAACGGCCGCCTCGGGCTGCGATTCGCGTCCGAAGCGCGGACGATCGAGCTCGGCTATAAGCTCGATCTGGACGCCGGGCTGCTGCGGACCGAGGCGATTCCGAAGTACGGCTGGCCCGAGAGCCGGCTCGGGTACGGCGCGCTCGCAACGGACGCGGACTTCGCGTTCGTCTGCCGGGGCGGCGGGGAAGCCGGCCGCTACGGCTTCGTGAACGGCGTCGGCCTCGAGCTGGACGGCGCCGGGCTGTTCCGGACGCCGCCGATGTCGGCGTACCAGTTCGCGTCGTCCGCGTTCGAGACGAAGGATCATAAGTGGCGGGCGTGGGACGGAGAGTTCTGAGCAGCCGGCCGGGCGCGGCTTTATCGCTCGGCTTGCGCGGGCCGGGCGCCGGGAATGCGAAGCGCAAGCCTAACGCGCCTGCCGCGCGAAGCGCAAGCCTAACGCGACGGCCGCGACTCGCCCGGAAGCCCGCGCTTCCGCCGAAGAAGGAGGAATTCGCATGCTGCGACCTTTCATGGAAATCGAAAACTGGGATTCCGTCGGCATGCCGGTCGAGGAATCGGCTAAGCGGCTGCAGCGCTTCGCCTACCTGGACCGGCAGCTGATGCGCCTCGAAGCGGGCCATATGGCGGCCCGGCCCGAGTATGAGATCAAAGGCGCGCTGGCGTGGCAGGACGCCGAGCATCACGACCAGCTCCGCGGCCGCGCCCGCCAGCTGCGGATGAGTCCGGCCGCGTTCGACAAGTGCCCGGACGAGGCGCTCGCGGCGCTGGCGGAGCAGGCGCTGCGCTCCCCGTCGACGCTCTGCCTGCTCGTCGCGCTGTTCGAGGCGATCAAGCCGGCGCAGCTGGCGGCGATCGATGCGTACGCGGCGCGGGCGCAGCCGCTCGTCGACGAGCCGACGCTCCGGCTGCTGCGCCATCAGCGCCTCGACCGCGAAGCGCAGCTCGCGTGGGGCCGCGAGGCGATCGCGCACGCCGCGGCGCAGGCGGACACGGCCGGCCGCGAGCTGGCGGACCGGTGGCTGCGCTGGCTGCGCGCGCTGCTGGACGCGGCTGGCGGGCCGGACGGCACCGGGGCGCGCGTCCCCGCCGATCCGGCGCTGGCGGTGCCAGCGGCGCCGTTCGCGCTGCCGGCGAAGAGCACGCGCGACGCGCGCTTCGCGACCTCGGTCGTCAAGATGCGCGGCATGGCGTTCGCGGACGACGCGCAGGGCCGGATGCTGCAGATGATGCTGCACCGGTATTTCGAGATGTCGCCGGCCGAGGCGGTCGCCCACGTGCATTTCTCCGCCGAAGACCGGCCGTGGAGCTTCTACCTCGATACGGCGCGCCATATGTGGGACGAGGTGCGGCACTGCTGGTTCGGCGAGGCGGCGCTGCGCGCGAGGGGATACGACGTGTACGCGTTCGAGAACTGGACCGGCTGGTACGACATGACGGCCCAGCTGTTCGAAGGCGACGAAGCCTATACGCATCTGACGATCGCGATCGAGAAGGCGGGCATGAAGTACCCGCCGGGCAAGCGGGAGGAGTGGGAGTTCTGCCGCGACGCCGCGAAGGACCCGCTCATGACGACGTTCCAGGATTTCGATTGGGCGGACGAGGTCGTGCATGCCGGCTTCGGGCAGAAATGGATCGTCGACGCCGTGCACGACGGCGATGCCCGCAAGGCGCAGGCGGCCGCCGACGAGACCGTCGCCAAGCGAGCGGCGTATATGGCGCGGTTCCGGGACGGCGGCGATGGCGACGGCGGAGGCGGCACCGGAAGCCCGGGCGGCGACGGCGGCGCGGCCGGCGGACTCGGCGGATATTAAGGTGCTCTGCGTCCGGCGCAAGCAGCTGCCGTTCGGAGGCCAGGCTTCCTTCCAGGTGAAGTCCGCCGTACGGCCGCCAGGCGCCGGCTCAGCCAGCGTCCGCCGTTTGCCGACGGCGAACCGGATAACTGCGTCAAACGAATACGCAGGTTAAGCAAGCGGCTTCCCCCTGTTCCCGAGGAGCGGGCGGAGGCCGTTTTTGCCGCTATTTTTCGAAACATTTCGCTTAACTGGAAGTATTATCCTTTACGGATATCGGGATCGTAAAGAAGGCGCGACCGGACGGGGAGCGTCATCCATAATGTATGATAGGCAGGCGCGCCAAAAAAACGGGCGGCTTTCCGGCTCCGGGGGAGCAAACGGAAAGCCGCCCGTTCGGGCTTGGCTTGGCGAAGCGCGATCAGACCGCAATCAGCCGACCGCGATCGGACCGGCTTCGACGATCGCCCGCAGGCGATCCTGCAGGTTGTCGATGCATTCGCCGCCGTGGAAGGCGATGACTTTCGCGAGGTCGAGGCTTTGGAACTTGGCGATCGATTGCAGCGCCGTCTCCTGGTCCGGCGTGTACGCCGGGTTGTACGCCTGCAGCACGCCATCCTGCGCCGTCAGGGCGTCGCCCGCGATGAGCGTTTTGGACGGGATGTGGTAGTAGGAGGTATGGTCCGGCGTGTGGCCGGGCGAGAACACGACTTGAAGGCCGCCGGCGAACGGCAGGATGTCGCCGTCCTTCACGACGACGTCGACGTTGACCGGCGGGGCGAGCCGCTTGCTCTTGACGAGCGGCACTTCGCCGGCGAGGTACGGCACGGCGACTTGATGCGCGATCACTTGAACCCGGTCGCCGAAATATTGCGCGAGTTCGGGCAGCGTGCCGATGTGGTCCATGTCCTGATGGGTGATGACGATTTTGGTCAGCTTCTCGAACGGAACGGACGCCTCTTGGAACGCGGCGCGAATCAGCTCGAGCGAGCCCGGAATGCCGGTATCGAACAGAATGACGTCCTTCTCGTCCCAAACGACGGTCGGAATGAAGGGATTGCCGCGGTTTGCCGCGCCTAACGGAATGGTCGTGATGCCTACGCCCGATTGAGCCATGTCGAACACCGCCTTAGAAAAGTAATTAACTATCCTTGCTTCTCGTCTATTATTTCATTGCGCCTAGCCAAAAAGCAATCCCTCTCCGGCCCTGTCCGGGGTCGAGAGAGGGATTGCTTGCCGCCGATCGGCGCTGCTCGGCTGATCGGGGCGGTTGCGCGCGCGATCCGGCCGGCGCTTACGCGCCGATCTTGTCCGCGGCGGCCTCTTGCCGCGCGGCGCGCGCGGCCGTTCCGACGCGGAGGTAGCCGAAGGCCGCCGCCGACAAGAGGACGGCGAGCGCGACGCCGCCCGCCCCGATCCAGGTGACGGCGGTCAGCGAGGCGCCTTCGACGACGATGCCGCCGATGCCCGCGCCGGCCGCCATCGCCAGCTGCACGGCGGAGCTGTTCAGGCTGAGCATGATGCTGGTCGCCTCGGGCGCGAGCGAGATCAGGTGGTACTGCTGCGTCGGGCCGGACGACCAAGCGGAGAACGACCAGAGCATGAGCAGCGGGAACATGAGCGCGGCCGACTGGGCGGCGAACGAAATGACGATCAGCCAGGCGGCGTGGAGCGCCATGCCGATGAGCAGCGTGCGGCGGTAGCCCCAGCGGTCCGTGCCGAAGCCGCCCAGCTTCGAGCCGATCAGGCTCGCGATGCCGAACGCGAACAAGGCGATGCTGACGGCTTTTTCGCTCATGCCCGTAATTTCAAGCAGGAACGGGGAAATATACGTGTAGGTGATGGAATAGCCGCCGATCCAGAAGAACGTGATGCCGAGGCCGACGAGAATCTTCGGGTTCTTGAGCAGCCGCAGCTGGTCGCGAAGCGGTACCGGCAGCTCGCCGTCCGTCTTCGGAATCGTGAACGCGATGAGCAAGAGCGCGAGCAAGCCGAGCAGCCCGATGCCGCCGAATACCGCCTGCCAATCGTAGACGGAGGCGGCGAGGCGGCCGAGCGGCACGCCGACGATCAGCGCCGTGCTGAAGCCCATGACGAGCGTGGCGATGGCGCTGCCCCGCTTCTCCTCGGGCGCGAGCTTCGCGGCGACGGTCAGCGCCGTCACGACGAACACGCCGCTGCTGAGCGCGACGACGACGCGGGACGCGATCAGGGCGCCGAAGCCCGGAAGCACGAACGCCGCGGCGTTCCCGACGACGAACACGGCAAGCGCGTACAGCATCAGCCGCTTGCGGTCGGCCTTGGCGGCGGCCGCCATCAGGAAGGGCGTGCCGAACCCGTAAGCCAGCGAAAACACGGTAATCAATTGGCCGGCCGCGGCGACCGACACGCCGACGTCGTCGGCGACTTTATCGAGAATGCCGGCGATGATGAATTCGGACGTGCCGACCAAAAAGCTGACGATCGCCAGCATATAGATTTTCCAAGCGTAAGACAAACGATCCAACTCCTATCCGGTTTGGTTTTTGGTATGGTTCCGTTCTTGGCCGTTGACGGCGCAATCTCTATCTCTTGATTTCTGGACTTCTTTATTTCCGTGCGACGCGGTTCATAAGGGCACAGCCCACCCATTTTGGTTTCTCTCCGGCTGGCCATTCAGGTGCGGTGCAGCAGGATTCTTTCCTTGCGAGCGGACACGGATGCCGTGATTGGGGCAATCCGACGCGGTTTTCGGATTTGGCGGCCACAGGAGACGCTAAATGCCGGAATCGGCGTCTTATTTAGGCCGGATGAGGCAAATAGCGGAACCTGTGGCCGCACAGCAGGCAAAAGAGCGGATATGGCATAAATAACGGGCTCCTGTGTCCGCGAATGGCTATGCTTAGTAGGGCTGCAAGACGAACTGCAAACGGCGCCCTTGCTATTCGTTTGGATCCCGTTACGGCGTCGATCCCGCTCGCGGCTCGGCCGGCTGTCGATGTACGATACCGTGCGCGGCCGCTGGCGCCTTCTCACCGAAGCGCAGGCGTTCGCTCGAGTCAGGAGTAATGCCGCGCATGGCCGCTTGCCGTATTCGCGCTTCGGGCGTCCCGCGAGTCGAATCCTGTTTCGCCGAAGCCTCGTTTCCGCGCAGCCAATATTTTTATATTTCTAAATTAATCGAAATATACCCCGCAAAAAAGCTAACCCAGCAAATAAGGGGCGTATTTCCGGGCGACTTCGCGGTTGACGCTGTAATAAATGTACGTCCCGTCCTTGCGCATGGTGAGCAGGCCGCATTCCATCAGCTGCTTCAGGTGATGCGACAGGGTGGAACCGGCGACGCATTCGAGCTTGCCGCCGATGTCGGAGCAGCACAAGTTTTGTTCCTCCGTCAGGAGCATCGCGATTTTGATCCGGGTCGGCTCTCCGAGTGCTTTGTACACTTTCACCGCTTGTTTGACATCCTCGTTATCCTCGACCATCTGCTGCCACCGCCTTATTATTTCGACATGTATTGAAATAGTACCATGCACCGGAAACGATGTAAATAGCGAGTTTCGCGGAAGCATGCGCGAGCGAGAAGTTGATGGTTGCCGTCAGCAGAGAGGAAGAGCGGTAATCGCGGCCTGATCCGCGTTTGAGGGGCTAGCACGGGTCGGCGGTGCCGATCGCCAGAAAATTTCCAGATGCTGGCGCCCCGCTCCGGCGCGAAATTGACATTGCCGTACGATTGCGCTATACATAGTTGTATGTACAATAAACAAAGGAGGCCACGGGATGGATAACCGCAATGAACGACCGGCAGCCGATCCGGCCGATGACGCGTTCCTCCGTACATGCCTGTTCTTCAACGCGAACCGGCTGAGCCGCGCCGTGACGAAGATCGCCGAGGAGCAATTCGCCAAGACGGGATTGTCGCCGATGTACGGCTACCTCGTCCGAATCGTGAATATCATGCCGGGCATCACGCAAAAGCTGCTGGCCGAGAAGCTGTACATCACGCCTTCGACGCTGACGCGGTTTATCGATAAATTGGAAACGAAGCAGCTCGTGGAGCGCAAGGTGAGCGGCAAGACCGTCCTGGTCTATCCGACGGAGAAGGGGCTCGCGCTGGAACCGGAGATTCGCGCCGCGTCGCGCGAATTCAAAACCAAGTACGAGGAAGTGCTGGGCTCGGAAATGGCGGCGCTGCTGTCCGAGGAGATGGAGAAGACGAGCGGACTGCTGGAGAAGTAACGCCCGGGCGGCCGCTCGTGTCGAATGCCGGTCCGCCGGCGCATCTTGGGTCATTGTTCAGCAAGCGTCGGCCTCCGGGCCGGCGCTTTTTTGCGCGCGTCCGGGGCTGCCTAGCCCGCCGAGACCGCGCGCCGCAGCTCCGCGGCGAGCAGCGGCGCGACGAATTTGCGGAACACGTTGCCGGGCGGCCGATCGGTTCGCCATTTGTCCGCGGTGAGCACGACGACGATGTCCAGGCTCGGCACGACGTAGACGAACTGGCCGCCGTAGCCTTGGGCGAAGAAATACGCCAGCGCGGGCGCTTGTCGCCCCTCCGCGCCGGACCCGCCGTCCGCCGCTTGCGAGTCCGTCTCGCCGGGCTCGGCCGCCGCATCCTCGGCCGCGTCGTACGAGTCGCTCCACCAATGCCAGCCGTACCAGCCCCGCCGCGGCTCCTCCGATTCGATGAACGGCCGCACGGAGCGGACGGCCAGCGCGCGCGGCACGATCGGCTCGCCGGACCATTCGCCTTCCCGCAGATACAGCTCGCCGAACTTCAGCATGTCGAGCGGGCGCAGCTTCATGCCGAAGCCGCCGGTATGGACGCCCTGCGGGTCCGTCTCCCATTCGTACGCCTCGATGCCGAGCGGGCCGAACAGCCGCTCCTCGGCGAACCGGGCGACCGGCATGCCCGCGGCCCGCGCGAGCGCCGCCGCGAGCAGCTGCGAATTGCCGGAATTGTACTCCATGCGCGTGCCGGGATCGTCCGCGAGCGGCAGCTCGAGCACGAAGTCGAGCCAGTCCGGCGTCTTGGTCATGCGCGGAAACGAATTGAGCCCGCCGAATTCGGTCCATTCGAAGCCGGCGGTCATCGTAAGCAGATGCTCGAGCGTTATCGACCGTTTGCGGGGATCGGAATCGGCGGCGAGCCGCGGGAAGAACGCCGAGGCCGGCGTCGCGGCGTCCGGCAGCTGGCCGCGGCCCATCGCGATGCAGACCAGCGCGGAGAGGACGCTCTTGGTGCAGGAATTGATCCGGGCGGGCTCGGCCGCCGTGCCGGGCTCCCGGTAATGGTCGTAGACGAGCCGGCCGTGTCGGCTGATCAGGCAGCTTCGCAAGTTGAGCGGCGCGATCGACGCCGTCAGCGGTGATAAGTCCATGGTATCCATCCTTGTCTATAGCCGTGATGAGCGATTCATCCGTACCGCCTTAGTTTACCATTTGCGGGAGCGGAATCGAAATCGGTCCGGCGGGCGGTCTCGGTCCGAGCGGGATCGCGTTCAAGGAACGGAAGGGATGCGATTCAAAAAACGGATTGACAATCGCGTCTTCGGCACATATATTTGTTGTACATACAAAATAAAATCCGAGGCTGAAGGTTACCCGCATTCCCAAACCGAAGGTTCGCCGCCGGTTTCATGCGCCGGAAGCCTCGATATTCCATTGAAACGGAGCGTGTTGTCTTGCAACCACCCGCGAAATCATCCTCTTTCCACTATGGCTGGGTCGTCGTGCTCGTCGCGTTCGCCGCGCTGCTCGTCTCGGCGGGCATCCGGTCCATGCCGAGCATTCTCATCGTGCCGTTCGAAACGGAGTTCGGCTGGGAGCGCAGCGGAATTTCCGGCGTCATCTCGGTCGGCATTTTCCTTTACGGCCTCGTCGGCCCGTTCTCGGCGGCGCTGCTCGCCAAATTCGGCATTCGGCGCGTCATGGTCTTCGCTTTGATCGTGCTGGCCGCCAGCATGTCGCTCACGCCGCTCATGACGCAGCTGTGGCAGTACGAACTGCTGTGGGGCGTCGTCTCCGGGCTCGCGACCGGGATGATGGCGAACGTTCTCGGCGTCACCGTGGCGAGCCGTTGGTTCGTCAAGCGCCGGGGGCTCGTCGTCGGCATCCTGACCGCCAGCGCGGCGACGGGCCAGCTGCTGTTCCTGCCGCTGCTCGCGCAATTGACCGTGCATCAGGGCTGGCGGTACGCGATGTACACGGCCGTCGGCGTCATACTCGCGCTGCTCGTCATCGTCGCGCTGTTCATGCGCAATCACCCGTACGACGTCGGGGCCGCGCCTTACGGCGCGGACGAAGTCGCCGAGCCCGAACCGTTCCGGGGCAGCATCTTCCTGACGCCGCTTCTGACGCTGCGCGACGCGGTGAAGAACAAAACGTTCTGGCTGCTCGCCGGCACGTTCTTCTTCTGCGGCTTCTCGACGAACGGCCTTATCGGCACGCATCTGATCGCGGCCTGCGGGGATCACGGCATCGAGGAAGTGACGGCGGCGGGGCTTCTCGCGTTCATGGGCGTGTTCGATCTCGTCGGCACGACGCTGTCGGGCTGGTTCACGGACCGGTTCGACTCCCGCAAGCTGCTGTTCTGGTACTATGGCCTGCGCGGACTGTCGCTGATCTTCCTGCCGTTCGCGCTCGACGCGACGCCGGCGATGCTCGTCGTGTTCTCGGTCTTCTACGGTCTCGACTGGATCGCTACCGTGCCGCCGACCGTCCGGCTCGCGGCGCAGGAGTTCGGCAAGGAGCGGGCCGGCATGGTGTTCGGCTGGGTCGTCGTCGCCCACCAGGTCGGCGCGTCGGCCGCGGCCTACGGAGCGGGGCTCGTCCGCCAGTTCACCGGCACGTACTCGACGACTTTCGTGACCGCCGGCTTCATCTGCCTCATCGCCGCGCTTATGGCGCTGCGCATCGCGAAGCAGGCGTCGGCGCTTCGGGCGCAGGCTTAACTCATTGCTTGGATCATTGCTTGATTCAGCGCTCTTCAGACGGTTGCCCCCGCGCTCGCAGGGATTGCCGTTGAAGAGCGCTTTTTGTATTTATCGGGCTTGGCGCCGAGGGGAGCCGCTAAAAGGAATTAGCTGACGGCATGAGAAGGTGACCCGGTCACCTACATGGGGAGAACGGCACGTCTGGGGGTGCGAAAAGGTTACCGGGTCACCTTCACGGGGGCGAATGGCACGCTTGGCGGCGCAAGAAGGTTAGCGGGTCACCTTTGCGGGGCGAACGGCACGTCTGGAGGCGCGAGAGAAGGCTGCCGTAACCCGGCCGAAAAAGGTTTTTTCGCCAACCGGTTTCAACGCTGCCGCCAGCGGGTAAATAGAAACGTTCATTGGGCATCCGGCGAAGTTGTGGCGATTTTGTTTCCGTTTCCTTAAAAGACAGGAAATCGCGCGGCCGACGGCGAATACATACCGGATAGACTTTGGGGTAAGAGGAGTGCACGGATGAAACAGCAAGACGACCACAAGGAACATGCCGCCCGTAACCGGAACTCATTCACCTTGCGCCTGAACATTTTCTTCGGCGCGACGTTTCTATTATTCAGCATTCTGATCGTGCGGCTCGCGATTCTGCAATTCGTCGACGGACCGACGCTGCAGGCGCAGTTCGACAAGAACAGCACGCGGGAAGTTCAGATTCCGCCGATCCGCGGCAACATTTTGGATTCGAAGGGCACGCCGCTCGCCTATTCCACGTCGACGCAATCGCTGTATTTCACGATTCCGTCGAAGTTCAAGCAGGCGGACGCCGACAAGCTGGCCCAGCGCCTGCTCGACGTGTTCACGAAGTACGGGAAGGCCGATCAAGCCATATCGCTCGCCGAGATCAAGAAGCGGATGGACATGGACCATATCCAGAACACGTACTCCGTGCCGCGCCGGATCAAGCTCGGGCTGTCCGAGACGGAGATTGCCTATTTCGCCGAAAACCGCGAAGCGTACCCCGGCATCGACGTCGTCGAAGAGAGCGTCCGCAACTACGACAAGGAAGACGTGGCGGTTCAGCTGATCGGCTACTTGAAGAAATACCGCGGCGTCCGGGAAACGATGACCAAGTACAAGGACATCGAAGAAGGCGACGACAGCGGGCAGCAGTACCTGGACGACGAAGACGTCGGCGTCGACGGGCTCGAATACATGTACCAGGACGTGCTGCGCGGCAAAAACGGCCTCAAGACGTATCCGGTCAACGCGCAGAACACGATCGTCGGGCCGCCGACGGTCACCGTGCCGGTCAAGGGCGACAACCTGTACCTGACGATCGACAAGCGGGTGCAGATGCTGACGCAGCAGGCGATCATGAACCATCTGGATTTCATGAAGCACGCGACGTCCGGCTCGTGGACGGACGGCGCGGACGCAACGACGGGCTACGCGGTCGCGATGGAAGTGAAGACCGGCAAAATCGTCGCGATGGCGAGCATGCCGGATTACGATCCGAACGTCTGGTCCGGCGGCTCCATCAGCACGGAAGACCTGAAAGCGATCCAGTACTTTCAGGCGAACGGCACGATCCGCCAGGCGTATCCGCCGTACGACGACGAGAAGGAGCGCAACCGCCACCCGTCGTCGATGGTGCCGCTCGGCTCGACGCAGAAGCCGCTGTCGGTCCTGCTCGGCTTGAACGAAGGCTTGATCACGACGCATACGCTGTATCAGGATAAAGGCGTGTTTTATTTCGGCAAAGCCGGCTACCAGGTCGCGATTCACGATTCGCAGGGCCACGCGTACGGCACGATCGACCCCGCCGACGCCATCGCGCACTCGTCCAATACGTTCATGGCGTCCGAGATCGGCAACAAGCTGTACCAGAAGTACAAAGGCGCCAAAGGCGTGGACGTGTGGGACAGCTACATGAAGCAGTTCGGGCTCGGCGTGACCACGCAGAGCGGGCTGCCGGGCGAAAACAAAGGCGTTATCGACTATTACCACGAGTCCGAATCCGCGAGCCCGCAATCCGCGCTCATCCGGGCGTCGTTCGGCCAACAGGCCAAATACACGACGCTGCAGCTCGCGCAGTACGCCGCCATGCTCGGCAACCGCGGCAAGCGGCTGCAGCCGCAGTTCGTCGACAAGATCGTCGACCAGGACGGCAAGGTCGTGCAAGGGTATACGCCGAAGGTGCTGAACACCGTGACGTTCCCGAAAGCCTATTGGGACGAAATCGACGACGGCATGAGCCGCGTATCGGTGCAGGGCTTCGACGACTTCAAGTACAACTTCCTCCGGAAAACGGGGACGTCCGAGCAGGACGTCGGCGACCGGAAGAAGGTCGAGAACTCCGTGTTCATCGCGCTGGCCCCAGCCGAGGATCCCGTCCTCGCGGTCGCGGTCGTCGTGCCGGACGGCGGCTTCGGCGCGTACGGCGCCGCGCCGATCGCGCGCAAAATCTTCGACGCGTACGACGAATACGTCGGCCTCGACGGCACGCCGCATCCGAAAACGACGGACGCGAACGGAACGGCCGACGGCAAGGACGCGGCGGGTACGACGAATACGACGACCGGCGGGCACTAAGCCGAAGCGCCATAATAGTGAAAGACCTTGAGGCTTGCGGGCCTCAAGGTCTTTTTTGCGTGGCATGGCGCGGAGGGGCTTCAGCATTAGGCGGGCTAGCCGGTTACTTCGCGCCTCCCGCCTCCACCACGTACCGCACGCTCCACGCGTTCGGCCGCTCGGTCCGGACGCCGAGCCCGAGCAGCTCCGCGAGCCGCACGATCGGCACCTGCGTCCCGCCGCCGACGAGCCGCGCGGGATACGGCAGCTCGGCTGGGCGGCCGTCGACCGACGCCGACGAGCTGCCGATCGTCAGCGCGACGCGCTTCCCGCCGCGCGCCACGACGAGCGTCTTCGCGGCCTGGTTCCAGTCGAGGGTCGCGCCGAGCGCGGCCGCCGCTTCCTTCGCCGGCACGAGCAGCTCGCCGTCGCCGGGCACGATCCGTCTCGTGAACGCGTCTTCGCCCGGCGCCGCCGCGTTCGCCGCGAGTCCCTCGCCCGCGTCCGAGCCCGCGACTACGGCGACGCTCGCGCTCACGGGATCGCCCTCCGGCGTCAGCGCCAGCGTGCGGACCTGCTCCGCCAGCTCGCCCGAGAACGACTGCGCGTTGGCCGCCGTCATGCGGAAGCGCGGGTCGTCCTTGCCGATCGCCGCGGCGATCGCCGAATTGACGGCTTGGCTGTGATGCGAGATGTCCTTGTACAGCCCGAGGTCGTACGTCCACTCGCCGGCCGTCCGGAAGTCGTATACCCGCGCGTTCGGCAGCGCGTCGAACTGCCGGAACATCCAGGCCGCCATGTCGAGCTGGTTCCGGTAGCGCGTCTCGTTCGTCTGCGCCCAGACCGCCTCCCGCAGCACGCTGTACGGCGGATAGTAGAACGTGAACCGCACTTCCGGATGCGCCTTGACGAGCGACAGGACGCGCGTCTCGAAATTCCGCCGGATCACCTCGAGCGGCTCCTCGTTCAAACCGAAGTACGTCTCCTCCTGCTGCGCGTCCCGGTAATCCTTCAGCACGGCCGCCTTGCCGAAGCGCACGCTGCCGTTCCAGTTGTAGAGCGTCTCCAGGCTTTGCGTGCCGGAGCCGGTCAGCGTCTTCGCGATCTCCTTGATGAACGGCCCGTACACGCTGTAATTGAGCAGGTACCGGTAGTCGTTCCAGCGGTTGTCGTCGTAGAGGTAATCCGGAAACGGGCCGGCCGCCTCCTGATCGCCGTTCTTCAGGGCGAAATAATCGAGCCCCCAAAGCACTTGCTTCACTTTGCCCGTCCCGATGGCAAGCTTCGCGATCTTGTACTGTTCGTCCGCCGTCGAGCCCCGGATGGACAGCTTGAGCGCGTGCCCGCCTAGCGCCCGGCCGACCTCGGAGGGCAGGAAGTTCTCCGTCATCGACGTGCCGACGATGATCGTGTCGTAGTCGTAATGCAGCGCGAGCCCCGGATTCTGGTATCGCTGCTCCGACGAGAAGAACGGCCGGAAGCCGAACGGCTTGTGGTAGAACTGCAGCGGATCGACGACGAACGTGACGAGCGCGGCGAGCGCCGCGAACAGAACGGCGAGCGCGGCGGTCCGAAGCAGCATCGCTCGGGCTGCCTTCGCCTTGATGCGCGCGCCCGCTTCGGGACGGGGCGCGGAGCGGGGCGCGCCGAGCGGGCGGTCTTGCCTTGCGGGAGCCGGCATGGGCACGGGAGGTCACCGTCCTTCTTGGAAGTGGGCGTCAGTTAGAAGTTGAAGTACAGGAACGCACTGATGCGGTTGAAGTAAAGCAGCGAGAAGACCAGCAGCGCGGCCGCGGCGACGGACGTGCGCCAGGTCGGCCGGAACGTGTCGGCGAGGCGCGACGAGTTCCGGCACAGCAGCACGATCGGCACGAAGAGCGCGATCAGCAGCAGCGGCGGCGCGAGCGTCTTCAGGTCCGCGAGCGAGACGCCCTGCAGCCCGGCCATCCCTTTCAGGATGCGCGCCGCCTGGCCCCAGCTGTCCGCGCGGAAGAACACCCAGGTCGCGTTGATGAACATGAACGTGACGAACCAGGCGAGCGGGCGGGGGAGCGGCCGTCCGAGCTTGCCCCAGATGCGGTGCGCAACCTGTCCGACGCCGTGCAGCAGGCCCCAGAACAGGAACGTCCAGCCGGCGCCGTGCCAGAGCCCGCCGAGCGCGAACGTGACGACGAGGTTGCGCAGCATGACCGCTTCGCCGCGGCGGTTGCCGCCGAGCGGAATATAGACGTAGTCGCGCAGGAAGCGGCTCAGCGTCATGTGCCAGCGCCGCCAGAAATCCTGGATGCTGAGCGCTTTGTACGGGGAGTCGAAGTTTTGCGGCAGCTTGATGTTGAACACGAGCGCGGCGCCGATCGCCATGTCGGTGTAGCCGCTGAAATCGAAATAAAGCTGGAAGGTGTACGAAAGCGAAGCCGTCCAGGCGGCGATGAAATGCGTCGCGTTCGCGAAGCCGTCGTTGGCCGCCGCGGCGAACGTGTCGGCGAGGACCACCTTCTTGAACAAGCCGATGCAGAACAGGTAGACGCCGCGGGCCGCGTTCGGCCACTGCCAGATTTTGTTGCGGAGCCGGTCGAACTGCGGCATCATCTCGCCATGGTGCAGGATCGGGCCGGCGATGAGATGGGGATAGAAGGTGACGAACAGCATGTAGCCGACGAGATTATATTCGGCCGCTTTGCCCTTGTAGGCATCGACGAGATAGGCGATCTGGGTGAAGGTGAAGAAGCTGATGCCGAGGGGCAGCAGCAGGCGAAGCACCGGGAAGGCGTGCCCCGTCCAGTCGGACAGGGTGCTCAGGAAGAAGTCGGCGTACTTGTAGTAACCGAGCAGAAGCAGGTTGCCGGCGATCGCGGCGATCAGGAGGGGCTTGCGGCGCGCGGCGGGCTTCCCGCTTCGCGGCTGCACGAGCCGGCCGAACGCGTAATTGAAGGCGATGGAGCCGAGAATGAGCGGCAGGTACAGGACGTTCCAGTACCCGTAGAAGAACAGCGACGCGAGGGTCAGCGAGAGCTTCGCGGCGACGAGCAGGCGGACCCGGTTGAGCAGGAAATAGACGGCGGCGGTGACGGGCCAGAAAGCGAAGATGAAGGCGTACGTATTGAACAGCATCGACGGGTGCACCCCTTGCGCGATAGTCGTACGGGCAGGCTGGCGCCTACTTGTTAGCATAACGCAAACGGTTGGGAAAATGTTGCAAAAATTGCGGATGCTGCCGATGAGGATGCGGGAGCAGGGAGGGAGCAGGGAAGGGGCGGCGCTTGAGGCCGGGGGCAGACCGGGATGGAGCCGAGAGGAAACGAGCGCCGAGGCAAAACGAAAGCAGCGCGAAAAGAGCGGAACGATAAGCGTTCCGCCCTATAGTCCGCGCCATGGGCTGCCGCGGCCGCCTCGCTTCTTCGCGCCGCGTTCGGCCCGCCGGCCGCGGCAACCGGCCGCGACCGGTTCCGGAGACCGTCCATCCGCGGCTCCCCGGCCGATCGCGGTCACTTCGCGTCGACGTCGTACAGCCGTTTCCGGTATTCGCTCGGGGTCTGGTCGGTCCATTTCTTGAACACCTTGCTGAAATATTTCTCGTCCTGAAACCCGGCCATCTCCGCGATCTGCGTGATCTTGAGATGCGGGCTGGCGAGCAGCGCCTTGGCGCGGTTGATCCGGCACGACGTGATGTAGTCCGAGACGTTCTGGTTCAGCTCCTGCTTGAACTTGCGGGAGATGTACTCGCGGCTCAAATGAAACTTGTCCGAGATGCTCTGCAGCGTGAGGTCCTCGTGCGCGAACCGCTCGATATGCGCGGCGATGTCGCGGATCGTGCTGCCCTTCTCGGCGCCGGCCTTCAGCCGTTTGGCCGCAGCGAGCGCCTCCTGCGCGAACGATTCCTTCCAGGCGGCATAGTCGAACCCGCCGCCGGCGTCCGCCGGAATCGCCTCCCGGTCCGCTTCCGCATACGGGTTGGCCGCGTCGGCGGCCGGCGCGCTGCCCTCCCAGATCGCGGCCGCGAGCCGGAATTCCTGCCGCCACAGCAGCAGGTTCTCCGGCGTGATCCGCGTCCGAGCGTCAAGCGCGTCGAACCACGGCCGCAGCGCCTTGCGGATGCCGTCTTGGCTGCCGCTCTGCACGGCGAACCGGACCTTCTCCTCGAAGGCGCCGAAGAACAGCGGCGGCTCGGCGGGCGCCGGCGCGGCCGCGAAATCGCCGAGGCAGTGCACGTGCTTGCCCCGCTGCAGCAGGTTGCGCTGCAGCAGCATCGTCCGCGCCTGGCGGTATGACGCGGTCAAGCCGTGCGGGAACGGCTCCGGCTGGCCGACGCCGAAGGCGAAGCGGGCCTTGAACGCCTGCTGCAGGGCGTCGTTGTATTCCACGAGCAGGGCGGGGACTTCGTCCAGCCGGTCCCAGAACAGCAGCGCGATTTCCTGGTGCGCGCCGACGCTGTGCCGGAACGCCTGGCCGCAGCCTCGTCCGCCGAGCAGCTCGCTGCCGATGTTGGCGACGGCGAAGGCGAGCAGGTCGCGGCCGTCGGCGCCGAACTTGGCCGCGAGCGCCGGCGCGGAGTCGAGCTCCAGCACCGCGACGCGGACGGTTTCGAGCGGCCGCGCGCCGCCGTCGTCGCCGCGCCGCAGCAGCTCGGCGAATTCCTGCGCCGAGCCCGTGCCCTTCAGCAGCGCGCCGAACAGCTGCTCCGCGTACAGCGGCTTCAGCTGGTTCAGCTCCATGTCGGCGCCGCGGGTGCGGGTGCGGGCCGATTCCTCGGCGCGCCAGCTTTCGACGGCCCGGGCCACGGCCTGGTTGAGCTGATCGGGGTCGATCGGCTTCAGGATATAGTCCAGGCCGCCGTACTTGACGGCGGTGCGGACGTATTCGAAATTGTCGTGCCCGCTGATGACGATGACTTTGCTCTCGGGGGCGCGTTCGGCCAGCCAGGCCATCAGCTTGTCCCCGCCGAGCACCGGCATCATCATGTCCGTGAACACGAGCGCGGGCCGCTCCCGCTCGGCGAGCTCGATGGCCGCCTGGCCGTTCTCGGCTTCCAGCACCGCGTCGATGCCGTAGTCCTGCCAGCCGACGAGCAGCTTGATCGCTTCGCGGACATGCCGCTCGTCGTCGACGATTAACGCTTTCATGATGGTCGTTCCTCCTGTGCGTGCGGAATGTGCAGCGTAACGGAAAAGCCGTGCGGCACGAGCCGCCGGATGCTGAGCGACGCCTCCGGGCCGGCGAACAGCCGCAGCCGCGAGAGGACGTTGCGCAGCCCGATGCCCGCGGCGTCCGATTCCGCCATGTCGTTGTCCTGCGCCAGCGCCGCGTTCAGCTCCGCGAGCCGCTCGTCGGTCAAGCCCGCGCCGTTGTCCGAGACGACGACGGCAAGGTCGCCCGCTTCGCCGAGCGAGCTCGCGATGATCAGCTGGGCCGGCCGCTCCGACGGCGAGAAGCCGTGCTTGAAGAAGTTTTCCACGAGCGGCTGCAGGATCATCTTCGGCATGCGGATGCCGCGCGTCCCTTCGCCGATCATGAGAATGACGTCGAGCGAAGCGTCGAACCGCTCCTGCTGCAGGTCCAGGTACGCTTGGACGTAGTCCAGCTCCTGGCTCAGATCGACGTCGCCGCCGGACAGGTTCATCTGGTAGCGCATCATTTTGCCGAGCGAGGCGACGAGCCGGTACACCTGCTTGTTGCCCTGCTGCAGCGCGACGGTGCCGACGGATTGCAGGGCGTTGTACAGGAAGTGCGGGTTGACCTGCGCCTGCAGCGCCCGCAGCTGCATCGTCTTGTTGGCGATCTCCATCCGGTATTCCTTCAGGATCAGGTTGTTGATCGTCTGCATCATGGACCGGAACCGCTTCGCGAGCAGCCCGATCTCGTCCTTGCTTTGGATCTCGATCCGGACGTTCAGGTTGCCGGCGTCGATCTGGTTGACGTACCCGATCAGGGCGAGCAGCGGCTTCGTGAAGCGGATGGAGATGACCAGCGTCGCGAGCACCGCGACCGCGAGGAACGCCGCGCCGACCCACATGTTCAAGAGCGCGGTCCGGTTGGCCGCGGCGTACAGGTGGCTGTCTGGCGTCTGCTTGATCAGGTACCAGTCCATGAACGGCGTCTTCACCTGCTGGAAGAAAATTATGCCGGCGAAGCCGCCCTTGTCCCACTTGAAATGCCCCTGCTCCGCCGCGGAGCCGGCTACCTCGCGGAACCAGCCGTCATCCAGCCGTTTCCCTGCGAAGTCCGGCTTCGACGAGAGGACGAGCCGTCCCTCGCCGTCGACGAGGTAGAGCTCCTCGTTGCCCGCGTCGTAGAGCTGGCGGTTCAGGTCGTTCAGCACCCCGGTCTTGACGTCGATCGTCAGCTCCGCGAGCTGCTTGTCGCTCGGCGCGAGGAAGATCGGGCGGTGGAGCGAGAACACCGGCTCCTCCCGTACCGGCGACTTGATCGGCAGGCCGTAGTTGGTGCTCGGATGCGTCGGCTCGATGTACGTCTTCGGCGCCATCCCGATCGTGCCGGGAGCGTGGCGGCCGACCCGGATGTCGTCGTTCCAGAGCAGATAGCTCGAGTTCTGCGCCGCGACGTACAGCCGGATTTTATAAAATTCCCGCATGCTCTGGTAGATGTTGTACAGGTGATCCTTGAGCAGGTTGCGGTTCTCGATGACGTCGCTGATGCCGTTCGGGAAGGACTCGTCCTCCAGATTGTGCTCGAGCAGGTAGTACAGCGAGCGCGGCACGTTCATGGAATTGTAGACCGCGAGCGACTTCTGGTTGATGTTGTTCATGTAGTTGATGATGTTCGCGCTGCCGAGCGCCAGCAGGCGGTTGTTCTTCGAGATGGCTTCCCGGGTGATCGACGAGCGCGTCTCGTGGTAGGAGATCGCGATGGACGCGGCGATCGGCACGATGGTGGCGGTCAGGAAGAGCAGCATCATCTTCTTGCGGATCGTGGCGGCGCGGAACAGGCTGCGGACGGACAAGGCGCGGGAGCCCCTCCTTTTCGGGCGATTTCGGTAGGTATAACCATACGCTAAACGGAACCTCGAGGTCAATATATTCCACTTTCCAGTTCACGATCTTCCGTCGAAGGGGATATCGCCCGGCCGCTATACTGGGGTACATGACCGAAAGAGAGGGGACATCCGCGTGCACGCTAGAAGGGGAACCAAATTAAGCGAGTGGCTGCAGCAGACGGTATTCGTCGGGCCGGGCCTGCTCGTTTTTCTGATGATCGTCGCCGTGCCGTTTTTCATGGGCTTTTATTATACGTTTACGGAGTGGAACGGGCTTGACCTGAATCATGCCAAATGGACGGGCTTCGCCAATCTGAAGCGCATCTTCTCGGACGATCCGCGATTCTGGACGGCCTTCGGGTTCACGGCCAAGTTCACCGTCGCCGCCGTCGCCATCACGAACGCGCTGGCGCTGGCGCTCGGCCTCCTGCTGACGCGCCCGCTGAAGGGCCGCAGCATCCTGCGGGTCGTCTTCTTCCTGCCGAACGTCATCGGCGGCCTGCTGCTCGGGTACATCTGGTATTTCATCTACACCCGCGGCTTCGCGGCGATCGGCGAGGCGACGGGCTGGCATCTGTTCAACCTGCCGTGGCTCGGCACGCCCGCGACGGCCTTCTGGGGCATCGTCGGCGTCTTCGTCTGGCAGACTTCCGGCTACATGATGATCATCTATATCGCCGCCATCATCGGCGTGCCGAAGGATCTGTCGGAAGCGGCGCGGATCGACGGCGCCTCGGCGTGGCAGACGTTCCGCAGCGTGACGCTTCCGCTGATCATGCCGGCCGTCACGATCTGCTTGTTCCTGACGACGTCCAACGCCTTCCGGATGTTCGACCTCAACCTGTCCTTGACGGGCGGCGGTCCCGGCTACGCGTCGGAATCCATCGCGCTGAACATCTACCGCGAAGCGCTGACCAACAGCCGGTACGGCCTCGGCACGGCCAAAGCGATGATCTTCTTCTTCGCCGTCGCGCTCATTACCGTCACCCAAGTTTGGGTCACGAAGAAGAAAGAGGTGGAGGCTTAAGATGGACACCAAACAAAGGTACACGCCGCTGCTGCTTAGCCTTGAGCTGCTCTGCTGCCTGCTTGGCCTCGTCTTCCTGACGCCGTTTTATTTTCTCGTCGTGAACGCCTTCAAGAAGCTGAGCGCCATCCTGCTGAACGCGGCGTCGCTGCCGCAGAGCTGGGGCCTCGGCAATTTCAAGAAGGCGTGGACCGCGATCGATTTTCCCGTCGTGTTCATGCATTCCTTCGTCATCACCGCGCTCAGCGTCGGCCTGCTGGTCATCGTGGCGAGCATGACGGCTTACCGGCTCGTGCGCCGGCCGACGACGTTCAACAAGCTGCTGTTCACGGTATTCGTCGCGTCGATGATCATTCCGTTCCAATCGGTCATGCTGCCGCTCATGCGCGTCACGTCGCTGTTCGAGCTGCGCGGCCACGTGTACGGCATCGTCCTGTGCTACCTGGGCTTCGGTATCTCGCTGTCCGTCTTCCTGTTCCACGGGTTCATCAAGTCCGTGCCGCTCGAGGTCGAGGAAGCCGCGGTCGTGGACGGCTGCTCGCCGTACGGGCTATACTGGAGAATCGTGTTCCCGCTGCTGAAGCCGATCGCGATCACGGTCGTCATCCTGAACGTGCTCTGGATTTGGAACGATTATCTGCTTCCGGTGCTCGTCATCAACGACGCGTTCACGACGATCCCGCTCGCCGTGCAGAAGTTTTTCGGCCAGTACTTGCGCAAGTGGGACCTGGCGATGGCGTCGCTCACGCTGAGCACGCTGCCGGTCGTTATTTTCTTCCTTTTCCTGCAAAAACATATCATCGAAGGCATCACCGCCGGCTCGGTCAAAGGGTAAATCAGCCGAAGGCAGCGTAAATTCGGGCGGTTAGCCGGATAAAAATTCCTGATTTGCGGGAAAATCAATATTTTACACCGTTCGCCGCATCAACATTTTACACCTCGGCGATCAATTTATTCGGTGTTTCGGGGCGGCGGACGGGCCCTATAATCATCCATGTAACGACAATCCTTTGGGAGGTAACCCATGAAAAAGATTCTTGCGCTTACGTTCGCAACCGCTCTCATCGCAAGCGGCTGTTCCAGCAACAACGGGGGCAACACCAACAACGCGGCGGGCGGCGGCACGGCCGATGCCGGCAACGCGGCAGGCACGAACACGGCGGCAGAGACAAACAAGCCGGGCGAGAAAGTCACGATCAAGGTATTCCAATTCAAGGTCGAAATCTCGAATGCGCTGGCCCAAATGGCGGAAGAATACGAGAAAGAAACCGGCGTGAAGGTAGAGGTCGAAACGCACGGCGGCGGCGAGGATTACAGCGCGCTGCTGAAGGCGGAGCTCGCGGCGGGCGAGGAGCCCGAGATCATCACGTCGTCCGGCTGGTCCGGCTTCGATCCGTACGTAGACCGCGCGGTCGATCTGTCGAACGAGCCGTGGGCCAAGGACCTGGTGGAAGCGTCCCGCGCCCAGATCACCCGCGACGGCAAGCTGCTCGGGATGCCGATGAACCTCGAGGCGTACGGCATCACGTACAACAAGGACCTGTTCGCGAAGGCGGGCATCACGGAGCTGCCGCAGACGCTGGACGAGCTCGAAGCCGACTGCAAGAAGCTGAAGGACGCCGGCATCACGCCGTTCGCGCTGACGAACGAATGGTGGTCGCTCGGCATTCATACGCTGAACATCGCGAACGCGACGCAGGCCGACCCGGCGGCGTTCATCGACGCGGTCAAAGCGGGCACGAAGACGTACAAGGGCGACCAGCACACGAAGGACTGGATCCGCCTCGTGGACATCATGTTCGCGAACGGCCAGAAAGCGGCGCTGACGACCGACTACAACACGCAGGTGGCGGAATTCGCGGCCGGCAAGTACGCGATGATCCAGCACGGCAACTGGATTCAAGGCATGGTGGACGAAGTGAATCCGGACCTGAACCTCGGCATGATGCCGGTGCCGACGGCTGATGGCAAGCCGGAGGTGTTCACGGGCGTGCCGAGCAACTGGGTCGTGAACAACAAGTCCGCGCACCCGGACGAAGCGAAGGCGTTCCTGAACTGGATGGCAACGTCCGAGACGGGCAAGAAGTTCGTCGCGACGGACTTCAAATTCATCCCGTCGATCACGAGCATCCCGGCCGACCCTGCGGCCATCGGCAAGATCGGCGCCGACTTCGCGGCGTTCTCCGAAGCGCATCCGGACCAAGTGAAGGGCTGGCAGTGGGACCGCTTCCCGGACGGCGTGACGCAGCAGTTCGGCGCGGCGATGCAGGATTACATGGGCAAGCGGATCAAAGCCGACGAGCTGCTCGACCGGCTGGACAAATCCGTGGCCGATATCGTGAAGAAATAAGCTTGCGCTTGGCGCAGACGCGGCGGCCTGCGGGCCGCCGCGTTTGCTTGCGTGGAGGAAAAGCCGCTTGATCCGGCCGTTGGCCGGGTTGGGCGGCTTTTTGGGTTGGTTGCGGTGGGGGCGGGCATGGCGGAGGGGCTGGCGGAAAGGTTGGGCGCTGCGTCGGCGGTAAGTGGAGCTGCGGAGGAGTGGGAGCAGCAGCGCAGCGGGAGTAGGAGCGGCGAGCGAGACGGAGAGCGGCAAGGAGGCGGCGGGCGAGACGAAGAGCACGCGTATGAAAAAGCGTGAGCGGCAAGCGAGGAGGAGGGCGGTCGCATGAAAAGCGGCAATGGAGCGGCGAGCAAGACGGAGGGCGGGCTTATTACGAGCGATAGCGGCTTCGGCAAACGTTCGAATGGCAGATACGGGGCGATAGTCTGCACGGACCGTTATACGTGAGACGTGCCGGATTCATCGGTTGCCGCCGTATGCGGACACAGGAGCCGCTATTGCGTCAATATCAAGCTTATTCGTCATTTGGCGGACACCAGAGCCGCTATTGGCCGAGAAACCATCGAAACTGGGGGATTCGAAGCCATTAACGGATCCTGTGTCCGCGAAATCGCGGAATCAGGCCGAAATCGGAAAATAAGCGCGCTAGTGTCCGCTTGAAGCTTGCGTTGGTCATCACATGCGTGGCAGGATGATTCATCCGTTCCCCGCTCACCGGTCACTCCAATAGCCCGTGTCTTCGTTCGCGATCCGGCGCTGCTTGCCGCGTAACAGGACTTCCCGCAGCGGCGCTGGTCTCCCGATTTGCGGCGAATTCTGGCCCGCCGCTGCGAGCCGCTCCGGCATCGCGTCGGCTGCGCCCGCGCGCTGCGCCAGCGTGACCCTCGCCGCGCCAGCATCGCGCCGGCCGCGCCGCGCCAGCATCCCCGCGCCCCCAAAAAAAGACCGCCCACAACGGGCGGCCTTCCAAACCTCACTCCTCCGATGGCGGAGCCGGAGGATAACGCTTCTCGAATTCCTTCAACCCGGCGACGTACGCTTCGATCTGTTCGGGCGTCATCTGCCGCGTCTCGAACAGCTTGCCGGAGCGGGTTTCCGCGAGCAGCCGTTCGAGCCACGCTTTCTCGGTTTCGCCGAATTGGATGAAGCCTTCGATCATGAGCGAGGAACCGCGGGGGATGATGTCGCCCTTCAGCTCCAGGATCGCCTTCATTCGGGCGATGCGGGCTTCGCACGCCTCCAGCTGCTTGACGACGAGCTCCTCGATCGTGCCCGGGTGGCCGTGCCGGACGAACGGCATGGCCAGGAACAGCGGGTGCTGGGGGTACGACGTCAGCTTGAACTGCTCGTTCAGCAGCAGGTAGAACGCTTCGCGGCCCTTGTCCGTGATGCGGTAAATCGTCTTGTCGGGCCGGTTCTCGCCGGGCACCGCGACAACCTCGGCCGCCTCGATCAGGCCGTCCTGCCGGAGCTGGTCGACCGCGTAATAAAGCGAGCCGTCCCGCAGCTTGAAGCTTTCGTTCCAGTTGCGCAGCTTGATGGTCTGCCGGATCTCGTATGGATGCCGATCATGCTCCATAAGCAGCCCCAAAATCATGAGCCTCATGGACATGGCGGTTTATCCCCCGTGATACGACGGTTCCGGCTTGCCGGCCTCGCCGCCTGCTTGCGCGCCCGGCTTGACCGGCGCACCCGGCGCGCCGCCGGAACGGTTCGCTTCGAGACGCGCGCGGCCCATCAGGAACACGAAGACGATCGCCGCGGCCGGCAGGATGACCGACCATTGGAAGATGGAAATGACGGAATGCGCGAATTCGTTCAGCAGCTTGTTCGCGATATCGGCCGGCAGCCCCATCTGCTGCTGCACGTCCGGGTCGAGCAGCGCCTGGCCGCCCTTGATCTGCTCCGCCAGCTGCGGGTTCAGGTTCGGCGTGTCGGCGATGTTCGCTTGGAACGCGGACTTCTGAATCGCGCCGAACACGGCGATGCCGAGCGCGGAGCCGATCGTCCGGAAGAACGTGATGAGCGACGAGGACGTGCCCTTGTACTGCGGCGGCACGGCGTTTAGCGTCGAGATGTTGAGCAGCGAGAACGAGACGCCGATCCCGAGGCCGACGACGATCATGAAGAGCGAGATGACGAGCCGGCTCGAGGACGTATCCATGGCGAAGCCGAGCAGCGCCGTGCCGACGATAAGCGTCAGCGCGGATACCAGCATGACGTCGCGGTAGCGGAATTTATTGACGACGCGGCCGCCGATCTGGCTGCTCGCGACGACGCCGAGCATCATCGGAATCATGACCGTGCTCGTCTGCGTGGCCGTCTTATGGAAGACGCCCTGAATGAAGAGCGGGATGTACGACGCGGTCGCGATCATGACGGCGCCGTACAGCAGGCTGATCGCCATGCTGCTCGTGACGATTTTGTTCTTGAACAGGTCGAGCTTGATGATCGGGTCTTTCACCTTCAATTCGACGAACAGGAACGCGATCAGGAAGACGCCGGACGCGACGAAGAGCAGGATCGTCTTGGCGGCGCTCCAGGCCCAGCCGTCCGTGCCGCCGAGCTCGAGGCCGAACATGAGGAACAGGACGAACGCCGTCAGCATGACCGCGCCGAGCCAGTCGATCGACTGCTTGCGCGTGTTTTTGTTCTCGTGGTACGCGTTCAGGATGAACAGCAGCGACAGGATGCCGAGCGGCACGTTGATGTAGAAAATCCAACGCCAGCTGATGTTGTCGGTGATGACGCCGCCCAGGATCGGGCCGAACACGCTCGAGATGCCGAAGACGGCGCCGAAGAGGCCCATCATTTTGCCTCGCTTCTCGGCCGGGAACAGGTCGAAAATGATCGTGAAGACGATCGGCATGAGCGCGCCGCCGCCGATGCCCTGGATGGCGCGGTAGATGATGAGCTGCTCCATGTTCTGCGCCGTGCCGCATAGAACGGAGCCGAGCATGAACAGAATAAGACCGGTCAGGAAAAACGTTTTCCGTCCGTACATATCGGACAGCTTGCCGAAAATCGGCGTCGAAACGACCATCGCGATCATGTACGCGGAGTAGACCCAGATGAATTTGTCGAGACCCCCGAGCTGCTTGATGATGGTGCCCATGGCGGTCGAGACGATCGTCTGGTCGAGCGCCGTGATGAACAAGCCGAGCAGCAGGCCCGCGATGACGAGCTTGACGTTGCTGCGATTAGCGTCCAAATGATTCATTCCTTTCGTATAACCTACTCAAATTTGATTACCCTGTAGTCATTATACTCAAATTTGAGTGGTTATCAACCTAAATTTACGTAAACGCGGAAACGGCTCGATCCGCGGCGTTCTTCCGAACCGCCGCGCGCACGAAAAAGCCCGGCCGCCTGCCGAAGCAGCGGACCGGGCTTTTGAAGATCGTCGGCGGGGTCGAGACGTCATTGTCATCCGCCGTTCGGTTCGGGTCAGCTCTCGTTCTCGACGACGCGGGCGACCGGTCTGCCGCAGGTCCGGCATTTGCCGGTCAGCAGCAGGGCGTATTTCTCTTCGCGGATGCTGTAATCCACGATCTCGACCGCGCCGCCGCAATTGCCGCAGAAGACGTTGCGCACCAGCTTGTCCCGGTACGATTGCGGGATCGCTTTCCACAGCTGCAGCGCTTTGAAGGAGGTAATGTTTTCGGGTCGGCTCATCGTCTTTCCACTCCTCGTTCGTCGTGATATACCGTTCTCCCGCGCGGCGGCGGGTCCGATCAAAACAGCAGCGACAACCATTCCCGGCGGTCCACCGGACCGAAGTAGACGGTTAAATCCACGTCCTTCAGCGCCTCCGCGACGGCGGCGGCCTCGTACTTGACGCCGGCCAGCTTGTCCGTCACGTCGGACACCTCGCCCGTGCCGAAGAAGTCGCCGTAGACCGACGCCTCGGCGATGACGCCGCCTTCCACGAACAGCCGCACGTCGTACGTGCCCGCGGACAGCCGTTTCGTCTGGCGCACGTTGAACTTCGGCGAACGGCCGTAGTTCCAGTCCCAGCTGCGGTACCGCTCGTCGGCCAGCTTGCGCACGCCGGCCAGATCGGCTTCCGTCAGCTTGTATTCCGGTACGTCGGATTCGCTCCCGAAGATCGACGCCAGGATGAACGCGCGGAATTCCGCCATCGTCATCGGCGTCTTCAGAAATTCCGCGATGTTGGCGACGCGGCTGCGGACGGACTTGGTCGCCTTGGATTCGAACTTCGCGGGGTTGACGTTCAGCGCCGAGACGATCGCGTCCACCTCGGAATCGAACAGCAGCGTGCCGTGGCTGAACATGACGCCTTTGGAGGCGAACTGCGCGTTGCCGGAGATTTTGCGCTCGCCGACCTGCAGGTCGTTGCGGCCCGACAGCTCCGCGTCGACGCCGAGCTTGCGCAGCGCCTCCACGACCGGCTCCGTGAATTTGCGGAAATTGTGGAACGACTTGCCGTCGTCCTTGGTGATGAAGCTGAAATTCAGATTGCCGAGATCGTGGTAGACGGCGCCGCCGCCGGAGAGACGGCGGACGACGTGGATGCCGTTCCGTTCGACGTAATCGGCGTTCACTTCCTCGGCGGTGTTCTGGTTCTTGCCGATGATGATGGACGGCTCATTAATGTAGAAAAGCAAAAAGTCCTGCTCGCCCGCGAGGTTGCGCAGCGCGTATTCCTCGAGGGCCAGATTCCAGGACGGATCGTGGCGGTCGCCGTTGTCGATGAAGAGCATGGTCGTTCCTCCAATGGGGTCCGGGTAGGTTGCGGCTTGGGATGCGTCGTATGAATCGGCCGGGCGCAAACGATGCGAGATGCGCCGCCCGCGAGCGGCCGGCGTCCGCTTTTGCGGCTGCGGACAAGCTTCACGCTTCTATTATACCGCCGCGAAGCAAACAGGAACAGCCCGGCGGGGCCGCCGGGCTGTTCCTGCGAAGCGTCAATTTTTAGTAAAGCCGCCGAATCCGGATCGCTCCGTTCACTGAATCGGATAATCCACGACGACGACGTTGTCGAGCACGCCGCCGAGCCCCTGCACGAAATCCTGGTGCACGGGATGCGGGCCGTAGGCGCGAAGCGCTTCCAGGCTCTCGAACGTGACGCGCAGGCCGAGGGAATAGCCGCGGATATTGTCCGTCTCCTCCGTGGCGTTCAAGCCGGCCGAGAGGTCGACGATGCCGGGAATCCGGCCTTTGAACGCGAGCAGCTTGGCCAGCAGCTCCGATTCGCGTTCCGGGGTGATCGCGGCGTTGAATTTGAAGATGACGATATGCTCGTACATGGGCAGGGCACGCTCCTCTACTGGAATCGGCCGCGCGGGCCGTCTACGAAGAGCATTATATCATCCCATCGCCATTTTGCCGACGGCCGAAGCGTCCGCGTCCTCGAACGCCTTCGGATCGTTGACCCACGGCGTGACCCCGAGCAGCATTTTGCGCATGTTCGTTGCCGCCGCGGCCTTCAGCGCCTCGGACGGCTCGTAGCCCGGCCACGCGCGCAGGCAGGACTGGGCGTAGTTGTAGATGAGCGAGCGCCGGGTGACGTCCGAGACGTTGCTGAGCGCCGAATGATACGTGTACGCGTTGAAGATGACGGCGGTGCCGGCCTTGACGTTCATCCGGGCGTGGCCGGGCATGTCCTCGGGCTTCTCCGCCGCCGGCAGCTCGTCGTTGCGCATCCGGTTGCTGCCCGGCAGGAACGCGAGGCAGCCGCCGTCGTACGGCACGTCGGAGAGAAAATAGAACACCTTCACCATGAACGGCACCGGCTTCTCGTTCATGACGATCTGCGTGGAGGAATCGCGGTGCCACGACGTATGCGCCAGCTTGCCCGGCGGCTTCAGCATCGCCTCGTTGTCGATCATGACGAAGGAATCGCCGAGCAGATCCCGCAGGATCCGCATCATGCGCGGATGCTCCATCAGCTCCACGAACGGCTCGCCGTGCTCGATAATGCCGCAAATCTGCCGCACGTAGTTCAACGCGCCCGTCGCCGGATTTTCGGCGCCCGAGGCTTCGAACCGCGCGAACGCCGCGTCGACCTTGGCGTTGTACGCGTCCGTCTCCTCGCGGCCCAAGAAATTCTCCACGACCAGATACCCGTCTCGTTCCCACATCGATTGCTGTTCTTCGGTCAATCCGTGCAAAGTCATCGTCCATGCCCTCCCGTAGCGGAATGCTTGATTTGATTCCAGTGTACGACGAAGACGAGGGCAAGAAAAGAAACGCGATTGCCGAATACCCACCATAAATTGCGGTCTTTGCGGAAGGCGGAAAACGGCGCTCAGAAGCGCCGCAGGCTCTTGCGGAAATCCCGGGGCGACGCCTTCTCGATCCGCAGGAAGGCGTGCAGGAACGCGTTGTAGCTGGCGAAGCCGCTCCGCTGGCCCGTTTCGCCGACGGACAGCGAGGTGTTGGCGAGGAGGCGCTTCGCGTGACGGACCCGCTTCAGCAGCACGTATTCCTTCGGCGTCACGCCGTACTGCTTCTTGAACTGGCGGATGAAATGATACAGGCTGAGCGCCGCGACGGACGCCAGCTCCGCGACGTCCTCCACGTCCAGATAATGCGCGTCGATATGGGCTTTGGCCCGCTTCAGCGCTTCGGGCTCCGCGCCGTGGCCGGCTTGCGGCGACGCGCCGAGCTCCTGCTTCAGGCGGCAGACTTCGAGCAGCAGCTCGTAGAGGCGGACGGACTGGGCCAGCTCGGACGCGGCGTCGTCCGCCATCGCGCCGATCAGCTCCGCGAGCAGGCGCTGCGCGGGGTTCGCGCGCGGCAGCGCCTGCAGGACGACGCACGACGCGCCGCCGAACAGCTTCGGCCAGTAATGCTCCATGTCCGCGCCGTCGAACACGAGATAATCCATCTCGAACGGATCTTGGTCCTCCGTGCGATAGGCATGCGGCAGGCGCATGTCGTGCAGGACGCAGTCGCCTTCGACGACGTCGATCCACCGGTTGGCGTGCTTGAACGCGCCTTGGCCTTTCGTGACGAGCATGATTTCGTAGGCGGGGTAATAGTCCCGCGTATAGAGGAACGCACCCTTCGGCGCGTCGCAGCCGCCGATCAGGCCGTAGAGCAGCCGGCTCCGGGCGAACTCGCCGGGCGTGTTGACATGTTGGAAGGTTTCCATCGGAACGGTTCCTTTCGCTGGCTTGCTTGTCTCTCTCCAGTATAGTATAGCGCGTCCGCGGCGTGGGCCGAACGATGGATTTCAAGGGGAACCGGAGGGGGATTTTTGCGGATTTCCCCGTATAGGAATAGGCATTGAGGACATTTAACGGTATAATACCCGATAGGAAGCCCAAAATATCTGTATAAGGAGTATTCACATGGCTAAAACATTGATTTTCGGACACAAAAACCCGGATACGGACACGATCTGCTCGGCTATCGCCTACGCGGACCTCAAGACGAAGCTCGGCCAGGACGTGGAAGCGGTTCGCCTCGGCGACGTGAACGGCGAGACGCAGTTCGCGCTGGACAAGTTCCAAGCGGCCGCGCCGCGTCTGGTCGAGACCGTCGCGAACGAAGCGGAAACCGTCATTCTGGTTGACCATAACGAACGCCAGCAAAGCGCGAGCGACATCGAGAAGGTGCGCGTCGTCGAAGTCATCGACCACCACCGCATCGCGAACTTCGAGACGGCCCACCCGCTGTACTACCGCTGCGAGCCGGTCGGCTGCACGGCGACGATCCTGAACAAGCTGTACAAAGAAAACGGCATCGCGATCGAGCCGAACGTCGCGGGCCTGATGCTTTCCGCCATCGTATCCGATTCCCTGCTGTTCAAATCGCCGACCTGCACGCCGGAAGACGTGGCGGCGGCGCGCGAGCTGGCGGCCATCGCGGGCGTGGACGCGGACGTGTACGGCCTCGACATGCTGAAGGCCGGCGCGGACCTGAGCCAGAAGACGATCGCGCAGCTGATCTCCCTCGACGCCAAGGAATTCTCCATGGGCGGCAGCAAGGTCGAGATCGCGCAAGTGAACGCGGTCGACGTGAACGACGTGCTCTCGCGCCAAGCGGAAGTGGAAGCGGCGCTGAACCAAATCATCGCGGACAAAGGCCTCGACTTGTTCGTGTTCGTCGTGACGGACATCCTGAACAACGATTCCGTCGCCCTGGCGCTCGGCAGCAAGGCAAGCGCGGTCGAAGCGGCGTACGGCGTGAAGCTGGACGCCAACAAAGCGGTGCTGAAAGGCGTCGTCTCCCGTAAATCGCAAATCGTTCCGGTGCTGACCGAAACGCTTAGCAAATAAGCCGATACGCCCCGCGTATCCCAAGGCGCCCCGCACGGCCGACGGCCTGCGGGGCGCTTTGTCGTTTTCGGGCGTATCGGGCGTATCGGGCGTCGGGCGTTACCGGGACGGACGAATCTGGCCGCCGGGGCAAACAGCCTCCGGTGCCAGGCGCTCGGAAGCGCAAACACCCGGGGCCGCCCGGTCAACGCGAGGTTGACCATGGCGAGCCTCCGGGTGTCTGGCGCGTGCCGCGGCTTCGGGCCGCGCCGCCGCGTTAAGGCAGGTTCCGTCCCAGCGCGGCCGTATACAGCCGGTACCAGTCCTCGCGGTCGAGGCGCAGCGTCGCCGCGTCCTTGCAGGCGCGGATCCGCTCGGGATTGACCGTGCCGATGACCGGCTGGATGCCGGCCGGGTGCGTCATGAGCCACGCGAGCACGACGGCTTCCGCCGTCGTGTCCAGCCGCTCGGCCAGCTCGGCGACGAGCTTCGCGGTCGCGGCGACGGATTCGCTCTGCCCTTCGAGCGAACGGCCGGAGTAAATGCCCTGCGCGAGCGGTCCCCACGATTGCAGCTGGATGTTCTCGAGCCGCATGTACTCCATCGAGCCTTCCGGGAACACGTTGTCGCGCGCCGTCTCTTGGTTGACGCTGATGGCGGTGTCGAGGAAGCCGTGCTTGCGCAGGCTCATCTCCAGCTGGTTGACGATGAACGGTTCGCCGCTGTACGCGGCCAGCAGGCGAATCTGGCCTTGGCTCATGTTGGAGACGCCGAAATGGCGCACCTTGCCCGACGCCTTCAGCCGCTGGATCGCGCGCGCCGTTTCTTCGGGATCGACGAGCGGATCCGGACGGTGCAGCAGCAGGATGTCCAGGTACTCCGTGCCCAGCCGTTCCAGGATGCCGTCGACGCTGCGCACGATATGCCCTTCCGTAAAGTCGAACCGGTGCGGACCTTCCTCGTCCGCGAAGCGGATGCCGCATTTGGATTGCAGGATGATCTCGCCGCGCAGCGACGGGCGTTCCTTCAGCACCTGGCCGAAGACGCGCTCCGCCTTGCCGGCGGCGTAAATGTCCGCGTGGTCGAACATGTTGATGCCGATCTCGAGCGCGGCGTCGAGCGCCTCGCGGCCTTGCCGGTAATGCTCGGCGGTAATCGCCGATCGGGCGTTCCAGTCGCCGCCGAGGCGCATGCAGCCGAGCACGAGCTGGCTGGCGGGAATGCCGCGGGTTTGCAGCGGAATCGGTTTCGTCGTCATAGGGTCCTCCGTTGTGGTATCTTGGATTCAACAGCTCTTGCCCATTATGCTGCAGGGCGCGGCGAATGAAAAGTACTGAAAATAGGGTTATGTAATGAGCCGCGGTATACCTACTGAGGCCGAGTATAGCGCACCGCGGCCGTCCCTCCGCGGGCATTCGCCGCCGCAAAGCCGGTAGAAGCGCGCCTCGCGGCGATAAGAATAGCCATAGGCAGGCGGCCGTCGTTTCTGCTATCGTAACCGTACGGGGCAAAAGGAGAGACTGGGGACATGGCACGCTTCCTGACCAATCCGCTGACGCGGATGAACGTCAAGCAACAGATCATTTTGCTCTTCATCGTCATGGTCAGCCCGATTCTGCTCCTGCAGTGGTACGGCAGCTCGAAGGCGGAGCAGATCCTGAAGAACCACGTGACGAACGCGTACGCGGAGCTGAACAAGCAGAACATCGCGCTCTTGAACCGGGACATCGACACGGTCACGAAGATCACGACGACGATCATTCAGAACCCGCTCACGCAGCAGCTCATTCCGAGCGACAAGGATACCGTCTTCGAACGGGTGCAGGAATACGCCAAGCTCGACAAGCTGATCGCGGGCTATTCCATCGCGGTGAACGGCGGGGAGGCGGTCTACTACAGCCTCTACGTCTACGATCCGCGCAACTACTATTCGTTCGCGCCGAAGCAGCCGATGACCCAGACCGGCGTCTATTTCTTCCAGGACCGCGACAAGCCGGCCTGGTTCGACGAGGCGGTGGCCAAGAAGGGCGAGGGGTATATGAAGCTGATCTGCACGAACGTCGGCTTCTCCGCGCAGACGACGCTGGCATACATCCGCGCCGTGTCGAACATCAGCGACTACGGCGTCATCGGCGTGCTGGTGGCCGCGAAGATGGATAAGAAAATCCAGGAGTCCCTGCAGAGCGTCTCGCTCCCGGACGGACAGATTTACTTCACGGACAGCGCGAACCGGGTGCTTGCCGCGACCGCCTCGGGCGCCATCGGCTCGGCGCTGCGGCTGCCGCCGGAGGCCGCGGCGCTGAAGGCCGGCAAGGACGGCATGATCAACCTCATCACCCCGGCATTCATCTACGTCATCAACGACAACCGGCTGCTGCAGCAGAAGCTGGTGTACAAAATCCCGGTCGACTCGCTGCTGCAGCAGCAAAACGAGCTGAAGCGCGTCATCCAGCTCATCTCGGTCGTCTATGTCCTGTTCGGCATCATCGTCATGCTGTATTTTTGGCAGTCGCTCATGAATCCGCTTACGCGGCTCGCCCATTTCGTGCGCGGCTTCGAGCCGGGGCGGCGCGTGCCGGAGACGCCGGGCAAAGGACGCAAGGACGAGGTCGGCCAGCTGATCTCGGCCTTGTACGACATGGCGCGGCGGCTGAACGTGCTGATCCATTACAAATACCAGAGCGAGATCAAGGAGAAGGAAGCGCAGCTGCAGCTGCTCTATCAGCAGATCAACCCGCATCTGCTCTACAACACGCTCGAGAGCATCTATTGGAAGAGTTCGCTCGAAGGCAACTCGGAATCGGCCGAGATGATCAAGGAGCTGTCGAAGCTGATGAAGATCAGCCTGAGCCGCGGCCGCGAGCTGATCGCGCTGGCGGAGGAGACGGAGCATGCCCGGGCATACGTCAGCCTGCAGACGATGCGGTACGAGTACGGGTTCGCCGTCGTCTGGCAGGTGCCGGAGGAGCTGCACGACAACCTCATTCCGAAAATCACGCTGCAGCCGCTCATCGAGAACGCCATCATCCACGGCGTGCGCCGCATGGGCGAGGACGGGGAGATCCGCATCGCGGCGCGGCTCGCGGACGGCGAGAGCGTCGAGATCCGCGTCGAGGACAATGGCTACAAGAAGGTCGATTTCGACGCCCTCCACCGGCTGCTGAACGAAGAGAAGGGCGACCCGTCCATCGGCTACGGCATCCGGAACCTGCACCAGCGGATCCGGCTGCATTTCGGCCCGCGCTACGGCATCCGCTACGAGAAGCGCGAGGAAGGGGGCACGGCCGCCATCATCCTCCTGCCGCGGACGGTCCGGGAGCCCGCGCGTGGAGGGACGGTAAAGGAAGATATATGCCATGGCAGGGAGTGACCGGAGAGTCGGATTGGAGTCGGAACAGCGTTAGCGGTCGCCTTTGTAGTCGAATGATTACATTGTAACCTAGTTCCAAATCGTTCGACTACAACAGCGAGTGTAGACCCAATTCGACCGCAGGCCACGTTTCCGCCATGCCCAAGGGGGCATTCACCATGTACAACGTGCTGGTCGTCGACGACGAACCGCTCATCTGCAAAGGGCTGTGCAGCCTGCTCGCCTCGTCCGGGCTCGCGATCTCGCAGCTGTTCACGGCGCATAACTGCTACGAGGCGATGGACTACCTGCGCATGGAGGACATCGACCTGCTGATCACGGACATCCAGATGGGCGAGATGAGCGGCATCCAGCTCATGCACCAGGCCAAGATGATCAAGCCGTGGCTGCCGGCGATCGTCATCTCCGCGCACGAGACGTTCCAGTACGCCCAGCTCGCCATCCGGCTCGGCGCGAAGGACTACCTGATCAAGCCGCTGAACGGCGAGCAGTTCCTGGATGCGGTCCGCAACGTGCTGCTCGGCGTCAACAAGGCGGTGCCGCCGCAGGACGAGACGCTCGCCGGCTTCCGCGAGCAATTCCGGCTCGAGCAGCCGACGCCGGAGCGGACCGCGCTGTTGCACCGGCTGCTGGCGGAGCCCGCGTCCGCCGCCGAGACGGCCGAGCGGCTGCAAGCGCGCTTCGGCACGGAGCTGTCCGGGCCGTACTATGCCGTCTTCCGCGTGCGGCTGGGCGCCGCGTCCGAGCTGCTGCAGTACGCCGCGCTGAACGTCGCCATGGAGCTGCTCGACCGGGAATGGCGGCCGGTTGCGTTCTACGACGGGGACGACGCGGTGGCGGTCATCGTCCAATGGAGCGACGCGCGGTACGAGGAGAACGGCACGAACAAGATCGACCAGCTCGACATGCTCGGCCGTAGCCTGCACGCGAACATCGCGAAGTACTTGCGCGTCCCGTGCGTCGTCGGCATCAGCCAGATTCTGCGCGGCGCGGCGTTCCTCGGCGAGCTCGGCGCGCAGGCAGCCAAGGCGGTCCGGTGGAACGAGGAGCACCGGGAGCTCGGCGTGTTCTACTACGGCGACTTCAGCTGGGCCCGCTATGCGCAAGGACAGGAACCGTCCGAAGAAGAGATGGCCGCGCGCAACAACCTGATCGTGGCGAAGGCCAAGGCGTACATCGACGAGCATTACGCGCAGAAGGGGCTGACGCTGCACGAGGTGGCGCAGAAGAACCACGTCAGCCCGAATTACCTCAGCTACCTGTTCAAGAAGAACACGGGGCATAACTTGTGGGAGTACGTCATCAAACTGCGGATGGAGGAGAGCCGCCGCCTGATTCTCCACACCGACCTGCGCCGGTACGAGATCGCGGAGCGCGTCGGCTATGAATCGCCGGAGCATTTCAGCAAAATCTTCAAAAAAGTGTACGGCGTCAGCCCGACGGAACTAAAGAAGTGAAGGAGAAGTAACCACAAGAGCCGCTGCCGACGGCAGCCGCGAGAAGGAGGAATTCCCAATGACAGATCCGCAAACCGCCGAACGCTTCGTGCAGGCCCGCTTCGGCGAACGCGCCCGATCGCTCGCGCCGCTCGCGACGGGCGGCTGGTCGAGCGCATACGCGCTCGTGCTCGACGGCCGCGACACGGTCATTCGCTTCGGCGCCTACCGGGCCGACTTCGAGAAGGACCGCGCCATGGGCGCGTATGCGACGGCCGCGCTGCCGATTCCGCGGGTGCTCGAGCTCGGCGAGACGGACAGCGGCTATTACGCCGTCTCCGAACGCGTCCGGGGGACGAAGCATCTCGAAGAGCTGGACGGACCGGAGCTGGAGCAGGCGCTGCCGCCGCTGCTCGACGGGCTCCGCGGGCTGCAGGAGGCGGATCTCGCCGGCACGCAAGCCGCCGGACTGTGGCGCCCGGAGGGGGAAGGACCGAGCTGGGGCGAGGAGCTGCTGGCGGTGACCGGGCCCCGGGATCGGCTCGCGGGCTGGCGCGAGAAGCTGGCCGCCTCGCCGCGGGAGGCGGCCGTCTTCGACGCCGGCGCGGCGAAGCTTCGCGAGCTGGCCCCGCGGCTGCCGGAATGCCGGGGACTCGTGCACAACGATCTGCTGAACCGCAACGTGCTGGTCGACGGCGGGCGGGTGACCGGCGTGTTCGATTGGGGGAACGCGTTCTACGGCGACCCGCTTTACGACCAGGCGCTCTTCCTGTATTGGCAGCCTTGGTTCCCGCATTGGCGGGGACTCGACCTGCCGGCGCTGCTGGACCGCCACCGGGCGAAGCACGGCGGTCCGCCGCCGCGGATGGAGGAGCGCCTGCTCGCCTGCCTGCTCCACATCGGGCTCGACCATATCGCCTACAGCGCGTTTCGCGGACGCGCCGAGGATATGCGCGGCAACGCCGAACAAGTGTCGGGCTATCTCTAGGCAGATCCGTTTACGCATGCCGCGCAAAGCCGCTTCGCAGGACGAAGCGGTTTTTTGCGTTTCCGTAAAGGGGCCGCCCGCAACACTGAGATAACATACCGGGTCTATCATGGGGACAACTGGCCGGTCGCGACGATCCGGGAGCGGCCGCCGACAAGACCGCTTGGAAAGTTGAGGTTGAAATGGATACGAAAAAATGGTACAAACGACTGCTGTTTTCCCACTTCGCCATCCTGTTCATCGCCGGCGCGGTCATCAGCGGAGGCGTCTATGCCGTGACGTACGCCAACGCGGCTGCCGATATGAAGAAGGCGAACCGCGCGTACGCGGAGCGCGTCCAAGACGGCATGACATCCTCCCTCAAGGCCATCGAGCTGATGCTCGCCAATCAACTCGTCAACAACGAAGCGATCGACGGCTTCTTCAACGACCCTTCCGGCAGCTCCAAGCTGGCCGCTTACCAGGCGTCCGGACAGATTGCCAAGATCCGCAGCAACCCGCTGATCCATTCGGTGTACTTCTACCGGCAGCGCGACCGGACGGTGCTGACCGGCGGCTACCGGCAGGCGCTGGACGATTTTCCGGACAAGCCGTTTGTGCTCGAATTGGAGGGGAAGCCGCGCGCCGATCATTGGTCGGCGGTGCGTACCTACAGCGAATTTCCGCTGATCGACCCGCCGGAGCGGATCATCTCGATCGTGAAGAACGCGCCCCATAATCAGGGGCTCGTCGTGCTGAACGTAAAGGCGGACGCGCTGCTCGCCGCGGCCGCGAAGCAGAGAAGCGGCACGCCCCATTATATGGATATCGCGGACGGCGACGGACAGCCGCTCTATTCGACCGGACCCTCCGCCTCCATCAGGAGCGGGACGCTGACCCGTCTGCGTTCCGACTATATCGGCTGGCGCTTCGCGAGCGGCACGGCCGGCGTGAATCTGGCCGCCGAGGCCGCCCGCCGCGCCCTGCTGCCGCTGGCGGTCATCCTTTCGGGACTCGCGGCCATCGTCGCGTTCATCCTCTACATGACCCGCCGGAACTACCGGCCCATCGAACGCATGGTGCGCCGGGTCTCGACGTACGGCGGCGAGCGCGGCGAGGCGGCAGGCGACGAGTTCATGCTCATCGAGAGCGCCTTCGATACGATGCTGAGCCGCATGGCGCTCATCGACCGGCAGCAGGCCGAGAAGAACGCGATCGCCGCGCGCGGCCGGCTGTTCGCGGAGCTGCAGGACGGCGAGCAGGGGCCGTCCGCGGAGGAATGGGCCGAGTACGCCCGGCTGCTCGGGCTGCCGGAAGATCCCCGCGGGCTCGCGGTCGCGATCGCGGAGATCGACAAGTACGTGCCGCGGATGCGGCAGAACCGCCAGGCGCTGCTGGACGACAAGCGGCGGTTGGAAGCGGAGGCGCTCCGGGCCGCGCACGAAGCGGCCTGCGTCCTCGGCCTGGAGTGGATCTCCGGCGACCGGCTGGCGATCCTGATCCGGGAAGCGCCGTCGCCGTCCTCGCCTGACAAGATCCTCCCAGTACGCGGCATGCTGGACGAGCTGCGGATGCGGGCCGGGCGCGAGCTGGCGTTTACGGTCACCATCGGCCTCGGCTCCGCGGCGGCGGACGTGGCCGGCGTCAAGGCCTCCTTCGGCGAGGCGCTCTCGGCGCTGCAGTACAAGATGACCGCGGGGAACGACCGGCTGCTTCTCTACCGGGAGATTCGGGACATGGAGCACCGCGTCGACTCGAACTGTTTCCGGTGGCTGGAGGACATGGTCCATCATTTCCGGATCCCGTCGCCGGCGTGGGAGGCCGATTTTGCCCGGATCTTCGATTATCTGGAGAAGCGGGTGCTGCGGAACGAGGAGCTGCAGCTGCTGCTGAACTATCTGACCCACCGGTTCGCCCGGGAGATGGAAGAGATCTCGCCGGAAATCAACGAATATTGGCACGGCGTCACCATGCCGAGCTTGGCCGAGGCGCTCCGGGAGACGTGGACGATGCGGGAAATCCGCGAACGGTACGGCGCGCTGCTGCGGGAGCTCTACGGGCGGTACGCCGCGATTCTGGAAGCCGGCAGCCCGTTTCACTTGATCTTCGACGTCAAAACGTATATCGAAGCGAACTTCGCGAACCCCGACCTGTCCTTGAATCACATCAGCGACCGGTTCGGCATCAGCGGCAAATACGTCAGCCAGCTGTTCAAGGACCGGTTCGACGTCAAATTCGTCGACTTCCTGATCGGGCTGCGCGTCCGGCAGGCGCAGGCGCTGCTGCTGGAGACGGAAACGTCCATTCACGAAATCGCCCGCCAAGTCGGCTACGAGCATGCCATCTCCTTCGGCCGCATCTTCAAGAAGACGGTCGGCGTCTCGCCCGGGGACTACCGCCGGCAGATGCTGCGCGGGAGAATCGGACACGAGTGCTGAATCCCCGCAACGCCCGAAAAACCGCCGTTACCGGCGGTTTTTCGACCTTTCGTATAGCGGCCGAATAAGGTTGGTTCCGCCGGAATCGCGGCCGCGGCGGCGAATCCGACGTTTGGTATGGCGCGCGGAAACGTGTAAATTGCCGCCTCCCGTTCCCCGCCGCTACACTCGGGGTGCAGTCCAAAATACGATAGCGAGGTGTTTGGAGGTTATGAGAAGGAAAGCACGCGGTTCCATGCTGGCGCTCGTCGCGGCGGCCGTGCTGGCGGCGGGATGTTCGCAGGCGAAGAACGAGGCCGGCGGCAATGCCGCGGCCGCGCCGGCCGGCGGCGCGACGGAGACGAAGCAGGTCACGCTGAAGGTCGGCATTTTCGACCGGGGGAATTCGCCCGCGGGGGTCACGGTCACGGACAACTATTGGACGCAATACGTGCAGAAGAACTTCGGCGACCCGAACAACATTAAAGTGGAATTCGTGCCGATTCCGCGCACCGACGCCACCGACAAGGTCAACGTCATGATGTCGAGCGGCGATGCCCCGGACATCGTGTTCGCCAACACGAACGTGCTGACCTCGTACGGCTATGCCAAGGACGGCGGGCTGCTCCCGCTCGACGACCTGCTCGACCAATACGGCCCGAACCTGAAGACGTACCTGGCTTCCACGCTCGACCGCGGCAAGGTGGACGGCGTGCAGTATTCGCTCCCGGGGCTGCGCGTCAACACGGGCAAGTACGAGAACCTCATTCGCAAGGACTGGCTGGACAAGCTGAACCTGCCGATGCCGCAGACGACCGACGAGGTGTACGCGGCGCTGAAGGCGTTCAAGGAGAAGGATCCCGGCGAGACCGGCGGCAAGGTCATCCCGCTCGGCTTCTCGCTGACGCCGGCGTCCATCGAGCCGATCGTCTGGTCGTTCATCCAGGACGGCTTGAGCGACGAACAGCGCTACACGCTGTCGGAAAGCCTGGGCTACCCGGTGCTGCTGCCCGGCCACAAGGACGCGGTCCGCTTCCTGAACAAGCTGTACGCCGAAGGGCTGATGAGCCCGGACTTCTCCCTCGACAAGGACGAGAAGCAGCTGTTCCAGGACGCCATGACGGGCAAAGTCGGCATGTACAGCGACAACCTCGGCAACAGCTACAACGACACGCCGGGCATCGCCAAGGTGCTGGCGCAGAACGTCCCGGGCGCCGACCTCGCGCCGGTCGATCCGTATACGAACGACGCCGGCAAGCATATCAAGCCGGAGTACGATCCGACGGGCTTCTTCCTCATGGTGCCGGCCGCGAGTAAGCGCGGCGCGGAAGCGATCAAGTATCTCGACTGGATGGCGCAGAAGGACGTGCTGTTCACGGTCATGAACGGCATCGAAGGCGAGGATTACACGCTCGTGAACGGACTCCCGCAGCGCAGCGGCTCCGACGAGACGAGCAAGCGGATGTACAACGCGAACGACATCGCGATGATTACGCAAGGCGAGGACTTCGGCAGCGACGAGAAGAACTGGGAAGCGGCCGCGGCCTCGGTGCCCGAACCGTTCCGGCAGCACGTGATCGACGCCTACCGCATGTCGCTGACGGACACGGTCAACTACGCGAACTTTACGACGCCGATCGAAGCCGAGACGAAGTACATGCCGACGCTGCAGGACAAATACGACGAGCTGATCGTCAAGAGCATCATGGCGAAGCCGGCCGATTTCGACAAGACGTATGACGACCTGCTGAAGGATTACATGGCGAGCGGCGGCGACGAGATCGTGAAAGAGCGCACGGAGGCGTTTAAGAGCTTGAACAAATAGAGGTGAACGGCGTGTCCAATAAACGGCTTTATTTCGCTCGGAATTGGCAGCTGTACGCGCTGCTGGTTCTGCCGCTCGCCTACTTCCTGATCTTCAAGTACGGTCCGATGTACGGCATTCTCATCGCGTTCCAGGACTACAACCTGTTCAAGGGCATTACGGGCAGTCCCTGGGTCGGACTGGACGTCTTCCGGGAAATCTTCGGCATGAGCGGCTTCTACGAGGCGCTGCGGAACACCTTCCTGCTGAACCTGCTGGACCTGCTGGTCTCCTTTCCGGCGCCGATCGTGCTGGCGCTGCTGCTGAACGAGCTGGCCGGCCGGCGGTTCAAGAAATTCGCGCAGACGGCGCTGTACCTGCCGCACTTCCTGTCCTGGGTCATCATCGGCGGGATGATGTACCAGGTGTTCGCGACCAACTCGGGCATCGTCAACGAGCTGCTCGGACGGCTGGGCGTCGCGCCGATACCGTTTCTGACCGATAAGTACGACTGGCTCGTCACGTATCTGGCCGTCGGCGTCTGGCAGAGCGCGGGCTGGGGCACGATCGTCTACCTGGCCGCCATCGCCGGCGTCAACGCCGAGCTGTACGAAGCCGCCGCCGTCGACGGGGCGGGCCGCCTGCGCCGGATCTGGTCCGTGACGCTGCCCGGCATCCGGCCGACGATCGTCGTCCTGCTCGTGCTGAAGATCGGGGAGCTCGTCCAGATCGGCTTCGACCGGCCCTTCGTCCTCGGCAACGTGAGCGTGCGCGATTTCTCGGAGGTCATCAGCACCTTCGTGTACAAGACGGGCATTCAGACGGCGCAGTTCTCGACGGCCACGGCGGTCGGCCTCTTCCAAGCGGCCGTCGGCATCGTGCTGCTCCTGGGTTCGAATTATCTCGCCAAAAAAATAACCGAGAACGGAGTTTTCTGACGATGGCCGAGAACGCGCGACGGATGGCGGGCCGAAGCGGCGGAGGCCGGCTGTTCGAGACAGTCAACGCCGTGCTGATCGCCGCGCTCGTCATCCTGTGCCTAGCTCCCTTGCTGCATATCGCCTCCATGTCGCTCAGCTCGAACCGCGCCATCCTGTCCGGCGACGTGACGGTTCTGCCGCTCGGCTGGAACGTCGACGCCTACCGGATCGTCTTCCAGGACGACACGATGCTCCGGGCGCTGCTGGTGTCGGTCGTGCTGACCGTCAGCTACACGTGCCTGGCGATGCTGCTGACGATCGCGGCCGCCTATCCGCTGTCGAAGCGGCTGCGCGGCAAGAAGATCGTCATGTTCCTGATCCTGTTCACGATGTTTTTCAGCGGGGGGACGATCCCCGATTATTTGCTCATCCGGAGCCTGCATCTGACGAACCACATCGGCTCGCTGATTCTGCCGGCGATCATCAATCCGTTCTTCCTGATCATTCTGATCACGTTCCTCCGTTCGCTGCCGGAAGGCCTGACGGAGGCGGCGGAGATGGACGGCAGCAGCCACTTCCGCACGCTGACGCGGATCGTGCTTCCGCTCTCGCTGCCGGCGCTGGCGACGCTCAGCTTGTTCTATGCCGTCGGCCGATGGAACGGCTTCATGGACGCGCTGATGTACATCACGAACCCGAAGCTGTACCCCATTCAGCTCAAGTTGTACCAGGTCGTCATGAACAGCATGACCAACGATCCGCTGTCGACGCAGGGCGACCAGCTCGTCGCGATCATGCCGGAGAGCATCAAGGCGGCGAGCATCATGTTCGCCACGGTGCCGATCTTGATCGTGTACCCGTGGCTGCAAAAATATTTCATCTCCGGCGCGATGCTGGGCTCGGTAAAGGAGTAGAAGCGCGGATGAACACCGAAGGTTTTTCGTTCTCCACCTGCTGGAACATCAAGAAGCATCCGGACGACGGGCGCGGCATGATCGAAGGGATCCGGGCGTTCGGGTTCGGCAGCGTCGAGCTCAATTACAACGTGACGCGCGCGCAGCTGGCGACGATCGAGCCGATGATCGAGGCGGGCGAGATCCGCGTCTCCAGCGTGCATCACGCGTTTCCGTTCGCGAACGACAAGGATTTCGACACGGATTCGCTCATGCTCGGCTACGCGGACGAAGCGAAGCGCAAGCATGCGGTGGAGCTGCTCAAGCAGTCGATCGAATACGCCGACCGCTACGGCGCCGGAGCGGTGGTCGTCCATCCTGGCGAGGTGCCGTTCGAGACGAACGTCGATGCGGAATTAAAGCGGATCTACCGCGAGCAAGGCAGGGATTCGGACGCCTATGCCGCGCTGTGGGCGGAGATGGCGGAGCGGCGGGCCCGGCTCGCGCCGGAGTACCTGGCGCGCATCCGGCGGAGCCTGGAGGAGGCGTGCGAATTCATCGCCCGAAGCGGCTACCGCGTCGCCGTGGGCATCGAGACGCGGGCGCGCTGCTATCAGATCCCGACGCTGCGCGAAGCGGGCGAACTCATCCGCGGCCTCGAAGGCGGGCCGATCGGCCTCTGGTACGATATCGGCCACGCCATGATGATGGAACGGATGGGATTGTACGACAACGCGCAGGACCTGCCGGACGTCGGTCCGCTTATCGTCGGCGTGCACATCCACGAGACGATCGGGCTGTCGGATCACTGGTGCCCGTACGTGCACAGCGGGGACGACGTTTATTTCGACCGGTTCCTGCCGGTCATCGATCGCGCGCCGATCAAGGTGTACGAGCTGAAGGCGGCCTGCGAGCCGGACGACATCGCGCAAAGCCACGCGCTGATCGCGAACAAATTAACCGCATTGAAAGGATGAAGCAAGCCATGACGAATTGGAACGCCGACTGGATCGCAACCTATGCCCCTTATCTGTATTTCGACCGTAACGAGCCATTCTTCCCCGTCCGCGTGGGCATTACCGTGCTGGAGGCGTCCGGGCCGTCCCCGTCGACGCGCCGCACGTTCGAATTCAAAGACCCGAACCTGCAATGCATCATCGAATACGCGATCTATTGGGATTACGACATCCAGCATCTGTACGAGCTGGAGCACGTGTGGGTGTACGTCGGCCGAGGCAGCGAGGTGCTGGACTGCGACGCCAGCTTCCACGGCACGCACTTCAAAGGGCTGCTGCGCGACCGCGGCAACCTCGTCGACGGCACGCACGTCAAGCTGTATTCCCAGCCCGGCAAGCACGCGTTCATGCCGCAGGCCGACATGTTCTACCTGCTGCCCGATCTGATGGTCGCCACGGACGAGACCGCCGGCCGGCGGGGGCTGCTCGTCACCGGCCCGTTCGACGGCGTCTATTCGACCGACGACGAGACGAACCGGCTCGTGGAGCGGTACTTGAAGACGTTCCGCTTCAAGCCTTCGATGGAATTCGAGGAATACCGCATCGATCCGGCGCTGTACACGACATGGCCGGAGCTGCACAAGGAGGTTCCGCTGCGCATTCAAAACTGTCTGGCGGACATCAAAGAAGCCCTGCGAAAGGAGGATTCGGCCCATGCGTGACCGCTTGAAAGTCGGCATCGTCGGCTGCGGCTCGATCGCGAACGGCAAGCATCTGCCCTCGCTGAGCAAGCTGCCCCACGTCGAGCTGTGCGCGTTCAGCGACATCGCGGCGGAGCGGGCGGAGCAGGCCGCGGAGAAGTTCGGCGCGCCCGGCGCCCGCGTCTACGCGGATTACCGCGAGCTGCTGCTGGACGGCTCGATCGACGTCGTCCACGTCTGCACGCCGAACGACGCCCACGCCGAGGTCTCGATCGCGGCGCTGGAGGCCGGCAAGCACGTGATGTGCGAGAAGCCGATGGCGAAGACGGCGGCCGACGCCCGCCGCATGGCGGAGGCGGCCCGGCGCACGGGCAAGAAGCTGACGATCGGCTACAATAACCGGTTCCGGCCGGACAGCCAATACATGAAGCAGGCCTGCGCGAACGGCGACTTGGGCGAGATTTATTTCGCCAAGGCGCACGCGCTGCGCCGGCGGGGCGTGCCGACTTGGGGCGTGTTCCTGGATCGGGAGAAGCAGGGCGGGGGCCCGCTGATCGACATCGGCACGCACGCGCTCGACCTGACGCTGTGGCTGATGGACAACTACGAGCCGCGCGCCGTGCTCGGCACGTCGTATCGCAAGCTCGCGCCGCGCAAGGACGCGGCCAACGCCGACGGCTCCTGGGATCCGGAGACGTTCACCGTCGAGGACGCGGCGTTCGGCATGGTCGTCATGAAGAACGGCGCGACGGTCATGCTGGAGTCGAGCTGGGCGATCAACATGGTCGACACGCTGGAAGCCCGCTACACGCTGTGCGGCACCGAAGGGGGCGCGGACGTGAAGGACCGGCTGCGCCTGAACGGCGAGAAGTACGGACGGCTGTACGAGAACGAAGTGAAATTCGACGTCAAGGGCGCCGACTTCTTCACGGGACGCAAGGAAAGCATGCACGACCGGGAGATCCGGCTGTGGATCGAGGCCGTCCTGAACGACACGCAGCCGGTCGTCACGCCGGAGCAGGCGTGCGTCGTCTCGGAGATCATCGAAGCCGTCTACGAATCGAACCGTACCGGACGCGCGGTCTATTTCGACTGAGCCGACCGGAGGATGGAAAGGAGCGAGTCCGATGTTGCGGATCGCGATATTGAGCTTCTGGCATGTCCATGCCAAGGATTACGCGCTGCAGGCGGAGCGGCATCCGGACACCGAGGTCGCGGCGGTATGGGACGAGAATCCGGCGCGCGGCCGCGCGGAGGCGGAGGCGCGCGGCGTCCCGTATTACGCCGAGCTGGCCGGGCTGCTGGCGCGGCCGGACATCGACGCCGTCATCGTGACGGCGCCGACGGCCATGCACCGCGCCGTGATCGGGGCCGCGGCCAGAGCAGGGAAGCATGTGTTCACGGAGAAGGTGCTGGCGCCGACCGTCCGGGAATGCCGCGAGCTGCTGACGGACGTCCGCGCGTCCGGCGTGCAGCTGACGGTCTCGCTGCCCCGGCTGAACATGCCGTTCGCGCTCGCGGCGCGGGAGGTCGCCTCGCAAGGCTTGCTCGGCAGGCTGACGCAGGTGCGCGCGCGGCTGGCCCACAAAGGCGCCCTGTCGGCGGCCGGACTGCCGGAGCGCTTCTACCGCCTGGCCGAAAGCGCGGGCGGGGCGATGATCGATCTCGGCTGCCATCCGATGGTGCTGACGCGCCTGCTGCTCGGCATGCCGGAGAGCGTCTCCGCCAGCTACGGCTGCGTGACCGGCCGGGAAGCGGAGGACAACGCGGCGGCCGTGCTGCGCTATGCGAACGGGGCGATCGGCATCGTCGAAGCCGGCTTCGTCAACCCGTTGTCGCCGTTCACGCTGGAAGCGCACGGCACCGAGGGAAGCCTGAGCTATTCGCTTCACACCCGCAAGCTGATCGTCGCCAGCTTGGCGAACGGCGACAATCCGGTCGCCGAATGGCCGCTGCCGGAGGCGCTGCCGTCCGATTTCGAGCAGTGGGTGGCGCGGATCGGCGGGGTCGGCCTCGAGGCGGGCGCGCGCAATCTCGAGACGGCGCTCGACCTGACCCGGCTGATGGAAGCGTCCAACCGCTCCGCCCGCTCGGGCCGGGCGGTCAGGCTGGACGAGCTGGAGCAAGAGCAAGAGGCGGGGGAATAACGAGGCGTAACGAGGCGTAACGAGGCGTAACGAAGCGCCGAGCCACGGATCGAATGGACGATCACGCGGCGAGGGAGGCAGCCCGGAAACCGGCTGCCTCTTTGCCGTTCCGTCGTGCTTGCCGGCGAACGGTTTGCCGGCGCGTCTGCCGCCGGCGGCGAACGGCTGCCGTTCATGAGACGAACCCGGCCCGGAGATGGTACGATGGGAGTACGCGGGCAGCGGCGGACGAGTCCGGTCCGCCCGCGCGGAATAAGAAGAATAAGAAGAATAAGAAGTAAGATCGCCCATGATCCCCATAGAACCGCACATGTTCAGTCCCGCCCGCCGCCTCTAGAATGGGGAGGTACGGAAGAAATGGCCGATCCGGCCCCACCGGCCGGCGGCCTTCCGAGGAAGAGCATGAAAGAGGGGACACTATGCGGATCACCGCGCGACTTCGCAAGCATCTATGGGGGTATTTGTTCATCGTGCCCGCCGCCGCCGTCTTCGTGATGTTCCTGTGGATGCCGATCGTTAAAGGCTTCGTCTACAGCTTCTATCACATCGACTTCGTCAAGGGCAATTCGTTCGCCGGGCTCGACAACTACAAGACGGTGTTCCGCGATCCGGACGTCCGGACGGCCGTCAAGAACACGCTGTACTACATGTTCCTCTGCCTCGTCATCGGCTTCTGGGTGCCGATCGTCTTCGCGATCTCCATCTCCGAGCTGAAGCGGTTCCAAGGCTTCGTCCGCGTGGCCGCCTACCTGCCGAACGTCATTCCGGTCGTCGTCCTGTACGGGCTGTGGCGCTGGCTGTACGACCCGGCCGGCCCGATCAACGCGGTCGTCACGGGCTTCGGCAAGGATCCGGTCTCGTTCATGACCGACACGGGCTGGTCGATGATCTCGCTCGTCTTCATGGAGACGTGGCAGCAGTTCGGCGCGGCCATGCTCATCTACCTGGCCGCCGTGCTCAGCATCCCGCGCGACCTGTACGAGGCGGCGGAGATCGACGGCGCCGGCGTATGGCGGCGAATCCGCCACGTCACGCTCCCGTTCATCCGCGGCATCATCGTGCTGCTGTTCGTCCTTCAGCTGATCTCGACCTCCCAAGGCTACCAGTCCCAAATGGCGATGCTCGACGGCGGCCCGAACCAGGCGACGCTGACCTACGCGCTCTTGATCGTCAAGTACGCCTTCACGCGGCTCGATTACGGCGCGGCGTCCTCGCTCGGCGTGCTCATGTTCCTCGTGCTCGGGGGACTCGCCGTGCTGCAGCACCGGTTAAGCAGGGAGGCGAACTGACATGAAGCACCAAGAACGCGGCATTCTGTCCCGCTACGACCTGCACAAGACGCCGAACCGCATCGCGTACGGCCTGATGCTGCTCGTCATTATCGCCATGGTCGCGTCGATGCTGTATCCGATTCTCGTGACCTTGTTCAACGGCTTGAAGTCCAACGCGGAGGTCAACTCCTTCCCGCCGCATTTCCTGCCGGAGCACTGGACGTTCGACACCTTCGGGAAAGGCTGGCGCTACATCGACCTGCCGATGTTCTTCCGCAACACGCTGATCATCTTCGCGGGCAACATGGCCGTAACCGTGCTCGTCCTGGGGCTGGCGGCGTTCAGCCTGTCGCGGCTGAACATTCCTTACGGCCGCGGCATCCACTTCTTCTTCCTGGCGGCGCTGTTCATCCCGCCGACGACGTACATCGTGCCGAACTTCGTCAACCTGAAGGATCTCGGCATGCTGAACACGTTTCAGGCGTTCTGGCTGCCCGCGGGGGCGAACGCGTTTTTCCTCCTGCTGCTCAAAAGCTTCTTCGACGGCATCAGCCACGAGCTGTTCGAAGCGGGCCGCATCGACGGCGCGTCGGACTTCCGGCTGTTCGCGGGCATCGCGCTGCCGCTGTCCGTGCCGATCTTCTCGACGCTCGCGATCTTCGTGTTCTCGACGGCGTGGAACGACTGGTTCTGGCCGTCGCTCGTCATGCATACCGACCAGAAGCGGCCGCTCGCGACCGCGATCTACCAATACGTCATCAACGTGCGCAGGCTCGACACGAACGTGAAATTCGCCATGCTGACGATGGTCATGCTGCCGCCGATCCTCGTGTTCCTGCTGTTCCAGCGGTTCATCATCCGCGGCCTTCACATGGGCGGCGTCAAGGGATGAGCGCTTGCGTCATGGGAGCGGACCGCGCGCGGTTCGGCGCCGGGCAGGCGCGTTTCCACGGGGATCGGGCGCGTTTCTACGCCGGGTGCCGGCATCGTAGACCTGCACACGATCGACATAGGAATGCACATTCTGCTTTGCCCGCGGCTCCCTTATGATGGGCGTGTAAGGCAAACTAAACGCGAAAAGGGGAACGTACATGAGAAAGCTTCGCAAAGCGTCCGTCATCCTGGCGAGCGTGGCCATGCTGACGGGCGCGTTGACCGCGTGCGGCGGCGGCAACAACGGGAACAACGGGGGCGGCACGGGCAATACGGGAGCGTCCGGTACGAACGACGCGGGCACGAACGCCGCGGCCGGCAACGGCGGCGATGCCGCGGGGAACGACGCGTCCGCGAAGAAAATCACGATCAGCATCTACTATCCGACGCCGGATCTCGTGGAGAAGCGCGCGCTCGAAGACGACAAAATCAAGCGCTTCAACGAGAAATACCCGAACGTCGAGATCGTGAAGAGCGACTGGCAGTACAACCCGAACGAGATCGGCATCAAGATGGGCGCGAACGAGGCGCCGACGCTGTTCAACACGTACGCGACGGAGGGCAAATTCCTCGCCGAGCGCGGCTGGGCGGCGGACATCACCGACCTGTACGACAACTACGAATTCAAGGATCAGATGAATCCGATCCTGCAGAATCAATTCATCATCGACGGCAAAGTATACGGCATCGCGCAGCAGGGGTACGTGACGGGCACCGTCGTCAACAAGAAGATGCTGGACGATAAGGGCGTGGCCGTGCCGCCGTACGATTGGACGTGGGACGACATGCTGAACACGGCCAAGGCGGTCGCCGATCCGAAGAAGGGCGTCTCCGGCATCGCGCCGATGGGCAAGGGCAACGAGGCCGGCTGGAACTGGACCAACTTCCTGTTCGAGGCGGGCGGCGAGATTCAGACCGTCGAAGGCGGCAAAGTGACGGCGGCGTTCAACTCCGACGCCGGGGCGAAGGCGCTCGGCTTCTACCATAAGCTGGCCTGGGAAGCGAACGCGATTCCGAAGGATTTCGCGCTCGGCTGGGGCGACGCGGTCGGCGCGTGGGCGCAGGGGCGTACCGCGATGGTCATCGCCGGTCCGGACGGCCCGGTCGATCAAGGCTTGAACCAAGGCGGCATGAAGCCGGAGAACATTCTCGTCTATCCGATGCCGAAGATGGACGCGAGCGGCAAGCATACGGGCGTGCTCGGCGGCGACTTCCTCGTCATCAACCCGAACGCGGCGAAGGAGGAGCAGGAGATGGCGTTCAAGTACGCGACGTTCGACTACTTCTCCGACAAGGGCCTGGAGTCCGTCGAGGCGAGCATCCAGCAGCGCAAGACGGACAACAAATATTTCGTGCCGCCGGTCATCCAATACTTCACGGACGACTCCGAATACGGCCAAAAGGTCAAAGCGGTGTACGCGAAGTACGACAACGTGTACCCGTACAGCCCGGACATCATGAGCCTGCTCGACGGCAAGCCGGAGGCGCAGTTCAACACGCAGGACTACTACGCGGAGATGACGCTGAACGTGCAGTCGGTGTTCTCGAACAAGAACGTCGACGTCAAGGCGGCGCTCGACGCGTCCGCGAAGAAGATGCAGGAGAAGTTCTATAACGCGATCAAGGTCGAGTAGCCCGAAGCGCGGGCGCGCGAAATCGAAGGCGAAACGGCGTTTCCCGCCGGCTGCGGGGGACGCCGTTTATTGTGCTGCCGTCGTGCGGGAATAGGCTTGCACGCCGGACTTCGGGAAGGAAAATAATTGCTGCGGCTTCGGCGCAATCGCCTTATAATGGGAAAGCTCGGCTATTCTACCCGTATATTGGGAGGTCATACGATTGAAGGCGATACGCAAGGCCATGCTGCTGATTCCCGCGCTGCTGCTCGCGGCGCAGCCCGTGACGGCCGCGTCCAAGACGGCCAAGATCAAGGTGACGTTCGTCCGCGCGACGCTGGCGCAGAACAACCACGTCGGCAACGAGTGGTGGACCGGCGGCTACGTCAACGGCAAAGAAGTGCCGGAAGGCGGCTCGGTTACGTTGAACGTGAAATCGACGGATACGATCAAGCTGCTCGCCGAGGCGCAGGAGCAGGACAAGTATCCGGACGACGGCCAGGCGAGCGCCGCGGTGAAGGTCTCGTCGGTGACGAAGAGCCTCGACAAGGCGCTGTCGGTCACCGTCACGGAGAACCGCGGCCGCTACTCCGGCAACACGGCGAAGTGGAAGTTTACGTTCAAGATTCAGCGCGTATCCTAGCATGCGGGAGGCTTGTCCCTGAACGGGGCAAGCCTTTCGTCTTGAATTCGGGCGGGATCGCCTATACACTAGATGGATCACTGACACACGGATACATCGCCGCTGCGGCAAGGGGGATTTCGCGTTGAACGGGAACGAACGGAAGGAACGACTGGTTAAGGGGCCGTACGCGCTGTACGAGCAGATGCGGCGGAAAATCGTGGAGCTGATCGAGGAGCGGGGGCTGCGGCCGCACGATCCCGTGCCGTCCGAGGGCGAGCTCGCCGACATGTTCGGGGTCAGCCGCAGGACGAGCAAGGAGGCGCTGCTGGCGCTGGCCAAGGAAGGCATCGTTTACCGGATGCCGCGCCGGGGGACGTTCCTGGCGGAGTACGGCGAAGGACGCGCGGCGCCCGCGCGGCCGGCCGGACGGATCGTCGCGATGGTCGTGCCCGCCATCGACGACTTCGTCGGCCAGATCATCACCGCCGCGCTGCCGGCGGCGCAGGCGCTCGGCTGCGAGCTGATTTTCCGCGTCGCGGGGGACGACCATGACAAGGAAGAAGCGCTGCTGCGCGAGCTGTCGGAGGACCGGGGCATCGGTGGCATCATCCTGTTCCCCGGCGACCGGCGGGCGTTCGGCCGCCAGGTGCTGCGCCTGCACCTCGCGCAGTATCCGCTCGTCATCATCGACCGGGCGTTCCGGGAGATCGACATTCCGAGCGTCTGCCACGACCATTACGGCGGCGCCTACGAGCTGGCGAAGTACCTGATCGAAGCGGGCCATCGGGCAATCGGCTTCGTCTCCGAGCAGATGGCCGGCGTCATGAGCCGGGAGGAGCGCTACCAGGGCTACCTCCAGGCCCACTTGGACGCGGGGCTGCCGGTCAACCGGTCGCTCATTTATTCCGATTACGCGAACCGGGAAGAAGACCTCGAAGCGTTCATGCGCGGCGCGTCCGCGATGACGGCGGCGTTCTGCTCCAACGATTATGTGGCGCTGGCGGTCATGCAAACCGCGCGCCGGCTCGGCATCGACGTGCCGCGGCAGCTGTCCGTCGCGGGCTTCACCGACTCCCGCATGAACGGCCTGCTCCCGGTACCGCTCACGAGCGTGCGCAAGCCGGCCGGCGAGCTCGGCCGCGCCTGCATCGACCTGCTTCTCCGGATCATGGACGCGCCGCCGGGCACCGCCGTCCCGTCGGTCAAGCTGCCGACGCGGCTGATCGTGCGGGAGAGCGTGACGGGAAGGTGATGCCGGACGGCGGCCTGCTCGGTCCTGCTGCCTGAGCGGATGTTCAACGTAGGACGCCCTCTATCTACCGACGTAGAGAGAGGGCGTTTTTGCATGCGAAAAAACTAATTGAATGTATCACTGATACATAATAGTATTAGTTTATGTACTAGAAGAACAACTGACTTGTCCATAGGAGAGGATGGCGGGAATGGCTGTGGATGTGAAGCTGGGCATCAACTTGGGGTTTGCCGTCAACAAGTACGTGGAGCCGCATGTCTGGGCCCGCATCGTGGCGGAGGAGCTGGGGCTGACCTATGTGCAGTTCGTCGCGGATTTGCTGAACGCGTTTCTGCCCGAGGCGGTCCTGCAGCGGCAGCTGGCGGAAATTCAGGAGCAGACGGCCAAGCACGGCCTGCAGATCACGAGCACGTTCACGAGCTCGTTTACGCGCGTGAACCATTTCATGCATCCCGACGAGGAGACGCGGCGCGTATGGCTGGACTGGTTCAAACGGTTCGTCGACCTGTCCGCCGCGATGGGCGCGTCGTCGACGGGCAGCCATTTCGGCATTCTGACGTTCGCCGATTACGGCGATCCGGCCCGCCGGGACTACCTCGTCGGGGAAGCGCTGAAGCAGTGGCGCGAGCTGAGCTGGTACGCGAAGGACAAAGGCATGGCGTACCTGACGTTCGAGCCGATGTCCGTTCCGCGCGAGATGGCCAATACCGTGGAGGAGACGAAGGAGCTGCTGGAGCGGCTGAACGACGGGGCGGGCATCCCGTTCAAGCTCGTCCTGGACGTCGGCCACGCGCCGCATCCGAGCGACCGCGATCCGTACCGGTGGGTGCGCGAGCTGGGCGGCGTATCGCCGATCATCCATATTCAGCAGACGGAGCAGGATCACAGCCGCCATTGGCCGTTCACGCCGGAATACAACGCCCTCGGCATCATCCACGGCGAGCCGCTGCTGGCGGCGCTGGAAACGTCGGGCGCGAAGGAAGCGGAGCTGGTCTTCGAGCTGTCGCACCGCGAAGCCTGGTCGACGGAATTCCGCATCATCGAGGACCACAAGGCTTCCGTCGCGTATTGGCGGCAGTTCGTAAGCAAGTAAACGGGAGGCGCTCCGCATGATGAACACGATTGAACGACAAAGAGCGCGGCGGGTGCCGGACGCGGGCGACCGCGCGAAGGCAGCCGCCGGCGCCGAAGCGAAAGGAGCGCGCAGCCGATGAAAGCGAACGTGCTGCACGGTCTCGGCGACCTCCGCGCCGAGGAGATCGCCACGCCGGCGCCCGGTCCGGGCGAAGTGCTGCTGCGCATCGGCGCGTGCGGCGTCTGCGGCTCGGACATCCCGCGCGTCTTCACGAAGGGCACGTACCGGTTCCCCACGGTGCCCGGCCACGAATTCGCCGGCCGCGTCGTCGCGCTCGGCGACGGCGTCGATCCCGCGCTGCTGCACCGCAAGGCCGCCGTGTTCCCGCTGCTGCCGTGCCGCCGCTGCCCGTCCTGCGAGATCGGCGAATACGCTCTGTGCGACGACTACGATTACATGGGCTCGCGGCGGGACGGCGCGTTCGCGGAATACATCGTCTCGCCGGTATGGAATCTCGTCTTGGCCCCGGATACGCTCGGCTTCGAAGAGCTGGCGATGACGGAGCCCGCGGCCGTGGCCGTCCATGCGCTCCGGCAAGCCGGTCTTGACGTCGGCGACAGCGTCTTCATCAGCGGCGCCGGCCCGATCGGCCTCATGCTCGCCTATTGGGCGAAAGCGTGGGGCGCGTCGCGGATCCTGCTGGCGGACGTCGACGAGACGAAGCTCGCGTTCGCGCGCTCGCTCGGCTTCGCGGACGTGCTGAACCCGCTCCAAGGCGACGCCGGCGAGTGGGCCAAGGCCCGAACCGAAGGCCGGGGCGCGGACGTGGCGATCGAAGGCGCGGGCATCTCGGCGTCTTGGGAAAACTGCCTGCGCGCCGTCCGCAAGCTGGGCCGGGTCGTGCTCATGGGCAACCCGGCGGGCGGGATGGCGCTGTCGCAGGACGGCTACTGGGAAATGCTGCGCAAGCAGCTGACCGTCCGCGGCACGTGGAACTCGTCCTTCGCCGCGTCCCCGCGCAACGAATGGCGCCTCGTCGTCGACAGCATGGCGTCCGGCCGGCTGGATCTGAAGCCGCTGATCAGCCACCGCTGCTCGCTCGAGGACGCGTTCGAAGCGATGCGGATGATGCGCGACCGGACCGCGTTCTTTAATAAAGTGATGATCCTGCCGTCGGGCGGGGAGGTTTAGCCGGAAGTTGCTTTGGTCTTAATAGGGTTTTGGCCTGCAACAAGCAGGCCCAAGAGGTCCGCGAAGCCAGACCGAAGCAACGGGCCGCAGGAAAGTGCCCCATGTTTTGGGCCGGGAGGCCAACAGAATCATTCTAATGATGGAGTTCTCAATAAGGTTTTTGAAGGTTTAAGCATCCGGCAGGAAAAATGCCCGGAGGGCGGAGTGAGGTCGAAAAAGCGGAGCATATGCTTACGAAGCCGGTGAATGCTGCATTCCCTGTCTCCGACAGTGAACGCAAACCAATCACCTTAAGCCTTTGTCGTCGAATTTCTACCTTTATTATGTTTGATTAAATCGAAGAAATCCGATCTACAACAGCGAGCGGAGTCCCGCAACAATCGCAGGGCATTTTTCCGCCCGCACCCGGATGATTAAAAAGGAGGGCTAGGCAAACATGAAAGCGGCCGTACTGCACCAACTCGACCACATGGTCGTCCAGGACGTCGACATGCCGACCGTCGACGCCGACAGCATCCTCATGAAAGTCGAAGCCGTCGGCATCTGCGGCTCGGACATCCGCATCTACCACCACGGCAACAGCCGCGTGCAGCTGCCGCAAATTCTCGGCCACGAGTCGTCCGGCCGGATCGTCGCCGTCGGCGAGAACGTCACCAAGTTCCGGGTCGGCGACCGCGTCTCGCTCGGCGCGGACGTGCCGTGCGGCGAGTGCGTCTTTTGCGAAGCGGGCATCGGCAACAACTGCCAGATCAACTACGCGATGGGCTACCAGTTCGCGGGCAGCTTCGCGGAATACGTGCTGCTGAACAAAATGATGGTCGACTACGGGCCGATCCACGCGATTCCCGACCACGTCTCCCACGAGGAAGCGGCGCTCGCCGAGCCGCTCGCCTGCGTCATCAACGCGCTGGAGCTGTCGAACGTCCGCCTCGGCGACAGCGTCGTCGTCATCGGCGCCGGGCCGATCGGCTGCATGATCGTCGAGGTTGCCAAGATGATGGGCGCGACCAAGGTCATCCTCGTCCAGCGTTCCCGGCCGCGCCTCGAGCTGGCGAAGCAATTCGGCGCGCACGCCTACATCTGCTCGAACGAAGAGGACGCGATCGCGCGCGTGCTCGAGGAGACCGGCGGGCTCGGCGCCGACGTCGTCATCACGTCGAACCCGTCGCCGGAAGCGCAGGTGGACGCGATCCACATGGCGAAGAACCGCGCCCGGGTCAACTTCTTCGGCGGCCTGCCGAAGGGCAAGTCGCTCGTGACGCTGGACACGAACATCATCCACTACAAAGAGCTGTTCGTGCACGGCGCCCACGGCTCGCTGCCGGCGCATCACCGGAAGGCGGTCGACCTGATCGCGTCCGGCGCGATCGACATGAAGCCGTACGTCTCGCACACGTTCCCGCTCGAGGAGATCGGCGACGCGATCCGCGCGGCGGAGAGCCACGCCGGCATGCGCGTCATCGTCAAACCCTAGTACGAGGAGGCGCAGCAGCATGGCAGCCAAAATCTCCCCTTCGTTGATGTGCGCGGATTTCCGCCGGCTGGAGCAGACGGTCGAGGCGTTCGAGCGCGCCGGCGTCGAGTACCTGCACATCGACATCATGGACGGCCGGTTCGTGCCGAATTTCACGCTCGGCCCGGATTTCGTCCGGACGATCCGCGAAATGACGGCGATCCCGATCGACCTGCACCTCATGGTCGAACGGCCGGAGGACCATCTGCACCTGTTCCCGGTTCGCGGCGGCGACATCGTGTCCGTCCACCAGGAAGCGTCCGTTCACCTGCAGCGCACGCTGCAGCAGATCAAGGCGCTCGGGGCGCGCCCGTCCGTGGCGCTCAATCCCGCGACGCCGATCTATACGATCGACGACGTGCTGGACGACCTCGACGTCGTGCTCGTCATGACCGTCAATCCCGGCTTCGCGGGGCAGAAGCTCGTCCCGGCGACGCTGCGCAAAATCGCCAACATGAAGCGCCATCTCGCGGACATGGGCTACGGGGACGTGGAGATCGAGGTGGACGGTAATATTTCCAACGAGAACGCGGTCAAGATGCAGGCGGCCGGCGCGGACATTTTCGTCGCGGGGACGTCGAGCATTTTCAAGAAAAACGCCGATCTGCTGGAGCTGACGGAGCGGTTTCGCGCGTCGATCTCGTCCATCGCGTGAAGTCGCGGGACGAAGCAAAAACGCATTTCGACCGGAGATGCAGCCTCTTAATCTGTAAGAGGCTTGTTCATTATTAATCCATAACGTCTATTTCATTGGAACCGCGTATTAAAAATTTTGTATAGATTTTCATAGGGCTTAATCGATCGATTAGATAATCGATCGCTATTTTGGGATCTACGTTTTCCCCGCAAGTGTAGCAATCTATCGCCGCAAACTCCTTCTCAGGGTAGGTGTGAATGGAGAGATGGCTTTCCGATAAAAGAACTAAAATGGTACAGCCATTTGGATCGAATTCCTTATCGGATATGGATATTACCTTCGCGCCGCATTGCGTAGCTGCATCCAACATGATCGACCGTAAAAAATCAATATCATTCAAACATGCAAAATCAACTCCCCAAACGTCAACGATAATATGCTTTCCAAAAGTCGAGTATGTCAACTCGGATCACCCCTTCAAGTCTAATGATGAAAAAGCAGCGAGGATGGACGAGAGTTTTTCAACTCACTCCATAAAATATGAAAATAAATGAAAACCGATCTAGTAGAATGACTATTCTTAGTTTCGAGGAGGATGATCAGCGTATAGATTTCACTGGCTTTCCGCGCCAGCTTATGAGTTTTCATCGTAGCGGTCAACCGCTGCGCAGTATGAATCGGTCTTCCCGCTTTCATTCATCGGCATAGCAAAAAGCCTGTAACAAGCCTGTTACAGGCTTTTTGCTTGACTAAAGGCGTAACCGCGAAGTAGAACGACAGCGAACCGCGGGTGCTGTTTTTCGGGAACGCGCTCGGCTTCCGCGATTCGGTTGCGTACAAGGACTTACGGGAGCTGCCGAAGCGGCGCTTCGCCCACACTTTCCCGGATACATGGCATATCTTGAGATTAACTTATGCGGAGAAAATGCCGGAGCGGATATTGCATCCTTTTTTTGCAGGCCTATATTTAGATGAGAGGTGAAACAATTGGCAAAAAAAACGGCGGCCTCAACAAGCTCAACCGTTAACCGGGGAGATATATGGGATCAGAAAACCTTGAAACACTTGCTGCAAAGAAAACCTAAAATTCTTTACAAGGGTAAAAGCCGTTATCAAAATATTGTCCTGCTGGAAGCGAAAGATGTACGGATGTATCTGGATAAGCAGTTGCAATTCAGTTCATTGGACGAACGTTTTTATCACGAGGCTCTTGTTCACCCGGCGATGGTCATGTCGCCCTGTCGTCGTCATGTCCTGATATTAGGCGGGGGGGACGGATTCGCAGTACGGGAAGTACTTAAATATCGGGATGTAAAAACGGTTGATCTCATTGAGCTGGACCCCAAAATAATCAAGATAGCAAAAAGCAGACCTATCTCCGTATTAAATGAGCGTTCGTTATACGATAAACGAGTGAAGATTCATCAAAAGGATGCAAGACGCTTCTTTTCCAAGACGCCGAATCCAAATTCAAAGACCTACAATGTGATCATCCTCGATTTCCCCGATCCGTATGATAAAGAGCTAAGTAAGCTGTATACGAAAGAATTTCTAAAAGACGTAACCAAAAAGCTTGCTCCAGGCGGCATAATCGTCATCCAATCCAATTCGACCGATGATTTCCCGCGGGTTTATTGGAGTATTTATCATACTTTGAAAAGCGTAGGACTGATAACGAAAAGCTATAATGTTTACGTTCCTTCATTCGGAGATTGGGGATTCCAGATCGCTTCGTTTAAAAAGTTTGCGCCCGGAAGGAAAAAAGTATCCGTCGCGAACCAGACACTCCCCAAAAATCTCTCCGTTCTGTTTAAATTGCCCAAGGATGTTCTTCGCGATAAAAAAGAAGCCCTGCCTAACAGCTTGAAAAATCTGAGAATATTCAAATATTACGTCATGGATCAAAAAGCAGCGCTATAAGATGGAAGGGATCCTAAGAGGACTATACGAATAGTCCTCTGAAGGCATTCATGCATCAATCACGCCTTAGAATTCACGATTCTCATAGGGATGAGCGACCCGCGGCAATTCCCCTTTTCATAAATGAGTCAAGCAAATGCCCTACATAGCGTACGTTGCGGTATCCGCTTAAAAAAGAGATAAGGAATGAATTCGCTGCATCGCTTCCCGCAGGCGTTCTTCACTCGTTAGAAGTCCCGCTCGAACGTAACCCTCGCCGTTATGACCAAACCCGCTGCCTGGCGCCACAACCACCTGAACTTTTTCCAGAAGCAAGTCTGCGAACTGGCTTGAGGTGTATCCTGGCGGAACGGGAAGCCAAGTAAAAAACGTCCCTTCGGAAAGAGAGGCATTCCAGCCGATATGGCTCATTTCGCGGTAAACGGAATTCCGACGCGATTCATAAACGGCCACCAGTTCCTTTACGCAGTCCTGAGAAGCCGTCAAGGCCGTCACCGCAGCATCTTGAACCGCTCCGAACAGACTGCAGTAATAATGGTCCTGAAGCAAATTTATCAATCGGATCACTTCTTTATTTCCCAGCGCGAACCCGCTTCGCCAACCGGCCATGTTATAGGTCTTCGAGAGGGTATAAAACTCGATTCCCACCTCTTTCGCGCCAGGACGGGACAAAAAGCTGGCTGGTTTCTTCCCGTCAAATCCGAGCGCTCCGTATGCAAAGTCATGCGCGATAACCATTTTGTTCTTCTCCGCAAACCGGATTGCATCATCGAAAAAGGAGGGAGGAGCGCAGGCACCCGTAGGATTGGACGGATAATTCAGATAGATTAATTTACCCCTTTTCAGCTGTTCCGTTGGAATGGATTCCAAATCGGGTAAGAACGCGTTTTCCCTCAGCAGCGGCATGGGAATCATGTTAGCGCCTGCCAGCGCGATCCCTGACCAATAATCCGGATACCCGGGGTCGGGTACAAGCGCAACATCCCCTGGGTTCAACAAGATTGACGCAAGTTCGACCAGCCCTGTTTTTGTGCCGGGAAGAATCGCTACTTCATCGTCCGGATCCAAATGAACGCCATGTTCAACCTCGTACCATTGACATATCGCTTCTTTCAGCTTCCTTTTCCCGGAAAATAAGGGGTACTTGTGGTTCAGCGGACTAATCGCCGCTTCCTGCAAGGAACGTACAATATGCAAGGGTGTAGGAAGATCGGGATTTCCCTGGCCAAGATTAATCACATCGTATCCCTCTTCGATATATCGGTTCGCCCTCGACACTAAGCCCGAAAAAAATTGATTGGGGAGACGGTTCATTTGGTTTGATGCCTTAATCTCGAATCTGCCTATTCGCGCATCCATCGCATCACCTTCCATTTTATGAAAGGATATGAAAGAGAAGGGGAATTGCTTGTACGTCTATCCTCTTTTTTGCTAAAAACAACAATTTACTTCTCTATCAGCCACCTATCTATTTAGACGGTTGTCTTATTTATGACTATTCATAGACACCAATTCTCCTTCTTGGATTATCTATATAAGATAGTTCATGTTTTAGTAGAGGAGGAAGGATAATGCTCCAGTATGAAACCCTTAATGAATATAGAGCTTTGATGTATGCCCGTAAACTAAAAGACATGTTCGGGAAGAATGCGCAGCTGGTTTGCAGAGAGATCGGAGATGGGAATTTGAATCTCGTCTTTCAAATTACAGACAAGTTATCGGGTACAAGCATTATTGTGAAGCAGGCGCTTACTTATGCACGGGTTGTAGGGGAATCTTGGCCATTAACGCTCGATCGGGCGCGGATTGAGAGTCAAGCATTGATCATTCAGCATTCCATTTGCCCTGGTTTCGTACCTAAAGTTTACCACTATGATCCCATTATGGCAGTGACCGTCATGGAAGATCTGTCGAACTATCTGATTATGCGCAAAGGATTGGCTGCCCGGAAGCGTTATCCTCATTTTGCGCGTCATCTAGGCGTCTATCTGGCGCGAACGTTGTACTTGACGTCCGATTTTGCTTTACCTTCGCAAGTGAAAAAGAAAAAAGCGGCTCAATTCACGAATCCGGAAATGTGCAAAATCTCGGAAGATCTCATTTTTACGGACCCTTATTTTAATTCCGAAACGAATCAATTTAATCCCTTGGCAGCAGAACGGATAGAAGAAATATGGAACAATAACCCATTGAAGCTGGAGGTCGCAAAATTAAAAGCAGGTTTCCTCACTCATGCGGAGGCGCTGATCCATGGGGATCTTCATACCGGCAGCATTATGGTAAGCGAAGAGGGGACCAAAGTGATCGATCCGGAATTCTCCTTTTATGGACCTGTCGGATTTGATATCGGGGTTGTGTTTGGAAATCTTCTGCTCAGTTTTGTCTCCCATGGAGGGCATACCCAGGACGCGCCTGAGCGGAATTATCAGGCGTATCTTCTTGCAACGATCGAACAAATATGGGGTTACTTTGAACAAACATTCAGGGAACTATGGGAAAAAGAGTCTAAAGAACGCATGACAATCGTTCCAGGATTGCTGGACTCTTACTTGCTTCATGTGCTTGAGGACTGCGCGGGCTACGCAGGATGTGAAATGATACGCAGAATCATAGGTCTTGCGCATGTTTCGGATCTGGAAAGCATAGCGGATCCGAATCTCCGGGCAGAAGGGGAGAAGCTGGCGCTTTCGATCGGACAAAAGCTGGTGTTGGAAAGACGGCAAATTCAAGACATTAAAGACGTTACATGCCGTGTAAGCGAGATCGCGGGATATGGAACGAACCAATGAAAACATGTACCCGATTTCTTCTATGGGACAAGTATAATGGGGGGGAATAAATGACGATCAAAAAAAACCATCATCTCTTTACGTCCGAATCCGTGACGGAAGGCCATCCCGATAAAATGTGCGATCAAATTTCCGATGGCATTTTAGATGCTATTTTCGAGAAAGATCCGTTTGCGCGCGTGGCTTGCGAATGCTGCGTGGGACTAGGCTTTGTGCTTGTTACCGGAGAAATCACGGCAAACGCTTTTATTGATTATCGGAAAGTCGTTCGAGACACAATTCGCGGCATTGGGTATACGCGGGCGGATCTTGGCTTCGATGCCGATTCATGCGCGGTCTTTATCGCGATCAACGAACAATCCCCCGATATCGCAATGGGAGTCGATAAAGCCTTAGAGCTTCGCGAGGGCCGAAAGAGCGAGGATGAGATAAACGGAATCGGTGCCGGCGATCAAGGCTTAATGTTTGGTTTCGCATGTACGGAGACAAAGGAGTTGATGCCGCTGCCGATATCACTGTCGCATAAACTTGCTTATCAGTTGGCGCTCGTCCGAAAAAACGGAACATTGCCTTATTTACGTCCTGACGGTAAAGTGCAAGTCAGCGTGGAATATGAAGGCAACCGGCCTAAGCGAATAGATACGATCGTAATCTCGACTCAACACGACGCTGAAATATCCCGTGAGCAAATCATAAACGATATGCATGCGTTCGTGATTTCGCCTGTCGTTCCAACCGTTTATAAGGATGAATACACAAAGTATTTCATTAATCCAACCGGCCGATTCGTCATCGGCGGTCCGGCAGGGGATTCAGGATTGACGGGCCGTAAAATTATAGCCGATACCTATGGCGGTTACGCTCGTCATGGCGGCGGCGCATTCTCGGGCAAAGATCCCACCAAGGTTGACCGCTCGGCCGCTTACGCTGCGCGATATGTAGCTAAAAACATTGTTGCGGCAGGTCTTGCCGACAAATGCGAGGTTCAGTTGGCTTATGCCATAGGGGTTGCATATCCTGTGAGTATAGCCGTAAATACGTTTCATACCGGCAAAATCGGCGATGATATGCTCAGTCAATTGGTACGCAAACACTTTGACTTACGTCCGGCAGGCATGATTAACATGTTGAACCTTCGCAGACCGATTTATCAAAAAACGGCTGTTTACGGACATTTCGGACGTGCGGATCTTGATCTTCCTTGGGAACGGACAGACAAGGCAGCGTTATTAAACAAGGATGCGAAGCTGATAAAAGCAACGAGGGCCAAACGGGGAGGGACTTAAATCCTCCCGCCAAGCCCAACAAAGCCTCTTCATCTGTAAGAGGCTGCATCTCCGTCGGAGATGCGTTTCTTTTTTCGCCCTTTATCAGGTATAATACAGGGAGATGGATGACGGGTGGCAAAGGAGAATCGCGGTGAACGAGGCACAGTTAGTGATGTTGTCGAGACAAGGGGACGAGACGGCCTTCAATAAGCTGGTCGAGCTCTACAAGGATAAGCTGTTTCACATGGCGCATCGCATCCTGCGGAGCAAGACGGAGTGCGAGGACGTCGTGCAGGAAACCTTCTTGAAGGTGTACCTGAACCTGAACCGCTTCGACGAGAACAAACGGTTTTCGACGTGGATTTTTCACATCGGCAAGAACGTATGCCTGGATTTGCTGCGCCGCCGCAAAACACCGCCGCTCCCGCTGGATCAGCCCGTAACGGCCCATTCCGACCAGCATTTGTCCCTGCACGACGTCATTCCGCACGCGTCCCTGACGCCGGAAGGCGAAGTGATCGAACGCGAGCTCGCTTCCACGATGGCCGGGATGATCGAGAAGCTTCCCGAGAAGTACAAGACCGTCGTGTACCAGCGCTACGTGCTGGAGATGTCCATGGAGGACATCGGCCGGGCGAACAACATTCCCGTCAACACGGTCAAGTCGCGCATCCACCGCGGCAAGGAGTTCATGAAGAAACGGTGGGGCAAAATGCTCGTCATTTACTCGCTGCTGCTGTTTAACTTCTTTTGATCGAGGCTCCGGACTTTTAGGTTCAAGAAGCGTGCAAATCGGTTATCGATTTGACACGCTTTTTTTTGCGTCTGTCGGGCGAAGGGGCATAGCTGGCGAGAATGGCATAGCGGGAGCGAATGGCATAGCGGGGCTGAGTGGCATAGCGGGCGTGAGTGGCATAGCGGGCACAAGGGGCAATCGGATGCAGCAGCCGGCCGTCTGCCAAAGCAAACCGCGGGCCATCGTGCAGAGGCACGGTCAGGTTGGGGCGCGCCGAGCTTCAATGAAGCGTCCCACCCGATGACCGAGCGGACAAGAGATCCGCTATTCGTCGAATAAGGGGCCGATTTGGATCTTTGGCGGACACAGTGCTCCTCTGTCAATAAAGTGGACAACAGGCTAAGCCAATTTCTCGTAATAAAGCTGTTCGAAACGGATGGGCGAGATGTAACCCAAGGTACTGTTGGACCGTTTTCGGTTGTAAAAGAACTCAATG